>JAWKUK010000011.1:0-305523 GCA_041398605.1 Planctomycetota bacterium
GTGTGAGCTGTACCAGACCCCGCGGTGCAAGGTGCATCGGTGGACCGCTGAGTTGGCGGCGCTGCGCGAGGTGTTGCTGCAGTCGGGGTTGACCGAGGAGATGAAGTGGGGCTCGCCCTGTTACACGTTGGAGGGCAAGAACGTCGTGATGTTATCGGCGTTCAAGGATTGCTGCGCGCTGGGCTTCTTCAAGGGCGTCTTGCTCCAAGATGAGCGCGGCGTCCTCGTCGCGCCGGGGCCGAACTCGCAGGCGGTGCGTCAGCTCCGGTTCGACTCAATCGAGCAAGTGCACGCGCAGCGCAAGCTCGCGACCGAGTTCCTCGCAGCGGCGATCTCATTGGAGCGCTCGGGCAGAGAGGTCTCGTTCCGGGCGGCGCCGGAGCCGATGCCCCTGGAGCTGCAAGCGAGGCTCGACGCGGACCCGGCGCTCAGCGCGGCGTTCGATGCGCTCACCCCCGGCCGCCGCCGCAGCCACATCCTGCACGTGGCGGGCGCCAAACAAGCCGAGACACGCGCAGCGCGGGCGGAGCGATGCGCCGCGAAGATCCTGGCGGGTCAAGGCTTCAACGAGCGCTGAGCGCGGGGACGAGGACCAGGTCCAGTTGGAACCGCAGGGAGCGCCCAGACTCCTAGGCGCTGCCTCGACGTGGACTCGACCGCGCAGCGTGTCGCGTTCTCCGGCGACGCCTCGCTCGATCTGAGCGCCTGCGGCCTGCCGCGTTGTGTTCGTCGAGGAGCGCGCGCGAGGCTTGGTGCGCTGTCGAGCAGCGCCCCGAGCGGCTCCCGGGCTGATGCCAGCGGGCGGCTCAGTCGCGATCGTTTGGCGCTGGCTCCTTGAGCTCGATCGCGAGCGCCGCGAGCGCTCGGTGCAACAGCATGCGGACGGAGCCTTCGCTGCGCTGCATGCGCTCAGCGACCTCCGTGCGTGAGAGGCCCTCGACTCTTGAGAGTTGGATCACCAAGCGGTACTCGTCGGTGAGGCTCGCGAGGGCGCGCTCGATGCGCGACATCTCTTCCTGCAGCGCGACCTCGTGGCTCGGCGTGCGATCTGTTACGAACTGCTCTTCGAGTGCGCCGTCCGTCGAGCCGATCTGTTGCGCGCCCTCGCGCCGGCGCATGTCGCGTCGGTCGGCGATGATGAAGTCTCGCCGGTGGCTCAGCTTGCGCAGCGCAGTCGTGAACAGCCAGCGCCGGAAGGCGCCCTCTCCTGGGTGCTGGAACTTCTCCGAGTGCTGGAGGATCTCTCGACACACCGACTGCACGAGGTCGGACTGGGACTCATGCGCGCGCAACATCGCGCCTGCCCGGCGTTCGACGTAGGCGTGCAGCTCAGGGAGATGCCGCTCGAGCAGGCGCTCCAGCGCATCCTTGTCCCCGCCCGCCGCCGCGGCGGTCAGGCTCTCGATCGAGTCACCGTCCACGACCTCACTCTACGAACTTTGTGTGTCCAAGGCGTGCCCGTCGGATTTCTCCTGCCTCGGCGGGCGCGGTCCACCTGCCGCGCGAGCGCGCGCCCTGCATCAAATGGCGACGGCCCGGGCAATGCCCGGGCCGTCGCCCTCTACGCAAGCACGGAGCGCGCTCCCTGCTCCCAAGCGTCGCTCGACTACAGGAAGTCGATGCAGAGCGCGCTCGAGAAGTTCGACGTTGACATGCCGTTGATCGAGTCCCGGTACCAGTACTGCCAGAACTGGCGGGTGCCCGCGGTGATCACGCCGAAGGTGCCGCCGGCGACCGGCGTGTTGACGAGGTCCGGTTGGTAGAACACGGCGCTGCCGTTCTGCGTGAAGAGGACGTTGTACGAGTAGCGACCCGGGCTGCCGAGGCACAGGTTGCCCATCGTGTTCCCCGGCGTCGGCGTAAAGCTGAACGTCGGCGACGTGATGAAGTAGCCGGCGGAGCCCGTCGGCAGGTCCACCGTATAGAAGTACACCGAGTTGTTCGCCGCAACGTCACTGCCGCGGGCGCACAGCGTCGCGGGACGTCCGGTCGAGTTCGTCAGGCCCGCGCAGACCTGCGCACCAATGAGCGGCAGGTTGTTCGGGGGGCTGCCGTTCGTCGACGCAAAGCACGCGGTCAACGCGTAGTCCGCCCAGCCAGTCCCATTCTTCATGAACGTGCGGATCACGATGGCCATCGGGCCCGCCGTGTTGTTCGTGTACATCAGGGACTCGTTGTCATCCATGGTCGTCGAGCTGCCGAGCAGCGTCGTGCAGCCGAGGTCCCAGAACTCGAGATCGACGTCGCCTTGCGCGTGCGCAAACAGCAGGTCGACCTGGATTTGGACACCCGGCGCCTGGAGGCGCGCGACGTAATAGTCCTCGTCGCAGCCCGTGACGACGAGGTTCGGGGTCGTGAACGACTGGATCGCGACCAACGCGCCCGAGTTGCACGTGTCGTTGTCTTCCAGGTTGTCGTCGACGACCTCGACGACGCTCAGGTCGATCGAGTAGTCCACGTTGTTCTGCCCGTTGTCCGGGATGTACAGCACGAGGTCGCGTGCGGCCCCGCCGCAGTCGAAGTAGCTGAGCGGCGCGCCCGTGCCATCGGCGAGCAGGGTGCCGCAGCCGACCTCGTAGAGCGAGCAGTCGATCGACGTGCCTTGGCCATCGCGAACATCGATGTAGAGGTCGGCGTTGTTCGGCACCGCGAAGAGGAAGTAGTCCTCGTCCGGGCCGATCGTCAGACCTGTCGTCAAGCCGGGGGGGAGCAGCGGCGTGGCGGCGCAGCTGTCATTCGGCTCGTAGAGGTCTTGGGGCAAAGCGGACGCAAGGGTCGAGCTCGCGAGCAGCGCTGCGAGGCCGAGGCAACGTTGGAGATTGAGATTGAAGGAGGCGGCGAACATGTTGGTGTGCCGTACGCAATGGCGTAGGACCAGAGGGACCGGCTAGGGTGGTTTCTGCGCAAACCTGACGCCTGGAGAAGGCGCATGTCAGCGAGAGAGCCTGGCGTTGCGAGCTGCAACGGTCACTTGACTCTATCCGCAGGTGGGGACGTGCGGGTGCCCCATTCATGTTCCGGGAGTCCCGCGTCGGGATGCGTCGAAATCGAAACATGCATCGGCGCGAGAGCCGCCCGCCAGGCCCAGGATTGGGGCTGCCTCGTACCGCAATGCGGGCCGACGGCGCGGCCAGCCCGCCAGGTAGCATGGACAGTCCAATGTGTCCCCCGGACCTCCCGCGCAGCCGAGTGGAAGACCTGCTCTTCCATTATCTCGAGGAGAGCGAGAGCCGCCCTGCCGACGAGGTGCTGGATGAACTCTGCCGCGCGGAGCCGGCGCACGCCGAGGCGTTGTGCACGCTGATCGCTGAGCTCGCCGAGACCGGCCTCGCGGACCAGGGAGAGACGGACGTCCGCATCGGTAAGTTCCGTCTGATCCGACGCCTCGGTGCCGGCGGGATGGGCGTCGTGCACTTGGCGGAAGAGCTCGACCTCGGACGGCTCGTCGCGCTCAAGGTCGTGCGACCCGAGCAGGTCTTCTTCGAGTCGGCGCGGCTGAGGTTTCGGCGGGAGGTGGAGTCCGCGGCGCGGCTGTCGCACCCCGGGATCGCCGCGGTGTATTCGGTCGGCGAAGCGCGGGGGGTGCCGTACTTTGCCCAGGAGTACGTCCCCGGCGCCGCCCTCGATGGTGCGTTGCGTGCGCTCCTGGACCGCGAGCCTGCGCGCCTCGACGCGGCGGACCTCGCCGAAGCGCTGCGCCGCGCGATGCCGAGCCAGGAGCAGCGGCCGTCCGATTCCGCGCAGTTCTTTAGCGGCAGCTGGCAAGGCGCCGCGGCGCGCATCGCGCTCGCCGCCGCCGAGGCCTTGGAGCATGCGCACGAACGCGGCGTCCTGCACCGAGACGTCAAGCCTTCGAACCTCCTCTTGACCCCTTCCGGCCGCGTCGTGCTGGTCGACTTCGGCCTCGCCACCATCGCGGACGGCGCTCGCTTGACGCGGACGGGGTCGATCCTCGGCTCGTTGCCCTACATGGCGCCGGAGGCGCTCGATGGCGGCGAAGCGACCGCGCGCTCGGACGTGTATTCGCTCGGGGTGACGCTCTACGAGCTCGCGACGCTGAGCTTGCCCTTCGTCTCGAATCGGGCGGAAGAGCTCCGGCGGCAGATCATGGACGCGAAGCCGCTGCGGCCGCGCCAGCGCAACCCCGAGCTGTCCCGTGACTTGGAGACCATCATCGGGTGTGCGATGGAGCGGACCCCCTCGCGCCGCTATGCCAGCGCCGGCGCGTTCGCTGCGGACCTGCGCGCATGGCTCGAGCAGCGTCCGATCGCGGCGCGGCCGGCGAGCGCGCTGACGAAGTTCGCGCGCCTGGTCGCCCGCCGCCCTGCGGCGGTGACCGCGGCGACCACCAGCGCCTTGCTCGTCATCGGTGGTCCGCTCGTGTTTGCGGCGCTGCAATCGCGCCACCTGCGCGAAGTGCAGGACCTCAACCGAGACCTCGGCGTCGCCCTCAGCGGCGAGCGCGCGTCCGCGGAGAGCGCAGAGGCGCACTATCAGCTCGCGGTACAGACCATCGAGCACTTGCTCGAGCAGTTCTCGGATCGCGCGCTCGTTCGTTACCCGGTGCTCGCGCCGCTGCGGCTCGACGCGATCGAGCGCGCGATCGGGACCTTCGAGGCGCTGCTGGAGCGCCGTGGCGACGACGCGCGCTTGATCGCGCAGACCGCACAGGCCTACCGCGCGCGCGGCGACGTGCTCTACGACCTGCGGCGCATGGAGGACTCGCTCGCCGCGCAGCGCCACCAGAACGAGCTGTTGCGCGCCTTGACCTCCGGCGCGGTCTACACGGCCGACGCGTGGCACGAGCTCGGCGTCGGCCTGAGCCGCGCGACGCGCGCGCTCTCGCAGCTGCGCCGACACGCTGAGGCGATCGCAACGATGGAGGAGGCCCTCGCCGCCGCGCGGCGGGCGATCGAGCTCGCCCCCGAGAGCTTCGAGTATCAGCTCGCGCTCGCGTCACACCTGAACAACTACGGGATGAACCTCGGCGAGTGCGAGCGCTTCGACGAGGCGCGCGACGCGTTTGACGCTTGCATCGAGGAAGCAGACCGCCTCGCGCGCGCGCGGCCGGACGATGCCCGCCCCCATGAGGTCTTGGGGCGCGCGCTCAGGCATCGCTACAGCCGCTTGATGGCGCCGCTAGGCACCCCGGAGCGCCTGCCGACGTTGCGCCGCGCGCGTGCCGCGTACGAGGCCGCGTTGGCCCTGGAGCCCGGCGACCGAGGCCTGCGCGAGGACCTCGCCGACCTCGACTTGGACCTCGCGGCAGCGCTCTTGGACAACGCTGACGTCGCAGGCGCGCGGGCCGCCCTCGAGGTCAGCGCCGCCGCGTCCGCGGAGCTCGTCGCGCAGTTTCCGGACATCCCCGACTACGAGGTCCTGCGCTTCAGGGCGCGCGGCCTCCTGGCGCACACCGCGCAGCTGCAAGGCGCTTGGCCGGAGGCGCGCGAGGCGATGCGCCTGGTCGCTGAGTCGGCCGAGCGCATCCTCGTGGCGCACCCCGGCGACGCGGCGAGCTTGATGGACGCGCTCATGGCTTGGATCAACTTCGCCAATGTGCAGATCAATGCACCTGACGTAGGGCCTGAACGATTCAGCGGCGGTGCGGCGTCGCTCGCGCGCGCCGCGGACCTGCTCGCGGCCCTCGACGCAGGGACACGCGGGGGGGTCGATGGACGGGCCGCGGCGTTTCAGATCGGTTACAACCAAGTCGTCGCGTTCGCCAACCTCGGCCGCCTCACCGACGCCGAGCGCGTCGCGAGCGCGCTCCAGCCGGTCAACGCGGGGCACCCGTGGGAGCTCCGGCTGGTCGCGGACGCGTGGTGCGAGGTCCGGAACGCCCGCGCGCGTGAGGCCGAGGAGCACCTGCTCCCGCACGGCGTCGACTGCGAGCATGCCGCGGACGAGGCGCTGCGCTGGCTGGCGGCCGCTGTCGAACACGGGTACGACGATCGCGCCGAGCTGGAGTCCACGCCGGCCCTCGAGGCGCTGCGAGGGGACCCGCGCTTCGACGCGCTGCTCGCGCGGCTCCCGAGGTAGGTCCGACCGCGTCTCAAAGGGTGGCCCCAGGGGTGGCCCATTGGGCGAAGCAGTAGGCGGAGCAGGAGGCGCGTCGGAAGGCGGCCCGCAGGTCCCCCGGGCAGTGACGGCTCGTCGCAGGTCGACCCCCAGCGGGGCCGCCGCGGCATCGGGCGTCGGGGGTGACGTCACCCTCGGCGCGAGGCTCGACGTAGACTCTCTCCGTGACTGTGCTCCATTGGTCCGCCGCGCCCCCGCCGCTCGCCATCTTCGGGTCCTTGGCCATCAGTGAGCTCGTGCTGATCGGCGCGGTCGCCTTGATGATCTTCGGTGGGCGCCTCCCGGAGGTCGCGATGCGCGCCGCCGCGCAGATCATGCGCGCGCGTAAGGTCGTCGCGCGCATGTGGCGCGAGGCGGGCCTCGAGCAAGAGCTGCGGCGGGTGCAGTGGGACATCGAGCGCAAGCTGCCCCGCGAGTCCGACTTCGACCTGCGCTACCCGAGCGCGCCGCAATTGGCGGGCGGCGCGACGAGGTCGCGGTCGAACGCCCTCGCTGAGGACCACGACGATGACCATCACGACGGACACGGCGACGGGCACGGCGACGGGCATGACGCTGAGGGTGGTGATGGCGCGCTCGAACCCTCCATCGGGTTCGGCGCCCCAGCGGGGACGGTGTCGGTCACGCCGATCATCGATCGCCGCGAGCCCGACCCCGCCCCGCGCGCGCCCGACCTTCCGCCGCGGGACTCGAACGACGCCGGTGGATCGGGCGCCGAGCCGGCGCCGCAGTCAGCGCCTAAGCCCGCACGAGGCGGCGACGCGGAGCACTGATGCCGAACGGCGCTGAGCCTGCGTTCCGCTTCGGCTACAACACGAACGGCCTCGCGCACCACCGACCGACGGACGCGCTGCGGGTCCTCGCGGCGCTCGGCTACCGCGGCGTCGCGCTCACCCCGGACGTCGGGCAGCTCGATCCGTATCGCCTCGACGCCCGCGAAGTGCGCGAAGTGCGCGCGCTCGCGGACGAGCTCAGCCTCGCGCTCGCGGTCGAGGCGGGCGCGCGCTTTGTCCTCGACCCCTTCCACAAGCACGCGCCGAACCTCTGCGACCCTGGCGCCGCCGAGCGCGGACGGCGGGTCGACTTCTACCGACGCTGCATCGACCTGGCCGTCGACCTGGGCGCGCCCCTCGTGTCCCTCTGGGCGGGGGCCGCGCCGGGCGGGGTCACGCTCGATCCAGGGCCGACGCTGGAGCGCGCGCTCGGGTCGCGCTCCGGCGACGGCGCGCGGGTGTTCGACCGCCTCGTCGAGGGGCTCGGGCGCGTGCTCCAGCACGCCGAGGCCGCGGGGATCACCGTCGCGTTCGAGCCCGAGCCGGGGATGTTCATCGAGCGGCCGGCGGGGTACGCCCTCCTGCGCGACGCGCTGCAGGCGGCCGGGCACGCGCTCGCGCTGACTCTCGACGTCGGGCACTGCGTCGTCACGGGAGATCTCCCGGTCCGGTCCGTGGCCCTCTCCTATGCGGCAGACTTGGCGCACGTCCACCTCGCGGACTGTCCGCCGGGGCTGCACGAGCACCGCATGTTCGGCAGGGGCGGCCTGGACCTCGAGGACGCGCTGGAGGGGCTCCGAGCGGCGGATTTCCGGGGCCTCGCGGCCGTCGAGTTGAGCCGCGACGCCCACCGCGGGCCTGCCGCCGCGGCTGAGGCTTTGGAACATCTGCGACGAATCACCACGATTTCTTGATCCGGGGGCCTTCTGGCGCACACGATCGCCGATGTCAACCGTAGAGTCCGCCTGCCATTGACGAGGCGCACCCCGCGCCCGACGTCCAGAGGAACGTGCCATGAGCGACGCACAAGGCCAAACGCGGCAGTGCCCGACCCGCCAAGACGGACGGGTGGCCCTCTTCACCCACCGGGTGAGCGAGCCGGATTGCCAGAGCCGCCAGCGCGGGATGTTCCACCGGTGTTTCTCTTGCGCGTACAACAACACGTGGGTCGCCCATCACGGGCTCCCGCCCGCGGACGAGTTACCGGCGGCGACACCCCCTAGCGAGCGCGCGACGGCTCGCGACGCCTCGTCTGGCGAGACTCCAAAGGTCGCGGTGCCCGTCCGCTTGGCTCGCTGAACGGGGCCTTGGCGCAAGATTCGAGCCGACGGGTGCGCCCGGCGCTGGGCCCCTTGGTCGCGCTGGCCCTCTCCGTGTGCGCGCCGCGGGCCGCCGCGGCGCGCGATCTGCCGTTCGCGATCGAGCTGTCCGTCCCCGGAGGCGCCCAGGGGTTCCCCGGCGGACCGGTGGAGGCGCGCCTCGCCGTCGGCCCCGGCCTGACCGTCGAGGAGGCCAACGGCGTCCGGCGAGCCATCGCGCGGCTCGCGGCAGACAGTCCCCCTGAGGCGCTGCAGGTCGAGGTCGAACGCGACGCGACCGGTGCGCCGACCGGGCTCGTCCTCGCCTGGGTGGCGGCTCCCGTGCCCGCGGGCAGCGCAGCGTCGGTCCGCGCCGCCCTCGTCGGCGCAGAGACCCAGGTGGGCGCCCCGGCGCCGGAGTTCACCCTGCATACGATCGAGGGCGGCCGCGAGTGGCGGTTTGAGGGCGTCCCCGTCCTCGGCTTCATGTTCGGCTACGACGCGGCGCGCCACGCGGACACGTTCAAGACCTTCCATCACCTGGCGGGCCTGCACGGCGAGGGCTGGCTCACGAAGGGCGCCGGTGGCTCGTATCCGCACCAGCGCGGCGTCTTCGTCGGGTGGGACCGGATCCTCGTCGGTAACCAGCGCCACGACCTCTGGACGATCGACGAGGCCCTGCGTCCCCGCCAGGAGCACGACACGTTCGACCTGGATGCAGAGCGGCGCGGCCCCTGGCGCGCCCGGCATGTATCGCGCGAGCGCTGGCTCGGCAATGGCGGCGTGAAGGTCGCCGACGAGCGCCGCACCGGCGACGTGTGGCGACCGACGCGCGGGGCGCTCGTCTTCGACGTCGAGAGCGCGCTGTCGCCGCGTGTCACGACGACGTTCGCCGGCAACCCCGCGCACGCGGGCGTGCATGTCCGGCTCGCGGAGGAGCACTTCCAGGCGGGGCGTCAGGCGTCTTTCCTGCTGCCCGCGGACGCCGAGGACCACCCCTACGACGGTGATTCGTGGACGGCGCGCTGGTGCGCGGCCCGCTTCCGCGCGGGCGACCAGCGGTACGTCCTCGCGCAGCTCGCGCACCCGACCAACACGGCGCCCGATGCGCCCCTGCCGGTCTTCAACGCGCGTGGTTACGGCCGCTTCGGCGCCTTCACCGAGCACCGCGTCGAGCGCGCCGCGACGTTGACGTTGCGGCATCGATTTGTGCTCCTGGATGAGGCAGCCGTGCCCGGCGGCGTCGACGTGGCGCTGATCGAGGCCCTGTGGCGGGCTTGGGTGACGCCCCCGAGCGTGACCGTTCGTCGCCTGGGGTAGCACCGACCAGGGTCCCAAGGACGCGCGCCCCTTTCGCGAGCTTCTGCTTTCGTCGCAAGGGACTCCGGCCCAAACTGCATGGAGCGCAGCCTCCTCCCCTGCGCCCCCTGAGGCTCTCCCCCTACGTGAACATGCAGATCAGCCGTGACGCCGTCGTCCTCATCGATTACACGCTCAAGGGCGACGACGGGACGATCTTTGATTCGTCCGAAGGGCGCGCGCCGCTCGCCTACCTGCACGGGCACGGGAACCTGCTGTCCGGCGTCGAGCAGGCGCTGCTCGGCAAGGCCGCTGGCGACGAAGTGTCGGTGTCGCTCTCCGCGGCCGACGGCTACGGCGAGCACGAGGAGGGCTTGATCGCCCGCGTGCCGCGCGCCGAATTCCCCGAGGAGAACGTCGAAGTCGGCATGCAATTCCGCATCGGACCGTCGGCCGAGGAGTCACGCATCGTCACGGTGACCGGCGTCGACGACGCCGAGGTCATCCTCGACGCCAATCACCCGCTCGCGGGCGAGCGCCTCAACTTCGAGATCAACGTCGTCGAAGTGCGCGTGGCGACGAGCGAAGAGCTCTCGCACGGCCACGTGCACGGCCCGGGCGGCCATCACCACTGAGCCCGCGCCTGCGCGCGGTTGGCTTCGAGCCCGCGGCTGGACCGCGGGCGCGGGCCTCAGGCTTGCGCAGCGGCCAGGACCTCTGCGTCCGTGAGGTTGCGCGGCGTCCGCTTCGCGGTCTCGAGGACTCGCGCGACGTTCTCGTCGGTCGCCTCGACGCCGTGTTGCTCGAGCACCCACGTGACGTTGCTCTTGCCTGACATCGGCCCGACGGCGATCTTCTGCTGCAAGCCGAAGAGGCCGGCCGGCACGCCTGAATAGACGCGGTCGGCGAGCCACGCGTCGCCCTTGCGATACGCCTTGATCACCGCGGAGGCGTGCACGCCGGTGGCCGTCTCGAACGCGTCCGCGCCGAACACCGGGTAGTTCGGCGGGAAGGGAATGCCGATCGCCTCAGAGGCGAGCTGGCAGTACTCGCCGAGCTTCGCGAGGTCGTTCTCGATCCACCCCGTCAGCTTCAAGTTGACGAGCAGCAGGTCCATTTCGGTGTTGCCGGTGCGCTCGCCGACGCCGAGCGCCGTCGCGTGCACCCGCGTCGCGCCCGCTTGGATCGCAGCGATCGCGTTGGTGAGCCCGAGGCCGCGGTCGCGGTGCCCGTGCCAGTCGACCTCGACGTCATCGACGCCGAGGTCGCGGATGATGCTCTTCACGAACTTCACCAGCTTCACGGTGCCTGACGGGGTCGCGTGGCCGCAGGTGTCGCACACGCACAGGCGCTTGGCGCCCGCGTCGATCGCGGCGGTGTAGAGCGCGCGGATCGTCTCGGGATGCGCGCGGGTCGTGTCCTCCGTGACGAACATGCAGGGCATGCCCTCCTTCACCGCGAACGACACCGCGTCGCGTGAGAGCTGGACCATGCGATCGAGCTCCCAGTCCTCGGAGAAGGCGCGGATCTTCGACGAGCCGATGAAGGCGCAGACCTCGACCGGTGCGCCGACCGCCTGCGCGACCTCGACCGCCGGCGCGATATCGGAGACCAACGTGCGGCACGCGACGTTCGGCGTGATGGCGAGGCTGGTCATCTCGCGGCACAGGGCGAGGATGTGCTCGCGCGCCTTCGGGCTCGCGCCCGGCAGGCCGACGTCGGCGGTGTCGATGCCGAGGTCGTTCATCAGGTGCACGAGGCGCAGCTTCGTGTCGAGGCTCGGGTCCTTCGCCGAGGGGCTCTGCAGCCCGTCGCGCAGGGTCTCGTCGTCGAATTGGACCTTGGAGACCTGCCCCGGGCGCTCGTCGTTCCAATCGTGGATCAGGTCCGCGTGGAGATCCGAGCCCGCCGTGTTGCCGCTGTTCGTCTGTCCCATGTTCACCCAGCATTGTAGTCCAACCTGGCGTGAGGGCTCGATGGTGCTGCCGAAGCCTGACGTGCGGTCCATGGGGTGGCCCATCGCGGGGCTCGGCCTCGGCGCGCCCTGGCCCGCGTCGCGCGGCCCGCTCCAGGCTCGTCTGCGCGCGCCAAGGAGCCGCGACTCGGGCGCGCTCAGCGGCTCGGGACGCGCTAATCTCTCCCGCCCCGAAACCCGCCCCGCGGCCGGCCCAGCGCCGGCCCCCGTCTGGCCCTCTCTCGCGAGGGCCGCGTCCACCCGATGTCCGAACGCGACCTGCAGCAGGAGCGCCAAGCGTTCCGCGAACTCCTGGCGTCGTCGCTCGTCGACGCCGCGAGGGCGCTCGCCGCGGTGCACCCTGCGGACGCCTCGGAGTGGCTGCACGACGCGCCGACCGACCTGCGTCACCTCGTCTTCGCAGAGCTGCCCGCGCCGCTCCAGGCCGAGGTGCTGCAATACGCGGACGAGGTCCTGACGAGCCAGCTCGTCCTGCGCTTGGACGCGGTCGCGCTGGGCGCGCTCATCGAAGAGCTGCCGTCGGACGACGCGGCGGACCTGTTGAACGGCGTCGACGATCGTCGCGCCGCGGACGCGCTCGCCCAGCTGCCGGCGGCGGCCGCGGATGAGCTGCGCGACCTGCGGGCCTATGCCTCGGACACCGCGGGCGGCGTCATGGCGACGGAGTTCGTGGCTGCGCGCCTCGGCCAGCGCGTCGGCGACGTCGTCAAAGAGCTGCGGCAAGAGGACGACGCCGAGCCCGACCTCGGCGTGTTCGTCTTGGACGGGGACCAGCGCCCCGTCGGCTATATCCCGGACCGTGACCTCCTGACGACCCGGATCCACACCCCCGTCGAGGAGGTGATGGTCGAGCCGTTCGTGGTCCAGACGAACCAGGACCAGGAAGAGGTCGCCCAGCTCATCGCGAAGTACGGCCTCGATTCGGTCGGCGTCGTCGACGGCGCGGGGCTCCTCGTCGGCGTGATCTCTGCGGCCGACGCGGCCGAGATCCTCGAAGAGGAGGTCGACGAGGACTTCTCGCGCCTCGTCGGCGCGGGCACGGAGCGTCAACAGACGCGCCTCCCGGTCCTCGTCCGCGTGCGGCAACGCATGCCGCTCATGGTCCTGACGGTGCTCGGCGGCCTCGGCAGCGCGAAGATCTTGGCCGCGCTCGGCGGCGGCGGCGGCGGGAACAGCGCGATCCTGCGCTATCTGCCGCTGATCATCGGGCTCGCCGGCAACGTCGGCATCCAGTCTTCGACGATCCTCGTGCGCGGCTTCGCGACCGGCGAGATCGAGCGCGAGCGCGAGCGGGCCGTGCTGGCCGCGGAGTGGGCCGTCGGCGCGCTCATCGGGCTGATCTGCGGCACGTTGATCTGGCTCGTGGCGGGCCAGCTCGAAGGGGCGCGGTCCCCGGGGCTCGGGCTCGCGGTCGGTGTCGCGGTCGCGGTCGCTGTGGCGTGGGCGGCGCTCCTCGGCGGCACGATCCCGCTCGTTTGCCGGCGCTTCGGCATCGACCCCGCGATCGTCGCAGGGCCGTTCATGGTCGCGCTGTCCGACATCTCGGGGTCCGCGATCTACTTGGTCGTTGCGAACCAGATCTTGGGGGCGGCGACGTGAGCGCGCCCGCTGTCCCCGGCAGCAGCGCGCGTTCGCGCTGCGCGCGCCGCATCCTGTCCGCGCTGCTGTGGACCGCGGCGCTCGTCATCGGGCTGCTCGCGTTTGTGCGCGTCGCGGTCGGTTGGGTCTTCCCCGTCGCGTCTTGGTCGATGTGGCCCACGTTGAAGCCCGGCGAGTGGGTCTTCATGCGCTGGGACCGCACGCTGCCCGAACGGTTCGATCTGCTCGCGTTTCGCAGCGAGAGCGGCGAGGCCGTCGTGAAGCGCGTCTGGGGGCTCCCGGGCGAGACGGTGCTGATCGAGCCCTCGGGCGACGTGCGCGTGGAGAGCAAGCTCGACCTCGGGCCGGGGCGCCCGGCGCCGGTGTGTGTCTTCGATTCGCGCCTCTGCAGCGTCGAGGACGCATGGAACCACGGCGGCACCGAGCACGACCCTTGGGCGCGCATCGACCTCGCCGACGGCGGCGTCGCATGGGAGGTCGATTCGCGCGCGCTCCACGGTCGATACGACGCGTCGCTCCTGCGCTATCACCCTGGCGTCCATGACGACCACCTCGACGCCGATGGCACGCTCGTCGCGGGGACGGTCACCGCGAACGACCTGATCTTGTCGGCCGACGTCTTCGTCGTAGAGGGGGGCGGCGACCTGCGCTTCGAGCTGCGAGAGCAAGGCGACCGCCTGGAGTTCTGTTTGGAGCTCCCGCGCGAGTCAGGGCCCGCGACCGGCGCGCTGCGCCGCCTGCGCGGCGAGCGCAAGGGGCCTGCCACGACGCAAGTGTTCGACGTCCCGGTCGGGCAGTGGTTCCACGTGAGGTTCGCGAACATCGACGACGAGCTCATCGCCGAGGTCGACGACGCCCCGCCGCTGCGCTTCCCCTACGGGCAGAACACGCCGCACGCGGCGGACCTCGACGGCGACGGGCGCGTGGACGTCGAAGGCACGGCGCTCGGCGAGCGCGCGTTCCTCGGCGCCGACGAAGCCCGCGTGCGCTTTCGAGCGATCCGCCTGGAGCGCGACATCCACGTGCCGGCGTTCGGCACGTTCGGCGTCGGCCGTGAGCTCAAATGCGGTCCGAACGAGGTCTATGTCTTGGGCGACAACCCGACGCGGAGCCGCGACAGTCGCGAGTTCGGCCCAGTGCTCACGCAGCGCTTCATTGGTCGCCCCGAGCGGGTTGTCTGGCCGCCATCCGCATGGCGGCGGGTGCGGCGCTGACGCAGCGCAGGCGAAGTGAGAGACTATGGCTGAGCTCGTCGCGCTCCTGGTCGTCTTTGTATTTGCGCTCGTCGCGATCCGCGCGGGCGCCTTGGCCCTTGAGCGCACCGGCCTGCCGCGCGACGTCGCGCGCTTCCAGGCGCAGTCGGCGTTCATGCACGTCGGCTTCACGACGTCCGAGGCCGAGCACGTCGTCAGCCACCCCGTGCGCCGTCAAGTCCTGCAGGGCCTGATGTGGGCGGGCTTTGGCAGCTCGACCGCTGCGATGGGCACGATCGCCGCTGCGCTCATCCGGAGCGACGACAGGCCCGAGGCGGAGCGCCTGGCGCTGCTCTTGGTCGGCGTCCTCGTGATCGCGTTGATGTGGCGCCTGCGCTCGCTCGAGCGCGTCGTCGATTGGTCGATCCAGCGCGCGCTGCGCGGCGTCCGCTGGCTGGCGCCGAGCCAAGTGACCGAGCTCCTGGAGCTCGGCGACCACGTCATCGGCCAGATCGCGGTCGGCCCGCGGAGCTGGCTCGCCGACCACACGCTGCGCGAGCTGCGGCTGACGGACGAGGGGGTGCTCGTGCTGACGCTCACGCGCGCGGGCGGGCCGCCGCTGCGCTCACCGGGGCCCGAGACCTTGCTCGGTGTCGGCGACGTGCTCGTGTGTTACGGGTCCGAGGCCGTGCTCAAGGACCTCGGCGTGCGCGAGCGCGGTGTTCTGGGCGCGGCGCAGCACCGCGAGGCGGCCGAGGCCCAGGCCGTGGCCGTGGCGCAAGAGGTCGCGCTCGATCCGGTGCAAAGGGCCGAGGCGCCGAAGGCGGAGGCGCGCTCGACGGGCGCACCCGGGCGCGGTCCCGACCTGTAGCGCGCGGCCTGCGGTCCGCGCTGGCGCACGGGTCCGCGACGCATCGACGGGGTCAGGCCGGCGGAGTCCCGGGGTAGCGCTCGGGCCACACCTTCTTGCGGATCTTGCGCGGGACGCGCGGCGCGCGTGACTCGAGCGACGGTCGCGCGTCCGGCGCAGGGGCCGGCGGCGCCTGAGCCAGCGCCGCATAGGCCGCGCGGCGCGCGGGGTCGTCGCCTGCGAGGCGCAGGTACCACTCGGCGCGCAGCCCGTCGCGCTCGGCTGGCTCCATCGCGCCCGCGAGGCCCGGGTCGGCGTCGAAGCAGCGCTGCAGCATCAGCGCCGTCGCGACCGACAGGTTGAACGACTCCGTGAAGCCGCGCATCGGCAGATACAGCCGCCGGTCCGCGGCGGCGAGCAGCATCGGGCTGACGCCATCGACCTCGCGGCCGACCACCAGCGCAAAGCGCGGCGGCAGCGGCGCGAGGTCCTCGGGCGCGCGCACTTCGGTCGCGTCGGGGCCGAGCTCCGTGGCCCAGATCGGCAGCCGCGCTGCCTGCAGCGCCGCGATGCACTCTTCCGGCGTATCGAACGTGCGCTGCGTCAGCCACAGGTGGCTGCCTTTGGTCACAGAGCGCGTGTTCTTCATGCGCGTCTCGAGCGGCCGCACCGTCCAGACATGCTGGATCCCGAACGACTCCGCGGTCCGCAGCACGGCCTGCACGTTGTCGTCGTTCCAGGGGCGCTCCAGGACGAGCACGAGGCGCGCAGTGCGCTGTTGCAGCACGGCCTCGGCGCGTCGGAGGCGGAAGGGGACTTCGCTGGGATCGGACATCGGGCAGAGAGGGTAACCCGTGGCGGCAGAGAAGAGCGCGGGGCGCCGGGCGCCCCAGGGGGGCGGCCGCGACGGCCTCCTGGCCCTCACTTGCCCGGGGGCTTCCGTCGGCCCCCTCGGCTGGGCCCCACGCAGCGGCCGCGTGGCGTTATCCTTGCCGCTGGACGCCGCCGCTCGTCGGGTCGATGCCACACCCCGCCGCCGTCCTTCAACGCTCCGATCGCCATGCCGAACACCGACTCCGAAGACGCCATCCGCCTCTACCTGCGCTGGATTCAGGACCCCGCCAGCCTCGTGGACCACGAGCAAATCGCGGCGCTCGAGGCGCGGGCACAGGGAGCGGAGGACCCCCTGGAGCGGCTGCGCGCGCTCAATGAGCTGCAGAAGGTCGCGGTGGTGGACGAGAAGTCGATCCGCGCGGGGTTCATCAAGCATGCGCGCGCGTTTGCCAACGCCAACGGCATCAGCGTCGAGGCGTTCCGCCAGATGAACGTGCCGGCGGCGGACCTCCGCGCCGCGAAGCTCGATGGTGGGCGCGCGCCGAAGAGGTCGGCGACTGCGGCTTCTTCCGCGCACGCCTCTGTGCCCGGCGAGGTGCGCAAGCGCAAGGCGCGCGTGACGTCGGACACGATCATCACGCACGTCCCGGCGTCTGGACACTTCACGGTGAAGTCCGTCGCGGAGGCCTCGGGCGCCTCCGAGGCGACGGTCCGCAAGGTGATCGAGGGCCTGATCGCGAGCGGCGCGGCCTGCGAGAACGGGACCATGAAAGAGCCCGGGACCCGCGGCCGCGCGGCCCAGGTCTTCAGCCGCGTCTGACGCGCGGCGCGCTGGGCCGCGCCGTGCCGCTTTCATCGACCGTCGGCGATCTCTAGGCTGCCGCGGTGAGCCCCTCTCTCGTTAGCCTGCGCGCGGCGCTCCTTGTGTCCGCCGCCGCAGCGCTCGGCGCCTGCACGACGGTCCGCGAGCGGCCGGCGGGCGCCGTGCTGAAGAGCACCTTGACGGATGACCCGGCCAAGCTTCAGGTGTGGACTTTGGGGGCGATCGAGGTCCGCACGCGGGACATCTACTCGCCCGAAGAGGTCGAGCGCAGCGCCCTCGCGCGCCTCTTGAATGCCACGCACCGGCGGACGCGGGAGGTGGTCGTGCAGCGCGAGCTCTGGATCGGCCCAGGTCAGCCGATCCGTGGTGTCGACGCCGAAGAGCTGGAGCGCAACCTGCGCGCGACGGGCCTCTTCGCTGAGGTGCGCGCCACGCTGCACCCGACCGAGCAGGAGGGCGTCGTCGACCTGCTCGTCGAGACCGAGGACCGCCTCTCGCTCGCGATCGGCGCGTCTGGGTCGGTCGTCGGCGCGGTCTCGAGCCTCGGGACGACGGTGAGCGAGTCGAACCTCCTCGGCTACGGCGACCGCGCGACGATCGGCTATTCCGAGAACAGCGACGGCGAGTTCCGCGGCGTGCTGTCGTACCGCGACCGACACTTCCTCGGCTCGTGGGTGACCGCGAGCGCCCAGGTCGGCCGCACCGAAGAGGGCGACTTCGCCTCGCTCGGCCTCGAGCGGCCGTTCAAATACCTCTCGGACGACGACTCGTGGCGCGTGAACGCCGGGACCTCGAACTCCGCGATCGACTACTACGAAGCTGGCGCTTCGGTGGCCGAGGTGCCGCAATCGCGCGACTCCTTCGAGACCGCCGTCTTCCGCCGCTACGGGCCCGCCGAACGGCGCTGGACCCTGGGGCTGCGGGCGCGGCACGACGCCATTGGGGTCGGCTCCGCGCGCGGGCCGGCGGCCGCGACGATCGATGTGCCGGGCGACGCCGATACGACGTTCGCTGGGTTCTCTTTTGGACACCGGCGGCTCTTGGGGTTCCGCAAGGTCGAGGCGCTCGACACGCTCGGCTACATCCAGGACTTGAGCCTGAGCGCGGGCTTCGACGCGCTCATCGGCGCGACCTATCGCGTCGAGGAGGGCGAGTCCGACGCCCTGCAACCCACCTTCAGCCTCGGCTCCCACGTGGCGCTCGAGCCCTTCATCGACACCTTCGTGGCTGCGCGCATCGACGGGAGCGCGCGCGTCGAAGCCGGCGAGGCCCGCGGGTGGGCCGTGGGCGCGGACCTGACGGCGTTCGAGCTGTCGTTCGCGCCGCAGACCTTCGCGGCGCACCTTGCCTACAACGAGGCGTTCGAGGGCGACGCGCTGCCGGTGCAACTGACGCTCGGCGAGGACCAAGGCCTGCGCGGTTATCCGACCCGCGAGTTCACGGGCGATCGCGTCCTGCGGTTGAACTTCGAGGACCGCATCGACCTGCACGCCGCGATCGGGACGTTCCGGTTTGGCGGCGTCGTCTTCTTCGACGCGGGCTGGATCGAGGACCGCGGCGAGGGCCTCGGCGCGCCGCTCACCTCGACCGGCCTCGGCCTGCGCATCGGCTCGGACGCGCTCTTTGGCCCGCGCGTCTTGCGCATCGATTTCTCGATCCCGCTCAGCGCGTTCGACGGTGAGCGCTATGACCCGCTGCTGTCGATCTCGTTCGGCCAGGTGTTCGGCTTCGAATGAGCGCTCCGCGCGCGTTTCAACGCGCGGCGTCGTACACGACCTCGCCGCCGATCACCGTGTAGACGACCTTCGTGGCTTGGATTTGGTCCTCTGCACAGTCCAGGATGTCGCGTGAGAGCACGACGATATCGGCCAGCATCCCGGGCGACAGGCGCCCCTTGTCGCGCTCTTCGAACGCCGCAAACGCTGCGGCCTCCGTGTAGGAGCGCAGGGCCTCGAGGCGTGTCAGCCGCTGCGCCGGGAAGAACACGTCGCCGTTCTTCTGCTTGCGCGTGACGGTGGCGTAGAACGACGCCAGCGGGTCGAGGTCCTCGACCGGCGCGTCGGTGCCGTTGACGATCACCGCGCCCGAGTCCAAGAGCGTGCGCCACATGTACGCGCCGGACGCCGCGCGCTCAGCGCCGAGGCGCGCATAGACCCAGGGCGCGTCCGAGGTGCAATGGACGCCCTGCATCGCCGCGATCACGCCCAGCTCGGCGAAGCGCGGGATGTCGCTCGGGGCCAGGTGCTGCGCGTGCTCGATGCGCCAACGCAGGCTCGCGCCGCCGCCCTCGCGCGCGGCGAAGGCCTTTGCGTAGAGGTCGAGCACCTCGCGGTTCGCGCGGTCGCCGATCGCGTGCACGCAGACCTGAAAGTCGTGCGCCGCGGCGATCCGGAGCGTCTCCGCCAGCTCCGGGACCGGGATCGTGTTCAGCCCGACGCTCGTCGCGAGGTCCGCATAGGGCTCCAGGAGCCACGCGCCGTGCGAGCCGAGCGCGCCGTCGATCGCGCGCTTGATCGCACGCACGGTCAGGTGACCGTCGCCAAAGCCCACCATGCGGTAGTCGGCGAGGCGCTCTGCCAGCGCCGCGTTTGGCTCGCGCACCATCACGTAGAGGCGCACGCCGAGCGACCCTTGGTCCGCCATGGCGCGAAAGAGGTCGATGTCGTTGAAGCTCGAGCCCGCGTCGTGGAAGCTCGTGACCCCCTTCGCGAAGCACTCGTCGCGGGCGTACTCCGCGAGGCGCCTCGGGTCCGTCGGGCGCTCGGCCAGCCACGCGCGCGCGAGCAGCCGCGAGGCCGTCTCACGGAACGCGCCGATCGGCGCGCCGGCGGCGTCGCGCACGAGCTCGCCGCCTTCGGGGTCGGGCGTCTCGGCGTCGATGCCGCACATCTCCATCGCCCGGGCGTTGGCGTACGACGCGTGGCCCGAGGCGTGGACGAGCACCACCGGGTTGTTGGGGCTCACCGCTGAGAGCGCCGTGTGCACCGGGAGCCCGTCGACGTTCGGCTCGGGGCGCGCGCTCCACTTCTCTTGGTGCCAGCCGCGGCCGCGGATCAGCTCGCCCGGCGCGGCCTCCTCCGCTGCGAGCGCGACGAGCGCGACGATCTCGTCCCATGACGTCGCGCGCGAGAGGTCGAGCTGCGCCTTCATGTCGCCGACGCCGAGGAAGTGCCCGTGGCCTTCGATGAAGCCCGGGATCGCGAGGCGGCCGCCGAGGTCGATGACTCGCGTCGCCGGGCCGATGTGCGCGCGCAGCTCGTCGATGCTGCCGAGGGCGATGACGCGGCCGTCCTTGGCTGCCAGCGCGCGCACTTCGGGGCGCGCCTCGTCGAGCGTCACGATGCGCCCGCCGGTCATGACGAGGTCGGCCTCCTGGGCGCGCGCCGCCGGCGCGGCGGCCATAGCCAGCGCGAGGAGCAGCGGTGCAAAAAGGGGCGCGAGCCGAGGCGCAGTGAGCGGCGATGCAGTCGAGGGCGAAGCAGTGTCCATGCCCTCTAGCATAGTCGGCCTACGCCTCGCGTCGGCGGAACACGCTGCGGGGCTCGGGGGCGTCGCCGCGCAGCACGCGCGCGACGTTCGCGGCGGTCGACACGCACAAGGCGCGATAGGTCGCCGCGGTCAGCGATGCGACGTGCGGCGTCAGGACGACGTTCTCGAGGCTCAGGAGCGGCTCGTTCGCTGCCGGCGGCTCGGCGTCCAGCACGTCCGCCGCAAACCCGCCGAGCGCGCCGCTCTGCAGGGCCGCGCGCAGCGCCGGCATGTCGATCAGCGCGCCGCGGGCGGTGTTCACGAGCAGCGCGCCCGGGCGCAGCTGCGCGAGCTCCGCCGCGCCGAGCATGTGCTCGGTCGACGGGGTCAACGGGACGTGCAGCGAGACGATGTCGGACTCCGCCAACAGCGCCGCGAGCGGCAAGCGTGTGTACGCGGCCTCGCCGGCGTCCGCCTCGACGCGCGCGCGGGCGGTTGCGCCCGCGTGCTCCGCCACGACGACCCGCATCCCAAAGGCGCTCGCGAGCGTCGCTACGCGCTGCCCGATGCTGCCGAAGCCGATGACGCCGAGCGTCCGCCCGCCGAGCTCGTCGCCGCGATACCGCGCGCGGTCCTCCCAGCGCCCCGCGGCGACCGCGCGCGCGTCGCGCGTCACGCCGCGCGAGAGGTCCAGCATCAGCGCCAGCGTGTGCTCGGCGACCGTATTCGTGTTCGCGCCCGGCGCGAAGATGACCGGGACGCCGCGCCGCGCCGCGGCGGCCGTATCGAGGTTGTCGAGGCCGGCGCCCGCGCGCGCGATGACCGCGAGCGCGGGGCAGCGGGCCATCAACGCCTCGGTGATCCGTCCGCGGCCGCGCGTCACGATCGCGCGCACGTCCGCGAGGTCCTCGGGCGGACCGCTCGGGTCCTCGGCGCGCAGCAGCGGCGCTTCAGCGGCCAACAGCGCTTCGGCCGCGGCGTGGAGGCTCTCGAGCAGCAAGATCATGTCGTGGGGGGGCCGCTCAGGCCGGCGGCGGCGCGCTCGTTACGTGCTGACCGACGGCGGCGCCCGGCTCCAAGCGATAGACGCCACGCTCCGGCTCGACGAGCTCGTCTTGGAACAGCGCGGCGTCGATCACCGCGCCAGGCGCGCTAGCGATCTCGATCAGGTTGCCGTGCGGGTCGCGCACGAACATCTGCATCTTGCCGTTGGGCAGCGCACGGACGCGGCCCCACGGCTCGAGGTCGATCGCGCCGGCGGCCTTGGCGCGCTGGAACACGCCGACGAAGTCCGGCACTTCGAGGCAGAAGTGCCCGCGGAACGCGCGCGCGTCGGACAGCACGTTCATGTGGATCTGCTGGCGCGCGTTGATGCGGAAGAACTGCGACAGCATCCCCTGGTCCGGGGTCGGGTCGAGCGGCAGCCCGAGCACGTCGCGATAGAACGGCACCGCGGTCTCGAGGTCGTCCACGTTGACGTTGATGTGGTGGATGTGTGCGTCTTGTTCCATGTTGCGGGTCCCGTGGATGCGGGCGCGGCCCGCTCCGGGCGCGCGCTTCGGGGGGGGGGCGAGCAGGGGCCGCTGCGACCCTCAGGCCTGCGTGAACCGCCGTACGAAGTCGGGGTCGGGGGTGACGCCCCAGCCGGGGCCGGACGGAGGCATCAGCGCCCCATCGTGCAGCGCGAGGTCGATCTGCGCCATCTCGCGCAGGAGCGGCGCGCCGCCCATCGGGACCTCGACCAACGTGCCGGCGGGGCTGGCGAAGGCGAGGGTCCGCGCGGCTTGGAACGACAGCGCCGAGCCCCAGCAGTGCGGGGCGAGCTCCAGGCGGTGCGCCCAAGCGAGCGCCGCGATGCGCTGGCCCTCGCTGAAGCCGCCGGCGATCGCGAGGTCCGGCTGGAGGACATCGACCGCGCGCTGCTCCAGGAGCTCGGCGAAGTCGAAGCACGAGGTCTCGCTCTCGCCCGCCGCGATCGGCAGCGGCGCCGTGCGGCGCACCTCCGCGAGGCCCGCGCGGTCGTCGGACGCGACCGGCTCCTCGACGAAGCGCAGGTCGAGGTCTGCCGCCGCCGCGCAGAAGCGGCGCGCTTCGGCGACGTTCAGCGTGCCGTGCGCATCGACCATCAGCGCGATGTCCGGCCCGAGCGCCGCGCGCGCGGCGCGTACGCGCGCGAGGCTCGCGCGCACGCCGCCGTCCATCGCCCCGAAGCGCATCTTGATCGCGCGGAAGCCGTGCGCGAGGTACCGCCCGAGCTCTTCGCCGAGCTGGTCCGGGCCGGCCCAGCCGCCGCTGGCGTAGGCCTGGACGCTGGGCCGGCACGGGCCGCCGACGAGGTCGAGGACCGAACAACCGCGCGCCTTGCCCGCGAGGTCCCAGAGCGCGAGGTCGATGCCTGCGATCGCAGCCTGGTGCACGCCGCGGCGGCCGAGGATCGGCATCGCGCGGCCCGCGCGCAGCGCCAATGCCGCGCGCGACCCGTTCAGCATGCGCGCGTTGAGCGCGCCGATCGCGGCGGCGTCCTGTCCGACCAGGAGCGGCGCGAACTCACGCTCGACGATCGCGACGAGCGCTGCGCCGTTGCCGCTGCTGCCGACCGCGGGTTTGGCCTCGCCGTACCCGACGAGGCCCCCCTCGGCGTGCACCGTGACGAGCACGCCGTCGAACGCGGTCAAGCGCCCGAAGTCCGACGTGTGTTGCTGCTGCACGGGCAGCGGGACGTGCAGCCACGCTGCTTCGATGCGCTCGATCTTCAATGGGCTCGCTTGGCGCGGGGATCAGCGGATCAACGGCAGCAGCGTCGCTGAGGCGGTCTCGTACAGCATCGTGTAGTACTCCTCGGACAGGAGGCTCGAGCCGTGGTCCTGGATGAACTTGAGCTGCTCGGGCGAGATGTCGACCGGGTTCTTCTCGACCTGGTTCGTCCACGGCGAGACCGGCGTGCGATCGATCGGCGCGACGGCCTCCATCGTCAGCGCGCCTTGGTAGCCGCACTCGTTGAGCGTCGCGACCACCTTGGGCCAATCGATCGAGCCCATCCCCGGCGCCAGGCGATTGTTCTCGGCGACGTGGATGTCGACGAGGCGCGCCTTCGACGCGCGGATCGCGGCGTGCATGTCCTTCTCTTCGATGTTCATGTGGAACACGTCGAGGCAGACCCCGCAGTTCGGGCCGACCTCGGTCGCGAGCGCGACCGCCTGGTCCGCGCGGTTCATGAAGTAGGTCTCGAAGCGGTTCAAGGGCTCGAGGGCGATCCGGACGCCGGCCTTCTCGGAGTGCGCGTAGACCTCTTGCAGGCCGGCGACGACCCAGGCCCACTCCTCCTCGGGGGTCCCATCGGGCACGACCTTACCGACGGTCGCGGGGACGATCGTGATCTCGTGCCCCTCGAGCTCGTGGACCATGTCCACGACGGACTTCATGTAGTCGACCGTCGCGGCCCGCTGCGCCGGGTCCTTCGCAGCGAGGTTGCGCTCGCCGAGGGTCAACGTCACCGCGCCCCAGCAGCGGATGCCGTACTGCTTCAGCAGCGGTCTGCACTCCTTCGGCTTGTACTGCAGCGGCTCCCCGCTGATCTCGATGCTCTCGAAGCCGAGCCGCTTAATGCGCTTCAGGGTGACTTCGAGGGGCTCGGCGCGCATCCAGTTGTGGGTGGACAGGTGCATGGGGGGCTCGGGCGGTCGCTTGGGGTAGGGAGGGGAGTGGCAGGTTGAGCCGGCAATCGTACCTGCACGACGATGGTTCGCGGTCGAGCGAGCGTGGCGGCCATTCCGGCCAGGGTCTCCGGGAATCTCAGATTCTGCGAGACGTTCGCGAGCGAGCCCGGATGGACCAGACAGCGGGCCGGAGCGGCCTGCGATCTGACTTCTCGAAGGCCAACTGTCATGCACACGTCCCTGCTACTCCTCTCCCTCATCCCTGCGCTCCAGGAGGACCCGTCCCTCCTGACGGCGCCCCTCGCGGTCGCGCCCCAGGTCGTCGAATTCGACGCCCCGGGCCAGGCGAACCACATCGTGTCCCCGCGGACGCTCGATGCCCCGGGGGCGCCCTCGTGGAACGCCCCGGAGGCGCCCGAGTCGCTCCTGCACTCCCGCATGGGCCTCCCGCCGAAGCCCGTCGACGATGCGACGCCCGACATCAGCGCGCCGCTGTCCATCCGTGATCGGATGACCCACGTCTTCTTCAGCGAGCCCGGTGACGGCCGCGTTTGGGCGCGCGGGCGCGACTTCCGCGCCAGCTTCGGCGTCGAGGGCTTCACCTTCTTGCCGGTCTTCGGCAAGGCCGCGCCGCGCGAGTTCCCGGTGGAGTTCACCCTGCGCCAGGTGTCGGTCGGAGGCGCCGCGCTGCCGCTCGGTGTCGACGCCATCCAACAGGCGGAGGGCGACGTCACGCTCACCCACCCGTCCCTGCGCGAGGTCTACCACCTCGACCTCGACGGCGTCGAGCAGACGTTTGTGTTCGAGAGCCTGCCCGCGTCGGGTGAGCTCGTCCTCGACCTCGCTGTCGGCTCCGAGCTGTCCGTCGTCGAGGACGCGGACGGCTTGCACTTCGTCCACCCGACGCTGGGTCACGTCAGCTACGGCGACGCGTTTGTCCTGGACGCCACGGGCGCGCGAGTCGCGATCCCGCGCGTGTGGACGGGTGACTCGATCGAGCTGCGGGTCCCGGCGGCGTTCCTCGCCGACGCGGTCTTGCCGTTGACCGTCGACCCGCGCGTCACGGCGTTCACCAGCTCGTTCGGCGTGAACGACGATACGCGCCCCGACATCTGCTACGACGGCCAACAGAACCAGTACTGGGTCGTCTGGGAGGAGTACACGTCAGCGACGAACTCCGACTGCTATGTGACGAGCTTCACGGGCACCGGCATCCAAGGCGCGTCGTTTGCCGTCGAGATCACGAGCGACGATTGGACCGAGCCGAAGATCGCCTACCACTACGGCGCGAACCGGCTCCTCGTCGTGGCGAGCGAGGACGCAGCTGGGAGCGGCAGCATCAGGGGGCAGCTGATCAATGCGGCGACCGACACGCTGGTCGGCACCGAATTCGCGATCAGCACCTGCTGCTTCCGCAAGCTCAACCCTGACGTTGGCGGCACGAACTGGGACAGCGTCACCAACAACTACTTCTGCGTCGTCTGGTCGTTCGAGGCCGCCGCCGGGAACCGCGACGTCCAGTACCGCATCGTCAACTGGGACGGCACGCTCGTCACTGGCGTCACGACCGTCGAAAACTCCTCGGCGGATACGATCCACACCACGATCTCCCAGAGCATGGGTGACAGCGAGCTCTTTGGGGACTGGTGGACGATCGCGTGGACCAAGGACACGAACGCCGACGGCTTCGGAAACATCGAAGCGCGGCGAGTCGTGTGGAGCGGTTCGACGACCCTCGGTGCTGGGAACTTCGTGGTCGATAGCAGCACGAACAATGCGTGGCCTACGGTCACGTCGCGCCTCGACGACAACCTCGTCGCGGTCGCGGATCGTCCGTCGATCGTCGTGTATGAGAGTGACTTCGCGTCGACGACCGGTCCCGGCGGCCGCCAGCGCAGCCTGTACGGCAAGGTCGTGACCGACGGTCAGGCGTTCGCCTCCAACGCGATCAACTTCACCCTCGAAGATGTCGACGGTGAGCTCGACCAACGTCACTGCCACATCGCGACGGACGGGAGCGCGTGGTACCTCGTCTATTCCGAGCTGTACTACAACAACCCCTCCGGCACCGACTATGACGTCTACTACACGTCGGGTCACATCTCGCAGACCTCGAACAACGCGTACTTGGCCCTCGCCGAGCGGCACCAGAACCTCGCGTTCACTGGGTCGGCCGAGCGCTACGGGCGAGTCGCGACCGTCTGGGACGGAGAGTCCGTGTCGACCTCCGACGACGCCTCCATCGTGTGGGTGCGCCTCGACGGGACGAACGGCGGGACGCTGACGGGCTACTCGGTCGACATTCCGACGATCGACACCTCCTCGAACATTGCCGTCGGTCGACAGTACTGCGACGCGAACGACAACGGCGGTGCCGCGGTGATGAACGCGCGCTCGTCCTGGATGTGGATGGAGGGCGACCAGAGCCTGTTCACGACGCACCGCGCGTATTGCGAGAACGTGACGCCGAACGCGACGGGGTACCTGATCACCTCGATGTCGACGGGGAACGTCAACCTCGCGGGCGGGAGCGCCGGTCGCCTCTGCGTGCTCGGCGGCGGGCGCTATGTGAACGCGGTGCAGAACAGCGGCACGGGCCGCACGTATTCGACGGCCGTGAACCCGCTGAGCCTCCCGACGCCGAACGGGTTCGTCAGCGCTTCGGCGGGCCAGACGTGGAACTTCCAGTACTGGCACCGCGACTCGATCGGCGGCGTCGCCACGTCGAACTTCAGCAACGCCTGTCAGGTGATGTTCCAGCCCTGATCGGCGCCGGCCGTGAGAGCCTCAGGAGGACGCGCGGGGCGCCCCGGCCGATCGGCCGGGGCGCCCCGCCTCCTTGGCCGCGCTTCGTTGTCGCCCCGTGTCTGCCGCGGCCCGCGCCGTCGCGGCGCTATCTTGCGGGCATGCCGAGCCGCCCCTTCGCCCCGCGACCGAATGAAACCCAGGGCCCCGGGCCCTGGTCCGTCGTCCTGACCCGTGTCGCGCTCGTCGGCGTCGCCGCGGTCGCGCTCGAGTGCCGCTCGCCTCGTAGCAGCGAGCGCCCGCTCGATCGTTCGAGCGCGCCCGCGGGTCGCGTGCCGACGCACGAGCCCTACGTCGTCGTGCTCGGTGTGGCGCAGGACGGCGGGTATCCGCAGCTCGCGTGCGATGCGCCGTTGTGCGTCGCTGCCCGCCGCGACCCGAGCCGCGCTCGTCACGTCGCGAGCCTGCTGCTCGTCGATCCACGCGATGGCGCACGCTGGCTGTTCGATGCGACCCCGGACCTCGCGGCGCAGGTCGAGCTCGCGCGGCCGCACGGGCGCGTCGCGGCAGCGACGGAGGGCGCGGGTCGCCCCGCATTGTTCGAAGGCATCTTCCTGACGCACGCGCACGCGGGGCACTATCTCGGCCTTTGGCAGCTCGGGCGCGAGGCGTACGGGAGCGCCACGACGCCCGTGCACGGGACCGAGCGCATGGCGCGCTTCCTGCGCGATGAGGCGCCCTGGAGCTTGCTCGTTGACGCCGAGCACATCGCGCCGAAGGTCCTCGTGCCCGGTCGCCCGGTGATGCTGAGGCCTGACCTGCGCGTGACGGCGATCGAGGTCCCGCACCGCGCCGAGTTCACGGACACCGTGGCGTACGTGATCGAGGGGCCTTCGCGCAGCGCGTTGTTCCTGCCAGACATCGACAAGTGGGAGCGCTTCGAGACGCCGATCGAGCAGCTCATCGCAGCGGTCGACGTCGCTTACCTCGACGCGACCTTCTTCGATGGCGCGGAGCTGCCGGGGCGAGACATGGCGCAGATCCCGCACCCGTTTGTCGTCGAGAGCCTCGCGCGGCTCGCGCCGTTGGCGCCCCAGGAGCGCAGCAAAGTGCGCTTCTTGCACCTCAATCACTCGAACCCGCTGCTGGACCCCATGAGCGCCGCCGCGCGGACGGTGCGCGCCGCGGGCCTCACGGTCGCCGAGCAGGGCGAGGTCTTCAAGCTGTGACTCGCCGCCGTCGCGCGCGGCGCGCTCACATGCCCGGCGCGAGCTCGTAGATGCCGCGGCCGGCGTCCACGAGGCGCTTTTGGCGGACGAGCTCGTCCCACACGGCGCGCGGATAGCGGTTCGGCGGAACGATGCCGAGGATCGTCGACTTGCGGCCTGCGCTCATCGGCCCGCCCGCGACCGACGACTCCGCGTCGAGCACGGTCACCTTGAGGCTCTTGCGATACGCCTTGAGCGCGCGCTTGAGCACGTCGCGGTCGCGCTCGAGCATCAAGCGCTTGCCAGAGGTCCAATCGCCGACGATCTTCGCAAGCTGAGCGGCGTCGCGCGCTGCGATGACCGCGAAGAGCTCGGGGTCGGCCTCGCTGCTGACACCGTGATGCGCGAGGGCTGCACGCACGGCGGTCCACGCGCTCTCGCTCGCTGCGTCTGCGGCGAGCGCGGGCAAGGCAGCCTCGAGAGCGCTGCTGACGAGCGTCATGTTGGGGTCGTCGTACATCGCGCTACCGATCCCCTGCTTGGCGCACGTCGCCGGTGCCTGGGGCGCCGCTCGACGCGCCCAGCCCGTGCTTGTGGCCGATGTCCAGCACCTCGAGGTCGCCAGCCTCGATGAGGGCTGCGACCGGCGGATGTTCGAGGGCCTTCGAGGTGACCTGCCCGGTCTTGCCCGGCCCCAAGTGGAGCCGCTTGCCGCCTTGCAGCGGGACACGCAGCGGGCGCTTGGTCTTGTTCTTGATCTCCATGCGTGGCGCCAATCTACCCCCTGCACTCGCTCTGCGCGCGGTCGAAGCCCGATGGTTCCCGGACGTCGTGGTCGATGACGCCGCGCAAGCAACAAAGCGCGCGGCGCCGCCCCAGTGACCTGGGACGGCGCCGCGAAACGCGCTGTGGCGCGTTACTGGAACTGAATCGCGAGCCCCTGCGTGAAGTTCGACGTCGGGCCCGACATCGTCGTGTCGCGGTGCCAAGCCTGGAACGACCACGTCTCACCCGGCTGGATGGCGACCGAGCCCATGGGGCTCGGCATGCTCGCCGTGTCGATCCAGAGCGTGAAGCTGCCGAAGAGGCTGCTGTCGAGGACGTTCCCCGCGTAGCGCCCGATGCTGCCGCCGAGGCACAGGTTGCCCGCGCTGCCGCCGGGCTGCGCGACGAAGCCCTGCGTCGTGCTGGCGAGGAAATACCCCACGCTGTTCTGCGGCAGGTGCGCGGCCTCGACCTGCAGGTCCGAGTCCGCGAGGTCGAGGCTGCCGAGCGCCGTCGTCGTGCCTGCGACGCCCGTGCTGTTCGGGGCGGCCGAGCAGAACGGCGTGCCGATGCTCTCCGTCGCGCGCTGCAGGAACGGTCCCGTCAGGACCAGGAGGTTGCCGGCGTCATAGTCCGCCGCCGCGTTCAGCCCGTCGCCGCGCATCTCGTTGACAAAGAGGTCGAACAGCCCATCGTCGTCGACGTCGCCCGCCGCGGCGCTGTAGCACAGCGTGTCGCCGCTGTTCCCGAAGCCACCGCTGCCGTACGCGCCGATGACCTCCGTGATCCGCATCACCGACTGCGGCGGGAATTGACCTGGCGCCGTGTCGATCGTCGACGGCCAGCCGCCCTGTTGCCCAAAGAAGATCTGGATGCTGCCGGCGCCGTTCCGGCCGACCGGGCTATCGGTCGGCGAGCCGAAGACCAGGTCGTCGATCCCGTCCCCGTCGAGGTCGCCGTCCGCCACCGTGTCCGCGCCGATCGCGCCGACGCTCGGGCCGATGATCGTCGTCATCGGAATGTTCATCCCGGGCGCGCTATCGACGTCGACGATCATGCCGCGCAGGAGGGACGCGTGGAAGAACACGTAGCCACAGCCGGAGAACGGGCGGCTGCCGCCCGTGGCGTCACCGGTGAGGTCACCGATGAACAGGTCGGCATTGCCGTCACCGTCGTAGTCCTTGCCGCCCAGCAGCTCTTCGCCGAACGTGTCGTTGTTCGCTCCGCCGCGGAACGTCGTGATCGAGCCGCTCGGGTTCTGCATGTCGATCGTGAGCCCCGCCGGCCACGGCGCGCCGGGGAAGTTGTCGTCCCACACGACAAAGGCCCAGCCCGACGGCGGCGCGCCGCCGACGGCCTGCGTCGTGCCGCTGCTCGGGCCGACGGCTGCGCCAGAGCGGTTCAGGGCCGCAGACAGCAGGACCTCCATGCGCCCGTTTCCGTCGAGGTCCCCGACCTGGTTCGTCGAGCCGAGGTGGAACTCCGTCGCGTTCGCCGGCGGCGTGATGCGCGCGATCTGACCCGCGAGCGCCGTCGTGCCAAAGCCGTTCAGGTCGACGGTGACGCTCTGGTTGAAGTGAGCGCCGCCGCGAACGACGTACGCTGCACCCGCGCGGACCGCGGTTGTTTGCTCCTGGTCCGCAGCGACGAGCAGGTCGTCGATGCCATCGCCATCGATGTCTCCGGCGCGCGCCCAGATGCCGAGCCGCGAGTTCGCGTGCGGGCCGATCAGCGTCACGATATCGACGCCGACGGGCGGGTTCGCGAGGTCGAGGTCTTGACCCGCGGTCGCCATCGAGCGCAGCTGCGGGCTCCCCATGACAACCGAAAGCGCCCCGGCGCCGATGCGGTTTCCGCTGCCGGGATTGAAGCTGTAGTTCTGCCTGCAGACGATCACGTCACCGAAGCCGTCGCCATTCAGGTCGCCCATCCAGACCTCGTTGCCGCACGCTTCGTTTTGACCTAGCGTGCCGGCGCCAATGATGCGCAGGACGTTCACGTTGCTGACCGCGAGGTTGACCGAGTCATTCGCGCTGCCGTCGCCGAAGATCACGTTCACTTCACCGGCGCCGTTACGGCCGAGCGGGCTCGTCAGGAAGTGCCCGACGGTGTAGTCCTTGCGCCCATCACCGTCGACGTCGAAGCCACCGCAAACGGGGACGCCGGCGTCGCCCTGGTTGCGGCTCGGTCCGTAGACCTTTGACATCGCATGGGTCGCGGGGCTCGTCGTGCGGAGGTCGATCGACTTGGTCGGGACGTCCGGTTCCGTGTTGCGGGCGGAGGTCACCGACGCAGCGGCCAGCCCGAGGAGGGCGGCGCTGGCACAGCGGCCGAGGTGCTTGGAAGGGGTAGGCATGGACGTGTTCGGAGGTGAATGGGTGGAGGTCCGCGGCCAGGCCGCGCTCAACCGAGGCTAGCACCTCGGCGGCAAATGGACGGCGCGAGCCGGCACGAGGTGCGGGCTGGATGCCGCCGCTCGCCTCGACATTGCACCGACGTAAGCTCGGCCCGCGGGGCGCGAGGGGGCGCTCAGCGGCCCTCAGGGCGCGATCGGAGCGCCGCGGCGCGCGCTCGGGCCTCGGCGGCGCCCGCCACGTCCCCGATGAGGCGACGGTAAGCCTCTAGCGCGTCCCACGCCTCGGGCGCCAGGGCGTGCCGCGCGAGGAGCGCCTCCGCGGCCCCGCGCGCGGACTCGGGCGCGCCCGCTGCGTCGCGGTCCAATCTGAGGCAGAGCCCCTCGAGGGAGTCGGCCCCGAGCCGCGCGAGCGTGCGTTGTGCGCCCACGGCGTCACCCTGGGCGAGCTGGAGGCGCCCGATGCCGAGCAGCGCCGCGCGATCGCTCGGCCGGTGCAGGAGCCGCAGCTCGAGGTCGCGCAGCTGCACATCGAGCGGCGCGAGCCGCTCGAACGCGCGGAACTGCGCGCTCGCGACCTCGCCTTCGCCGAGGTCCAGGGCGAGCGTCGCCAGCAGGAACGCCGCGCGCGGGTCGAAGGGCGCGAGCTCGCGCGCGCGCTGCGCGGAGGCGCGCGCGGCCGCGAGGTCCCCGCGCTCCTCATCGACGCGCCCGAGCGCGAGGTGCACTTCGTTGTCGAGGGGCGCGAGCGCGCGGGCTTCGAGCAGCGCCGCGCGCGCCTCCGTGAGCTCGCCGAGCTCGCGCAGCGTCAGCCCGAGGCCGCGCAGCGCGTTCGCGCGCGCCGCGCCTGCCAGGCCGCCGCGCTCAGCGGGCCGCGCGAGCACCGCGAGATAGTGCGCCCGCGCCTCCGCGTCGCGGCCGAGGCTGTGCAGCGCGTGCGCGAGGTGCCGCGTCTTCAAGAGCTCCTCCGGCGCGTGCCGCAAGAAGCGCTCGTACACGTACACGGCGTCGTCGTAGCGGCGGAGCCGAAAGTACGCGCCGCCGAGCAGCAACAAGGCCGGCGGTGAGTCGGGATCGCGCTCCAGGAGGACCGTCGCGAACTCGATCGCCGCAGGCGCATCGCCGCGCTGGAACGCGCCGAGCGCCAGGTCGTAGAGCGGCGGCATGGTGCGCCCGCGCCAGCCCGCGTGTGTGCCGACCTCCGCCTTGGGCAGCGTCGCAGCGGGCCGCGCCAGCGCGCCCTCTTGGCGCGGCGCGGCGGCGGCGAGCGACGCCGCGACCAGCACGCAGCCCCAGCGCGCGCCCATCACCGTGGACCGCCTTGGCGCTCGCGGTGCACGGTGAGCCATTGATCGGGCGCGACCGCGTCGAGGCGCTGCGAGGTCCCATCCGGCCAGCGAATGTCGAGCGATAGCGGCGCCGCCGCGTCGTCGCTGAGCCACGCGAAGTGCGCCTCGACCGGACAGGCCGCCTGGAACCCGCCCGATCCGCGCAGCTCGCGCGTCGCGCGCGCGGCGCCGCGCGCCAGCGTGACGCGCGCGCCGAGGCCGCTCGTGTTGCCCGTCTCGGCGCGCAGCCGCACTCCGAGCCAGCGCGCGCCTTGCGGGCGCGGCGCGTCGTTGCGCAGGACGCGCACCGGGCCGTCGAGGGTCATGACAACGAGGTCGAGGTCGCCGTCGCCGTCGAGGTCGCCTTGCGCGCCAGCGCGTGAGACGTCGTCCGGGCCAGCGCGGAGCGCGCGCGGGGCGAAGCGCCCGTCCGCGCCTTGCACGAGCAGCTGGTCGGGCTGCGCATAGGACGTGTCGGTGCCCGCGAGGTCGGCCTCGGGATAGACGTGCCCGTTCAGCACCCAGAGGTCGAGATCGCCGTCGAAGTCGACGTCCTGCAGGCCGGTGCCCCAGCCCAAGAGGCGCACGCTCGGCGCGACGAGGGCGCGCCGGGTCGAGTGGTCGCGGAACGCGCCGGTCGCGCGCGACATGTAGAGCGTGTTGGCCTCGCTCGAGAAGTTCGTGACGAAGAGGTCCTCACCGCCGTCGCCGTCGAGGTCGCCGATCGCGATCCCCATCGAAGCCTGCGCGCGGCCCTCGCCGTCGTGCGAGACGCCGAGCCGCAGCCCGCGCTCGACGAACGTCCCGTCGCCTTGGTTCACCCAGAGATGGTTCGGCGAGGAGTCATTCGTGACGAAGAGGTCCGTGTCGCCGTCGCGATCGGCGTCGAGCGTCAGCACGCCGAGCCCGAAGCCCGGCGCGGCGCTCGCGAGCCCGCACGTGGCGCTCACGTCCGCGAACGTCCCGTCGCCGCGCCCTCGCAGGAGCGTGTCGGGCGCCGGCGCGAGGCCCATCGGGCCGCGCATCACGGGGTGCCCCTTCCAGCTCCCGCCGTACGCGGACCCGGCGTCCAGCTCGGGCACGAGGTAGTGCGCGATGTACAGGTCGAGCTGCCCGTCGGCGTCGTAGTCGAGGAAGGTCGCGCTCGTCGACCATTCGGGCGCCGACGTCGCCGTGAGCGCGCGCGCCGCCGCGAACCCTCGGCCTCCGTCGTTGAGGTAGAGCTGGTCAGGGCCCCACTGAGTGACAACGAGGTCGAGGTCGCCGTCTGCGTCGACATCGCCCAGCGCGCAACCTGTGCCCCAGCGCCCCGCTGCGAGGCGCCATTCCGCGCCGCCGGGCGCAAAGTGGCCGCGCCCGTCGTTCAGGAACACCCGCGGCGGCATGCCTGGCTCGCCAGCGGCGTAGCGCGCCAGCGTCGAGCCATCGACGACCACGAGGTCCAGGTCGCCATCGAGGTCGAGGTCGCCGAGCCCGACGCCGCCTCCGTTCACCTCGAGGATGTACGCCTTGGCGCGGGCCCCGCAGGTCGTCGTGACGCCCGGCAGCGCGCCCTCGGTCACATCGGTGAACCACGGCGCGTCCTGCGGCGCGGCGCCCAGCGGCGCCGCGAACGTGAGCGCGGCCAGCAGAGGCGTGGTGACCCGTGACATAAGCGCGAGGGTACCGTCTGCGTCCCAGAAGGGGGCGGCGCGCCCCGAGCTGCGCCGAAGCGCCGCGTGGCCTGGGCCCGCGCCTGTGGAGCCAGCATCCTAGCCGCTCGGGAGTTCGGCGCTCAGCTACGATAGCTGCGCAGGGTAGGGAACCCCTGCGGCGCCGCCGACGTCGCACGGGTGCGCCGCCCGCGCTCACCGCCTCGACCCGAAAACCAGCATGCTCCGCTCCCTCGTCCACCTCATGGCTGCGTTGTGCGCCTCGGCCCTCGTCGGAGGGCGCGCCACGGCGCAGGTCGGCGCGGCCTATTGCGCCGCCAACGTCAACTCGACCGGCTCGACGTCGCTGATCAGCGGCTCGGGCAGCGCCGACGTCGCGGCCAACAACTTGGTGGTCGCATGCGCCGGCTTGCCGCTGAGCTCGTTCGGCTTCTTCATCGTCAGCCGCGACCAAGCCTTCGTGGCGAACCCCGGCGGCAGCGCGGGCAACCTGTGCCTCGGCGGCAGCATCGGGCGCTATTCGCTCAGCATCCTGAACTCGGGCGCGACCGGCGCGGTGTCGCTGCCGATCGATCTGTCCAACGTGCCGCACCCCACGGCGCCGTTCGCCGCGCTGCCTGGAGACACGTTGAACTTCCAGTATTGGCACCGCGACTCGACGCCGGGCGGCGGCGCGACCTCGAACTTCAGCCAGGGGCTCGAGGTCCAGCTCGCGAGCGTCGTCGTCACGCCGAGCTTCTCCAGCGCGGTGTACCCGCTGTTCACCACGCTGAACAACTTCAACCTGTCGTGCACGTCCTGCCACGGCGGGACCTGCGGCCTCGACTTGAGCAGCCCCGCGGCCGCATACTCGGCCATCGTCGGCGTCGCCGCCAACTGCTGCAGCGGCGCGACCTACGTCATCCCGGGTGATGCTCCGGGGAGCCTCCTGTACCAGAAGCTCACGAACCCGAGCTGCGGCGCGCTCATGCCGTTTGTCGGCGACTTCCCGGGCGACGTGAACGTGATCCGCGATTGGATCGCCGGCGGCGCTCCGAACAATTGAGCGCCGGACTTGTGGGCGCCGACCGTTACCGACGGGTGAGCGGCGTATAGGACTGCTGCGATGCAGCTCCTGGCCCTTGTCCTGGCCCTCGGCGGCGCCGTGGGGGCGCGGCACGCGCACGTCGGCGTCGACGACACTGCGCGCCGGGAAGCGCTCGCGCGGGTGCGTGAGCTGCGCGATGCCGTGGAGTCGAGTGTCCTGGTGCGCATCGCAGCGGCGCGTGATGCCGCGGCGCTGGAGGGCCTCGTCGAAGCTGCGGGGCTCTTGGTGACGCCCGCTGCCCAGGAGCTCGTGTACGGCTTGATGGCGGAGTTCCGCGGCGATCGCAAGCTCGAGGAGCGCGCGGTCGGCGTCATGGAGGCCGCGGCCCTCGGCGACGATCTGAATCGGTGCATGCCCGCGACCGCTGGGCTCGTTGCGTTCGGGGACCCTGCGATCGACGCGCTGTGGCGGATCCTCGAGCGCTCGAAGGACCCCGCGGTGCGCGCCACGGCCCTGGGGCCGTTGCAGATGGGGCTCCGCCTCGAGGGGTCCCTCGCGAGCCTCGATACGCTCCTCGACGCCTGGCGCCAGCCGGAGTCGGGGCCCTACGACCTGTCCGTGCGCGCGCTCGCGGGCTTCCGGGACGAGGCGCACCTGCGGCGCTTCGAGCGTGTCCTGGGCGATCGCCGCACCGCGACGGAGCTCCGGGCGCTCGTCCTCGATGCGCTCGTGTCGATGCCCGGCGACGGCCCCGATGGCGTGCTCGTGCGCGCGCTGGACAGCGACGACGCGACGCTGCAGATCGCCGTGATCCAAGCGCTCGAGGCGCGCCAGACGGCGGGCTGCGAGCGCGAGCTCACGCGGCTCACCGAGGGCGGCCCGGTCCTTGTCCGAGCCGCCGCGTGGATCGCGTTGGCTGGGCGTGTGCCCGAGGACTCCCGCTACCGCTGGCGGGTGGGGCTCTTGGCCAAGCACTCCGACCCGCTCCTGCGTGCCGCTGCCGCCACGGTCCTCGGTGAGTCGCGCTTCGAGGGCGCAGCGCTCGAGCTCGGCAAGCTCTTGTCGGACGAGAATTGGGGCGTGCGCGACGCGGCGCTGGACGCCTGCGTCGCGTCGCGGTCGCCGGCGCTCGTGCCCTTGCTCATGATGCGCCTCGACGACGAGTCGGTGCCGCACCGCGAGCGGGTCCGCGACACGCTGATGCTGCTGACCGCCGCGGACCACGGCGGGTCGTCCGCGCGCTGGCGGGCATGGTGGGCGGCGGAGGGCGCGAGCGCGCCGCTCGCGACCCTGGAGGTCGCGCGCGCCTTCGTCGAGTCCCGGCCCAAGGCGGCGCCCGGCGAGGGGCGCAGCTCGGTGCAGTTCTTCGGCATCCCGGTCACGAGCGACAAGGTGGCGTTTGTGATCGATTCCAGCGGCTCGATGTCCGCGACCACGGGCTCGGCGGCTGGCGGGGGCGGCGGCGCGACGCGGCTGCAAGTCGCCAAAGCCCGCCTGCTCGAGGTCCTGGAGCGGCTCGACCCGCGCTCCAAGTTCAACATCATCTGGTTCTCGAGCTCGACGAGCGCGTGGCGCGGACGGTTGACGGAGCGCTCGCCGCGCGCGTTGCGCATGGCGCGCGCGTTCGTCGATGCACGTGTCGCAGATGGGGGCACCGCCCTCTATGACGGCCTGTGCGCCGCGTGGCGTGACCGAGCCGTCGAGGCGATCTACCTGCTGACCGACGGCCAGCCGAGCGCCGGGCGGCTCACCGCGCCCGAGGACATCCTCGCGGACCTGCGCGCGCGCTTCGAGCGTCGTCCGGTCGTCGTGCACTGCATCGCCGTCGGCACCGAGAGCCCGCTGTTGAAGGACATCGCCGCGCTCACGGGCGGTGTCTATCGGGCCATCTACTGAACGGCGCCGCTCACGGGCGTCCCAGATCGGCCATTGAATTCGACGATTCTGGGACCTTTCTTCGGCTCAAATTCGTTCTATCCCAGTGCAGCAGCTGCCTCGCTATGCCCGCGGTTCGTCGAGCGACGATGACCGTGTCACCACGGCTGCACACTCGCCCGCCCGGTCTTGACCGGGGATTTGCCATGTCACGTCTGTCTGCCACTCGCCGCGTCGCGGCCTGCCTCCTCGCCGCCGCGTCCGTTGTTTGCAGCACGGAGCTGCGCGCGCAGAGCGTGATCGTGTGCTGGGGCGACTCGATCCTGGCCGGCTTCAATTCCAGCGGCAACACGACCACCCCAACGGGTCCGGCGCCCTTCGGCGACCCGATCCCTGGGGCGCACCGTTGGGACGCGGTCCAGCAGGGCTGGATCGACGTCACTCCGTTCCAGAATCACTTCGGGACGAGCGCCGATCCGATCTACGGCCTCGCGGCCGGCTGGCGGCGCTTTCACGGTGGCGACATCTACATCGTCTCGCTCGCGGTGTCGGGCAGCGACGCGACGCCGTTGCACCCGAACCCCCTCGCCTCTTGGCATCCTTCGGTGCCCGGCGGCGCGTTCGAGCGGCTCGCCACGGAGTACCTTTCGCCGGCCCTGGCGACGCTCGCGCAGCCCGACATTCGCGCAGTGTGCTTTGCGGCGGGCAACAATTACTTGCTGCCGACCTTCGACAGCGACATCAACACCATCAACAGCGCGCTCTCGACGTTCGTGCCTTGGTCGACCCCGCGTTACCTCGCGATCAAGACGTACCTCGGGACCGCCAACGATGCGCAGACGTTGGTCCAGCGGCAGGCGATCGATCAATGGGCCGCGACCTCGAGCCGCCGGCACGCCGTCGAGACGGTCTCGATCCCTGCGCGCACAGGGGGGCTCGTCGATGGGTTCCACCTCTCGCACTACGGGTCGATCTTCCTGGGCTTCTGGGCCGCGGTGACCGAGTACTTCCACCTCTGAGCGGTGTGGACGGCGTAGGCTCTGCGTATGCAACGAGCCTGGTTGGTCCTCTTCTGCGCGCTGACGAGCGCGTGTCGCTCGGTGAGCCCCGACGGACCGCCGACGCTCGACGTGATCCCTTCGCCCTCAGAGGCCAGCCTGCGGGGTGTCTGTGACGTCGGGGGCGGCGTCATCTGGGCCAGTGGGAGCGAGGGCACCGTCCTGCGCAGCCTCGACGGAGGTGCGACGTGGGACGTGCGTCAGGTCCCGGCGGCGCCCGGGGGGGCCGCTGACGCGCCCAACGACCTGCGCGACATCGAGGCCCTCGACGCCGAGCGCGCCTGGGTCATCTCGATCACTCAGCCCGCGCGGATCTTGCGCACGTGCGACGGCGGCGCGACGTGGGAGGTCCTGTATACGAGCCCCGACCCGCGGTCGTTCTTTGACTCGATCGCCCTGTTCCGCGGCCCCGCGCGGGCCGGCGCCGGGGAGGCGACACCAGGGCTGGCCGGCGCCGTCGTGTTCGGTGATCCGCTGGACGGGGTCTTCGAGGTGCTGCGCTCCGACGATGGCGTCGTGTTCGAACGGGTGCCGGCTGAGCACCTGCCCGCGGCGCGTGACGGCGAAGCTGCGTTCGCCGCGAGCGGGACCTGCGTGGTGGCACATGGCGAGCGCCATGCCTGGATCGGCACGGGCGGCAACCATGCGCGGGTCCTGCGTTCGAGCGACGCGGGCCGGACGTGGCAGGCGAGCGAGGTCCCTGTGCGTCAAGGCGCTGCGACGACCGGGATCTACACGCTCGCGTTCCGCGACGCGCGCCACGGCGTGGCCCTCGGCGGGGCCTATGACGAGCCCGAGCGCGGCGGCGACAATGCCGCCTGGACCTCCGATGGAGGCGAGACCTGGCACGCTGCGGGCGTCGCGCCCGAGGGCTATCGCTCGGGCGCGGCGTGGCTCGCAGACGGCGCGCTGGTCGCCGTTGGCCACGCGGGCTGCAGCGCGTCGTACGACGGGGGTCGCACCTGGACGACGCTCCCGAGCGACCGCGGGTACTACGCGATCGCGGCTTCGAGCTCCGGCGCGACCGCGGTCGGCGCCGAGGGCGCATGGCCCGCCTGCGGCGCTGACGCGGGCGACCGACGCCGTTCACGAAGCCGTAGGGGACACGTGGACCCCGCGCACCGCGCGCCCGCTCGGGTCCGCGTTCGCGCGGAAGGAAGCGTCCCATTCGAGCGCGGCCGGGGTCGAGCACGCGACGCTCGGGCCGCCCGGCACGAGGGCCGCCGCCGCGGGGCCCGGATAGTGCGCGTCGAAGAGCTCGCGATAGAGGTAGGCCTCTTTGGTCGTGGGCGGGTTGTGCGGGAAGCGCCATGCGGCGCGCTCCAACTGGTCGTCCGCCACGCGCGCCGCGGCGTGCGCCTTGAGCGAGTCGATCCACGAATAGCCGACGCCATCGGAGAACTGCTCCTTCTGGCGCCAAAGGATCGAGTCGGGCAGCGCGCCCTCGAAGGCCGCGCGCAGGATGTGCTTCTCAATCCGGCCGCCGCTGCACATCTTGTGCTCGGCGTCGATCGACATGGCGACCTCCAAGAAGCGCACATCGAGGAACGGGACGCGCGCCTCGATGCCCCAGGCCGCCATCGACTTGTTGGCGCGCAGGCAATCGAAGAGGTGCAGCTGGTCGAGCTTGCGGACGGTCTCCTCGTGGAACGCGCGCGCGTTCGGGGCCTTGTGGAAGTAGAGGTAGCCGCCGAAGACCTCATCGGAGCCCTCGCCCGAGAGCACCATCTTGATGCCCATCGCTTTGATGCGTCGCGCGAGCAGGAACATCGGCGTCGACGCGCGGATCGTGGTGACGTCGTAGGTCTCGATGTGGCGGATCACCTCGCTCAGCGCGTCGATGCCCTCTTCGATCGTGTATGTGAACGAGTGGTGCACCGTACCGAGCGCCTCGGCTGCTCGCTTTGCGGCGCTGAGGTCCGGCGAATCTGACAGCCCGATCGCGAACGAGTGCAGCCGCGGCCACCAGGCCTCGTCGGCGCCCTTGGACTCGATGCGGCGGCGCGCGAACTTGGCGGCGCACGCCGCGACGAGCGAAGAGTCGAGGCCGCCCGACAGCAGCACGCCGTAGGGCACGTCGCACATGAGCTGTCGCTCGACCGCCGCCTCGAACTCGGCCCGCAACGCGCTCGCGTCGTACGGACGTCCGGCGACGGCGTCGTAGTCGCGCCAGGGGCGCTCGTACCAGCGCGTCGGCGTCGCGTCGCCGCGGCGCAGGTAGCTGCCCGCCGGGAACTCCTCGAACGAGCGGCACAGGTCGTACAGGCCTTTCAGCTCCGACGCGATCACGAGCGCCCCGTCTTCCGTGCGACCCATGTACAGCGGGATCACGCCGAGCGCGTCGCGTGCGACGAGCCAGTCGCCGGTCGCGCGGTCGTAGGCGACAAACGCGAAGATGCCGTCGATGTCGTTCAGGAACTCGACGCCGCGGTCGCGCCACAGGGGCAGCAGGACCTCGCAGTCTGACGACGTCGTGAAGGCGTAGTCCACCGTCGCCCGCAGGGCTTGGTGGTCGTAGATCTCGCCGTTCACAGCGAGCGCCAGGCGCCCGTCCGGCGAGCGCAGCGGCTGCGCGCCGCTCTCGACGTCGACGATGGAGAGGCGCTCGTGGACCATGACCGTGCGCTCGTCCATGTAGACCCCGCTCCAATCAGGGCCGCGGTGGCGCATGCGGCGGGACGCCTCGACCGCGCGCGCGCGCAGCGAGGCTGCGTCAGCGCCAGCAGTGAGGGCGGCGGGGACGTCGAGGAGCGCGAGGATCGAGCACATAGGGGTTCTGTCTATCGGCAGTCGAGCGGCCTACGCTAAGGACCGCGCGGCGAAGTTCCAAGGCGTGGTGGAGCCGCGCGGACCGCGAGTCGCGCGGGCGCGCTCCGGCGGGCAGGCAGGGTCCGCCTGCCTTGCGGATCGGGCGTGAGTGCCTCCGCCTGATCAAGGGGAGCCACCTGACTGGGCGGCGGGAGTTGGTGCTGCTAGTCTCCCACAATGAACTGCTCCCAACTCATCTCCTTGTTCATGGCAGGCGCGCTCGCTCCCAGCGCCGCTGCCGACATCTTCTGGACCGGCGCCGTCAGCGCGGACATCTTCAACGAGGCCAACTGGGACCTCACCCAGTCCACCGTCACCATCATCGACCCGAATGTCACGATCGACGACAACGTCGTCATCCGCAACGCGGCCGCGACGGTCGAGATGCCAGAGGTCGGCGGCGCGGGCCAGATGCGCTTCCAGATCGGCGAGGGCTACACGCTGACGGTCGACAACTCACGGGTCCTCGTGCTCGGGAACGACGGGTTCGGCGGCATCCCCGGGGCGGTCACCGGGATCACGATCGACGTCGTCAACGGCGCGTCGCTCGAGCCGTTCTTCACTGTCAACGAGGTGCTCGTGAACATCGACCAAACGAGCACGATCATCTACGGCGGCGGCGGCAATCCGGTCAACATCACCCTCGTCGACCTGACCTACGGCTCGACGATGCGCTTCCTGCTCGAGGACCCGACCGAATACACGCTGGAGCACCTCTCGAAGACCTTTGTCGACGGCGTGCCGGCGGTGATCGGCGGCAACATCGACGTGGTCAGCGACGGCGCGATGGGGTCGATCGTCACGGTCCGCCCGGGCCAGCTCGGCGCGTCCTACTGCGCTGCGAACACCAACTCGACGGGCGTGGCCGCCGCGATCAGCGCGTCCGGCTCCACCCGAGTCGCGCGCAACAACGTCATCCTCGAGTGCGGCAGCATGCCGAACAACTCGTTTGCGTTCTTCCTCACCAGCACCACCCGTGGCCTCGTTGCGAACCCGGGCGGCAGCCTCGGCGACCTGTGCCTCGGCGGCGCGATCGGGCGTTACGTTGGCCCGGGTCAGATCAAGAACGCGGGCACGACCGGCGCGGTCACTTTGACGCTGGACCTCACGATGCACCCGACGCCGAACGGCCTCATCACGGTGGTCGCCGGCCAGACCTGGAACTTTCAGTGCTGGTACCGCGACGTCACGCCTGGCGGCTCGGCTGCGTCGAACTTCTCGGACGGGCTCGAGATCGCGTTCAACTGACGCCACCGCCGCAGGCGCTTCAGAGGAACGTCACGGAGCTGCCTGCGGTGAAGTTGGAAGTGGGCGCCGGGTTCGCGTCCCGGTGCCACGCCTGGAAGCTCCAGGTCTCGCCTGGCTGTGCGGCCAACGGGCCGTTCGGCGAGGGCATCCGGGCCAGGTCGATCTGCAGCGTGAAGCGGCCCGCTGGGCCTGCGCTCGTCACCTGGCCCGGGCCCGTGTAGCGTCCGATCGAGCCGCCGAGGCACAGGTTGCCTTGGCTCCCGCCGGGGTGCGGCGCGAAGGCCTGGACGCGGCTCGCCAGGAAGAAGCCGAAGCTGCCCGGAGGGACCGACTCGGCCACCAAGGTGACGTCGTTGTCGAGGAGCGCTGGGGACCCCTCGATGAACGTCATGCCCGCCGCGCCGCTGCTGTTGAGGGCCGCGCTGCAGTACGACGCACCGATCGACGTGTCCGCGCGGAAGAGCGCGCTCAGCGGCACGTCTGCTTCGGCGACGCCGGGCCCCGACCAGCGGACGGACAGCGCTGGCGCACCACGCGCCGTGCGGTAGTCGAGCCGCATCGGGTGCAGGCCCGCAGCGAGCTGCAGCGTTCCGGACGCGGGAACGGCTGAGTGATTGAAGTCGTCGTCGACGACGAGCGCGTCGTGGATCCGCAAGATCGCGCCGCCGTCGCATTCGACGCGGAAGGCCCAGAGGCCCGCTGCGGGCACCTCGATGTAGCCGGTATAGCTGAGGCCCGCGTCGTCGACCCGCGACAGGTGCGCGGCGGCGTCGACACCCTGCACGGGCGCTGTGCCGAGCGGCGCGAGCGCCGCGAAGTTAGGGACCCAAGGCCACAGGCCCTCGAACGTGGCCACGTCGAGGCCCGGTCGAACACGCGGCGTGACCGCGGGGACCAGAGCGGCGTCATAGGGGCGAGGCGCCGACGGCTCGAAGCGGCGCAGTTGCATGACCCGGTCGAGCATGCGCTGGCCGAGCGCTACGAAGAACGGCGAGCTCCCCGCCAGGTTGTTCGTCTCGCGCGGGTCGCTGGCGAGGTCGTAGATCTCGAAGGGGTCCGCGTGGCTCTGGATGTTCACGCGCACGCCCTTGTAGCCGTCGAGGATGAGCGCCTGCTCCTGCTGGCGCGGCCGGCCGCGGTGGCTCGGGTCGAACTCGGCGTAGCCCGGCGTGTTCGAGGGCGAGTTGTACTCGACGTAGACGGTCCCTTGCGCGCGGCCGCCTGTGCCCGTCAATGTCGGCACGAGCGACACGCCGTCGCTGCGGCTCGGCGGCGTCCAGCCAGCGAGCTCCGTGAACGTCGCGAGCCAGTCGTGAAACTGCGACGGCTGGTCGTCGATGCTGCCCGGCGCGATGACCCCTGGCCACCAGGCGAGCGTCGGCACGCGCAGGCCGCCCTCCCACGCGTCGCGCTTGATCCCGTCGAACGGCCCGAATGAATCGAAGGCGCTCGGCTGGTAGGGGACACCCGGCAGGTAGGACTCCTCGTGCGGGCCGTTGTCGGACGTGAACACGATCAACGTCTCGTCGTCGATCCCGAGGTCGCGCAGCGTCTGCACGAGGTCTCCCATGCAGTCGTCCAAGCGACGTACGGCTGTCGCGAAGCGCTCCTCGCCGTTGGTCCAACCCTTGCCCGCGTAGTCCGGGTGCACAAACGAGTCGATCGTCCCCGCGGCGGTCGTGATCATCGCGCCCGGCACGCCGAGCCACTGCATCCCGCCGTTCAGCCCGCGCCCCGGGGGGTACGCCATCGTCGGGCGATCGAGCGACGCGTGCGGCGTGTCGTAGGCCAGGTACAGGAAAAACGGTCGCTCGGGCGCAGCGGCGCGCTGCTCGATGATGAACTTCTTCGCGCGCGCGGTCCACAGGTCCGCGGTGTAGCAAAGGGTCAGGTCCGCGGAGACTTCCTGGGCTCCGTCCCAGACCTGCTTGGGGGGGCGCGCTGCCGTTTGGTGCGCGGGATAGTGGTTGTGGCCGTCGGCGTGCCGCACGTAGCCAAAGAAGGAGTCGAAGCCGCGCAGCGTCGGGTAGGCTGACCAAGTGGCCGGTGAGCTCCCCGAGCCCTGGAGCCCGTACTTCCCAATCAGGGCGGTCGTGTAGCCAGCGCGCTTGAGCGTCGTCCCGAGCGTGTGGTTGCGCTCGAGCGCTTTGTCGAACTGATTGTCGCGCACGCTCGCGTGGCCCTGGTGCACGCCGAGCAACAGCGACGCGCGCGAAGGCGCGCACACTGACGCCGGGCAGTAGTGTCGGCGCAGCAGCATCCCTTCGGCGGCGAGCTGGTCGAGGTTCGGCGTGCGGTGCTTCTTCGTCCCGGCGACGCTGTTCTGGAAGAGCACGCCCAGGTCACCCCAGCCCAGGTCGTCCGCGAGCACGAAGATCACGTTCGGCCGCGACAGGCGGCTCATCGGATCGAGCGGGTCGAGGCCGCGCGCGACCTCCAAACCATCCGGCGTCCCGTCGCCGTCCGTGTCGGGATCCAGTGGATTGGTGGCGTAGACATTCAGCTCGTCCGCGTCCGTCAAGAGGTCGTCGTCCGCGTCCAGCGTCATCGGCGGGCTGACAGCCGTCGTGACGACACACCCGGTCGCGCCGTCGCTGACGACGATCAGGTTCACGCCGACGACCGCAGGCGCGCCCGCCACGGTGACCTTCGAGAGGTGCTCGGAGGTGAACGCGCCGGGGTCCTCGTCGAGGAAGCGCAGCACCGCGCCCTGCGCCAGCTCGATCGTCGAGCCGTTCACGGGGTTCCCGCCGCCGCCGAAGGTCGCCTGGCTCGTGCCGTCGACCTGGAGATGCACGCCATTGACGATGAAGAACGGCGCGAACGTCCCGCTGTTGCGCACGTCGATCGTCACTTGGCTCGCCGCGCCGGACCCGCCGACGCCGTCGTTCCCGAGCGCGCTGAACGCGCCGCCATCGATCGTCAACGTCCGGCCGTCCGCGAGCTGGAACCGCTGCTGGGCAGCGCCGCCGACCTCTGGGATCGCAGCAGCGTTCACCGCGCCGGCGACGATCACATCGTCGTCGATGGTGACGTTCGGATCGATCGTCGTCGTCGCGGACTGGGTCAGGTCCCAATTGCCCTCGGCGAAGACATCGCTGTCGATCGCGCCAGTCCAGCGGATATCGGGCGTCCCAGCGAGGGCGAGCGCAGAGAGAAGCAGCGCGTTGCACATGCCCGCAGGATAAGGACTGCGGCTCGATCGCGCTCTCTCAGAGGTCCCGCGCCGCGCTCGGGGAGATCCGAGCGAAGAGCGCGATGGCGGACGCATCCATGCCGGTCAATTCGAGCTCGGCCCCCCGTCGACTCGGACGGACCCAGAGGCTGTCCTTAGCCTCCAAAGGGGCCTCGTCTTCTTCGCCGTCGAGGCGCACGGTGAGCTCGCCGTTCAGGACGTGCAGGAAGCCATGCTCGCGCGCCTCCAGCTCGAGCCGCGCCCGTCGAGCGCCAAGGCGCAGCGCTTCGAGCTCGATGCGCCAGAGGTCGCTATGGGCGAGCACGCCGAAGTCGCGCACGGGTCCTGCGTGGAGCTCTGCGGTCGTCGCCCAGCCCCCGTCGAAGGTGTACGGCTCCAGGGGGCGCAGGCGCGCGCGGCCGCCCGCTTCGCCGTGGTCCAGCACGAGGCCGGTCCCATCGACCACGACCAAGGCGCGTGTGAACCCGTCGAACGCGCTGAATGGGCCGTTCTCGGTGACGCTCGCCATCGAGACGCGCCACTCGAAGTCGCCCGTCGAGAAGCTCGCGTGCTCGGGCCAGATCGCGAGCTCAGACGTCGCGCCGCGCCCGTTGCGCCACGGCGCGCTGCGCGCGTCCTGCGGCCCCAGAATGGTCCAACGTTCCATGACGAGCGTCATCGTGACGCGCGCGGAGGTCAGCCGCAACCGCGCCGCGGCCGTGTTCACGGGTCGAATTGGGACGTCTCGCGCGATTCGGGTGGTTCGGGCGCCTGCGGCTGCAGCTGCGGGCATGCCGTCGGCCGATAACCCGCACGTGGAACCCAACGAACCCAAGTCGCTCGTTCACGACCTCGACTGTCGGGGGCTGAAGTGCCCCATGCCGATCGTGCGGATCGCGCAGGCGATGCAACGCATCAGCCCAGGCGAGCTCCTGCGCGTCGACGCCTCGGACCCGGCCTTTCGCGCTGACGTGCGCGCTTGGAGCGCCATGACAAACAACGAGCTCGTCGAGTTCGAGGCCGCAGACGGCGTCCAGCGCGCGGTCCTCCGCAAGGCATGAAGCTCGCCCAAGCGAATGAGGCGGGCGTCGAACCGGTCGTCACCCGCGACCGACTGACGATGGTCGTGTTCAGCGGTGAGTTCGACCGTTGGATGGCGGCCTTTACGCTCGCGACCAGCGGCGCCGCGATGGGCGCTGAGGTCACGATGTACTTCACATTCTGGGGCGTCCTTGGCCTGCGCAAGAAGCGGCGGCTGCGCGGGAAGTCGCTCTTGGATCGTATGTTCACCTTGATGCTCCCGAAAGGCTCCGGCGCCACGACGCGACTGAACTTCGGCGGCCTGGGCGCGTGCTTGTTTGGCTTCGCGATGAAGAAGAAGCATGTGGCGTCACTCGACGAGCTGGTTGAGCTCGCCCGCGACCTCGGCGTGCGCATGATCGTCTGCGAGATGTCGATGGACGTGACGGGGATCGGCGCGGACGAGCTCGTCGACGGAGTGGAGTACGGGGGCGCCGCGAGCTGCGTCCTCGAGCTGACCAAGAGCGGCACCTCACCACTGTTCATCTGATGCAGAACGACCAACAAGCGACCCTCCAGGTCATCATCACGTCGGGGCCGGAGGACCCTGACAAGGCGCTCTTCGGGCTCCAACTCGCGCTCGTTTCGATCTCGAGCGGCACGCCAACCCGCGTGTTCTTGACGCTACGGGCGTCGCAGTGGGCGTGCGCGCGCAGCCTCAGCGGCGCAGGGGCGAGCGAGGTCTATCTCGCCCTCGAGGGGCTGGTCGCGGCGGGCGCAGAGGTCGGCGCGTGCTCGGCGTGCCTGCACAAGCACTGCAGCGTCGACAGCGAAGACTCCAGCACGCTCCGCGCTGGCATTCGCCCCGCCGGGCTCATGTCCGTCGTGCACAAGACGATGAGCGGCGCCAAGACGCTGACCTTCTGAGGCCGGCGTCGCGACACCGGCCTCAGCGCCCGTCGCGCGCGAATCGGTCGCGAACGCGCGACGGGCTGCGGGCCGCGCTCAGAACAGGTCGCGGTTCACGGCGAAGCTCGACGATGTGACGAGCTGTCCGTTGGCGTCATAGACGAGCCACTGCATCAGCAGCGCGCCCTCGATCGCCGGCCCTTGCCCGAAGCCGATCGCTCCTTGGCCCGCGCTGTCGAGCGCGATCAGCGACGACCGACGCAGGAACGCTGAGGCGTGCGCTTGCAGCGCGACAGGGTGCAGGCCGCCGAGCTGCTCGACCACGGGGATGGACTCGAACGCCTGGGTCCGAGCGACCCAAAGGCTCGCGTAGCCGTTCGGGATCCCGCCGACCACCTCGATCGAAGCAGCGCCGGCCTGTCCGAGGCCCGGGCCATCGAAGACCGCGCTGGGCTGCGCGCCCGTGGTGTTCCACCGGTGCCAGGTCCCCGTCCCGAAGCAGTCCGCGTAGGCGAAGCGCGCGCTCGCATACGCCGGCTGGTACGCGCCGAACTCTGTCCCGAAGCCGGCGTCGACGAATTCGACGCCGCCCGCGAAGCCTGGCGCGCCCGCGACTTGGCCCACACGCTGCCCGTTCTCATCCAGGAGCCAGAGCGCGCTGGCGAAGCCCGACGCGCCCGTGTTCGTCTCCATGACGAGCATACGGTCGGTGCGCGGGTCGATCGCGCTCGAGGAAACGTTGTCGAAGCCGCCCGAATAGAGCGCGCCGTTGGCCTCGGTGAGCAGTACGCCCGAGCTCACGAGCGCCGCGTCGTAGCGCAGCACGCGCGTCGCGCCGGGCGTCGGCGGAAACGCGGTGTCGAGGACCGTGACAAGCACGTTGCCCGCCGAATCGACCTCGACCGGCCCTGAGAAGCCGCTGACCGTGATCACCTCCACGGCCTGGCCAGAGACGAGGTCGACGCGCCAGATCGAGTTCGACCCGAAGCCGCCCGTCGCCGCGCTCACGTAAGCGAGGCCAGGGACGACGTCGAACGCGAGGTCGAAGTTGAACGTCAGGCTCGTCAGCAGGCGCGACTGGCCGCTCGCGAGATCGATCTCACGCAGCGTCCCATTCGATGACTCGCCGATGTACGCGAAGCGCTCGTCGGGGCTCAGCTCGACGAAGCTCGCGAACACGGGGGTGGGAAACGTCGCGTACGTGCGCAGCAGCGTGCCGTCTGCCGCGCGGTGCTCGACGCGCTGGCCGTCGAAGAGGATGTACGAAGCGTCGGCGAAGCCGGCGATCGTCGGATACTCGCCGCAGTACAGCGAGAGGTCGGTGCTGCCCGTGAACCGGTATCCGGCCGCCGGGGTCTGTGCGTGCAGTGTGACGGAGAGTGCAGCGCTCGCGAGCCCGATGAGCGCGCGTGCCGTGAAGTGTGAGGGTGCCAAGGTGAGTCCTTTCGAAATCCGCGAAAGGTCAGTCCGGCGAGGACCCATGGCACGATCGGACCCTGCACGCACGTTGCGCGCACGATCTCCGCTCGGCCTGTGGTCGTCATCCGCGACTGACAGGACCTTCCGACCGGCCAGGGTTTCCTGGCTCATCACTGTGGCGAGCGCTCCCGAGCCTTCCCGACGCCGCCCGACAGTGCCGGGTTGGGTCAGTGACCTGGTCCGTGTGGACCGATGAGAGAGCTCCCCTGCGTGAATCACAGTGGCGGGACCGCGCCGGAATGACACCGGACTTCCCCACGACCGCTCGGGAGTGCCCGGTACGCTACGCGCAGGGGCTGCCGCGCGTCAAGCGCTGCGCCCTTGCCCGGACGCTCGTGAATTATCCCGGCGAGTTGGGCCGCTCGGGGCCCGGGTTGTCTCAGAGTCAGCGAGGGCAGGGCCCGAACTTGCCCAATGGCGCCGCCCACGTCAGTCGCTGGTGGCGTTCCCCGCGATCAGGTCCCGGGCACGGTCCAGCTCTGCGTGCTCGCCGCGGACGATCAGGAGGTCGCCGGGGAGGAGCCGCAGGTCGGCGCCCGGGCCATGGATCTCCTCTTCGTTGCGCAGGACCGACAGCACCGTCGCGCCCGTTCGGCGCCGGAAGTCGAGCTCGGCGAGGGTCTTGCCGCACGAGCCGAACGACGGCCCGACGAAGAGCGTGTCGACGGCGGTGCTGGCCAGGATCTCGCCGACGATCTCGAGCTGCTTCAGCTCAGAGATCGGCCCGCGCAAGAGCTGGTAGCCCTCGCGCCGAATCAGCTCGGTCTGTACCGCGATGGTCCCGCGCGGGACGTGGAGCTCGCGCAGGACGCGACCGAAGATCTCGACGGAGGTCTCGAACTCCTCGGGCACGACCTGGTGCGCGCCGAGACGCATCAGCTCTTCGGTATCGCGCAAGAAGCGCGTACGGACGATGACCTGCGTCGCTGGGGCGATGCGCCGCGCGTGCGCCACCGCGTGGCGGGTCGCGACCGGGTCGTTGATCGCGACCACGAAGACCTTGGCGCCCGCGAGACCAGCGTGCATGAGCGCGTCGGCGCGGTTGATGTCCAGCGTCACGATCGGGACCCCGCGGGCTGCGGCGGATCGCACGCGGTCCGCGTTCAGCTCACCGATGCGGTAGCTGATCGAGGTCGCGGCGAGCACACGCGCGACGTGCTGGCCGGTCAGGCCATAGCCTGCGATCAGCACCTGCACCGGCGGCAGCCCGTGGTTCGCTTGCCCCTCGGGCTCGGGCGTTGGCCCTACCGTCGCCCGGTCGGCCCAGCGCGTGGCGCCTTTGATGACAAACGGTGTCACGAGCATCGAGAGCACGGCGACGGCGAGAAAGCGCTGCTCGTGCGCTCCTTGCAGCACTCCGAGCGAGCTCGCCTGGCGCGCCAGAACGAACGCGAACTCGCCGATCTGGAAGAGGTTGGCCGCGACGAGGAATGCGACGCGACGCGAGCGCACCAGCAGGAACGCCACGCCGTAGAGCACGCCGCCTTTCAGCAGCGAGAGGCCCGCAAAGAGGCTGAGCGTCGGCAGCGGATCCTCGACCAGGACCCGCGCGTCGAACAGCATTCCCACCGAGACGAAGAACAGCGCGTTGAAGACGTCGCGGAAGGGCAGGATCTCGTCGACGACCTGGTGGCTGTACTCGGACTCCGAGATGACGAGCCCGGCCACGAACGCGCCGAGCGCCAGCGGCAAGCTGAGCGACAACGTGATCCAGGCGGCGCCTAGCGCGACCAGCACGGTGAAGAGCGTGAAGAGCTCGCGCCCGCCGGCGCGCACGACGATCGCGGCGGCGCGCGAGAAGCCGAAGCGCGCGATCAGGAGCACCGCGATCACCGCGCCGATCGCCTTGAGCAGCACGAGCAGCAGGCCGCCGAGCCCGGCCCCCCCCGCGTCGCCCAGCATTGGAACCAACAGCAGCAGCGGAATGACCGCGAGGTCCTGGAACAAGAGGATCGCGACGGCGACGCGGCCGTGGGCTGTCTCGACCTTCTGTTCGTCCGCGAGCATCTTCAGCACGACGGCCGTGCTGGAGGTCGCGGCGAGGAACCCGAAGAGCAGCGCGAGCTTCGTGGGCGCGCCGAACACGAGCCCTGCGACAGAGACCGCGGCGATCGTGAGCAGGACTTGCAGGCTGCCGCCCAGGAACAGCTCACGCTTCAGCAGCAAGAGGCGCGGCAACGAAAACTCGAGGCCGACTGTGAACAGGAGCAGCGCGACGCCGATCTCTGCGAGCGCCTCGACCTCTTCCTCGGCCCTGATCCAGCCGAGGGCGTGCGGCCCGAGCAGCGCGCCCACGACCAGGAAGCCGGCGAGCGGCGGGAGCGCCACTCGCCTCAGCACGACGACGATCGGGATCGACGCCGCGAGCAGCAGCAGGATGTCTGAGAGGAACTCGTGGCCCACGGGGTCAGCGCGCGATCGCTTCTTCGTAGGCGGCGCGGCCACCGACGACCGGCAGCTGGAGCGTCGTCCCATCGAGGTCGATGGTCAGCTCCGTGCCCGGCGCCGGCCAGAGCGTGAAGTCGTGGTCGCTCGAGAACACCATCAAACCGACGCGTTGGCCGGCAGGGATGATCTGGTCGTCCGGCTGCAGCGCAAAGGTCAAGCTGACGAACTCACCGGGCACGAGCGGCTTGCTCTCGCGTGCCGACGCCTGGTTCTGCGGGTCCGCCCAGCCGCGGGTAATGATGTTGTCGTTGATGCGCCGGCTCTCTGTCCACGGCAGCGAGACGATCCACACGGAGAGGTTCGCCGCGGGCTTGCTCGACGCGAGGCGCAGCGTGATGGTCCCCGCGCCGGAGAGGTGCAATGGAGCCGCCAGCTCTGGCGTCGCATAGAGCAGCCGGTGCTCGGACTCCGCAGCGGACGCTAGGGTCTTGCCGTCGACCGAGGCGTCGTCGACGAGGGTCTCGCGACCTTGGCCCTCCGCGTCGAGGGCGAGCGCGCCCAACCCCCTGCCGCCCCGCATCGGACGCAGCGCGACGAGCGCGGCGTCAGGGTTCGGATAGTCGGCATAGGCCGTCGGCTGGCTCATCTTCGCGCCTTCGCGCACGATCCAAGCGCGCGCGTCACCCTCGACGCCGTTGTCGACGCCGTAGAGGTAGTGCGAGAACCAACGGTTCATCATGCTCGGGGTCGGGTCACCGCCGTGCCCGCCTTGGTGGAAGAACGCCATGCAGGGCACGCCGCGTTTGCGCAGCGCCTCGTAGATGCGCACGCTGTGCTCCGGCATCACGTTCCAGTCGTTGAAGCCGTGCGCGATCAACGTCGCCGCCTTCACTTTGTCGATGACGTTCAGATAGTCGCGGGACGCCCAGAAGTCGTTGTAATCGCCCGTCAAGCGGTCCTGGTTCTGCGCCATCTCCGTATCGCGCACCTTGGCGTTGCACGCGTCGCGCACCGCTGGGTCGCCGCTGTGGACGAAGTCGTACAGGACGTCGACGTCCTCTCCCATGTAGCCGCCCGGGTGCCGCACGAGGCCGTTAGAGCGATAATAGTGGTAGTACGAGGTGTTCGGCGAGATCGGGATGATCGCTTCGAGGCCCTCGACGCCTGTCGTCGCAGCGGCGAGCGGCAGCGTGCCCTCGTACGAGGTGCCTGTCATGCCGACCTTGCCGGTCGACCAGTACGCCTTCACCTCGTCCTGGCTGTCGGGCAGCGTGTAGCCCTTGGCGCGCCCGTTCAGCCAGTCGATCACAGCTTTCGGCGCGAGCGACTCGTTGATGCCGCCGACGGTCGGGCAGCCCTCCGAGCGCCCGGTGCCGGGCGACGACGAGTGCACGACCGCGAAGCCGCGGGGCACCCACGTCGACACGAGCGAGCGCGAGATCAGCGTACGCCGCGGCTGGAACTCGATGTCGGGCGCCTTCTTGCGCGGCGGCGGCGCCTCGCCGAGCTCGTGCGAGGGGTTCCAGAAGAAGTCCATCGTGCCGCCCGCGATGCCGCTGAAGTACGGGCTCGTCTGGTAGATGACCGCGACCTTCAGGCCCTCCGAGTCGGTCTGCAAGGGGCGCGTGACATCGACGTGCATCCGGTCGAGCTTGCCGTCGCCGTCCGAGTCGAACTCCGTCTCGACCCAGAGGTCGTGTTGCACCCAGAGGCTCTTGTCCTTGAAGGCCGGGACGACCTGCGCCTCGCCATCGACGAAGATGGGCACGGCGCGCTCGTCCGTCTTCACGACCGCCTGCGCTTGGGCGATTGAGGACCAGCCAGGGAGGGCGAGCCCGAGCGCGAGGCCGAGCGGGAAGAGGGTCGGGCCAGAGCCCGAGGCGGCACGTCGTTTCATCGTGAAGGTGTTCAAAGTGGCTGGGTCCGGAGATCGATCCGCCGCCGAGTTTATCCGAGGCCGAGGGGAGCCATCCTGGCGGGTTCGTGCTTCACGGACGGGCGTACATCGGTTTCACTCACGGGCCCATCTGCCCGTAACCGCCTCTGAACATGAAGCTCTTCACCCTGACCTGTGTCGCGACGCTGCTCACCCTTCCGGGGGCCCAGCAGTCGCTTCGTTTCTCGCCGCCGGAGGGCGCCGAGCTGCGCCGTGCCTGGTCGTGGGAGCTCAGCTCGAAGACCGATTCGGTGAGCACCGAGCTCGACGGTGAGCCTTCGCCGGATGTCCCGAACCTCTCGTACACCGCGAAGCGCCTGGTCGAGGTGGGAGTGACAGACAAGCTCGAGGTCGTCGCCGACGGACGACCGGCGCGCTTCGTTCGCCAGTTTGACGACCTCGTCGAGGAGTTCAGCGCCGACTTGACCTTGGACCTGGTCGGGAACGAGGTCCAGTTGAGCATGGCCGGCGATGGCACGAGCCCCATCGAGGGCCTCGCGGTGCGGTTCGATTGGTCCGACGAGCGCCAAGCTTGGGGCGCGACCTGGGCGGACGAAGACCAAGCTGGGCCAGCAGCGCTCCTCGACGGGCTCGACGCAGACATGGACCTCCTTGGTCTCCTGCCAGCCGGGGCCGTCGAGGTCGGCAGCCGTTGGGAGGTCGAGCTCGGCGCGCTCGCGCGCGTCTTGTTCCCCGGTGGCGAGCTTGGCATCGCGCTGGAGACGGACTTGGATCAGCTCCAAGGCGCGCTCGATCCGGCCGACCTCCCGACCCTTGCCGACGTCATGAAGGCCGGCGAGCTCGAGGGCGAGGCCTCCTGCACGCTCGCTGCGCTCGAGGGTGAACTCGCGCGCGTCGAGGTCGTCGTCGAGCTCCGCGCGGCTGCCTCGTTCGTCGAACGCATCGACGCGCTCGCTCAGGGGGCCGTACCGGGAGACGTCAGCACCGACGTCGATTCCGCCGAGTTCGCCGTCGAGCTGACCGGCAAGGGCACGCTGACCTTCGGGCTCACCACCGGCCACGTCCAAGCGTTCGAGTTCGACGGCGACACCGTCGAGACGAGCGAGATCTCGGTCACGATCAAGCAGAGCATCGAGGAGCACGCCGAGCAGCGCCACGCCCGTTCCGGCACCTTGCGCGTGCGCGGCGTCATCGAATGAGCGCCGCGACCAACGGAGCTCCGGGCGGCGAGCAGTGCGCCGGGGATCGAGCGCGCCCGGCGCGGCTGCGCGCGCTCGACGTGCTGCGCGGCGCGACGATCGCCGGGATGATCCTGGTGAACAACCCGGGTTCGTGGGGGCACATCTACGCCCCGTTGAAGCACGCTGCGTGGCACGGGTGCACGCCGACGGACCTCGTGTTCCCGTTCTTTCTCTTCATGGTCGGCGTTTCGATCCCGCTCGCGCTCGGGCGGCGCGTCGACGCTGCGGATGGGGCGCGCAGCGCGGCGGTGCCGAAGGTGCTGCGCCGCGGCGTCGTTCTCTTCGCGCTCGGGCTGCTGCTCGCGGGGTTTCCGACGTTCGACCTCGAGAAGATCCGCATCATGGGCGTCCTGCAGCGGATCGCCGTCTGCTACGTCGGCGCTTCGCTCCTGTTCCTCTTCACGAGCGCGCGGACGCAGGGCCTGGTCGCGCTCGTCTGCTTGCTCGGGTATTGGCCCCTGCTCGTCCTGACGCCTGTGCCGGGCGGCGGCGCGCCGGACATCGCGACCCAGGGCGAACACATCGCGGGCTGGGTCGACCGCGCGGTGCTCGGGGCTCACACGTGGGGCGGCAAGGTGTACGACCCGGAGGGGCTCCTCTCGACCATTCCCGCGCTCGGGACGGCCTTGCTCGGGGTCTTCGTCGGCGCGCTCTTGCGGCGCCAGCGGTCCTTGCTCGCCGTGACCCGTACTCTGGCCCTGGCCGGGACCGCGCTGACGCTCGTCGGTTGGCTTTGGGGCCAGGTGTTCCCGATCAACAAGCCGCTGTGGACGAGCTCCTACGCCGTCTTCACGGGCGGGCTCGCGATGCTGGCGCTCGCAGGCTGCATCGCGCTCTTCGACCTTGGCGCCGATTCACGCGGCAAGCGCGCGCTCGCCCGGCCCTTTGTCGTCTTCGGCGTCAACGCGATCACGGTCTTTGTCGGCAGCGGCCTCCTTGGGCGCTGCCTCGGTCGGCTGTGGAAGCTCGACGACGGCCGCACTGTCCAGCAGACGTTCTACGCTTGGCTGCAGGCGAACCTGCACTTGAGCCCGATCCAGGCGTCGCTCTGTTATGCGCTCGTCTGGGTCAGCGCCTGGTACATCGCGCTCGAGGTCCTTTACCGGCGCAACATCGTCATCCGCGTCTGAGCGCGGCCGCGCGCCGGCGCGCGGCTCAGAAGCGCGCGCCGATGAAGCCCAACAGGTCGAGCGAGTCCGCGTCGAACACGCGACCGGTCAAGGCCACTTCGTGACCAATGGTCTGCTGGACGGCGAAGCCCAGCGTGAACGAGCGGCCCAAAGCGAAGTAGGCGCCCGCGCCGACCCAATAGCCGAGGCTCTGATCGGCATCGAGGCGGTTCGTGGCGCCGAAGAGCGCGCTCGTGTCCTCGAACACCATGTCGAGCAGCGACAGCCCGCCGCCGATGAACGGCCGCACGGCCTCGGGCTCGCCGAACACTTTCCGGACGCCGACGTTCAAGGTCGTCGTGGTGACGCTATCGACATCGAGGATGTTCGACCCCGGCGCCTCGTCCGGCCCGTCGGAGACGAACCCGACCAAGAGCTGCAGGACCAGCGCGATGGGGCTGCCGGGCGGCGTGACCGCGAGGTCGAACCCGGCCGGCACGACTGCGTCTTTGGCATCGCCGAGCCCTTCGGTCGACTTGTGGCCGAAGACATAGCCGGCGTACCCGCTCCACCCGCCCGTATCGACGTCGTAGTCGCCGCCGGGGTCCTGCGTCGCTTCGATATTGGCGCAGCTGGCCAACGCTGAAAGCGCTGCGCACGCGAGCATTTGGGAGCAGCGTCTCATCGAGGGGCCGTTCAGCTAGCGTGGACTGTGCCGGTCAAGTGATCGACCAGGTCCATCTTGGTCAGGATGCCTTGGAGCCCGCCGTTCGGACCTACGACGAGGCCGACGTGCCCGCTGGAGAAGAGGTCGAGCAACGAGCCCGCCGAGTCGTCCGCGTGCACCGTCTGCACGTTGCGGAACATGACCTCCGCGATCGCGCTGTCCAGCGTCGCGCGCTGCTCGACGAGGCGACCCAGGAGATCGCTCTCGGTGACGATCCCGACGACCTTGCCGGACTCGATCACGGGGAGCTGACTGATCCCCTTCTCCTTCATCTTGCGCACGGCCTTCTGCACGCTATCGCCCGACTCAGCCGTCAACACCGGGCCCCGTTGCAGGCGACGTACGAGGTCGCCGCACGTCTCGACCTCCCAGCTACGCTCGGTGAAGCCGTTCTCCCGCATCCAGCGGTCGTCGAGGAACTTCGTCATGTAGTTGCGCACGCTGTCCGCGAGGATGACGACGATCGTCTTGCCCGGGCCCTCGCGCCTCGCCACTTCGACCGCTGCCCAGACCGCGCTCCCGCATGACCCGCCGCAGAGCAGGCCCTCCTGGCGGATGAGCTTGCGCGCCATGAGGAACGACTCGCGGTCTTCGGTCTTGACCCACTCATCGACGAGGTCGCGGTTCAACACGTCGGGGATGAAGTCGTAGCCGATGCCCTCGACCTTGTAGCTCGCGATCGGCGCAGGGCCCGCGAGGATCGAGCCCACAGGGTCGACGCCGACGATCTTGACGTGCGGCGCGTCTTGCTTGAAGCGCTCTGCGCAGCCCGACAGAGTGCCGCCCGTTCCTGCGGTCGCGACGAACACGTCGAACTTGCCGCCGTCGGTTTGGTCCATGATCTCGACCGCCGTGCCCTCGAAGTGCGCCAACGGGTTGTCGCGGTTCGAGTACTGGTCGAGGATGTGCGAGTTCGGCAGGATCCGCTGGAGTTGCTTCGCGACGCCGATGTGGCTCTCCGGCGCGTCCCAGGCGGCCTCCGTGGGCGTGCGGATGATCTCCGCGCCGAGCGCCTCGAGGACGACCTGCTTCTCGCGGCTCATCTTCTCGGGCATCGTGATGATCATGCGATAGCCGCGCACCGCTGCTGCGAGCGCCATCCCGATGCCGGTGTTGCCGGAGGTCGGCTCGATCAGCGTGTCGCCGGGCTTGATGCGCCCGCTCCGCTCGGCCTCGAGCACCATGCGCTTGCCGATGCGGTCCTTGACCGAGCCGCCGGCGTTCAAGAACTCGCACTTGACGAGGATCCGGCAGCCGGTCTCCCGCCCGATCTTGTTGAGCTGGACGAGGGGCGTGTCGCCGATGGCGTCGAGGATGGTCGGGAGGATGCGGGCGCGGCTTTGCATGGCGCCATGGAGTCTATGCCCGAGGGGGGCGGCGGCGCCATGCGGGCGCACCCCGGGGGCGCCCAATCTGCGTCTCTCCGCCGCGACAACGCCGCGGGAGGCCTGTCTGCGAGGGTTTCGTGTCTCGAACGGTGCCGCGTCGGCTGGCGCGCGTTATCACGGGGGGCATGCACGCCGGAACCTGGATTGGCCTCGTCGCCCTCGCGACCTCGGGCGCGTTCGCCGCTTGGATCGGGTGGACCACGCGCCCCGTTCGGGCCCGTCGGGTCAAGGTGGCGCTCCTGTGCGCCGCGGGCGCGCTCATGGCGGCCTGGGCGTCTTTCACCGATGATAACCTACGTGCGGAGACGCTGTTCGAGGTCGTCGCGGAGGGCAACCTCGGCCTCGCGCCCGGGACGCCCGCGCCGGAGCACGTCCAGCGCTTCGTGGTGCTCCACCCCGGCGTCGTCCACAAGCTGACGGTGTATCCGGAGTACCCGCCGCCAACGGCCAAGCGCGCCCGCTTCGACGCGGAGGTGCGCGTGCAAGTCCTCGACCAGGATGGGGTCGCGCTCGTCGATGCCAGCCACGTTCACACGCACTCGCGGTACCGCCGCGACTGGGACAGCGTGCGCTACGAATTCACCCCAACGCGCGAGGGCGAGCACACGTTGGTGCTCGCCCCCTTGACCGCGGGCATCCCCGCTGTCCACGCGCGCATCGTCGATCCGCTCGGGGTCCCGAACGGTCGGCGCGCGCCGGGTTGGTAGAGGGGGGCGCGGCGCCGATCGCCGCGCGCGCCCTCGCCCATTCATAAAATCACTGGAAGGTGATCGTGCGGCCGTCCGTGAAGTTCGACGTGGCCACGCCGCCCACCGAGTCGCGGAACCAAGCCTGGTAGTTCCAGGTCTCGCCGGCGCTGACCGAGACGAAGCCGTTCGGCGACGGGGTCTGCGTCAGGTCAAGGGCGAGGTCGAACATGCCCGCCGCGCCGGAGTTCTTGATCTGGCCGGCGCCGACGTAGCGGCCGATCGAGCCGCCGAGGCACAGAACGCCCTGGCTGCCACCCGGCTGGGGGACGTTGCCCTGCGTCATGCTGGTCAGGAAGAAGCCGAACGCGTTGAGCGGCATGTCCGACGCCATCAGCGTGAGGTTGTTGTCGGCCGCAACGTCGGAGCCGCTGGCGCTGATGCTGGCGGAGTTGAGGGTCGTGTTCGGGACCGCCGGGCCGCAGTAGCTCGAGCCGACTCCGGCCGGTGCGCCGCCCGTATAGATCACTTCGCCGCAGAGCGAGCGCGAGCTGAAGTAGCTGCCGGTCGGAGTGAACGGCGCAGAGCGGGAGTCCCCCGTCGTCAACGTGAGGTTGCCGTCGGAGATGACCTGCAGCGGCGCAGTCCCCGTGCCGAAGTAACGCGGGCCAGCCGTCGTGAACAGCAGGCAGACACCGACGGTCTGGCCCGCCGGGACCGTGACGTCGGGGATGTCGATCAGGTCGGAGATCCCGCTGGCGGTCGCGCCTTGGAAGCCGGAAGCGAGGCCTTGCAGGGTCCAGCCCATCGGGTCGGAGCCCGGGCCGCTCGTGACCGAGGTACCGAGGCCGCTGCCGACGTAGGTCCAGACCTCGAACTCAACCGGAGCGGCGGCCGCTGCGCTGCTCGCGGTGGAGAGGTCGGTCACGGTGATGGCGCTCGCGCCGGCCGTGAAGTCCATGAAGAGGCCCCAGGTGGCGCTCCCGCCGTTGTTCGGGGTGAGGTTCGTCGGGAGCGAGGTTTGGGCCGATGCGGCGCCCGCGAGGGCGACGCCGAGCAGAAGTGCAGTGCGCATGGAGAGAGGTTGACGCGTCCGAAGGGCGTCGGGTGGAGCTGTTGTGGAGTTGGACGAGCAGCCCGCGACACGCGGACGCTGCTCCGCTGCCGAGAATACCTCGGGTTGGCCGAACTTGTTGCCTCGAATGGAGGCACGCCTTGGCGCGCGGTCCGAGGGCGCTGAAGGCGCGCCGAGGGGGGGGGCGCGGTTCACACCCCCAGCAGGATCGAGCTCGGTGCCCCCTACGGACGCCCCCTACGGACGCCCCCTACGGACGCCCCCTACGGCCCTGCGAAGCGCACCACCGAACCTTACGCGCGCTCGCGTTTGTCGGGCGCCGCGATCACGTACAGCACGAAGACCACGAACTCGATGACCGCCACACCGACGGTGCCGATCGAGGTCGCGTGCTGCGTCAGCTCGGGGATGTCCGGGATGTTGGTGACGAGCTCGCCCGAGACGGTGTTGCCCTGCGCGCGCCACAGGACGATGACGACGACTTGCAGCGCGATCGCTGCGACGCCAGCGAAGAAGTCCTCGAAGCCGAGGGCCTCGTCGCGGTCCTTGCCCATGTAACGCAGCAAGAGCAGCACAGCCATCGCGATCGTGACGGGCACGAGCAGCACCGGCAGGTACTGCGTCGCGTTCGTGACGACCGGCTCGAGCTGTTGCATCCCTTGCTTCGCGAAGAGATAGAAGCTGAGGAACGCCAGGGCGAGCGCGAGCAGCGCGAGGCGCACGAGGTTGTAGGCGAAGTTGATCATGGTGTCGCCTCGGGTCGAGGCGCTGGCAACGGAGCGAGGGACGAAGGGGGACGCGGCGCGGAGAGGGTACTCCTCGCCGCATGAATGTGCTGGGGGCGCGACCCCCGCTGGTGTTTCTGTCCGGATCTGCGACGCGGACGCCGCGCAGTCCAATGCGCGGCGACCCCGTACCGCGCCCGTCCCGGCGCCGGCGGTCGAGGCGTCGCAGGCGTCGCCCCTGCGGTCCCCGCCACGGTCGTGCGCGCTCCTTTCCGGGACGGATCCATTGCCGCCGGAGGTATCCTCTCCGGCGCCCCGACGACCCCATGATGTTGACTGCCTTCGAATCCCTCGAGCGCCTGAAGAGCGGCAACGAGCGCTTTGCGACGAACGTCCGCAGCCTCGACGCGATGCTCTCGCACGCGCGGCGGCCTGACTTCACGGACGGGCAGAACCCGTTTGCGATCATCCTCGGGTGCTCCGACTCGCGGGTCCCGGCCGAGGTCGTGTTCGACCAGGGCCTCGGAGACCTGTTTGTCATCCGAGTCGCGGGCAATATCGTCGCCCCGTCGCAGGTTGGAAGCGTCGAGTTCGCGGCCGCGCGTTATCACTCCCGCTTGGTCGTGGTGATGGGACATAGCCGGTGCGGCGCGATCCAGGCGACGGTCGAGTCGATCTGCAGCCCCGAGCTGGACGGCGACTCGCGCAACATCGCGTCGATCGTCGACCGCGTGCGACCGTCAGTGCTGAGCGTCGCGACGCCTGAGCTGCGCGAGCACCCCGCGGAGTGGATCAAGCGCGCCACACGCGCCAACGTCCGCGCGTCGGTCGATCACCTGCGCCACGGCAGCGCCGTGCTCGAGCAGCTGATCGAGCGCGATGGCCTGCTCGTCGTCGGCGCGGAGTATTCCCTGGAGACCGGGCGCGTCGAGTTCTTCGACGGCGCCCTCTGAGGCCCCGCGGCGCGCCGCAGCGCCCTCTCCGGCGCTCACTCGGCTCGCGGCGGGTGCACGACCAACGTGCCGCGCGGGCCAGGGGTCACCGCGAGGATGCGCACGGTCGATGCGCGCGCTTCCTCGCAGTCGGAGGGCGGCGCCCAGGTGCAGCGGCCCGTCCTCGTCGAGTAGCGCCACGCGTGCCACGGGCACGCGAGCTCGTCGTCGCCGCCGAACGTGCCTTGCCACAAGGGACCGTCGACGTGCGGGCACCACGCGTCGACCGCGCAGTACGTGCCGTCGCTGCGCTCGAAGAGGCCAAACGCGCCCCAGGGCGTCGACACGAGCCGGCCGTGGGCTGCCGCGGGCTCCAGGTGTGTCTCGAAGGCGGTCTCGGCGTCCACAGCGCCCAAAGATAGCGCCCGCGGGCCGAGATCGGACGCCTCCACCCTGCGCCCATCCCAGCGTCGTCGGTACCCTGGTCCGTCGATGGCACAGGAAACGCTGGTCGTGAACGTCCCCAAGGCGCAGCACGCGGCGCTGCGCGCCCGCATCGGGGTCGGCCCGTTCGAGTTCCGCGCCGTGCCGCACGCGGTGTTCAGCGTCAAAGGCGCCGGCGCCGTCGCGACCCTCTACAGCTCGGGCAAGTTCGTGGTGCAGGCCGCGGATCCGCGCGCGTTCCTCGCGTCGTGGACGGACCTCGAGGCCGCGGGGCCCGGCGCAGCTCCGGCCGCTGCAGAGAGCCCGAGCGACGCGCCGATCGACGTCGGCGTTCCGGTTACGGGCAGCGATGAGGCGGGCAAGGGCGACTACTTCGGGCCGCTCGTCGTCGCCGCGGTCCGCGTCCCAGACGCCGGCCTCATGGCGCAGATCGGCGCGTGGGGCGTCACCGACAGCAAGGCGCTGTCGGACAGCCGGGCGCTGCAGCTCGGCCACCACCTGCGGGGCGTCGTCGAGCACGCGATCGAGCGCCTCGATCCCATCGAGTACAACGCGGAATGGGACGCCGCCGGCTCGTTGAACCCGCTGCTCGCGGGCTTGCACGGCAAGGTGCTCGCGCAGCTCGCGCAGCGCGGAGAGGCCGTCGTCGTGGACCAATTCGAGCGGCACGGCCTCGTCGCGCGCGCCGTCGCGCCGCTGGGCGTGCGGCTGACCGAGGTGCCGCGCGCCGAGCGTCACGCGGCCGTCGCCGCCGCCAGCGTGCTGGCGCGCCAGGAGTTCCTGCTCGGCCTGCAAGAGCTCTCGGAGCGCTTTGACGTCCAGCTGCGCAAGGGCGCCGGCGAGCCGGTCGATGAGGCCGCGGCGCTCATCGTCCGCGAGCACGGGTCGGGCGCGCTGGAGCGCGTCGCGAAGATGCACTTCAAGAACACCCAGAAGGTGCTGCGTCGCTTCCATTGAGCCCGGACGCGCGCTCGAGCTCCAGGAGGCGCAGCTTGCGCCACACGCCCCCTGCGTAACCCGTCGGTGAGCCGTCCGCGCCGATGACCCGGTGGCACGGGACGACCAGCGCGACCCGGTTCTCGCCGTTCGCGCGGCCGACGGCGCGCACCGCCTTTGGCTTGCCGATCGCGCGCGCGAGCTCGGCGTAGCTCCACGTCACCCCGTGCGGGATCGCGCGCAGGCCCGCCCAGACTGCGCGCTGGAAGTCCGAGCCGGGCAGCTCGACCGCGACGGTGAACTCCGCCCGCGCGCCGGCGAAGTACTCGGCCAGCTCGCGCTCCGCCAGCGCCAGGTGCGCGTTGTCGCCGGGGACGACGACCGCCCGTTGCCCGCGCGCCGCGCCGAAGCGCCGGCGCAGGACCTCGACCTGCGCCTCGAGCCCGCGCCGGTCGGTGAACTCCAACAGGACGAGGCCGCGCTCGCTCGCGACCGCGATCATCGGCCCGAGCGGCGTCGGGAGCGTGCGCGCGACCAGGCGCTCGACGCTGCTCGCCTGGGACGGCGGCACGCCGAACAGGCGCTCGAACGCGTCGCGGAAGCCGCTCGGCGACTCGAACCCGCTGCCGGCGCCGGCCTCGAGCGCCTGCGTGCCGCGTTGCAGCTCGCCGAGCGCCGCGCCGACGCGCCAAGCGCGCTGCCAGCCTTGGAACGTCACGCCGTGCTTGCGCTGGAACCAGCGCCGCACCGTCGCCGGGTCGAGGCCCTCTGCGCGCAGGTCCGCGTCGGACAAGCGCTCGCCGAGGGCGCCCTCGGTCGCGCGCGCCTCGACGCGCGCGATGAGCGCGCGCATCCACTCGGGCTCTTCCCCCGCGGGGTCCGTCGGCTTGCAGACCTTGCAGGGGCGATAGCCCGCGCGCAGCGCCTCGGCCGCGGTCGCGACGAAGGACACGTTCTCGGGCCGCGGCTTTTTCGCGCGGCACGTGGGCAGGCAGAAGATCCCCGTCGTGCGCACGCAGGCGACGAAGACCCCGACCCACGCTCCATCGCGCTCGTTGAGGGCGCGGAGCATGCGCTCGAACGGCGGCAGGGTGTGCTGGGCGACTGTGTCCATGCCCAGCAGCCTAGGGCAAGCCCGCGCCCCGCGCCGCCGAGGACTAGGCGACCAATTCGGAACCCGCCGCCGCCGACGCCAAGGGCGCCGGCGCGCGGCGCGGTCAATAGGGCCAAGTGACGGCGACGCCCTGGGACAGATTGCTGTTCGGCCCCGTGCCGACGTCCCGGAACCAGCACTGGAAGAACCAAGTGTCGTAGGTGTTGACGGCGACCATGCCGGTCGGCGTCGGGAGCGCGTTGGTGTCGATGGTCAGCTCCAGGATCCCTAGCGGACCCGATGAACTGACCTGGCCAGGCTGGCTGAAGCGCCCGATCGGCCCAGCGAGGCAGAGTTGGCCCACACTATTGACGATCGGTTGCCGTCCAGACTCCCGGGCGACGAGGTACAGGCCAAACGCGTTCGGCGGCACGTGGCGCGTCACCGCCCGCACCAAGGAGGCGCCCGCGCCCGTCGGAGCGTACAGCGTGAGCTCCGCGGAGGCGCCCGTCGAGTTGGGGACCGCCGGGCCGCAGTGGCTGAGCCCGATCGGGCGCTCGCTCGTCGTCTCGATCCACCTGATGGTGCCTGTGTATCGATCGGTGGCGAGGAGGTCGTCGTCCCCATCGCCGTCGATGTCGGCGGCCGCCAGCGTCGAGGCAAAGCCCGCGTCAGCGTTCAGATAGGCGCCAAATGTGCCGACCCCGAGGGTCTCGAAGGAGAGCAGGTTCGCCGGCCAAGTCGTGCTCCCGATGAGGTCGCGATCGCCGTCGCCGTCGAGGTCCAAAGCCGCGACAGAGGCGAAGTTGATGCCGGCGACAAGGTCGGGCGCCGACGGTGCGCCGAGGCCAATGTTCGGGGACACCCACAGGCGGTTCACGTCGAGCCAGGTCACATCGACGAGGCCGTCTCCGTCGAGGTCCGTCACGACTGCGCGCGGGTTGTCGCCCAAGTCGTGGGCGAGCACCAGGCGCGCGCCGAATGTCCCTGCTCCGAGGCCCCGGTAAAAGGCGAGCGGGGCGGCGCTCAAGTTGGACTCTGCGACCAGGATGTCGTTCGTTCCGTCGGCGTCGTAGTCGACGACGAAGCTGGAGTGCGCGTCGGAGCTTTGGGGCAAGAAGGTCGGCGCGCTGGTGAAGCTCCCGAGCCCGTCGTTCACCATCCAGGTCGCTGACCGACCAAATCCGGTGAGGACGACGTCGAGGTCCCCGTCGCCATCGACATCTCCGAGCGCGACGTCGGCGAGGATCACAGGGAAGGAACCGATCAGCGACGGCGCGCCTAGCGCGCCATTGCCGAGGTTGCGTAGCCAAAAGGCCTGACTGGACAGGGTGCGGACGACGACGTCGGCCTTGCCGTCGCCGTCGAGGTCCCCACAGCGGAGGTCGCGCACGGCTGAGAGGTAGGGGTGGAGCACACGTGCCTCCTCGAAGGCCCCTGACCCTCGGTTCTCGTAGAGGACGAGCGGACCACCAGCGAGCTGAAACTCGGCCGCGATGACATCGAGGTCGCCGTCGCCGTCGAGGTCGACCTGCGTCGCGACGGGTTGGAGCGGACCCAGGATCAGCGCTCGTCCAGTCGCGAAGGCGCCGCCTCCGAGGTTCTCGAGCCACGAGATCCCATACCCCTCCGGCGCGCTCACGACGTCGAGGTCCGAATCGCCGTCGACGTCCGCGACCCCGAGGCACAGGTGTGATTCTGCCGGCCAAAGGAGCGTCCCGGCTGCGAAGACGCCCGACCCCATGTTGCGAAACAGCGCGACGCCCTGGTTGAAGTCCCCCGCCCCGAGCACGTCCAGGTCGCCGTCGCCGTCGACGTCCGCGACACTGACGGCCGTCGCTGCACTGGCTGCGATGGAGAACGAACGGAAGGCGCCAAAGGTGCCCGCCCCATTGTTTTGGAACCAACCGAAGCGCGCGCCGCCCTGGCGCGCAACGGCGATGTCGAGGTCTCCATCGCCGTCAAGGTCGCCCGTCGCCATGTCGAACGCGGGGGGCGATGCCGACAGTTGTCGGACCGGGCCGTCGAGTCCAGTGGCGGTCGTCTCGACCCAGCCCATCTCGAAGCGGCTCGTGTACGCGAGATCTTCGTCACCATCGCCGTCCAGGTCGGCGAACTCCACGTCCCAAAGATCAAAGACCGAGGCCAATTGCGGCAGCGCCGAGCTAGTGAACGCGCCCCCAGTGAAGTGGATGATCGTGCTGTCGGCCAAGATCTCCTGCACGCCGTCGTTGTCCGTGTCGCCCGTGACGAGCCGGTTCACATCTGGGTCCAATAGAACATTGAGGCCCTTCCAAACGTCGAGCTGCCGCCCGCCCTCGTTGCGGTAGACGCGCAGCACTCTCCACCCTCCGCTTTGGGTCGCGGGCTCCTCGCCGATGAGAACGACGACGTCGAGGTCTCCGTCCGCGTCGACGTCAAGGGTCGTCGCGTCGACCGCGCCTCGCCCGTGCTCCGTCAGGACCAGGCGCCCCGCGATCCCGCCTTGCCCATCTCCGAAGTAGAGGTGCGCCGCGCCGTCGTCATAGCGCAGCTGCTGATTGCTGCCTGGCGCAACACAGACGACGAAGTCGAGGGCGCCATCGCCGTCAACGTCCGCGACGTGAATGGACCGCGCTTGGTCGGACCGGCTGCTGACCTGGTGGGTGGGGCCGACCTGGGCCGCGCCAGAAGCGAGGGAAGCGAGGGAGGCGAGGGAGGCGAGGAGCAAGGTGGGAGCGGACATTGGGCAGGTCCGGGTTCGAGTCGCGAACGTGTCAGTCGCCGGCAGGGTTGCCCCCAGGGCGGACAGGGGCCCCAGGAGGCCCGTCGCTAGGGCAGACGACCAGCCGCCGCCGTCGGTTCCCTGAATCGACCCGGGGCGCCGGCGAGCGGGGAGGTCGGGCTGCTGTCGCCTCGCCCGCTCACTTCGTGTCCGCGGCCCCCGCGCGCATGCCGTAACGGTCCAAGGAGTGGTTCTGCACCAGGATGACGCGCACGTCGGGCGACGCGAGCAGCCCGTTCAGGAACTCGGCGTCGTCCGGGGCGTGATACACGAACGCGGGCACGTTGCGCAGCAGCCGCCTGGTCTCGGGCCCATAGATCGGCTTCTCGGCCGTCCCCGTGTTCATCCCGAGCACCGTGAACCCGCCGAAGTAATACGCGGCCTTGTACGCATCGACGATCAGCGTCGTCAGCGGGTTTGCGTCGCTCAGCGGCTGCGTGTCGAAGATCGTCTTGAAGCCCGCGCGCTTGAAGAAGCTGAGGTTGATCGGGTCCTCGCCTTCGACGTAGAAGCGCTCTTTCAGGCCGCCTGGCGCCGTGCTCTCGTCGAGCTCCGCGCGGGCGACCTCTAGCTGCTGCGCATCGAGGTGCCGCAGCTTCTTCCAGTCGAGCCAGAACGCGCCGCCTTGACCCGTCGCGGCCAAGAGCTCGCGCAAGGTCAGTAGCTTCCCGTTCTTCTTGTTGTAAGGCCGGTCGTGCGACACGATGAAGTGCCCGAGCTCGGCGTCGAAGTACACATCGACCTCCGTCCCCTTGGCGCCGCGCTCGAACGCGAGGCTGACGCTCTCGATCGAGTTCTGCGTCCCGTCCGCGGTGATGTTCGGCCCTTCGACGACGAGGCCGCGCGCGCCCCAGATCTTGTACGGGTCATTGACGACGCCTTCGTATGAGCGCTGCGCGAGGCCGCGATCGACCCAGGCGATCATCACGATGAAGCCCGTAGTCAGCGCGCCGAGGAGGAGCACGAGGGCCGAGCGAAGGACGCGCGCGCTCTCGTCTCGCGACCCACGCGCGAGCCTGCGGCCGGTCTTCAGCAACACGAAGAACACGAGCGCGAGCCAGAGGTTCGGCACCGCGCGCGTCGAGAGGCTCGACGGGTCGAGGGAGACGGCGCCGAACTTGGCGATGAGGAGGAGCGCCGCGAGCGCCAGGGCGATCCGCCCGAAGAACCTACGCATGTGGGTATGGGGCGCAGCGAACGGGAACCGGGGTCGGCCGCTGCGAGCGGAACAGGATACGCGCGGCGCGGTGTGGGGGGCCACTGCGCTATATTTCGCGCGGCGTGGGCGGCCTGGTTCGACCGCGCTTTGCCTACGCACCCAACCAGCATCGATGCGCTTCCTCGTCATCCAGACCCGCGATATCGGCGACGTGCTGCTGTCGACGGCGCTCTGCGACGCGCTGAAAGCGGCCCACCCCGAGGCCTCCGTCGACATGCTGACGATGGACCACTGCGCAGGGGTGGTCCAGGGCAACCCGAACATCGACGAGGTCGTCGTGCTCGAAGGCAAGCGGCGGAACGAGGCGCGGTACATGGCCGCGTTCCTCCGCGCGGTGCGGCGCAAGCGCTATGACGTGATCCTGAACGTCCAAGGGCAGCTGATCGGCCTCTTGACCTGCCTCGCGTCGCGTCGCTCGCGGCGGATCGGCTTCGATCGGTTCCCGTGGCGGCTCGCGCACACCGACTCGATCCGCCTGCGCGCCTACACGGAGACGTCGGGGCAGGGGTACACGCTCGATGATCGTTTCGCGCTGATCGAGCTCCTCGGCGCAGCGGACCAGCCGCGCGAGTATCACATTCACCTGGACGACGCCGAGGTCGCGCGCGGCCGCGCGCTCTTGGCCGCTGCCGGCATGGACTGCGCGCGCCCGATCGTCGCCTTGGGCATCAATGCCCGCGATGACTACAAGCGCTGGCCGCTCGCGTCGTACGCCGAGCTCGCTACGTGGCTCGTCGAGGCCTTCGGGGCGCAGCTCTTCGTGTTCTTTGGGCCGAGCGAGGCGGAGTACAGCCGCTCGTTCAAGCCGCTGCTCAGCGAGCGCGTGCGCGCCTCGGTCTTCGACAACGTGACGACGCGCAGCATCCGCGAGCTGGCGATGGCGTTCCGCCACTGTGCGCTCTACGTCGGAAACGACACGGGGCCGCGCCACATCGCGCAGGCCGTCGACCTGCCCGCGTTTGCGATCGTCTCGCCGTCGAGCGACAAGTGGTGTTGGATCCCGTGGGGGCACCCGCGCTTTCGGGCGGTGGACACGGGGGATGCGTTGGGGCTCGCGCGCGAGGACTGGCAGCGTACGCGCGCGCCGCTGACGCCGGGCAGCGCCGAGGACCAGGATTGGTTCCGGAAGCTCGACGCGGGCTTCGTACGCGCGGAGGTGGCGCGGATGATCACGGAGCTCGGGCTCTTCCGTCCGAGCGATGTCCGCTCGGCAGCGCAGTGATCCGCTGCGAGGCGCGGGGCCGCGCAGCAGCATGACCTTGCCACGGGACACGGCGCGGACGCACGTGGGGGCCGCGTTGGGCGCAGATTGGCGCCATGCACGCGCTCCGAGCAATCTTCCACCGCGCCGCGCGCACTGCGGCACGGCCCGGCGCCCAGCCCGAGGCACCGAGCGCTTCGTGGCGCCAGGTCCGCGGCGCAGGTCGGATCCTCGCCGCGTTGATCTGCGCGGGCCTCGCCGCTGTGGGCGCCGCGGGCGTCGCCGGCGCGGCGCCGCAGTCCAGCATGGCCGGCCGCGAGCTGCGCCCCGAGTACGTCCCAGCGTGGGCGAGCGCGCCCGTCGCGCGCGAAGTGGCGCTCGACTTCGACCCGGCACTGACCGAAGTCGCGAACGGCGCGCGGCTGCGCAGCGCTGTCGCCGCGCTGCAGCCGGGCGACCGTCTGACCATTGGCGCGGGCGTGTGGTCCGTGAGCTCGCTCTTCACGGTGACCCTCACCGGGACCGCGCAAGCGCCGATCCGCATCGAGGCCCGCGCAGGTGCGACCCCGGTCCTCACCCGGCCGGACGCCGGCCAGAACCTGATCAACTTCGGCGACGCCGCCAGTACGCCGCGCTTCTTGCTGTTGCGCGGGTTCGAGCTGCGCGGCGGCTCGATCGGCGTGCGCATCGAGCGCGCGGACGACCTGTGGCTCGACGAGCTGCACGTCCACCACACGGGCGCTGCGTGTGTGCGCGCCTCCAACCATGACACCGCGCGCCTCTACGTGACACGCTGCGAGCTGAGCCACTCGTCGCAGGTGAATGGCACGGGCGAGGGCCTGTACATCGGCGCGAACAGCGCGGCGGCGGTGTCGCGGGACGCGGTCGTCGCGCTGAACCACGTGCACGACACCGGAGGCACGCAGGGGGACGGCATCGAGCTGAAACAGGGCTCGTTCGGCTGCTTGATCGCCGAGAACGTCGTCCACGACACGCTCTACCCGGGGATCCTGGTCTACGGCTCGGGCGGGGGCGCGCGCAACGTCATCGAGGGCAACGTCATCTGGGCGACGGTGGCGAACCCGTTCCAAGTGCAAGGCGAGGCGCTCGTGCGCAACAACGTCGTGTTCGGCGGCGCGAACGCGGCCTTCGTCAGCTTTGACCATCAAGGCCAGGTGCGGGACCTGGAGGTCGTGCACAACACGTTCGTGACGACGACCGGCGACGCGGCGCGCTTGCAGCATTGGGGCGGCCGCCCGGGGATGGTGCTCGCGAACAACGCGCTGTACAGCCAGGCGGGGCGCTCGCTGAATTTCCTCTCGGGCGCGGCGGGGGTCACGCTCGCCGGCAACGTCGTCTTTGGCCCGACTTGGAACGACGGCGGGGCGGTGCACACGAGCGCGAACGGCGCGTCGGACTTCGTCGATGTCGCGTTCGATGGCGCGCGGCGTGACGCGCACCCCACCCTGGGCGGCGCGCTGTTCGGCGCCGCGGCGGCGCCGTTTGTGTCGCCGAGCGATGCGACCGGCGCGGCGCGCGTCAGCGCGGCGGTCGGCGCGCCGGCCTCGTCGGGCGCGCTGGAGCCGGGCACCTACGGCCGCTACGTGCGCGCATCGATCGCGGGCGCGGCGGGCGCGCCTCGTCTGCGCAGCAGCGGCTCGCCCTCGCTCGGCGGCGGGCCCGTGTCGTTGACGTTGGAGGGCGGTCGCCCAGGCAACTTCGCCGTCGTCGGGGTGCAGCTCGTCACCGCGGCGGGCGCGCCGTTGCCGGGCGCGCCTGCGATCCAACGCACCGTGCTGGTGTTGGACGCGCAGGGGCGCGCTGCGTTCGTCTGGACCCCGCCCCCTTCGCCGGGCCCCGCTTTCGGCGCAGCCTTCGGCCGCGTGTCAGCCCTCGCGCGCGACGCGACCGCGCCCGGCGGCGTCGCTGCGACACAATGGATCGAGTGGCGGCTCTGACGCGGGAGCGCGACACGTCGTTTGGGGCGACCGCACGCGGGCGGACTTGTTACCCCGAGCTATGACACGCACGCGGCGTGTGGTCCCGGAGCGTTCAACGACACGGCCCAAGTGAGCCTCACGCGCACTCACGCCACGATCGGCAAATATCGAGGAAGGGGTCCAATCGCCGATTCGAGGCCGAAGCCGCCGCCCAGCCCGTCCCTGAAGCAGCAGGAGAGCCGCAACTCGCCGGACGCGAACCGCCGCGCGAACTCCAGGTCGGCGGGATTGAGTCGATTCATCGTGGCGCGTCCGCTGATCTTAGGACGTTCGCAGCCAGCGCGCTTTGCAGCCAGGAGACGTCCAGCGCCTTGTTGAACCGCGCCTGCACCGGCGCCGGCGACCCAAAGTCCAGGTCCCAGCGGCGCCGCCTTCCGTAGGCATCAGCTGGGTGTCAGCGCCCGCGCGGGCGGCGACCTCGCTCGGCCTCAAGCGCCTTGATCGAGCGCGCGTGTGACCGCTGCGACGGCGCGCTCCGCTGCCGCGAGCGCGCCTTCGATATGGCCCGGGCTCTCGAAGGCCGTCTCGGTCGAGGCCCAATGCAGGCGCCCGCCCAGGGCGGCCGCTCCGTAGCGGCGATCGCCGAAGCGGTCGTAGTTCACCTGCTGCTCCACGCCGGGCGGCGACGTGAACTCCTCGCGCCGCCAGTCCTGGATCCAAAGGTCCAGTGGCGCGCTCGCCTCGGCTCCGAACAGCGCCGTGAGCTGCTGCAGCAGCGCCTCACGCGTCGGCGTCGGCTGCCCGACGTAGGTCGCCGGGACGAAGCCGAAGAGCGCCGCCGGTGCGCCGTCCGCGCCGCTCATGTCGTGCACCTCGCGCATCGGCCCCGTTTGACTGAACGCGGCGCCCGCGAGCCCATGCGCGCGCCAGAACGGCGTCGCATAACGCGCGACGACCTTGGTCACCGCGCCCATCCACACGGGCGTCGTCGCAGCGAGCGCGACGAGCGCCTCGGGCAGCGCCGGCTCGAACGCGATCCGTTGGACCGCGAGCGCCGGCGGCACCGCGAGGATCAGATGCCGCCCATGGTGCGCTGCTGCGCCGGCGAAGGCCGTGACCCGGTCATCGACTGCTTGGATCCTGTCGACGGCGACGCCGAGGCGCACGGCGCCCGCGGGCAGCGCGCGGGCGAGCGCCTCCGCCAGCGCCTCTGCGCCGGCGGTGAAGCGGCCGCTCTCGACGTCGATCGGGTTGCCGGCGATGCGCTCGCTGCGCGCGCCGCTGTGGACGAGCGCGTCGCCGCTGCGGTGCTGCGCATGGGTCGCGACGCCGAGCGCCCGGACGAGGCGCTGCACGCGCGCTTCGTTCGGCCAGTACCACGTCGCGCCGAGGTCGAGCCGCGCGCCTTGCTCATCCACATGGATCGAGCGCAGCCGACCGCCGACCCGCTCGCGCGCCTCCAACACGACCGCCGACCGGCCAGCTGCGGCGAGGGCGCGCGCCGCGGCCAGCCCGGCGACGCCGGCGCCCACAATCACTGCGTCCAAAGTCGCTGCGTCCACGGTCACTGCGTCCAGTTCGGGGTCAGGGGGCATGGGCCGGGCGTGAGGGCGTGCGCGCAGGCGGGACCTCCTCCGTGAGTTCGGGCCCCGGGTTTCGCACACTGTGCCCCAAATGCACCCGCTCTTCCGCGCCTCATTCGGGCCCTCTTTGCGACGCTGCCTCGCCCTCGGTCTGTCGCTCGGCGCGACGGCGAGCGCGCAGGTCCACTATCACCCCGGCGGCCAGCCGTGGACGCAGCGCGCGGACTCCGGCCCCGACGCCGAGTGCCCGGGGTGGTTCTACAACCTCGGCGTCACGGGGCTGCGCGTGCGGCTCGACGGGGACGCCCCTACGGAGCTCGAGGTCATGCACGTCATGGCCGGCTCCCCGGCCGAAGGGCGCGCCCGCGTCGGCGACCGGGTCATCGGCGCCGGCGGCGCGCGCTTCGAGACGCCGCACCAGAACGGCTACGGCGAGGACGTCTTCGGGCCCAAAGGGCCGATCCTCGACTTCGCCCGCGCGCTCGACGCGGCGCTGAGCGGCACGGGTAAGACGTTCGAGGTCGAAGTGCGCCGCGGCGCCGAGCCGCTGGAGCTCCAACTGCCGCTGCCGGCCTCGACCCGCAGCGCGCCCCGCGCGTTCTCGGAGACGTTCCCGCTGGACTGCCCCAAGAGCGCGGCGCTGCGCCGGTCCCTCGCAGAGCTCCTCGTCACGATGCAGCGCGATGACGGCTCATGGGGCAGCCCCGTCGAGGACACCTTCGCGCCCCTGGCGCTGCTCGCGACGGGCGACCCGAAGCTCCTGAAGGCCGTCGAGCGCAACGCGCGCTGGCACGCGCGCACGACGTCGACCCGGGACAAGCGCGGGCTCGTCAACTGGTACTACATGTCCGCGGCGATCGTGCTCTCCGAGTACTACCTCGCGACCCGCGCGGAATGGGTCAAGCCCGAGCTCGACGAGGTCAACACGTTCTTGCGCTCGACGCAGTACACCGAAATGGCCCAAGTCTCGCCGAGGGTGAAGCAGTCGCACCCGGACGCGTGGCCGACGAACCCGCAGCAGCAATACGGCGGATGGGGCCACAACCCGGGCTTCGAGGGCTACGGCCCGATCGCGATGCTGACGGCCCAGGGCGCGATCGCGTGCGAGCTGATGGCGCGCTGCGGCGTCTCCGTCGACGCGGAGCGCCTCGCGGCAGCGCACGCGTTTGTCGCGCGCGGCTCGGGGCGCAACGGCTACGTCTGGTACGGCGACCAGGCGGCGTCCGATGACGGCTGGGCGGACCCGGGGCGGACGGGCGCGACGGCCCTCGCGGCGCGCCTGTCACGCGCGCCAGGCGACGCGCTGCGCAAGCGCGCCGTGCTGCACGCGACGGTCCTGGGCGAGCACCCTGAAAGCTTCCCCGACACCCACGGCTCGCCGCTGATGGGGATGGGGTACGCGGCCGCGGGCGCGCTGGCGGACGAGGCCAGCTTCCTGCGCTTGATGCGCGCGAACCGGTGGTGGTTCGTGCTCTCCGAGTGCCACGACGGCACCTTCTACTATCAACCCAACCGCGACAACGCCGGCTACGGCGCCGACGCGCGCATGCAGGCCACCGCCACGGTCGCCTTCATCTTGGCGTTGCCGCAGCACACGCTGCGGGTCGCAGGTCGCTGACACCGAGCCCCGCGATGCACCATCAAGAAGACCTGCGCGTGGCCACGATCGGCCGCAGCCTCACGGACGTCACGGACCAGGTGCGCGAGGTCGTGGCGCGCTCTGGCGTGACGACGGGCCTCGCCGTGGTGTACTGCCAGCACACCTCCGCGAGCCTGATCATCCAGGAGAACGCGGACCCGAGCGCCGCCCGTGACCTCTTGCGCTGGTTCGAGCGCATCGCGCCCGACGGCGACCCGCGCTACACACATACGGCCGAGGGCGCGGACGACATGCCGTCGCACCTGAAGGCCGCGGTCACGCGGACCTCCGAGACCATCCCGGTGACCGACGGCGAGCTCAACGTGGGCACCTGGCAGGGGCTGTTCCTGTTCGAGCACCGCGAGATCCCGCACACGCGCGTCCTCGTCGTCCACGTGCACGGCGAGTGACCGCCGCGGCGGGGTCCGGAGCCTCTGGGTAAGAATCCAGACGATTGGCGTAACGATCGGGCGTGGCGCGTCCATGGGTGTTCACACGGCTGAATTGGGCTTCGGAGCCCGGTCGGCCGCCTTAAGTCCACACGAGGATCGATCACCATGACACTCGCATTTGCCATCGCCCCGCTCGTCGCCGCGCTCGCTGGCCTGGGACAGCTCCCGCACGCAACGGACCTCGACAGGCTCTTCCCGCCGGCCCAGGGCCCCCTCACGGTCGCATGGGCAGAGGGCGAGGCATCGCCGCCGATGATGCAGCTCGTGACGGACTATGCCGCCTTGACCGGACAGACCCTCAGCTTTGGCGCTGAGACCGCACAGGTCCTCAAGAACGTGCGGATCCCGCTCACGGCGGGGGTCACGGTCCCGGCCTCTGAAGTGCAGAGCTTCGTCGAGTCCTTGCTGATCGCGTCAGACTTCGCCTTGACGCTCGATCGAGTCGTCGAGCCGCGCGTGGTCGGAGTGCACTCTCTCGCGACATCCTCGCGCAACACGATCCGTACGCGCGCGATCCGTGTCACGGCGGACCAGGTCGAAGCGATGCGGCAGCACCCGGCGATCTTGTTCATGACCGCGATCGACCTGCCCAACACCGACGTCCGCCAGGTGTCGAACTCGATGCGGACGATGATCACGGACGCGAACACGCAGCAGATGTTGCCGGCCGGCAACTCGTCCACGATGGTGCTGACCGGCTTCGGCAGCAGCATGGCGGCGCTCGTCGACCTCTTGCGGACCATCGATGAGGCCTCAGCCGTGGCGGCCCGTGCCGAGCCACTGATCGACGTGATTCGCGTCCGGAACGCGGCCGCCGCGGACCTCGCGCCCACCGTCGCCGTCGCGCTCAATGCGCTGCGTGGCATGTCCGAGCAGGGCGCCGCGCCGATGAGCGTTCAGGGCCAACCTCGCCAACCGGCCGCGCCGGCCAGCGTGCTCGCGGACCTGCACTCGAACTCCCTGGTCGTCGTCTGTCTCCCGTCTGAGGCCGAGTGGGCGCGCCGCCTGATCGCGCAGCTCGACGTCGAGGTCAAGTGAGCTGCGCCGTCGACGCGTGAAGGCCGCCGATGGCGCGCTCCCGCTCGCGTTACGCCCCTCACAGGAGCGGCGCCAAGAGGGACGCGACGTCGGCGAGCGAGCGGCGCGCGAAGCCGACGCGCTCGGGCGCGTGCGCGCGGCACCGCTGCGCGAGGGCCGTGGCCCATGCATCGAGCGCCTCGAGCGTAGGGCCCGCCGTGATGTGGACCGAGAGCTCGAAGTTCAAGTAGAGGCTGCGGAGGTCCACGTTGGCAGAGCCGAAGAGCGCGCTCGTGTCGTCGAAGAGCGAGAGCTTCGCGTGCAGCATGCGCTCCGGCAAGAGCAGCACTCGCGCGCCCGCCTCGACCAGCTCCTCGAAAGAGCGCGCGCGCACGACGTCCGCGAGGCGGTGGTTCGAGCGCTCGGGCGCGACGACGAGCACGTCGACCCCTGCGCGGGCCTGGATCTTCAGCGCGCGCTGCAGGGGCTCGTCCGGAACGAAGTAGGGCGTGACGATCCAGACGCGTCGCTGCGCGTGATGCACCAAGGACAGCAGCGCGTCGGCGAGGGGGTCACCCGGCACGTCCGGGCCGCTCGCGATCAGTTGCAGTGTGTCTTGCCCCTGGGGCTCAGTCGCCGCGCCGCTGCTTGACAACGGGCGCGGCGACGCGAAGGCCCAGTCCGCGGCGAACGCAGACGCGAGGTCCGCGACGATCGGCCCGCGCAAGAGGAAGGACAGGTCGACCCAACGCGACGTGCTCGCTGTCGGTCCCATGTACTCACCGCCGAAGTTCATCCCGCCCGTCCAGGCGACCGCGCCGTCGGCGATGAGCAGCTTGCGGTGATTGCGCAGGTTCGCGGACCAGCGCCGGTGCAACGGCGCCACAGGCAGGAACACCGCGACGCGGCCGCCAGCGGCGCGCAGCGGGTCGAGGAAGCGGCCGCGCGTCCGGAAGCACCCGAGCGCGTCGACGAGGACGGACACGGCGACACCGGCACGCGCGCGCTCGACGAGCGCGTCGACGAGCGCGCGCCCGACCTCGTCGTCGGCGAGGATGAACATGCAGACCTCGATCGAACGCTCCGCGCCGCGGATGACCTCGCAGACCGCCTCGTACGCGGACGTACCATCCGGCAGCAGCTCCGCCGCATTGCCCGCGCGCCGGGGCGCCGACCCTTCTACCTCCAGCAGCCGTTCCAGCGGGTCCAGCGCCACGGACGAGTCCCCCTGCGCCTGGCGCCGCGCCTCGAGGCCAGCGAGCGGCGCGCGCTTGTCACGCAGGCCCCTGCGCAGCTTGCGGCTGGAGAACAAGAAGTAGAGCGGCACGCCGACGTAGGGCAGGAGCGCGATCGCGACGAGCCACGCGAAGGTCACCGAGGGACGCTGCCGCTGCTGGACCAGCCTCAGCGGCAAGAGGACGCCGAGCGCGAAGCCCAGGACGACGGCGACGTGGTGCCAAGCGGACATCGCCCGAGGATAGCGTCGGGCGAGCGGCTGCGTGGCCGCCAGCAGAGTGTCCCAGCTAAGGCGTCGCTTGACCGTCTCGCTCGACGGGCGCAGCGTCCGTTGCGCCGCGCGTGAGGCGCGCGACCGCCGCGCTGGCAGCCTCTGTCCGGGCGGCGAACGAGCCCGAGAGCACCGTGAAGTCGCGACCGGCGGCGCGCAGCGCGCGTTCGAGCCGGTCGAAGAAGTCTCGGCCTTCGCCTGGGAGATAGCGCACCGGGTCTCGCACCCACGGTACGTCCGGCGCGAGCAGCAGGGTCAGGTCGAAGCGCTGAGCGGCCGCCTCTGCCCGCAGCCAGTCCGCGGACGTCCCGAACAAGCGCTCGCTCCAGACCTGTGTCGTGATGAGGTCCGTGTCACTGACGAGGACCCCGCGCGACGTGCGCGCGAGCGACGCGTCCGACGCGAGCTGGCCCAGCGTGATCGCCTCCATGTCGTCCGGGGAGAGGTCGCGCAGCCCGCTGCGTTGGCGCGCCTCGAGGTACGTCCGCGCGTACTCGGGCACGACGACGGCGTCACAGCGCGCGCCCAGCGTGCTGGCCAGGGTCGACTTGCCCGTCGACTCCGGCCCGACGATGGCGACGCGCTTCGAGTACCAGGCGCGCACCGGCGGCGGCAGCCGATCGAAGTAGGCCAGCGGGTCCGCGCGGACCCGGGTACCCGAGACATCGACGCCCTCGCGCAGCGGGTCGACCGGCACGAACGTCGCCCCGAGGGCCGCGGCCAGCGGCGCGCCATAGTCCTCGGACGCGAAGACGGCGTCGGGGGCCGCTCCGAGCGCATCGACCAAGACCTCGCTCCAGTAGCGCCAGAAGTCCGGGTGCTCGTGCGGCGCTTGCGGGTGGTGCCCCGCGAGGGCGTGGACACGCGCGCCGTACGCGAGCTCGCGCATCCACTCGACGCGCCGTGCATGGGGGATCGCCTCGCCGGCGACCGACTCGACGACGACATCGAGGGTGTCCACCCAACGCAACGCGAAGCGCACCAGGTGCAGGTGCCCAGCGTGAACGGGCAGGAATTTCCCGAGGCACAGCCCGCGCGCGAAGCGGCGCGGCGCAGCGCCTGCGCCCATGTCGGGGGCCGTGCTCATGGGCGGTCGCGCAAGCGTAGCGCCTCGCGCACGGCGTCTTGAACGTCGACTTCGACTTGCGCGCCGCCTCGGGTCTCGACGCCGACGGCGCGCAGCGCTCGCTCGCAGCGCTCTGTCGCGAAGTCGAGGCCCGTCGCCGCGAAGAGGTCCAACGAGCGGCGGCGCGGCGCGCGCCCCTCGAAGAGGCGCGCCAACCCGAGCCGGGCGGGCGTGCAGCCCGGCGTCGCCTCGAGGCGCCGGCGCAGCTCGCTCCAGGGAACGCGCTGCAGGTCGGGCGCCACGGCCCCGAGCGCCGCGAAGAGCGCCTCTGCGCTGACGTGTTGCCGGCGCGTGACATGCAAGAACTCCGCCCCAGGCGGGGCGCTGTCCGCGCCCGCAGCCAGCGCCGCGGTGACCTCCGATGCAAAGTCGACGGGCGTGCAGTCGAACGTCGCGGGCGCTCGTGGGTCGCCGCTAGGTGCTGCGCTCGGCATGGCCCGGGCGCGCGCGAGCGCGCGCAGTGCATCGGCCCACCAATCGCGGCGCCCCGCCTCCCCGTCGTCCGTGGAGCGACCGGTCGGCGTCAGGAGCCCGTAGCGCAAGACGCGCACGCGCGCCCCGCGAGCCGCCGCTTCCACGGCCAGGTGCTCGCCCATCCACTTCGTCGCGGCGTAACCGCCGTGCATGCGGGTCGCTCCGGCGGCGATCGGGGCCTCGACGCAGCGCCCGCGCGGCGCTCCGTCGTTCGGCGCGTCCGCGAACGCATACACCGCGAGCGTCGACGCGAGCAAGACGGGCGCGCAGAGGCGCAGCCCGAGGCCCAACGCAGCCGCGGCCCCGTCGACATTGACCTGTCGGAGCGCCTCCAGCGGCCGCGTGAGGTCCACCTCTGCCGCGAGATGGAGGATGACGAGCGGGCGCCCATCGCTCACAAGCCGATCGAGGAGCGGCCTGCGTTCGAGCGCGGTCAGGTCGCCGTGGACGACCGTCAGCCGGGCGAGCGCCCCCACGTCGCCGAGGTGCGGTCGGAGCGCTGCGACCGCGCGCGCGCTCGCGTGTGCCTCGTCCGCGCCGCGCACCAGCGCAACGACGTCGACCCCGTGGCGCTCCAGCAGCCGCGCCGCGACGCGACGGCCCAGGAAGCCTGTCGCGCCGGTGATGAGGACCAACGGCGCGCCACGCGCCGCGTTGTGTGCGCGCGACGGAGGCCAGCCAACACCGACGCACCGCGCTGCGAGCCCAGCGGTGTGGTGCGCCTCGTCTGCGTTGTGCGAGTCGCTTGCACTGCCGGTGCGGCCTGCGCAGCCGGGGCGGCCTTCGCAGCCGGTGCGGCCTGCGCTGTCGGTGCGGCCTGCGCTGTCGGGCGTCGTGGCGCTCGCGCGCCAAGCGGCCGCGAGGCGGCGCGGCGTGCGGTGCTTTGCAAGCGCGCTCGGGCCGAACGAGAGGCCGCGCGCCTCCGCCAGCACGATGAAGTCCAGCGCGCCCATCGAGTCGCCACCAGCGGCGAAGAAGTCGACGTCGAAGTCGAGCGCGGCGCTCGGCGCGCCGTCGGGCAGCACGCGCCGGTACAGCGCGAGCAGCGCCGCTTCGAGCGCCGTGCTGTCGTCGCCGGCTCGGTCCGAATCCACGGGCACCGTCGCGGCGTCCGTTGCCGAGAGCGCGGCGAGGTCGACCTTCCCGCTGGCGGTCGTCGGGAGCCGCTCGTGCCGGCGCCACCGCCGCGGGACCATCCAGGCTGGCAGCCGTGCCGCGAGGGTCGCGGCCACCGACGCCTGCGCGGCGTCGCCTTCGTAGTGCGCGACGAACGCCGCGCCGGCGCCGTCGCGCAGGACCGTGACCGCCGCGCGACGCACACCTGGCACGCGCGCGAGCGCTGCTTCGACCTCCTCGGGGTCGACCCGCCGCCCGCCGAGCTTGACCTGGCGATCGATGCGGCCGAGGAACGTGTGCGCGCCGTCCGGCTCGCGCCGGACGCGATCGCCCGTGCGGTACCAGCGCTGGCCCGAGTCGCGCACGAACTGCCGCTGCGTCGCCGCTTGCAGGCCCCGATAGCCCCGCGCGAGGCACGGGCCTCCAATCCAGAGCTCGCCGACGTCGGGGTCCGCTCGGTCTTCGGGCGCGATGCGATAGACCGCGCCCGCGATCGGGCGCCCGATGCTCGCGAAGGGTGTATGGTCGTCGAAGGCGCAGAGGCTGGTGCAGACCGTCCCTTCGGTCGGGCCATAGACGACGGTGACGCGGGCGTGGCGGGCGGCCGCGCGCAGGGTCGCGCGCGGCGTGACTTCGCCGCCCACGACGAGCGACTTGAGCGCTGTCGGCCACGGCGCGCGCGTGAGCTGGCGCAACAGCGCCGGCGGCAGATCTGCGCATTCGATGCGCGCTTCACTGAGCCACGAGATCAGCGCCGTGGGGTCATCGTCCGCCGCCGCTTGGGGCGCGATGACAAGCGTCGCGCCTGCGAGCAGCGCGACGCCGATGTCAGAGAGCGACGCGTCGAACAGCGGCGACAAGGCCCACGCGCAGCGCATCCCTGGCGCGACGCCGAACGCGGCGATCTGCTCGGTCAACATCGGCACGAGGCCCCGGTGCGTCACTTCGACCCCCTTGGGGACGCCGGTCGAGCCCGAAGTGAACACGACGTACGCGAGGTCTTCGTCGCCCGCTGTGCGATCGCCGCTCGGCTTGGGCGGCGGCTCGCAGGTGGGTACGAGCTCCACATCCGAAGCGCCAGCGCGCCGGATGACCGCGCGCGGTCGCACGAGCTCTAGCTGGCGCGCGCGCCGCGAGTCCGGCCCGGACGGCCACCCAGGGTCGAGCGGCGTCCACGCCGCGCGCCGCTCCCAAACGGCGAGCAGCGCGACGACGAAGTCGTCCGAGCGCGGCAGGTCGAGCGCGACCAGCGAGCCGTGGCCGACACCGAGCTCCGCGAGGCGCGCGGCGAGCGCCTCAACGCGCGCCAAGAGCGCCGCGTAGGTCCACGACGCGCGCGTCGGCCCCTCCACAGCGATGCGCTCGGGCCCGCGCGCGGCCACCGCCCGCAGCGTCGTGAGGAACGGACACACCTCCGTCGGCGCCGCGCGCTCGAGCGTCATCCGCGAGCCTCGGGTTGTACGTAGTGGGGGACCGCGCAGCCCCGCGACCTGTCGTCGACTGAAGGCGCGCCGCGACCGGCTGCCAGGTCGCCGAGGTGCACGACGCGGAAGTCGAGGCTGAAGCGCGTCCTCCCCGAGCGCTGCGGCAACGTGCGATGGAAGTGCGCGCCCGCAAAGACGAGGTTGTCCGCGCGCTCGCAGCCAAAGCCAATCGCGCGGCCCGGGTCGACGTCGCCCACGACGCCGGGATAGCGCGCGGTGAGCCCCGACTCGCGGTCCTGCCACCCGATCCGCAGGTCATAGCCGGCGGCGACCCACGCGTCGTAGTCGAAGACCTCCGAGTCGTTCGGCACGGGGACGTCGAGCCGGTCGGGGTACAGGACAAACGTCTCGTCGGGCGCGAGGGCATCGAGCGGGATCCACCACACGATCAGGCTCGCCGGATGTCCGTACCAGATGTCGCGATGGGGGTAGTAGACCGCGCGCGCGCGCGGCTCTCGATCGCCGCCGTCGAGGACCGTACGCAGGCGCACGGGGTCGAACGCGAACTCGGACGGGTCGAAGCCAGCGCTGACCGCGACCTCGCGCGTCGCCGCGATGAACCGCTCATCGGTGAAGAGCGTCCGCCGCGCCGCGCCGATGCGCTGGAAGAAGTCCGCGTCCGACAGGCGGTGTTGCGCGAGCCGCGGCGCCGGGCCGAGGGCGTCCTCGAGGAGGCCGGAGACCTCGTCGGCGAGCGCGAGCGAGGCGCGCGTCGGCGGCGTCAGGAAGACCTCGCCGGCATACAGCGCGGCGCGCGCCTCCGCGTTGTCCGCGGGCAACGCCGGCCGGCGCGACAGCAGCGCGCGAGGCGCGTCCATCACGCTGGCCTCCTGCCGAGCACGACACAGCGCGGGCTGTCGAGCTCGAGCGGCGCGCCTTGGAGCGAGCCATGGAGGCCGCAGACCTCGAAGCCGACGCTGCGCAGGCAGCCCGCCAGCTCCCATGGCATGTAAGCGCGCACGGTGGTGTCGTGCGCTCCGACCGCGGCGCCGTCCGCGTCGCGCCAGGTCCAGCGCTTGTGCATCCAGCCGCCTGCGAGGTCGAGCCGCGTCTCGCGGACGAGCGTCAGCGCGCCCTCGGCCCGCTGGAGCTCCTCTTGCACGACGGCCCGGAACCCGCGCAGGACGCCCGGCAAGTTCATGAAGTCGAGCGCGTACATGCCGCCCGGCCGGAGGCTCTCGTAGGCGCGGCGCAGCATCTCGGCGTTGCGCGCGTCGTCCGCGTAGCCGAAGCTCGTGCCGAGGTTGAGCGCTGCGTCGCACGGCGCGGCGGGCGTGAAGGCAAAGGCGTCCGCCACGTGCGCGTCGACGGAGACGCCGGCCTCTGCCGCCTTCGCGCGCGTGCGCGCGACGTACCCAGCCGTCAGGTCGCACCCGACCACTGAGTACCCCGCCTCGGCCAGCGCCACCGCGTAGGTGCCTACGCCGCAGCATTGGTCGAAGACGCGCGCGCTCGGGCGCAGCGCCAGCATCCGCGCGAGCGCGCTCGCGCATGCGCGGGCCTCGTCGCGCGAGACGCGCTCCAACAAGAGGTCGGCGACCGCGTCGTCATAGAGCGCGCGCCACCATTCGGTGCTCGGGTCGGTCATTGGGTCCATGTCTCCTGAAGGCGCTCTTGGGGCGCGGCGAGGCGGAGCTCGCGCTGGAGCAGGCCTGCGGTCATCAACAACATCAGCGCTGGCGCGCGCACGCCGCGGGGGTCGGCGCTCGCGTCGGCGCGGAACGCGCTGTCCAGCCACTGCGTCACTGCGCTGCGTTCGAAGAACGGCAGCGACAGGGCGGTGGCTTCGGCGAAGTCGCGCAGCGCCCGCGGCGCGTGCACCGACGGCGCCAGCGGCGGCGCGAGGAACGGGTGCTTGGGCCGCGTGAGCGTGGCCGCCGGGAGGTCCGCCGCGAGCGCGGCGCGCAAGGGCGCTTTGTCGATCGGTCGGCTCGATGGTGCGCCGCGCTGCGCGTCGATCCCAGCGCCGAGCTTGTCCTCCAACGGCAGCGCGGTGCACTCCTCGAAGAGGCGCGTGTCGAGGAAGGGCGGGCGCCCCTCGACCGACGCCGCCATCTCCGTGCCGTCCCCGAGCACGCGCAGGATGTAGCCCGCGAGCGCGAGCCGCGTCCAGAGCCAGGCGGATTGCGCGATGGGCGGCGCGCTCGGGACGGGCGCGAAGTCAGCCTCGGCGTCCAGCGCCGCGACCAGCGCCGGATAGGGGTCGAACGCGCGCCAGGGCCCGGCGAGCAGCGGCGCGAGCTCGCGCCCGACGGCCGCCTTCGCGCGCAGGAAGCCAGGCGTCCCGCCCAGCCGCGCAGTGAGCGCGCCGAGGTCGCGCGCGTCGTCCTCAGCGGGCAGCATCAGGCCGCGCGAGGCTGGATGGTCGCGCAGCAGCGCGGCGAGCTGCGCGCGCCCGGCTGCGCCGTCCCCGCGGTGGTCCGCGCGCAGGTGGGCGTATCCCAGCAGCGCCTCGTCCGCGCCCTCGCCCGTCAACACGACCGCGTGGCCTGCGGCGCGGAGCGCGCGTGCGAGCAAGAGCTTCGCGGGCAGCTGGCCGTTCGACGCGAGGCCTTCGCTGCCGCGCACGGAGTCGGGCAAGGCGCCCAGCAGGTCGTCGGCGCCGACCTCGACCTCGTGCAGGTCCACGTCCAGGTGGCGGGCCGTGGCCCGCATCGCGGCGCGCTCGTCGTAGGGGGCGCTGGCGAACGTGACCCCGAAGCACTGCGCGCGGCGGCCCGCGAGGTGGGGCCGCGCCAGCGCGACGATCGAGGCCGAGTCCAGCCCGCCGCTCAGCGCGAACGCGACCGAGCGGTCCCCGCGCAGCCGCACGCGCACCGCTTCGTCCAGCGCGGCGCGCAGCGCTCGCGCGCGCTCGGCGAAGCTGCTCGAGCTCGGGGTCCCCTGTGGGCCCGCCAGCAGCGGCAGCCGCCAGTAGCGCCGCTCTTGGCGGCGGCCGCGCAGGTCGACGCGCAGCGTCGTCCCTGGCGCGAGGGTCTGGACGCCCGCGAAGAGCGAGGCGCGCGGCGGCAGGTACTGGTGGTGCAGCGCGTGCATGAAGCTCGCGCCGTCCCAGGCAGGCGCGACGCCCAGCTCGAAGAGCGCCTTGGCCTCGCTCGCCGCGACGATCCCAGCGGCGGTCTCGGCCCAGACCAGCGGCTTCACGCCGAAGCGGTCGCGCCCGAGCCACAGCGCGCCTGCGCGAGCGTCGAAGAGCGCGAACGCGAACTCGCCGCGCAGCTCCGCGACGGCCTCGCTGCCGCGCGCTGCGTAGAGGTGCACGAGCAGCTCGCTGTCGCTGCCGGTGGCAAAGCGATGGCCGCGCGCTTCGAGGCGCCGCCGGAGCACATCGCCTTCGTCGTAGAGCTCGCCGTTCACGACGGCGACGACTTGGCCGTCTTCGCTCGCCAGCGGCTGCGCGCCGCCGACGCGGTCGACGAGGGCGAGCCGGCGGTGGCCCAGGGCGACCCTCCCGCCGGCGAGGCTCGCGAGCCCCTCGCCGTCAGGCCCGCGCAGCGCGAGCGCGCCCAGCGCCCGTCGCATGGCGTCCAAGCAGACGGGCTCGCGCGTGGAGAGCGCAGCGACTATCCCGCACATGGCCCCGGGGCGAAGAAGACCTTCTGCCGCTCGCCGTCGCGGCAAGCGCGCTCGAACTCGGTCAATGGCAGCGTCGCGCCGAACAGGTCCTCGAGCGGGAGGCTCGGGTCCGCGGCGAGGGCCATGGCCGCGTCGAAGTCACCGTAGGCGGCGCCGATGAGCCGCAGCTCGCGGCGTACGACGAGCGCGACGTCGAGCGCGAGCGGGGTAGGCGGCCGGCACTTCAGGATCACGATGCCGCCGCGCCGCGCGCGCTGGAGCGCGTGCGCGAGCGCCCCTTGGGTGCCGCCGGTCTCGATGACGATGTCGGCGGGGCCCTCATCTGTGGTCTCGATGCCGGCGTGGCGGAGGACGCGGCGCGTGAGCTCAGCGATGCGGCCTGTGCCCGTGACCCCGATGGAGCCAGCGAGCTGGAGCCCCGTCTCGAGCACTGCGGTCACCGCAGCGAGCGGCTCGACCAGCGCGACGCGCCGGGGATCGACGCCGGCCGGCGCGCGCACCGCGCAGGCTGCAGGCGCGACGAGCCGCTCAGTGAAGACGCCGTCGCGGTCGACGCCCAACATCTGCGCCGCAGCGCACCGCCACCGGCCGCGCGGCGCGTGGGCGCGGCAGGTGTCGCACGCGCCGCAGCCGACGAGCGGGACGAGGGTCACGACGTCGCCGGGCGCGACGTGGCGGACCTCGGCCCCGACGGCCTCGACGATCGCGGCGCACTCATGCCCGATGACCCGCGGCTCGGCCACGGCGAGCGCGCCGCGCGCGACCGAGACATCGGTGCGGCACAGCCCCGCGACGAGCACGCGTAGGCTCAATTCGTCAGGTCCCGGCGCCGGCGGGGCTGCCCTCGCTTCGACCGAGACGCCGCGCGCGCGACGCACCAGCGCGCAGTTCGTCGCGCCGCGGCGCGCGTTCGGCTCGAGGAGGGGGTGGCTTGGCATGGCGGCGGGGGTCCGGGGTGAGAACACCTAAGTGTGTATCACACACTTAGGGGCGCGGACAAGGGATTCTCTCGGGACCTGCGAATCGCGGGCGGGGGGGCGTCAACGGAAGGTCACGGCGACGGCGCTGGTGAAGTTCGAGGTCACCTGCGGGTTCGCGTCGCGGTACCAACGCTGGAAGCGCCATGTCTGGCCGGGCAGGACCGCGAATGTGCCGCCCGGGCCAGGGATGCGGGCGAGGTCGAGCTCCAGCATGGCGACGCCGCCCGGGTCCGCGGGGCGCACCGTGCCTGGCCCGAGAAAGCGACCCAGCGGGCCGCCGACGCAGAGCTCGCCCTGGCCGCCGCCCGCCGCGGGCACCGAGATCGCGGAGCCGCCGACGAGGAACGAGCCGAACGCGCCCGGCGGCATGTCCGTCGCGCGCAGCGCGAGGTCACCGAGCGCGACCTCGTCGCGGCCGAGCGCGGCGAGGCGCGCGCGCTGTCCGGTCGAGTTGAGCACCGCGGGCATGCAGTACTCGACGCCGACCTCCGCCGTCTCCCACTCGATCACGAACGAGTGCACGGCGCCCGGCGCCGGCTGGGCATCGTTCCATTCGTCGAGCTGCCAGGTGCTGAGGAAGTCCTCGATCCCGTTCTGGTTGTTCGGCTCGCCGCTGCTCCAGTTGGTGTAGCTCCAGGGCTCGTTGGTCACCCAACGCCACGCATCGAACGGCTCGGCGTACGTAGGGTCGTTCCGGTCCTGGTACCCGCCGAGCCACGCCACGCCGAGCAGCCGCGCGTCGAGCGTGTGCTGGATGAACGCGTTCTCTGCGGCGTCCTCGATGGTCGCCAAGTGTCCGCGGCGGCCGAGGTGCATGGCCTCCTCCGCGAGCGCCCGCGCCGCGTGCCACGAACGCTCGCCGCCGACGACCTGATAGGTGTGCCCGTTCGCCAGGTTCAGCGTGGGGAGGTTCCTGCGGATCGTCAGCGTGCCCGGTCCGCTCGCCCCGCTTCGCCCGCCGACGCGGAGCAGCACGCGCTCACCGGCCTCCGCGCTGAAGCGCACGAGGCTCTGCGCGCCGCACGCATCGTCGGAGCACATGTTGATCGAGAGCGCACCACAGGCGCCGCGCAACACGGCGAGCACTGTGTCGAAGTGGGCGGCGCCGCACGTCTCCGCCGCATAGCTGCCGGACTCCGGCGCGATGAACTCGAACCAGACATCCGGTCCGGTCGTGAAGAGGCAGGGCCAAGCCCATGGTTCGGGGCTGACCGTCGCGCTGGCCGTCTCGAACGGGGTGTCGCCAAGGAGCGCCGGCAGGGCGCCCGCGCACTCATCGTTCTGCGTCCACGCGGCGGGCGGGAGCGCGAGCGCGAGCGTGCCGACGAGAAGCGCCGGCGCGAGCCGTTGGAGGGGCGGGCAGCGGGGCACCCCATCGAAGCTAGCTGCTGGCCTTGGATTCGGCCAGGGGCGCTGCGTGCGCTTCGATCAGCGCTGGACGAAGGCGGCTCGAGCGGCGAGAGTGTCGGGATGGCACGCATCCTCGAGGTCGACGGGGCCGGCAATCGCTTCGTTCTCTGGGACGCGCGCGCCGGCGGCGCGCCTGTTGACCCGGTCGGCTCCGGGCTCGCGCTCTGCGCTGCGTCCAGCGGCGCGTTCGCTGGGGCTGGCGCGGACGGGATGCTGTTGGTCTTGCCGGCCGAGGGTGCCGCGGCTGCGCGGCTCGTCATCATCAATCGTGATGGATCCCGGCCAGAGATGTGCGGCAACGGGCTGCGTTGCCTCGCGCGCTACCTCGCAGAGGGGTTCCTGCTCGCGCCGGCCTCGGAGGTGCCGGTCTTCACGTTTGTCGTCGAGACCGACGCTGGCCCCCTGGACTGCCGCGCCGCGTGCACACACGGCGAGTGGGTCGTCGCCGTGCGCCTCGGCCATGCAACCGTCGGCGAGGCCTTCTCTGTCCCGTTCCCAGGCGTCACGCGCGGTGTGCCGGCGTTCTCCGTGCAGGTCGGCAATCCGCACGCGGTCCTCGACGGCTCCCACCTCGGGGCGCGCCTCGAGGACGTGCCCCTGGCCTCGGTCGCGGAGGCCGTGCTGGCAACGGGCCGGTTCCCTGCGGGCGTCAACGTCGAGGTGGCGGAGGTCCACGGGGACCACGTGCGGGCGCGGGTCTTCGAGCGCGGGGTCGGCGAGACCCAGGCCTGTGGCACCGGGGCGGCGGCCATCGCAGCGGTGGCGATCGAGCACCTCGGGCTCGGGGCGCCGGTCCGGGTGCACATGCCGGGCGGGGTGCTCGTGGTGCACCAGGCGGCGGACGGCAAGGGGGGGGGCGACGACCAGGACCTCTGGTTGTCCGGGCCTGTCCGCCTCGGGGCCACCCTGGAGGTCCCCCTCGGCGCGCACTGAGGGGGCTGTCTCGTAATGAGAACCTGGCGCTCGGCGGCGGATTCTAGAAGTTTCACTCAAGCTGCTTGACCTTATCTGGCGAACGGATAGCGTTCGCGTAGCCACCGTAAGCCTAATTCTGGCGTCGGCTAACTTTAGCGCCGGGTCGAACGACCCACCCCCATGCAGCCCACCACTTCACTGCGGACCTTCCTGGAGATCCCGTACGACGAGCTCGAGCAGATGAACCTGCGCGCCAAGGCCCAGCGCCTGGAGCGGCAGGACCCGGATCAGGTGCGTGAGGAGCGCATCGAGTACCTGCAGAAGGAGTCTCGTATCAAGGCGGTGACCGTGTGCTTCACCGACCTCGAGGGTCGGCTCCACATGCTGGACTACGACAAGAAGTTCCTGCTGAAGAGCTACGACAACCTGACCTTCGACGGCAGCTCGATCCGCGGCTTCTCGGACCAGTCCGAGAGCGACCTGCGCCTCGTCCTCGATTGGCCGGCCTTCTATTGGCTGCCCTCGGACATCTTCGGGGCGGGCAAGGTGCTCGTCTTCGGGAACGTGCTCGCGCGCGACGGCAAGCCCTACGAGGGCGACATGCGCGGGCAGTTGAAGGTCTTCCTCAACGAGCTGCACAAGAAGAAGGGGCTCACGTGCTTCGCAGCCAACGAGATCGAGGGCTTCCTCTTCAAGGGACGTGACGCCGAGCGTCGCTTCCGCGAGAACGGCGGCTTCGAGTACGTGTCGATCGGCGGCTACTACCACTCGCTGCCGAGCGACCCGCTGCGCCTGTTCATGGACGCGGCGGCTGAAGCGCAGCGCGCGATGGGCTTCGCGAACGAGAAGGACCACCCCGAGGTGGCGCCTAGCCAGTTCGAGATGAACTTCGAGTACTCCGAGGCCTTGATCGCCGCGGACCAGTACCAGCTCTACAAGTTGCTGTGCCGCCAAGTCGCTGCGCGGATGGACATGACAGCGTCCTTCCTGCCGAAGCCGGTCGTCGGCGTGAACGGCAGCGGCGCGCACACGAACCTGTCCATCTCGAAGGGCGGGAAGAACATCTTCTACGACAAGAAGGGCGAGGACGGCATCTCTGATCTCGCGCGCGACTTCATCGATCGCGTCCTCAACAGCGCGTCCGACATCTGCTTGATCCTCAACCCGAGCGTCAACGCCTATCGCCGCCTCGACCCGCACTACGAGGCGCCGAACCAGATCAAGGTGTCCCCGATCGACCGCGGCTCGATGATCCGCATCCCGCTCGGCAACGAGCGCAGCGCGCGGGTCGAGGTCCGCTCGGTAGGCCCGGACGCCAACATCTACCAGACGCTGTACGCGATCTTCCGCACCGGCCTCGAAGGCCCGCAAGCGGACCCGAAGGACGAGTCGAAGCGCACGCGCACACGCTTCTTGCCGAGCAACATCAACGACGCGATCCGCATCTTCAAGTCGAGCGCGTGGACGAAGGAGCTCTTCGGTGAGATGGTGCACGAGCGCTTTGCCGAGCTGAAGATCAACTCGGCCGACCGCTGCCCGAAGGCGCTGGGCTCGCGGGTCAAGGCCGCGGAGGTCCAGTACCACCACGAAGTGACGAACCAGACCCTCTGGAACGACTTCTAGGCGCTCGTTCAAGGGCAGAGGCTCCTGCCCGAGGACAAGAATCAGCGGCGCGCGCGTGGTCCCACGCGCGCGCCGCGTCGTGTCCGGCTAACCTCTGGCGATGGTCGGTCGTGTTCGATCCGCGCGTGGCAGGGCCCTGGTCGGTGTCGCCTGCGCGCTGCTCTCGCTTGCAGCGTGCGCCGCGCCTGTGCCGCGCACGGCCGGGCGCCCGCAGACCGTCGCGGTCCCGGCGCACGGCGCGTCGTTGCATGCCACTGCGCCGCGCGTGCTCGTCGTGATCGCGCACCCGGACGACGAGCTCGCGTTCGCCGGCGTCCTCTTCAAGACCGCGAGGCACCTCGGCGGCGTCTGCGAGGTGTTGACGATCACGGACGGCCAGGGCGGCTTCAAGTACGCGACCTTGGGCGCGGCGCTGCACGGCCTCGACCTGACGGACGAAGCGCTCGGGCGGCGCGAGCTGCCGCGGCTGCGCTTCGAGGAGCAGCTAGAGGCGGCGCAGCTCCTCGGTCTGCGCGCGCTCCACTACCTGGGGCAGAAGGACCATCGCTACACGACCGACCTGGCTGAGGTCCTCGGCGAGGACGCGCAGGTTTGGGACCTCGCGGCCGTGCGGCGCGCGCTCGATGTGCGGCTGGCGGAAGGGCGCTACGACTTCGTGTTGGTGCATCCGCCGACGGCGACGACGCATGCGCACCACCAGGCGGCGTCGCTCCTGGCGCTCGAGGCAGTGCAGCGCATGGCGCCGGCGGCGCGGCCGCTCGTCCTCTGTGCGGAGGTCGAGGACGGCCCGGAGAACGGCGCGCCGTGGATCCCGCCTGCGACGAGCGCGGCGCACCCAGGGGCGCGGGTCGCGGGCGGGCCGTTCCTCTTCGACCGCACGCAGCCGTTCGGCTACCGCGATCGCCTCGACTACACGGTCGTCGTGAACGCGGCGATCGCGCGGCATGTGACGCAGGGGTCGATGCTGCGCTTGATCGGCCAGGGCACGCGCGAGGAGTACTGGCTGTTGGGTGAGCCGCGCGAGGGTGGCGTCGCGACGTGCGAGGCGTGGTTCGCGCGGCTCGCCGAGCGTCAATACCCGAGCCGCGAGTACGCGGAGTCCGCGGGCATCAACACGGGTACGAACACGCCGAACCGTTGATTTGCCGCGGGCTGCGCGCGCTGCGAGGTGTCACTCCAATCCGTCGCAGCGCGCCCGATCCGCAGCGGATCAACGACCTCGACCGTCAGGGCTGCAGCGTGATGCGCTGGTTCGCCGCGACGTTCCGCACCGTCGTCGTCGTGCCGTCGTTCCACGTCACCGTCACGCGATCGACATGTCGCGCGGCGCCCAGGCCGAACGCCGCGACGAGCTCCGAGCGCCCGAGGTACGACGTGCCGCCGTGCAGCGTCTGCTTCCACGTCCTGCCACGTGTCGCGACCTCGATCGTCGCGCCCAACCCGCTCGGCGCCAGGTCCTGCCGCGCGGTCGTGTCCAGCACGACCTGCAACCAACCCGCCCCAGGTCCCGGCGCCACGTCGTTCTGGAACAAGCGCACCGAGCCGCGCGACTCCGCGATCACGAGGTCCATGTCGCCGTCCCGGTCGTAGTCGAGCGCGACGAGGCCACGATGGTCACCGATGACGCCGAAGCCGCACACAGCGCCCACCTCCGTGAACTCGAGCCGCCCGTCGTTGCGCCACAGGCACGTCGGATCCGCCTGGTACCCGCCTTGCGGGAAGCCGTTCACCTCGGCGATGTCCACGTCTCCGTCCAGGTCGAGGTCGAGCGCCACCGCGCCCCAACCCCAGTGCCCTGCGTCGACACCAGCCGAGACCGAAACGTCCTGGAACTGGTGCCCGCCGAGGTTCTCGTACAGCTTGTTGCCCGTCCCGGGGATGCTCGGCGTCGGCGTGCCCTTGATCGACGTCACGTACCAGTCGAGGTCGCCGTCGCCATCCACGTCGCCGACCGCGCTGCCCATGCCATTGCCATCGAGGCCCAGGCCCGCCGCGACGGTCATGTCCTGGAACGTCCCGTTCCCGAGGTTCGCAAAGTAGCGGCTGGTGCCAAAGTCCGCCGACAACAAGAGCTCGGGGTAGCGGTCCCCGTTCATGTCCGCGAACGTCGGGCTGAAGCCGCGCGTCGAGAGCGGGATCTGGATCGCGCTGCCGGACACATCGGTGAACGTGCCGCCGTCGTTGCGGAACAATCGGTTACCAGGCGCAGCCAGCGTCGCGCCGCTCGTCCAACCCGCGACGAACAGGTCGAGGTCGCCGTCCAAGTCGTAGTCACCGAACGTCGCGCCGAAGCCGTCCGGGACCTGCGTCGCCGAGGCCGCGACGCCGAAGGCCTGCGCGACCTCGATGAACGAGCCGCCGAGGTTCAGGTACAGGAGGTGCCGCCCGACCGAGGGCAGGGTCGGGTCGCCGAGGCTCGTCACGAAGATGTCGTCGAGGCCGTTGCCGTCGACGTCGCCGATCGCGATGCCTTGGCCTGCGTGGCTGCGTGCGACGCCCCAGGCGCCCGCTTGCTCGACGAACGTGCCGTCGTGTTGGTTCAGGTAGAGCGCGTCCGGCGCGCCGCCCGAGCCCCCGAGCGCAAAGAGGTCCGGCCAACCGTCCGCGTCGAAGTCGCCGACGGCGACCGCGCCGGTCATCTCGCACATCCCCTGCAGGCTCGGGCTGCAGCTGTACACGTGCGCGAGGCCAGCGGCCGCGGTGCGCTCCGAGAACTGCAGCGCTGGGCGGAGCTGCGCGAGCGCGGGGCTCGCCGCGCAGAGGCCGAGGAGCGCGACGGAGCGCGCGACGTGAAGTGAGCGGTCGCTTTGCATCGGAGTCCCCTCTCAGCGCAGCGTCAGCGCCGCGCCATCGGTGAAATTGCTGGTCAGTTGGGGGTTCGCGTCACGGAACCAGGCCTGGAAGTTCCAGGTCTCGCCGACCGCGCCCGCGACGGTGCCCGTCGGCGTCGGGAGCGCCGTCAGATCCGGCTGGATCGAGAACACGCCCGTCGAGCCGGAGCTCTGGATCTGCTGCTGAAAGCGCCCGAGCGAGCCTTGGATGCACAGGTTGCCTTGGCTGCCGCCGGGGTTCGCCAGGAACCCTTGCGTTTGGCTGCACAGGAAGAAGCCGAACGAGTTCTGCGGCAAGCCCGTCGCGCGCAGCGTCACGTCGTTGTCGGCGACGAAGTCCGAGCCGCTGACCAGGATCCGCGCGCTGGAGCCGCTGGAGTTGGTCGCCGCCGTGCAGTAGCTCGTCGCGATCGTCCCGCCCGTTGCCGCAAAGTGCAGCGCGTTGGCGATCAATGTCGCGCCGTCGGAGGTCGCTTCGAGGAAGCCCGGGACGCAGTCCGTTCCCACTGGGTACAGCCCGAGGTCCACGCGTCGCGGCATCGTGTCCGAGACTGCCGCGAGCATGCGCCCGTCGTCCCATTCGAGGATGACGCGCCCTTGCGTCAGCGCGAAGGTCGCGTTGAGGAACGGCCTGCCCATGAACATGCCTGTCACGACCGAGACGTTCTGCGCGATCGGGTGTGTCGGCTCCAGCACAGCGCCGAGGTTCGCGGTGCCTGGCTGGAGCCCGGCGGTGTGTGCGATGACCTCGTAGCCCCCCGAGAGCCAGCGCCCGGTGAGGAAGAGCCCAGGCATCGTCGTGTAGTTCGCGAAGCCGGCGACGACGACGCCGCCGCCCCCGTCGACGTAGTCCGCGAGCTTGTCGCCGAGGTCGCTGGAGTTCTCGTAGGGCTCGTTGCTCCAGGTGAGCACCGCGGCATAACCCTGAAGCGTCGCCAGCGACGGCGTCACGGTCTTGACGTCGATCACATCGACGACCGCGAACCGCCCCGTCTGTTGCAGCTTCTGCTGCAGATCGGTGTAGCGGCAGTCCTGCAGGTTGTTCGCTTCAGCGGCGGCGATCGCGACGCGCGGCAGGCCTTGGGCTGACACGGGCAGCGCGCAGACCGATGCTGCGAGGGCGAGCGAGGCGAGAGAGTGACAGGTGTGCATGGCGGTGAGTCGGGGCGGCGTCGTGGGCGAGCGGGCGGGCTGTGAACGGAGCGACCGGCGCAGCGGCGAGGCCGCGCCGGTCGTCCGTCCGTCGGTCACAGGAAGTCGACGGCGACCGCGTCCGTGAAGTTGCTCGTCACGGTCGGGTTCGCGTCGCGGTACCACGCCTGGAAGTTCCAGGTCTCGCCCGCCATCACGGCGACGCCGCCGCTCGGCTGCGGCAGGTTCGTCAGGTCAACGGCGATCGAGATGCTGCCCGTCAGGCCCGAGTTCTGGACCTGCGTGTTGTGGCGCCCGACCGTACCACCGAGGCAGAGCGTGCCTTGCGAGCCGCCAGCCATCGGGGTGTTGATCGTCGTCAGCGAGTTCAGGAAGTAGCCGAACGAGTTCGTCGGCAAGCCGCTCGCCGTCAGCGAGAAGTTGTTGTCGGCGACGAACGCGCTGCCGCCCGCGGAGATCGTGGCCGGGCTGCCCGTCGAGTTCGCGACCGCCGGCGTGCAGTAGCTGGTGCCGAGGTTCGTGTCGAGGGTGGCGATGAACCACTGCGTCTGGAAGCTGCCGGGCGGGACCGCCGAGCCGAGGATGATGCGACCGTCCGGGCTCAGGTCGACCGCGCTCGTGATCGTGAACCCGTTGAGGTTCGCGCCGGCCGCCGTGAGGACGTCCTCGATGCGCTCATAGCCCGACGTCGGGCTCCAGATCGTGCCGATGAAGCTGAACGGGCCGGACCCGAAGCGGCCGACGACGCGCTGGCCGTTGTCCGAAACGGCCTCGGCGAGGCCCTTGTCGAAGAAGCCGCCGCAGCAGTTCGGCAGCGGGCCGAAGTTGACGAGGCCGGTCGCCTGGCTCCACACGAAGCCTGAATCGAGGTTCGAGCCGACGACCCACTCGCCGTTCGTGCTGAGGCCGTAGACCTCGCCGATCCCCTCGGGGTTGTTGATCGGGTCGACCAGCGGCAGGAGCTCGACGCCGCCCGGGCCCCAAACCGCCGCGCGGCGCGGGCCGGTCATGTCCTCGTCCCAGCCGCCGATCCAGGTGCCGTCGTTCGACACGCAGTTGCCGCGCGTGCTGTTCGGGCCGAGCTGCGGCAGCTGCGACATGCCGCTGATCGGGTCCCAGTCGAAGGCGGCGCCGCGGGCTGCGTTGATCCAGCCGAGGCCGGTCGCGCGGTTGCCGTCGCCGGACATCCCATAGGCCGAGCTCAGGCTCGAGCCGGAGCTCGCGTTGAGGCCGCCGAGGCTGACCCAACCGGTCGCCTGCGTCCAGCGGCCCGCCGCCTGCATGCCGTTCGCGTCGGTGATGTTGCCGAGGACGATGGTCCCGTCATCGGACACGGACACCGCGTCGGACTGGCCCAGCGGGACGTACCCGCCGCCGGCGGTCCAGAGGAACGCGCCTTGGCCGTCGCTGCCGACGACGGCGGTGCCCGTCGGGTTCATGTCAGCCGCGAAGCCGGAGCCCATGATCGTGAACGTGGCCTGGGCGCTGGCGGGGAGGGCCAGCAGCGCGCCGCCGGCGAGGAGAAGAAGGGGGTTCTGCATCGTGCGTTGCCCGTTGAGGGCGACCTGACTGCGGAGAGTGGTTTTCGAGGTGCGGTGCCTGGGCGAGTTGACCCGGCGCCGATGTCGACGCAGCGTAGCGGTTTCGGGCCCCTCCGCAAGTCCGCAGGCAAGTTGTCGGGCAACTTCTCTGGAGATTGCTTGCGGGGGTCGATAGACTGCCTCCTGTGGCCTAGCGGTCACTGCGATCCCCATGCCCGACGAGTCACCCTCCACCAGCGCCGCCGAGTGCCCTGGTGACGCTCCCGCAGCCCTCGCCAACGAGCACGGCGACGAGGCCCTGTCGCTGTTGCAGCGCGCGGAGGCTGTTGGCCGCGGGCTCTTGCAGCGCTTGACGGCCTTGCACGCCGAGGTCCTGCCCGCGGGCAGCGGCCCCAAGCGCGTCGCGGACCACCTGGGCCAGCCCGTGCCCATGGCGAGCCGGGTCCTGAAGGCCCTCTCCGAGTCGAGCCCGCTCGCGGCGATGTACCGACTCCCGGGCCCTGCGCCCCTCCGGCGCTGGGTGCGTGCCGCGGGGCGTCGAGGGGCGGACGCAGCGACGTTGAAGGCGGCGAACGACGCCCTGGACGCGTTCGAGGCGCTGATCGCGACCGAAGGCGGCGACCGCAGCGCGCTCGACGCCCAGCTCGTGGCGTGGCTGCCTGAGGCGCGGCGACCGCTCGAGCTGCGGCGCCGGCAGGCGATCTTCCGCGGCCTCAGCGAGCTCGAGGGCGCGTCGTGCACCCTCGACCTCTCGACGATGATCTTGCACCCGTCGGCCGACGGCGAACACGTCGACCTGTGCTGCATCCAGGCGCGCACCGGGATCATCGCGCTGCGCGCGGGCACGGGCATCAAGTTCGTGACCGAGCGCGTGATGTACTCGAGGCCTGAGCGCCATCCCTTGAGCCTCGAGGGCGACGAGCTCAACGCCACGGCGCACGGGGCGCGCCTCGACGCGTTCTGTGACGGGCTGCCGGCCGAGCTCGAGGTCGCGCACCACGGCGACCGCTTCCAGTACATCCTGCGGACGCCGGGCTTCGGCCCGCACGCCTCCGCCGACTTCGTGCTCGCCGAGGTGAACCGGGCCGAGTTCTCGTACATGGAGCCGCGCGCGAGCCAGGGCGGCGCGACGTTCTTCACGCAGCTCCTGCAGCTCCCGAGCCGCTACGGCGTCCTCGACGTGATCGTGCACAGGGACCTCGCGCCGACCGCCGAGCCTGAGCTGCACCTCTACCGTAACTTCGGAGAGGCGCAGGCCTGCCCGTACGACCCGCTGCGCGAGGTCGACCGCATCGAGCCGCTCGAGGACGTCCAGCGTGTGCGCGGCGAGGTCGCGGACCAACGCCTCGCGGGCTTCGCGCGGTACGGCGAGATGCTCGAGCACGTGCGCGCGCGCCTCGGCTGGGACTTCTCGGACGCGCTGCTCTACCGGGCGCAGCTCGAGTATCCCGTGCCGGGGACGCAGCTCAGCCTCGTCTTTCCCGGCGCACGGTTCTGACGCCCGTCACTCGACGAGCGCGCTCGCGGGTGCGACGAGCATGCGCGCGTCCTCGAAGTACTCCAGGTAGCGCTCGGTCAGCTCGGCCTCGAACGCGGCGCGCTCCTTGCCAAACGCCTCGACCCAGCCCAGCTCCGGCAAGAGCACCTTGCCGTCGGCGGCGACGCGGACACGCGCGGAGAGCCTGCCGAGCGCATCGGAAACGATGAGCTCGTCGCCGATCCCGAAGATCACCGGGCTGGGCTGCAGCGGGGTGAACGTCGCCTCGCGCGGCTTGAGGCCCGCGATCGTCTCAGCCACCAGCGCGGCGGCCGCTCCGGCCTCTGCGCGCGCCTTGCGCGCTTGCACGTAAGAGAGCCCGAGCGCGCCAGAGAGCAAGAGGGCCAGCAGGATGACTGTGTTTCGCATCGGTTGTTCCTTCTTCCAGCGCTCTTCGAGGCAGGCGATGACGTGGGACTCCACGTCACCGAACCGGTCGAGCGCGAGCGCGCGCGCGCGTCCCGGTGTGTTTCCTTCAGCCAGGTAGGCGTCGCGCAGCTCGTCGATGTGCGCGGCGAGCTCCTCGCGCACTTCGCGCTCGAGCTCCGCGAGGCCAAAGGCGCGGCGCAGGCCCGTGGTCGTCGAGCGGCTCATGCCCCGCTGGCCCCCTCCCGCAGGACACTCTCGACGGCGCCGCAGAGCGTGGACCAACGCGAGCGGCGCGCGGCGAGGTCGCGGCGGCCCGCCGCGGTCGCGCGATAGACGCGCACCCTGCGCTTGGTGCTCGACGTCCCCCAGGCCCCTTTGATGAGGCCCTGGCGCTCGAGGCGGTGCAGCGCGGGGTAGAGGCTGCCCTCTTCGACGCGTAGCACGTCGGCGCTGAGCAAGTGCAAGCGACGCGCGACCTCGTAGCCGTGCAGGGGCTCAGCGGCGAGGACCTGCAGCGTCAGGAGCTCCAGCGTGCCCTGCGGGAGCTCGAGGCGCTCGCCCGCGGGCGGCGGGGTCGAGGTCGGCGCGGGGCCGCGGTCGGGCGGGTGCTCAGGCATGGCGTTGGCCTAGTTCGGCTAGGGATTCAACAGCCTGCCGCAGCACCCCTAGTCGCGCAAGGGGTGTCGCCGGAGTTTCGCGCGCAGCGCGCATGGGCCTCGGCGCCCTCTCAGCGCTGGGCGCCTCAACGCGGCCGGATGCGGACCGCGCTCGAGAAGTTCGAGACCGGGACGCCGCCCTGGACGTCGCGGTACCAGCACTGGAAGTGCAGCGATTCGCCTGCGGCGAGGCCGGCCTCGACCGGAAGCTGGGTGAGGTCGATCGGCATCAAGAAGCCCGCAAACGGGTCCCCCGCGGCGGTCGCCACGCCGAGGCGCGCGATCGAGGCGCCGCCGAGGCAGAGGATCCCTTGGCTCGCGCCTGGATGGAAGACATGGCCCCTGCCACGACCGGCGAGCGCGAGCACGAGGCTGCCGTCCGGGAAGGACTCGCCGCGCAACGTCAACGCGCGGTCCGAGATCCGCGGGCTGCCGTCGACAAAGAGCTCGGCGCCGATCTGCGAGGTCGAGTTCGGCCGGCCCCGGCAGAAGTGGTCACCGGCGAACCACTCGAGCTCGGTCTGCGCCCGGAGCGCACCGTCGGGGAAGGCCGCCGTGCGGAGGAGCAGGTATTGGAACCCCTCGTCCAAGTCGCGCAGCTCATCGGCGCTGAGCGTGCCGGCAGGGAGGTCGACGAAGAACGTGCTGGGTAGGTTCGACGTGTCGAACGGCGCGAGGTCCAGGACGAGCGGGCCGTTCTCGCCGAACCACGCGGGGCCCCGCAGCTCCAGGCCGGTGCAGGGCAGGTCGAGCCCGCTCGTTTGCCCGGAGAGGATGACGCGGCCGCTCGCGTAGCGCGTGAGGTGCAGCATCGCGCTCGCGGCGGTGGCCCCAATCGAGCCGACGACCTGCGCGGAGTCGAGGATGCGGAGCTCGATGACCGGGTCGGGGAAGTGAAAGAGCCCCGCCATCTCGCCGAGGGGGAAGGCGGTCGTGCAGAGGTGCAGCTCGTAGCCCTCGGCCACAGCGGCGTCGAGGGGCGCGCCCGCGAGCTGCACCACACCGGACGCAAAGCCGGCGCGCAGGCCGTCGAAGCCGACCGTGCCCAGCACGGCGCCATGCGGTGTCCGGACCTCCACCGCGACGAGGTCGCCGAGGAGGCCTTGGTAGTCGCACCAAGCGCTGAGCGCGCCTGCTTCGACGTCGAGGTCCGTGAACGCGAGGCCGAAGTTCGAGCCGGCGGCCCCTTGCACCCAGGATTGGCTGGAGAGCACTTGCCCAGCGGCGGACGGCGCTGCGAGGGCGGCGCAGAGGAGGACGGCGAGCGGGGGAGCGAAGCGGAGTTGGCGCATAGCGAGGTCTCGAAGACGGGGTCGTCGGCGGGGTCACCCCTCTGCTTGCAGGGAGGTCCGGATCGTTGCGCCGTCCGCGCTGATTCTGACACCTCGCCGCTCTGAGCGCCCGCCGCAGGGCTGCCCGCCTCAGGACGAGAAGGATCAAGGATCACCCTTCACGCCCCGAGCCATTGGTCCAGCGCGCCCGTCACCCCTCGGTCACTTGCGGCATGTCGGCTTGGATCAGGTCGGACCTGCGTTGATACGACCAGCCGAACCTCAGGCCGAGGCAGAACCAGACGAGCGCTGCGACCCCCGAGAGGAAGACTGTGTCGCCGACGATGCGCAGCCAGCGCAGGAGCTCGACGACCGGGAGCTGCAAGAAGTCCGCGCTGCGGGCATACCATAGCCCGACGTCGACGCTCGCAAACGTCTGCATGAGCCCGATGGGCAAGAGGCTCAACGCCACCATGAGCCCCAGGCCGATGTTCATCGCCCAGAACGAGTAGCCGAGCATGCGCTCGCGCCAGGGCTCGTCGCCCGCGAGGCGGCGGAAGAGCATCAAGATCAAGCCGATCGACAAGAGCCCGTACACCCCGAAGAGCGCTGTGTGCGCGTGAACGGGCGTCGTGTTGAGGCCCTGCATGAAGTACAGCGCGATCGGCGGATTGATGAGGAAGCCGAAGAGGCCTGCTCCGACGAGGTTCCAGAACGCGACCCCAACGAAGAAGCGAATGGGCCAGCGATAGCGCCTCATCCACGCCGCGCGCCGCTCCATGCGCAGGGTTTTGAGCGCTTCGTAGCCAACGAGGACGAGAGGCACGACCTCGAGCGCGCTGAACATCGCGCCGATCGCCGTAATCGAGACCGGGGTCCCGCTGAAGTAGAGGTGGTGGAACGTGCCGGGGATGCCGCCGACGAGGAAGATCGCCGTCGCCGCGACCGACGCGCGCGCCGCGACCTTGAAGGAGATCAAGCCGAGGCGGCTGAACAGGAAGGAGAGCGCTGCGGTCGCGAAGACCTCGAAGAACCCCTCGACCCAAAGGTGGACCACCCACCAGCGCCAGTACTCGGCGACGGCCAAGTGGCTGCGCGCTCCGTACAGGAAGCCTGCGCCATACAGGAGCCCGATCGCAACGACCGACCCCGCAAAGAGCGTGACGAGGCCGCGGCTCTCGCTGCCGCGGCGCAAGGCCGGCGCGATGCCGCGCAACATCAGCACGAGCCACAGGATCAGACCCACGTACAGCGCGATTTGCCACGCACGGCCCAGGTCAACGTACTCGTAGCCTTGATGCCCAAACCAGAAGCCCGCGTCGAGCCCCATCATCTGGTGAACCGAGAACCACTCGCCAGTGAGGGACCCGACGACGACCAGCACGAGCGCGCCAAAGAGCACGTTGACACCGAGGCGCTGGAGCTTGGGCTCGTGCCCGCCGATGAGCGGCGCCAGGAAGAGCCCTGCGGCCAGGAACGCCGTCGCGATCCAGAACATCGCCGTCTGCAGGTGCCATGTCCGTACGATCGCGTAGGGCAGGAAGTCGGCGATAGGGAGGCCGTAGAACGAGTCCCCTTCGACGGTGTAGTGCGCGAGGAGCGCGCCCAGCGCCACCTGCACGACGAACAGCGCCAGCGCGATGGCGCCGTACTTGCCCGTCGCGCGCATGGACGGCGTCAGCGACATGTGGCGCAACGGGTCGATGGGCGGCGGGACTGGGTCAGCCTCTTCCGCGCGTTTCGCGGCGTGATACCAGACGAGCGCGCCGACGGCGGCCAGCAGGAGCAGGATCGATACGAGCGACCATACGACGTTTGCCGCGGTCGGCGTGTTGCCGACGAGCGGCTCGTGCGGCCAGTTGCTGGTGTAGCTGTACGAGAGGCCCGGGCGCTCTGTGACGCACGACCATGCTGTCCAGCCGAAGAAGTCCATGAGCGCATCGAGGCGCGCAGGGTCCTTGACTGCCTCGTTGTGCAGCGCATAGCTCTCGCGCAGATCCGCCAACGCCGGGTCGCCGCCGAACAGCGCGCGATAGTGTGACGCGACGTGTTGCATCGCGAGCGCGCGCTCGGGGCTGATGGTCAGCGCGCCCGTCTCCACGTCGAACGTGTTGCGACGCATCTCGCGCTTGACACGGCTCGCGAGCTCGTCCTGCTGGGCGATGTCGAGCTCGGCAAACGTCACACCGCGCTCGGCCACCGCCCATACGTCGCGCAGCGCGAGGACCTCTCGGTGCAGCCAGTCGGCGGACCAATCCGGTGCCTGATATGCGCCGTGACCCCAGACGGAGCCGATCTGCTGGCCGCCGATGCTCTGCCAGACCTGTTGGCCATCGAGGATCGACGCGCGGGTGGCGAGCTCGTCGCCGGTCGTCGTGACGACACGGTCTGGGATGGGCGGCGCTTGGCGATACACCTCACGTCCGAAGAAGCCGAGGAGGAACGTGGCGCCGCCGACGACGAGCGCGAGCGTGAGCCAGGGAGGACGTTGGGACATGACCTGTGTGGGTGGGTGGATCGGAGCGGCACAAGGCCCCGGGGGCCTGTGCTCGACGCCCGCTGCATGGCACGCCGCGTGCCAACGATCCACCTGCCCTGCGCGCCCCGTGGAGCCCCCTCGTGGACGCTCCAGCGCGACCTGCGTGGGCATTTCGGTTGTCTGTTCGACCTCGCAGTGGTCGGTTTGACTACGAAGGGCTCACGCGGCAACGACACGCTGCCCTCTTCAAGGCGCGCTCGTCACCGTCCGCGCGCCCGGAATGCAGCCCAGCGCCGGCCCTGCTCATCGGCCCTGCTCATTCGTGCAGGCCGCGGATCAGCGTCGCGCGGAAGCGCTTGCCTTTGATCCGGCCGGCGTTCAGGCGCTCGACGGCGCGTTGGCCGACCCGCGCGGCCACCGCGACGTAAGAGAGCGTGTCCTGGACCTCGATCTTGCCGACCTGGGCGCCCGCGAGGCCGCCCGCGTCGCCCGTCAGCGCGCCCAGGATGTCCCCCGGGCGCACGCGGTCCTTGCGGCCGCCGGAGATCAAGATCGTCGTCATCTGCGGCGCGCTCGCTGCGCGCGCGGAGAGGGCCTCGAGCAGCGCGTCGAGGTCCGCGCCGTCCTGCGCGGCGCGCGGGAGCGGCGCGATCGTGCGCCCGGTGAGCTGCTCGATCGCCGCGATGCGCGTGTCGTTTGGCCCCGACGTCAGCGAGACCGCGACGCCCGTCTTGCCCGCGCGCCCCGTGCGACCGATGCGGTGCACGTAGACCTCCGGCTGCGTCGGCAGCTCGTAGTTGACGACGAGGTCCAGGCCGTCGACGTCGATGCCGCGGCCCGCGACGTCCGTCGCGACGAGCACGCGCACGCTTTGGTTGCGGAAGCGCGCGAGGACCTGGTCGCGGTGAAACTGCTCGAGGTCGCCGTCCAAGCGATCGACGCTGAGCCCCGCTGCGCCGAGCGTCCGCGCGACCTCCGCGACCGTCGCTTTGAAGTTGCAGAACACCAGCGCCGACTCGTGCGGGAAGCGCTCCAGCACGACGCACAGCGCGCGCAGCCGCTCCTCGGGCCGCGCGACGAGCTGCAGCTCGTCGATCGCCAGCGTGGCCTCTGCGGGCGCCTCGATCGTGACGCGCACGGCGTCGCGCTGGTACTCCGCGCTCATCACCTCGATCGAGGGCGGGAACGTCGCCGAGAAGAGCGCCGTTTGGCGCGCCCTCGGGAGCGCGCGGAGGATGCGGCCGACGCCCTCGCCGAAGCCCATGTCGAGCATGCGGTCGGCCTCGTCGAGCACGACGAACTTGAGCTGGCGCGGATCGAGCGCGTGGCGCTGCAAGTGGTCGAGCACGCGGCCGGGCGTCCCGACCGCGATGTGTACGCCGCGCTGCAGCGCCTCGCGCTGCGGCCGCGCCGGCTGCCCGCCGGTGAGCTCGAGGACCGTGAGCCCCGCGTGCGCGCGTCCCAGCTTGCGCGCCTCGCGCGCCACCTGCGCGCAGAGCTCACGCGTCGGGCACAGAACGAGCGCCTGCAGCGCGCGCTCTGCGAGCTCGATCCGCTGCAGGATCGGCAGCGTGAACGCCGCGGTCTTGCCGCTGCCCGTCTTGGACTGACCGATCAGGTCTCGGCCGGCGAGCAGCGCAGGGATGCCCGCGGCTTGGATCGGCGTGGGCTGCGTGTAGCCGAGCTCTGCGACGACGGCCAGGAGCGCCTCGGAGAGGGACAGGGCGTCGAAGTTCGTCGGCACGCGGCGGACTATCGCCGCTCACGGCGCGCGGTACAACCTCCGTCCACATCGATCAGCCCGGGATTCCGTGCCGTACGGCCGCGCGCAAAGCGACGGGCTGCAACGTGGCGCAGAGCGACGTCCCTACGGAGCGCCGTTGAAGTGTGATCATGGGCGACATGTGTGCGCGCGGGAGCTCCGGGTCGAGAGGGAGCGTCCGCCATCGGTCGCGCGCACCCTCGATCTCCCCTGGGCGCCTCCCTCTCGAACGCCTCGTCAACCAGGCGCGTCGGCCTCGACCTGAACGCTCTCCCAAGCGTGGCTCTCGGCTTCGGCCGCCAGCGCGGCGCACTCAGAGTCCCGGTGCGCGCAGCTCCTGACATTCACGAACCCGAGCGCGGTCAGCGTCTCGCACATGAGCGCTGTGTCCCACACCGAGCGATGCTGGTGGTTCTGCGTGAGCGACGAGAGCGCCTCGGGTAGGCTCGCGAAGCGGGCGAGCTTCGGCTCTCGCAGGCGCGCCTCGGGCCACTCGAGGTAGCGCTCCAGCGCCGGAACGACGACGCGCAGCGTGCCGCCCGGCCGCAGGATCCGCGCGACCTCGCGCAGGAGCCGCAGGTTCGCGCTGTACGTCAGGTGCTCGTTGACGTGCTCGAGCAGCACACCGTCGAACGTGCCGCTCGGCGCCGGCAGCGGCGCCGTCACGTCGACGATCCAGTCCGGCTTGCGGCGGCCGCGCAGCCACTGCTGCGGCTTGAAGTAGTCGGCGTTCACCCAGCCGGGCAGGAAGCGCTCGCCGCACCCGAGGTTCAGGAGACGCAGGCCCGTCGCGTGCCGGAGCGTGGGCGGCGGTCGACGCATCAGGCGTCGCGTGACGCGGCCGCATGCGGACCAGGCCGCGGCCCGCGGCCACGACTCCAGCCGGGATCGTTCGAGGGCACTGAAGCGCGCGTGGAGCGCGTGTTCGCGGTCGTTGCGAGCCTCTTGACGCGTGGCCCCCAGCGGGTGGGCCTCAAGCGGCGGCAGCGCCCCGGGGGTGCGCTTGGGCTCCGCGACCCACACCTCGCGGTCGCCGGCCGCGCCACCGGAGGTCGCGTGACCCGTGCCTGGTTGCGTGGCCCCGCGCGGAGGCGGCGCTGTGGCCTGGCGCGGGACGAGGGTGATCGGGCGCTCGAGTTCGTGTCGCAAAGGGGGGCTCCGGAGCGAGTGTTCGACCGCAGATCGAGATCCCTTGAGGCCCCGACCCTCGCTGGTGACGGCGCGGCGGGCGGTCGGACGGGCAATCGAGCCAGAGGACACGCCGCGGACATGCACGCCGCGCGGACTTCATTCAGGCTCTCCGGCGCTCGACGACGAGCGCGCCTGACGACGCGCGCCGGGGACCCAGCAGGAGCAGGTCCACGGCGCGCGCGGCATGGCGCTGCTCCCAGATCGAGCGCGCCCGAGCGCCACCACGAGACTGGTCGAGAAAGCCTCATCTTTTGGCGTCGCGGCGGGCGAAAACAGGAAGACGCACTCGCTGTGATCGGAGCAGCGGCGGAGCGCATCCAAAGACGCTTCTACCGCAGGCGCGCCCCCGCGAGGGTGCGGGCCAAACGGCTCCGACCGGGCCCTCGCAGGGCTCGCCAACGACTCTCTCTCTCCCGATCACTGCCGGCTCCAACCACGGAGCCGGACTCCAAACGACCAACCTCAATGAGCCAACTCATGCTTCAAACTGGCCGTCAACTGCTCGCGCTCGGTCTGCTCGCTGCTGTCGCTACACCCGCCGCCCTCGCTGACGGCGGCGTCTTCGTCGAGCAGAACGGCATCGTTTCGATCCACATGGAGTCGAACCCGCCCGCGGGCTGGGCTGAGAGCACCTCGACGCCCGGCTTCACCGGCGAGAGCTACTACGTTTGGAACGGCCCGGACCTGTTCCAGCAGCCCGGGGTCCAGGGTCTGATCAACTTCGACATCCTGATCTCCACCCAGGGGACCTACACGCTGAACCTGCGTAACCGTCACGACCATCCCAATCCCACAGAGGCGAACGACATCTGGGTGAAGATGGACAACGGCCCGTGGGAGAAGGTCTTCTCGAACGGCTACACGAGCCTGCCGTACGTCGGGCACTGGTCCTGGGAGGCCCGCACGGAGCACTCCGGCTACCCGCAGGCGACCTACTGGCTGAGCACCGGCATGCACCGCCTCCAGTTCTCGGCGCGCTCGAACGGCTTCAAGGTGGACAAGGTCCACCTGACGCGACCGACCAACCCGAACGCGACCAACGAGAACTTCCCGCAGTCGCCCCGGATCGTCGGCGACGCCTACGGCACCGCGGTGCCGAACAGCGCGGGGCTGGTCGGGCAGCTGCGCGGCCTCGGCACGAGCTTCGCCTCGGAGAGCGAGCTGACGCTCGAGGCGTACAACTTGCCCGTCGGTCACTTTGGCATCTTCCTCGCGAGTCGGACCCAGGGCTTCACGCCCAACCCGGGTAACTCGAACGGAAACTTGCTCCTGGGCGCGAACTTTGCGCGCGTCCCCGGGGTGTTTGTCGCGGATGCGAACGGTCGCGTGACGCGCTCGCTCGACCTGAGCGCGCTGCCGGTCCAGGGCGGCGTCGTTGCGGCGCAGGCAGGGCAGACCTGGAACTTCCAGTTCATGCACCGCGAGCAGGGCTCGTCGAACTTCACGCGCGGCCTCACGGTCACGTTCGAGTGACACGCGCCGCGTCCGCTTGACCGCGAAGCGCGGGGTCCCCTCGTGGGGGTCCCGCGCTTTGCGCGTTGGAACGCGAACCCCGCCGCCGGCGCCGCTCGTCCTCAGCCAGGGTCGACCTCGAGCGTGACCCGCCAAGGCAGCGACCCTTGGAACGCGACGAGCAGCCGCCGTAGCTCTGCGACGACGGCATCCGAGGTTGCGAAGAGCCCGACCTGATTGTCCGCTCCCGTGACGGTCTTGCTGCGCAGCAGGCCCACCCGGGTCCAACCCTCGGGCGTCGCGTCGAACAGCGAGCGGTGATAGACGATGGCGAGGTCGATCCCACGCTCGCGGACGAGGCCCGCGATGTTCGTGGCGTTCAGGCCCTCGCGCCTGGCCATACGCCGCGCGTCCTCGGAGCCGAGCCCCCACAGATCGAGCACGTAGTCCGGGTTCTGATACGTGAGCCAGCCGAGATCGTTGGCCGCGATGGGGCGCTGCCAGCGCTCGACCACGAAGCGGTGCAGCTGGTACTGCTGGTCGTAGGTGCCGCGGCAGGCCCACGGCGTACGCAGCGTGTCGATGACGTAAGGCGCCCCGATGAGCAGGAGCGCCGCCGCTGCAGCAGCCCGGGCGTCGGAGCGTTGCAGGCCGGCGCGAGCGAGGCGCAGGAGGCAGAGCAGCACGAAGCCGATCGCATACACCTCGTAGCGCGAGAACCAGCCATAGCGGCCGAAGGTCACGTGCGCGAGCGCGACGCAGACCGCGGCCACGCCGCACACGACATCGCTGCCTCCGTCCGCCTTGCGCGTGGCGCGCGCGCCCGCGAGCGCAGCGACGATCGCGCCCAACACCAGCAGCGTGCCCGGGCGCTCGGTCAGCGAGGCCTTCAGGTTGGCGCCGATGGTCCGCACCAGCGCCCCCGAGCCCTGCTGCTCGAGGACACGCGCCGCGAACTCAGACTTGGTCAGGACTGAGCTCGGGAGCCACGGCAACCCGACCGACGCCGTGAAGCCGACCCATGCGGCGAGGCCGGCGCCGACCAGAGCGAGCGTCAGCGCCGCGGCCGCGAAGCGCCGCAGGTAGAGCATGCCCCCGACCACGGCCAACGCGAGCGCGAGGCCCTCGAAGCGGATCAATGGCAGCGCGACCGTCGCCGCGATCAGGGTCGGGTCGAGCCGCCCGTCGCGCGTCGCCGCCGCGGAGAGGCGCCACACGACGACCACGCACGCGAGGACGTGCAGGGAGTGCTCCATCCCGGTCATCACGAGCCCCCACGAGTTGAGCGCGACGCAGCACGCGAGGCCCAGCAACACCGAGCCGATCGTGCGCGCGGTCGAGTCGAGCGCGCGCTCGGGCAGGACTCGCTCTGCCAGGAAGCGCCCGATGACGAGCACCGTAGCGAGCGCCGCCAGCAAGTTGACGATGAGCGGCCCCGCGCGGCCGAGGCCCATGAGCTCGGTCGGCACGAGCAGCAACGGGTAGAGGATCGACGAGCTCGGCGCTGCGTACTCGCCGGGGTTGACGCCATAGCCGCCGGCCAGGATCGACTCCGCGACCGACAGGTGGATGTACGGGTCGTCGAGCGAGTAGATCAGGCGCCCGTCGCACGCCCAGAGCGCAGCCGCGACCAGGGCGAGCGCGAGCGTCGCCCAAGCCGCAACGAGGCGCAGCGTGAAGCGACGGCGAGGGTCCGAGTGGGGCGTCGGCATGGCGTGGGCGCGCGACGGGCCCCGTGGACCCCTGCGCGTGCGCGCCGCGAGTAGAGCACGCCGCAGACGCCGCGAGCAATGCTCCTGCGCGCAACGGTGCCTGAGGTGTCTCGCGCTCGGGCCGCTATGATCTCGCTCCGTTCGAAGGCGCCATGACGACCCCTGCACACTCGCGCGGCTTCGCGCGCATCGCTTGGCCGGCGGGCCTCGCGCTCGTTCAGGCGTGGTGCCTCTATCCGGTCCACCGAACGATGGACCTGCCGGTCTGGGACGAGCTGAACTTCTATGCGCTGCACGCGAAGCGGCTCGTGACCGGCGTGGGGGGGCTACAGAGCATCGAGTACGGCCCGCTCTACAGCCTGCTCTATGCGCCGTTCGTGGCGGCGCTCGCGCTCCCGGCCGCGATCTTCGCGTTGCGCTACGTGCTGACCATCGGGGTGACGCTGGCGCTCTACGCCCTCCTGAACCGCGCGCTGCGCGCGCCGCGCGCTTCGTTCCTCATCGCGCTCGTCTGGGCGGTCTCGGACGCGAACCTCGTGCTCGGAACGATGGCGTTCCACCTCGGCCTCGTGCTGACGATGAGCGCGGCGATGCTGTCGCGATCGAGCCGGATCGCGGCGCTCCTGTGCCTCGTGCTCGGCGGGTTCGTGCGGCCCGAGCTATTCCTCCTGGCCGGCGGCTACGGCTGCGCGCTCGTCGTCTCCTATGCGCGACGGTGGCGCGCCCGCTCGGTGCGCTCTGCCACCCGGCCCGAGGGCTTGGCGGCAGGTCAATCAGAGCGCTTGCTTGGGGGCCCCAAGGCCCGCGTGGTCATCGCTGCGCAGCTCGCGTTGCTGGCGTTTGTCGTGACCCACGTCTCGAGCTGGCGCTTCAATGCAGGGCGCTCTTGGCTCGCCGTGCAGCAGCACTACGCCTTTGCGCAGGTCGTGAATGGGCGCTACGACGTCGACCCGTGGGCGGACTTCCCCTACATCACGGCCCGTGACTTTCCGGGCGCGTACTCGGTCGGCGACGTGCTCCGCACGCAGCCGCGCGCCATTGGCGCGCACTTGCTCGGGAACCTCGCGTCGGTGCCGGCCGCGCTGTGGCGTTTCGTCGAGCCGATCGCGCCGTTGCGCGCGGTCGTCTTGTTCGGCGTCGTCGTGCCCGGCGCGCTGCTGCTCGCCGCGGTCTTGGCCTGCGGGTCGTTCGCGCGCGTGCGGGCCGAGCTCGCCGCGCTCCGCGCCCGCATGGGGGACGCGCCGCTGCTGGGGTGGGTCGCGCCCGTCACGCTCGCGCCGAGCCTGCTCGTCAGCCTGCGCCATCCGCAGTACATGTTTGCGTTGATGCCGTTCGCGGCGCTCGCGGTCGGCGCGGTGTCGGTCGCTGCCGTCCGCGCGCTGCCGCGAGGCGTCGCTGGACGGGTGCCGCAGGCCCTGCGCGTGTTCGCACATGTGCTCGCGCCGCTGGTCGCTGTCGCGCTCCTCCTGGTGGCCGCGCTCGGGCCGTTGCCGCAGACGTCGTTGCCCTCGTCGCACGCAATCCGCGACAAGGTCGCGGCCCTCCGCGCGCTTGTCTCCGCGGCGCCAGAGGTCGTCTATGGCGGCTCCTTGCCTTCGTACCTCGCGTACCTGTCGCACACGAGCCGCGCGGTCTATCCGCTGAACCAGGACGGGCGCATCGACCTCGCCGCGGACCTCGCGCGCGAGGCGCCAGGGCTCGTCGCCATCGATCGCAACCTCTTGGGCTCGCCCTACTTCGACCCGGCGACGCTCGACGCGCTCAGCGGCCCCGAGTGGCGTTGCCACCCGGGCGCGGACGAGGTCGTCTACGTCCGCGCGGACCTGGCGCTCGACCCCGCGGCCCAGGCCGAAGGGACGACCGTCCTCGCGCCGTTCCACTGGCGCGCGTGGGCGCACTACGGCAGCACGACCGAGCTCGACCTCCGGCGCATCTTGTCGGTGCCAGGGTCGCTCTGGCTGTTCACGACGCGCGCGCGCCGCGTGACGCTCAGCGTTCGGCCGCACGCGGTGGTGCTCGGCGGGCCGACCGTCTTGCCCTATTCCACGCGCGTCGTCCTGAACGGCGCCGCGACGGGCGCGCTCGAGGTCGCGGCTGGCGCGAGCGTCTCGATCGAGCTCGAGCTGCGCGCCGGGTACAACCAGGTTTGGTTTGGCAGCGACTTCCCGACCCCGAACGAGGGGTTCATCCCCGCGGCCTACACCGCGACGTCGAGCGCGCCGATCCTGCAGCCGCTCGACATCGTCGCGATCGACTTTGCCCCGTAGACGCGCGCGCTCAGCGCGCCGCGCGCTCGAGGCGGACTTCGGTGACGTGCGCAGGGGCGGCCCCGGCGCGCAGGCGGAGCTGGAGGGCGCCGTGGACGCTGTCCTCGGCGTCCCGGAGCAACGCGAGCTCGACTGGGCCGCCTGTTTGCGTGAGCGTCGCGCGCCAATCTCCGGCGGTGACGCCTCGAACGTCGAAGGTGGCCTCTTCGCCTGGCGCGAGCTGGACGCCGATGTGCCCCGCTGCGTCGAGCGCCGCGACGGGCGCGTCGCGGCCCGCAAAGAGGAACCCCGGCACGGTGATCGTCGCGCCGTCGGGCGCGCGCGTCGGCGCCAGCTTGCCCGCCGCCGCGCGCGCCCAGACGTGGGCGCGCGCCGTGTACGGCGTCGTGCCCTCGAGGCGCAGCAGCTTGTACTCGGCAGCGAAGCGCGGGTCCTCGGCGAGCTCCTTGCCGCTCCGGTAACACGGCGTCGGCGAGCCGAGCGCGCCGCAGAAGAAGATGAGGTCGGGCTCGCGCTCGAGGACGTACGCGCCGTCCCCGAGCTCGTGCCCGAGGTACCCGTTGCCGAAGTCCGAGGGGCGCTGGCGCGCGATGTGTCGATCGTTCAACCCCAGCATGTCGACCGCCGGGAGCTTCGAGAAGTACGGCAGGCAACCCGCCGCGGTTACGGCGATCAACGGGGCTTCGTCCGCGAAGGCGGTGTGCAGCATGCGCCCGATCACGGCGCCGTCCCACTCCCAGCGTTCGGACTTGGCGAGGTCGTTGGCCGGCGAGAGGAGCGCCTGTTTGAGGCCGTGGCCGACCACGCAGCAAGTGAGGCCCAGCGTGGCGAGGGCCGCCAAGGGACGCTTGTGCTTGCCAACCAGGCCCGTCGGCCAGATCCAGGGCCAGAGCTCGACGGCTGCCAGCGCCGCCAAGGCCTGCAGCACAAAGAGGTGCCGGAAGGCGGGGAAGATGTCACCGCCGATGTAGACGACATACGCGCACCAAAGCGCCGTCGCATACAGCAGCATCAAGCCGCGCGTGCGGGTCGCCTTGCGCGCCAAGGTCACGCATAGGCCGAGCGCGCCCGCGACGAAGACGAAGAGCGAATCGAGCAGGCCTCCGCGGAGGTAGTCGAGGCCGCCTCGCACCCGCTGCGTCGACAGAACGAGCTTTGCGTAGGCCGTGTTCGGGACGACGTCGGCGTAGTACACCCACCGAAACGCGAGCTGTGCGCCGACAAAGAGCGCAGCGAGCGCGCCAGCGGTGAGCGCCGCGCGCCAGGCCCGCGGCCGGCCTTGGACGAGCCCGAGCACGATCGCTGCGACGAAGAGCGGCGCGTCGGGGCGCGTGAGGCACAGGAGCCCGAGCAAGACCCCGAGCGGGGCGCCGGCGCGCGCGCGCTCAGGGCCTCTGGGCGCCCCGTGCGGCTCGGGCACGGCCTCAGCGAGCTTCGACGCGAGCACGATCGACCACGCGAGCAGCGCCGCGACGAGCGGCTGCTCGAGCCCGCCGATGGCCCACACGGCGACCGTGCCCGAGGCCGCGAAGAGCGCGCCGGCGCCAAAGGTCGCGATCGCGGCGCGGCCCGCCGCAGGGGCGCCGTCGAATGGACCTCGCAGGCGCAGCGCGAGCCGCGCGCAGGCGAGGATCACCGCGACCGTGGCCGCGACTCCGAGGAGGCGCGCCGCGACGATCAGGTTCATGCCGAGGGCGCCGAGGCCCGCGCAGCCGAGCACCCACAGGAGGTTCGAGTAGCCCTCGACCCGCGCCCCGTCGGACCAAGTGAGCCCGAGCCCCGCGACCAGCCGCTCCGCGTAGACGAGCGAGATCAGCGCGTCGTCCGCCAGGAACGGCATGTGGTACCAGGCGTGCCACGCGAGCACTGCGAGCGCCGCGACGACCGCCGCGAACAATGGGGCGCCGACCGGGGCGCGGCGCGCGGGGTCGACCGGGGGTGCAGGAGGTGATTGCAGGGGCACCCGCTGATCCTAAACGGGGACTCACCTGCCCCAGGAGTCGGAAGGACCGCCACGGAGCCTGCGCCGCAGGCTGCCCAGCGCCAGCTCTCGGCGAGTAGAGGTTCCATCCCGGCCCTTCCAGGGCCAAGATTGCCGCCCGATGACCTCGGTCCTCCCGCTCCTCCTCGCCGTGCTGGTGCAAGCCCTGGGCGAGGCCGACCTCGGCTCGGGGTGGGAGGCGCCTTGGGCGGTGCCGGTCTTTGCGGGGTTGCCCTACCTCCTGGCCTGGCGGGTGCGTGCGCTTGCCATGCGCGGCGCCTTCCATGCGGCCGAGCGCTGGGCGCGGCCGCTGCGCGCATCGGGCGCCCTCGCGTTTGCGGGCGCGGTGCTCGGCTGTGGCTGGGTCGCGAGCGTCGAGCGCTGGACCGGCGCGCGCTTCGACGCGTTCGCGTGGCCCGAGCCGGCGATCCTCCTCTCGCTCGCGCCCTTTGTCGGCTTTCAGGTGCTGGCGCTCGACGCCGAAGTGCGCTCCCACACCCGCCCTGGCGTCGCGCAGCGCAGCAAGTTCGCGTTTCAGGTGCGCGGGTTCTTGCTCGTCCTCGCGCCGGTCCTCGTGTACCTCGGCGCCGCGTGGCTCGTCGCCGCGCACCCGGTCGCGCGCGCTTGGCTCGAGAACGTCGGCCTCGCGCAGAGCCTCTTCGCCGTCCTCGCGCTAGCGCTCGTCGCGCTCCTGTTGCCTTTTCTGTTGCGCCACGTCTGGGACACGGTGCCAGTGCCGGAGGGCCCGGCGCGGCGGCTCTTGGAGCTCGTCGGGGCGCGCGCGCGGTTCCGGCCCTCGGAGTGGCTCGTCTGGCGCACCGGCGGGTCGATGGCCAATGCCGCCGTCGTCGGCTTCGTGCCGTGGGGGCGGCTCGTGCTCTTCACCGATGAGCTCCTCGCGATCCTTGGGCCGCGCGAGCTGGTCGCGGTCGTCGGGCACGAGATCGGGCACGCCCGCCGTCGACACGTTTGGATCCTGATGTCGTGGGCCCTCGCGATCGTCCTGGGCGTCGATCTCGCGCTCGTGCACGTCGTCCCGGTCTTCGACCCGTTGGACGGCGCGACGCTGGTCGGCGCGATGCTCGGCGTCTCCGCCGCGCTGCTCGGGCTCGGGGCGCTCTGGTTCGGCTGGCTCTCGCGCCGGCTCGAGCTCGACGCGGACCTCTACTGTGCGGAGCTGACGGGTGACAGCGCCGCGCTCGCAAGCGCGCTGCGGCAGGTGGACGGGAACTGGGAACGCGGCGGCTGGCGGCACCTCTCGTCCGCGCGTCGCGTCGCGTTCCTCGCGGAGGCGCTCGCGTATCCCCAGCGCGCCCTGCGGTTCAAGCGCCGCGTCGCCGCGATGGGGGCGCTCGGCGCAGGGCTCGCGCTGGCCGCGATCGGCGTCGAGACGCGCGACTTGGTGCAGCGCTTGCCCTTGGATCGCGTCGGCGCCGCGCTGGCGCTCGGCCGCTTCGAGCGCGCTTCCGAGCTGGCCGCGCGGGTCGCACCCGAAGCCTTGAATGAGCCCGAAGAGGTCGAATTGAGGCTCGTGTTGGAGACCGCGCGGGGCTTCGACGAAGGCGCGAGCGCGCGGGTGCTCGGCGCGGCGTTGGAGGCGCAGCTCGGCGTCCTCGCGGCGGAGGGCCCCGCGTTGAGCTCGGCGGACAACGCTGCGGACGGCTCGGCATCGCGCGAGCGGGACCCGGCGCTCGACCGCGCGTTTGCCCTTGCGGCCCTCGCCGCCCAGCGCGGCGAGCGCGACCTCGGCCCGGTCACCGACGCGCTCCGCAGCGCACGACGGGGGGACGCCGACGCGGCCGAGCGCGCGCTGCGCTCGGTCGACCCGCGCCTCCGGACGCAGTATGGAGACGCCATCCTGCGCGCCGCCGGCAACGGTCAGTAGCCGAGCCCGTTCTTGCGGACGTGTACGAGCGGCTCGCCGTCCTTCGCGCAGCTGCCGTCTTCGACGTGGCCGAAGATCACGACGTGGTCACCGACCGCGTGTTCACCGCTCAGCTTGCAGTCGAGCCACGCGAGCGCGCCGGACAGCACGAGGCCGCCGCGCTCTGTCGCGGCAGTCTCGACCAGGTCGAAGGCGGTCCCGGTCGGCGGGGCCTTGAAGAACGGCTTCATCAGCGCTCTGTCCGCCTCGCCCAATACCGACACGGTGAAGCGGCCGGAAGCCCGCACGCCTCTGAGGTGATCGCGGTCCTGGCCGATCGCGACCATCACCGTCGGCGGCACAAACCCCACCTGCTGGACGAACGAGGCCACGAAGCCGATCGGGCGGTCCTGGAGCGTCGTCGCGACGATGAACAGGCCGCTCGGGACGCGGCCCAACGCGCGGGCGAGGGGCGGGGTGGCCGCGGGCCGACCGGCAGCGCTGTTCGCTGCCGTGCTGGGGGGGGGCTCGGGGGTCGAATCAGCGCTCATCGTAGGGAGGGTGCGGCGCGCTGCAGGGGGCCTCCCCTGGCGCTCGCCCGCATATAGGATCGCCCGCGGTGGACTCGCGCCCCCGGAACGGCGAGAATCTTGGCCCTACTCCCGATGGACGCACCCTCGGACACTATGCCCACGTTCCGCTGGAGCCCGGCGGATGAGCTGCGCGCCTTTGTTCCCGTGTCGGACGCGGGGCAGGCGGCGGCCGCCGCCTTGGACGACCCGAGCGGTCTGCTCGCCGAGCAGCTCGCGAGCCTCGCCGAGGACCGGTCGAGCGGCGCGGACGAGGTCGCGCGCCGCGTCGCGCGGTCGGCGCACGCGTGGTTGAGCGAATGCGGCGCGTCGGTCGAGCGCTCGCACGCGGGTGGGCTCGTCGCGGCCCTCGAGCGGGAGCTCGAGGCCGTTTGGGCAGGGCACGGCTGGCGCGGCCCGGTGCTGGGCCTGCGCGCCGCGCTGAGCGCCGCGGCGCGCGCGGCCGAGGGCGCGCACGCCGACGTCTGCGAGACGCTGCTCGAAGAGCTCGCGCTCTGGTGTGAGGACCGTGTCGCCGAGGAGACCGAGGCGACCTGGGACGGCGTGCCGCTCGGAGCTGGCGTGCGATTGCCCGACCGAGGCCGGGTCGCGGCGCCGTTCCTCAGCGGGCCCGACGCGCTGGAGCGGGGCGAGGTGGTCGTCGTGCACGGGTGGTCCGAGACCGTCGCCCGCACGCTCGAAGCCGCCCATCGCGCCGGCCTCGCGCCGGAGGCGGTCGTCAGCGAGGGCGGCCCCGACCTCGGCGGCCGACGCCTCGCGCGGCGCCTCGTCGCGGCGGGGCTCCCCGTGCGCTTCATCTACGACGCCGCGGTCCCCGACGCGGTTCGACGCGCGGACCGCGTCTGGATCGGCACCGACGCGATCGGCGCGCGCGCGTTCGTCGCGCGGGTTGGCACGCGTGTGCTGCTCGAAGAAGCGCGGCGCGCCGAGGTCAGCTCCGCTGTGCTCGCGACCTCTGACAAACTCGTGCCTGGCGGCGAGCTGATGCTCCCTAGCTGGTGCGAGGGCGAACCTTGGCTCCTTTGGGAGCGCCCGCCCGTGGGCGTGACGATCGCGTCCCAGGCGTACGAAGCCGTGCCCCTCGAGCACGCCGGGGTGATCGCGACCGAGTTCGGTCTCGTCACCGCTGCCGAGCTCGCGCTCCGCGCGCTCCGTACCTCTTCCTCGTAGCTCTGCAGCGCGAGCGAAGCGTGCGCTCCGTTTGAATTCGCCTCCCTATGACCGATTCGACCACTGACAGCCCCCTTGGGAACACGATCCCGCGCTCGATCGAGCGCGAGATGAAGGAGTCGTACCTCACGTACGCGCTGTCCGTCATTCACGCGCGCGCGCTCCCCGACGCGCGCGACGGGCTCAAACCTTCGCAGCGGCGGATCCTGGTCGCGATGAACGACCTCAACCTCGGTCCGCGCGCGAAGTATCGCAAGTGCGCCAAGATCGCTGGTGACACGTCGGGCAACTACCACCCGCACGGCGAATCGGTCATCTACCCGACGCTCGTGCGCCTCGCGCAGGACTTCTCGCTGCGCTATCCGTTGATCGACGGGCAAGGAAACTTCGGCTCGATCGACGGCGACCCGCCCGCGGCGATGCGATACACGGAGTGCCGCATGGCGGGCCCCTCGATGGAGCTGCTCGCGGACCTCGAGAAGGAGACCGTCGACCTCGAGCCGAACTACGACGACACGCGGCTGCAGCCGGTCGTGTTGCCTTCGCGCTTCCCGAACCTGCTCTGCAATGGCTCCGAGGGCATCGCCGTCGGCATGGCGTGCAGCTTGCCGCCGCACAACCTGCGCGAGATCGCGGGCGGTCTGATCGCGATCCTCGACGACCCTGAGGTCGGCGACAAAACGCTGCTCGAGCACGTCAAAGGCCCGGACTTCCCGACAGGCGGCATCATCATGGGCCGCAGCGGGATCCTCCAGGCCTATACGACGGGCCGCGGGCTCATCAAGGTCCGGGCCAAGCACCACCTCGAAGAGGTCGCGGGCCGCACTCAGATCATCTTCACCGAGATCCCGTACCAGACCCGCAAAGGCGGCAATGACACGGGCATCATCGCGAAGATCGTCCAGGTCGTGAAGGACGGGCGCATTACCGGCATCGCCGACGTCACCGACTATTCCGACCGCGACGGGATCCGGCTTGCGATCAAGCTGAAGAAGGGCGAGGACGAGCAGGTCATCCTGAACCAGCTCTTCAAGTACACGCCGCTCCAGAACACCTATTCGATCATCAACCTCGCGATCCACGAGCGCCAGCCGCGCACGCTCACGCTGCGCCAGTTGATGGACGCGTGGATCGGCCACCGACGCGACGTGTTGCGTCGGCGCACGCGTTATTTGCTGCGCAAGGCTGAAGAGCGCAAGCACATCGTCGATGGTCTGCGGATCGCGGTCGACAACATCGACCGTGTCATTGCGATCATTCGCGCGTCGGCGGACCGCGACACGGCGAAGAAGGCGTTGTCGGCCGAGTTCGGCCTCTCCGAGCGCCAGAGCCAGGCGATCGTCGACATGCGCCTCGGCTCGTTGACCGGGCTAGAGCGTGACAAGCTCGAAGACGAGTGGAACAGGCTCGTGGCCGAGATCAATGACCTCGAGGACATCCTCGCGCGCGCCGAGCGCGTCACGGCGATGATCCGCGCGGACCTCCTCGACCTGATGGAGAAGTACGGCGACGCACGCCGCACCCAGATCAGCAATGAAGAGGTCGACGGCGGCTTCGACATGGAGGAGCTGATTACGGAGGACCTGACCGTGGTCACGTTCTCGCGCGATGGCTACGTGAAGCGGGTGCCGCTGGACACCTACCGCACGCAGGCGCGGGGCGGGCGCGGCATCAAGGGCTCGGAGTCGAAGGAAGGCGACGTCCTGAAGTCGCTCTTCGTGACTTCGACCCACGACTACCTCCTGTTCTTCTCGAACCGCGGCCAGGTGTTCTGGAAGAAGGCCTACCAGGTCCCGGAGAGCGGCCGCACCTCGAAGGGGCGGGCGCTCGCGAACCTCGTCGAGCTGCGAGAGGGCGAGGAGATTCGCACCATCCTGCGCGTCCCCGAGTTCGCGCCGGACAAGTTCCTCGTCTTTGCGACCCGCAACGGCGTCATCAAGAAGACGCCGCTCGAGGCGTATTCGCGCCCGAAGAAGAACGGCATTCGGGCGATCCTCGTCGACGATGACGACGAGGTCGTCGGCGTCAGCATCCTCGGGCAGGGCGAGACGGTACTCATCGCGTCGAACACGGGGCGCGCGGTGCGCTTCGACGAGGGCGCGGCGCGCACCATGGGACGCACGTCGCGAGGTGTCCGCGGCATTCGCCTCGAGGAGGGCGAGCGAGTCGTCGGCGCGCTCGTCACGAAGCAGACCGAGTCGGACGGCTTCGTCCTCACGGCCTGTGTCCACGGGCACGGCAAGCGGACGCCGATCGACGACTATCCCATCAAGGGGCGCGGCGGCAAGGGCGTCATCAACATCAAGGCGAGCGAGCGCAACGGCGAGGTCGTCGCGGTCCGCTATTGCCATGAGGGCGACGACCTGATGTTCATCACAGAGGGCGGCATGATCGTGCGTACGCGGGTGGCCGACGTCTCGACGGTCGGTCGCAACACGCAGGGAGTGCGCCTCGTGAACCTGAAGGGCGATGATCGCCTGGTCTCCGTCGAGGTCGTGTCGGAAGGTGACCTCGAGAACTTCGCCAAGGATGAGGCGCAGGAGACGGACGCCTCGCAGCCGCCGGCGGCCCCGCGGGCCGCGGGTGCAGGTGAGCGCGATGCCGAGGAGGTCGAAGACGACCTCGAGGATGAGGACGAGCTCGACGATGAGGCCGACGACGCGGATGACGCGGATGAAGCCGATGACGAAGAAGGCGAAGAGTGACCCATGGACATCGTCGATCGCATCAATGAAGACCTGAAGGCCGCGATGAAGGCCGGCGAGACGCTGAAGCGCGACACGCTTCGGATGCTCACGTCGGCGCTGAAGAACGCCAAGATCGAGAAGCTCGCGCCGCTCGACGAGGCCGAGGTCATGGCCGTCGTACGCTCCGGCGTGAAGTCTCGTAGGGACAGCGCCGAGCAGTACCGCGCGGCGAACCGAGCGGACCTCGCGGAGAAGGAGGAGGCCGAGATCGGCATCCTCGAGGGGTACTTGCCCAAGCAACTGGATGAGGCGGCAACGCGCGCGCTCGTCGAGTCGATCATTGCCGACACCGGTGTGACGGGGAAAGCCGGGCTCGGTGTCGTAATGAAGGCCGTGATGGCAAAGCACCGCGACGTGATCGACGGCAAGCTCGTTCAGCGCTTGCTGGGTGAGCTGTTGCAGTGACCGCGGGCGCTGGGAGTCTGCGCCACAGAGCGCGGTTCGCAGCGCGGCCGAGCGTAGGTGCTGGTGGCCGGGTGCGCTGCGCACGTTAGGTGCCGTGCCTAACGTGCGCAGACGCGAGGGCGTTGCCGGCCCGCGTTCTGGGCTCAGTTGCCCAGGTCGCGGTTGCGCTGCGACCAGGCGATTCCAACGCGCTCGGTCGTGCCATTGAAGCGATAGTCGTTGATCCGAATCGTGTACGTCCCCGTTGTTGGCGGCGTGAACTCGACGATCTCGAAGTTGTTGTTGAACGACGACGACGAGCCGTAGGACGTGCCCGAGGTCGCGTTCGCGCCGGCGAGCACCGTCAGGTCGAGGTCCGCATTGAGCAGCGTCGACGTGTAGGACCGGTTCGCGTTCGAGGACCAAGCGATGCAGACTCGCGCGCGGTCACCGCCGTTGAGCGACACGTTGAACGTGTAGTACCCATTGTTGCTGAAGCTCGCGCGGCTCAGGTTGACATACCGCACCCGGTTCTGCGCGCTGCATTGTGCCGCCGCGCGCTGGTGGAGGCCGCCCGCGCCGTCACGGGCCGAGAGTCGCGTCGCGCCCTCGATGTTGTGCCAGGCCGTGGCCATGATCATCGCCATCGCAGCCTCCGGCGCGACGCGTGGGTTCGAGTTCAGCCCCATGCACACAGCGAGCGCCGCTGAGGTGAAGGGCGCGCTAAAGCTCGTCCCTGAGTAGTTGCTGCGCAACCAGTCAGGCGCCATCCCGATCGTGTCGACGCCCTCGCCTACCGCGGCCAGGTTCGGCTTCTCACAGCCCGTCGTCGGGTTCTGCCAGTCCGAGAACGCACTGATCGCGTCGCCAGTCCAGCTCGTGTTGTTGTTGTCGCGGAAGCTGCCCGCCGTGACGCAGTTCCAGGCTGTACCTGGGCTGCCGACGAAGTTCCCGTTGTTCCCGGCGGAGGCTACGTACGAGTCCGAGTAGACGCGCGACTGGAAGTCGAAGTACCGGTCCTTGTACTGCAGGACGCCGCTGTAGCCGCCCCCGAAGCTCATGTTCGTCACGTCGATGTTGCGAGTGACGATCCAGTCTGCCGCGCGGGTGATGTTGAGGTCGCTGTAGGAGCTCGCGTTCGCGCTGTAGAGCTGGACTGACGGCGCGCCGCCGCGGCGCGACGCGAGCTGCGACGCGATGCAGCCCGAGGTGCCGTGGACGTGGTCATCGGGGTTGGGGAAGAACGGGTTGTACCAGCCCACGACGTTCAGGTGCGGACAGGCCGGGTCGACCCCGTTGTCCTCGAGGACGGCCACGCGGATGCCGGCGCCGCGCCAACCGAGCGAGTAGGTCAGGTTGGCGCGATGGGTGCCGTTCGCGCTCGTGTTGTGCTCCGTGTCGGTCTTCTCCAGGTACAGCGTATCGACGAGGTTCGACGCGGCGATGGCGAGGACCTGCGCGCGCGACGCGTCGACGAAGATCGACGGGGCCGTCGTCGAGACGTAGCGCACGTCAACGCCGATGTTCGCGAGCTCGGCCAGCACCGGCTCGACGGCCGCCTGGACCAGGTCCATCGCGAATGCCGTCATCGCCTCTTCCATCGCATCGACGGCCTCGGGCGTCGGTTCGGCAGGCAGTTCACTGCGCAAGCGAGCGTCTTCGGCGTCCAGCGCGTCCGCGTCGTAGGCGACCCACAGGACCACCTCATGGGCGTTCTCCGGGTCGCGTTCGATGGCTGCGGCGAGGTCGACGTGGAGCTTCGCGAGCGGCGTTTCGGCGCGCAGGGCGCTCTCCCGGGCTAGGGCGGCCTCGACGTCGAGGCGCTCACCGTTGGAGTCGAATGCGGCCCCGACGACGTCGCCCGTGATGAGGTCAACGGTCTTGGAGAGCTGCGCAGTGATGCCTTGCAGCGGCAGGGCCAGCGTGTGCGTGATGGACTCTTGCGCCGCGTCGTCGTCGGCGAGCGCCGGTGGAACGGCGACCCGTTGTGGTCTCGCGGCTCGCGCCCTGCGCCGAAGCCGCGGTGAGTGAGCAGAGCGCGCCGAGCGCGAGCGCGCTGACAAAGAGCGCTGACGGATGTGCTGAGTGGATCTTCATCTTGAGACTCGTTGCATGGCGCACCGCGCTGACAGGCGAGTCACGTCGACCACCGTGGCCGACGCACTAGCGCGCGGTTGTGCGCCGAGCGCTCCAACGCAGCGGCGGGCGCGAGGCTGACGGCTAATCCGTCAGATCGCGCAGGCGCCGAGCGGGGCTGCTGCAGCGGATCTCTGACGCGGGCGGGCGCTTACCGCAGCCGCGCGAGCTGACGCAGGTGGTGCCGCAGGTGCATCTCGTTGAAGCGGAACCATTGCGCCGCGTTGAAGTGCCCGACGATGGGGTGCGGACGTTTGAGGTTCCGTGGCGCCGCTGCGGCGGGCTCGACGAGCGCGCGCGTGCGCGCAGCGAAGGCGCCGAACCCCGCGAGCGCCTCCGACTTCGTGAGCGTCGCAGGCCTCGCCGCCGCTTCGAGCGCAGGGACGCGCGGCACGCGGATTCGCATCGGCGGGATCGAGCCGTAGGCGCAGATCAGCGCGGGCTTCCAGCGGAAGCCCACCTCCTCGGCCTCTCCGTCGATGCACAATTGGACTTGGTCCAGGATCACCGCACCTGCGACGAGGACGTGGTCGCACACCTGCCCGATGCACCACCCGCCATCCGCCGGCGGCCGCGCCATGTCCTCGTCATTGCGCGGCTCCAGCCTGCTCAGCCAAAGCTGCATGGTCCGCTCGAATCGACTCAGTGTGCGTTCGGTTTGCATCAGGGCTCCTCATTCGGGCGACCTGCATCAAAGCGCGCGCAAACGCGCCGCGAGCGCATCGACGTCGGCCTCGTCTTGGTAGAGCCCGAAGCCGAAGCGCAACCGGTCGGCCCGTGAATCGGTGACGATGTTGACGTCGAGCAGGCGCTGCTGCAACTCGCCCGCGTCCGAGCGACGGAAGGTCAAGAAGCGCGCCCGCTCGCGGCCCAAGCGCGCTTCGGGAGCGGGCATGAGCTCCCCGATGCGCAGCGGCCCGAGCGCGCCGTCGACAAAACACGCAAGCAAGCGGTCCTGAAGCCCGCGCGCGTGCGCGTGTATGGCGGCGACATCGAGGCCCTCATCCGCCAAGGTGCGCATGGTCGCGTCCAATCGAAACAGCGCCGTCGGGTCGAACGTGCTGCCGAGGAAGCGTCCGCCGTGCGCGGGGTAGGGCACTCCTCCGCGCGGCCCGGCGAGGGCATCGAAGCCCGCAAACCAGCCGGTGTAGTCTGGCCGCGGCACGACCCCGGGTGGGCAATGCAGGAAGCAGCAGCCCTCACCGCTCATCGCATATTTGTAGCCGCCTGACGTGTAGAACACGCGCTCGGCGAAGGGCCCATGGTCGTAGGGGATCGCATTGAATGAGTGGTACGCGTCGAGGACCGCGAGCGCGCCCGCGTCGGCCGCTCTCGCCAGGAGCGCGGGCGCCTCGGCGAAGACCCAACCGGAGTCGAAGAGGACATGGCTCGCGAACACGAGGTCCCAGCCCCCGCGCTGCACCGCTTCGGCGAAGCGCTCGGCGAGCGTTGGAAAGGGCTCGGCCTCGATTTGCGTCCAGGCGGCGCGGCCGCCCTCTTCCATACGCTCGAGCTGTCGCCTGAAGCTGTGGAACTCGGACCCGGTCGACAGCACGCGCAGCGGCCGATCCGTCGGCAGTGACGAGAGCACGCGGTAAACGAGCTCGTGAGTGTTGGACGCAAACGCGAGCGTCGTTGGGTCGGGCAGCCCGACCACCCCAGCGACGTGGCGCTGGCACGCGGGGTAGACCTCGCCGAGCACGACGTCCCACTTCGTGTCGAGGCGCGCGGCCGCGAGGTCCCAGGCGGCGACCTGCGCCTCGCGCGTGGCGTCGGGCCACGGGTGGTGGCTGTGGGCGGCGAAGTGAAGCCGCTCGGGGGCGGCGTGGAGGGCGCGCTGGAAGAGGTGTTTCGCGTGGATCATGGCCGGAGCGAGCACCCTACGTCGTGGAGGCGGTCGCAGTCGATCAAAACGTCCGGCGCGGTCGTGACATGTCCGCGATTGTGGCGACTTCGTTCGGCGTCGACCGCGCGCTCTCGATGTCGACCAGCCAGGCGAGGTCGTGGAGCGTCCATCCGCCGCCCGCGGCCGCCTGTGCCCCTCGTCCGCGCCGTCGCCGCTCCCGGAGGCTTGGGGAGCCGCCTTCGACCCAGTGTGGGTCCTCGCTCCAGCGTCGCGCTGCGATTCTCGCGATCTGCGCAATCCAGCCGCAGGGTCGCGCTCGTAGTCCCGTCGGAACCTTGCTGCGCGCCTCCGTCGCGCGCTCTCCGAGTCGCATCGCTCTTATCACCTATGCAAGTACAATCTGCTCGTAGCGTCGCACGCGGCGCGCTCGCCTCCATTCTTGGTTTGTCCGTCTTCGGGGGCGTATCGTTTGCGCAGTTGACCGTCGACGTCAATACCACGGACGACACCAACGACGTCGCCCCGGGGGACGGCGTCTGCGCCGATTCGAACGGCAATTGCTCGCTCCGCGCAGCGGTGCAAGAGGCGAACGCCGGCGGCGCGATCGGGACGATTCGGCTGCAGCCCGGCGCGCTGTATGCGCTCTCACTCGTCGGCGCAGGCGAAGACTTCGCTGGATCCGGTGACCTCGACATTCGCACCTCTCTGACCATCGAGGGGCGCGGCGCGCGAATCGATGGCCTCGGGGCCGACCGCATCTTCGACGTCGCGTACCGGAACTCATTCGTTCTGCGCGACGCGACGCTCGTGAACGGCGCGGTCGTCGGCGAGAGCGGCGGCGCGCTGCGCAACGGCGGCGCCGCGCGCCTCTTCGGCTGCATGCTCGAGGCGTCTTCAGCGACGGGCGCCGGTGCGTCCGGCGGTGGAGTCATCAACGACCGTGGCTACCTCTTGCTCGCAGATTGCCACGTCTCGGGTTGCAGCGCCGACCGCGCAGGCGGCGCGATCGAGGCCAGCGGCGGCGACACGCACGTCGAAGGCGGCGCGCTCGTCGACAACGTCGCTGGGACGCTGCCGGGCAACGGCGGCGCGTTACACCTGACGGGCGTAGGCACAGTGAGCCTGCGCAGCGTCGTCGTCCGCGGCAACTCCGCTGGTCGCGAAGGTGGCGGCCTTTGGAACTCCTCCGGCGGCGTGATGTCGGTGGTGCTGTGCGACCTCAGCGACAACGAAGCGCTCGGTACCGCGGCGGATGACGGCGGCGGCGCCCTCTTCAACGACGGCGGGCTCATGGAGGTTCGGCTCTGCGAGCTGCGCAACAATAGCGCGAGCCAAGGCTCCGGGTCGGGCGGCGGCGTGCTCAACCTCGGCGGGGACGTCTTCGTGTCCTTGTCGCGGCTCGAGGGGAACTCGGCCCGCCGCGCTGGTGGGGGCGTCGAGGCCTCGGCGGGCTTGACGGAGCTCTTTGCGACGGAGCTCATCGGGAACTCCACAGGGGCGGCGCCCGGCAACGGCGGCGGCCTCCACCTGACCGGGGCGGGGATCGTGCGCTTGATGCAATGCGCCGTGCGCGACAACGTCGCGAGCGCTGAAGGCGGCGGCATTTGGAACTCTGCGACCGGCGTCATGGAGGCTGCGGGATGCACGTTCGCGGACAACACGGCGAGCGGCGCAGACGCGGACCAGGGCGGCGGCGGCGCGTTCAACGACGGCGGCACCATGTCCCTGGACCAGTGCCTCTTCCGCGGGAACATGGCTGACGGCGCGTCAGGCTCCGGCGGCGGAGTGCTCAACCTGGGCGGCGACCTCACGGTGCGCGCGACCCGGCTTGTCGACAACATGTGTCGCCGCGCGGGCGGCGGAATCGAAGCACGCGAAGGGACGACGACCATCCTGCAAGTCGCGTTTGTGAACAACTCCACGGGCCCCGCGCCGGGCAACGGCGGCGGCTTGCACCTGACCGGTGCCGCGACCGCAACGGTAGACCTCAGCGTCGTCACGGGGAACCAGGCCGCGAACGAGGGTGGCGGGCTCTGGAACTCGACGACCGGGACGTTGATCGTGACGACGACAACGATCCAGGGCAACGCAGCCCCGACGGGGGCCGATGTCTTCAACGACGGCGGCACGTTCACGATCGACGGCAACCCCGTACCTTGAGCGCGACCCCGCCCCTCTCCAAGGGGTGAGGTCGGCTGAGCGTTGCCCAGGTACACGAGCGTTCGTCCGCTGCGAGCCGATCGGCCCGCACTGGCACGAACGCTCGTCTCTTCGACTAACGCTCGACTGGAGCCCAGAGCTGCCAGACCCCAGCAAGGCCAGCGATCGTGAGGGCCCCCAGCGCAAATTGACCACCTGTCGCGTAGCTCGCGAGCTTGGCGGGCGGGTCCTGCCACCAAGCGATGCCCAGCAGGCTGATCACGACGAGGCAGATGATGAGCAGCGAAAGGAGGGTGCGAATGACGTTCATGGCGAGTTTGGGATCAGAAGGTGTAGCGGACGCCTGCGTGCAGGAAATCGACGTCATCGGACGGCCCTGAATCGGCGAGCGCCGAGCCGGTAAAGAAGTGGCTGTAGCCGCCGTAGAGCTGCGCGTGACGATTGAGCTTGTGGTCGATGGTCAAGTCCAGCTCATATCCGATCTCACGCGAACCAAAGCCCGTGCGCGTCGGCGCACCGCCGGCGTTATAGAGGGCGTCCGATGTCTCCAATAGCTGCAGCGCGTGCAAGCCGAGGCCGAGTTGGGTCGCCGTCCCGAGGCTCCATTTGGCGCCCGCGCTGGCGTCCAGGATGTTCTGGCGGCCGATCGCGTCGATGAAGCCGAAGTAGGCGTGACCGAGCGGAAATAGCTGGTGGAACGTCCCGACGTCCCCGCCCGGCGCGTCGTCGCCGCTCGCTGCGTCGAAGCCGACGTAGAGCCGCGGCGCGCCCGCCCAACTGTCCGGCTTCCAGCCAAGCTGGCTGGCCACGGACCACGCGGCGACGTCGTTCGCGCCGATCTCGCCAGTTTGCCAGGACAGCTCGACCTCGTAGTCGACGCGCGGCGCCGCCGGCCCGAAGGCGCGCGCGCCGACGGTCAGGCGCGACTCGTTCCCGGTCGTGCCATTGACGCTGACGGCGTCGCGTTCGTTCCCGAGCGCGTAGAGGTCGAGGCCGTGGCCGCCTTTCGGCTGCGCGCGCTGTGCATACACGCCCCAGAGCGTCTGTTCGTCGTCCGGCGTGTTGAACTCGGTCTTGTCGACGGGAACGAAGACCGTCGCGATGCCTGTTACGGTCCACGGGCCGCTCCTCCACGCTGCGGTCAGCCCTTCCCAGGTGCGCAGCGTGTTGCCCCACGGCAGCGGGCTGATGAGGCGCTGAGCGCCGAACAAGAGCATCTGTCGCCCTGGACGCAGCAGCAGCGTGCCGTCACCGAGCGGCACCGTCACGTCGATGAAGGCCTGCTGGAGGTCGATCGTATCGAGGTCCAGCGTGCGACGCCCGCCCGGTAGGTCGCGGTCGGTCGCTTGGGCGGACTTGCCCTCCACGAACAGCCGGAATGACTCGCCGACATGGAGGTCGGCGTGCCCGAGCGCGCGCGAGACGGCGAAGGTGTCCTCGTTTGCGTCCGAGAAGCCAAAGCCGCTCCAAGACTCGATGCGTGACTCGAGGCGCCCGCCAAAGCTGATCCAGGTGTGACCGTCGCTGCTAAGGTCGATGTGCTTCAGCGCATCGAATGTGTCGCCGGCCTCCCCGCTCGGCTCGAAGGCGGACCAGTCTTCGTTCTGCCGCAGGAACGCGTACGGCGGCGTCGATGGGCGCGGAGGCTCCTGCGCCGGGACAAGTGAGGTAAGGGACGCGAGCGCGACGAGGTAGAGCATGCTCAGGGGCCGACGAGTGGGGTGAAGGGTGCGTGCACGATGGCTTTGCGCGCCAGAAAGATGCGCAGCCAAAGAGCCGCGGCAGCGAGAAAGGGGATGGCGTACCAGACGAGCTCGATCGGCCCGAGGCCCGGCGGCGTGACATCGATGTCGTAGACGAGCTCACCGGTACCGGAGGGCGCGGTCACGAGGAACCGTGCGCGCCAAGGACCTCGGTGGGTGAACGCGACTGTGCCGATCAGCTGATAGGGCGCGTGTGCCGGCGCGAGCTGGCTCTCACCGCGTGTGACGACGGCGCTCGGGTCGAGCGCCGTCGCTTCGACCGCGATCGCCACGTCGCCTGGCGCCTTGTCGATGTAGTAGTAGAAGGTGCCTTCGCCTACGTCGGGGTCAGCCCAGACGGACACTTCGATTCCAGCGACGGGTTCGTCGACGAGGATCGGGTAGGGGGGGCCGTCGTGCGCCGCGGCGGGCAGCACGAGGAGCGCGGCCGCCAGGCCGCCACGGATCAAGGGCTTCACACTCATAGGAACGTCCCCCGCATCTCCATGGGCTGCGCCAGGAGCCAGAGCGCCGCGCCGGCCAGCGTCGCGTGGAGCGCCGCCCATGGCACGAAGGCCCGGATGGGCGCTGCGCCGAAGTCGCGCGCCGCGAGCCGCCACGTAACGCCGAGCGCGCCGATGAGGCCGACGGCGACGAACCCGACCTCGAGCGGCCATACCAACGCCTCGCGCAGGCCCCCGAGGCCCCAGCGCGGCGCGCCGAGGAAGGTGAGGCCGACGTCGCGCGCCGCGCTCTGCGTGACGGGCACAAACGTCCAAAGCCCGGTCAGGAAGTGAAAGCAGTAGTGCGCCAACCAGACGCCGAAGCCGAGCGGGGCGAGCGAGAGCGCAAAGCGCTGCGCGTGGTTGCCTGCGGCGACGCCGGTGAGCGCTCGGGTCGCCAGCGCGGCCCCCCCGACGAGCACAGCGGGCGCGACGAGGAGGCTGAGCGCGAACAACACGGCGAGAACGAGCGCCTCGTTGCTCGTGCCGAGCGCCGCAGCGATCTGCCGCTGGAACGCGTAGACGGGGCTGACCATGGCGAACGCATTCAAGAGCGCGCCAAAGGTGAAGACCACCGCGAGGGCTGCGATGTCGGGGCGCTTTGAAACGCGCCCGATGCCCGAGCGCACGGGGTCGACCGCGAGCTCTTCGGCTGGCACCCGCGCCCCGATGACGACGTTGTCGGCGGGACACGCATGGACGCAGTCCAGGCAGAACGTGCAGTCGAGGTTGCCGACCTTCTCCGGCAAGAAGAGCGCGAGCTCGCAGCCTCGTTGGGCGACCTTCGCGAGGTTCGGCCCTGGGAGGCGCTGACCGCGGATGCAGTCTTTGGTCGCACACGCGCTGCATGTCCCGAGGTCCTTGGCGCGTACTTCGAGCGGCGAGAACGTCGACGCAATGAAGTTGAACTGCCCGATGGGGCAGACCCACTTGCAGAACGGCGCGCCCTTGAAGCACGCATCGATGACGAGCGCCGCGGCGAAATACGTCACGATCGCCCACGCCGTCGCGGCTGGGCTCGCCCAGAGGTCGAGCCACTCGTACACGAAGAGGACTCCGACGAACAGGCCGACCCCGAGCCACTTGCGCCGCAGCGCGCGCGGAAAGGCGCGCTTCGGGGCACGGATGCGACGCGCGAGCTCACGCGGCACCAGGAGCGGGCAGCCGAAGCAGAACAGGTTGCCAGCGAAGAGCAACGCCAGGACCAGGAGCCCGCGCCAGTGCACCCACACGAGCAGTGTGGCGAGGTTCTTCGGCGCGAGCTCCGGGCCGAGGAGGCCGTGCAGGACCAGCGCCGCGGCGAGCAGCAACAAGGGCACCTGCACGGCCAATCTCGAGTGCTTCCAGCGGAGGAAGCGACCGACGAGCGGCAACGACAGCGCGTCGAATTGCGGCGATCTCCGGGCGTCCATGCTGGGAACGGGTGAGGATCCGCGCGGAGTTGGCTCAGTTCGCTGCGCGCTCAGCAGCGCAGCAAGCGCACGTGTCACCGGGTTGAGCCGGCACGCCCGGCACCGCGACCGTCGTCTCGAACGCGCGCCCGTCCTCGAGCGAGCCGCTCACCACCACGAACCAGTCTCCACCCATGGTGAAGCGGAGCGGGCCGGCGTACTCGCCTGGCGCGCGCTCCTGCAGGGTCGCGAAGGTCGGGACCATGCCCGCATGGTTCATGTTGCCCTCGAGCTGCACCGTGGTCGCGCGCAGCGGCTGTGCGTCCAGCCCGACGAGCGCGACGGTGCATTGCACTTCGCCGACGCAGGGCGCCGGCTCGAACGTGACCTTGGCCTCGACGTCCGTGGCGAGGTCCCGTGTAGGAGCGCAGGCGGGGAGGCACGTCGCGAGCGCCAGAAGGGCCGCGATGGAGCGTTGGAGTCGGTGCACGGCTCAGGCGCCTTTCTTCGCGGCCTTGGGGGTCCAGGCGCAGTTGCAGCCTCTCCCGTGAGCCTCCTCGCCGCGCGGCGGGAACATATGGAAGTACATCGCCAACGCCATCGGGACGAAGACGACCGTGTTGTAGAAGAGGTGCAGCTCGACGCGCGGCAGCCAGAACTGCAGCACGCTCATCGGCACCGGCCGCCCGAGCAAGTTGTGCCCGACGATCGCTTGCCCCTGCAGCAGCGCGTGCTCGATGTGGTGCCAGAACTGGATCCAGAGCGCGATGTTCCACCACATGCGCGAGCGCCCGACAAAGCCCGAGCGGAGCACCCAGAACGCCACGAGCATCACGAGGGCGTAGCCGTAGTGCAGCGCTTCGCTCTTGACGAGCCAGGGGAACCAGAGGCCGAGCACTCCGCGGGACTCAGGCACCGGCCAACCGAGCGCGTAGATCTGCACCGTCTGCGCGAGGTGCTCGACCCAGTGCGCTAAGACGACGAGCGCGTAGAGCTGGAGGGCGGGCTTGTGCCACTCCTCGTTGAGGCGGGTGATGAGGCGCGGCCGCTCGATGGGCGGCGCGGTGGCGATGGCGGTCTGTGAAGGCATGGCGTTCATCGGGCTCCGTGGGTGGCGCGGAGGCTACTTCGACGAACGATAGCCGCAAGCTATGGCGTGTGTTGAAAAATCTTATGATGGCGTGGCCCGTGCCCCGCGCCGAGACAGCGCGGCCCCCTTGGCCGGAGGCCCGAGCGATGAAGCTTGGACCCGCGAAGTCCGGGGAGCGGCCGGAGTGAACGTCCGCCCCCCGGGGTCCGCAGCCCGCCCACTACGGGCTGCACTGACCCGCGCGGCCGCATCGGCCCAGCGCGGATCAGAACTCCCAGCCGAGCACGAAGAACAGGTCCGCGGCCCGTGAATCGGGCCCGATCCCAACCAGCGGCGCGACGTCGATGTGCAGGTTCTCGACCGGCTGCCAGCGCATGCTCGGGCCGATCTCGAGCTCCTTGGTGAACTCACCGCGGTCTGCGTGGACGTCGATGAGCGCAGCCTTCATCTCGACGCCGAGCGCGAACTTCGAGTCGACGATGGGGTGCGAGACGCCCATGGTGAGCCCGTATTCGTTCTCGCCTGCGCCGCCTAGCTCGTGCTCAAACACGAAGTTGGAGCCGAAGTGCCAGCCCGGCGCGATCTCGTCGCCGAGCAGCAGCTTGTACTCCGCCTTGTCCGCGGCCGCGTTACGCGAGACGTACTCGATGTAGAGCGTCGGGTTCATCCACAGTTGGCCCCAGTCCGCGAGCGCGTACCGGAGCTCGTACTTCTGCTCGCTCACGTCCAGCTCGCCCTCGCTGCCCGACTTCTCCGTGACGGCGTAGAGGTCGATCTGAAAGCGCCCGGGGAGGCCGATCTCGACCTCGTACTGCGTCTCGACGGTCGACCGGCCTGCGTCGGGCACCTTCACCCGAGTCCAGTGCTCGAACTCGAACTTGCCCTCCGGCACGACGTAGACACGGGTCGAGGGGAAGAGCCGCTTCGTGGTCCAACGCGGCTGCGCGTAGGACCCGACGCGGTCCTCTTCGCGGAGCACCGGGCCATCGCTCGGGGTCACGACGATCGCCGGTAGCTCCCAAGTGCGGAGCCGGGGCAGCAGAGCGTCGGGCGGCAGGGTGGCCGCGTTGCTCTCGGCGGCCTGGTCCTGCGCGTGGGTCCCGGGGTTGACTTGCTGTGCTACGGCGCTGGAGCACAGGGCTAGGGCAGCGGCCATAGAGGTCCGAATAGTTGACATGTTCATCGCTTGGGGAATCGGTTCGAGAGAACGTGCGCCCCAACGAGTCGACCTCGTTGCTGGTTCGATCCAATGTCAAAACTTGGGCCGAGGGCCGCGTGCGTCGCCCGCTGCAACCTCGCGCCCCCTGGGGCGGCGCCTCTGGCGCCTCTCGCGCGCGACCGGGGCTCGCAGAGAGCCCGCCGAAGCTGAGCTCAAGCGTCGCACGACACTTTGAATCCGAGGGACCACGAGGTACGAAGTCCACCATCATGATCAACGTCAACGAGCTCCTGGCGAAGGACCTCCTCCCCGATGCCGTGGTCCGCTTCGGCATACGGCAGCGACTGGGTAGCGTCCTACAGCAGCATCGCCAGTCGACGACGACAGGCCGTCGCGCGGCCCTGATGCGGCACGTGGCGGAGCTCCGAGCCAGCCCCGTTGCGATCGCGACCGCAGCGGCGAATGAGCAGCACTACGAGGTGCCTACGCGCTTCTATCAGCTCTGCCTCGGGAAGCACCTCAAGTACAGCAGCGGCTACTGGGCCGACGACCACACCACGCTGGACGAGTCCGAGGCCGAGATGCTGCGCATCACGTGCGAGCGAGCAGAGCTGGCCGACGGCCAGCGCATCTTGGAGCTCGGCTGCGGCTGGGGCTCCCTCTCGCTTTGGATGGCGGCGCACTACCCGAACGCACAGATCACGAGCGTCTCGAACTCCCGCACGCAGAAAGAGTTCATCGACGGAGAAGCGCGCAAGCGTGGGCTCGGCAACCTCACGATCGTGACGGCCGACATGAACGAGTTCCAGGGCGTCGGGGGCGGCCTCTTTGATCGCTGCGTCTCGGTCGAGATGTTCGAGCACATGAAGAACTATGAAGAGCTCATGCGTCGCATCGCGGCGTGGCTCGCGCCAGGCGGGAAGCTCTTCGTGCACATCTTCACTCATCGTGACTGCGCGTATCACTATGAAGTCACGAGCGACGACGACTGGATGGCGAAGTATTTCTTCACGGGCGGTCAGATGCCATCCGACGACCTGTTGCTCTACTTCCAGGGAGACCTCTCAATCGAGGGGCACTGGTGTGTCAACGGCACCCACTACAGCCGGACATCGGAGGCATGGCTGCAACGAATGGACAGCAACAAGGCAGAGATCATGCCGCTCTTGCGCGAGACCTACGGCGCGGACCACGCCGTCAAATGGTGGAGCTACTGGCGCATCTTCTACATGTCGTGCGCGGAGCTCTGGGGCTATCGCGGCGGCGAAGAGTGGCTCGTATCCCACTACCGCTTCGTGAAAGGCGCGCGCGCCTGAGCGCGCGCGCCGTTCACACGCCGCGGCGCACAGGTGTCGCGGCGCACAGGTGTCGCGGCGCACAGGTGTCGCGGCGCACAGGTGTCGCGGCGCACAGGTGACGCGGCGCACAGGTGACGCGGCGGACAGGTGACGCATGGAGCGCGGCCTGCCTCGATCGCTCGGTCCGCGCGAACGGGGGGTGTAGGTCGCTTTGGCCTCGCGGCCCTCGCCTGCGGGGCCGGCGGGACGTGGGGCGCGGGGCTCGACGGTGCCTAGGGCGCCGTCGCCTCGCGACGATTGGTCGAGTAGCATCCCCGTGTGATCACTTCTTTGCGCTCGGGCCGCGCCGCCCTGACCGTGGTGTCGCTCGCGTTCGTAGCCGTCGTCGCGCTCGGCCTCGGCGCGCTCGCGGAGCGGCGCGGGCTGTTCCCGTTCGGGCTCTTGGGTTCGGGGCGGGTGGCCCCTGCGACGATCGAGGGCTCGTCCGACCAGCCGAGCTATGGGCGCTGGGAGCGGGCGCCGTCGCCCGCCTCGAGCGCCGGCGACAGCCTCGCGGGGTTGGGCTACGCGGGCGGCTATGAGGCGCCGACGGAGGTCAGCGGCGTCTCGCACTTGGACGCCGCGCGGATGGCGCCGGGCCACACGCTCCTGTGCTCTGGCCATGCCACGTGCGCCCAGCTGCTGGCGCCAGACGGCACGGTCGCACACACCTGGCAGGTGCCCTTCGAAGAGGCCTTCGGGCCGCGCCCGGCGGGCGCGCCGCGCAACGAGCACCATGAGTTCTTGCGTCGCGCGCACGTCTATGAAAACGGCGACTTGCTCGCGCTCTTCGAGTACGGCGGTTTGGTGCGGGTCGACAAGGAGTCGAAGCGGATCTGGTCACGCCTGAACAACTGTCACCATGACTTCGAGGTGCACGCGGACGGGACGATCCTCGCCGTCTCGCAGCGCTTCTTGGATGTGGCCACGCTGACGCAGCGCTTCCCAGGGATCGAGGCAGAGTCGTCTATAGCGGACGACGAGCTGGTTTGGCTCGCGCCAGATGGGACGGAGCGAGCGCGCGTGTCGCTCTTCGAGGCGCTCACGAACTCTCCGTTCAGTGCGTTCCTTGTGACGCGTCTAGGTGACCTCGATCTCTTTCACACGAACTCGGTCGAAGAGCTCCTGCGCGAGGACCAATGTTGGTCGAGCGAGGTCGCAGTCGGTGACGTCTTGGTGTCGGTCCGGAACCAGAACGCGCTCTTTGTCGTTCGGCCCTCTGCGCGGAGCGTTGTTTGGATGGCGACGGGGGAATGGAACGGCCAGCACCAGGCGAGCATCTTGGCTGGAGGGAACATGTTGTTGCTCGACAACAAGGGCGGCAATCGGGCGGAGCCTTTCCGTGAGGATCGCTCGCGCGTGATCGAGTGGGATCCGCGCACGCGGGGCACTGTTTGGTCATACGGCGGCGTTGAGGGCCAGCCGTTGTTCACGCACTGGCTCGGCTACGTCGAGCGCTTGCCCAACGGCAATACGCTGATCACGGAGTCGACGCGTGGGCGCGTGTTGGAGGTGACATCGGGGGGCGAGATCGTGTGGCAGTACGTATCGCCGAATCGCTCCGGCGAGGACAGCGAGTTCATCGCGACTTTGATGGGGGCCCAGCGTGTCAGCCCGAATCGCCTGACGTTCCTGTCTGGCCATTGACATGACGGTCACGCAGCGCGCACGGCCTGTAAGCCTGGGCGGTGACCCTCCCGCTTACGCCAAGAGGTCGTGCAAGACGCGACCGTGCACGTCTGTGAGGCGACGTTCGATGCCGTTGTGGTAGTAAGACAAGCGCTCGTGGTGCAGGCCGAGGAGGTGCAGGATCGTCGCGTGGAAGTCGTACACCGTCACCGGGTTCTCCACTGCGGCATACCCGAAGTCGTCCGTCCTTCCATACGAGAACGGCGCCTTGACCCCGGCCCCAGCCAACCACGTCGTGAACCCGCGCGGATTGTGGTCGCGGCCGCTGGCGCCTTTCTGGAAGGTCGGCATCCGCCCAAATTCAGTGGTCCACACGAAGAGCGTGTCCTCGAGCAGGCCCCGCTGCTTCAGGTCCATCAAGAGCGCCGCTGCGGGCCCGTCCAGGATCGGGCCGTGCATGTTGTACTGGGCCTCAAGTGATTTGTGACCGTCCCAGTTGCCGACGCCCTCGCCCATCGCATAGGCGCCATTGAAGAGCTGGACGAAGCGCACGCCGCGTTCCAAGAGGCGCCGCGCCAGCATGCAATTGCGCGCAAAGCCAGCATGGACAGGGTCGGGATGATCGGCGCCGTACTCTCGCAGCGTCGCCGCCGACTCCGCCCCGAGGTCCGTCGCGTCCGGGATCGAGAGCTGCATGCGCGCAGCCAGCTCGTAGCTCGCGATCCGCGCCCCAAGCTCGCTGTCCCCCGGGAAGCGCTCGAGATGGCGCTCGTTCAGGAGCCTTAGAAATGCGCGTGTCGCTGCTTCGCTCGTCGCACTTGCGCCGCTGGGCGGGGCCAGGTTGCGGACCGGGCCCAACGCGCTGAGCGGCGTCCCCTGGAACGCCGCAGGCAAGAAGCCGTTGCCCCAGTCGTTCACGCTGGACTGCGGCACGCCGCGCGGATCGGGGATCGCGACAAAGGCGGGCAGCTCCTCGTTCTCGCTCCCGAGCGCATAGCTGACCCACGCGCCCATGCTCGGGAAGCCGTCCAAGGTAAACCCAGTGCTCATGAAGTTCTCGCCCGGGCCGTGCGTGTTCGTCTTGCTCGTCATCGAGTGGACGAAGCACATGTCATCGACGAGCGCGCCCAGCCGCGGCAAGAGGTCCGACGTGAACTTGCCGCACTCGCCGCGCGGGCGGAATGTCCATGGGCTCCTGGTCAGCGCTCCCTGTTCACCTTGGAACGTGATGAGCGCGTCGCCGCCCGGCAGCGCCTGGCCGTGGCGCGCGATCAGCTCGGGCTTGTAGTCCCACGTATCCAGGTGACTGCACGCGCCCGAGCAGAAGATCATGACGACGCGCTTCGCCGCCGGGCGGAAGTGCGGCGGGCGCGGTGCGAGCGGCGCACCGCTCTGGATCTTCGGACGAATCGGTCCGTCGCCCGCCAAGAGCTGCTGTAGGGCGATGCCCGCGAGCCCCGATCCAAGGCGTCCAAGGAGCGCGCGCCGGTCGAGCAGGACGCGGCCGGCAGCGGTCAGGTCACTGAACGAAGACGAGCTCATTGGCATTGAAGAGCACGCGGCAAAGCGCGGGCAGGCCGTGGTCGCGGACGAGCTCGACGGCAGCGGCGCTCTCGTCGAGCTCCGGCGTTCGACCAAAGGCGAGCTCAAATGCGCGTTCGATCCAGAGCGTGGGTTCGTCGCCGACCTCGCGCTCGAGGCGCTCGGCGAAGCGCTGCGCCTGCTGCACCACGAAGGTGCTGTTCAGGAGATTCAGCGCTTGCAGGGCTGTCGTCGAGCGCGCCCGCTCAGGGCAAACTTGACCCGCGTCCGGCGTATCGAAGACCCCAAAGGTCGCGTCACGCTCCATGCGCACCTTGGTCATGAAGATCATCCGACGCCAGGTATCGGGACCAAGCTCGTCCTTGGGTGTGTAAACGCGCACGTAGTTGTCGTTCGGCTCGAAGACGCTGAAGCCCGGCCCGCCGGCCTCGCGATCGAGCGTCCCTGCCACCGTGAGGATCGCGTCCCGTAGGTACTCCGCCTCCAGGCGCCGCGGCGGGAAGCGCCAAAGGAGGCGCGCGCTGGCGTCCTTCGCGAGCCCCGCGCTGTCCGGGCTGCTCGCCTGGCGCCATGTCCGGGAACGGACGATGAGGCGCTGGATGTGCTTCAAGCTCCAGCCGCTCTCGATCAGCTCAACGGCGAGCCAATCGAGCAGCTCGGGGTGGCTCGGCTCACTGCCCATCACGCCAAAGTCGCTGGGTGTGTCGACGAGGCCCTCGCCAAAATGGTGCATCCAGATCCGGTTGACGATCACTCGCGCGGTCAGCGGGTTGCTTCGGTCGCACAGCCAACGTGCGAGCGCGACGCGACGCTCCTGCTCAGGCGCGTCCACTGCGAGCGCCAGCGAGCCAAAGACCTGGGGGATGTCCGGGGCCACAACCTCACGCTCTGCCATGGGGTCTCCACGGTAGAGCCGATGGGTGGGCGCCGGCTCCTCGAAGCGGCCTGCGTAGACGTTGGGCAGGCGCTCGATCTCCTGCAGCTCCTGCTCGAGGGCGCGGATCCGTTCCAGCGCGCTCCCGGCGCGAGCGCGCTGCTCCGAATCGAGGCCCGCGAAGCGGTAGGCCGCCACATCGCGCCGCGCGAGCCCCGCCGGGAGTCGGTCGCTGGAGGACGCCACTTGGACCCACGTCGGGCTCGCCTCGGACACGTCGCCGCTCGCCCTCGGTGTCGCGACCTCGATGACGTACTCCGTCGCCAAGCGGTCTGCGAAGGCGCCTCCGCGGTCGCGGCCCCAGACGACTCGGTCGACGCGCTCGGGGCGATCGAACTCGAGCTCGACCCAGCCCGTGCCCGGCGTGTCAGAGATCCACGAGTGGTCATTGCCCGTGCGCCCGTCGGTCAGGTGCTCTCGCTTGTGCTTGGGGTCGCCCGCGTAGTCCCCTGAAGTCGTCAGCGTCGCGCGCGAAGCCAGGTTGGCCCCGTCTGCATACACCTCGAGCTCGTCCAGGCATGGCTCGGTGCCGGAATTGGTGCGCGCCACTCGGAAGCGCAGGCGCGCGGCCAGCACAGGCGCGAACGTCTCCTCGTTGAGCGTCGCTTGGACCCCTGCGCGCAGCGCTGGCAGCGCCGAATCCTCGGTCGTCGCGCGCTGCAGCACGACCGCGTCCGCGGTCGTCGGGCGCCCCTCGCTCCCTGCGCGCAGGACGATGACTGACTTCGGCGCGAGCGTGTGCTCGCCGACGTCGAGCAAGCCGCTCCAGCGCGGCTCGTTGGCGCCGCTCCGCGCTCCGTCCGCGAGCTGGCGTTGGTCGACGGTCGCGAGCAATACACGGTCCGACATGGTGGCTAGGTCCCCGTCGACGTCCAGGTACCACCGCGCGTCCGTCGCGTGCGTGTCCCAGCCGGCGCCCCACGAGACCCAGACCTGGTGCGCGCCTGCGACCCCAGGGCGATAGCTGATGAGGTCCTCCTCGCGCGCATCGCTCCACCATGAGTAACGACCACCTCCGAGGTGCGGTACCCGCGTGAGGTCGCCGCGGTCGCCTGCCTGGCCGCGCCCTGCACCTGAGGCGATGACACCGTGACCAGCGCGCTCGCGCAAGACACTCACTCCCACCGCCGCCTCGTCGTCGATCCGTAGCGCCCAATGTGCCGGCGGCGAGCCGCTGGCGTCGGGCAGCTCGTCCAGCGCGCGCCGCAGCGCCGTGATCTCACGCTCTGCTTCGTCGAGCGCTCGCTGGCGCGCCTCGTCCTGCACGGTGCGCAGCGGCCGCTCGCCATGGCGTACGCCCGCAAAGACGGCTTGCAGGGCGTAGAAGTCCGCTTGCGTGACTGGGTCGAACTTGTGGTCGTGGCAACGAGCGCAAGCGACGGTCATGCCCATGAACGCAGTGCTCGTCGCATTGACCATGTCTGCGAGCTCGTCCTGTCGTTGCTGCCTTGTGAGCTGCACGTCGGGGCTCAGGACCGTGTCGTTAGCCCCAGCCACGAGGAACCCCGTGGCGGCGTCTTGGCCGAAGGCGTCGCCGGCGAGCTGCTCGAGCACGAAGCGGTCGAAGGGCGTATCGTCGTTGAAGGCGCCGATCACATAGTCGCGATAGTGCCACGCGTTGGGGCGCGGTGAGTTCGTTTCGAAGCCGCTCGTCTCTGCAAAGCGCGCGAGGTCGAGCCAATGGCGCGCCCAGCGCTCGCCGTAGCGCGGCGAAGCGAGCAGTCGATCGGTGTAGCGCTCGTACGCATCGTGGCTCGTGTCCGCGACAAAGGCTCGGACGTCCTCCGGCGCCGGTGGGAGCCCCCAGAGGATCTGTGTCATGCGCCGGGCGAGTGTCGCGCGGCTTGCCTCAGGCGACGCCGACAGCCCTGCTGCCGCGAGCCGCGCCCAAACAAATCGATCGATCGGGTGCTCCCAACCTGTGTGTGTCTCGTCTGGTAGCGTGGGGCGTACAAGCGGTCGCAGCGACCAGTGCGCTGTGTCTGTGGTCGGCGCGACGTCGCCCCATGACGCGCCGGACTTGATCCAACGCCGCAAGCGCTCGATCTCCTCGTTGGTCAACGGCGCGCCCTTGGGCGGCATGAAGCGGTCCGGGTCGGCGCCCGACACCAGCTGCACGATCAAGCTCCCATCGGCGTCGCCCGGGACTAACGCGGGGGTGCCAGAGTCGCCGCCCCGGAGCACGAGCTCCGGACGATCGAGCCGGAGGCTGCTCTTCTGCCGTTCCGCGCCATGGCAGCTGAAGCACCGCGCCTCGAGCAATGGCCGAATGTCCCGCTCGAAGTCCGGTTCGCTGCCTTGGCGCAACGTTGGGAGCGCAAGGAGCGCCAACAGAATGTGGGCGGCGGGCATCGCGTTGACTTTAGGTGCCTGCGCCACAGAACGCGATTCGAATCGCGGCGCTCCCGCGCACCGGAGCCGCGTTGCAGCAAGGTTCCAAATAGCATAAAGCTATGAGGAACTTGCTGCGCCTTGCTCCAACGCACGGGAGCACCACGCTGCGAACCGCGTTCTGTGGCGCAGACTCCTAGCTCATTCTCGAGAGTGGGCGCGGCATGCTGGCGCCCCATGGCTGAAGCTCTGCTCGCTCGCCTCCGGCGCCTCTGCAGAGAGCTGCCCGACTCGACCGAGCCGACTCGACTCGACCGAGCCGACTCGACCGAGAAGTAAGCCTGGGGGGCGCCGACGTTCCGCGCCGGACCGAGGGGGAAGCTCTATGCGATGTTCGAACACCAGCGTCGCGGGCTGGATCGTAGCGCTGTTTGGTGCCATGCGCCGCTCGGCAAGCAGGAGGTGCTCGTCCTGGCCGAGCCCGAGCGCTCCTTTCGGCCGCCCTACGTCGGACCCAGCGGTTGGCTCGGCATCGTCTTGGACCGCGTCCACGACGGAGCGCTGAGGCAGCACCTGCGCGAGGCCTACCTGCGTGTCGCGTCCAAGACGCTCGCGAAGCGTTTGGCGCCGTGAAGCCCAAGTCCACGACGGTCGTGGCCTCGAGCGCGGCGCGCGTCGGCCCGCTCGCTATCGGGCTGGACTCGCGGTCCAACCCTCGTCAACGAGGCGCGCCGCATCGGCCGCGCCGCGCACGATTTGGGCCGCGGCGAAGACCGAAGGTGTGTCGAGCGGCACGACGCAGCTCAGCGTCAGCCGATGGTAGGGGTCGCCGTCTTGGTCGAGCTCTGTGCGCGGCTCGCTGGACTCGAAGCCATCCATCGCGAGCGAGCGCCGGACCTCGCTGACCAGCGCCAAGGTCCGTCCGCGAATCGTGAAGGTCATCTCGCATGGCGTGCCCCAGGCGACCCCTTCGGCGCGCAGATCTGCGATGAGCCTGAGGTCCCGCGCCTCACGCTGCGCCGGCCAGAACTCAGCGTGCGCGGTCACGACACGGGCTAGGTCCAACTCGAACGGACCCGGTCGGTCGGCGACAACCACTGCTGCCAAGTGCCGGTTGACGGGCGTCAACAGTGAGAAGTGATCCGCCCCCGCGAGCTGCAGGACGCTGACGCGCGGATTCGAATTGTGGCTCATGAACCTCGGGAGCTCCTCCGAGTTCCCGAACTCGCCTTCGAAGATGTACGTCGGCGACGTGATCGAGCCCAAGAAGTACAGGGGTGAGCGGAGTCGAAGTTCACGCGGATCCGTCGTGTCGAACGGCCAAGGGCGCTCGCCATAGTCGGCGAGGTCGCCGACGGGCCCGAACGAGAACACCGCACGAAAGAGGTCCGTGGACTCCGCGACGAGGAGCGCGAGGGTGCCGCCCGTGCTGTGTCCGCCCAAGTACACACGCTCGGGATCGATCTGCGGCAGCCCTCGCAGATACTGTCCGGCGGCTATGACATCATCGACCTCGCCGAAGAATGCCTCTTGGGCGCCAGGGTTCTGACACGTTCCGCGCACCGTCGGGAACATCATCACCACGCCGGCATCGCGGTATGCGCGGATCGACTGGTCGTTCTCGACAGGGCCCGGCACCCACACGTAAGCGCCGCCGCGCGCGACCGGCGTCCCGCCGGTGATCCAGACGATCGCAGGCCGGCCCGATTCGCCCTCGGCGACCGGGCTCAAGTACGCGGCGGAGGCCCCGAGCGGAGCGTCGTACTCGACGACCGTGAAGAGCTCGGGCGGCGGCGCGGGAACAGGGGTCCCCGCGCGCCGCTCCGCGATGAGCTTTGTCTCAAACCCTCGTCGCGCGTCCCGCAGCGTCTCGTGGCGCTCGGCTGCGCCGCCCGGGCGGTGCTCCTGGAGCATCGCCTGCGCGCTCACGGTCGACGGGAAGAGCGCGGCGAGCGTGAGGAGTCGTAGGCGTTTCATGGTCTGCTCGATGACTTCGTGAATGTGGCCTTTGAAGTTCGTTTGCCGCAGCCACTTCGTCGCTCTCTATCGGCTTCGGTGTGCGCGTCAGCGATTGCGCTCGTGCGCCAAGAGGCTCCGCAGCGATGCGACGACGTCCGGGTGGCTGCCGAATACGTTGTTGCGCTGACCAGGGTCGAGCGAGAGATCGTACAAGAGGCCCGGCGTTGTCTCCCGCGGCAGGCCCTCGCGTTCGCGGAACCAGTCCGGGACCTTCGAGTGGGCGCCGTCCGCAGCATCGATCAAGACCCAATCGCCGCTGCGGATCGCCCAGCGGTCTGCGAATGTATTGTGGACGTGGAACGAGCGCGCGGCTTCGACCTCGCCGCGCCAGACTGCGAGCTGGTCGATGCTGTCGCGTGCCGAATCACCGGTTGCCTCGAACCCGACGATCGATGCGATGGTCCGCCAAATGTCGACCTGGCCGATCAATGCGCTGCATGCGCGGCCTGCCGGCACGACCCCCGGCCACCGGACGACAAACGGGACGTGGTGCCCCCCCTCGAAGATGTCGCGTTTGAGGCCGCGCAGAGGGCCCATACTGCGATGGTCGCGGTCACGCACGCGCGCGTAGGCGTAGTGCTCGGGGCCGTTGTCCGACGTGAAGATGACGAGCGTGTCGCCGGCGAGGCGCAGCTCGTCGAGGGTGTTGAGCACCTGGCCCAAGTGCGCGTCGCTTTGGTGCAGGTAGTCGCCGTAGCCGCCGGCCTCTGTCGAACCGCGGAACTCGCCGCTCGGTGTGATGGGCGCGTGGGGCGCCGTCCAAGGCCAGTACAAGAAGAACGGCCGTTCGCGGCGCGCGGGCTCGCGGAGCCACTCGACGACCCGTGCGGTGAGCCGTGGCATGACCATGTCTTGCCGCCAGCCTTCGGCCATCGGGCCGGGGCGGCTCTCGTCCATCCCCTCGGTGGGCCGCGGCGAGACCGTGAGCGGCAGGGTCGGCGGGGTCACGACGTGGTCGTCGCGGATCCACGTATACGGCGGGAAGTTGGGGACGTCGTCCCCGAAGTAGTGATCGAAGCCGTGCGCGAGCGGCCCGTCGGGGATCGCCAGCGACCAGTCGAAGTCACCGGGCGCGTACCCAGCGGCCTTGGTGGGCTCCGCGCCTGCGCGGCGCAGCGCGGCCCAGTCCCAGCCGAGGTGCCACTTGCCGATGCAGGCCGTGTCGTAGCCGCACGAGCGGAGCAGCTCCGCGAGCGTCACGTCCTCTGGCGTGAAGACCGAGGGTTCGAACGAGTTGACGATCCCATGGAAGCGGCGCCAGTGATGTGTGCCCGTGAGGAGCGCAAAGCGACTCGGAGTGCAGATCCCCGATGAGCTATGCGCGTCGTTGAAGCGCGTCCCCTCGCGCGCGAGGCGGTCCATGTTCGGCGTCGGGATCTTTGAGGCTGGGTTTTGCGCGCCCAGGTCCCCGAAGCCCATGTCATCCGCATAGACGATGATGATGTTGGGTCGCTGGGCGGCTTCTTGGGCCGCGGGGGAGGCGCGCGCGCCCTCGACGAGCATCGGCGTCGCGAGCAGGGCCGCGAGCGCCAACCTGGAGGCATGCTGAGCGCGATCGAGGGTGTGGGCTGCGATGCGGTCGAGGCTCATGGCTTCAGACTAATCCAAGCGCGATGAGTGGAGGCGCTGGATGCTCCATATGTGCCATCGCAACGCGGGCCGGCGCATGCATATGAACCGCGATGAAGCGTTTGCGCGCTGGCCGATCGGTGCTAGAAGGAGCCACATGGAGCGCGCGCCAATGGACGGAACCACACAGCCCAACCCGCCGCTATCTGGCTCTGTGGCGCCCTCGCTGGACCTGCAGATCGGCGGCATGAGCTGCGCTTCGTGTGTGAGCAAGATCGAGCAGGCGCTGTTGGCGGTGCCCGGCGTACGCGGAGCCCACGTGAACCTCGTGACGAAGCGCGCCTCGGTCGAGCTTTCACGTGGCGCGTTCGCGGGCGCGCTCGAGGACGTCCGGGGCGAGGCGGTCGCCGCGGTCGTGCGCGCCGGCTTCAAGGTGCTCGACAGCGCGCTCGCCGCTGGCGTCGACCCGGAGGCCGCTGAGCAGCGCAGCCTCGTCCGCGACCTGGTCGTTGCGGCGACGCTGACTGCGCCGCTGCTCGTCATCGCGATGTCACATGGGGCCTGGGCGTGGACCGGCTCGTCGACAGCGCGCGCCGCGCAGTTCGTCCTGGCGACCGCAGTCATCGCGTTCCCCGGTCGCCGGTTCCTGCGCCTGGCCTGGCACGCCGCGCGGAACCGGACGGCGGACATGAACACGCTCGTTGCGCTCGGCATAGCGGCGGCGTGGGGCTACTCGACGGTCGCGCTCGTCGCGCCTGGGTTGTTCCCGGGGGCGGCGCCCTCTGCGAGCCACGGCCACAGCGCGCCGCGTCCACCGCTGTACTTTGAAGCGGCTGCGGCGATCACGACGACCGTGCTGCTCGGGCGGCTCTTGGAAGCGCGCGCGCGGCGGCACCTCGGCGACGCCGTGCGTGGCCTGCACGCGCTCGTGCCCCGCATGGCGCGCCGCAGGCGGAGCGCTGGAGGGACGGGCGAGGGTGCGGCCTTCGACGAGGACGTCCCGCTCGCCGCGTTGCGGCCGGGTGACGTGCTGCTCGTGCGGCCGGGCGAGCGCGTCCCCTGCGACGGAGTCGTGATCGAGGGAGAGTCTGCCGTCGACGAATCGCTCTTGACCGGCGAGAGCATGCCGGTCGACAAGCGCGTCGGTGACGAGGTCGTCGGTGGCGCCCTCAATCAGTCCGGCGCGCTCGCCGTCCGCATCGAGCGGACGGGCGAAGACACGGTCGTGGCGCGGATCGCTGCGGCAGTGGAGGCAGCCCAGGGTTCGCGGGCTCCCATAGCGCGGCTCGCTGACCGTGTCAGCGCCGTCTTCGTGCCGGTCGTGCTCGGCCTCGCGTTGTTGACCTTCGTCACGTGGCTCGCGCTTGGAAGCGGCAGCGACGCGCGCTTTGCGACCGCCCTCGAGCGCGCCGTCGCTGTGCTCGTGATCGCGTGCCCGTGCGCGCTTGGGCTGGCCACGCCCGCCGCCGTCGCGGTGGGCACTGGGCGCGGCGCTGAGCTCGGCGTCTTGTTCAAAGGAGGCGCGGTGCTCGAGGCTGCCGCGCGCGTGGATACGGTGTTCCTCGACAAGACCGGCACGTTGACCGAGGGCAAGCCTGTGCTCGTCGAGGTGATCGCAGGAGAGGCTGACGGTGAGGACCGCATCTTGCGTCTCGCGGCCGCCTTGGAGCGCAGGAGCGAGCACCCGCTCGCTGCTGCGATCGTCGCAGGCGCGCTCGCGCGCGGCCTGGATGTGCCCGAATGCGAGGGGTTCGAAGCGCTGGCGGGGGCCGGCGTCGACGGCTCGAGCGAGGGGACGCGCGTGCGCGTCGGGAAGCGGACGTGGCTGATCGAGCAGGGGCTCGACACGTCGCGCTTCGACGCGCGAGCCGACGAGCGCGCGCAGCTCGGCCATACGCCCGTGTTCATCGCGTTGGAATCGCAGGTCGCAGGCTTCGTGACCGTCGCGGACCAGGTCCGCCCTGACGCGCGCGCGCTGGTCAAGCAGCTCGAGGCCGAGGGGCTCCGCGTCGTGATGTTGACCGGCGATCGCCGCGGGACGGCGGAGTCGATCGCGCATGAGGTCGGTATCACGCGCGTTGAGGCGGAGCTGACGCCACAGGGCAAGGCGCGCCTCGTCACCGAGGCGCAGGCTGCCGGCGCGCACGTTGCGATGGTCGGCGACGGTGTGAACGACGCAGCAGCCCTCGCTGCGGCCGACGTTGGGATCGCACTGGGGGGCGGGACGGACGTGGCGCTCGCCGCATCGGACGTCGCGCTCATGGGCGGCGACATCGCTGCCCTCGGGCGCGCGCTGTCGCTCGCGCGGGCGACGATGGTGACGATCCGGCGCAACTTGGGCTGGGCGTTCGTCTACAACCTCATCGGGATCCCGCTGGCGGCAGGGGCGCTGGTGCCCTGGACCGCGACCGCCGGATCGCCTGGCTGGGCCCTGTCTCCGATGTTCGCGAGCGCTGCGATGTCCCTCTCGAGCGTCTCGGTCGTCCTGAATTCGCTTACTTTGGCGCGTTTCGGGCGTACGTCCAAGGCGCACGTCAGGGCGAAGTGACCCGCAGACGGAGGGAATCGGCGTAGTTCACCGAATTCGAACACGAGACCCTGTCCTACCGGGCGCCGTCTCGCGTACACCGTACCTAGCAGGAGTTCCCTCCTCAGGAGACCCATATCATGATTCCGACCATCCTCCTCTCCGCCGCGCTCCTGGTGGGCGCCGCTGGGACGGCGACGGGCCCGGCCTCGACGCTGCTCGTGCGAGCTAGCGTCGACAGCTATGCGGACCTCGCCCAAGAGTACGAAGCCGCGCTCACCGCGTGGCAGGCCGAGGTCCAAGCGACCGAGGACCGTGCTGCGCGCACCGAGCTGCGCCGTAACCACCCTGTGAAGGCCTTCGTGGCGCGCTTTGAAGCGCTCGCGAAGAGCGGCGAAGGGCAAGCGACCCTCTGGCTCGCCTCGCACGTCCGGGAGACTGGCGTGACGGCGGGGCAACGCGGCCCGATCGTGACCGCCTACTTCGAGACCTTGTTCGCGCAGCACGTCGATGCGGCCTGGTTCGGCGACGCGATCGCGGCGCTCATGAGCGAGAGCAAGGTCGACGACGCCGTGAAGCAGCGCATGCTGCGCAAGGCGGTCGGTGAGGCGAAGGTCGTGACCACCTTGGCGCCCGCGAAGTTCGCGCTCGGACGCATGTTGTTCGAGGACGACGGGACGAAGGCCGAGGGCAAGGCGCTCCTCGAGGCCGTCGCAAATGACTACGCGAAGACGTCCTGGGGCACCGCGGCCAAGGCGATGTTCATCACGGACGCGGACCTTGAGGTCGGTAAGGTGGCGCCTGACTTCTTCGGTCAGACGATCGACGGCTTCGGGTTCAACCTCTCCGACTATCGCGGAAAGGTGGTGCTCGTAGACTTCTACGGGTTCTGGTGAGGCCCGTGCCGCGCAGGTATGCCGCACCTGCAGGGGCTGGTCGAGCTCCACAAAGACAACCCGTTCGCGCTCATCGGGATCAACACGGGCGACCCGGTCGACAAGTATCGCCAAGGGCTGAAGGACTTCGGCGTCACCTGGCTCAGCGCCTATCAAGGCGCGACGTCGCCGATCGCTGAGCTGTACAAGGTGACGGGCTACCCGACCTATGTCTTGATCGACGCCGAAGGCAAGATCGCCGGCATCGGTCACAACGGCAAGGCCTACGACGAGACCATCGCGAAGATGGTCGCCGAGCTGAAATCCAAGTGACTCCGTGATGGTGCGCCCTCTGCATCGGCCAGCACCTTGGCTGGCTGCGCTCGTGACGGCGACGTTTGCGTCGTTCGGATGGAGCGCGGCCATGCTGCGGGCCGAGCAGTCGGCGCCGCGGGGTGAAGGTGACCTCGCGCGCGCCCAAGACACAGCGCGTGTCGCGCTCAGCGCTGAGGACATACCGCCGGATACGCTCCCGGCGGTGCTCCCGAGCGCCTTGCCGCTGGGGCTGGAGCGCTTCGCCGAGGCGCCGAAGGCCTCTGAAGAGGTCGTCGCGCTCGGGCGGGCGCTCTTCTTCGAGCCGGCGCTGTCCGGTGACAGGACGCTGGCGTGCGCGTCGTGCCACCGGCCCGACCACGGCTTCGCGGAGCCGCGCGCGACCTCGATCGGGATTCGTGGGCAGGACGTCGGGCGCAACGCGCCGAGCCTGTTCAATCACGCGCTCTCCACGCGGGTCCTTTGGGACGGCCGCGCGGACAGCTTGGAGCACCAAGTGCGCCTTGTCATCGAGGCGGAGAAGGAGATGGGGCTGCCGCTCCTTGACGCCGTGGCGCGCTTGAAGGTCGAAGGTGACTACGCCGCGCGCTTCGAAGCTGCGTTCGGCGGCGAGCTGTCAGCGGACCACATCGCGACGGCGGTCGCAGCGTTTGTGCGGCGTCTGACGCTGGGGGACTCGCCCGTCGATCGCTTTCGGACCGGTGACATCGCCGCGCTCGACTCCCACGAAGAGAACGGGATGTGGCTCTTCGAGGGCCGTGGGCGCTGCTGGAAGTGCCACGTCGGGCCGAACTTCAGCGACGAGGGCTTCCACAATACGGGTGTGGGCGCGACGTTGGTCGACGGCGCGGAGCAGGCGACGCCGATCCCAGGGCGGGCTGCCGTCACGGGAGATGCGCGCGACCTCGGTCGCATGCGGACGCCTGGGCTGCGCGGTGTCGCGTTGAGTCCGCCGTACATGCACGACGGCTCGCTTGCGACGCTCGAGGACGTCGTCGCGTTCTACCGTCGTGGAGGGAGCCCGAACTCGAATCTCTCGCCGCATATCGCGCCGATCGAGATGACGGACGAGGAGGCGCAGAACCTCGTCGCGTTCCTGCGTGCGTTGTCGCGTTGAGTGGGCGCGGCGCAGTCCCGCGCGAGCCGCTCCTGCCTCAACGCTCCGGGATCTCGTACGTCTCGAGCTTTTTGTAGAGCGTGCTGCGGTGGATCCCGAGGGACTCCGCGGCCTTCTGCTTGTTCCCGTCGTGGAGCTCGAGGGCGCGGCGGATCAGCGTCGCTTCCATACGGTCGATGCGCAGGTCCTCCGGTCGCGCGGCGGTGAGCGCGCCGACGGGATTTGCGAGCGCGCGCGGGCGCTCGTCGAGCGCGATGTGCTCAGGCCGGATCTCACCCTCGCTCGCCAGGATCGCAGCGCGCTCGATCGCGTTCCGTAGCTCGCGCACGTTGCCAGGCCACGGATACCGCATGAGCACCTCCAGCGCGTTGTCGCTGATCCCGGTGAAGTGGCGGCCGAGCTCCGACGCGAAGCGCTCCAGGAAGTGCAACGCCAGCCCCGGCACGTCCTCGGGACGCTCACGCAGCGGCGGCACGACGATGGAGAGGACGTTCAAGCGGTAGAAGAGGTCCTCGCGGAAGCGGCCATGTTCGACGGCGGTGTTCAAGTCGCGGTTGGTCGCCCCGACCACACGGACGTCCATCGGCAGATCGCGCGTGCCGCCGACGCGCCGGTACACGCGCTCCTGGAGGACCCGCAAGAGCTTCGCTTGCAACGCGACGTCCAGCTCTCCGATCTCGTCGAGCAAGAGCGTCCCGCCCTTGGCCGCGGCCAAGAGGCCGTCGCGCCCGCGCGGGTCGCCGCCGGTGAATGAGCCGGGCTCGTAGCCGAAGAGCTCCGCCTCGAGCAGGCCCTCGGACAGCGCCGCACAGTTCAGCGCCACGAACGGTCCCTGGGCGCGCCCGCTGCGTTCGTGGATGGCGCGCGCGATCAGCTCTTTGCCGACCCCGGAGTCGCCGATGACCAGCACCGTCGACTGGGGCGTCGCCGCCACGCGCTCGACGTGCTCGAGGACGGTCCGAATGGCCGCCGAGCGTCCGACGATGGGGCCTGATCGGAGGTGCGCGACCTCGTCCCTGAGGCGGTCACGCTCGGCGCGGACGAGCCGGCCCTCGAGGACGCGCTCGAGCGCCTTGCGCAGCGTCGGCGGGTCGACCGGCTTCTCGAGCACGTTGGCGGCGCCCTCTTGCATCGCCCGGACCGCGGTCCGGACGTCCACGTAGCCGGTCAGGACGATGACCGAGGGGGCGTGCGGCAGCGCCACGAGGGCTGGGAGCACGTCGAGGCCGCCCCCGTCGGGCATGCGGAGGTCCAGCAGGACGACCTCAGGGCCATCCTCGCGGGCCCGCGCCAGCGCCTGGACGCCCGTGCCGGCCTCGGCGCAGCGGTGCCCGGCCGCCATACACATGGCGACCAGCCCCGCGCGCACCGCGGCTTCGTCATCGGCGACCAGGATCCTTGCCATGGCTCGCCAGGATAGGTCTCGGAAGGAGCCACATCCAATTCTGTGAACCAGGACTCAACGATTCCCGTGCTTCCGGTCGATGCCTCTGGTCCAGACCGGTGGATCCCCGCCGGACATCCCACCCGACCTCGAGAGGACAGTGATGCGGAAGGTTCTGATCGTCGACGACTCGGCCACCATGAGGAAGATCCTCATGCGGTCTCTGCGTCAGGCGGAGATCAAGCTCGAGGAGATCCTCGAAGCCTCGAACGGCATCGAGGCGCTCGCCCAGATCGCCTCCAACCCTGAGATCGAGCTGATCCTGTCGGACATCAACATGCCCGAGATGGGTGGCATCGATCTCGTCAAGAACGTGCGCGCCACGAAGACCGCGGACGAGCTCCCGATCTTGATGGTGACCACGGAGGGCGGCTCCGGCATGGTCGCCTCGGCAATGGAGAGCGGCGCCAACGGGTACGTCACCAAACCGTTCACCCCCGAGGTGCTCAAGGATGCAATCCAACGAATCAACAGCTAAGGGCGGCGTGACCAAGGACCTCATCCAGCAGCTCCAGGAAGCGATTGAGACGACGTTCTCGTCGATCATCCTGCCCTTCGAAGGGGTCCAGGTCCAAGACGCAGAGGACACCGAAGGTGCCGTGCGCGTGCGCGCCACCATCACCTTCGAGGGCGACCTTGAAGGGCACGTCTTGATCCATTGCTCCCTCAGCGGTGCGCACGACATTTCACGCGGGATGTTGATGCTCGAAGAGGGCGATCCGCTCGAGCTCAGCGACGTCGTCGACGCGATGGGCGAGTGCGCGAACTTGGTCGCGGGCGTGCTGAAGCGCAACGCGTTCGATGTCGCCGGAACGGTCAAGATGAGCTGCCCCAAGGTCGAGGTCGACGCGCCGGATCAGGTCTTCCCGCGCCCGGATGCCCAGCTCGCATACAAGCTCGTCCGTGGCGTGAGCGCCGCGGAGGTTTGGGTCAACAAGGCGGGATAGCCTCCACGAAGAATCGGCGCTCGAGAGCAGCCCCGGCCCCCGCAATCGCGGAGGCCGGGGCTGCTCTTGTTTGTCCCCCCCAAAATCACCGGCCGGGCGCTCACGCAATTCGGTCGCCCAATCCGATACACCCAAGATGGACCTCTCCGCAGCACTTGCAGAGCTGAAGGCGTCGTGCGCCCTCGCCGCTGAGATCCCGGACGGGCTGAAGCTCCTCCGGTCCGCCGCCAACCGCCTGGCCAAGACGGCCAAGGCGCTGGGAGAGATCGAGGTTGCCCGCGACGCAGAGTCGCTCGCGGCGCAGGATGGCGAGCTCGAGCAGCTCCTGGCTCTAGCGCGTTCGCTGGCTGCGGGAGAGCGGCTCTCCTCCAATGAGGCTGATGCGGGCGCGAGCAGCGAGGACGACGCGCTGGTCGACATGCTCGTCCAGTCCATGAACGATGCCTCGGCGACCGCCGAAGAGCTGCTCCTGCAGCTCGAGGCAGACCCATACAATCAGGCGCATGTCTCGGAGCTGCGTCGGGTCGTCCACACGATCAAGGGGGAGGCTGGAGTCCTCGGGCTCGACGCCGCTCAGGTCGTCTGCCATGAAGCCGAAGAGATGGTCGATCGCTGCGTTGACGCGGGCGACATCGTCCCGCTCATCGATCCGATGCTCGGTGTCGTGGACTACTTGCGACGGTATGCGGAGGCGCTGCGCAGCAGCGGCTCGGGCGTCGCGTCGCCGCCGCAGCAGGCGCTGAGAAAGCAGATTGCCGCGACGCCCTCAGCGGAAGCAGAGGACGAGTCCGGAGCCAGCGCGGTCGCAGCGCACGAGGTCCAGCGCACGTTGGAGCCCGCGCCGCGCCAGCCTATCGCCGCTTCGCCCAGCGGGGCCGGGCCCGACCCTCAGGTGTCGTTGCTGGCAGATGCGCTCGTCGACGACACCCTCCAAGACTTCATCGACGAGTCACGCCAGCACCTCGAGGGCATCGAAGCGGACCTCCTCGAGTTTGAGTCGAAGCCGGACGACGATGAGCTGCTCAACCGGATCTTCCGCGCGTTCCACACCATCAAAGGCGTCGCAGGCTTCCTGAACCTCGCCCCGATCGTTCGGCTCGCCCACACGACGGAGACGCTCCTCGATCGCTTGCGCCAAGCGACGATCGAGTTCCAGACGGTGCACGTCGACCTGGTTCTGACGGCGGCCGATTTGACGTCCAAGATGATCGAGTCCCTGGCCGGCGGTGAAGCGCCCCGAGTCAGCCAGCTCGAGAAGATCGATCACCGCCTGAATCAGGCGTTGCGCTGCGAGCCGGTCGACGCGGCCTATACCCTCGCGCCGGCGGTCCAAGAGACGCTCGCGGCGCTCGAGCTGGTTGGAGAGCACGCCGAAGCGCCGACCCCCGCGCGGCTCGGTGACCTGCTCGTCGCGAAGGGTATCGTCTCCAAGTCGCGGCTCGATGAAGCGTTGGCGCTGCAGCGCGCTCGCGCGGAGTCAGGCGAATCGATGAAGCTCGGTGAGGTCATCGTCGAGCTCGGCATCGCGCAGCAGCGCGACATCGATGAAGCGCTCATGATGCAGCGCGGCGACCACCCCGTCGCGAGGGCGCTTCAGTCCTCTGTCGACGTGGAGGAGGCCGCAGCCCTGGCGACCAAGAGCGCCAAGCGACGCGCGCAGACCGACGCGACGATCAAGGTCTCGACGATTCGACTCGACGCATTGGTCGACATGGTCGGCGAGCTCGTGATCGCGCAGCAAATGGTCCTGCAGGATCCGGACCTCCGGACGCTGAAGAGCCCCGTGCTCGCGCGCAACCTGAGCCAGGTCAACAAGATCACTCGAGACCTACAAGAGGCCTCGATGTCGCTGCGCATGGTCACGTTCCGGTCGACGTTCCAGAAGGTCAGTCGCCTCGTGCGAGACGTCGCCCAGAAGGCGGGCAAGAAGGTCGAGCTCGAGGTCGCAGGAGCGGATACGGAGGTCGATCGCAACGTCGTCGAGCGCATCAGCGACCCGCTTGTCCACCTCATTCGCAACGCGATCGACCACGGGCTCGAGCCGCCCGCCGGGCGGCGCGAGGTCGGCAAGTCGGAGACCGGCCAAGTCGACCTGCGCGCCTATCACTCCTCGGGCGCGATCGTCGTCGAGGTCAAGGACGACGGTCGCGGCCTCGATCGCGACCGGATCCTCGCCAAGGCGCTCGAGAAAGGCCTCTTGCCCCCAGGGGCCTATGGTCCGGACATGAGCGACGACGATGTCTTCAAGCTCATCTTCGAGCCGGGCTTCTCGACGGCAGCCGCCGTCACGGACATCTCTGGACGCGGCGTCGGCATGGATGTTGTCCGCAAGAACATCGAGGCCATGCGTGGCCGGATCGAGATCCAGTCACGTAAAGGCGCGGGCACGACCTTCCTCCTGCGGCTGCCCCTCACCCTTGCGATCATCGACGGAATGGTCGTCCGGGTCGGCCAGCAGCGCTTCGTCATCCCGACGCTCTCGATCGAGGAGAGCTTCCAACCCAGCGCGCGCAAGGCGCATTGGAGCGCTGACGGCGGCCCGGTCGTGGACGTCAGAGGGACCCTGGTCCCCGTGCGCCACCTCTCGCAGATCGTGGACGCGCAGTCCGATACGGGCCACGAGGGCGTCATGGTGCTCATGACCAACGGCGCCGAGCGCTTCTGCCTCCAGGTCGACGAAATCCTGGGGCAACAGCAAGTCGTCATCAAGAACTTGGGTGCCACCATGCCGAAGATCAATGGAGTCGCCGGTGGCGCGATCATGGGCGACGGTCGGGTCGCACTCATCCTCGATGCAGAGGGCCTCGCTCGCGAGGCGCTCTCTGCCGCCTGCTACTGAGACCAACGTCATGCAGCAAGAACTCACTCGCAGCTCGAGCGCGACCCGGGGGGGCAAGTATCTCGTATTTGCGCTCGATCCGAATCAGTACGCCGTGCCGATCAAGGTCGTTCGCGAGATCATCGCGATGCACGAGATCACGCCGCTGCCTCGGATGCCGCACTTTGTACGTGGAGTGATCAACCTCCGCGGTCGGATCATCCCCGTCGCGGACCTGCGTGTCTGCCTCGGGATGAGCTCGAACGAAGCCACTCGGACCTCCTGCATCATCGTCGCAGACATCGAGTGCGACGACGAGGGGACCACGACTCAGATCGGTTGCATGGTCGACTCGGTCTGCGAGGTGCGCGAGATCGACGAAGCTGAGATCCAGACTCCGCCCCACGGCACGGACGGAGGCCACGTCAACGGTCTCGTTCGTACCGATGAGGCGGTCTTCGCGATCCTTGAGCTCGAGGTCTTGCTGGGTGAGATCGGCGCCCAAGCGCGGATGCTCGGTTGATCAACACGAGAGCATCCATGGCGATCAAGTCCACCAAGGATCCGCTGGGTCAGCTCGTCGACGAAGCATACTCGCGCTGGGGGATCGTCGTCGATCCGCGCAAGAAGCAGATGGTCGAGAGCCGGCTCGATGCGGCCGCCAGGCGGCTCGCAGTGCCTGGCTTGCGTGAGCTCGTGGAGGCCTTGCGCTCCGACTCGACCGGCAAGGTCGAGGCCGTGCTCTTTGATGCGCTCTCGACGAACTTCACGTCCTTTTTCCGCGAGAAAGAGCAGATCGACTACGTCGTCGGGGAGGCGCGCAGAGAGGGCCTGAGCCGTGTTCGCTACTGGTCGGCGGGCTGCTCCAACGGGTCAGAGCCATACTCTTTGGCGATCGCTCTCTCCGAGGCGTTGCGCGACCGTGGACGGACGGATGTCAAGATCCTGGCGAGCGACCTTGCGATCAGTGAGCTGCGTACGGCGAAGGCGGCGCAATACCAAAAGGAAGCGATCGCGCGCATGCCGCTCGAGCTCCAGAAGCGCCACTTTGAGCCCATCTCACCGAGCCATGTCCGCGTCAAAGAAGCGACCCGGTCCGCGGTGACGGTCGCGAGCATCAACCTCGCCGGACCCTGGCGGCTGCGGGGGCCGTTCGACGCCATCTTCTGCCGCAACGTCATGATCTACTTTGACGAAGAAAGCAGGGTGAAGCTCGTCGAGCGCTTCGCAAAGCTCCTCCGGGCAGGGGGCTTCCTCGTCATCGGACTCACGGAGAGCATCACCGGGCGCTGCGAGCACCTGCAGATGCAACGCCCTGGTGTGTACCAGAAGACTGGAGCGATTGAATGACGACAACCGAGACACGAGTTGGAGTCGGGGACGTCAAAGCTTCGGCCTCAACAGGGGGCACCGTCGTAACGCACGCGCTCGGCTCCTGCTTGGCCGTTACGCTATACGACCCGGAGGCACGGGTCGGCGCAATGCTCCATGCGATGCTGCCCGGTCCACCAATGCCAGGTGAGCCCAATGGGAAGCCGGAGGTCTATCTCTCGAGCGGCCTGCCGCGGCTCCAGAAGGCCTTCGAGCTGCTGGGCGGTCGTATGTCGCGCGCAGTCTTGTGCGCTGCTGGAGCCGCAGAGCTGCTCGATGACGCGGCAGGTTTCAAAATTGGCGCTCGCAACTGGGCCACGCTGCGGAAGCTCTGCTTCAAACAGGGCGTTCGCATCGCAGCCCAAGACGTGGGCGGGAACATGACCCGCAACCTCACCCTCGACCTTCAAACGGGTGACGTTACGGTGTCCATGAATGGCACGAAGAAGATCATCTGGACGGGCGCGAGCGCCCTCCGGAGGAATGCGTCATGAGCACACGAAAAGTACTGATCGTCGACGATTCGCCCATCCTCCGGCGCGCTGTTCGCAAGGCTGTGCAGCAAGCCGGCGTGGATGACTCCCAGATTCGCGAAGCCGGGAACGGTGCGGAGGCGCTCGCGATCTTCGAGGCGCTCGATGTCGCCCTGGTCTTGCTCGACTTGCACATGCCGATCCTCGATGGCGTTGGCTTCTTGCGCGAGCTCAAAGCGCGCAATCAAGAGTCCAAGGCGGACGTCATCATCGTAAGCACGGAGAGCAATGAAGAGCGCCTCCGCGAGGTCCGCGCGCTCGGCGCAAGAGACGTGTTGCGGAAGCCGTTCGAGCCGGAGCAGATTCGAGAGTACGTCGAGAAGATGGAGGTCTAATCATGTTGCCCGCGAACTTCAAAGACTGCCTGGTAGAGACCGTCGCGAGCGCGCTCGAGCGAATGGCTTTCATGGTGGGCGAGCCCATCGATGAGATCAGCGATGCGGAGGGGCGTGCGTCGTGCATACGCGTGACGGTCGACGGCGCGAACTACCAGGTCTGCGTGCGCGCGACGGATGGCGCGCTCCTCGAGCTGCTGGCGAGCCTTGTCGACTCCGAGAGCTTCGACGACGAGGAGGCGCAGCTCGCCGTGAACGAGCTCGCCAATGTGCTGGGTGGCGAGATCTTGCGCGTCTTGGGCGGGGATCTGCGGCCCTCCGAGTTGGGGCTCCCCAAGTCGGGTGACACAGTGGACGAGGATGAACGGACGATCCGGTGCGCGCTGGATTTCATGGGCGAGACCATCGCGGTTGGCGTCACACCGATCGGAGCTTGCCCTTGAGTGCGACCGCGATCAAGGTCCTGCTGATCGACGACTCTCCTTTGGTTCGTGCTGCGCTCTCCCGTGAGCTGCGGCAGCGACCAGGGGTCGCGATCATCGGCGCCGCTGCCGACCCGGTCGAGGGGGGCCACCTCGTCGATCAGCTCCGTCCCGACGCGATCATCTTGGACCTCGAGATGCCAAAGATGGACGGCCTTACGTTCTTGCGTGACCTCCAGAGGCGGCGCCCGACCCCAACGATCATCGTGAGTTCGCTGACGGCGCGGAGCCGCACTGTGGCGCTCGCGTGCCTCGAAGCTGGCGCGGTCGATGTCTTTGGCAAACCAGGCCCGGGCTACACGATTGTCCAGCTGGTCGATGACCTCGAGCGTGTGCTTCGGACGCAGCCTAAGATGCGCGTTGTCACGCCCATCGCCAACTCGTCAGGGGCAGGTCGGCTCCCGGACCCACTGCACACTCCGACGGCATCGACCATTATGGCCATCGGTTCCTCGACCGGCGGGCCCGAAGCGCTCCGTCGCATCTTCGAGAGGCTGCCGAAGAAGCTCGCTCCCATAGTCATTACTCAGCACATGCCGCCGGGCTTTACCGCCGGCCTGGCCGAGCGCTTGAATGGCATCTCAGGTGTCGCAGTCAGAGAGGCAAAGGACGGCGAGGCCCTCGAGGTCGGCGTCGCGCTCATCGCCCCTGGCGACCGGCACATGCGGGTCCGAAAGGGGCTCGGCGGACGGCTCATCGTGACCCTCACGGAGGGGCCGCCCGTGAGCGGCCACCGACCTTCGGTCGATGTCCTCTTCCAATCGATCGCTGAGATCCAAGGCTTGCGAGCGCTAGGGATGCTCTTGACCGGGATGGGCGAGGACGGCGCCGAAGGGCTCGGAAAGCTGCGCGCTGCTCGGTATACGACGGTCGCGCAGGACGCCGCGACGTGCGTGGTGTACGGGATGCCCCGCGTCGCTGCCGAGCGCGGCTTTGTGCAGGAGGTCCTGCCGATCGACAAGATGCCGGGGTGCCTCGTGGACTTCTCGCAGGGCAAGACCGTCACGAGTCGAGCGGCCTGATCCATTCGCTCGATCCGGCGCTCGCGCACTGCTTGAGGTCAGCGACGTACACCGAAGCCGGGCTTTGACATCCCAGAGTGACGCTTGACGCGCGGGAGCGCGAGCGCGTCGCTCGTTCCGGACGCCTCGATGATCTTGGTTGTGTTGCGCCGTGCGACGAGCACGCGGCCAGCGCCCCAGCCGGGTTTGGCTGTGCCGATGACGGGCGCAGGGGCGTCTGCGCCTGTGGTCACGGATTCGGCCGCGAAGGTGGCGCTGGCGAGGGCGGTTGCGAGAGAGAGTGCGGTCAGGAGCTTCTTCATGGGTGTGGGTGAGGCGGATGGTCCGCCGTCACCCAACGCTACCCCACGTTTGCTCGCGCGGCGTCCTCCTCGCCCCCCGGGGAGGCTCAGAAGCTCCAGCCCGCGCCGACGGTCAGGACGATGCCGTTGTCATCAAGGCCGTTCGCGTCGAGCGCGTCCTTGTAGTCACTGTCGATGGTCGTGACGTAGGCGAGCGTCGCGCTCACCGTGGTCGCTTCGTCGATGGCGCGGCTGAACGTCCCGCTTAGGGACAGGTCCGAGAGCCCGTTGCTGTCGGTGCCGAAGTAGAAGGCAGCCTGGTCGCCCCCCATCGCGCCGAGCATGAGGCCGGCATCAAAGGTCGTCCGCTCGTCGATCTCGGTGCTCCAGCCGCCCGCATACGACATGTAGTAGCCGTCCAGCGCGTCGAAGTCGTAGTACACGGAGAGCGCGTGGCTCAGGCCAAACGCCTCGAAGCTCGCCGTTCCGAAGACCTCGGTGGTGGAGCCGCCGACGAGGTTCGGGAAGTTGTAGGACACGACACCGGTCGTCACGTCATAGCCGTCGAAGGAGCGAGTGTAGCTCGCGACGAAGTCGACCTCGGTGAAGCCGAGCGCGTTGCCATCGGGCTCGACGCCGTTGCCTGAGTCGTTCGTGAGGCTCATGTTGCCCCAGGTGGAGAGGTCGAGCAGGCCGCCATCCGCGAGCGGAATGGACGTGGCGAGGTCGCCCTGTAGGGCGCCGCTCGTGTTCACCGGTGCGCCGCGGAACCAGTAAGCCGTGGTGGCATTCACCGATGCGCCTACCGCGGCAGGCTCGTCGGCGCGGACGGAGAGGCAGCTCGGCAGGGACACGCCCACGAGGAGCGCCAGGAGTTGGGTTCGGTTCACGGATCGCATGGGGTGATGGGTGGGAGCCTCGGGACCCACCGCGCGCTGCGCCCTCGGGTCCAGGTCCCCTTGGATCGAACGAATTTCCTCTCAGGTTGAGCCTTCCCCTCAACTCTTGCCCCGCGGGATCCGAAACACCCAGGGTTCAGTCCCCGCACACGTCTCCAGAAAACCATGAACGCGAATCCCCGCGCCAACCACGGCGGCTTCCTCGCCAATATGCTCCGACCTGCGCGCTGGCCGATCTCGGCGAAGCTCATCGCGTTGGCGCTGACCGTCGGCGTCATATCGATCGCTGCGACCGGCTGGCAGAGCGTCCGCCAAGCCCAGGACGCGCTCGAGGTTGCCGCTCGCCACCAGTACGAGGGCGTCGCGAAGGAGCGCGCGAGGGCCGTCGAGGAAGAGGTCTACGCCACGGTGGAGAAGTCGCTCTTGCTCATGGCGGTTCACCCGCATACGGCCGAGGCGCTGGAGGACTTCAAGGTCGCCTTTGGCAGCTTGAGCGCTGACCTCGAGGCCTCGGGGGACCTCGCGAACGGCGGTTTGAAGCGGCGTGATGACGCGGTGCGCCGCTACATGAACAGCGAGTATCGCTCGCGGCTCGAGGACGCCGAACAGCCTTGGCGTGGGACGGATGCGTACATCCCCCGCGACCAGAGCCTGCGCCTCCTCCAGGCCATGTACATCGCGGAGAACCCCAACGCGGTCGGGAGCAAGAGCGCGCTCGATCAGAGCCCGGAGGCGTGCCAATACAACGACGTGCACGCCTTTCAGCACCCCTATATGCGGTCGTTCGTGGACATCCACGGGCTCTACGACCTGTTCCTGACCGACGCCGAAGGGAATTGTGTCTACACCGTTTTCAAGGAGGCGGACTACGGCACCAACCTGCTCACGGGTCCCTATCGCGCGACCGGCCTCGGCGAGGTGATCTCGAAGGCGCTCGAGGGCGGCACGAGCGACCAAGCATACCTCTCTGACACGGCGCCCTACGAGCCGAGCTACGGCGCCGACGCGTCGTTCATGGCGACGGCGATTCGGAGCGAGCATGGCGAGCTGCTGGGCGCTGTCGCGGTTCAGCTTCCCATCGCCAAGATCGACTCGGTGCTCGCTGACACGATCGGCCTGGGCGAGACCGGCGAGGTGTTCCTCGTGGCGTCCGACTACAAAGCGCGCTCGTCGCGTCGCTTGGAGGGCTCGGGAGCGGATGACCTCGAGTTCGATGCGGTCAAGGCGGCGCTCGCTGGCGCGACATCCGAATACCAGCGCCTCGACCCAGCGGGCGAGGCCATCGTCGGCGTCGCGGTGCCGCTGCAGATCTTCGGCCAGCCCTTCGCTGTGCTCGGTGAGGTCCATCAGTCCGAGGTCGATGCGCCGGCGCGCGCGCTCGCGAAGCGGGTCCTCTTTACCGGATTCATGGTCGCGTCCATTGTCGTCGCGATGGCGCTCATCTTCGGGCGTTCACTCGCCAAGCCGATCTTGAGCATCGTCAGCGGCGTCCAGGCGACCGTCGAGCGGCGCGACCTGACCCTGCGGCTCCCTGATGGCCGGGAGGACGAGCTCGGTGACCTGACCTCGGCCTTCAACCGGCTCGTCGAGAGCATGGAGCGCATGATCGGCGAAATCGACGCGGGCTTCGAGCAGATCGACCAAGGCACCGGGCAGGTCCAGGGCGCCTCGCAGAACCTCGCCTCGGCGTCGACGCAGCAGGCGGCTTCCCTCGAGCGCATTCGCGACAGCGTCGTGAATGTGTCCGCGATGACGGATCAGAACGCGCGCAACGCCGATCAAGCGAGCGGGCTCTCTGAGACGTACGCAGAAGCAGCGGACGGCAGCATGGTCGAGATGCAGTCGATGCAGCAGTCGATGTCTGACATCAAGAACTCGAACGACGAGATCTCGACGATCATCAAGGTCATCGATGACATCGCCTTCCAAACAAACCTCCTCGCACTCAACGCCGCCGTCGAGGCCGCGCGTGCAGGTGAAGCAGGCAAGGGCTTCGCGGTCGTCGCCGAAGAGGTCCGCGCGCTCGCGCAACGAAGCGCAGACTCTGCCCGCGAGACGAGCCGCATCGTCGAGCGCGCATCTGGGTTCGTCAACGACGGCGTCCATCGCGCAGATCGCGTGCGCGAGCAGCTGCAGTCAGTTGTCCAAGGCGCCACCCAGGTTCGCAACCTGATGCGAGAGATCGCCGGCGCATCGGCGAGCCAACTGACGGCCATCCAGGACGTCACTTCCGGGATCGCGGAGCTCGACAAGGTGACACAAGCAAACGCGGGCAACGCGGAAGAGCTGGCCTCGACCGCCATTGAGACCGCGGGGCAGGTCGGCAGCCTACGTCGCCTGGTCCAGCAGCAGCGCACGTCGCGCTCCAAGGGACACGGCAATCAAGGCAGCGCGAGCGGGTCCATGAAGCTCATGCGCCCGTCGTTCGCAGGCTTCAGCGACATGGACGACCTTGCTGGTCCCCTCCCTTCGACGCAAGAGATCGACGAGGCTGAGCTCGCGGCCTTTGGGCACGGCGAGGGCTTCTAAGGCCAGTGAAGTGATTGGCGCGCGGCTCTGACCGCCCGCCCAGGTACGAGCGCCGCCCCAGGCGGCCTGACTCGCGCGAGCTTCGCGCGGTTCGGGCTGCTTGGGGCCGCGCCCGTTCAACGGACCACAGCGCTGACGGCGCCCTCCACGCGCTCCCATGCGGCGCGCCCTTGACTACGGCGGTGAGCGAGGCCAGCGAGCTGACCCCAGCACGCGCCGGCGTCACACGAATCTCCCACTTCGGGCTCAATCAGCCCAGACCGGCTCCGACAACTGTGACGTGGAAGGGAAACCGACCACCTCAGCACCCACCGAACCAGTTGTGAAAGGAGCCCCACCGTGGGACTTCGAGTCAATACTAACATCGCCTCTTTGACGGCCCAGCGAAACTTGGGCAACGTCACCTCACGCCTCGAGGGGAACTATTCCCGCTTGGCGTCAGGATTGCGAATCGCCGTCGCAGCAGATGACGCTGCAGGCCTCGCGATCTCCGAGCGGATGCGCTCTCAGATCAAGTCGTACGGCGTCGCGAGCCGCAATGCTCTCGATGGCGTGTCGCTGGCACAGACGGCTGAGGGCGCGCTGAACGAGATCAGCAGCATCCTCAACCGCATGCGCGAGCTCGGCATGCAAGCCGCGAACGGTACCCTCAGCTCTCAAGACCGTGGAACGCTCGATGTCGAGTACTCCGCGCTCGTGTCTGAGATCGACCGGATCTCGACCACGACGGTCTTCAACGGGACGAACCTGCTCGACGGGTCCGCCTCCTTGGGGATCCCGATCCAGGTCGGCATCAACAGCAACACGACCGATGATGTCATCAACGTCACGCTGAACGAGACGAGCGCCTCGACGCTCGGCTTCAACTCAACCGACGTGACGACCATCTCCAATGCGCAATCTGCGCTGAACCAGATCGATTCAGCGATCGACTTGGTCAACACGCAGCGCGGTCAGCTCGGCGCGCAACAGAACCGGATGGAGAGCGCGCTGCGATCCATCCAGATCCAGCGCGAGAACCTCTCCGCATCGGAGAGCCGGATCCGCGACGTCGATGTCGCCATGGAGACGGCCGAGATGACCAAGAACAGCATCATGCAGCAAGCCGCAATGAGCGTGCTGCAGCAAGCGAACGTGCAGCCCCAGATCGCGCTGTCACTACTCCAGGGTTAAGCGGAAACAACGGCGTCGGTGCCGTTTCGCTGAGTGGGGGACCGCCGGGTGGCGGTCCCCCTTACCAGCGGCAACCGAAGGCCAAGTCCGCTGAATCCGGAGCTGCTCTCTCCTAACTTCACCCAGATCGATTGCCGGATCCGACCGCCGTGTGCGCAGCACTCGGGAGCGTTGGAGCGAGTCAAAGGCGCAACGTGCCCCGCGTCAGAGACCCGACCGCAATCGAGCACCTGTGCACCCAGGGCGACGTCCGTCGCGACGCGTGGTGCGCTCCTTCGTCCGCGGGCGACGAAGGGCGAACACGCAGCAGTCACCACGGTCCCTCGAGAGAGGACGACACCCCGGGAGGCCCTTCGCATCGTCCGCGTCACGGTATCCGAATCCAAGGAATCGAGAATCAATGGGACTTCGTGTCAACACCAACATCTCTTCAATGACCGCGCAGCGGAACCTGAGCAACGTGTCCTCACGTCTGCAAGGGAACTTCTCGCGCCTCTCCTCCGGCCTCCGCATTGCGTCCGCGGCTGACGACGCTGCAGGGCTGGGCATCTCCGAGCGCATGCGCGCTGACATCCGTTCATACGGTGTCGCGGCCCGCAACGCCCAGGATGGCATCTCGCTCGTGCAGACCGCCGAAGGCGCGTTGAACGAGTCGAGCGGCATCCTCACCCGCATGCGGGAGCTCTCCGTTCAAGCGGCCAACGGCACCCTGAACACCGGTGACCGCGCGACCCTGAACACCGAGTTCGGGCAGCTCGTCGGCGAACTTGACCGCATCGCCGGTAGCACCAACTTCAACGGCGTCAATCTGCTGGATGGCGCGGCGACCTCGCTGAGCGTTCAGGTGGGCATCGACGCTGGCACCAACGACGTTGTGTCGGTCTCGATCGTCGACGCGACCGCGTCCACCCTCGGCGTCTCGGCGCTGGACATCTCGAGCTCGTCCGGCGCGTCTTCAGCGATCTCCGCGATCGACGCCGCGATCAGCACGATCAGCACGGATCGCGGCACCTTGGGTGCGCAGCAGAACCGCCTCGACAGCACGCTCCGCTCCATCATGAACGTGCGCGAGAACACGTCTGCCGCTGAGAGCCGCATCCGCGACGTCGACGTCGCTTACGAGACCGCGGACCTCACCCGCAACAGCATCCTGCAGCAGGCTGCGACCTCGGTTCTGGCCCAGGCGAACACGCAGCCCCAGCTGGCGCTGTCGCTCCTCGGCTGATTCGAATCGGGCTCGAGCGATCATCGTGCCCGAGGGCGGTCACCGCCCGGCTCGAGTCCGACGCGAAGGACCATGGTCCGCTCTCTCAGTCTCCAACTGGGTGGGCGGACCGGTCAATTCTTGCCCCCTGCGTCATGTCCGCCCTCCGTCGCCAGCCGGAAAACTTTTCCGCGTGGCCCAGACGGGGAGAACGCCGATCGACCCCTAGTGAAGTTCTCGACGCGGGTCGCATAACTCGCTCGTGCGAGCTGCGTTTGCGCCGAGAACCAATCGGAGCGTCATATGGTAGGAAGTTCAGGCATCAGCTTCTCGGGTCTCTCGAGCGGCATCGACACGCAAGCGATCGTTCGGCAGCTCGTGCAGCTGGAGCGATTGCCGATCCAGACCATCAGTGCGCGGCGCGCCAACGAGCAGCGGAAGTCGGACCTCGTCGGCCAGCTTGGCGACCTTGTCAAGAAGCTGAAGGAGAAGGCCGAGGCGCTCAAGACGAGCGATGAGTTCAAGAGCAACTCCGCGACGATCTCCGACGAGTCGATCGGGACGGTTACGGCGGAGCCTGGTGCGATCGCTGGGAGCCACACGCTCGAGGTCCAACGGCTCGCCGCGACGGACCGCTGGGTCTTCGACGCGGTGAGCTCGCGCGACCAAGACATCTCCACGACAGGCGGCCAGCAGGTCAGTTTCACGGTCGGCCAGACGGCCTATTCGCTCACGGTGGACCCCTCTCGCTCGAGCCTGGACGAGATCGCGGCCGACCTCAACGACATGGCCGGCGACGAGATTTCGGCCTCGGTGGTGAACACCGGTACGACGAGCAATCCGAGCTATCAGCTCGTGTTGGCGTCGAAGGTCCCCGGGGAGGACGGTCGCATCACCAACATCTTCTCGGACGTCGCGGGCACCGGTGACGCCCTGACGATCGCTTGGTCGGCGCCGGATGGGAATGGGGCGGCACAGAGCGCGGCGAATATCACGGTTGGCAACGACGCGCTGGCGGAGATCGATGGGCTCTCTGTGCGGCGCTCCAGCAACGACTTCTCCGATGTCATCGAAGGGCTCTCGATCAGCGCCACCCGTACGACGACGCCGGGGGACCCGGCGATCGTGACGGTGGAGCCTGATCGAGACGCTGTCCGCGGCAAGATTGATGAGTTCGTATCTGCGTACAACGCTGTGCAGAGCTTCATCAACACACAGAGCACGTTCACACCCTCCGAAGACCCGAACGACAACGGGGGCAAGACGGGTCTGCTCTTCGGCGATTCGATCCTCACGAACGTGAGAAGCGCACTGAGCCGGTCGCTGTTCAGCGTTGACATCGCGACCGTCACCGGCGACTCGCAGGGCTATTCCACGCTCTCCTTGGTCGGTATCAAGCGCGACCGGAGCGGTCTCCTCTCTGTGGACGAGACAAAGTTCAACGCGAAGTTCGCGGACAACCTCGACGCCCTCGCCGACCTCTTTGCCGACGACGACGGCTTCGACAACGGTGGCGTCGAACCGGGTGACCCGAACTACTACGTCGATCAGTCCGCGGACAAGGGGCTGATGTCAAAGCTCGTCGGTGAGATCGATCGCATGTTCGGCACGCTCGCTGGCAGCACGAGCGAGCTCACCTTGCGCGGCGTCTTCGACGCGAAGCAAGAGGCCTTGAAGGCGCGCATCAAGCTCTTCGATCAAGACATCGCCCGGAAGGAAGATCGCGTCACTCGCTACCAGGAGACCTTGACGTTGCAGTATGCGCGCTTCGAGGAGCTCATGACCCGCCTCAACTCTCAGGGAGCATCCCTGACGAACACGCTCGGCTAGCCCGTGGGCTGCCGCTGATTTGAATCCAATGAACCACGCTGCCGCAGCAGACGTATACCGCCGGAGCGCGGTCGAGAACGCGCCGCCCATCAAAGTCGTCCGACTCCTCTACGAGGGGGCGCTCCGCTTCCTTGCGAAGGCGCGGGAGTTCGACGCGAAGGACCCGCGTTCGCAGTTCGTGGAGTTTACGAGCCGCGCCGACGCGATCGTCACCGAGCTGCGGGCAGCGCTCGATCACTCGCTGAACGACGAGGTCACAGAGAGCCTAGAGCAGCTCTACCTATTCTGTGGCTCTGAGCTCTCGCGGGCGTTGCTCGAGCGGACGGCGGACCCGATCCCCGCCGTGGAGCGGGTGCTTCGGACCCTGCTCGACGGGTGGCTGCATGTCGAGGCGGAGACGACTCGCACAGCCAGATGACGGGTGCGCTCGAGCGAATTGCTGCGGCGCGGCAGGCGTGCGCCGACGCGTTGGAGTCCATTGCGCAGCGGGTGCCGTTCGCCGACGGACTGGCTGGCACGACCTGGGACGCCGAGGCTGCGATCAGCGGCCTCGAGCGCGTTGATCGGGCGTTCGAGGCGCTGGGAGATCCCGCCAGCCTCGAGGCCCAGGCGCCCGCTGGCGCAGAGGAAGAGGTCCGGGCGGCGCTGGGCGACCTTGCCCGCGTCCATATCCTGCTCACGATGGCGGCGGCGCGGGAGAAGGACGCATTGAGAGAGCGCCTGATGCTCGTGGCGCAAGCCGACCGCGTCCTCGAGTGGCACGCCTCCGAGAGCGCCGGCGAGCGCTTCGATATGAACGCCTGAGGCGCGAGGTACGCGCGTGTCGCGAAGGGCGACAGCCGTGTCGGAGTTCTCGACACGGAGCGCGGTTGGACGCAGGGGAGCGGGGTCAGAGCCCTAAGAGCGGACCCCCAAGGGCGCATAGATCGCTCCTAACGGAGCCTGGCACGGTGCTTGCGAAAGGGAAGACCCCGGCCCCCGGAGTCCCCGATGCACCTTCCCCTTCTGCTCGCCCTCAACGTCGCTCGCGCGGCATCGTCCACGACCCAATCGGGGGCTGGCCGTTCGATCGTAGAGGGCGGCCCGAACCTTGGCTGGATGGCGACGACCGTCGCCATCGTGCTCGTATGCATCGTGGCAGCCGCCGCGCTCGTGCGGCGCTTGATCGGCGGCGCTTGGCGCTCACGCTCGGCCCGGCGCTCGCTCCAGGTGCTCGACATCTTGCCCCTCGGCGGCCGCCGTCAGCTCGTCGTCGTGCGCTGCTACGATCGCACCTTCGCGTTGGGGGTCGGCGACAAGGAGGTCGCGCTGGTCGGTGAGCTCGACTCGGCGCTCGTAGCCGTGGAGTCGAGCCCGGCGCCCAAGGCGGTCGACTTCGCTGCCAAAGCCCAGGAGTTCCGGGGCTTGTTGCTGCGCGCCGCGCGCCCGCAGGGGACGCTCAACGTGCTCGCGGATGAGCCCCTCAAGGGCGTGACCGCTGGCGTGCCTGGGCCCGAGCCGGACGCCGCCGCGCGCGCCTCGAGCGACGCATCGGCTCGACGTCCCCGCCGCGCCGCGGATGCGGTCGAGGGAGTGGTCGCATGAGCGCGCGCGCGCTCATCGCAGCGCTCGCAGCGGCGGCCCTCCTTGTCGGGTCCGCCAGCGGCCAGCGCACGGTCCAAGAGCCGTCACCCTTGGGCTCGCCGGCGCAGGCAGGCTCTGGCTCGCTGCGCGTCGCCTTCGATGAAGCCGTGGCTGCGCAGTCAGAGCGCGTGAGCGAAGAGGCCGGCGCTTCTCCAGATGCGGCGGGCCTCGGTGGTAAGGACGGTCAGCTCTCGACCGCGGTCGAGGTCGCGCTGCTCCTGACGCTGTTGAGCCTCTTGCCGGCGGCGCTCATCACGCTGACGAGCTTCACACGCATCGTCATCGTGCTCTCCTTCGTGCGGCGCGCGCTCTCCGTGAACGAGCTCCCGCCCAACCCGGTCATCATCGGCCTTGCGCTGTTCTTGACCATGTTCGTCATGGCCCCCGTTGGTGAGCGCCTCTACGCAGAGACTTGGGCGCCCTATCAGGCCGGTGAGCTGACGATCACGGAGGCAGGCGAGAGCGCCTGGGAGACGCTCGGTGGGTTCCTCCTCGCTCAGACGCGCGAGAGCGAGCTGAAGCTCTTTGCGGAGCTGGCCGCCGACGGCGCGGTGAATGCGGCGGCGCTCGAGACGGAGACACAGGCCGAGCTCAACGAGGGCGCTGCGGCCGCGGCCGCAGCAGCCGAGATGCCGCCGATGCGCGTCCTGATCCCGGCCTTCATCCTCAGTGAGTTGAAGACCGCGTTCCAGATGGGCTTCCTGCTCTTCTTGCCCTTCCTGGTCATCGACCTCGTTGTCTCGAGCGTGCTCCTCTCGATGGGCATGATGATGCTCCCTCCGGTGATGATCTCGACACCGATCAAGGTGCTCGTCTTCGTCCTCGTCGATGGGTGGCGGCTCGTTTGCGAGTCGGTCGTGACGTCCTTCATCGGAGTCAGCACGTGAACGGCATCGACCTTCAGATTGTCGACCTAGCGCGCGACCTGCTCATCACGGCGGTGATGCTTGCCGGGCCCGTGCTCATGGTCGGCCTCGTCGTGGGTCTGACTGTCAGCCTGTTGCAAGCGCTGACCTCGGTGCAGGAGCAGACGATGTCGCTCGTTCCGAAGATGCTCGCCGTCATGTTGCTGGCGCTGATGTTCCTTGCACCCGCGCTGCGTGTGCTCTCGGAGTACACGATTCGCGTCCTCGGTCGCATGGTGGAGTTCGGGAGGTCCTGAGCGATGATCGACCCCGGCTATATCGAAGCGTTCGGCCTCCACCTCGCTCGCGCGAGCGCGCTGGTGGTCGCGTCTCCATTGCTCGGGACCGCGTCCGAGCTGCAGGGCTACAAAGTGGCCCTGATCGTGTCGTTCGCGGTCACTTCCTTTGCACTCAGCGGCGGTCCGCTCGCGATCGACCCTGACACGCTGACCTTCGCCGTGATGGCGATGCGAGAGCTCGCGATCGGCCTGACGCTCGCGTTCTTCCTGCACCTGATCATGGCCGCGCTGCGCGTAGGCACTGAGCTCGTTGGACAGGAGATGGCGTTCACGCTCGCGGGGACCGTCGACCCAATGACGGGGAACTCCAACCCGCCGCTGACCTACCTCTATGAGGTCCTGTTCTATCTCGCGCTGCTCTCGGTGAACGGGCACCATTGGTTGGTGCGGGGCCTCATGGCCTCGTACGAGCGTGCCCCGGTCGGTGCTTTGCCGCTGGGGGCGAGCGTTCCAGGCCTGATTGTCTCGTTCTTCAGCGAGACCTTCTCGGCGGGCATTGCCTTTGCTGCCCCGGTCCTGGTGCTGCTGTTCATGGTCTCGATCTTGATCGCGATCCTCGCGCGCGCCGTCCCGCAAATCAACGTGCTGGAGTTCGGCTTCAGCGCCCGGATCTTGACTGGGCTCATCGGGCTCGCGCTGTTTGCGCCCATTATCACACCCGCCTTCACGCGCCTGCTCGAGCGCTTGATGCGCGGCCTTGACGCGGGCTTGGACGCCCTAGGGACCGCCTGAGCCATGTCTGACGGCCCCGATCGTGACGAAAAGACCGAAGAGGCGACCGCCCGTCGACGCGAAGAAGCGCGCGACAAAGGTCAGGTCGCCTACTCGAGCGAGGTCGTCGTCATCGCGATGCTTGCCGCGGTGCTCGGCGCGCTCATGCTCATAGGGGGCCGCTCTGCGGCGTCCGCTGGCGGGATGTTGCACAGCGCGATCGATGCGATGGGGCAGATCGGCACCTCCGACCTGACCGCAGGCGATGCGAGCGCCGCGCTCGTCGAGTCGATGCTCGCCATCACGCCGGGCGCGTTCATGATCGTCGCGCCAATGCTGCTGTTGGGGCTCTTGGCCGGCTTTGGCCAAGTGGGTATCCATTTCTCGGCGAAGGCGATCGAGTTCGATGTGTCCAAGCTGAACCCGGTCTCCGGGTTCTCCAAGATCTTCTCGCCTCGGAGCTGGATGCGCACCCTCATGGGCGCGCTCAAAGTCACGCTCGTCGGAGGGGTGATGATCGCGGTCACGATGTCGCTCGCTCCACGGACAGGCGCGCTCTCGGACGTCGGTGTACGCCCCTTCCTCGCGGCGGTCGGATACGTCCTCTTGCGTGCTACTGCCGCCGCGTTGCTCGTCCTGCTTGCGCTCGCCGTCTTCGACTTCTACTTCCAGCGCTATCAGCACAACCGCGACCTCAAGATGACCAAGAAAGAGGTCAAGGACGAGGCGCGCAACTCTGACGGCGACCCGGCAGTGAAAGCTCGCATTCGGCAGGTGCAGCGCGAGCTCTCCAGCCGCCGGATGATGGAGGATGTGCCCGACGCCACCGTTGTGATCACGAACCCGACGCACGTGGCGGTCGCGCTGCGCTATGACGATGCGCGTCAAACGGCGCCGATCGTAGTCGCAAAGGGGCTGGACGAGGTCGCTCTGGCGATTCGCGCTGTCGCGAGCGAGCACGGTGTGATTATCCACGAAGAGCCGCCCCTCGCGCGCGCGCTCCATCGCCATTGCGAGATCGGGGACCCGATCCCGGCGGACCTCTTCGAGGCGGTCGCACGAGTTCTCGCCTACGTCTACCGCGTCCAAGGGAGAGACCCCGTTAGGGCCTGAACGAGATGGCGCAAGTGCAATCACAGAATGCGCCTGGCGTCGGCCAGGTCGGGAGCTTCCTTCAGCGCTATGCGGATTGGCTGCTCGGGTTCGGCGTCCTTGGCTTGCTGCTGACGCTCGTCACCCCGCTGCCAACTTGGATCCTCGACCTGCTGCTGGCCGTCAACATCACCTCTTCGGTGCTGCTGTTGATGGTCACGGTGCACGTGCGTGAGTCGACCGAGCTCAGCACGTTCCCGACCATCCTGCTCTTCACGACGCTCTTCCGGCTCGGCCTCAACGTCGCGAGTACCCGCCTCATCCTCTCCGGAGGAGAGGCAGGCGCGGTCATCTCAGCGTTCGGCCAGTACGTAGGCGGCGATGACCTGACGGTCGGGCTCGTCGTTTTCCTCGTGCTGATCATCATCCAGTTCGTGGTCATCACGAAGGGCTCTGGACGCATCTCCGAGGTCGCTGCGCGCTTCGTGTTGGACGCGATGCCCGGCAAGCAGATGGCCATCGATGCCGATCTGAACGCGGGCTTGATCGACTCGGAGGAGGCCAAGGTGCGGCGCTTGAAGATCGCGTCCGAGGCCGAGTTCTACGGCGCGATGGATGGCGCCAGCAAATTCGTGCGTGGTGACGCGGTCGCGGGCTTGATCATCACGGCGCTCAACCTCGTGGGCGGAATTGCGATCGGCGCGATGGGGGGCCTCACTGTCTCTGAGGCGGTGGGGCGGTACTCCAAGCTGACCATCGGTGACGGCCTCGTCAGCCAGATCCCGGCGCTCTTGATCTCTACCGCCGCTGGCGTGTTGGTCACGAAAGACTCGAGCGAGAAGGGCCTCGCGCCGAACTTGCTCTCGCAGCTCGGAGGGCGGCCCCGGGCCACCTTGATCGCAGCGGCAGCGATCTTCGCGGTCGGCCTGCTTCCAGGGCTGCCCAAGGTGCCGTTCTTCATATTGGCGACCGTCCTCGGCGTCGTGTGGCGCGCGGGGCGGGACGCGGAGGACGAGGCGGAGCGCGAGAAGATCATCGAAGTTGCGCGCAAGGCCGAGAGCGAGGCCGGCGCGACGAGCGATGACGGAAAAGCAGAGGTGGGCGAGCTGCTGAAGGTGGACCGAGTGTCGCTCGAGATCGGCTATCAGTTGATCCCGCTCGTGCAAGACCAGAAGGGCGGCGGCATCCTCGACCACGTCGCGCAGCTTCGTAGACGGTTCGCGCTGCGCGAGGGCGTCGTGCTCCCGCCCGTGCGGATCAAGGACAACATCAAGCTAGGTCCAAAGACATACCGCGTTTTGATCGGCGGTCACGAGGTCGCGACCGGCGAAATCGAGCCCGCGTACTTCATGGCCATGAACCCCGGCACCGCCAGCGGCGACGTGCGCGGGAAGAAGACCAAAGACCCAGCGTTCGGCTTGCCCGCGAAGTGGATCGAGGCCTCTCTGCGCGACGAGGCCGAGATCCTCGGCTTCACTGTCGTGGACCCCACGAGCGTGCTCGTGACTCACCTCGCCGAGATCCTGCGCACTGCGCTCGCTGAGCTGCTCACTCGCGATGACGTCAAGGACCTCGTCGCAAACGCAAAGGAGCTCTCGCCTGCGGTCGTCGAAGAGCTCGTCCCTGATCGATTGGGCTACGGCGAGGTGCAGAAGGTCCTACGCAACCTGCTCTCAGAGGGCGTCTCGATCCGCAATATGCCCGCGATCTTGGAGGCGCTCGCCGATGGTGTCGGGGCATCCAAGGACGTCGACGTCTTGACCGAGCAGGTGCGCCAGCGTCTGGCGCGCGCGCTGTGCGAGCAGCACGGCAGCCGCGACGGAACTGTGCACGCGGTGACGCTCGATCCTGGCATCGAGGCGCGGCTCGCCGCTGCGGTCGGCAAGGGGAACGCGGCAGAGGCAGCGAATGTCGGTCCGGCTTACCTGCATGCAGTGGTCGAGCGCGTCGCGAGCTCTGTCGGGAACGCGTCCAAGACGGGCAAGGACGTCGTCCTGCTCGTTCGTTCAAGCGTGCGTCGCTTCCTGTCACAGCTCATCCAAGCGTCGCTGCCAAAGGTGGCGGTGCTCTCTTACAACGAGGTCGTCCCCGCGCGGGCGGTCGAGACGGTTGCGGTCGTGAAATTCGATCCAGAACAGACTGATGCCCACGGAGGGGCGTCGAAACGATGAACCCGAACCAACAGCTCGAAGTAGAGACGAACGATCTGGTCGCCAGTGGCGACCCCGACGGCCGCCGGGTCGTCCCCGTAGTTGGTCGCTCGATGCGTGAAGCCTTGCTTCGCGCTCGGAGGACGATCGGGGCCAAGGCCGTTGTCGTTGATCATCGCCAACAGTCGGGAGGCGTGCTCCTGGCCGTAGCGCCGGAGGTCCCGCGCTCGCCGAAGGAGCTCGACGAGCTACGTCGGGAGGCGACCTCACTGTTGGACGCAAGGCGCCGGAAGGCGACCGAGAGCAACGCTGCGCCAGCATCGAGCGTCCCCGGCCGTAGCCCGCTCGCATCGGTCGAGCGGAGCCTGCGGACGACGGGTGTCTCACGCAAGCTCAGGGAGCGCCTCCTCGAGGCGGTGGCGGGGCGCGCGGCGGAGGGCGGACACCCGCTCGACATCGCGGCTGAGGAGCTCGGCGCGGTCTTCGGGACTGCGTCGCTGCCCCGTGATCGGCGCACGACGCTCATCGTTGCGTTGCTCGGGCAGACCGGCGTCGGTAAGACGACCTCGCTCGCGAAGCTCGGCGCTCGACTCGTGCGGAGCGGGCGGCGTGTAGCGCTCGCGACGCTCGACGCTTGGCGAGTCGGCGCCGTCGAGCAGCTCAAGGCGTACGGGGCGCTGCTGGGCACGCCCGCGATTCCGCTTCGGGACGCTGCGCTGTTGGCGCGCGAGGTGGCGCAAGCGGCGCGGTTCGATGTCGTCCTCGTCGATGGCGCGGGGGACCTGCACCGAGACATCGATCAGCTGCGGCGCTTGCGCGAGACGATCGAGTCGACCGGCGCGGAGGCGCGCTTCGAGGCGTTCGTCGTGCTGCCGGCGACGGCGAGCGAGCACAGCCTCTCGCTCGTGACGGAGCTCTGCGCGGCGCTGTCCCCACGCGGGGCGATCATTACCAAGCTCGATGAGGCAGCGCTGCCCGCGCCGGTGCTGGAGCATGCGCTTGGCGCAGGCCTTCCTCTGGCGTTCCTCAGCGACGGGCCGGACCTCGCCAAGAACTTCCACCGCGCCGTTCCTGAGCGGATCGCCGACCTGCTCTTGAAGGGGAGGCTCGCGTGAGCGCTCATCGGGCCCCAGCGCCCTTCGTGTTGGTCACCGGCGGGAAGGGCGGCGTCGGCAAGACGACGCTCGCCGCGAACCTGGGCGTGCAGCTCGCGCGCGAAGGTCGTCGAGTGCTGTTGATCGACTTGGACTTGGGCCTGGCCAACATCAACGTGTTGCTGGGCCTCACGGTCTCGCGCACGCTTGAAGAGGCGCTCGCTGGCCAGTGTGATATCCGTGATTGCATCGTCCCGGGTCCCGGCGGCGTCCACGTGCTCCCGGCTGGCTCGGGCTCCGAGGCGATGGCCCACCTCTCCAGCGCCAACCGCGAGCGGCTCCTGGGTTGGATCCGCGTCCTTACGGCCGAGTACGACCTCGTCCTGGGCGACAGCGCCGCTGGCATCGGGCCGGACGTGCTCGGGTTCGCCGCCATCGCCGATCGCGTGCTCGTTGTGACAACGCCCGACCTCGCCGCGCTCACCGATGCCTATGGCCTGATCAAAGCGCTCGACGAGTACGCACGGCGAACCGGGCGGGATGTGCCGACGCCGGAGATCGTGGTCAACCTCTCCAGCGGCGTCGAAGAGGGCCTCGCCGTCGCGCGCAAGCTGCGCCAAGTCTGCGAGCGCTTCCTGTCGCGCTCGCCTCGTCAGGCCGGCTGGATTCCGCGCTCTACGGCGGTCAGCGCGAGCGTCGCAGACCAGGCGCCGTTCGCGCTCGGCGCGCGGCGCGCGCTCGAGCAGCTGTGCCTGCGGCAGATCTCTGGCCGCCTCGAACGGCTCTGTCCTGCCTTGTCCCCTTCCTGATCACTTCCAGGGCGAATCCCCTTAAGGCTTCGGATGGCGCATGCCGAGAGAACACGTGGCGCAGTCTCGCTGCAGTCCGCAGTCGGTGCCTTCGGGCGCCAACTCGCGGCCTTCACCGGGGCCCTAGTCGCGCTCGCCTCACTGATCGCGGACGCCCCGGTGTCCGTGGCCAGCCTGCGCGGGGCCATCGCGACGCTGGCGCTCGTCGGCCTGACTCGGGTCGGTGAGTGGTTCAGCGTCAGGACGGCCCTGCCCCCCCGCAGGCCAGGTGCAGGCGAGCAAGGCGAGGCGCCGTAGGAGAAGAGGTCATGAATCGTTCCAGGAACCATGGATGGTCGCTCGCGGGGCTCGCCCTGGGCGGTGACCGCTCCGACGCCCGCGCGGGGGGTGATCGCCGATGACGGATGCACATGCCGCGCGAGAGGACCTCGTCATTGCGCACATTCCGCTGCTGAAGCACATCGTCGGCCGGATGTGCTTCGACACGCCGGGCTCGATGGAGCGCGACGACCTCTTCGGCTTCGGTATGATCGGGCTGCTCGCGGCGGCCGACGCCTGGGACCCCGCGCGCGGCCTCGCGTTCTCGACCTTCGCGTATCCGAAGATTCGCGGCGCGATCCTCGATGAGCTGCGCCGGTGTGACTTCCTTCCGCGCGGTCGACGGGAGCTCGTGCGCTCCGTGGAGGCCGCGATCGGTCGGCTCGAGCAAGCCCAAGGTCAGAAGCCGTCGCCCGAGGAGATCGCGGCTGAGCTCGGCTTGACCATCGAAGAGGTCGACGAAGCGCTCCTCGCGGCAGCGACCGCTGTGCAGACTTCGCTTGAGGACGGACCTGGCGTCGACCTCGCGACCATGTTGGTCGATCCTCGCTGCGATGACCCTGTCGGCTCGGTCGAGTGGGAAGAGCTGAAGCAGCTGCTGGTCGAGGCGATCGAAGAGCTGCCTGAGCAAGAGAAGACCGTGATCACGCTCTACTACGCAGAGGAGCTCCTGCTGCGCGAGATCGCCGAGGTCCTCGGGGTCACAGAGTCGCGGGTCAGCCAGATCCACACGCGCGCGGTCTATCGCCTGAATCGCACCTTGACGGTCCTGCTGGGCGATGCGCCCGCCGATGTGAAGGAGGCAGCCTGATGGATTCGCAGATCCGAAATATTGGCGAGTGGAATCAGATTCCACCACCACGTCGGGACCGCAAGCCGCGCCAAGACGGCAGCGACGCATTTCATCGCGAGCTCGACGAGGCGACCGACGACGAACAGCACGGCCTGCGCGACGCGATCGTGCACCCCAAGCCCCGCGTCATGGGTCAGCCCGTTGCGCCACCCACCCCGGACGAAGTCGGCATGCGTGTCGACGTCGAAGCGTGATTCATGGAACGAGTCATCCTCAAGAGCCACAACGTCACCGAGCGCCGAGCGTCGATCTCTGACGCGCAGCGTGTCCTCGAGGCGGCATCGGCGGTCCGAATCGTCCGTGAAGGCGATCGTGTGCGGGCGCTCGAGGTGACGTGCTTGTGCGGTGAGCGCGTCACCATCGAGCTTAGCTACGACGGCGAAGCCGCGCAGCCCGTCCGATCCCGAGCCGCCTGATTCACCCCGGGCCGCGCGACGCCTCGCTCGATCAGGGGCGCGACGCAGCTGGCCCCTACCACTCGAACCCCCACGCCTTCGTCTCGGAAGGCGCCCCTAACATCCCCATGCAACGCTACACAGCACTCTGGGTCTTCCCAGTCCTCTCGATCGTCCTGGTCGCCGTCATGACCATTCGTGGCACGACGTACGTGGACGCACCTGCTGAGCCGCCCGTCCTGTCACCGGCGGGGGTCGCGTCACTCCGAGAGCAGCGCGCCAACCTGGACGCGACCCTTGCGAAGTCCGTTGCTGCGCGCAAGCAACTGGAGCAGCACGTCGCTGCGCTGCACGATGAGCTCACGGAGCTGCGCGCGTCTCGGACAGCCATCGTCGCCGAAGCCAAGCTCTGGCGCGACTCATACGAAGTGCTCGCGGAGCGGTTTGACCAGCTCGCAGAGCTGACCCGGGCGCAGAGCGCAGACGGGGGCGCGGAGCCGGTCGAGGCTTCGTCCAGCGTCGGCGTCATGCCAGCGAGCTTTGCGCTTGAGGGCGAGTCTGTCCCGCGTCCGCTGGGCGCCATCATCGTCCGTTGACCGGAGCGAGCACCATGCGAGTCCTTTCATTGCTTGCTCTCGCTGCGGCTACGGGCTGTGCGAATGCGCCGACGATCGCTGACCTGATCCCGACGCGCGGGGGCAGCGAGCCGCGAGTGCGAACCGGCGTTGTCGATCAGAGCGCGCGGAATGACCAAGCCTCCGGATGGGAGTCGATGAGGCCCGCGGAGGGCACCCCCGTGCTCTACGGGAGAGACGGATCGCCGGTCGGCGTCGCGAGCCCTGGCTTTGTGTCTGAGTCGCCTAAGGCGATCAATGCAGGCGTGGATCAGTCGGGCGGCAGTCGAGTCGTGCTGTTGGAGCTCTACTCGAACTTGAAGCAAGAGCACGAGGCGTTGCAGCTCGACTACGAAGCCATGGCCGCAGAGAGCAGCACCGGGACGGCTACGGTCATCGAGCAGCGCGCCAAGATCGCGTCGCTCGAGGCACAGCTCAGCGCGCTGACTGCGAGGAACAAGGAGCTCGAAGAGAGCGAGCTGACGATGGCGCAGCGGCTCGCCGAGGCCCAGATCAAGCGCCTCGAGGCGGAGCGCGCGCTGCTCGAGGCCTCGATCGACTGGCGTCGCATGAATGCCGCCAATACGCGCGCGATGTCTGCTGAGGAAGAGCGGTGATTCGGGCGCTCGTACTGCTCGTGCTGCTCTCGGGGTGCAGCATGTTCGAGACCAAGGAGGTGCCGCGCCTCGCGACGGGGAGGATCACGAGCGACTTCGGGTCGTACGACCTCCGCCGCGTCGGGCTGTTGCCGATGGCGACCGAGGGCGAAGAGAGCGAGGGCGACGACGCGCTAGAGGAAGCGTTCCACGCCGAGCTCGTCGCGGCCACTGGGCTCGAGGTCGTACGGTTGACCGCGGACGACCTGCTGGAGGTCAAGGGGCTCGAGCCGTTCCGACGCGGGTCGTATCCAGCGCAAACGTTGCTCGAGTTGCGGCGTCGCTTCCTCTTGGACGCGCTGGCCGTTGGGGCCGTCTCGACCCGGCGCGTGGTTCCGCCGCAACGCCTCGGCGTACAGCTCGACCTCGTCTCATGTGAGACTGGAGCGACGATCTGGTCGGCGAATATCCTGCTCGACGCGGGCGACCGCCGTACGCGTGACGCGCTCGAGTCTTGGTCTGAGGCATACACTGAGCTGGACGGCGGCGTCGACCTGGTCATGCTGTCACCGCGGCGCTTTGCTCGCTTCGCAGCGTGGCAGCTCATGCAGCTCCTCTGAACGCCCCGGCGACAGCGGCGCGGGGCTCAGTCGAACGAGGCACCACTCGCGCTCAGCTCGGTCTCCCGCCGAGCGAGCGCTGCGCCGGTGGATTCGGCGTCAGCCATGTGGCCGAAGTCCCGGTCAGTCGCCGAGCATCTTCGATGCTGCGCGCTCCACACGGGGGCGGTCGTTGAGCCGACCCTCTTCGTGCGCGCGTCGCAGGTCTGCGATCTTGTCGCGCCGCTCAGATTGAAGCTTGTCATTCTCAGCCACCTGTTGGGCCAGGCGCGAGAATTGGACCGTGTCCCCGGCGCCTTCGGCGACCGACTGGAGCCGCGCTGCTTCCTCGCGCGTGCCCTGACCAACCCGTTCCACGGTCGAGCGCAAGTGGGCCTCGCTGGCCTCCCGTGCGCTCGCCATGTCTAGCCGGATACGCTCTGCGCCCGGCTGGGCGGAACGTGCCTGGTAGCGGCGTGATTCATCGTTTCGAAGTTCCATGATGTCCTCCTCTCTCCGTGGAGAGAAGTGGGTCGACGCGGTGCGCGCCCTCCCCCGACCCTTGAATCGGACGATATGGCCCAGGTCTTGAGAGGCTTCTGGCGAAAACCTCTCGAGCTCGGCGCCAGGGCCACGGGCGGGTGTCCCGCCTTGGCCGCTGGCCCCGCAGCGCGCGATGTGCGCTGCCTGGACCGTCCCGTTTCGAAGGAGCGGGCGGACTGGGCGTCACAGCCTGGCCCACCGAGAGGGGTGTCGGACGATCCCAGCCCGGCTGCAGCGGATTCTCGCGAATCGTGCCGGCTGTCTCGTTGCGCGAGGTGCCCCCGGGGCTGCTGCGTCGCCGAACACATCGCGTAGGATGCGCGCATGAAGCTGCTCCGATCTGGTCCCGTGCGCGCGGCGCTGGCGCTCTTGGGCGGCGTCCTGGCTGCGACGAGCCATGCACAGGAATCCATCACCGACCAGCGCTCTTCTGAGGCGCACTACGTCATTCAGGCTCGCGTGGACGAGGCGAAGCCCAACGCGGCCCTCGACGACGGGCCCCAGAAGGACCTCACGGGGAGCCTCACGCTCACCTGGGAGAACCGCTCCGGCGAGCCGGTCGCGGACCTCTGGTTCCACCTCTACCTCAATGCCTTCGCGAACAACCAGAGCCTGCACCTGACGCAGGGCAAGGGGTCGACGCGCAGCGGCAAGATCGAGCGAGGCTTCGGGTGGCAGGATGTGCGCTCGATCCGCGTCGGTGACGTCGACTTGACCGAGACGATGCAGTGGCGCATGCCCCAGGCCGGAGCGCCCCTCGATCGGACGGTCTTCAGCGTGGCGCTGCCGGAGCCCGTGCCGGACGGCGCGTCTGTGACCGTCGCGATCGACTGGGAGTCACGCCTGCCGCGGGTGCGGCGGCGGTGGGGCACCAAGGGCGACTTCATTTTCCTTGCGCACTGGTTCCCGAAGGTCGGTGTCTATGAAGGAGGGCGCGGCTGGCGCACGCACTCGTTCAACCTCAACACCGAGTTCTATTCGAGCTTCGGCACCTATGACGTGACGCTCGATCTGCCCGAGGTCTACACGGGCAAAGTCGCTGCGTCGGGCGTCCAGATCGGGGAGCCCATCGTCGACGGCGGACGCGTGAAGACCCGCTTCCTGGCGCCCAGCCAGAGCGATCGAGAGCGCGTGGACCCGGTCGCGGGGCGTGGCTCGCTGCGCTCACCGCTCGTCCACGATTTCGCATGGACCGCCGACCCCGACTACGTCGTGTATCAAGACACGTTCCGTTGGGATGATTGGGCGAAGGAGCACGAGTTCGAGGTCTCAGAGGCGATGCGCAGCCTCGGTCGCACGCGCGACGAGCTCCGCGCTCGCCCGGTCGAGGTCGTCGTGATGCTGCATCCTGAGCGCGCGGACCAGGACGTACGACACTGGCGCGCGACCTGCGCGGCGCTCTTCTTCTATGGCCTCTGGTACGGAGAGTACCCGTACGAGCGCATCACGGCCGTCGACCCGGCCTGGGGCGCGGGCGCCGCGAGCGGGATGGAGTACCCGACCTTGTTCACTTGCGGCACGGAGCTCTTCACGGCCTCCGACATGCACCGCCCTGAGAGCGTGACGGTGCACGAGGCCGGCCACCAGTTCTGGTACGGCGTCGTCGCGAACAACGAGCCCGAAGCCGCGTGGCTCGACGAGGGGCTCAACTCTTACACCGACTCCGAGGTGTTGTATCGCGCGTACGGCGAGAGCCGTACGTTTCGGCGCTATTCCCGTCTCCCGGTTTACGGCCGCCCGCCGTTGCCCGAGGCGCGCGGCAAGGGGCTAGCGGATGCCCTCACCCTGCGGTCGCTCGAGGTCAGGAACCCTGTCCGCTACGGCTTCGAGCGCTTCGGCGACGGGCTCCCCAAGCTGCCGAGCTGGCTCGACTGGGTGGGCCGCAAGAGCTGGGCGTTCGAGTCGCTGCAGCCCTCTCCATTCATCGATTGGTGGCGCGATCAGCCGGCCGTGACTTTCATTGAGGAGTCGAACGATCCGCGCTGGGGCGACCGCAATGGCTACCTGCGCGACCCCAATACCGATCCGATCGAGACCGCGGTGTGGGACTACGCGGACTCGACCAGCTATTCGACGAACAGCTACGCGCGCACCGCGGTGGCGCTGCGTTCGTTGAACGCGCTCGTCGGGCGGGAGGCCTTCTTGCGGGGCATGCGTCACTACGCGGAGCTATGGCGCTACCGGCACCCCTATCCAGCGGACTTCTTCGACGCGTTCCAGGTCGGCGCCGACGTCGACGTGCAGTGGTACTTCGACGAGCTCTTCCGCGGTACGGGCACGGTGGATTGGAGCGTCGAGGTCAAGCAGAGCCAGGCGCTGGAGCCCAAGGGGTGGTTCCGCTGCGCGGACGGCCGGTGGCAGGAGGATTGCGCCCCTTCGATCGCCGACCTCTACGCGGTCGCGGAGCCTGCGGAGTCAGGACCAGCCGCTGAAGGTGGCCCGGCAGCGGGGGAGGCCGACGCGGCGAAGGCACCGCAGCTCTACGATGTGCTGGTTCGGCGTGACGGTGAGCTGCGCCTGCCGGTGACGATCCGTGTCGTCTTTGACGATAAGTCTCAGCAGGACTTCGTCTGGACGCGCGAGGAGCAAGCGCTCCGGACGTGGTGGCGCCTGCCGATCTCGCCGGGCGCGCCGAAGATCTCGGCGGTCGTCATCGATCCTGACCGCGGCTGGTATCTGGACACCGACATGCGCAACAACCAGTGGTTCGCGAAGCCCGATCGCCTCGCGCCTCTCCGTTACGGCGAGCGTGCCCTGGCCGGCGCGACTCACACGCTCCAGTGGTTCATGTCGATCGGAGGCTGAGCGATGAATTCGAATCACGACATGCACGACGAAGCGAACGAGCAGCCGGGCTCATTCCTGTTCTTGGTTGCGCTGCGCAAGGCGGCCGCGCGACCGATCCTTTGGATCGCGACTTGGGCGGCCCTCTTCCTGTTGGCGCTCGCGCCGGCGATGGCGACATTGGCCTACATGGAGGGCGCGTTCGACAACGGCACTGCAGACTGGCGCACGCTGCGGGACGCGGGCGCGTCGCTCACCTCCGAGACCTGGACGCTCTCCGAGACGTTCCGGCAGGACAACCGCGCTGGCCTGCAGGTCTTGAGTACGACGAGCGCGCGCGTGCTCGCGGCGCTCGCCGCCGCGTCGATGTTGCTCGGTGTGTTCGCAGCCGGTGGCTGGCTGCAGCTCGCCTACGAGCGCGTGGATGGCCGCCAGTTCCGGCGCTTCTGCTTCGGCGGAGCCGTGTACTTCTGGCGCTTCCTACGCGTGCTGCTGCTCGTCGCTTTGCTGCTCGCCCTCGTGCGCTGGCTGTGCTACGGCACACCGTGGAAGCACCTCGTGCTCGGCAAGCTGATGAAGGTCCCCGAATATGACTGGGGCAAGCTCGAGACCCTGCCGTCCGAGCTGCTCGTCGCGCGCCTCGGCTGGGCGCAGGACGGGCTGGCGGCGCTGGGCTTTGCGCTGGTGCTCGTTTGGGGCGTCTACACGCGCACGCGGATCGCCCAGCGCGACGCTCGCACCGCGTTTGGGGCCGGGGTCGCGACATTCTTCGTCATGTTGCGCCACCCGATCCAGACGCTGCGTCCGCTCCTCCTCCTGTACGGGGTGCAAGTGCTCATCGTGGTCGTTGCGGCAGGGCGCGTGGTCGACAACATCAACGAGCGCGCCCTTGCGGCGCCGCGGCTCGAGCACGTCGTCGCGTTGCTGGCTGTCGCGCAAGTCGCCGCGCTTTGGCGCCACATGAACCGCGGGGCGACTTACCTCGCAGCGGCGCGCGTCAGCTCGTATCTCGTGCCGCCGCACAAGAAGAAGGGCAACCCCTGGCAGTCGATCGGCGGTCCTGGCGGGCCGCAGTATCCGGTTGGCAACGACGAGGACGACTATCACGTCGCGCTCTGAGGGCTCGTCGCGCGGTTGCGGCCCTTGTGGCCGCCGGCGCGCCGGGATGCCAACGGCTTGATGCCAACGGCTTGATGCAAGGGGGGGGCCGGACGCTCGCGTTCGGCCCCCGTGCGTCGGCCACCGCTCAGAACGCCAGTGGCAGCGGGCGGGCGAGCGTCAGCTCGGTGGGCGCAACGCGCGTCGTCCACGCCATGACTTCGACGCCGCGCGAGCGTGCGTGGCGCAACGCGACCCCGTACGCCGGATCGATATCGTCCGCTGGCGCAAAGCGCGTCGCGTCTGCGCGCGAAACGTGGAAGAAGATCACCGCGCGGTGCCCCTCGGCGACCATGGCCGTGAGCTCGTCGAGGTGCTTGCGTCCGCGCTCCGTGACCGCGTCAGGGAAGCGCGCTTCGCCGTCAACGACGAGGGTGGTGCTCTTGACCTCGACGTAGCAGCGTCCAGGTCCTTCGAGGAGGAGATCGATGCGGCTCTGCGCGCCGTACTTCACCTCGCGCTTGGCGCGCTCGAAGCCTGTGAGCGCTGGGATCTGGCCGAGCGCGACGGCCTCGGTGACGACGGCGTTCGGCAGCGAGGTGTCGACGTTCACCCACGTGCCCTCGACTTCGACGGTCTGGAGGGTCGTTCGCAGCTTGCGCTTGGGATCTTGGCTGTCGCGCAGGACGCAGCGCGCGCGAGGTGGGAGGCAGCCGAGCAGCGATCCCGTGTTGGGGCAATGGGCGACGACGATGTCGCCAGCACGACCAATGTCCGCGACGTCGTACTCGAGCTCGACGTCGGCGAGGAAGCGCTTGTAGCGACGGAGGAGGTGCCCCGTGAGCACCGGCGAATCGATCCGCATCGGGACAGAATGCCGTCGTGGTGGGGGAATCCGGAGCCTGACTTCGTTTCTGTCGCGGCCGGCGTCGAACGACCTCCACGGCGCGCGGCCAGCCTGCACCACGATCATTCACCACGATTCCGCTGGCCGCGCGCCGCTCTCGCGCCCGGAGCTGCGTCCTGTGCGCATTTGTCCCAGTGCTCGGGTTGGAACACCCGGGCGATCGGCGTATCCTCTGTGGCCCATGGGCGCCCTCGAAGACACCAAGGATCGCACGAAAGAGCTTCGCGGCAGGCTAGCCCTGCTGACGGAGAGTCTTTGACTACGGTCGCAAAGCAGTCCGACTGAACGAGATCGAGGAGCTCCAGAACCAGAGCGACTTCTGGAATGACCCAGAGCGCAGCAAGCGCTTGGTCAAGGAGCTCAAAGCCTTGAAGCTGGTGGTCGACCCGATCAAAGCGGTCGGACGAGCGCTCGATGACAACGACGTGCTCGTCGAGATGGGCGCCGAGGTCGGTCTGGGCGAGGTGCAGGCGGAGATCGACGCGAACTTCCAGGTCGCGGACGACGCGCTCGAGGGCCTCGAGTTCCGCGTCATGCTCGGCGGGCCGAATGACGAGCTCGGGGCCTACCTGCAGATCAGCGCCGGCGCAGGCGGCGTCGATGCGTGCGACTGGGCGCAGATGCTGCTCCGCATGTACGTGCGGTGGGCGGAGCGCCAGGGCTTCAGCATCGAGGAGGTCGAAATGTCGACCGAGGACATGGGCGGCATTCGCGGCGCCACGATCCAGATCGAAGGTCCCTACGCGTTCGGCTATCTGAAGGCGGAGACGGGCGTGCATCGCCTCGTCCGTATCTCGCCGTTCGACGCGCAGGCGCGCCGCCAGACCGCGTTCGCGTCTGTCGACGTGACGCCGCTCGTCGACGACTCGATCACGATCGATGTCGCCGAATCGGACGTGCGCGTGGACACGATGCGCGCGGGTGGCGCGGGTGGACAGCACGTCAACAAGACGGAGTCCGCGGTCCGCTTGACGCACATCCCGACCGGGATCGTCGTCCGGTGCCAGAGCGAGCGCAGCCAGCACAAGAACCGCGACCGCGCGTGGTCGCTCTTGAAGGCCAAGCTGTTGGCCTTCGAAGAGGCCAAGCGCGACGCGGAGCTCGGCAAGATCTACGGCGAAAAGGGCGAGGTGGCCTGGGGCAACCAGATTCGTAGCTACGTGTTGAACCCCTACCAAATGGTCAAGGATCACCGCACGAACTACGAGGACGGCAACGTCTCCAAGATCCTGGACGGCGACGTGACGCCGTTCATGGAGGCCTTCCTGAAGTCCCGCAAGCCGGCGACTTGAGGCCAGGCCCCGCGTCCACGGGATTCGAGCGCCCTTGGGCGCCGTGCTCGGGTAGGGCAGGCGCCGGGCGGCTATCATTTGGTCATGGAGGACAAGGGCGAAGCCCTCGAGCGGGCGCGCGAGCTCGTCGAGGAGGCGCGCATCGAGCGGCGCCTGACCCGGCGCTTGGAGCTCGTCCTCAAGATCGAGGATTTTGGCGACCCGACGCACGACCCGGACCTCGCCGAGCTGTTCGCCGAAGGCTTGCACCTCGTCGCGCTCGCCGAAGACGGGAATCCGGAGCTCCGGCTGGCGTTGGCGGGCCGACTCGGGGCGCTGCGTGACGCCCATGGCACCTTGACGATCGCGGCGCTGGAGGCGCGCGTGCTGGCGGCGGCGACGAGCGGAATGGACGACCCAGCGTCATGCCTCGAGGTCGCCCGCAGGATCGACTTGATCGGAGCGCGCTATCGCTGCGAGCCGCTCGCGCTCGCTGAGTCGATCGCGTGCTTCAACGCGGCCGCGATTGCGACGGACGGCGCGCTCGTTGGGGGCATCGTCGCCAGGCTGCAGAAGCTGCTCGCAGCTTATCCGCACGAGCTCATTGCGCGGCATCTCATCGGGGCGCTGGTCTGTGCTTCGGCGCTGACGGACTCCGCGTCTGAGGCTTGGCAGATCGAAGCCATGGCGCTCCAGTTGGCGGCGGATTGGCCCACGCGTTCGTTCACGGAAGAGCACGCCAAGGTCCTCGCAAACGCGATCGACGCCGAGCTCGAGCCCGCGCGTCGGCAGCGCGGCATGCGCCAACTCCGAGACATGCTGGCGCGCCACGCGTCCGAGGCGATCGCGTTGGTGCTGGCGCACGCGCTCTATCAGGTGCATGGCGTCGAAGGCAGCGCGGCTGAGTGTCGGTACGCCGCCGATGAGATCACCGAGCTCAATGAGACGTATCGGTCGGCGGGGATCGCGCTCGCGGCTGCCCAGGTCCTGCGCAACGGAACGGCGGAGTCCACGGATCCCGAGGCGCGGCGCGCGTTCGGCGCCGAGCTCGAGGCGCTCGCGGATGACTATCCCGAGCCTGCGGTGGCGGCGCAGGTCGTCCACGGCCTCTCCAATGAGTTCCTGGCGCTCGACGACCCTGTCCAGCGGCTCGACCTCCTCGAGCGCATGTGCGCCTTGCTGCGGCGTTTCCCCGACGACGAGTCGGCGGAGCGCGCGAGCTTGGCGCTCGCCCTCGAGCAGCAGACGGACCTCGATCTTGGCCGTCAGCGACGCCGCGAGCTCCTGGCCCACGGCCTCGTCGCCGCCCGCCCATCCCTGCTCGAGCCCCTTCGCCGCGCCGTCGAAGCCGTGGTCGGCCGGACGCACGACGGTGACGCGATCGAGCGCGTCGAAGCGCTCCTGCGACCCTGAGGGCTAGGGCTAGGTCCTTCGCGACCTTCGCTACGCTCCCCGTCCGCCGCACCAGGCAGACCGCGTCCGCCTTCTGCTCATCCGAGTACGTGCGTCGTTGCCTCTGTGCCATGTCGAACACCCTGGCGCTGATCGCGCCCATTGGGGTGTCCAATCTGGCCGGGCAAGGTCACGCTTGAGGGTGCGAGCCGCGGCGACGGTCCGGTGTCGTTGTGACTTCTCGAGGTCGTCACGGGCATCGCGCGCCGTCGTGGTCCACAATCCTGGTCGACACCGAGTGGATCCCATGAGCGAACGACGCAAACACCCGCACTTCGACGACCACGGCACCCTGGACTGGCACACCTCCTTCGCGGAGGCGGCTGCGCGCGCCAAGGTGGAGGGCAAGCTGCTCTTCATCGAGTTCGGCCGCGAGTTGTGAGGGCAGTGCCGCACCCTGGTTCAGGGTGTCGTCCCCCGGCCTGATGTCGCGCCGAAGCTCCAGGCGCACTTCGTCGCGCTCGCCTCTGACGCCGACGATCCCGAGCAAGAGGTCCTCGACCTCGCGCTCGAGCTCGAGGACGCCATGATGCTGCCGTTTGTGCTCTTCGCTGATCCCGAGGGCGAGTTCCTCGCCGGATACTCTGGCGTCGTGACGCCGCCCTACCTCATCAAGACGCTCGACGAGCTCATCGCGAAGAAGGGGGGCTGATGCGCGCCATGGGCGTCGTCGTTTCGCTCCTCGTCCTCGCGTGCGTGCAGGCCGACCCGCGCCCGACGCCGTCGCAGGCGTCTGTCGCCCCGACCACGGCGCCACGAGAGGACCCCATGCGCGCTCCCCTGCCTCCCCGCGACACGATCGCCGCGCTCCCGGCCGACGGCGGCCCCGAGTTCAACCGCCTCGTCTTCGAGGCGAGCCCCTACCTGCAACAGCACGCGCGGAACCCCGTCGATTGGTTCCCTTGGGGCGACGAAGCGTTCCGCGTCGCGCGCGAGCGCGACGTGCCGGTGTTCCTGTCGATCGGCTATGCGACGTGCCATTGGTGCCACGTCATGGAGCACGAGAGCTTCGAGGACGATGGCGTCGCGGCCCTGATGAACCGCGCCTTCGTCTGTGTGAAGGTCGACCGCGAAGAGCGCCCCGACGTCGACCACGTCTACATGACGGTGACGCAAGCGCTCACGGGCAGCGGCGGGTGGCCGATGACCGTGCTGTTGACGGCCGACCGCCAGCCGTTCTACGCCGCGACGTACCTGCCCAAGGCCTCGCGCGGCGGGCGCATGGGGATGTTGGAGTTTGTCCCGGCGGTCGAACGCGCTTGGCACGCTGATCGTCCACGCCTGCTGGAGAGCGCGCAGGGCCTCACCGAGCAGCTCGCCTCGATGACCTCGGGCGCGCCCGGCGCGATGCTCGACCAGGCCGCGCTCGCGCTCGCGGAGTCGCAGCTCGCCGCGAGCTTCGACGCTGAGCGCGGCGGCTTCGGCCAGCAGCGGAAGTTCATGGTCCCGCACAACCTGCGCTTCCTCCTACGCCAGCACGCGCGGACCGGCGCGCCAGAGGCCTTGGCGATGGTCGAGCGCACGCTGCGGGCGTGGCGCCTGGGCGGCGTCTACGACCACATCGGCTTCGGCATCCACCGCTACTCGACGGACCGTGAATGGCTCGTGCCGCACTTCGAGAAGATGCTGTACGACCAGGCCCTCGTCACGCTGGCGTATGTCGAGGCTTGGCAGGCCACGGGGGATCCGAGCTACCAGCGCACCGCGCGCGAGATCCTCACCTACGTCGCGCGCGACATGACGGCGCCGGAAGGCGGCTTCTATTCCGCCGAAGACGCGGACAGCGAGGGCGAGGAAGGGCGCTTCTACCTCTGGACCGTCGCTGAGCTCGAGGCCGTGCTGGGCGCCGAAGAGGCAGCGTTCATCGCGCCCATCCTCGGGTTCACGAGCGAGGGCAACTATCGCGACGAGGTCACGGGCAAGCGCACCGGCCACAACATCCCGCACCTCGCGAGGACGCTCGACGAGCACGCGCGCGACCGCGGCGCCTCGGCGGAGGACCTGCGCGCGCGCGTCGATGCAGCGCGTGCGCGCCTCTTCACAGCGCGCGAGGCGCGTGTCCATCCGCTGAAGGACGACAAGGTCTTGACGGACTGGAACGGCCTTATGATCGCGGCCTATGCGGCGGCGGGCCGAGCGTTTGATGACGTCGCGTTGATCGCTCGAGCACAGCGCGCGGCCGCCTTCTGCTTGCGCGAGCTGCGCAACGCAGACGGGCGCCTCTTGAAGCGCTGGCGCCACGGAGAGGCCGCGCTGCCGGGCCTGCTCGATGACTACGCGTTCCTCGTCTACGGGCTCCTGGAGCTCTTTCAGGCGGACCAGGACCCACGCTGGCTGCGCGCAGCCAGCGCGCTGACCGCCGTCCAGATCGAGCAATTCCTCGACCCCGAGTCGGGCGGCTTCTTCTTGTCGCCGCACGATGGCGAGGCGCTCATCGTGCGCGGCAAAGAGGTCTACGATGGCGCGCTGCCGTCAGGGAACTCGATCACCGCCCATAACCTCGTGCGGCTCGCGCGTTTAACGGGCGACACGGCGCTCGAAGAGCTCGCGGCATTGACCGTCCGCGCCTTCAGCGGCGGAGTGAAGGACCAGCCGGCGTCGCACACTCAGTTGCTGGCGGCGGTGGACTTCCTGGTGGGCCCCGCCTTCGAGCTTGTCATCGCCGGCGACCCCGCGGCCGAGGACACACGCGACGCGCTCGCTCGCGTCGGGCGTGTGTTCGCGCCCAGCGCGGTCGTCCTCTTGCGCCCCGACCCAATGCCCGTCGAACCTGAGATCACGCGCCTCGCGCCCTATACGGCGACGCAGCGCGCGCTCGACGAGCAGGTGACGCTGTACCTGTGCCGCGGCTTCGCGTGCGAGGCGCCGACCCACGACGTGCAGCACGTCCTCTCGACGATCGCGCGGCGTTGAGGAGGCAACGCGCTGCGGCGCTGCCCTCGTACCCTCACTCGCCGCCGCGCGGCGCTGCGATGCAGTACAGGAATCGCGCGCCGCGCAGGTAGAGCTCGTCGCCCGCGATCGCGGCGGACGCGCTGAAGCTGTCGTCCAGGCCATTGCAGGCAAGGACGCTCGGCCCCTCCTCGCTGTGGCGCAGCACGAGCGTTACCCCCTGGCGGTCCGTGATGTAAATCCGGTTTTGCGCGCCGACGGGCGACGCGTAGATCTCCTGCATGTCCCCGAGGCGCGTCGGGCGCTCGGGCTCGGCGCCGCTCTTGGCGTGCACACGCGTCAGGAAGCCCTGGTAGTGATTCAGGAAGTAGAGCCAGTCGCCGTAGAGCAATGGCGACGGCACATAAGGCGTGCCTCGCTCGCGCCGCCACACGATGTTGTCGCCCCGCGTGATGTCGCCGCGCGCGCCTTCGAGGCGGATCGCCAGCATGCGCTTGCGCACGTAGCTGCTGCCGGCGTACACCATGCCGTCTTGGGCGACTGGCGTGGCGACGACGTTGTTGGAGAGCCCCATGCACTCCCAGATCAGCGCGCCGGTCTTCAGGTCGTAGGAGCGCATGCGGTTCGTGCCGCTGACAATGACCTGCTGGACGCCGCCATGCTCAACCACGATCGGCGTCGCCCATGACGTGCCTTCTTCGCGATCGACGCGCCAGCGCTGCTCGCCTGTAGACTTGTCGAGCGCCACGATGAAGGACTGGCCCTCGTGATCCCAGTTCACGATCACCGTGTCGCCGAACAGCGCCGGGGAGCCGCCTTCGCCGTGGCCGTGCTTGATCTGCATGTCGCCGAAGTCGCGCTGCCACTGCACCTCGCCCGCGACATTCAGGCAATAGAGGCCATACGAGCCGAAGAACGCGAGCACATGCTCGCCGTCCGTAGCGGCCGAGGCGGACGCCAGCGCGCCGCTGTTGTGGTATCCAGCGTGCGGCATCTGCTCGTGGAGCTTGACGCGCCAAGCGAGCTTGCCGTCCTTGCGGTCGATCGCAAACGCGATGAACTCGTGCCTCCGGTTCACGAGGGCATTGTCGTGCGCGCCCGGCGCGTCGTCGGGGACGGGGTCCATCGGCGGGCCGACTGGGACCGCAGCCGTGAGGAAGACGCGGTCGCCCCAGATCACCGGTGTCCCGTAGCCGATGCCGGGCAGCGGCGTCTTGAAGCGGATGTTCTCGGCCTCGCTCCAGTGGATCGGCGGGTCTGCGTCTGGCGCGACGCCGGTGCCCAACGGGCCGCGCCACTGCCCCCAATACGACTGGCCCCCATCGTGTGCGCCCGTGGCCTGGCCAAGCGCCGGCGCGGTCGAGAGCGTGACAATGACCCCGAGCGAGGCGACGAGCCGCGTGAGCAGATGACCCATGCCATGAGTCTATGGCGCCAGCCCGAGCGCGCATCCGATGCGCCGGCCTTGTGACCGCAGCGTTACCTGAGGCGCGGCGCGAGGGCCGCCGAGAAGCGCGCGGCCTCCGCGGGCGTCAGATGCGAGCCGTCCGAGGTCGCATAGTCCGCGCGCCACTCGTCCAGGAACGGCACCCCCAGCCGCGCGCACAGCTCCGTGAAGCGCGCGGCGGGCAGCGCGTCCTCTTCGATGTCGCGCAGCGCCGGGCCGACGGGCGTGCGCAGGCAGGTGACGTCCCAGCCATCGTTTATGAGCGCGCGCAGCTCGTTCTCTAGCGCAGTTAGGCGCGCGCTGCGCGCGTCGCGGGTCTCGGGCCCGAGCAGCTCCGTGTACCACGCGAGGCTCGCCGCGCTCGTCGCGCGCTCGAACCACCCGGTGTTCCAATGGCGCGTGTCGATCGGGCGGGCGAGCTCGCGCTTCCAGAGGCGGAACGCGCCGCCGAGGTCGCCGTCGATGCGGTCGGTGCGCCGCCGCGTGCGCTCGCCCGCGAGGCTCGCGACGAGGTTCGGCGTCGGCGGCGCATAGACCGAGACGGGTGAGAGCCCGACGACGATGCGGCGCATCGGCAGGGTGCGCGCGGCCTTCAGCAGGTCGCGCAGCTGGCCCATCGGCCCCATCAGGATCGCGGCGTCCGCGAGCCCGTGCGCGGCGAGCGCGCTGGACAGGAGGCCCTCGCTGACGCGGCTGTCGCCGACGAACAAGACACCGCCCGCGCGCGGCGCGCCGTAGAGGTACAGCGCCGTGTCCGCGTCGGGCACGTCGACGAACGTCGCGACGACGTCTTGCACGTTCGTCAGGCGCTCAGGCAGCCGCGGCGCGATGAGCGCGCGCCACGCGCCGAGCCCCAGCGCGACGAGCGCTGCGCCGACGACGAGCGGGCCGTAGCTCTTGCGGGAGAGGTCCATCAGAATTGGAAGTACAGGAACGGGGCGGCGCCGCCGCGCTCGATCAAGAGCAGCGCGAGCGTAAAGAAGACTGCGGCCCACATCCGGCGCGCGGCGGTCTTGCGCAGCCCGTGGTGCTCGTGCGCCCACTGCGCGACGTGCAGCGCGACGAGCGGCGCGAGCAGCACCAGGTGCCGCGCCGAGCCGAGCTGGTTCAGGCCGAAGACCGGCTCCACGAACGGCCCCACGAACATGTCGCGCAGCACCCCGAGCGCCGCCTCGAACGAGCGCGCGCGGAAGAAGACCCAGGCGACGTGCACGACCAGGAAGACGGCCGCGATCCGCACGAAGCTCGCGCATCGGCCGGGCGGCTGCGCGCCCTCCCGCGTCCGCCCGCCGCCGAGCGCTCGCTCGATCCCGAGCGCCGCGCCGTGCAGCGCGCCCCAAGCGAGGTACGTCCACGCCGCGCCGTGCCACAGCCCGCCCAGGAGCATCGTGACCATGAGATTGACGTAGGTGCGCGCCCGCGTGCCGCGGTTCCCGCCGAGGGGGATATACAGGTAATCACGCAGCCAGCTCGAGAGCGTGATGTGCCAGCGCGTCCAGAACTCAGAGAGGCTGCGCGCGATGTACGGATACCGAAAGTTCTCTGGGAAGCGCAGCCCCAGCAGGTACGCGAGGCCGATCGCGATGCGCGAATACCCCGCGAAGTCCGCGAAGATCTGCGCGCCGAAATAGAGCGTGCCGAGCCACGCCTCGAGCGGCGAGCGCGAGAGGTGCCCCGGCGCATCGAAGGCGCGCTCGACCTGGCGCGCCAGGTTGTCGGCGATGACCACCTTCAGAAAGAGGCCCTGAAGGACGCAGTAGACGCCGAACTGCAGCGCTGCCGGGCTCAGCGGCCGCCTGCGCGCGAGCTGCGGCAGGAACTCCGCGGCGCGCACGATCGGGCCGGCGACGAGCTGCGGGAAGAACGTGACGTACAGCAGGAAGTCGGCGAAGCGCGTGATCGGCACGAACCGCCCGCGGTACACATCGAGCGAGTAGCTCAGCGTCTGGAACGTGTAGAACGAGATCCCGACGGGCACGACCCAACGTCCTAGCGCCCACGGCGACGCATCGGCGCCGAGCCAGCCTGCGACGTCGATCGAGGTCGAGACCACGAGCGGCGTGTATTTGAAGAACGCGAGCAGCCCGAGGTTCGTCGCGAGGCTCACCCAGAGCCAGCGTTTGCGCGCGCGTATGTCGTCGGACGCGTGGATCCGGCGGGCGACCGTGAAGTCGACGCCGGCCGAGAACAGCAGGAGCAGGACGTACTCCGGCCGCCACCAGGCATAGAAGACGATGCTCGCAACGAGCAAGGCCCCCTTTGCCGCGCGGAACGGCAGCCAGCGCCAGGCGACCCAGGCGACGACGAAGAGGAGCCAAAAGCTGACCTGGTCAAACCGCATGCGCGCTGCGTGACGCGGCGGCGGTCATCGCTCGAGGACCCCCGCGCGCCGTGGGTCGCACTCAGGGCCGTGACAGCCAGAAGAACACCACCAAGCCCCACGGGACCATCAGGCCGATGTAGATCCAGCGGAAGTGCTTGTGCAGCGTCTTGTGGCGCAGGAGCTGCATCGCCGCGAGCGACATCGGCGCGCCGCCCGCTGCGGCGGTCAGGTGCAGCGTCTTCTCGGGCACGCGGAACCCACCTTTCCGCTTCGACTGCATTTTGTCGAACGCCCACAGCGGCAGGGCGACCGCATTGATCGCGGCGAGCCAGATCCACAGCCGATCGTAATCCAACGTGTCGGCGAGGTAGATGTACAGCCCCGTGGCGACCGCCAGAGTGGGGACGAGCGTGTAGAGGATCGGAGTGGCGCGGAGACCCATGCCTAGAGCCTACCCTGACGGAATCTCGATCCGGGGCCTGCGACTTCTTGACCTAGGGCCCATGCTGGGGCGGTATGGATACCCAGCGTGGCTGATCCCATCCCGTACGAACCCGAGGGGCCCGAGTGTGAGTGGAAAGAGCTGCTCCCACGCCGAGAGCGCATCGCCAAGACCCTGGCCGCCTTCGCGAACGGGTGCGGCGGCAGCCTGTGGATCGGCGTCCGTGATTCGGGCGAGGCGGTGGGTGTGAGCGACCCGCGGTTCGTCGAGCGGACGCTGCTCGAGGTCGCCGACGGCTTGGTCCAGCCTCGCCCGGCCCTCGAGTTCCGGCGGCATCTCTGGCATGGTCGGACCCTCGTCGAGCTCCGGGTCGCAGCAGACGAGCGGCGGCCCTTTGCCGCCGTGACCATCGGCGGTGACCTGCGCGTCTACGTCCGCGATGGCAGCTCGACCCGGCCCGCCGCGGAGCACACGGTGAGGGCGCTTGGCCGCGGGCCAGCGCGCGCGTTCGATGCAGCGCTCGATCCGCGGGCCAGGCGCCTCTTGCAGATCCTGCGCGAGCGGCGCGAGCCGACCCTGTCCGAGCTCGCGCGCTGCGCTCGGATCGGCCGCCGGGCAGCCCGACGCTTGTTGGTCCCGCTGGTTCGATCCGGCCTGATCGCCGAGACCGATCGCCATCGGCTCTGGCTCACGCCGCTGGGCCATCGCAGCGCGTGAAGCCGCCGCGCGCCGCCGCGCGCATCCGGTAGCGGGCCGCGAGGCCCGGGCTGTAGGCTACGCGCCGCACAACCCCGAGCGCCCCCGCGCGCCGTCCGGGTGGACGGCCACGCTGCTCGCACCTCCTTCTGCCCCGGGTGGGGCGGAGCCACACATGACCCAGCGCGTCCACCGCGCCCTGCTCTCCGTGTCGGATAAGTCCGGCCTCGAGGGCTTCGCCCGCCAGCTCACTCAGCTCGGCGTTGAGCTGCTCTCCACAGGCGGCACGTATCGCACCCTGAAGGCCGCCGGCATTCCGGTCACCGAGGTCGCCGAGCACACCGGCTCGCCTGAGATGATGGATGGGCGCGTGAAGACGCTGCATCCGAAGATCCACGGCGGGATCCTCGCGCTGCGCGAGCACCCCGAGCACGTCGCCGCGATGCGCGAGCACAGCATCGCTGGCATCGACCTCGTCGTCGTGAACCTCTATCCGTTCGAGGCGACGATCGCCCGCCCGGACGTGGCGCGCGACGATGCGATCGAGCAGATCGATATCGGCGGGCCCAGCATGGTGCGCTCCGCTGCCAAGAACCACCGCTACGTCGGCATCGTCACGGATCCCGAGGACTACGGCCGCGTGCTGGACGAGCTCTCGAAGCACGGCGGCGCGCTCTCCGACGGGCTGCGTCGCGAGCTCGCGCAGAAGGCGTTCGCGCTGACCGCGCGCTACGACGCGGCGATCTCCGGTTGGCTCTGGGAGCAGGACCGGTCGGATGAGGCGGAGGCGTCGCTCTTCCCCGAGTCGTTCGCGCTCGCGGGGACCAAGGCGTTCGACCTGCGTTACGGCGAGAACCCGCACCAGCGCGCGGCGTTCTACAAGACACCGCTCGCCGAGCCGTCCGCGGCGCACGCCGAGGTGTTGAACGGCAAGTCGCTCTCGTTCAACAACCTCGTCGACATCGACGCGGCGCACGCGCTCGCGAAGGAGTTCGAGGACCCGTTTGTGTGTGTGATCAAGCACACGAACGCGTGCGGCGCGGCGCAGGTCATCGACGCGGAGGCCGGCGGGTCGAGCGCGATCGCGGTCGCGTTGGAGCGCGCGTGGTCGGGCGACCCGATCAGCGCGTTCGGCTCGGTGCTGGCGTTCACGCGGCCGCTCGACCTCGCCTCGGCGACGTTCCTCGTCGAGGGCAATCGTTTTGTCGAGGCGATCATCGCGCCGTCGTTCGACGAGGACGCGTTCGAATTGCTGACGCGCAAGCCGCGCTGGGGCAAGAGCGTGCGCCTCCTCGCGTGCGGCCCATACGGGCCGAGCTGCCGCGACGCGCGCGACGTGGAGGTGAAGAAGCTGGTCGGCGGGTTCCTGTTGCAAGAGCGCGACCTCGCGATCGAGAGCGAAGCGCGCTTCAAAATCGTCACGAAGAAGCGCCCGAGCCCCGCGCAGGAATCGGAGCTCGGCTTCGCGAACCGCATCGCGAAGCACGTGAAGTCGAACGCGATCGTGCTGACGCAGAACCGCACCGTCGTCGGCGTCGGCGCGGGCCAGATGAGCCGCGTCGATTCCGTTCGCCTCGCGGCCCACAAGGCCGGCGACCGCGCGACGGGCTCGGTGCTCGCGTCGGACGCGTTCTTCCCGTTCCCCGACGGCGTCGAGGCCGCGATCGAGGCCGGCGTCGCCGCCCTCGTCCAGCCGGGCGGCTCGGTGCGCGACGAGGACGTGATCGCCGCGTGCGACAAGCGCGGGGTCCCGATGGTCTTCACGGGCGCCCGGCACTTCCGGCATTAGGGGCATGGGCTGATGGTCGGCGCGCACGCTCGCCGGCCCGCAAACGGCGCCGAATGCGCCGAAAGCGTGTGACTAGCGCGGGGGCGCGAGGTACCGCCCGTTGACCTGGCGGTCCTGGTTTCCGGAGACTGCCCCATGCCGCGATCAGCGTTTGCTTCTTCGTCCCGCCTGGCCCGCCACAGCCTCTTGGGGCTTGCACTTATCGTCGCGACGACCCCTCCAGGCTGGGGCCTCCCTACGGCGCCCCATGGTGGCGTCTTCGCGCCACCTCCGAGCGATGTACCCCAGCCGCCGGGCCCGGCCGGGGGCTCGAACCCCGGGCCGGGGGACACACCACCACCCGGCCCGCCGCAGCCGAGCGGGCCTGCGCAGCCGGGCGTGCCCGGGCCCGCGCCATCAGGGCCCTCAGCCCCGGCCCCAGGCCCGACTTCGGGCCCGGCTTCGGGCCCGGCCTCGGGCCCGGCCTCGGGCGGGGCGCGGCCGAGCTCACCCGGCGGCGGGGCCGGCCCAGCGGCGCCCTCGCCGACGCCCTCCGGCGCGCGGCCGATGTCGCCGGGGGGGAGCCAAGGCCAAGGCCCCGACCTCTACGACTGGAGCCATTGGTGGGGCCTCGAGCGCGACGCCTACCTCGAGCTGCGCCACCGCGTCCAATCCGTCGAGGCTGTCGAGGCTGGTTTCAGCCGCGTCCGCGGCGGGCGCGGCGCCCCGTCCGACGTCACCATCGAGACCCAGGTCATTCCGCGGCTCCTGAAGCTGGTCGAGGAGGAGCGCGACGACGACGTCGTGACCGGCGCGCTGATCGCGCTCGGTCGCTTGGACGCGCCCCGGGTGAAGGACGCCGGACCCGCGGAGCTCGGGCAGCCAAGTGAGCCCTCTGGCTGGCCAGCGGCGCTCGTCGAGCGCATCCACGCCGCAATGAAGGCGCACCTCAGGGCGCCGAGCCAAGCGGTCGCAGAGACGGCGGCGCTGGCGCTCGGGCTGCGCGGTGAGGCGGTCGATATCGACGTCTTGGTCGCGCTGCTCGCCGACGAGGCTGAAGGGCGCGCGCTCGTCGGCCAGGCGGTGCCCACGCGGACGCGCGCGTTCGCGGCCTTTGGCTTGGGCCTGGCCGGCGAGCGGCTCGCCGTTGAGACACGGAGCGGCGCGCTCGCGCGCCAACGCATCGCGCTCGCGTTGTTCGAGTCGATTGAGGGCAGCGGAGCCGCGTCCGGCCGCGGCTCAACCCACCACGCCACGCTCGACGTCCCCGTCGCTGCGCTCATCGGGCTCGGGCTCTGTCCCATGCCGCTCGCGCCCGTCTTTCCGGACGAGCGCGTGCGTGCGCACCCCGCCGCGGTGCACGTGCTCTCGCTCGGCGCGCAGCTCGCGTACTTCGATACCTGGCTCACGCCGCCGCGCGGTCGCGCCAACGAACGGCCCGAGCGCGCGCGCGCCCACGCGCTCGTCGCGGCCGCGCGCTTGGCCGTCACCGCGCCGGCCGCGCGTCGCGCGCAGGTCATCGCGCGCTTGCGCGAGATCAGCGAGGATCGCGCGGAACCCCAGGAGGCACGCGCGGCAGCGGCGATCGCGCTGGGCGAGCTCGTGCACTCCGGCGACGGCGATCGCGACGCTCGCGCCGCATTGGCGCGGCAAGCGCAGCGCGGCAAGACCCTCGAACGGCGCTTTGCGCTGATCGCCTTCGCGCGCGCGGCTGGGCGCCCGGGTCCGCTCGCGAGCGGGGACGGCGCCGGGGCAGCAGAGGACGCGCTCGCCGCGACCCTAGCAGGCGCCGACGCGGCGCAGCGCCAGCTGCTCGCCGAGCTCCTGCGCGGCCGCTCCGGGGATCGGACATGGATCGCTCTCGCGCTCGGGGTCCTCGACGAGGCGCTGGTGTCGGCGGGGCTGCCGACCCCGCCAGCGAGCACCCGCGCTCTGGCGGACCTCACCGCACAGGAGCGCAACGCGAGCGAGGTCGGCGCCTTTGCGACCGCGCTCGCGCTCGCCGCGCGTGGCTCGCGGCATGCGGGAGGCACGGGCGAGGTCTTCGCCAGCGTCCTCGCGCGCATCGACGACCCCGTCGCGCGCGGGCAAGTGCTGATCGCCGCGGGGATCGCGGGGTACGGCGTCGACGAGCCAGCGCTCCGGGCGTCGCTGCACGACGTGCGCTATCAGCCCGGGTTGCTCTGGAGCACGGCCGTGACCCTGGGCCTGGTCGGCGACCGGGAGGCCCAGGCGGCCTTGATCGACCTGCTCGAGAAGGCGCGCTCGAGCGCCAGTCGGGGCGCGCTCGCCTCCGCGCTGGGGCACGTCGGTGACCAGCGCGCGGTCGCGCCGCTCATGGCGCTCCTCGACGACGCGTCACAGCCGTCGGCGACACGCGCCTTCGCCGCGGTCGCGCTCGGGGTTGTGTGCGACCACGACCCCCTCCCATGGCGGCAGCCCATCGCGCGTGCCCTCCCGTACTTCGCCATGACCGCCACGCTCACCGGAGGGGGGGACGGGGTCCTCGACGTTCTGTAGGAGGTCCGGCGCGGCGCAGGCGGCAGGGCAGAGGGGCTCAGGCCCCAGCCACTGCTGGGCCCTGGGCCCCTGCGGGGCGGAGATCGTGGGGCAGCGCGACGCAGGCGCTGTACCATCGCGGACGCGGCAGCGCCGATGGTCGGCGCGCGTCGCAACTGCCCCTTCCGAGGAAACTCCGATGACCTCCTCCTGCACAGGTCCCCTTGTGTCGCTCTCGCTCTCTCTCGCGCTCGTGGCCGGCGCCCAGGCACAGTCCTGGAGCGATGACTTCGAGTCCTACGCCGCCGGCAGCGCCCTCGAGACCCAAGGCGGTTGGACCGGCTGGGACGGCGTGACGTCGACGTTCACCGTCGTGAGCTCTGCGTACGCCAACAGCGGCACGCGCTCGATCCAGCCGAACCCTGGCTCTGACACCATCCAGCAGTTCACGCCGCCGACGAGCGGGACGTGGGAGTTCATCGGCCACGTCTACATCCCCACCGGGTTCACGAGCCAGCTCGACTACATGGTGATGAACGCGTATCAGCACGGCGGCCCGTACGAATGGGGCTCCTGGATCGAGTTCAGCGGCACCAACGGCACCGTCACTTGCAACTGCGGCGGATTCGGATCCAACGTGACCGGGATCCCCTATGACCGTTGGGTCGAGGTGCGGCAGGTGCTCGACCTCGACAATGACCTCGCGGAGATCTACTTCGACGGTGTCCTGTTCGCGAACTACATCTACTCCACGGGCTACAGCGGCAGCGCGGGCCACGCCGTCGGCAGCATCGCGGCGCTCGATCTGTACGCGACGGGGTCCGGGCCCGGCATGTACGTCGACGACCTCAGCCTCGAGCCGCTCGCGTCGACGATCGGCACGCCGTACTGCGGTCCCGCGGTCGCGAACTCGACGGGCGCGTCCGGTGAGATCCAGGCGTTGGGGTTCACCCAGGTCACGACCAACGATGTGACCCTGACTGCATCGAGCCTCCCGAACAACGCGTTCGGCTTCTTCCTGACGAGCCGCTCGCAAGGCCTCGTCATGAACCCGGGTGGCAGCCAGGGCAACCTGTGCCTCGGCGGCGCGATCGGGCGCTATGTCGGCGCGGGTCAGATCCAGAACTCAGGCGCGACGGGCGCGTTCTCGCTTCACTTGGACCTCACGCAGATCCCGACGCCCAACGGCCTCGTCAGCGCCGTCATCGGTGACACTTGGAACTTCACTAGCTGGTTCCGTGACGCGATCAACGGTTCAGCGACGTCGAACTTCACCAACGCCGTTTCGGTGGTGTTCAACTGATCGCAGGGGCCTCACCCGCGCCGCCAGTCGAGCCGCTCTTCGGGTCGGCTGGTGGCGCGGGGAAGGTCCAGGTCCGATACCAGCGTGGACCGAACGTGAAGACTCGAGCGTCGCGGGTGTGCGACGGAGGCAGGCCCTCGCGCGCGAGCTCCGCGCCGTGGTCGTAGATCGGATGCAGCGCGTTGCCCGTCAGCCACGCGCAGCCGCCCAAGGGCAGGATGTGCGCGAGCCGCTGCAGCGCGCGCAACGGCGCGGGGCCGCGTAAGGGCGCAAAGTCCGCGACCCAGAGCCGTCCGCCAGGCGCGAGCCAGCCCAGGAGCCGCGCGCGCAGCGCGCGCATCTCGATCGGCCCATAGACGTTCAAGATGTGTGACGCCAGCACACCGTCGACGGGCTGTGCGGGGGACCATTCGAAGAGGTCCGCTTCGATGAGCTCGATGCTGCCCTTTGTGGTCGGCGCGCGCGCGATCCTGGCCTGCGCCCGCCTCAGCATCGCGGGCGACCGATCGACGAGCGTCACATGCGCGCCGCGGCGCGCCGCGGCTAACGCATCGCGCCCTGTGCCGCCTCCCGGCACCACGATGCGTGAGCCCTCGATGATCTCTTCGATCGCGAACGCGCGTGTCTTCCAGATCGCCCCACCTGTCCAACCCGCGGTCGCGAGGTCGTAGACACGGGCCGCCCATACGTAACGGTCATGTCGTTCGGGCTGCGCGGGACGCTCGCTCGAGCGCGCGGACGGCATCATCTCTGGGACCTTGCTCACGGCATCCACCCTCTTCGTTTCGCTCGCGCTCGCCGCGCCTCTGCCAGCTACCCAGTCGGGCGCGACCGCCCCGAGCGACGCCGCGCAGGGCGCGGGTGACGTCCTCGTCGTTTCGCCGCGCGATGAGCTGCCGCTGACGACGAGCGCCGCCCAAGTCATCGTCGTCACGGGGGAGGAGCTCGCCCGGACGGGAGAGCGCTCCTTGCCACGCGCCATCGGCCGGGCCGCCGGGGTCTTCATGTTGGAATCGAACCTCGGCGGCGGCTCGCCGGTGATCCGCGGCTTGCTCGGCAACCAAGTCCTGATCATCGTCGACGGCGTGCGCCTCAACGATTCTACGACGCGCTTTGGTCCGAACCAGAGCCTCAACACGATCGACCCCGCGATCGTCGAGCGCGTCGAGGTGCACCGCGGCTCCGCGTCCGTCCTGTACGGCTCCGACGCGATCGGCGGCGTGATCGCGATCTGGACCAAGCGGCGCGCCGCGGCCGGTCCCTCTGCGGCCGGCGGCGCGGACGCCGAGGGCGCCGGGCTGCGCGGCGCCGCCGAAGGGCTCTACGACACAGCGACCTCGGGCGGCCGCGGGTCATTGGAGCTCTCCGGCGCAGGCGAGCGCCACGGGTGGGTCGGCATCGTCTCCGGCGCGGACTGGGGGGACCTGATCGGCGGCGGCGGCGAGCAGCCCTTCACGGGCTATCACTCGGCTGGCGGGTTCGGCTCGTTCGAGCTCGCGCTCGACCCCGCGCGCACGCTGCGCGTGACCTCTTGGTTGCACCGCGACTTCGACGTCCCGCGCACGTTCCAGGTCGTCGCAGGCTTCGGCCAGACGGCGCCCTCGTTCCAGAGCTACGACTTTGCCGTGCAAGAGCGCGAGCAAACGATCGTGACGCTCGAGGACGAAGAGGCGTTCGGGATCGCCGATCGCATGAACGTCCGCGCCTTCGCGCGCTCCTATCGCGAGCAGCGCTCGCGCCAGCGCACGGGCAGCAGCACACACGTCTTCGGCGAGACAGACGTCGACACCGCCGGGTTCGCCGCCGATTTCCAACGCGCCTTCGGCGCTGCCCACCGCCTCACCTGGGGCGTCGAGCTTACACACGACGACGTCGACTCCTACAACGAGCGCACGAACGTCAACACGGGGGTCGTGACGCCGGACTCTGGGGACTTCGCGCCCAACGCGAACTACGGCACGCTCGGCGTCTTCGTGCAAGACGAGACGCGTGTCCTCGACCCGCTGCTCTTGACGCTCGGGTTGCGCTGGTCCCGCTACGACTTCAAGTTCGATACGGCGACCGGCCGCGAGCGCGGGTCGTTTGACGACCTCACGGCCAGCGCCGTTGCGGCTTGGGACGTCTCCACATCGACGCGCGTTACGGCGACTGTGGCCCAGGGCTTCCAGGCGCCGAACCTCGAGGACCTCGCGAACGACGGAGACTTCGCGGGCGGGACGGAGCTCGCGAACCCCGACCTGGAGCCCGCCGAGAGCGTCACGGTCGAGCTCGGCGCCGACGTCGTTGGCGAGACGTGGAGCGCGCGCGCAGCGGTGTTCGGGACCCGTATCGACGAGTACATCGGGCGGCGCCTTATCGATATCGGTGACCCCAACACGTCGGGGGACGAGACGTACCTGCGCTCCAACGCCGGGCGCCTCGACCTCGCGGGCATCGAGGTCGGCTTCGAGCGCGCGCTCGGCGGCTTTGCTTCGCCCTGGTCGATCGCGGGCCAAGCGAGCTGGGTCCGCGGGCGCCAATACGACGACACGTTGGGGGGCGGCGTCGACGCGCGCCGCGTGCCGCCGCTCTTCGGAGACGTCGCAGTGCGTTGGCGCGGCGCGCTCGCCAGCGCCGCGCCGACTGCGGCGCCCCGCTGGCTCGACGAGGCGTCACTGCGCCTGGCCTTCGCGATGCGCCAGGATCAGCTCCACCCGGACGACCTCACCGACCCGCGCATCGACCCGAACGGGACGGCTGGCTGGTCGGTCTGGACGATCGATGTCGGGGGAGCTCTGTCACGTCAGGTGCGTTGGAATGCGAGCCTTGTGAACTTGCTGGACGAGGACTACCGCGCGCACGGCGCCGGGATCGACGGTCCCGGCCGCTCCGCGGTCGTGACGCTGACGGCGAGCTTCTGACCCAGCTTTGCCGCGTGCCCACCGACACGAGGTCCACGGCGAGCACGAGTCGAAGTCCTGGGCGGAGGCACCTGGACGGATGAGCCTGGATGAGAGACGCTTGGCGCTGTGAACCAGCATCGCCGCCCCGATTTGTCTTCATGCGCCGCCCTCGCGCCGCTCTGCCTCTCGCTCTCCCTCATGCACGCCGGGGCGCTCGCGCAAGAGACCACGCCGCAGCCGACGCCGCAGCGCGGCGGCAACTTTGCGGATCCCTCCCCGGATGCGTTCAAGTACGGCTCGCCGCCCGCGCTCGCTGACGGCACCAGCCAAGAGCAGATGTGGCCGGCGGCGACGGCCGAGGGCTGGCAGAAGCCCGTCCTCGTGAAGTGGCAGCGCACCTTCGACGATGCGCTCGCCGCGGCCAAGGAGCGCAACGCGCCGATCATGGTCGCCGTCAACATGGACGGCGAGATCGCGAGCGAACACTTCGCCGGCGTGCGCTACCGCGACGCCGAGACGGCAGCGCTCATGAATCGCTACGTGTGTGTGATCGCCTCCGTCTATCGGCACACGCCGCGCGACTACGACGAGAACGGGCAGCGCGTGCCGTGCCCGCGCTTTGGTACGGTCACCTGCGGCGAGCACATCGAGGCCGAGCGCGAGCTCTATGACAAGTACTTCGACGGCAAGCGGATCTCTCCGCGTCACATCATGCTGGACCTCGCCGGCGCCGAGCAGTACGACGTCTACTTCTCGTGGGACACGGCGACCGTCTTCACCGCGTTCCGCAAAGGCGTCGAGGAGTGGCCGCTGCCCGAGCGCCGCACCGACATGCAGCTCGAAGAGCTCACGCAGAGCGCGGACATCGATAACCGTGAGCGCGTCGAGCGCATGTACCGCGAGGGCGACCGCGAGACCAAGCGACGGTTGCTCGAGTCGGTGCTGCGCGAGCCTGCCGTCGATCAAGTCGAGCTGCTGCGTATGGCGCTCTTCGGGCTCGACTTGGAGCTCGCGCGGGTCGCGCGGCAAGCCCTCGCACAGTGCAAGACTGAAGGCGCCGTCGATCTGATGGCCGAGGCGCTGAAGGTCCCCATGGAGGCCAGCGAACGCGAGGCGCTGCTGGCGGCCGCAGCGCGCCTCGGGGAGCAGTCGCACCGCGCGCGGACCCTCGTCACGCTCCACACGGGGCTCGACACGGGCTCGCGTTTGATCGACCCCGGAGCGCTCGAGCGCGCCCGCGAGCGAGACTCTCGCGACGCTTACACGGCCGCCGCCAAGCGATCGCGGGCCGTCGCCGAAGTCGAGACCCATGCGCGCGCCGCCGAGGCGCGCCCCGAGGACCCGACCGCATTGTTGGCGCTGGCCGAGTCGTTCTTGGCGCGCGCCGATGCCTCAGCCGACGAGCCGCGGATGGCGAAGCTCTTGTACGAAGACGCCCGGCGCACGGCGTCGCAGGCTGAAGCGCGCGGCGCCGCCGGCCCGCGGCTCGACGCCGTGATCGCGGTCGCGGCCGCGGAGCTCGGCGACCAGGGCACCGCGCGGATGCGCGCGTTCTCGGCGGTGGAGGGCGGCCTGTTGCAGGCCGCTCCGCCGACCGAGAGCGCCGACAGCCCAGCGGGCGGCGCGGACCAGGGCGCCGTCATCCCCGACCTCAGCGTCAGCCTCAGCGAGCGCGCCCGCGTCCGGCTCTTGCTGTCGTTCGCCGAGGCCCGTCAAGCGGCCATCCGCGAGCGCTATCGCTTCAAGGCCGAGTGGCCGGGCCAGTGGCTCTCAGACGTCAACTCTGCCTATGCGAGCGTCGCCGGGCACCCGCTCGTCGATGCCAAGGTCCTCGCCGACTATCACGATTTCTTGCGCTGGATCGGCGCGACGCCGCGCGCGAACGGCGTGCTCGACGAGGCGCTCGCGCAGTTTCCGAGCGACCCGCTCTTGCACGACCGGCTGCGCTCGCGCCTCCTCTGGGAGGAGGGCCCCGAAGGGCTCGAGCGCGCCTATGCCGAGCGCGTCGCGCGCGAGGAGAGCGCGGTCGCGGCGGCCGAGCTCAACGGTGGTGTCGCCGAGCGCACGCAGATCACCTGGTTCGCCGGCTACGCGGGCCTCGTCGCCGCAGAGCACTACCGCCGTCGCGGCGCGTTCGACGGGGCGCTCGTGGCCTACGACCGCGCGCTCGAGCAGTTCGCGCGCAACATCGAGCTCTTCCCTTCAGGGCGCGACTCCGCAGATCACTTCGTCGCGCTCGGGCTCGCGGGCATTGCCCGTGTGCGCCTCGAGCGCGGGGAGCTCGGGCTGGCGAAGGCGGCGCTGCTCGCGTCGCTGGAGCGTCGTCCGGACTCTGCCGCGTCGCTGGATGGCCTCGGCCTGACGCCGGTGGCGACCGCGAAGATGCTCGCAGCGCGGCTCGATGATGCGGGCGAGCCCGCGGCAGCCGCCGACGTACGGGCCGCGCTCGATACGCTGGACCCGCGGCTCCTCGAGCCGCTGCCGACCGACCTCCCCCCGGCCCGCGGCCGCGACGCAGCCCGCGGGCAAAGGCAAGGCCGCGGCGGCGCTGGCGGCGGGTCCTGAACACCCCTCCGCCGCGACGCTCCGTGACGCTCGGCTAGACTGCCGCGCATGGCGAGGACGTTCAGGTACAAGTCGGACACGAGCGACTTTCGCGACATCGCCGCGCGCGTGTACGTGCAAGACCCGCTCGTGGCCAAGCGCGACGGCCTCGGCTTGCTGACGCTGCATCTGCCTGGGGAAGCGTGGCTCGGGCCGGGGCCGACGACCGCGCGCATCGAGGTCTTGGACGAGGATGAACATGGCGTGCAGCTTGCACCGCCCGTCGTCCCGCTGGCGCGCGGCGGCGGATTCGCCGTAGGCCGCGCGGACCCGGTCAAGAACTTCAAACACCACCAGGTCAACGTCTGGGCGCACGTGGCGCGGACGCTGGCGATCCTCGAGGACTCGCGCGTCCTCGGCCGCCGAATCGCGTGGGCGTTCCCCGGCGGCCGCCTGATCCTGCGCCCGCACGCGTTCCGCGCAGAGAACGCCTACTACGACCGCGAGCAGGGCGCCATCCACTTTGGATACTTCGACGTCGGCACAGGGCGGCAGAAGCGAGTCGTGTACGCGTGCCTCTCGCACGACATCATCACCCACGAGCTCGGGCACGCCGTGCTCGACGGGTTGAAGCCGCTCTACTACGAGCTCGACAGCCCCGACGTCGCGGGGTTCCACGAGTACTTTGGCGATGCGCTCGCGATGGTGTCGTCGTTGACCATGCGCGAGGTCGTGCGCGCGATCGTTCGCGAGCGGCCGGGGAAGCTCGGGCTGCGCAACCTCGTCAGCGATATCGCGCTGGAGTTCGGCTCGAACGACCGCGGGGAGCAACCGCTGCGCTCAGCCGCCAATCGGCGGACGATGCGCGATCTGAGAGGGCAGTGGGAGGAGCACGACTACTCCGAGGTCCTGACCGGCGCGTTCTACGACCTCTTGCGCGCCCTCTATGAGGACTCGGTCGCGCGTCGCGCCAAGGACGCCAAGGGCCCCGGCAAGGCGAAGCTCAATGGGCAGGACGTCGTCGGCGCGCTGATCAGCGCGGCCGAGCGGACGAGCCGCATGATGCTCCGCGCGCTCGACTATTGTCCGCCGTGCGGCCTGACCTATCTCGATTACGCGCGCGCGATCATCCGCTCCGATGAGGTCGCCTATCCTATAGACGAGCGCGGGTACCGCGCGTTGCTCGCCAGGGTGATGCAGGGGCGCGGTGTTGTGGCCGGCCCGGGCGACCTGCGACCCGAGCATCCGCTGCAGAACTCCGACCTGCGCAAGTACGCGATCGAACGCCTCTCTGCCAGCCCGACGGACGCGTACGCGTTCCTGGACTCGAACCGCGAGGCGCTCATGATCCCCCGCGACGTCAACTTTGTCGTTCAGAAGCTCTATCGCACGCGAAAGGAGTCGTCCGGGCGTTACTACCCGCCCCAGGAGATCGTGATCGAGTTTGCTTGGCCGCAACCCGTCCGTGTGCCGAAGCAGCACCGACATGCGCTCGGGAGCGCGCCTGCGACGCTCTGGTGCGGCGGGACGCTCGTCTTCGACACGAACGGCAACGTCTTGAGCTACGTCGTCAAGCGCGCGACGCCCGAGCGTCAGAAGCGGCTCCTCGAATACCTCGCGCAGCTCGCTGCGGACGGCAGCTTCGAGGCCAACTTCGATGTCCGTGACATCGACGGTCGCTTGCGCATCACCCGCAAGGCCCGCATGCGCCACGCCGCGGCGCGTCACCTCGTTGGCACGCCGGCCAGCACCTCCGGACTGAACAGACCCAAGGGATCCAAGCCATGACCCCGAAGAAGCCCGCGCAGCGCCGTTCCAAGGCGTCGCCTGGCACGATCATGCAGCGCTTCGAGGCGGCGCTGCAGCCCGGCGTGCCGCCGGACGAAGCAGCGTGCCTCATCGCAGAGCTCGAGCCGAAGCTGCCGGACGCTGCGATCCAGATGATGGACGACCATCTTGCGTCAGTGGATCCGCTCGTCAAAGTCGCGCTCATCGACGCGTACTACCGGATGACAGAGTGCACCTTCCACCGGGGCGACCTGGAGGCGCTCAAGGAGGCGGCGAGGGCGGGCGCAGCGCGGGGCGACGCGGCGAGCGAGGACGTGTTCGCCGCAGCGACGATCGCCTACGCGCGGCAGGCGGGCGCGCCGGAGGACACGTGGGTGCGCCGCGGGTTCGAGATCACCGGCGTCCGCGCGCCGCGGCCTCGCCCGCGGCGCAAGGGCCTCGCGGCCGACGCGCAGCTCGAATCCATTACGATCATGATCCACGGCACGTGGGCCACGCACGGGAGGTGGTGGCGCAGGGGCGGCGACTTCTTCGAGTACGTGCGCAAGGACCTCGGGCTCGCGGACCTGTACGGCGCGGCAGATCAGTTCCGCTGGTCGGGTGACAACCTCGACTCCAGCCGCGCCAGAGCTGCGAGGGAGCTGCACGGCTGGCTCAGCAGCCACCGCGCTGCCTCGGTGCGGGTGTTCGCGCACAGCCACGGCGCCAACATCGCCGCCCTTGCGACGCACAAAGGGACGCGGATCGACAAGTTCGTGATGCTGAGCCCGCCCGTGCGCAAGGACTACCTGCCGGACTGGTCCAACGTCGGCCAGGCGTACAACATCCAGGCGTGCTTCGACGCGGTCGTCGCCATCGCGCGCGGCGGCCAGTGGTTCAAGGACGTCATGAGGGCCCGGCGCGTCACGGAGCACCGCTTGAAGTCCAGCGGACACTCGGCGAGCCATAGCCCAGCGGTCTGGAAGAAGGAGCGCCTCGCGCGCATCGTGGGGCTCCCTTGGGATTGAGCCGCGCAGCGCAGCGCAAGGCGGCGCTCGCCGGCCTCTCGAGCGCGGACGGCGCCGCGCGCGCGAGCGCAGCGATCCAGCTCGCGGACGCGGGCGAGCGCTCCGCCCTGCCTGCGATCGAAGCCCTCGCGCGGGACCACGATCGGCTGGTGCGTGGCGCAGCGGCGTTCGCGCGTTGGCGGCTGACCGGCGCCGTGGGTGACCTGGAGCCACTCTTGACGCTCGTGTGTGCGCGCGATGAGGAGGCCGTGCAACTGGGCGCCATGGGGCTGGCGCGAATGGGCGACTCCGTCGTCCCTGAGCTCGCGCGGGTCGCCGCCGACGCAAGCACGAGCGCGTGGCGACGCCGGCGGGTCCTGCGGGTGCTCGCCGAGATCGAGGGGGAACCTGCGCGCGCTGCGCTGCGACTTGCCGCACAATCCAAGGACGCTGCGTTGGCGAAGGCCGCCCGACGCGCGCTGGATCGCACCGATGACTGAGAACGATTCCCCGCCGCGCGCGCGCGCCCTCGCGCCGACCGGTCGTGCCCCTGGGTTCTGTGCGCTGGCGCTCGCGCTGGCGCTCGCGCCTGCGGCGGCCGCAGCTCAAGCGCCGCGAGGGCTCTGGCGCCAACAGAGCCACGGCTTGGACGAGGCCAGCGTCGGCGCGCTGCTCGCAGATGAGCTGCGGTGCAACGCCTGCCACGGCGCGCCGGGCGCACTGCCGGGCGCACTGCCGGGCGCACTGCCGGGCACATTGCCGGGCCCGAACCTCGCCGACGTCGGCTGGCGGGTCTCGCCGAGCTATCTGCGCCGCTTCATCGCCGCGCCGAGCGAAGCGCAGCCCGGCACGAAGATGCCTGGGCTGCTGGACGAGCTCGCGCCCGCCGCGCGGGCCGAAGCCGCTGAGGCCTTGACACATTACCTCGTCGCCAGGGCGCCGCGCCGCTTCGAGCGCGGGGCGGTCGTCGGCGACGCAGCGACGGCCGGCGACGCGCTCTACCACTCGGTGGGCTGCGTCGCGTGCCACGGCCCGCTGGCCGACGCGCCGCACCCGCACGTCGCAGAGAAGTACAGCCTCGACTCGCTCGCGGAGTTCCTCTTCCAGCCGTTGCACGTGCGCGCCGCGGGCCGGATGCCGGACATGCTGCTCAGCCGCGCGGAAGCGCGCGCGATCGCGAGCGCCCTCATCGGCCGCGACCGCCCGGCGGAGCCCGCGTTCGAGGTCGACGCCGCACAGGTCACGCGCGGGCGCGCGTTGTTCGACGAGCTGCGCTGCGCCGCGTGCCACGCGCTCGAGGGCCACGCGACCCCTGAGCCCGTCGCGCGAGGGGCTGACCTTGACCTTGCGGCGGGCTGCCTGGCGGACGCACCGCGCGGCGTGCCGCGGTACGCGCTGGCAGTTGACGAGCGCAGCGCGCTGCGCTCCGCCTGGGGCGCGACGCCGGCGCGCATGGAACCCGAGGCCGAGGTCGCCCGGACCTTGGTCGCGTTCAACTGCATCGCGTGCCACGCGCGCGGCACGGAGCGCGGCATGCTGGGCGGCGTCGCCCGCGAGCGCGACCCCTACTTCCGCACGACGCAGCCCGACCTCGGCGACGACGCGCGCATCCCGCCGCCGCTGACGCTGCTCGGCGCCAAGCTGCAAGCGGACTGGCTGCACAAGGTGCTCTTCGACGGCGCGCGCGTGCGGCCCTACATGCTGACGCGCATGCCGCAGTTCGGTGAGGCGCAGCTCGCGCGCCTGCCTGCGGCCTTCGCGGCGGCGGACGGCGCGGCGCTCGCGGCTTACGAGATGCCGGTGCCCGAGGGTGACGACGCACGCGCGGCGCGCGACGGCGGCCGTGAGCTGCTCGGCGTGACGGGCCTCGCGTGCGTGACCTGCCACGACTTCAACGGCTCGGCCTCGCCCGGCTTCCGCGGTATCGACCTCATCACGACGCCCGAGCGCCTGCAGCCTGGTTGGTTCGTGCGCTTCATGATCGCCCCGCAGGCGCTGCGCCCCGGCATCGTCATGCCCGAGTCGTGGCCCGGCGGCGAGGCCGTGCACAAGGGCATCCTCGACGGCGACACGGACAGGCAGCTCCGGGGCATCTGGTACTTCCTGACCCAGGGCCGCACGGCCGCTGACCCAAAGGGGATCCGCCCAGAGCCGACGCTCTTGCACGTCGAAGGCGCCGCGCGCCTGTACCGCGGCCGCAGCGGAATCGCGGGGTTCCGCGGCATCGCCGTCGGGTTCAAGGAGGGCTTGAACTACGCCTTCAACGCCCAGAACGGCAGCCTCGCGGGGCTGTGGCGCGGCGACTTCGTGTCCGTGCGCTGGGACGGCCAGGGCGCGGGTGAGTTCCGCCCGCTGGAGCGCGCGTTGACCCTCGCGCAGGACGTCGCGTTTGCGCGCCTCGCGACGCCTGACGCGGCCTGGCCGCTGAAGCCGGCCCTGACGGGCGACAACCCGGTCAACCCGGACCCGCTCTATCCGCGCAACCACGGCTATCACTTCCGCGGCTACGCCCAGGACAAGGACGAGGTGCCGACGCTGTTCTACGCGAGCGACGATGTGCAGATCGCAGAGCGCACGACCGTCGCCGCGCGCGACGGCGCGGAGGTCCTGCGCCGCGTGCTGACGTTCGAAGCCCCGCGTAAGGAGGCGCTCTCGATGCGCGTCCTCGCCGGCGACCTCGACGCGGCCTCCGGCGACCATTGCAGCACTTCGGAGCTGCGCCTCACCTGGTCGACGCCGCCCGCGCGGCCCCTCGAGCTCGCGGCGGACCGCCGCGCGGCGACCGCGACCGCGCCTGCCGACATGGTGCTCCACTTGACCCTCCCCGCCGGCCTCTCCGAGCTCGTGATCGACTATGAATTGCTGCGTTGAGCCCCGTATGCCTTGGGTGGCCCGCGCCGTCACGCGCGCGGCCTTGGTCGGCGCCCTCCTGGCGACCCCGGCCTCGGCCTCTGCTTTGGCCTGGGTGGGGGCGCAGGAGCTCGGCGCGATGTGGGGCTCCGCGCAGCGCGAGCGCGAGGGCTACCACGTCGTGAAGCTGCCCGTGCCCGACGGCATCGTGCTGGAGGCCGGCGCGTTCGCGACGCTCGCCGATGGCCGGCTCGCCGTCGGGACGCGGCGCGGTGACGTGTACTTCGTCAGCGGCGTCGACGACGAGAAGCCCGAGCCCAAGTACGAGCTCTTCGCGACGGGCCTCGACGAGATCTTCGGCTTGGACGAAGACCTCGCCCCTGACGGGCAGCGCGCGCTGATCGTCACGCAGAGCTGCGAGGTGACCCGCGTGAGCGACACGGACGGCGACGGCCGCGCGGACCGCTTCATGACGGTCTCCGACGGCTGGGGTTATTCGAACTACCACGAGTACGCGTTCGGCTCGAAGCGCGACGCCGCGGGTGACACCTACGTCGCGCTGGGCCTCTCGCAGTCGTACTACTCGCAGGACCTCTTCCGCGGCTGGGTGATGCGCGTTGGATCGGACGGCACGACGACGCCGGTCGCGAGCGGCCTGCGCAGCCCCGCGGGGATCGGCCTGAACGAGCACGGCAGCCTCTTCTACATCGAGAGCCAGGGCCCATGGAACTCCTCGTGCAGCCTGAAGGCGATCCGGCCTGGCGGCTTCATGGGGCACCCCGCGAGCTTCAATTGGTACCCGTTCGCGCCGCACCTCGGCGCGGCGCCGACTGAGCCGCGCTCGGGCACGCGCATCGCGACGGAGCACGAGCGTGTGCCCGAGCTCGTGCCGTACGCCGTCATCTTCCCCTACATTCGTATGGGGCGCTCGATCACGGGCTTCGAGGTCAACCGCACGCAGGGGCGCTTCGGGCCGTTCGAGGACCAGCTATTCCTCGGCGACTACACGCTGTCGATCTTGATGCGCGCGACGACCGAGGAGGTCGACGGCGTGTGGCAAGGCGCCTGTTATCCGTTCCGCGAGGGCCTCTCGACGGGCATCCTGAACGTGCACTTCACGCCGGGAGGCAACCTCATCTCGGGCGGCACGAACCGCGGCTGGCCGGTGCGCGGCACGGACCCGTTCGCGTTGGAGCGCATCGACTGGACGGGCAAGGTCCCGTTCGAGATTCAGCGCATCACGATCACGCCGGACGGCTTCGATGTGGCGTTTACGAAGCCCGTCGAGCGCGCGTCGGCGGCCGACCCGGCGGCCTACAAGCTCGGCACGTTCACGCACGACTACCACGCCGGCTACGGCGGCCCGGAGGTCGATCGCACGGTCCCGACGGTGCAGTCCGTCGTGGTGTCCGAGGACGGGCTCCACGCGGTCTTGACCCTCGACACGGTGCGCGTCGGGCATGTGCACGAGTTCGACCTGGGCGCGGTGCGCTCGCGCGACGGCGAGGCGCTCGTGCACCGCGACGCGTATTACACCGTGAACCGCGTGCCGCGCGCAGCGGCCGCGGACCGGGGCGCGCAGGCGCCTGAGTCTACGCCGACAGCGCAGAAGTGGCTCACGAACCCGGGCGGCGACGGCCCCGGCGCGGGCAAGCACATCGTCCTCATCGCGGCCGAGCAGGAGTACCGCAGCGAGCAATCGATGCCGATGCTCGCGCAGGTCTTGTCGGAGCGCCACGGGTTTGAGACCACCGTGCTGTTCGCGCTGAACAAGGACGGGCTCGTCGATCCCACGCAGAAGATCAAGTGGGAAGACGACTCCATCACGCACGACATCCCCGGCCTCGAAGCGCTGGACTCGGCCGACCTCGTGATCCTCTTCAGCCGCCTGATCACGCTGCCGCCGGCGCAGCTGCAGCACTTCTACGACTACTTGGACTCCGGCAAGCCGCTGATCGGCTTGCGCACCGCGAACCACGGCTTCATCGGGTTCGACTACGAGAAGGACGGGCGCAAGGTCAACTTCGGCGAGGACGTGCTCGGCGGCTCGTTCCGGAGCCATCACGGCCGCTGGCACCAGGACTCGACGCGCGGGTTGATCGTCGAGGCGCAGCGCGCGCACCCGATCTTGCGCGGCGTCACGGATGTCTGGGGGCCCTCGGACGTGTACCGCACCTACAGCGAGGAGCAGGGCTTCCCCGCCGCATGCACGGCGCTGGTCCTCGGCCAGCCGCTCATGGGGCGCGGGCACGACGATGAGGTCAACCCCGAGCTCGAGCCGCTGCCCGTCGCGTGGTTCAAGACGTGGACCGGGAACCTCGGCAAGACGGCCCGCGTGTTCCATTCGACGATGGGCAGCGCGCGCGACTTCGAGAGCGCGGGGCTGCGCCGCCTCGTCATCAATGCGGCGTACTGGTGCTTGGGCATGGAGGACGCGATCCGCGCAGATTCCTCGGTCGAGATCGTGGGGGACTATGCCCCGCTGTGGAGCGGCTTCAACTACGCCGAGCTGGGCATCGTCCCGCGCCCGGTGTCCGACTACGCGCGCCCCGGGCGCTGACAGGGGACGGGGCGCTCGCGATGGGGACAGCGTCGACGGGAGCATCTGTCGAGGAGCGCACCTGTCGAGGAGCGCACCTGTCGACGGGCGCACCTGTCGACGGGCGCACCTGTCGACGGGCGCACCTGGCAAATTCTGAGAACGTGCAACCGCGCGCGGGCGGGCTCGGTACATCTCGGGCGTGCCCGATGGTCCCCCCCCTGCCGATCCCTGCGCCCTCGAGCGTGAACTCGAGGGCGCGCTGCCGCGCCTGCGCGCGCACGTCGCGCGGCGCGGCGGCGCCGGCGCGACCGAGGACGTCGCGCAGGAGGCGGCGGCGCGCGCGCTGCGTTATCGGGCGGGGTACGACCCGGCGCGCGGCCTCTGGCCGTGGCTCCGGCGCCTCGCGGACCGAGTCCTCGTCGATCACCGTCGCAGCGAAGCGCGCGCGCCGGTCGCGGCTGACGACCTCGACCCGGCCGCGCCCGACGTCACGGCGCCGCTGGACGAAGCGGACGCGGTCGCGCGCGTCGTCGCGGGGTTGCCCGCGGCCGAGCGCGAGGCCCTGCTGCAGTTCCACGTCGAAGGCCGCTCCGTCGAAGCGATCGCCGCAGCGCGGGGCGTGCCAGTCGGGACCGTGAAGTCACAGCTCTCGCGCGCGCGCCGGCGCCTCGCGGGTTGGAAGGGAGATGGAGATGACGAGTGAACACGAGCGCGCGCTGTGGGCGCGCGTCGATGCAGCCTTTGATGCGCGTCGGGCTCCGAGCGGCGACCCGGAGCTCGCCGCGGACCTCACGCGCGCGCCCGAGGTGCAGGCCGCGGTGGCGCGCCTCGAGGCCGCGCTCGACGTGTTGACGTGCAGCGAGCCCGCGCGCGCGCCGCGCTGGGCCTGGCGGGTTCCGCTCGCGCTCGCGGCGTCGCTCGCAGCGGTCGTCGTGCTCGCTCGCAGGCCCCCTGCGGCGCCCCAGGCGCCGGCCCCTTCGTCGCGGGGCGCCTCGGCCATCGCTGCGCCGCGCGATGGCGCCGTCGTCTACGAAGCGCGCGTCGTGATCGAGCGCACCCCGCCCCCCGAGCCGCGCGGGGCCGTCGTCGTCCGGCCGCCGACCCGTGTCGTGGCGTGGACCGTGGGCGGCGCCCCATACCCTTAGACCCCCGAGAGAAGTCGTCCGATGTCGATCCCGTTCTTGCTCGCGCTGTGCTTGCTGCCTCACGCCCGGAGCGCCGTCTCGCCCCAGGTCTCTGGTGGCGAGCGACCCCAACTCTCCACGGCGCTGCCTGAGGTCGCTGCCAAAGCGCCCGAGGCGAACGCCAACGACACGCTTGTCATCTATGACATCGCTGACCTCACCGGGCAGGACCGCCTGGACGCGCTCGCGCGTGACATCACGTCGGGGACGCTCTCCGAGGAGACGAAGATCGCCGCGCTCGATCGGTACGTCGAGCTGATCGAGTCCGGGGCGACCCAACGCAAGGCGGAGTCCCTGGCTCAGTCGATCCGAGACCTCATCGAGCCGACGTTGCGCGCAGCGTCGCAGCAGGTGCGGCTCCTGAACCGCGGGGCGCTCACGGTCGTCGGTAACGCGGCGCAGCACGCTTGGGTGGACCGCTTCCTCGGCGCAGCGCGGCGCTTCGACGGCATGATCGACATCCAAACTCGCATCTTGCGAGTCCCTTCGGGTGCGCTCGGAGACTTGGTCGGCGGGCGGACCGGGAAGGTCCTGAATGACGCGGACCTCGAGGCCCTCTTGCGCGCGATCCAGAAGGACGAAGGGTGCGTTGAGATGACCGCACAGCGCCTGCTCGTCGCCCCGTACGAGCGCGCGGAGTGCTCCGTGCTCGATCAGACGGCGTACGTCCGCGACTTCGAGCTGACGGTGCTCCCAGACCGACAGGAGGAGATCGTCGACCCGATCATCGACGTCCTGCAGACTGGGCTCCTTGTGTCGATGCGCGCGGTGCCGTTGGATGGGGGTCGCCTCCAGGTGCGCTGCGAGCTCAACTTCAGCAGCGCTGCGCGACCGTTTCGCGAGCACGAGGTGCGGATCGGCGCGCTCGGGTCGACGCTGACCATTCAACTGCCTGAGGTCAGCAGCGTGAAGGCCAATGCGCGCTTCGACATCGCCCCGGGCCAGAGCATGGTGATGGGCACGGTCGATCCGGGCGGCGCGGGCAAGAAGGGGTCCAGCGACGTGCTGATCATCTTGAAGGTCGGCGTCACGCCCAATGTGAGAGCGGAGCCGGGGCGTTAGGCTGAGCCTGAATGCAGCCCTCGCACATCCTCCACGGGCTCGCGCTCGCCTTGGGCGGCGGGGCCCTGTTCCTCGCCTTCTTGCGCGCGCCGGGCGGCCCGCCGTCGACCGCAGCGCCCATGTCCGGGCTCGCGCCGCCGGTCGATGTCGCACCGGAGCTCCGCGCGCTGCGCGCCGAGCTCGAGGCCATGCGGCAGCGGCTCGCGTTCGTCGAAGCGCAGCCCGTGACGGCGGCGCGCGCGCCGGCCGAGGGCGCGGTGGACCGGGCGGAGTTCGAGGCGTTCCGCGCGGAGGTGCTCGCAATGCTCGCGGGCGACGGACAGGTCAGTGGGGCGCTCGCCGGGCGCGGCGCCGCCGGTCTCCAGGACGCAGCAGCATTCACCGAGCAGGTCGCCGTGAGCCTCGAGGAGATCCGCAAGCGCGAGCGCATCGAGAAGGCGCAGGCATCGCTCGAGCAGCAGAGGGCCGCGATCGACGACGCGACGCTGCCGAAGATCGCGACGTGGCTCGAGCTCTCGCCCTCGCAGCGGGAGGCGATGCGCCAGTCGCTCTACGCGCAGCTCGACCGTGGGGCCGAGCTGACGCGGCTCTGGGAGGGCGGCGCTGACCCCGAGTTCCTCAGCCAGCAGAAGTCCGCGATGGCGGCGGCGCAGCAGGCGGAGCTCGAGGGTTTCCTCACCCCGGCGCAGCTCCAGACCTACCTCGGCCGCGGCAAGTGACGACGCGCGGGCGCGGGCCAACGCCGCGCAGTCACGCGCCACTTCGTTATGCTCCGCGCCGGCCTGCCGTGACCAACGACTCCACCCTCCCTGCAAACGAAGACGCTTGGCGCGGCGCCGTGTACCAGGCATGGCTCGCGCGCTTCGGGGCGCCGCCTGCTGCGGCGGCCGAGCTGCGCGTCCGAGCGCGGGCGCGCCTCGCGGGGCTCGACGCCTACTTCGGCGAGCTCCAGGGGCGGCGCGTGTTGAACCTGATGGGCTCCAATGGCATGAAGGCGGTGGCGACCGCCTTGCTCGGGGCGCAGGTCACGGTCGTCGACTTCGCGCAAGGGAACGCCGACTACGCGCAGGCGCTCGCCGAAGCCGCGGGCGTCGAGCTGCGCTACATCGTCTCGGACGTCCTCGCGCTGGACTCCGCTGAGCGCGCCCGTCGCTACGACCTCGTCTTCGCGGAGCTGGGGATCCTGCACTACTTCAGCGACCTCGCGCCGTTCGCGGCCCTCGTCACAGAGGTGCTGGAGCGGGGCGCGCGCTTTGTCCTGCGCGACTTCCACCCCGTCTCGACCAAGCTGCTGTCGTTCCGCGGGTCGACAGCGAAGGTCCGGAAGGTCAAGGTCACTGGCGACTACTTCGAGGCTGCGCTGCGGGCCGAGCCCGTGTCGTTCGCGAAGTACCTGCCGCCCGACGCCGCCGCGACGGCGACCGTCCTCTGGCGGCGGTGGACGCTGGGCGAGGTCGTCACCGCCTTCGCTGCGGCGGGCCTGCGCATCGAGCGCCTCGTCGAAGAGCCCAACCGCTCCTCTGAGGTCTTCGATCGCGGCATTCCCAAGACCTTCGTGCTCGTCGCGGTCAAAGCCTGAAGCCGCGCGGCCGCCGGGCGCGGGCCGCGTGACCGTTCTCGCAGCCAGCGCGCTATCCTCTCGGCCGTGATCCAGGACCTTGCGACCGATCCGCGCGTGGGCGACTACGACGTCTGTGTCATTGGCGCGGGCCCCGCCGGCATCACGCTCGCGGCAGAGCTCGCGGGCAGCGGCGCGCGGGTCGTCGTCCTCGAGAGCGGCAAGCTGCGTCGCACGGCCCACGCCGATTCCCTGAAGCGCGTGGAGTCCGAGGGCATCCACATCAAGGACTACAGCCGCGAGCGCGTGCTCGGCGGCGCGTCGACGACCTGGGCCGGCCTCTCGAGCCCATTCGACGAGGCGGACTTCGCGCATCGCCCCTGGCTGCGGCGCTCGGGCTGGCCGATCGATCGCGCGACGCTGCTGCCCTACTACGCCGCGGCGGCGGAGCGGTATCGCTTCCCTGGCCTCGAGCGGTTCGCGCCCGGCGGCTTCGATCAGCTCCGGGCCAAGAGCCCGCTGAAGCCCGAGTGGGACGACGTCGAAGAGAAGGTGTTCCTCGCCTGTGCGAAGCCCCAGAACTTCGGCCGCGAGCACCGCGCGCTGTTCCAGGGCGGCGGGGCTGACCTCTTGCTCGACGCGACCGTGGTGGAGCTGCAGGGCGCGCCCGGGAGCGCGCGCACGGACGGCGCGCTCCTGCGCACCAGCGCTGGCGCCGAGGTCGCGCTGCGCGCGCAGGTCTACGTCCTGGCGACGGGCGGCTTGGAGAACGCGCGGCTGCTCTTGAACTCGCGCGGCCAGCGCGAGGCGGGCCTCGGCAATGAACGAGATCAGGTCGGGCGCCACCTGATGAACCACCCGAAGAACTACGGCGGCCTGTTGCGCCTCACCCAGCCCGTCGGCGATGTGCCTTATTTCTTCGGCTGCCTCGTCGATGGGTACGCGGGGTACGCTGGCTTGCGCCTGCGCGAGGATGTCCAGGCGCGCCTGGGGCTCCTCAACTCTTATGTGCGCATGGAGCCGCTGTTCCCCTGGTCGGGCAGCGAAGGCGTCGAATCGCTCGTGTGGTTCGCGAAGCGCACGCAGCTCGCGATGGGGATGATGCGCCGCCGCGGCGAGAAGAAGGCCGTTTCGCTGCGCGACTACTCCGAGACCGGCGATGACAGCGACTTGCAGAACGCGCGCAAGTCGCCCCGCGAAGTGCTCGGCCTCGCTTGGAACGTGGCGCGCGACCTGCCACGGGTCAGTCGTTATGCGTGGAGCCGCGTCTTCGACCGCGGCGCGCCGCGCACGCAGCGCGTGCGCTTGCGTAACTTCATGGAGATGGAGCCCGACCCCGAGAACCGCGTGACGCTCTCCGCAGAGCGTTGCCCGTACGGGCGGCCGATCCCCTTCGTTCGCCACCGATGCACGGAGGTCGATCGGCGCTCCCTTGTCCAGCTGCACCGCGCGCTCGCCATCGAGCTCCCGCGGTCGGGGCTCGGGCTGCTCGAGAGCGAGCTCGTCCGCGACCAGGAGCCGTGGCCCATCGATCAGGACGCGTCGCACCACATGGGGACGACGCGCATGGGCGCGGACCCCGCGACCTCTGTCGTCGATTCCGACCTGCGCCTGCACGAAGCAGAGAACGTCTATGTCGCGGGCGCCTCGACGTTTCCCACCAGCGGCTGCGCGAATCCCACGTTCACGCTCGTCGCGCTCTCCGTTCGACTGGCAGAGCACTTGCGCCGTAAGCACTTTTCGCTCGACGGCGTGACGTCCGGGGAGAGGGCCTCATGAGCGCGACGAAGCGTATCCTCGTCATCGGTGCGGGCGGCCGAGTCAGCGACGCGGTCCTGCCTGTCCTGGCGCGCCTTTCGCGCGACTTCGAGCTCGGCGGGGTCTTCGCCCGCAGAGCGCGCGACCTCGACGCCCGCGGCGTCGTGCATCCCGTACGTGCGTTGGAGTCGTTGACGAGGGACGAGGTCGAGGCCGTCGACGTGATCTATGTCGTCGTCGCCAAGCCAGCCGTCGGCCAGGTCCTCGCGCACCTCGCGCGCTTCGATGTGTCGCGTGTCGAGCTGGTGCTGGAGACGCCGGTCGTGCTGTTCCGCAACCTCCATCACGTCAGGCGCACCGCGCCGTTCAAGGCGGTCTCCGTCGCCGAGGACATCAGCGCTTTGCCTTGGTTGCCGGTCGTGCATGAAGCCTTGCAGGCTGCGCCGCGCAGCGACGAGCCACGCCGCCTGACGCTCGATCGCAGCGGCTACGCTTACCACGGCGTCGCCCTCGCGAAGGCGATCTTGGGTGAGCAGACCGTGACGCGTGGGCGCCGCACGTCCGACGGCGCCGCTGAGCTCCGCACGCTGGACTTCGCTGGGCGCGCGCGAGTGCATTGGACGTCGCCGCGCGATTACGCGGTCGGCGGGTTCGAGCTGACCTCTGGCGCTTGGGCGCTGTCCGACCGCAAGCGCGCCGGCGCGCTCCACCTGCGCCCGATGACCCGAGGCGCGCAGTGCGTGGGCGTGGCGCTCGACGGCCCAGATGGAGGCCCAGATGGCGGTTCAGGTATCGGCCCAAATAGCGGCCCAGCCGGCGGCGTGCTGATCGAGCGTGAGTTCGACGACGACCAGGCCGCGTTGGCGTTCGAGCGCGACCCTGCCGCGAGCCTGACAGCGCGGATGCAGGACATGAAGCGCATTGGCCTCTTGTCGCTCTTGCGCCGGGTTTACGCGGGCGGCGGCGCGTACCCGCTCATCGCTGGGCTCGACGATATGTTGATCGATTACCAGCTCGAGAAGCTCGGCCGCTACCGCGCGAACCCGCTGACGAGCGCGCGCGGCGCCCTGCGCCCCGCCTTGCAGCTCGGGCTCGGTCTCATCGCCCGTGCGCGCGGCGCGCGCTGAGCCAGACGCCGCTCAACAGCGGCAACGTTTAGAATGAGGCACCCCATGTCGCGGTCTTTCGTATCGAGGCCTCTCGGAAGAGGTCGTCGCCTTTGCAGAGCTGCGGTCGCTTTCCTGTCTACGATGGGCCTGTGCACGGGCTCGCTGGGGCAGTCGACGGTGCTGGAGTCTCAGCGGATTGGGATAGTCTCTCCGACGGGCAGCATGACTGCTTATGGCTTCTCTGTTGCGTCCGCGGGCAGCCGCATCTTCGTTGCAACCTAAGGAGCCCTTACCTATCAGGTAGATCCTGTCGAGGTTTACCCGCGGACACCATCCGGATGGGTACGTGAGCCCAGCCCTTCCATCCCGACCGGACTTACCCTCAGCGACGCTCTTGCCACCACTGTGGCTGCCTCGCAGGACACCTTTGCGGTCGCGACCTACATCACGAGTCGAGTCTTCGTCAACGAGCGCTCCCCCTCCGGGGCGTGGGACCAGATCACCGAGCTCCCAGCACCTCCCCATTCTCGAGCTCGGGGTGTTCAGCTTGCATTCCATGCGGGTCAGCTCTTCGTTGCGGACGTGAATGCCAATTATGTTGGCGGTGCGCCGCCGCAATACCGCGGGCGTATCGAGGTTTGGGAGCGTGGCTCGGGTGGTTGGAATCTGGTCGACATGATCCGACCTCCTGCCGGGCCCCAGGCTGACGCAATCTCGTTCGGTGCTGCGATGGCGTTCGATGGCGATTGGCTCGCTGTCTCCTCTCAATCAGGCTCGGTACGCGATCACGTGCATCTCTTCCGGAAGGACACAGCCGGGACCTGGATCCGGCAGACGGTCATCGAAGAGCCCACGGGGAGTAGCCCTCTCTATTCGGAATTCGGGGCGTCGGTCGCGTTCGCAGACGGTGTATTGGTCGTCGGAGATCCTCGGCTGGGGGCCGTGGGATATGGCCCCGGCCTGGCTCACGTCTGGCAGCGCGACAGCGCTGGCCAGTGGCTCCTGCAGGCAACGCTGGTTCCCTCCCAGCGTCGCGATGCCGACAACTTCGGCGCGGAGGTCGTCATGGAAGGCAACGTGGTGGTCATTGCGGCGCCAGGGCTTGCTCCTGCTGGTTCGGGCGAGCCGGTGTACGTCTTCGTCCGCAACCCCGACGGAACGTGGCCGGCGCAGGAGTCGAAGCGGCTCTTGGCGTCGGATGGGTTCTCGGGGGCGTTTGGCCAGGCCTTGGCGATCCAAGACGGATTTGTATTGGTCGGCGACCCGGTGCGCAGCCAGGCCCCAGCCAGCACCCAGCAAAGGGTGGCCGCGCACGTCTTCGCCGTGGGCGAGGCCCAGGATGTGTGCTCAACGCCGGCAGGCGCTGGGGCTGGCGAAGCGCGGTTGGATGTCTTCGGGTCACCGCGCGCGGGAGGTGCCGGCCCCGGGCTCGTCCTCTCGCGCTGCGCGCCGTTGACCCGCTGGGTGGCGGTGGCGAGCACCCAGGGCGGGGCGGGCGTATCAAACGTCGTGCTGGGCGGCACGCCGCTGTGTGTGGGCGCGCCCTTCTTGCGGGTCGGCTTTGGACAGGTCGGGTCGCACGGGACGATGGCGTTCCTGGAGCCGAGCTCGTGGACCCCGGCTGCCGCTCCTTGGTTCGCCGCCGTCGGTTCGCTCTACGCGCAAGCCTACGTGGCGCAGCCCGGCGGCCCACAGAGCTCGGGCCTGACCAACGCGATCCGGCTCGACCTGCGCTGAGCCCGACGCGACTCAACAGAGGCGGCACCGCAGGTGGGCCTCGTCGATGCCACGCCAGTTATGGCCGCGTGCCATCCGATCGCGGTCGCCGCCGTGCACATTGCGCAGCGTGGCGGCAAAGGTCCCGTCGGCCTCGGCCTCGACCGCCGCCGCGGTCGGCGGCTCGCTCAGCACCTCCGCGTGCGCGCGGCGCCAGTCGCACACAAAGCCCCGCATGAAGGTCCGCGCCCCGACGCGCTCCAGCACGAACGGGTTGTCGTAGCCGCGGGCAAAGAGCGGCGCGCTCGGCTCGCCGACGGCGGCGCACCGCCGGGGCAGGCGCTGAGCGGCCAGCACCGCGCGCCGCTCAGGTCACGGGCCGGGTTCGAGCCGATGCTGGCGAGGCTCGGCCGCGTAGGCCATCGCGACCTACGGTCCTTCGGTGGAGGGCATCAAGCCCATCCAGACGGTCGGCGGTGCGCGTGTCGAGATCACATCGCAGACCGCCCCAGCAGTGGTAGGGCTCGCAGGTTGCTTTCGCGCGGGAGGCGCGGGCGGCGGGGCTCGTCGCGCCGCGTTTCGTGGGGAACAGCCCCACTGGGGCTCGGCTCCGGCAATTCGCCCTGGTCGCGTCCGTAGCCTTCGCGCAGGTGAAGCTGAGCGCGCCCCCGCCCGGGCCGCGCCGTCGCGATACGAGGGGGCCCGCCTCGGTCGCACGTGGATGACCGGGGACGGCGGCATATCGCTCTAAGAGTCGAGCGCTCGGGCGAGCGACGGGAGACTTGAGCAGGCTAGACTGCGTGTTCGCGCAGGCACCCCACACTCTCAGCGCTCGCCCCATGGCCCGAAGGAAGTCCGAAAAAGCCCCCTCCAGCACAGCCACGATTGGCTTCGAGGCCAAGCTCTGGCTCGCCGCCGACAAGCTGCGCAACAACATGGACGCGGCGGAGTACAAGCACGTCGTCCTCGGCCTGGTCTTCCTCAAGTACATCTCCGACACCTTCGAGGAACACCGCGCCAAGCTCCTCGCCGGCGCAGAGTCCAACACAGGCGACTACGCCGGGGCGAACCCGGAAGACCCCGACGAGTACAAGGCCGAGAACGTCTTCTGGGTGCCCGCCGATGCCCGCTGGTCCCACCTGCAGGCCAGCGCCAAGCAGCCCACCATCGGTAAGACCGTGGACGACGCCATGGTCGCCATCGAGCGCGACAACCCGCGCCTCAAGGGCGTCCTCCCCAAGGACTACGCCCGCCCCGGCCTCGACAAACAACGCCTCGGCGAGCTCATCGACCTCATCGCCACCATCGACCTCACCGCCGCCGGCGAGGACCCGAACAACAGCACAGGGACGCACCGCTCCGTCGATCTGCTCGGCCGCGTCTACGAGTACTTTCTCACCCGCTTCGCCAGCGCTGAGGGCAAGAACGGCGGCCAGTTCTACACCCCGTCCTGCGTCGTGCGCTGCCTCGTCGAGATGCTCGCGCCCTACAAGGGCCGCATCTACGACCCCGCCTGCGGCTCCGGCGGCATGTTCGTGCAGTCGGAGAAGTTCGTCGAATCGCACGGCGGCAAGCTCGGCGACATCTCCATCTACGGCCAGGAGAGCAACGCCACCACGCGCCGCCTCGCCGTGATGAACCTCGCCCTGCGCGGGATCGAGGCCGACTTCGGCCCCGAACACGCCGACACCTTCCGCCGCGACCTGCACCCCGACCTGCGCGCCGACTACGTCCTCGCCAACCCGCCCTTCAACGACTCCGACTGGTTCCGCAAGGACGACGACGTGCGTTGGCAGTTCGGCGTCCCGCCCAAGGGCAACGCCAACTTCGCCTGGGTGCAGCACTTCATCCACCACCTGGCGCCGCAGGGGATGGCCGGCTTCGTCCTTGCCAACGGCAGCATGTCCTCCAACCAGTCCGGCGAGGGCGACATCCGCCGCGCGCTCATCGAGGCCGACCTCGTGGACTGCATGGTCGCCCTCCCCGGCCAGCTCTTCTACAGCACGCAGATTCCTGTCTGCCTCTGGTTCCTCGCGAAGGCCAAGAACGCCGACACCAAACGCGGCTTCCGCGACCGGCGCAAACAGACTCTGTTCATCGACGCGCGCAAGATGGGCACGCTCATCGACCGCGTCCACCGCGAGCTCACCGACGCCGACCTGCAGAAGATCACCAGCACGTATCACCACTGGCGGGAGGCCAAAGGCGCGGGCCAATACGCAGACATCCCCGGCTTCTGCAAGTCGGCTACCACCGCCGAGATTGCCGCGCACGGCCATGTCCTCACGCCCGGCCGCTACGTCGGCGCCGAGGAAGTCGAAGACGACGGCGAGCCCTTCGAGGAGAAGATGGCGCGACTCGTCGCCGAGCTGAACGCCCAGTTTGCGGAGTCGGCCAGACTCGAAGCCGCCATTCGCGCCAACCTGAAGGGTCTGGGCCATGCCCCCTAAGAAGAAGCGCGCGACGCCGAAGAGCGCCCCCGAACGAGGTTCACGGGGCCGGACCCGTGAAGGCGCACTCTTCACGGCGGCCCCATCGAAGTCCGGATTGCCCGCCAGCTACGCGCGCGCGCTTCAGGACATCAAGGCGCACCTTCGTAGCGCTCGCGTCCAGGCCGTGCTCGCGGCGAATCCCCTTGTCATCGAAGCCTACTGGCGCACGGGCAAGATCATCCTCGAGCGCCAGAGCGACGCCGCGTGGGGCGCGAAGGTCATCGACCGACTGTCGGCGGACCTGCGCCGGGAGTTCCCGGACATGGGCGGACTCTCCACGCGCAACCTGCTCTCGATGAGCCTGTTCGCCGCCGCCTTCCCCGATGGGCCGATTGCGAAACAACCTGTTTCGCAATTGCCCTGGGGGCACATCATCCGGCTGCTCCAGATGGTCAAGGACCCCGCTGGCCGCGAGTTCTACATCCGCGAAGCCATCGCCCACGGCTGGAGCCGCAGCAGCCTGGAGACTCAGATCCAAGGCCAGCTCCACCTTCGCGCCGGCAAGGCCCTCCAGAACTTCGCCCGCACCATGCCACCGGCAGAGTCGGACCTGGCCGCGCAGCTCTTCAAAGACCCCTACCTCTTCGACTTCCTCGGCACCGCCGACCCGCGCCGCGAGGCCGAGGTGGAGCAGGCGCTCATGGACCACGTCCAGCGCTTCCTGCTGGAGCTGGGCTCAGGCTTTGCCTTCGTCGGCCGGCGCGTGCATCTCGAAGTCGGGGGCGATGACTTCTACCTCGACCTCCTCTTCTACCACCTGCGCCTGCGCCGCTACGTCGTGATCGAGCTCAAGGCCCGCGCCTTCGACCCGGGCGACGTGGGCCAGCTCAATCTCTACCGCGCCGCCGTGGACGACCTCCTGCGTCACCCCGACGACCAGCCCACCATTGGCCTCTTGCTCTGCCGGGGGAAGAACAAACTCGTCGTCGAGTACGCCCTCAGCGGCCTGGACAAGTCCATCGCGGTCGCCGATTGGAAGAAACAAATCACCGAGACCCTCCCCACCGAGTTCCAGGGCAGCCTGCCGACCATCGCGGAGATCGAGGCGGAATTGGCCGGGAAGCTGGTCGCAGCCGGGAAGAAGGGTAAACCGTGACGTGCCGCAAAGAAGAGACGCCGCGCCTCGTCGGCGAACTGCGCTCGCAGTTCGCCGAGTCCGCGAAGCTGGGGCAGGCCATCAAGGTCAGCTGGAGGGGGCTGGGTTATGGCGGGTGAATGGGGAACAAGGCTCCTTCGCGACTTGCTGGTCACGACGAAGGACGGCGACTGGGGAAAAGAACACCCGGAAGAAGGCTTCGTGCCGTATCACATCATTCGCGGCACCGACTTTCCGTACGTTCGCATTGGAGACTTGTCATCAGTTCCGCGGCGTTATCTGCCGGAACATACGGTGAAGCGGCGTACGCTCGAACCAGACGACATCCTCATTGAGACTGCCGGCGGAACCCGAGACCGCCCGACTGGCCGCACGCTGTTAATTACTGAGAAGGTTCTGTCGCGTTTGCGCGGTCCCGCGACATGCGCCAGCTTCGCTCGGTTTCTCCGACTCGACCGTAAGCAAGCCGACCCGCGTTTCGTCTTTTGGTATCTCCAGTACCTTTACGGCAAGGGCGAGATGTCGCAGCACCAAGTGCAGCACACAGGAGTTGCCCGTTTTCAGTTCACATGGTTCGCAGAGACTCAGAACGTCCCGCTCCCACCCCTCCCCGAGCAAAAAGCCATCGCGGCGGTGCTTGGGGCGCTGGACGACAAGATCGAGTTGAACCGGCGGATGAACACGACGCTGGAGGCGATGGCGCGGGCGCTGTTCCAGAGCTGGTTCGTGGACTTCGACCCCGTCCGCGCCAAACTCGACGGCCGCCCCCCCGCCACCCCCGACCCCACCACCGCCGCCCTCTTCCCTGCATCCTTCCACGACTCCGCCGTCGGTCACATTCCATACGGCTGGGAAGTAGGTGTTTTGGACGAACTGACGAGGTTCGTTATCGGAGGTGACTGGGGTGCAACAGAGGCGACCGAAAACGAAAATGTCTCTTGCTACTGCATTCGCGGTGCGGACATCCCATCGCTGCAAAGCGGAGGCGTTGGAAAGATGCCCACGCGATTCCTCAAGCCATCGAGCGTCGAGAAGCGGCAACTCGCAGACGGCGACCTAGCTATTGAGATTTCCGGTGGAAGCCCGACCCAATGCACGGGTAGGCCTGTGCTGGCGTCCGAAACTCTCCTACAGAATCTCGGCCAGCCGCTGGTCGCGTCCAACTTCTGCCGCATCGTTAAGCTCAAATCGCCAGCGCTCTCCAAGTTTGTCTATCTCTGGTTACGGCGGCTCTACAATGCCGGTGAACTCTTCCAGTTCGAGACCGGAACCACGGGCATCAAGAACTTCGCCTTCGCGATTTTCTCCAAGAGGTATCCGCTCGTCGTGCCTGACCTCCGCGTTGCCGAGGCGTTCGATCACGCCGTCTCACCGTTCTTTGCCCGCATACAAGAAAACTCCCACGAATCCCACACCCTCGCCACCCTGCGCGACACTCTGCTACCGAAGCTGCTGAGCGGGGAGCTAAGTGTCGAGAGCCTCCAAAACTGATCACGCCATGCAAAGTCCCGTTTACCCGCGCGGCTCCGAATGGAGAAGATGGGACCTTCAGGTTCACACTCCATTCTCAGCCTTAAATAATGGCTTCGGCGACGATTTTGCGGAGTACGCGAAGAAGCTGATTGAGAAGGCGTGCGAGAACGACATCGCGGTCGTCGGAATCACCGACTACTTCACGATCCAAGGTTACACTGCACTCAAGGCGCTTCTTGCCGACGAAGCCGCCGTAAAGGCTCTCGTTGGAAACGAGCGAGCAGAACGGGCTGCCAAGATTCTGTTCCTTCCAAATATTGAGCTTCGACTTTCCACTATCGTCCGAAGTCCAAACGGTGCGGACAGTCGAGTGAACTTCCACGTTATTTTTTCCGACAGTGTTTCGCCAGCCCACATTGAGGAGCACTTTCTCCGTGACCTGAAATTCACGGCGGATGCCAGCGCGGGTAGTGAAGATGAGAAATGGGCCTTGAATCCGCAGAATCTGGCTGAGTTGGGGGAACGCTTGAAAACTCAGCATGCGAACTTTCGGATTCAAACCGATATGGTTGTCGGAATGATGAACGCGATCGTAGACCATTCCGATGTGAGCAAGATTCTTGAGTCCAAGCCCTCCATTTTTAAAGACCGTTACCTCCTTTGCTTGCCGTGTGATGAGGACCTTTCCAAATGCAGCTGGGATGGGCAGGGGCACCATGCCCGCAAGCTATTGATTCAAAAATCTCATATGCTACTTTCGTCAAATGACGGGACTCGTGCGTTCGCGCTGGGAAAGAAGCATCCCTCGCCTGAGGCCTTTAAAATCGAGTTCAAAACGCTCAAGCCGTGCATTCACAGCTCGGACTCTCACACGTTCGCGGGAATGTTCTGTCCGGATAGTGGCCGGCACACGTGGATTAAAGCGGACCCTACATTCCACGGTCTGCGGCAGGTTCTGAACGAGCCCGAGGATCGAGTCTTCGTGGGGGACGTTCCTCCTAGTCTCATCCGTGCCAAACGGCATGCAACGCGCGTGGCAACAGCCGTTGAAGTTAAAAGAACAGCTACGGCTACGACAACCGAGAAGTGGTTTGATACTTCGCTGCCCCTGAACAACGAGCTGGTTGCGGTCATTGGGAACAAGGGGAGTGGGAAAAGTGCGCTTTCCGATATCGTAGGGCTGTTGGGAAACACGCCACGGCATGAGTCGTTTAACTTCCTCACCCCCGAAAGATTCCGGCGACGCAAAAGCAATCTATCTCTGCAGTTTAAGGCTGCCTTGGTATGGGCCGACGAAACCACCGACTCCGTAGCAAGTCTCGACGTGAATCCAAGCCCGGATGCGGTTGAGAAAGTGAAGTACATCCCACAAAGCTACCTGGAAGACATCTGTAACGAAATTGGCGCGGGCAAAGGAGGCCGCTTCTATGCCGAGCTTCAGCAAGTCATCTTCTCCCATGTCCCCGAAGTTGAGCAGCTCGGCTTTGCTACGCTCGATGAATTACTCGCGCACAGGAGTGTGGAGACGAATCAGGCAATTGCTCAACTTGTTGCGAATATTCAAGAGCGCAACGCGCTGATTGTGGCCTGTGAGGAGCATTCTTCACCCCAGCACCGCAAGTTCATTGAAGCACAGCTCGCGGAAAAGCAGCGAGAACTCGACGCACACATGGCAGTGCGCCCCGTTGAAGTACAGAAACCAGATGCTGACCCCACTGCTTTGCAGCAATCCAAGGCTGCAACTGAGGAACTTGAAAGGAAGCAGGCGGAGCTAAGAGCAATTGAACAGGAACTTGAGTCTCTTCGTGCGAGTGAATTGACGGCAGCAAAAAAACTCTCCACGGCTGAGAAGCTTGCTGGGAAGCTCAAAAACTTGGAGCGGCAGGTTGACGCGTTCCTTGCTGAGACAATGCCTGAGTTCGTCGAACTTGGAATCGTTGCGACTGACGTAGTCACGTTCAGGGTCGATCCAGCTAAGGTCAACGCGGCGCTGGCGGAGTTAGCTTCCGAGCGGTCGGCCATCGCGGTAAAGCGTGCGCCCAACACAGTCGATGGACCTGAGTTCAAGCGGAAGACAGTGGTCGCGGCAATCGAGAAGCTCCAAGTGCAACTGAGCGCACCACAGCGGGCGTATCAGACTTATCTCCAACTGCTGAAGGAGTGGGAGTCTGGAAGCGCGAAAATTGTCGGCACAGACAATGCCATAGGTTCAATTCAGTATCTGCAGAAGCAGCTCGAGGACTTAACTGGTCTTCCTGCGTATCTGAAAACTCTGCGCAGGCAACGTGACAAGAAACTCCTCGAGATCTTCCGCGAGAAACAGAAGCTGCGCACTTACTACGAAACGTATTACGGAGCGGTTCAGAGTTTTTTGGAGCAGCATCCGTTGGCGGAGAGCGAGCGGTTTCATCTGACATTTAGTGTTTCCATTGCGGAAAGTGGATTCTCAGAAGCACTCTTGGCCCGCATTAACCGACGTAAAGCAGGGCCTTTCATGGGTGACGCAGAGGGCGCGGCAGAATTGAAGCGACTCCTCGACAACGCGAACTTCGATTCCGCTTGTGGAACTCTGCGTTTCACTCGGGCGCTGTTTGGTGCAATGATGGAGCGTGATGGCAAGGGGCTTCTGATTAGAGATCAACTCCGGCAAGGCGTGACCACTCAAGAGGTTTATGATTTCGTTTACTCTCTTGGGTTCCTGTCTCCGATTTATAACCTTCGCTGGGATGGGAAGGGGCTGGAGCAGTTGTCGCCTGGCGAACGTGGCAATCTCCTGCTCATCTTTTATCTGCTCGTGGATCGGAATGACATTCCACTAGTCATCGATCAGCCTGAAGAGAATTTGGACAACCAGACTGTTTTTAAGACCCTGGTTCCCTGTGTCAAGGATGCAAAGAAGCGCCGCCAGATCGTAATGGTGACGCATAATCCAAACCTGGCGGTTGTTTGCGATGCTGAGCAGGTTATCTGTGCGGAAATGCAGAAGGGTCATGGAAATGCTGTGACATACATCAGCGGCTCAATCGAAGATCCAACCATCAACGGTCGAATCGTTGACATTTTGGAAGGAACTCGTCCGGCCTTCGATAAGCGTGACGACAAGTATCTTCCCGGAATGCCGTAGCCATGAGCCTCAACGAGTCGATCGTCGAAGACGCCGCCCTCGAGTGGTTCGGGGAGCTGGGCTATGCGGTCGGGCACGGGCCGCAGGTCGCGCCCAGTGAAGTGGCGGCGGAGAGGGATTCGTTTAGTGAGGTGGTGTTGATAGGGCGTTTGCGTGAGGCCATCTGGCGACTGAACCCGGCCATTCCTGAGGAGGCGCGGGAGGAGGCGTTGCGCAAGGTGCTGCGGGTGGGGACACCTTCGCTTACGCAGACGAACCGCGCCTTTCACCGGATGCTGCGCGATGGGGTGCCGGTGGAGTATCCCCGGCCCGATGGCAGCATCGCGGGTGATCATGTGCGGCTGGTCAATTTCGGTGAGGTCGACGCCAACGACTGGCTGGTCGTGAACCAGTTCACAGTCATCGAGGGGCAGCACAACCGGCGGCCCGACATCGTTGTCTTCGTCAACGGGCTGCCGCTGGGCTTGATCGAGCTGAAGAACGCGGCGGATGAGGACGCGACGATCTGGAGCGCCTACGCGCAGCTTCAAACCTACAAGGCGGAGATCGCCTCGCTGCTGCACTACAACGCGGCGCTGGTGGTGAGCGATGGCTTGCAGGCGCGCATGGGGTCCGTGACGGCGAACCAGGAGTGGTTCAAGGTCTGGCGCACGATCGATGGCGAGGTAGATGCGCCGAAGTCGGCGCTCGAGCTGGAAGTGCTCGTGCGCGGCGTGTTCGAGCGACGGCGATTCCTCGACCTACTGCAGCACTTCATCGTCTTTGAGGAAGACCTGGACTCGGGCGCGCTGCACAAGATCATCGCGGGCTACCATCAGTTCCACGCAGTGAATGCGGCGGTGGAGGAAACGGTGCGCGCCAGCGGCATGACCGAGGGCGCCAGCTTCGTGCGCGAGGAGGCGGGCAGGTACTGGGCCGGGCGTCAACGCGGCGGCAAGCCGGGCGACCGTCGCGCGGGCGTGGTCTGGCACACGCAGGGCAGCGGCAAGAGCTTCTCCATGCTCTTCTTCGCCGCGCGCGTGGTTCGGCATCCGGCGATGCAGAACCCGACGTTGGTGGTGCTGACGGACCGCAACGATCTCGACGACCAGCTCTTCGGCCAGTTCCAACGCTGTGCCGACATCCTCGGCCAGACGCCGGTGCAGGCCAACGGGCGCGAGCACTTGCGCGAGCTGCTGAACTGCGCGAGTGGCGGGGTGGTGTTCACCACCATTCACAAGTTCGTGCCGCCGAAGAGTGAAAGCGGGGCGAGACGATGCCCCGCTTGAGCGCACGGCAGAACATCGTCGTGATCGCGGATGAAGCGCACCGCAGCCAGTACGGATTCGGCGGCAAGGTGAACGAGAAGACCGGCGAGATGTCCTACGGCTTCGCCAGCAACCTGCGCGATGCCTTGCCGAACGCTTCGTTCATCGGCTTCACCGGAACGCCCATCGAGAAGACGGACGCGAACACGCGGGCGGTCTTCGGCGAGTACATCAGCATCTACGACATCCAGCGCGCCGTTGCCGACAAGGCCACGGTGCCGATCTACTACGAGAGCCGGATATCCAAGCTGAGCCTGAACGCCGCCGAGTTGCCGAAGCTCGACGCCGAGTTCGAGGAGATCACCGAAGGCGAGGAGCTGACGAAGAAGGAGAAGCTCAAGACGAAGTGGGCCGCGCTGGAGGCGCTGGTGGGCGATCCCAAGCGCATCGCGCTCGTGGCCGCCGATCTGGTCGCGCACTTCGAGAAGCGCGTGGAGGCGCTGGACGGCAAGGCGATGATCGTCTGCATGAGCCGCCGCATCTGCGTGGAGCTCCACGACGCGCTCATCGTGCTGCGTCCCGACTGGGCGGAGGAGACGCTGAAGGTCGTCATGACCGGCAGCGCGGAAGACGGCCCCGACTGGCAGAAGCACATCCGCAGCAAGGAGGCGCGGCGCAAGCTGGCGAACCGCTTCAAGGACGCCAAGGATCCCTTCAGGATCGTGCTCGTGCGGGACATGTGGCTGACGGGCTTCGACGCGCCCTGCCTGCACACGATGTACGCCGACAAGCCGATGCAGGGCCACGGCCTGATGCAGGCCATCGCTCGCGTGAATCGCGTCTTCCGCGACAAACCGGGTGGTCTGGTGGTGGACTACCTCGGCCTCGCCGATCAGCTCAAGAAGGCGCTCATCACGTACACCGAGAGTGGCGGTCAGGGAGACCCGACCTTCGACACCGCACAGGCCATCGCCGTGATGCTGGAAAAACACGGCATCGCCTGCGATTTGATGCACGGCTTCAAGTGGGACGAGTGGTCCAGCGGTAAACCCGCGGAGCGCCTCGCGCTCATCCCTGCCGGACAGGAGCACATCCTCGCGCAGGAAGACGGCAAGCAGCGCTGGGCCCAGGTGGTGACGGAACTCTCGCGCGCCTTCGCGCTGTGCGCCGCGAGCGATGAAGCCACGGCGATCCGCGACGACGTGAGCTTCTTTCAAGCCCTGCAAGCCGCGCTGAGCAAGCAGAGCGGCGCCAACCGCAAGACGCCCGAGCAGATCGACGCCGCCATCCGTCAGCTCGTGAGCAAGGCCATCACCACCGAAGGCCAGGTGATCGACGTGTTCACCGCCGCCGGGTTGCCCAAGCCGGACATCAGCATCCTGAGCGACCAGTTCCTCGCCGAGGTGCGGGGCCTGAAGCACAAGAACGTCGCCGCCGAGCTGCTGGAGAAGCTGCTCAAGGACGAAGTCAAAGTCCGCTCCAAGCGCAACCTGGTGCAAGCGCAGGTCTTCAGCGAGAAGCTCAAGAAGACGCTCAACGCGTACCACAACCGCGCCATCAGCACGATGCAGGTCATCGAGGAGCTGATCCAACTCGCCAAGGACCTCGACGCCGCGACCAAGGCCGGCAAGGAGATGGGCCTGACGGATGACGAGAAGGCGTTCTACGACGCACTCGCCGCCAATGACTCTGCAGTGACCGCGATGGGGGACATGAAGCTCAAGGTCATCGCCGCTGAGCTCATCACCCAGGTGAAGAAGAGCGTGAGCATCGACTGGACCGTGCGCGAGAGCGCGCGGGCGAAGATCAAGGTGATGGTGAAGCGGATCTTGAACAAACACGGCTATCCGCCGGACCTCCAGGAAGACGCCGTGAGGACGGTGCTCGCCCAGGCGGAGCTGCTATGCGCGGAGTGGGTGTGAATCGTCGCGGGGCAGCAGTTGTTACGCCGCACGCAGGTTGAGACCCAACGCCGGCCGTCGCCTTACGAATGTGCGGCAACTACCCCGACGCCCGGGGGAACAGGTGGCCTGCGAACAGCGGCGCGAGCCACTCGATCGTCAGCGACTCGGGGGGCGTGTCCATGGCCGTCGTCACGCTTTCATGCCACGCCGCGCCCCGCGCCACCACGCGGCGGCACGCTCGCGCACGGCCTCGGAGTCGAGGCACTCGAGGTGGCCGATGCCGGCGGCGAGCTGGACCTCGCACCGCTCGCGCCGGCGCAGGAGGACGCGCGCGAGCGGGTCACGGTCGCCGATGCATCGGGCCTGAGGAACACGCAATGGAACAGCGACATGCGCGATGTGCTGGCCTTGACGTCCAGCGGGGGACGGTGGACGCGGCATCGCCGAGCGCGACGCCGCGCGCAGTTTCGACCAGCCCGCGCGCTGCCGGACGGCAGCTGGGCCTCAGAGCCACGGCGCGAGCAAGCTGACGACGTCGCCGTCGCCGAGCCAGCGCTGCGCCGTGCCAAGGTAGAGCGGCTGCACGTACATGTGCTCCGCCAGCAGCGAGCTTCCGAAGCCGACGACACCGGCGGAGAAGCCCATCTGGCCGCTCGCCGGGATGACCCCGACCGGCACTCCGCGCGCGAAGTACGGGGAGCCCGTGAGGAGCACGTTGTGGTAGTTCGGGAGCACGACGTGCGCGGCGTGCAGCGAGAGCACGAGCACCACCGCCTCACCGGGCACCCCCCGGATGACGCCATCCAACTGGCCGCCGCCGTAGGCGATGCGCTCGAGCTGGATCCTGCGTGCCGGGCCAGGGACGTCCGTCACGGGGCCCACTCGACCGAGGCCCGGAGGGCAGTTGGGCCCGGAGTTGTAGAGACCGCCGCTCCCGCCAGTCGTCGAGCCAGCGAGTAGCTCCACCGTCGAAGTCGCATCGACGACGAGCCCAGCTCCCCCAACCCCGCAGGGGCAGAAGGACCCAAACGCGTCTCCCTGCCCGCCGGCGCCGCCCGTGAAATGGGCGCTGAACGCGCGTAGCTCCGAGGTCCCCGTCACGGCGCACGCCTCGCCTCCGTCACCGCCGAGGTCGTACCCGGCCAGGACGATACGCGGGCGGCCCCCACGGACCGCGGACGAGTAGAGGCTCACCACCGAGCCGTCGACGACGAGGCCGCGGCCAGAGGTCTCTGCGCAGAAGCCCGCGAGGGCGGTCCCGCCCTCGATGTCGACGCCGAACAGCGCAACGTCCGAGCTATCGACGATCGAGCAACCGTCTCTGCCCATAGTGTCCGTACCCCGGAACGTGCAATCGACGACGCGCACGCTCCCGTGGCACGCAGCGATCTCGAGCGCCGACGGGTAGTCGTCGCCCTCGAAGCGGAGCCCGGACAAGACGACCTCCTTGCCCGCGTCGAGGTCACGGACCCGCGCGCTGCCCACGACCCGGACCAGGGCGCCCTCACGGGCGACGATATCGACTGCTCGATCCGCGAGATCGAACGCCGCGTAGACGCCAGCGCCGACCAGGAGCGTATCTCCGTCTTGAGCCTGCGTCAGCGCGACCACCAGATCCGAGCGCGGTGTGGTGCCAGAGACGGGACCGACAGGGATCACATCGCCGAGGACCGGCGCCGTAAGCAGGCCGAGCGCGAGGAGCGGGAGAGGACACACGAAGGAGGCGATCGTCATGGATGGAAGGCTGGAGGGAAGCATGGAGGGATAGGGCACGCACCCTCGTTGTCAGGACCCCAGGGGCGCCGCTGGGTCACGGACGAGTGCCTGATTCTGGCTGGGGACCCGCCCCTGGTCAGTCTCTCACCTCTTCCGGCCCGGCCAGCCGGTAGCTCGTGCTGCGACCCCCGCCCTGGTTCTGGACGAGGATGCCGCGCTCCAGCAGCTCTCGGATGTCGCGCAGCGCGGTGTCCTGCGAGCACTTGGCGAGCTTCGCGTACTTCGATGTCGAGAGGAACCCCTCGAATCCGCCCAGCATACGGTTGATCACCAACTGCTGCCGTGCGTGGACAGGTCGTCGGTTGATCCGCTGCCACAGGAGCGCCTTTGCGAAGACCGAGCTGAGCATCCCGTCGGCAGCGCCGATGGCTCGCCCGAGACACCCGAGGAACCACTCGAGCCAGCCCGTGATGTCGACCTCCCCGCGCTGCGCCGCCTCGAGCTCGCGGTAGTAGTCCTGGCGCTCGGCCTCGATCTGCGACGACATGCTGTAGAAACGGTCGCGGGTTCCGTCCGCGCGTGCGAGCGCCATGTCTGCGATGGCCCGAGCGATGCGCCCGTTGCCGTCCGCGAACGGATGGATGGTGATGAACCAAAAGTGCGCGATGCCTGCCGCCAGCACAGGGTCCAGCGCGGGCGGTGCGTTGAACCACGCCAGGAAGCGGGTCATCTCGCGCTCGAGGCGGGCAGCGTCAGGCGCCTCGAAGTGCACCCACTCTCGTCCGAGCGGGCCCGACACCACCTGCATCGCGCCCGCCTCCTTCGGGCGCCAAGCCCCGACGGTGATCGGACTCCGACCGCTCTGCCCTGTCGGGAAGAGCAAGGCATGCCAATCGAAGAGTCGTCGCTTCGTCAGCGGCGATTCGAAGTTCCGCGTGCCGTCGAGCATCATCTCGACGACGCCCTCGAACGTGCGCCCCGGCTGCGGCAGCCCCGCCACATCGAGCCCTAGGAGCCTGCGCCACAGAACCCGCTCCGCATGGCGGCGCCCCTGCGCGCCCGCGCTGCGTTGCAGCAAGATCCCCGATAGCGTCAAGCTATAGGGAACTTGCTGCGCCTTGCGCGGACGCACATGGGCACCACCCTGCGAATCGGGCTCTGTGGCGCAGCTCCTACGTGGCGCAGCCCGGCGGCCCACAGAGCTCGGGCCTGACCAACGCGATCCGGCTCGACCTGCGCTGAGCCCGACGCGACTCAACAGAGGCGGCAGTCGTCGCCGTGGCCACAGTGCGCGTCGTCCGCTCCAGCAGCGTCGCTTTGGTCCACGGGCTCGTCGTTGCGGTCGCCGTCGTTCGCAGCTCCTGAGGAGCCCTGCTCGGTGTGCGGCGCCGCCTGCGCCAAGTCCGCGACCTCGGCGCGTGAGCGCTCGGTCAATTCGACGAGCTCGCGGATCGCCAACGGCTCTTCAATGAGCGCGACAATCGACAGCTTCGAGTGTTCGGGCGCGACGAGGTCCATCAACGTGCCCTCGGGCAGCATGCGCACCGCGGGCCGGTGTGTCGTGTGTTCGATGGATGAGTCACGCGATACGTGCGAGTCAAGACTCATGGGTTCAATGCTAAGGCCTTGATGCGCGCAGCATGTGTTCCCAGTCCATCTCGCCGCGCTCGATGAAGAGCACCTCGATGGGAGAGCGGTCGTGACGGTAGGCGATGAGGCTCGGTGGAACCGACCAGAAGCTGATGGTCGGGTCGGTCGTGAGGTCCTCGCGGGCATGGCCGATGCCAGGCATCTCAGCGAGGTCATTCAGCGCCTTCTCGATGCGACCCAGGGCGTCGTCAGTGACCTTGGGCCCGAAGTGCTCTTCGAGGTAGAGCGCGATGCGCAGCAGCCCCTCTTCGGCCTTGAAGGTGAGGGCGTACCGGGCGCTCACTTGGCGCCCTTGCGGCGCCGCTTGAGCATGGCCCGCAGCTCGGCCATGACCTCGGCGCCATCGCGCAATTCGCCACGGTCGGCTTGGGCCAGGCCCTCCGCGAGGGCTCTTTGCAGCCCGTCCATGTGGGCTTCGCGAAGCCTGTCCTGTTCCGCAAGGAGACGCAGAGCCTCTCGGATGACCTCGCTCTGGTTGTTGTAGAGCCCGGCCTCGACCTTGCGGCGGACGAGGTCTTCGAGTTCTGGAGTGAGGTTCACGTTCATTGACGCAGGGTAGCGCAATTGTCGAAGATTGTCAAGGATTGACAGTACCGCCGGGGTGCGGTCGCGCCCTGCGCTGAGCCCAGGTTGGGCCCGCGCCGGGGAGGTGGCAGCCGTAGCTTGGAGGAAGGACGGCGCATCCACTCAGGACCTCTTCAGGGCGTGGCGGTTCTCGCTACTCGCCCATGAGTCGCAGGGGTGACAAGGGTTAGGCCGAGGCGATGCGGTATCTGCGGAGTCAACGGCGCTCACTCCTGACGTTCCTGCGCGACGGACGAGTGCCCATCGACAACAACGCGTGTGAGCGCGCGATCCGTCCCATCGCGATCGGCCGGAACATTTGGCTCTTCGCCGGCAGCGAGGACGGCGGCGACACCGCGGCGACCCTGTACACCATCGTCGAGAGCGCCAGGGCGGTAGGCGTCGACCCGCAGGACTTCCTCCTCCACCGGCTGCGCCGCATCGGCACGCACCCGGCTTCCCGCGTCAGTGAGCTGACGCACTGGCCGATGGCAGCGGAGCTGAAGCCGTACCGCGGCCACCGGAGCGTGGCCTAACGCCCCCTGAGGGCAGTTGCAGCGGGGTTCTCGCGGGGGCCACCCTACGCGAACGCTGCAGTCGACGGCCGTGGGGTTTGGGCGGCACGCCGCTGTGTGTCGGCGCGCCCTTCTTGCGGGTCGGCTTTGGACAGGTCGGGTCGAACGGGACAATGGCGTTCCTGGAGCCCGGCTCGTGGACCCCGGCTGCCGCTCCTTGGTTCGCCGCCGTCGGTTCGCTCTACGCGCAAGCCTATGTGGCGCAGCCCGGCGGCCTACAGAGCTCGGGCCTGACCAACGCGATCCGGCTCGACCTGCGCTGAGTCCGGCGCGACTCAGCAGAGGCGACTCAGCAGAGGCGGCAGTCTTCGCCGTGGCCGCAATGCGCGTCGTCCGCTCCAGCAGCGTCGCTTTGGTCCACGGGCTCGTCGTTGCGGTCGCCGTCGTTCGCAGCTCCTGAGGAGCCCTGCTCGGTGTGCGGCGCCGCCTGCGCCAAGGCCGCGACCTCGGCACGTGAGCGCTCGGTCAATTCGACGAGCTCGCGGATCGCCAACGGCTCTTCAATGAGCGCGACAATCGACAGCTTCGAGTGTTCGGGCGCGCCGAGGTCCACCAACGTGCCCTCGGGCAGCATGCGCACAGCGGGCCGGTCGAGCGCGCGCCCGACCTGCGACACACGCGCGAGTCGACCGTCGCTCATCCGCACGAAGCGGCCCGGCGGGAAGAGGCCCATGGCGCGCGTGAACGCCGCCAAGAGCGCCGGGTCGAACGCGCCGGGGTCTGCGAACAGGATGCGGTAGGCGCGCGCGGGCGAGTAGGGCGCCTTGTACGGGCGCCGCGCGGTCAGCGCTTCGAAGACGTCACAGACCTGGATGAGGCTCGTGATCTTGCTCGTCTCGGCCCACGGCCTGGCCTTTGGGTAGCCCTTGCCGTCGAAGCGCATGTGGTGGCCATACGCAGCGCCGAGCGCGCACGGGCTGACATCGGGGCTGTCGAGCAAGACCTCCGTGCCGAGCTGCGGGTGGCGCTGGATGATCTGGCGCTCCTCTGGATCGAGGCGGCCGGGCTTCGACAGGATCTCGGCCGGGATGCGGCCCTTGCCGACGTCGTGCATCAAGCCCGCCGCGCCGATCTCGGTCAGCGTCTCGGGCGACGCGCCGAGCCCGCTCGCGACATACGTCGCCATGAGCGCGACGCGGAGGGAGTGTTGGACGGTGAAGAGGTCAAAGTCGGGGCGCTCGCCGAGCTGCATCAAGTCTTCGTAGCGCTTCCCCACCATGCGTGACATTTGCTCGCCCACAGCCCGGGCTGCGTTCATGTCGACGGCATGGCCACTGGCTGCGAGTCCAGTCGCTTCGTCGACGACCATCGCCATGGACCGGTAAATGGGGGCCGCGATCTCGAGCTCGAAGCCAGCGATGCGGAACGCATCGGCGGCGGGCCCGCCGCCGACCGGGGCCCACTCGTAGTCGTCGTTCGCTGCCAGCAACTGAATCGACTGAACTCCGCGGCCGACCAGGACCTGGCGCGCGTCCTGGAGCGTAAGGCGATGATCGCGAGCTTGAATCGAGAGCATCAAGAGCTGGCGCACCTCACGCTCGCTCGTGTCGCGCCCGAACCCGAGGCCGCCCGCATCGCAGGCGCGCAATGCCTCGATCTGCCGCCGCGCGCGGACGTTGGCGGCCGTCAGGTCGCCGCCTTTGTGCTGGAACAAGCTGGAGGTCATCTCGAGCGACACCACCGGTGCCCCGGACTCGATGAAGGCCGTGCGCAGCTCAGCGAGGAACGCAGCGACGCTCGCATCAACTGACTCATCGCTGATGCCGCGGTCGATCGCGTGGTCCAGCGCGCTCGCGAGCGCGATCAGGAGCCGCCCCGTGCGTTCGTGCGTGATCATGCGTCCTCCCACCCCCGCTTGATGCCCGCGCGCGCAGCGCGACGGCATTGCTTGCTCCAGGTCGGCCGCAGCAGCTTGCGCTCGCGTTGCACTCGCTCGAGGAAGTCGAGCGCGCGCAGCGGTCCATGATCGCCGAGCCACTCCAGCGCGCCCGGGACCCAGGGGTCGAGCCGGCGCTCGGGGTCGAGCTTCGACAGGACGTTGATCAGCACGTTCGCAGCGAGCTCGACGAGCTTCGGGTGCACCTCCCCGCCGGACGCAGAGATGACCGCGGCTTGCACAAAAGGCTCGACGGCAGGCGTGCACTCCTCGGCCGCTCGCAGCACATTGGCGAGCCACGGCAGCGCAGGCGGCGTCCTACGCAGCGCGCTCAAGAGCGCGCGCCCGACGACCGGCCGCGCGGACTTGACGCTCAGCAGCTCAAGCATGAGCCCGTGCACGAAGCGCTGGTCCATCTCCAACGCTTGGGAGTCGAGGCGGCCCTCGGCGATGGCAGGCAACTTCGAGAGCCGCTGCAGCGCCCGGGCCCGTGCATCGGAGGGCGGCAGCTCGAGCCGCGGGTCGAGGCCTGCGCGGCGGGATCGGAGGTGGATGAGCAGCTCGTCAGTCGCGTGGGGCCAGAGCGCTTCGACGCCGTGCGGCGTCATGCGCGCCGTCAGGAGCGTGAGGTGCTCCAGGAACGGCGAGACGAGCCGCCGGAAGGTCGGGCCGAGGTGCAAGTAGACCCGGTCGAACTCAGCGATCGGGAGCGTCTCCGCCAGCTCGACGATCGCCTCGATGAGGACCCCGACGATCGCGTGTGCGTCGGCTCGGGCAATGCCCGCGGCCGCCTCGTCGAGCTCTTTGCGGCGCAGCTCTTCGAGCCGATGTGACGCTCGTACGTGGCTCTCCGTGTCGTCGCTTTCGACGAGGAGCTGGACGACGATGGACGCCTCCTCGCGGGCGACCTCCTCGAGCTCCAGGATGGGCTGCACGGAGGGCTGCTCCAGGGCGCGGACGAGCTCCTCGAGCTCGACTGCGGAGACCCCGTCTCCACCCTCACGTTCGGCGGCGACCGGGTCAGCGCTTGACGCTTCTGAGGAGACCTCATCGGCCCGCAGCGTATGGCGCGCGACGTCGAACGCAGCGTCGAGCGCTTCGAAGTCGACGGCGCCCTCCTGGAGCCGCGCGAGCGCGCGCCGCAGCGAGTCCGAGCCCGCGCCAAGCACGTGCTGGAGCCCAGGGGCCGTGATTCGGCCCTTGGTCGCTGAGCTGGAGATGGGGGGCTCGGGGCGGAGCATCGCGTGTCCTAGGGCTATCGACTGCTCCGCCTGGGCGACTGAGGGACTTCACTCGGGTCGTCGCGCCCCGAGACACGGACCTCCGCTAGACTCCACGGCTCGGAGCGCGAGAACGGGTTTCCGCCGGTCCGAGATGCACAAGACATGGGTCGCCAGTGGCTACAGAAGAAGCGTGAGATCAACGCGAACAAGCGCGCGAAGATCACGTCCAAGCTCGTTCGGGAGATCACCGTCGCCGCGAAGATGGGCGCGCCCGATCCCGCGATGAACCCGCGGCTGGCCGTCGCTGTCGAGGCGGCGCGCAAGCAGTCCGTCTCGAACGACGTCATCGACCGCGCCATCAAGAAGGGCAGCGGCAAGGGGGCCGATTCGGTCGAGCTGGAGCTCGTGACCTTCGAAGGCATGTCCCCCCAGAACGTGCCCGTCATCGTCGAGTGCTTGACCGACAACCGGAACCGCACCGCGCCAGACATCCGGGCGCTGTTCCGGGCGGGGCAGTTCGGGACCAAAGTCATGTTCTTCTTCGACCACGTCGGCATCGTCGAGGCGACCCACGCAGAGGCCGGCCTCGACCTCGAGACCGTCGCCATCGAGTCCAACGCGCAGGACGTCGAGCCGCTCGAGGGGTGGGGCGACGAGGCCGCAGAGGGCTCGGGAGGCCGGTTTTACACGGACCCGAAGGAGCTCGACGTCGTGGCCTCGATGTTGCGCGCCGCGGGTTGGTCCGTGACCGCCGCCGAGATGGGCTACCGCCCCAAGGAGCGCGCCCAGCTCTCCCCGGAGGATCAGCAAGGGCTCGAGGACTTCCTGGAGCCGATCGACGACCACGACGACTGCCACCGGATCTATTCCGCTTGAGTCGCTCGAAAGCCCTTTAGGGGCTCGTGGCCGGCCGCCGATAGGCCCGGGACGAAGTGCGACGGGGTTCATGCGCGCCGCAGATGCCCTCTGCGGCCCCTTGTGCGCGTGAAGCCGACCACCGAGCCCAAGCTCCTGCCGATGAAGGTCCTGATCACCGATGACTCCAAGGTCACCCGCTCCGTCCTGCGGAAGATCATGCAGGAGCTCAGCTTCGAGGTCGTCGAGGCGACGAACGGCGCGGAAGCGATCGGGATGCTGACGCGCGACCTGGTCGATCTATGCCTCGTGGACTGGAACATGCCGACGATGAACGGCGTCGAGTTCATCACGCACCTGCGGGCGAACCCGACCTGGTCGAAGATCCCGGCGGTCCTCGTCACGGATGAGACCGCGCGCGAGCGCCTCGACAGCGCGTTTGCTGCTGGCGCCAGCGGCTACCTGGCGAAGCCCTTCAAGACCGAAGAGCTCCGGCTCCTGCTGCTCGAGCTCGGTCTGGACATCGGGCTCCAATAAGGGCCTTGCGACATCTGGCCGCTAAGGCGGGCGTGTCGAGCTTTCCACGCGACTTGTCATCGGTCGACGGTGGTGTACGACCAGCCCTGACCCTAACCTGTCGCCGCCCCGGAACGCGGGAGGCTTCGCTTGCCGGACGTCGGACTCCCCCCAGATCAGGTCCTCGCTGACCTCGCGACGGTCGCTGCGCTCGGGCTCGGCGCCCAGTGGCTTGCGTGGCGCTTTCGGCTCCCGTCGATCCTCCTGCTGCTCGGCGCAGGGCTCCTCGCGGGCCCCGTGTTCGGGCTGCTGCAACCCGATCACCTCTTCGGGCACCTCCTGCACCCGCTGGTGTCGCTCGCGGTCGCGGTGATCCTGTACGACGGCGGCCTGAGCCTCGACCTGCGTGAGCTGCGCAACTCCGCGCGCGCGATCGTTCGGCTGTGCACGGTCGGCGTCGCGGTCACGTGGGTGCTCGCGACGGCGTTAGGGATCTATGTCGCTGGGCTGACCTTCCCCGTCGCGCTCGTCCTGGGCGCCATCCTCACGGTCACTGGGCCTACCGTCATCGGGCCGCTCCTGCGCCAGGTCCGGCCCAAGGGCCAGGTCGAGCCGATCGCGCGCTGGGAGGGCATCGTGGCGGACTTGATCGGTGCCACGCTCGCCGCCCTCGCGCTCCACGGCGTCCTCGACGCGCATACGTCCAACGCGACGACGATCGAGACGCTGCAGTCGGCGCTGCTCGGACTGACGAAGACGATCTCCGTCGGCGCGCTCTTCGGGGGCCTCGGCGCAGCGGTCCTCGCGATTCCGATCGCGCGCCATTGGATCCCCGACGCGCTGCAAAACCCGATCTCCCTCGCGGTCGTGCTGGTGACCTTTGTCGGCGCGGACCAGCTCGCCCACGAGTCGGGGCTCGTCGCGGTCACGTTGATGGGCTTCATCCTCGCGAACCAGCACAAGACCTCCGTGCACCACATCGTCGAGTTCAAAGAGAACTTGACGATCCTCCTGATCTCGGGGCTCTTTGTCATCCTCGCGGCGACCTTCGACGTGGACGACCTGCGGGCCGTCGGCTGGGGCGGGCTCGCGTTTGTCCTCCTGACGATCCTCGTCGTACGACCGGTCGCGGTGTTTGTGTCGACGTACGGGACCGGGCTGGCGCGCAACGAGCGGATGTTCCTCGCGGCGCTCGCGCCGCGCGGCATCGTCGCGGCGGCGATCAGCGCCTTGTTCGGGCTGCGGCTCGAAGAGGCCGGGATCGCCGGCGCGGAGGCGCTCGCGCCGATGGCGTTTGTCGTGATCATCGTCACCGTCGCGGTCTACGGCCTCGCGGCCGGCCCGCTCGCGCGGCGCCTGAAGCTGTCGGATCCGGACGCCAATGGCGTGCTCATCGCAGGCGCGGGGCTCTTCTCCGTAGCGTTCGCGAAGGCGCTGCAGCGCGCCAACATTCCAGTCGTGCTCGTGGACTCCAATCGCGCGGCGGTCGCGACCGCGCGCCTCGAAGGGCTGCGGTCGTTCCGGCGCTCGATCCTCGAGGCGGACGTGCTCGAGCACCTGCCGATGACTGGCATCGGCAAGTTGTTGGCCATGACGCCGAACGACGAGGTGAACGCGCTCGCCTGTGTGCACTTTGCAGGCACGTTCGGGCGCGCCAACGTCTATCAGATGCCGCCCGCGCAAGAGCGTAGCGGCGCCGAGCTGCGTGGGGACCTGCGCGGCCGGGTGCTCTTTCGTGGCGTGAACAGCGCTGGTGCGCTCGACGCCCGGGTTCGCCGCGGCGCGGCCATCAAGGCGACGCAGCTGTCGTCGACCTTCGACCTGGCCGCCTTCAAGGCCCAGAACGGCGCCGGTGCGGTCTTGCTCGGGCGCTTGATCCAAGGCAAGCGGTTCGAGCTGTACTCAGCGGAGCGTGACGCAGAGGCTGCGCCTGGTGACGTCTTGCTGAGCCTCGTGGATCCGGCGCCGGCGGAGCCCGTTGTCGCTGCCGCGCCCGCCGCCCAGCGCGGGTCCTGAAGGGGGGCGCGCTGCGCGCTCAGCGCTCGCGCGCCGCGCGGCTGCGGCGCGCTGCGGCGTACGCTCCCATGGTCAGCCAGAGGAGCGCGAGGGCCAGCGCAGGCAGCCACGCCTCGTGCAGGAGCTTGCGGTCGATCGCGCGACCGACGAGCAGCCGCGCCAAGCCTTCGAAGTCAATGAAGCGCGCCGCGAGGTACGCCGTCAGCGCGTGGGCGCCCACGATCGACAGGACACGCGCCGTGCGTTTGCCGTGCCCTGAGTCGAACAAGGCGTGGAAGGTCGCCAAGAGGAGCGCGCTCCAGCCCCCGCACACGAGCGCGAAGCTGCTCGTCCAGAGCCGCTTGTTCAAGGGCACCACGAGCGACAACAGATAGCCGCTGGCGAGCAGCGCGGCGCCGGCGACCATGAGGCCCGCGAGGCGCCGGCCCCGGTTCAGGTCCGTGCGCCGCAGCCAGTCGCCGGCGAGCATTCCGAGGAGCGCAGTCGCGATCGCAGGGAACGTCGAAGCGAGCCCTTCCGGGTCGTGGTCGCCGCCATGGAGCCTCCCGGGCAGGCAGCGCTGGTCGATCCAATCGGCCAGGTTCTGCCCTTGCAGCAGGACGCCCGCCCCGTGCCCCGGCACCGGGATGAAGCGCAGCGCCAGCGCATACGTGACCAAGATCGCTGCGACAGCGAGCACCCGGCCCCGAGGCCCAAGGGCGAGGTAGAGCCACGCCGCGAACATCCACGCGAGGCCGATGCGGCCGAGGACGCTGGCCCAGCGCTGGTGCTCGAGGTCGAACGCGAAGAGCCCGTTGTAGATCGCGCCCAGGCAGACGAGGCCGAGGCCGCGACGCAGCGCGTGCACGGCGAGCTTGGACCGGCTCTCCCCGCGCCCTTGGCGGCGCGCGAACGAGAGGGTCGTCGATACGCCGGCGAGGAAGAGGAACAGAGGAAAGACGAGGTCCCAGGCCCGAAGGCCGTGCCACGCGGCGTGCTCTGTCTGGTGCGCGACGACCTCGCGCAACCAAGGGAGACCGGTCAGCCCCGCGAGCGCGACCACGACCTCGCGGCCGCCGACGATCCAGAACATGTCGAAGCCGCGCAAGGCATCGAGCGAGGCCAAGCGCGTTTGGTCGGCGCCGTTAGCCATGCTCGGCGACGCGTGACGAGCCGGACACGATCGCCCGGGCCTTCGCCGCCGGGTCCTCGGTCGCGGTCAGGGTCCCGAAGATCTGCTCGAGCGTGCCGTCGCGCCCCGCGCGCGTCCGAAGGTCGTTGAGCGACCCTTCACCGACGAGGGCGCCCTGCGCCATGATCACCATCCGATCGCAGACGCGCTCGACGACATCGAGCAAGTGCGACGTGTACAGGACCGCGCCGCCGCGATCCGCCCAGGCGCGCAAGACCTCTTTGACCATCGCCGCGCTCGGCGCATCCAGCCCCGTCAGCGGTTCGTCCAGGACGAGCACTTCGGGCGCATGGATGAGCGCGCACGCGAGCGCCGCCTTCTGCCGCATCCCACGTGAGAAGCGGCCGACGGGCTCCGTCGCTCGATCCGCGAGGTCGAGGTGCTCGAGGAGCCGCATGCCTTCCGCCGCTGCCGCCGCGTCGCTCATGCCGTGCAAGCGCCCCACCAGCATCAAGTGCTGCATGGCGCTCAGGTTGGGGTAGAGCGGCGCGCCGTCGGGGACGTACCCGAGGTGGCGCTTGGCCGCGAGCGGATCGGCGTGGAGGTCCTGCCCCGCGATTCGGATCGCGCCGCTCGTCGGCGTCAACAGACCGACGAGCGCGCGCACCGTCGTTGTCTTGCCCGCGCCGTTCGGGCCGAGCAGCCCGACGACCTCTCCCGCGTGGACCCGCAGGTCGAGGCCGTCTACGGCCACCTGCTGGCCGTAGACGTGGTGCAGCGCCGTGGCCTCGATGAGCGCGCGGCCCTCCATGCTTGCTTGCTCGCTGCCCTGGTTGCTCGCGTGGCTGGCCATGATCGGGCGATTGGCCGGGATCCAACGGCGGGGGCGAGCCGAGGCTCAGACGAGCGCGCCCTCGTCCTCGAAGACCGAGATGTTGTATCCCGTCTTCTCGGCCGCCTCTTCCGCGATCTCGTCCCTGCGAGCCTTGGTGACAGCCTTGACGCGCAGCACATTCTTGCCAGAGCCGACGCCCGCCAGGATGTGGACCTCTTGCGGCTTCAGCTCCTGGAGCTTCTTGATCCACAGCTTGACCTCGGCGTCGGCCGAGTTATCGCTGTCTTCGGGGCCCTTGAAGAAGCTCGCTTCGACGACGAGGTGGTCCAGACTGCTCGCGTGCTTCACCAAGGTCGTGAGCTGAGTCGCTTTCTCGCCCGTCACGTTCGCGAACACCTTCGCGGTGCCCCACTCGAACTGCAGGTGCACGCGATCGAACATCGCGAGCGTCGCGCGCAGGTCATAGGCGGTCAGGTCGCGGCACTCCGTCAACACACGCAGCTTGGAGCGTGAAAGGTGCTTGTCGCGGAGCGCCCGCAGGTTCTCCGTGATCTCGCGCAGGTCCGGGTGGGCTGCCGGGTCGCCCTCGGAGCCTACGACGACGATCGTGTCGACCTTGACCGCTTCACGGGCCAGGTTAATGATCTCGCGCGCGGCGGTCGTCACGATCAACGAGGCGCGCGGGATCGATGAGCCCCTGCGCGCGGTGAGCGCGATCTGCGGCGCCGAAATGTCGACGACCAGCGTGCGCCCGAAGCGCTTCGACTCCAGCGGACCCATCACCATCGTGCGGCCAGTGGTCTTCATCCGCTCGAGCGTCGGAGCTTCGACGACGGGCGCTTTCACAACGGGGGGCGCGTCATCGTGCGACTTGGCGGAGACTTTCAAATTCGGCTTCGGTGTGGGTTTAGAGCTGGCGGCTTTCACGTGCGCCGCCGGCTTCGAGGACGCTGCTGCTTGAACGGTTCCTGAATTGCTACCGGCTCCGGAGCTGGGCTTGGTCGCGACCAACTTGCCCGGTGTCGCCTTTGCAGGGGCCTTGGCCGACGTCGCACCATTGGACGCGGATGCCTTATTTTGCGACTTTGCTCCCGCGGGCTTTGCCTTGGAGGCGGCCGCCTTCGACGGCGTCCCTTTGACTTGCGCCCCCTTTGCCGGGTCTCCCTTGGTTGGGGCTCCCTTGACCTCAGCGCCTTTTGCTCTCGCCTGCACGCCTTTTGCCTGCACGCCTTTTGTCTGCGCCTCCTTCGGTGCAGCCGGGGCGGCGTCTGATTTCTTCGGCGCGTTGGCTGCGGACTTCACGGCGTCTGCGGTCTTCGGCATGTGCAATCCAGCATGGCGCGCAGGCCATGACAAAGGCGGGCGAGGCCCGCAGAGCGGCCCTCGACGCGGGGAGGTGCCGGCGAAGGCGCCCCGTACGGCCCAGCAGGATAGCGCTTCCTGGACGAAGATTCCAGGGGTTGGCGTTGACTGGCGGCGGTCCTGCCGCCAGGGCGCATTCAGGGACGGGGCGCCTGCAGCCAGAGGGTCCCGGCGTGGGGCGCGGCGGCGAGGTTGACCGCCGCGCCCCTCCCGGGCGACCTTCGGTCCCCTGCTCTCGCGACGGAGCCAGCGGGCCGAACCTGCGCGCCTGTGAGTCGCGGCGCTCCCTCACTGCATCTCGCGACGCTGCTCCTTGCGCGCTGCGGCTGCGCGCACGAACCCTTCCAGGGGCGCGAGGCACGTGTCCCAGTCGTAGGTCGCCTCGACGAAGCGCCGGCCGCGTTGGCCCAGCGCCGCGGCGCGGTCTGCGTCCAACAGCAGCTCGCTGACCGCGCTCGCGAACGCCTGTGCGTCATCGGCCACAAGGAAGTCGCGGCCTGCCGCGCCCTCGACGCCTTGGGTCGCGCACGTCGTGCCGACGGTCGGTAAGCCCATCGCGAGCGCCTCGAGGACCTTGTTCTGGATGCCGCGCGCGACGCGCAACGGCGCGACGGAGACGGCCCCTCTCGCGACCCAATCGCGGACGTCATCCACGAAGCCCGTCACCGTCACGCCCGGCGTCTCGGTGAGCGCGTTGACCTCGGGCGTGGGCCGCGAGCCGATGATCGTGAACTTCGCGTGTGGCACGCGCTCGCGCACGAGCGGCAGGATCTCGCGCACGAACCAGACACAGCCGTCCACGTTGGGGAAGTAGTCCATGACCCCGGTGAAGACGATGTGGCCTGGCTCCGCGGTGGAGCGCTCCGGGCTGAAGTACGCGAGGTCGACGCCGTTGCGGATCACGGTCGAGGGCGCCCCAGGGATTGCGTCCTCGAAGATGCGCTGCTCGAGCGGGGTGCACAGCACGTTCGACAGCGTTTCGCGCGCGATGCGGTCCTCGAACTTGCGCAGGGTCCGATATTCGCGCCGGTACACCGCGCTCATGGGGAACTTGTGGCGCTCTGCGTATTGCTTCCACTTGTCCGAGTCGAGCTCTGCGAAGTGCATGACCCACGGGATCCCGCGGCCTTCCAGGAAGGCGCCCATCGACGACGAATACGCGTAGGCGAGGTCGACCTCCGGCGCGCGCTTCGCGACCTCGGCGTGCAGCTGCCGCGAGCTGAATACGCCGAGCGTCAAAGGCTTGTTCGTCAAGAGGAGCGGCAACGCGGCCAGCTTCTTGCGGCGCTCGTCATGCCGAATCGCGGTCGTCGGGATGCCCTTCTCTTCGGTCAGGACACGCGCGGCCTCGAAGTCCGCGGGCTCGTGGGCGAAGGCCAGCACTTCGACGGAGTGTTCGCGCGCCAACCATTCGACGAGGCGCCAGGTCGTGATCTTGTCGCCGCGATTGGGCGGGTAGGGCACCCGTTGCGACAGGAAGAGGAGCTTCAATGTGAGGATGCGAGCGCGAGCTTGCGTCGGGGAAGATCGAGGTAGAGACGGGTCGAGCGCAGGGCGGGAAGGCCCACGTTGCCAGCGACCCAGGGATTGTCGAGCGGGCCACCGCGGCCGGTGGAGTCGAGGAACGTCGCCGCGAGGCGCTCGAAGCGCACCCCCGCGAGCTCGACGAGCGCGAGCTCGCCGCGCCAGCCACGCACGGAGCCAAAGGGCCCGACGAGGAAGACGGACTCGAGGTCGGTGACCGAAGGCGCCAACTTGAGCTGCGTGACGGCCCACGGCGCGACGCTGAGTGAGTCGCTCGAGCCGGTGTCGATCCGCAGCCAGAGCGGCGCCGCTGTGCCGAACTGCGCCTCGACACACGGGGTCGCGTTGTCGAAGCGGACGGCGCGCCAATCGAGCTCCGGGCGCTCCCAACGGCTCGAATCAAAGGCGCGCAGGCGACCGAGCTCGGGGTCGAGCTCGAAGACGGCGCGCGAGAGCACATCGGCGCCGAGCACGCCGTCGACCGCGAAGCCTGCGGCCTCGGCGGCGTGGGTCCCAGGCAGCTCGACGAACTCGAGCCCGGTGACGCTCATCGGGCCCAGCGTGATCGAGTTCGATCGCCGCCAACCCGACGCGCTGCGCCCGCCGACGCCGCTCAGCGCGGCGGCTCCGACGCGGGACCAGCCGAGCTCGTCCGCGAGGGCGGGCTCGATCGCGCTCGCGCCGAAGCCCGAGTCGACGAGCAACGTCACCGGACGCGCGCCGTCGAGCAGCGCGCGCACGTACAGCCGTCCATCCAGCCCCAGCGCCGCGTCGAGGTCCGGCGCGGCTGCGGGCGCGAACTCCGTGTCGCGCGCATGGCTGCGCGGCGGCCCGAAGCTCGGGTAGTCGGTCGGCGTTGCCAGCGTCACCTGCTCGACGACCTCGTTGCCCTCGGGGAGCACGTGCACGAAGCGGCGCGGCAGGCGCGCGCCCGCGACGCGCGTCCAGTCCTCCAGGCGGACGCGCCGCGCGTCACCGCTGAGCTCGTACTCGAGCGGCAAGAACGTCTCCGTGTCGATCCAGACGCGCGCGCGGAAGGGCGTGTCGGGGCGCGCCAATGCGATCGCCGTGCGGCCTACGGTGCTCGCGCCGCGCTCGATGCGCGACGTGAAGCGCGGGACCCAGGGATCGAGCCAGAGACCTGTCCGCAGCCACGCCTCGCAGCGCACGCGCTCGGCCTCGCCGAAGTCGAGCTCGCGCACGAGGCCGCTGGGGTCCTGGCTCCAGCAGCGTATGCCGTCGCAGCCTTCCGCCGAGGGGCGGTCGCCGGCGAGGTCCAGGATCGAGCGCCCGGCGACGTCGAAGCTGAAGCGGAACGAGGTCGTGTTGCGCGCGTCACCCCGATCCCCGATCAGCTCGAAGCCGCCCGGGTGGGACTGCAGCGCATCGAAGCCGATCGCGGCCCGCGCGGCCTGCAGCAGCTCGTCGACGTAGGGCTCGACCCGGACCGGAGGCGGGCTCGAGCATGCCACGAGGGCGAGCACGACGACGATGGGGCGCAGGGCCATCGGCGCAGCGTAACGCGCTGGGTGGGGGCGGATCACGCGACAGCGCGATTGCCCGATACGTGCCGGCCGGGAGGCTCAGTGCGTTACACGAAGACCGCGCGCGTCGCGCCGTCCGCGTCAGCGCTGGCGGCGCCCTACAAACGTCCACCAGCGGCCACGCGGGTGCTCGCCTTCGATCTCGAGGCCGGCCTCGCGCAGCACCGGCCGCGTCGCGTCCACGTGATCGAAGCGGCAGCCGCTGAACACGAAGCGGCCGCCGGGCGCGAGGCGGGCGTGGATGTCGGCCGCGTGCGCCTGGAGGACGTCGGCGTAGATGTTGGCAAAGATGAGGTCGAAGGCGGTGTTCGGGCCTGCGTCGGCGGGGCCCAAGACGCTGAAATCGCCCAGCAGGAAGCGGCAGCGTGCGGACACACCGTTCCAATCTGCGAGCTGCTCGCCCTCGGGCACTGCCATCGGGTCGATGTCGAAGCCCAAGGCGCTCTCGGCCCCCAGGAGGCACGCGGCGACCGACAGGATCCCGCTACCCGAGCCCGCGTCGAGGACCCGCGCGCCCGGCTGAACGAGGCCCTGCATGACCCGCAAGACGGTGCGGGTGGAGGCGTGTCGGCCCGAGCCAAACGCGCCGCCTGGCTGGAGCGTGAGGCGCCGATCGGTCGGCCGCGGCGGCGCGTCCTCGCGCCAGGGCGGGAGCAGCACGATGTCCCCGACGCGGAACGGCTTCCACGACTTCTTCCAGCTGGTCGCCCAGTCCTCGGGCGGCAGCGCCTTGAAGGTCGGCGCGAGGTCGCGCAGCTCTTCGATGCCCGTGACGTCGGCCAGCGACCGGAGCGCGACGGCGAGCGCGGAGCGGAGCTCGGGGGTGTCGTGCGCGGACGAGACGAACGTGCGTACGACCTCGCAGCCGTCCGCCGGCGGCGTCGCGGCGATGCTGGTTGTCCCGAACACGACGCTCGTGCATGGGCCGACGGCGAGGGCTTCGGCGACGAGCTCACCCCAGCCCAACGGCGTGTCGACGCGCACCTCCGTCCACGTCAGCGGGGCGCGCGGCGGCGCTTCCCCGGCGGTCGATGGGTGCGCAGCGGCGGGGCTCGCGGGGCGCGGTGTCAGATCAGAAGGGGAGGTCATCGACGTCGATTTCGAGGGGTCCAGGTCGTTCCGGCGCTGCGCTAGGGCCGTGCTCGAGCCCCTGCTGGGGCGCCGGCAAGGGCCCGAGCTGGGGGTCCTGCGGCGGTCCCTGGCGCCCGTGGGCGGGCGCGGCTGCTGCGCCCTCTAGGGGCCCGCTTGGCGTCAGTTGGGCCTGCGTCGTACGCGGCCCGCGCCCGAGGTGCGCGAGCGTCGCGCGCGTGACCTCGGCGAGCGAGCCCTGCACGTACGCCGCGCCGCGTTCGCTGCCGGGGACGCCGCTGCGCGCCAGCGGCAGCTCCCGCAGGAACGCAGCGTGCCGACGGTCCGCGAGGCGCGGGTCCAAGGACAGCACCGCTCCGCGGTCGCTCGCGCGGCGCATCAAGCGGCCGAAGCCCTGTCGGAACTTCGAGAGCGCGCGCGGCATGTAGATGCGATGGCGCTGGACGCCTTCACCCAAGACCGCGCACTGCGCGAAATGGAAGCGGTCCGGCACGCCGTACGGCAGGCGCGCGATCAGCACGACCTCGAGCGTATCCCCGGGGAAGTCTGCGCCGTACCAGAACGTGTCGACGCCGAGCAGCGTCGCCTCGACGCGCTCGCGGAACTGATCGGCGAGCTCTTCCTTGCCCGCGCCCTCCATGCCTTGCCAGTAGAGCGGCAGGCTGCGCGCGCGGAACTCCGGCGCCATTCGCTCTGCGAGCGCGCGCACGTCGGCGAGGCTCGTGAACAGCGCGAGGATCCGGCCGCCCGTGTGCTCGGCGAACGTCGGGAGCCAGGCTCCGATGCGCGCGAGCCAAGCTTCACGCTCGCGCTGTGGCGAGGGCAGGTCGAGCGGTACCCCGATCAGGACGCGCGAATAGTCGAACACCTCTGGCGCGGACATCGTGCGCACTTCGCGCGGCATGTCGGGGCGCACGACTTCGCCCGGCGGCACGTTTGGGTCCTCGCGGTGGAGCTCGGCGGGGTCGTAGTCGACGGTCACGGTCCCAGCCGGCACGCCGGGGATCGACGCTGCGAGCTGATCGAGGCCGAGGTACTTGCGCGCGATCTCGAAGCTGCCGCCGAGCTTGGTCGTCGCCGACACGAACGCGGCCGACGCGAACTTGGGCAGCACCTCGCGCCCGAGCAGCCGGTCGGGCAAGAGAACACGCGCGGACAGGACGAGCTCGCCGCGCGCGTTGCGTTCGACGTCGTGGAACGTGCCGCGTGAGAGGCGCGGCACCGAGGCGTCGACGGGCAGCCATTGCCCGAGCGCCGCCCCCAGCTCTGCGAGGTCCTGTCGCCCGAGCTCCAGCGCCCGCCGGACGCGCCCGATGCGCCGCAGGTGCAGCAGCGCGAGCTCTTCGCCGAGCGTCGTGAGCCAGCCGTCGAGGCGGCCGGCGCTCGCGGCGACCCGCTCGCGCGCGAAGACGAGGCCGCTGATGGGGGCGGCCGCTTCGTCTGTGTCGCAGCGCGTGGCCGCTCGGGCGTGGACCTCGCTGGGGTCCCACGTCGTGCTGCTGCTCAAGCGCTCGGCGTGCACGTCGACCTCTTCGTCCTCGCGCCCGTCGTCGCTCGGCGTGTCGTCCTCGTTAGGCTGGTGGAGCCGGTCGCTGCGGCCGCTGTCGAGGCCCTCGGCGTAGACGCGGAACAGCGCGTGCGCGTGGCGCGGATCGAGCGTCGCGAGCCGCTCATCGCGCCATGCCTCATAGCGCTCGAGCTCGCGCTCGAGCCGCCCGAGGCCCAGGAGCAGCTGATTGGCCTCGCCGCGCGCGGCGTCCGTCCGGTCCGCGATGGAAGAGCCCAACGGGAGCGCGCGCTTCAGGCGGTCCAGCGCGCCGCCGCCGCGCTCCCCGCGCGCGCCGCTCGTGCGCGCGTTTGGCACGGAGATCCTGATGACCGCGTCCAGCGCCGTGGTCAGCGCATAGCGCGTGCTGTAGGCGCTGCCCGCTTGGTCGTGCAAGTGCTCGCACTCATCGAAGATGATGCGCCGGAAGAACTCGGGCCGCGCGAGCGCAAACGCCTGGTTCGTGATGACGACGTGGCTGCGCTCGGCCTTGCGGCGCGACACCTCGGCGGCGCAGCGCTGGCGGTCGTCCGCGTGTGAGCAGCACCCGGCGCGCGCGCGGACTTGGCGCAGCAGCGCGCCCATGCGCGCGCGCCACGGGCTCGCTGCCGTCAGTCGGATCGGCGGGCGCTGCGGGAATCGATCGAGGTCGCCGTCGACGTCGGAGAGCGCGAACAGCGCCAGCGCCGTCCAGGCGAGCCACGTCTCGGGCTCGTCGTGGCGCCCTGGCGACGTCGCCCGCAGCGCGCGCCAGCACAGCGAGTGTTCGCGGCCCTTCAGCGTCGCGACGCGGAACCCAGGCGCTTGTCCGGCGCGCCCGAGCGCCGCGAGCGCGCGCGGCACCTCGCGGTCCATCGCTTGCTCTTGCAGCGCGCGTGTGTACGTGGCGACGCCGACGCGCATGTCGTAGCGGCGCGCGAACAGGAGCGCAGGCAGCAAGTAAGCGAGCGTCTTGCCGGTCCCCGTGGGCGCGTGCACCAAGATGAACGCGTCGTCGCCCAGCGCGCTGGCGATCGCCTCGGCGACGCGGTGCTGGCTCTTTCTGTACGAGCCCGGCGCGCCGAACATCGTCGGCAGGTGCTCCTTGAACACCTCATCGAGCACGCGCAGGTCTTCGGGGGCGAACGGCGCTGGGTCCTCGCGGTCGGGCGGCAGCGGCGGGCTGTCGAGCTCCGCGGCGTCGTGGTGCGAGTCCCGCGTCCACGCCGGGTCGAGCGCGGCCAGCGGGTCTTCGTCGCCGAGCTCGATCGTCGACGCGCGCGTCAGGAGCTCGTCGTTGAGCTCGACACGCGCGAGCTCGACGAGGTCGCGCGACCAGCGCGACGGGCGGTCGACGAGGTCCATTACGATGCGCAGGCGCCGCGCGGCGTCGACGTCGGTCGCTTGGAACGTCTGCGCGGCGCGCGTCCAGCCGCGTGTCGCGAGGGCGAGCGTCGTCGGCCCTCGGCCTTGGAAGCGGGCGACGAGGTCGGTCAGCGCGTACAGCACGTGCGGGGGCGACAGCGCGCCCGGCGGCGATGGCGCGACGTCGCTGGGCAGCAGCGCGCGCACGAGGCCGTCGCGGCGCAGGGCGAGGCGGCCCGGCATCAGCAGCAGCGCGACCTCCTCGAGGCCGATGACGGTCAGCGTCGGCTGTGGGTCGTCTCCGCTCGGCTGGAAGCCGCACTCTTCGTCCAGGGCGCGCACCCACGCGGCGGCGAGCTCGCCGTCGGGGGCCAGGACCACTCGCTCGCCGATGAACTCGCGCAGCTCGCGCCACGCGTCCGCGGGCGGCGGCGCGTCGGCCAGGGCAGCGGCGTCGACCCCAAAGCTCTGCCAGAGCCGCTTGTGCACCCCCGCGGCTTCGCCGACGACAAACGGCCGCGTAGCGACCTCGCGCCCCTCCCAGGAGCCGTCCGCAGCGAGCCGCGCGACCGAGAGCCGTACGAGCCCGTCGAGGCGCGGATCCGGGCCGCTGGACCAGGGCACGAGGCACGCGAGCCCAGCGGGCCCGAGCGCCCCCGACCAAGGCGGGCGCGGACCGCCTCCCTGCCCGTGGGGCGGCGGCGTGGGAGGCTCGGGGGCGTGCATCGACGCGAGAGGGTACGCCGCCGCGCGGCGCGGAGGCAGTGGCCCGCCGCGTTCAGCCCTCCTTTCGCGCGACGCCGCGCAGCGGGTGCGCCCCACGTCGCGCGCGAGCGCGGGCTGCAGCGCGAGCACTTCGAGGCGGTCGCGGCCAGACGCTCACTGCTTAGGCCCCCTGACCCGGCCCAGTCCTGTGAAACTATGGTCTCTCAGAGAGTTGATTCGACGTAGGCCAGGTGCCGCATCGAGCAGCCTCGGCCTCGCGCGCGTGCCGAGCGAAGACCGTGTCGTGGAAGGCGTTTGCGGCGGCGCCGCCAGACTCAGGGTCCGCGCTCCATCGATGACGCAACGCCCAAGGGGAGCGACGAGCCCATTGCCGCACTGGCAGGCACGGGATCACGTTCGGCTTCAGGTCGCGCGTCGACCTCCGCAATCCGGCGGCCGCAGCGCGACGGGCACAGAGCGCGGCCCCCGCGGCGATACGCGACCAGGTGGTCCAGCCCGTCGCTTGGGCACCGCGTGCGCCAGAAGGCGCAGGCGATCGCTGCGCGCAGCTCGCGCTCGACATGAGGCGGCAGCGCGCGGTTGTACCGGGGCTGTTTCCAGGAAAGCGCGTTGGCCATCACCACCCGGGCCATCGAGCAGGACGTGCCTGATCGCCGCATGTGTGAGCGAGGCCTGGCCAGGTTGTCGGTGGGCAAGTCGAGCATCTCTCTGGGATTCAGGCATCGGCCCTCAAGAGCGGCTAGCCTGTGTGGGCTCGCTCTGCAGCTGCGACCGCCTCCATCCGGCGAGTCGCGCACGCGCCCTCCGCATCGGTGCCAGGCACCACGCGGCGCGATGACTGGCAGGGATCGCCGCCAAGCTCAGCGACCACCGCTTTCTCCCAACTTTGCAGGCTTGTTCCCTTCGACGCTCGAGCGTCTTCACTCCAATGTACCGACTCTCACTGGTCTCCTTCATTCGCGCCTTGCTCGGCCTGACCTGCACGCTCGGTGCAGCCGCCGCGCAAGACCTTCCCCAATCGGTCCGGCTGCAGATCGAAGCCATCCACCAGGAGAAGCACGCGCGTACGCCCGCAGAGCAGAAGCTGGAATCGAACCTGCTGTACTTGGCGCGCGAGTCCACAGGCCGGCGCGCTGTCGATGGCGCGCCTTCGATCGTCTCGCGCATCGCCGCTGAACCAGACGGGCGCGTCGTCGTCGATCTCGCCTGCAAGCCCAGCGCAGCGCTACGCGCGGCGATCGTCGAAGCCGGAGGCGTCGTGGAATTCGAGTCGGTCCGCTTCGAGTCGATCCGCGCGCGCGTGTTTCCGACTGCGCTTCTCGAGCTGAGCCGCCGCGCCGATGTGGCGCGCATCCGCAAGGGTCACCAGCCGACCCGTCACACGGGCTCGGTGACGAGCGAGGGCGACGTGGCCCACAACGCGGCAGCCTCACGGACGACGTTTAGCGTGGATGGCACCGGGGTCAAGGTCGGAGTCATCTCCGATAGCGCCGACGGCTCCGCCAACTCGATCAGCCTCGGGGATCTACCGCCGACGTTCACCGTGTTGCCGGGTCTGTTCGGTAGCGGAAGCGGCGAGGGCACGGCGATGAGCGAGATCGTTCACGACCTGGCGCCGGGGGCGGAGCTCTTCTTTGCCTCCGCAGAGGGCGGGAAAGCGGCATTCGCCACCTCGATCCTGCAGCTTCGCGCGGCTGGCTGCGACATCATCGTCGACGACATTTCCTATCGCAACGAGTGGCAGTTCCAGGACGACGAGATCGGCCAGGCTGTCAACACGGTCGTCGCGAGCGGCGCGGTGTACATCTCTTCGTCTGGCAACGAGGGCAGCCTCTACCGCAACAACTCGACGACGTGGGAAGGGGACTTCGTCGATGGTGGCGCCGGGGCGGGCCCGCTCGCCGGCGCAGGCCGCGTGCACAGCTTCGGGAGCCAGACGTGGAACGCCATGGTCAGCGACACTTCGGACGGCACGCTGCAATGGAGCGACGAGTACAACTCGTCGAGCAACGACTATGACCTGTTTGTGCTCGATGCCGCTGGAGCGGCCGTCGTGTCGTCATCGACGGACCCCCAGAACGGGACGCAGGAGCCGTTCGAATTCGTCTACGGCGTACAGCCCGGAGAGCGGATCGTGGTGGTGAAGTTCGGCGCTTCGGCAGCTGATCGCTACCTGCGGCTCTCCTTCACCGGCGGCCCCCTGCTCATCGGAACCGCGGGCCAGACCATCGGCCACGCCGGAACGCCGAACTGCATCTGCGTCGCGGCGAGCGAAGCCCCGGCCGTCTTCCCGAACCCGTTCTCGACCGCGTCGATGACGGAGAACTCGTCGTCGGACGGTCCACACAAGATGTTCTACCTTCCGAACGGCACGCCGATCACGCCCGGTAACTTCCTCGCGAGCGGCGGCATGACCGTCCAGACGCCAGCGCTGACCGCCGCGGACGGCGTGGTCACGACGCTGCCGACGAACAGCGGGCTCAACCCGTTCTATGGAACTAGCGCGGCCGCGCCGCACGCGGCAGCGATCGCAGCGCTGGTCAAGCAGCGCAACCCGTCGCTCACGAACACGGAGATTCGTTCGATCCTCGAGTCCAGCTGCCTCGACATCGAGGCGCCTGGGTTCGAGAACAACAGCGGCAACGGGATCCTGATGGCGGACCTCGCCCTCGCGGCCGTCCCGGCCGCGCCGATCGGCTCTGCTTACTGCCTCGCGGTTCCGAACTCCACGGGCCTCCCGGGCACGATCGCTGCGTTCGGGTCCACCATGGTGGCACAGAATGACGTGACGCTCGTCGCCGAGCAGCTGCCTGTGAACGCCTACGCGTTCTTCCTGGCTTCCATGACCCAGGCCTTCGTTCCGCTCCATATGGGCGGCCTGGGGACCTTGTGCCTCGGTGGGTCGATCGGTCGCGGCGTGGGCGGGCAGATCTACTTCAGCGGGGCGGCTGGCGTCATCGAGGCCACCGCGAACCTCACGGCCATGCCGACCCCCACGGGGCCGGTCGCCGTCCTCGCGGGCCAGACCTGGAACTTTCAGGCGTGGTCGCGCGACTCCGTGGCGGGTGTGTCAACCAGCAACTTCACGAACGGCGTGCAGGTGGTCTTCCAGTGATGGAGCTGGCCTGAACGACGCGCTGCGGCCTCTTCCTGCGCTGGAATGAGCTCGCAGCGCTTCAAGGGTCTCGCAGCGCCCCCGCGATCTCGCCTCAGGGCGAGGCCGCGGGGGCGCTCCTGTTGGTTGTCGGGCGTCAAGATCACTCGCTCTTCGATGAAGTGGCGTCGCTCGAGGTCCCGCTCTGACAGGTCCAGGGCCGCACTCGGCCGAGTACGTCCATCTCGTCCAGGTCTTGGAATCGGTCCCCCACGGATGGCCGCCAGGGGCCTGCTGCGCGCTGGCACGTGGTTTGCACCGAAGTGGCATGCAAGTACCGACCCTCGGCGCGAGCCTGCACACCAGAACCACCGGAGCGCCACAGGTCGCCCCGCGACGGCGCCGCGCTTCGGTGCTCGTCTTCGGGTCGCTCTGCGCCCTCGCCGTCTCGCCGTCGACCGCCGCTCAGGGCCCGTTCGAAGCGTGGCGCGCCTTCAGCGTCGGCGATGCCGCAGGTAGCGCGAGCGCTCCTACGCTCGAGCCCGCGGCCGGCCTGCACCCGAGCGCCGCTGCCCTCGGTGACCTCAACGGGGATGGTCGCCCGGACTTGGCGGTCGTGTCCTGGTTCCAGGCGCCGACGCTCTCCGTTTCCCTCGCCACCGACAAAGGCCTCGCAGCTCCGGTGCACTACGCGTCACCTGCCGCCCAGGCGGTCCTGATGGCGGACGTCGATGGCGATGGGGACCTCGACCTCGTGGTCTCCGAGTTTGGGAACAACGGCGAGGTCACGACGCTGGCCGTCCATCGCAACCAGGGAGACGGGACGCTCGCGGCGCCGACGCGGACGGTCGTCGGGCAGGGCCTGCGAGGGCTCGCAGCGGGCGACTTCGACCGCGACGGGGACATCGACATCGCGGTCGCGCGCCACGGCGGCAATGTCGCCGTCGGGACCACGGTCAGCGTGCTCTTGAACTCGGGCACAGGGACCTTCCCGAGCCGCGTCACTGTGCCGGCCGCGGATCCGACCGCGAGTCCGTTCGCCATTCGCCCCTGGCGGATCGCCGCGGGAGACATGGACGCGGACGGAGACCTCGACCTCGTCGTTGCATGCGGTGTGCAGCGCTTGAGCGTCCTGCGCAACGACACGCCAGCGCCGGGCGGCGCCCTCCAGTTCGCGCCGGCGGTGACGCACTCGATCCCTGGAGCGATCCCGGATGTCGACTCGGGGGTCGCGTTGCTCGACCTGGACGGTGACGGCGACCTCGATGTCGCTTATTCCAGCGCATCGACGCGGATGAACCCGCCGGGGGCGACGAGCCCGGGCGCAGTGGCGCTCTTCTCGAACGACGGGCTCGGGGGCCTAGGCCCCGCCCTGCTGGCGCCGACCACGAGCTTCTCTGTCGGTCACGCGGCGCTCACCGCGGCGGACTTCGACGCGGACGGGTACGACGACCTCGCCGTCATCACCGCGAGCGGCTTCGCGACCTTGAAGAACCGCGCGGCGCCCTTCGTCTCGACGGCGAGCCTCGGGCCGGGGACGTGGCGCGCGTGTGGCGAGGCGCCGTGCTCGGTGCTCGCAGGCGACAGCGACCTCGACGGCGCGCTGGACCTGTGGACGGTCGATGCGGGGTCCGCGACGGCCTCCATCCATCGGAACGAAGGCCAGATGACGTTCCCCCCGGCCCCGACGTTCGACCATGGCAACATCGGGCAACGAGACCTTGCGCTCGGCGATCTCGACGGTGACGGCGACCTCGACGTGGCTTTGGTCGGCGGCCTCTCCGGCTTTGGCGGCGTCCTCCGGGTCTCCAGGAACGCGGGCGATGGGACCTTCTCCGCGCCAACGAACTACTCGACGCCGCGCGCAGGGCGGCGCGTGCAGCTCGTCGACCTCGATGTGGACGGCGACCTAGACCTCGCGTGGATCGACGATCCGGACGGCCCGCCCTATGACCTCGAGACGCGCCTCAACGACGGCACCGGATCGTTCGGTCCGCAGCAGTCTTGGACCTTGTCGACGTGCGGCTCCTGGGACCTGACGCTCGTCGACGTCGACTCGGACGGCGACCCTGACGCTGTCGTCGCCGAGGCGTTGAACTGCTTCGGCTCCGTTCAGAACTCGCTGTACGTGGCGGAGAACGTGGGCGGCGGCGCCTTCGCCGCGCCGGTCCTCTTGGCCGACGGCGCGTGGGGCGTCGCTGGCGGGGACCTCGACGGGGACGGCGACGTAGATCTCGTGACGGCGACGACCTTCGGCGTAGACGTCAGGATGGGGGTCAGCGGCGGCGGCTTCGCGCCTCCGACGACGATCACGTTGCCCGAGGGTCAGCGCCGGGTCCGCCTCGCCGATCTCGATGGCGATGGCGCCCTCGATGTCGTGACGCAGCAGCAGCGCTCGACGGAGAGCGCCGCGGTCTGGATCCTCATGGGCGACGGCGCGGGCGGGTTCGCGAGCCCGCAGCGGCACCGCGCGGCGTACAGCCGTGACTTCAACGGGACGAACTCGATGGACATCGCGGATGTCGACGGGGACGGCGACTTGGACGTCGTGGTCGCGAACGGAGCGTCCAGTGACATCTCGCTCTTGCGCAACGATGGCCTGGGAGGGTTCACCCCTCACGAGCGCTTCGGCGCGGCCGGCTCGGTCCTGGACGTCGACCTAGGTGACGTCACTGGCGACGGCGTGCCGGATGCCGTGGTGCTCGGCACGATCGCGAACGAGGGCTCACGCTACGGGTTCAGCGTCCTCGCTGGCGCGGCGAACGGCGCGATCGGCGCGTCGGAGTGCGGCCCGGCCGCGCTGAATGCCTCCGGCCGTCGCGGCGTGATCTCGGCCACCGGCTTCCCGACGCTGCTCGCCAACAACATCGTCTTGAGGGCAGAGGGGCTGACACAGCTCGCGTTCGGCTACTTCATCGCGAGCCGCGACGCGGGCCTCGTGGTCATGCCGGGCGGCAGCGCCGGCACCCTCTGCTTGGGCGGTTCGATCGGGCGGGTCGTCGGCGGGGCGATCGCGAACACCGGCGCGGCCGGCTCGATGGCCGCCAACGTCGACGCGCTCTCGATGCCAAGCCCGACCGGCAGCGTCGCCGTCGCGCCTGGCGAGACGTGGAGGTTCCAATGCTGGTTCCGCGACGCGTCGCCAGCGGGGAGCGCCACGTCAAACTTCACCGACGCGATCGCGATCCGCTTCGAGTGACAGGTGCGCGAGCCGATCGGACCCGCGCCATGCTTCGGCTGGAGCGCACCGCCTTGCCACGGGTGCGCCTCCGACGGCTGTGCCGACGGAGGACCACCAGCGGCAGCGGCGCGCCGCGTTCAGTCGTTCTTGCGCTCGACGCGCCGGAACGGGTGCGCCCAGTTCGCGAGCGAGCGCGGGCTGCGGCTCTGGATCCAGACGCGGCCGCGGCCCGAGAAGCGGAGCAGCAGTTGGTCGCTGAATAGGAACGACCGGATGCGGCGCGCGCGGGTCACGCGGTATTCAAGGGTCGGCTCCCACGCGACGGCATAGCCGTTGTCGACGACGTACTCGCCGTCGACATCGACGGGCTGGATATCGCCGTAGGACGCGAAGAAGAGCACCCCGTGGCCCGTGCAGCGCAGGACAAAGACGCCCTCGCTGAACAGGCCCTTCAGCCCTTGGAACTTCGAGTTGACCTCGACGGTCGGCGCAGAGGCCAGGTAGGCGCCGCGCTCCAATAGCAACTCGCCGTTGAGCTCGTGCGCGATCACATCGCCCGCAGGACCCGGGGCGAGCGCGATCCGCCCGCCCGGACCCCGCGCGGTGTACGTGTTCTGGAAGAACGACTCGCCGCTCAAGAGCTTGCGCTTCAGGCCCGTCAAGAGGCCGCCGCGCGTCGAGGTCGCGACGTCGAGCGCGCCCTCCATCCACGCCATGGCGCCCGACTCCGCGACGAGCGTGTCCCCGGCGTCGAGCTGGACGTCGACGTAGCCATAGCTCGGGCTCTGTTCGATGGTGTAACGCATGCTCAGCTCCGGCGCGGGGGCAAGTGACGGCCCAGGAGTCCGCCGAACTCCTTTGGGTTGTGCGATTGGACCAGCAGCTTGCCGTGGCCCTTGAAGTGCAGCACAAAGCCTTCGCCTGCGAGGTACGACTGCACCCAAGAGCCCGCGACCTTCGACAGCGTGTAATCGAGCTGCGACTCGAACGCGACCACGTGCCCGGTGTCGACGATCAGCTCGCCGTCGACCTCGACCTCCGTGATGTGCCCATAGGCGTTGACCAGCAGGTCGCCCTCGCCCGTGACCTTGACGAAGAAGAGGCGCTCGCCGCTGAAGAGCCCCTTCAGGCCCTGGAACTCGAGGTCCAGCGAGAGGTGCGCGTCCGAGCCCAAATAGCTGCCGCCGGCGCACGTCCAACCCGCTGCGCGCGACACCGCGACATGGCGCACCTCGCCCTGCAACGTCGGGGAGAGACCCACTTCGCCGGCTTGGCCATTGTCGACGGTGTAGGTCGAAAGGAAGAAGCTGTCCCCGGCGATCAAGCGCTTGAGGCCGCCCAGCACGCCGCCGGCGCCGCCCTTGGGCCGCGTCGTGACGTCGATGTCGATGTTGCTCGAGGCGCGGAACATCGCGCTCGACTCGGATTGAAAGCGCTCGCCAGGCTGCAAATGGACGAGCGCCGAGGTGAACGCGCCGCGCGCGAGGATGTCGATCTTCATGGCGCGCCTCTCAGCCGACACAGAACGGGGACAGCCAGCCGCCGGTCGCAGGCAGGTTGCGCGATTGCAGCCAGACTTTGCCGCGGCCGCTGAACTTCATCGTCAGGCCTTCGCCCGAGAAGAACGTGCTCTTCAAGCCGCCGAAGCCGGCGATCGTGTAGTTGATGCTCGGCTCCCACGCGACGACGTGGCCGGTGTCGACCGTCAGCTCGCCATCGAGCTCGCGCTCGACGACGGCGCCGTACGCGTTGAACCACAGGTCGCCCTCGCCCTCGGCGCGCAAGAGCGTCGCGCCCTCGCCGCTGAAGAGCGCCTTCACGCCGCCGAAGCGCGCGCGGACCGTCACGCCTGCGGTGCACGCCAGGAAGCTGCCCGCGGTCAGCCACAGCACGTCGCCGCTGATTCGCTGGTGGCACACGGTGCCCGGCAGCCCGGGGGACAGCGAGAGCTGCCCGCCGCGCGCGCCGCCGTACTCCGCGACGAAGAAGGACTCGCCGCCGAACAGCTTGCGCCCGAGCCCCGACACGACGCCGCCCATCACGCGGCTGCGCATCTCGAGGGAGGGCGACATGCGGCTCATCGCGCCGGCCTCGGTGGTGATCGTTTCGCCCGGGTCGAGGCGCACCGAGAGCTCGCCGTACTCGGGGTTCCCAAGGATCGTCACTTGCATCACCTCCAGGCTAACCGGCGCGGCGCGAGCGCAGGCGGCAACATCTCGGCTTGCGCGCTACCCTGACCCGCGATGCTCCCCCTCTCCGTCGTCTTGCTCAGCGCGGTGCAGCTCCCCCCTGCTGGGCTGAGAGCGCCCGCGCCACCGGTCGACTTCGCGCGGGAGGTCGCGCCGCTCCTGGCCGACCGTTGCTTCGCTTGCCACGGCCCCGATGAAGCCGCGCGGGAAGCGGGGCTCCGGCTCGATCGGCGCGAGGACGCGCTCATGCCCGCGGAGTCGGGGCGGCGCGCGGTCGTGCCCGGGGCGGCGGCGGACAGCGCCCTCGTCGCACGCATCGAGCACCCGAGCGCGCGCCAGCGCATGCCGCCGCCGAGCTCCGGCAAGGAGCTCTCCGCGGCCGAGCGCGCGACGCTCGCGCGCTGGATCGACGAGGGCGCGCGCTGGTCCTCGCACTGGGCCTGGACCGCGCCAGAGGCCGCGGCCGCCCCGGAGGTCCGCGACGCCGCCTGGTGCCGAGAGCCGCTCGACCGGTTCGTGCTCGCGGGCCTCGAAGCCGCTGGCCTCGCGCCGTCCCCCGAGGCCGACCCGATCACGCTCGTGCGGCGCGCGACGCTGACGCTGACCGGCTTGCCGCCGACGCCGGACGAGGTCGACCGGTTCGTCGCTGACGTCGCGCGCGAGGCGGCTGCGCGCGCCGCCGACGGGCCCGCGGGAGGCGCTGCGCGGCCCGACGCGTACGATCGCTTGCTCGAGCGCCTCTTCGCGAGCCCCGCCTACGGCGAGCGCGCGGCCCTGCCTTGGCTCGACGCGGCCAGGTATGCGGACAGCAACGGCTTCCAGCAGGACGGCGACACCCAGCAATGGGTTTGGCGCGATTGGCTCGTTCAGGCGCTGAACGACGACGTCCCGCTCGATCGCTTGGCGACGCTGATGCTGGCCGGCGACCTCCTCCCAGCAGCGGACGCGCGCGCCGCACAAGAGCAGCAGGTCGCGACGGCGTTCCTGCGCCTCCATCTCTTGAATGGCGAAGGCGGGAGCATCGCAGAAGAGCAACGCAACGTCATCGTGTTCGACCGCGTCGATGCGTTCGCGACGACCTTCCTCGGCCTCACGGCGGCGTGCGCGCAGTGCCACGACCACAAGTTCGATCCGTTGACGCAGCGCGAGTACTACGCGCTCTTCGACTACTTCAACCGCGTGCCCGAGTCGGGGCGACCCGACACGGGCGGCGCCTATCGCCTCGCCGAGCCGTTCATTACCGTCCCTTCGAACGCAGATCGCGTGTTGCTCGCGCAGGCCGAGGGCGCGCTCGACGCCGCGGAAGCGGCGCTGACGCAGCAGCTCGCGGCGCCCGGGCTGCTGGCGGCCGAGGCCGATTGGGCCGCGCGAACGCTCGCCGATGCGCGCCGGCTGTCGCTCGGCCCATGGGAGGCCGCGGCGCCGATCCCGGCGACCAGCTTCGACGGCGCTTACGCGACCGCGTGGGAGGCGGCGAAGGGTTGGGCCCCGCGGCCGGAGCTCGTCGACGGCGCGGTGCATCGACTCACCGGCGAGGCGACCGCGTTCTTCTTCCGCCGCGCGCTGCAGGTCGAGCCGGGACCCGGCTCAGCGAGCGAAGCGGGCGTGACCTTGCACTTCGGCAGCGACGATGGGCTGCGCGTCTGGCTCGATGGCGCGCTCGTGTTGGAGGACAAGGCCAGCCGCGCCGCCGCGCCCGACCAGGCGCGCGTCAGCGTGACCCTCGCGCCGGGCGCGCACACGCTCGTCGTGTTGATCGCGAACGGCGGCGGCCCCGGCGGGCTCTGGTTCGAGGCGCGTGTCGCAGGTCTGCCCGTGCAAGACGCAGCCGAGCTCGCCGGCGCCTTGCCGAGTGACCTGCCAAGTGACTTGCCACGTGACTTGCCAAATGACATCGCGGGCGAGGCCGGCGCTCGCAGCCCCGAGACGGCTGCGCGCTTGCGCGCCGCCTTCCTCGCCGCGGCGCCCCCGACGGAGGTCGCGGCCGCGCTCGCCGCGCGGGACACGCGGCGCGCCGAGCTCGAAGCGCTGCGCGCGACGCTGCCGCGCGTGATGGTCATGTCCGACGCGCGCCCGCGCGAGACGCACGTGCTGTCCCGCGGCAACTACGAGGCGCCGCTCGAGGCCGTCACCGCAGGCACGCCGGCGTTCCTGCCGCCGCAGCCCCCCGACGCGCGCGGTGATCGCTTGGGCCTCGCGCGCTGGCTCGTCTCCGCCGAGAACCCGCTGTTCGCGCGGGTCATGGTGAACCACGCGTGGCAGCTCGTGTTCGGCGCGGGCCTCGTGAAGACCGCCGAGGACTTCGGCGCGCAAGGGGCGGCGCCGAGCCACCCCGAGCTGCTCGATACATTGGCCGTCTCGCTGCGCGCGGGGGGGTGGAGCGCGAAGGAGCTGCATCGGACGCTCGTCGCGAGCGCGACGTTTCGCCAGTCGTCGCGCCTGACGGGCGAGCGTGGCGCGCGGCTCATGGCGCTCGACCCGGAGAACCGCTTGCTCGCGCGCGGCGCGCGCCGGCGGCTCCCTGCGATGCTGCTGCGCGACGTGGCGCTCGCCGCGAGCGGGCTCTTGGTGCGAGAGCTCGGCGGGCCGCCGGTCTATCCCTATCAGCCGCCGGGGATCTGGGACGGGCTCGCGATCACCAAGGAGCGCGAGTTCACGTATCCGCAGTCGTCGGGCGCGGCCCTCTATCGGCGCAGCCTCTACACGTTTTGGCGCCGCACCGTCGCGCCCGGGAACATGTTCGACGCTTCCCAGCGGCAGGCGTGCAAGGTGCGCGCGTCCGTCACGTCGACGCCGCTGCACGCGCTGACGATGCTGAACGACCCGACGTGGGTCGAGGCCGCGCGCGCGCTCGCGCAGGCGGCGATGCACAGAGAGGCGGGGCTCGGAGCGCAGGTCGAGTTCGCGTTCAGGCGGGTGGTCGCGCGCGGCCCCGCGCCGGACGAGCGCGATGTGCTGACGCGCGGGTTCATGCGCGCGCATGAGCGGTTTGCCGCGGATGCGGCGGCCGCTGAGGCGCTCTTGTCCGTCGGTGAGAGCGCGCGCGACGTCGCGCTGGACAGCGCCGCGCACGCGGCGCTCACCGTGGTGTGCCTGACGATCTTCAACCTCGACGAGGCCCTGACATGCGAATGACGCGCCGCGCTCTCCTGGGGCAGACCGGGGCGGGCCTCGGGCTCGCCGCGCTGGCCGGGTTGCTCCAGGATGACGGCTTCGGGCGCGACGTCGGCGTGCAGCAGGGCCAGCAGGGAGCACTAGCCCCGCAGGGCCCACACTTCCCGCCGCGCGCGAAGCGGGTCGTTGTGCTGTGGCAGGGCGGGGGCCCCTCGCACGTCGACCTCTTCGATCCAAAGCCAGGGCTCGAGGCGCTGCGCATGACGGAGCTGCCGGAGTCCGTGCGGCGCCGGGCGCGCCTCTCGACGATGACCTCGGGCCAGGGGAGCTACCCGATCCTGCCCGCGATCCGCCCGTTCCAGCGCTACGGGGAGTCTGGCATGGAGCTGTCGACGCTCCTGCCGTCCATCGGCGGCGTGGCGGATCACCTGTGCCTCGTACGCTCCTTGCACACCGAAGCGGTCAACCATGCGCCCGGCGTGACGCTGTGGCTGACCGGCAGCCAGCTCCCAGGGCGCCCGAGCCTCGGCGCGTGGGCCGTCTACGGGTTGGGCAGCCTCTCGCAGGACCTGCCGGCGTTTGTCGTGATGACGTCGTCGGACCAAGACCGCACCTGCGGGCAGCTCTTTTATGACCACTACTGGGGCGCGGGCTTCCTGCCTTCGAAGCACCAGGGCGTCCGCCTGCGCGCGAGCGGAGATCCGATCCTGTACCTCGCCGATCCGCCCGGGCTTTCGCGGGAGCTGCGGCGCGGCGCGCTCGACGACCTCGCGGCGCTGAACCAGCGGCACCTCGACGCGTTCGGCGACCCGGAGATCGCGACGCGCATGGCCCAGTACGAGCTCGCGTTCCAGATGCAGGCGAGCGTGCCGGACCTCCTGGACCTCTCGCGCGAGTCGGCGAGCACGCTCGCGATGTATGGGCCCGACGTCCAGCGCGAGGGCAGCTACGCGCGCAACTGCCTCATGGCGCGGCGCCTCTTGGAGCGCGGCGTGCGCTTCGTGCAGCTCATGCACAGCGGCTGGGACCAGCACCGCAACCTCATGACGCAGCTCGAGGTCCAGTGTCGTGACACGGACCAGCCCTCGGCGGCGCTTGTCGCGGACCTCGCCCAACGCGGGCTGCTTGACGACACGATCGTGCTGTGGGGCGGGGAGTTCGGGCGCACCTCGTTTGTCCAGGGCGACATCTCGCGCCTCGACGGGCACGGCCGCGATCACCTCGGCAGCTGCTTCTCGATGTGGCTCGCAGGGGGAGGCTTCCGCGGCGGGCACGTCCACGGCGCCAGCGATGACTTCGCCTACCACCCGGCGGAGGGGGCGCTCCACGTGCACGACCTGCAGGCGACGCTGTTGCATCAGCTCGGGTTCGACCACAAGCGCCTGACCTGGCGGCACCAGGGGCGCGACTTCCGGCTGACGGACGTGCATGGCGAGGTGGCGCGCGGGCTCCTGGCGTGAGCCTGCGCCGCGGGGCGCGGGGGGCGCGGGTCCAGGGGCCCTGGGCCGCGCGCGCGTCGCCCGCGGATCCTCGGCAGGGCGCTCAGGGTGAGGCTCCTGTGCGTCGATCTGTCACCGGAGCCACCGCTTGGGATGCTCCAACGCTAGAATCGTGCGCCGAAAACTCTGGCCGACCCTGGGCGTCGGTCGAACTCAGACCCAGGGTCGTCCCGAGGTCCTCTCCGCAAGCCGCCACCATGAAGATCACCGAAATTCCCGTAGAGGGTTACGAGCGCGTCGCCCGTTGCATCGACGACGCTTCAGGCTTGCACGCGCTCATTGCGGTGCACAACACGACCCTCGGCCCGGCCTTGGGCGGCATGCGGCTCTGGGACTACGCGTCGGAGGACGAGGCGCTCTTCGACGTGCTGCGCCTCGCGAAGGGCATGACCTACAAGTCGGCGGTGGCGGACACCGGGCTCGGCGGCGGGAAGTCGGTCATCATCGGCGACCCAGAGCGCGTGAAGTCGGCGGCCCTCTTCGAGGCGATGGGGCGCTTCGTGAACCAGTTCGGCGGCAAGTACATCACCGCCGAGGACATGAACATCGGCATCGAGGACCTGCGGAGCGTGCGCCAGACGACGCGCCACGTCACGGGCCTCTCCCGCGAAGAAGGCGGCTCCGGCAACCCGAGCCCTTACACCGCGTACGGTTGTGTCGTCGGGATCCGCGCGGCCGCCCAGCACAAGTTCGGCACCCAGGACCTCGCCGGCAAGCACGTCTTGATCCAAGGCGTCGGCGCGGTCGGCTCGGAGATGGCGCGCCTCTTGAAGGAGCGCGGCGCGCGCATCACGATCTGCGACATCCGCGATGACCGCGTCGCGAAGCTCGCCGCCGAGCACGGCTACGAGACGGTCGATGACGAGGCGCACCTCTCCGTCGATTGCGACATCTACGCGCCGTGCGCGCGCGGCGCGGGCCTCAACGACGAGACGATCCCGCAGCTGAAGTGCCAAGTCGTCGCCGGCTGCGCGAACAACCAGCTCCTGGAGCCGCGCCACGGCGAGGCGCTGCGCCAGCGCGGCATCCTCTATGTGCCCGACTACGTGATCAACGCGGGCGGGATCATCAACGTGTCCGTTGAGCTGCGCACCGGCGGCTACGACGAGCCGTTCGCGATCCGCAAGATCGACACGATCTACGAGAACCTCGAGCAGGTGTTCGCGATCTCGGAGCGCGAGGGGATCGCGACGAACATCGCGTCCGAGCGCTTGGCCGAACGACGCCTCGACGCCGCGAAGCAAGAGGCCTGAGCAGCGTGCGCTTCGTGCGCAAGCTCGGTCGGCTCGGGCCCCTCGCGGCGTTCACCGCGCTCGGGCCCCTCGTCGGCGCGACGGTGTTGGCCGCGTCCTCGGAGACCTGGTTCCCGCCGCTCGAAGCGGCGGGCGCGGGCGCTGTGCCTTGCGTGATGTTCGGGACGGTGTTGCTCGCCGGTCTGTCGCTGGTGCCGACACACGCGTCGTCGTTGGTGGCGGGGCTGTTGTTCGGCGTGACGGGCGGGACGTTGGTCGCGGTGGCTGGAGTGCTCGGCGCGGCCCTGCTCGGCTTCTTCGTGGTGCGTCGCATCGTCGGCGAGCGCTTCTTGCAGCAGCTCGCGGCGCACCCGCGCGCGAGCGCTGTGCACACGGACCTCTTGAGGCGCGGCGCCGCGCGCGCGGCGCTCTTCATCGCGCTCATTCGGCTGTCGCCGGTGATGCCCTTCGCGGCGACGAACCTCTTGATTGCGGCGTCGGGCGTGCGCCCGTGGGCGTTCCTCGCGGGCTCGCTCGTGGGCCTCGCGCCGCGCATCGTCGCGGTGGTGCTCGCGGGGGCTGGCTTGGCGGACCTCGACCTGTCGCAGGCTGCGGACCAGCGCGTTGTGATCGTCGGCGGCGTCGCGACGATCGCGGCGTTGGCGGTCATCGGCGCGCTGAGCCGACGCGCCCTCGCGCGCGCGCACCCAGCACCACCGCTCAGCGGCCGCCCGTGATCAGCGCGGTGAAGCGCGGGGCGACGCGGCGTAACACGCGGTCGATGACAACAAGCGCGATCACGATCACCGTCGGGAGCGCCAGGTAGAGCGCGAAGTCCAGCGCCGGGTGCGCCGCATGGGTCGCCTTCGCCGCGACGCGGCGCGCGATCGTCAGCAGCGGCTCGTGCGCCGCGAAGACGAAGAACGCCGAGCTCGCCAGCGTCGTCAGCGCCGCTCCAACCGATGGGCGCGTCACAGCCAGCCGCGTCGCTCCGAGCACCGTCACCATGCCCAAGACGATGCCCACCTGGTGCACGTAGGGGAACCACTCGCCGGTCCAGCCCATGACCTCACACCCGAGCACCGCGCCGTAGGCGCACGCGACCGCCACAAAGCCCCGATCGAGCGCAAACAGCGACGCGCCGCGCATCCGCGCGAGCCCGCCGACATAGAAGAACAAGAGCGCGACCGCCCCTGGGATCTTGATTGGCCATGTGTGCGTCAGCCACGGCGCCGCCAGCAACACGAGGCCCACCAGCGGCGCGCGCACGACAAACGCGTACATGAGCGGCGCCAGCAGGACTGCCAGCATCAGGTCGCGGATGAACCAGAACTGATACGCGACCGGCGTCACCGTGATCCCGAGGACCGCGTTGATCCAGCCCAGCGGCCCCGCGTCGAGGAACGCGCCCTGCGCCCCCGACAGGAGGCCACGCGTCGCGGGCGCCGCGCGCGCAACGGCCAGCGCCAGCGCCAGCGCGACGTTCCAGAACAAGTAGGGCACCAGCAGCGTTCGAACGCGGCTGCGCAGCTTCGAGCCGTAGGCCGCGCGCAGCCCCGCGGCGCCTCGGAGCCCGCCGAAGAAGAGGTACCCGGACACGAGGAAGAACAGCGGCACCGCCGTCGCCGCGACCCCGTCCGAGAGCGCGCTGCGCACGCCGCCGAGCACACGCTCCAACAGCGGCGCCGTCTCCGCGACGCGCTGGCCGACGCGATCGTTGTTGGCGTGGATGAAGACCACCGCGACGATCAAGGGGAAGCGCAGCGCGCTGAGGCGCGTCGAATCCGACGTAGGGATGGGGCTCATCTCAAGCGCGAGGCACTAGCTGCCGAGGCCGAACAGTCCCCCGTGCGGCGCCTCCGCGTGACACCGTACACAGCTCGCGATGCGTCCGGCCGCAGTGATCTCTCCTTCCGGCGAGACCGTCGCATAGCGCCAGGCCGCTTCGCCCTCTTCTGGGCCAGTGGCGCGGATCATCATGAAGAGCCCCGATGCCTCGCCGGGGACGAACAGCCCCTCCTCCGTCTGCACGACATGGCTCGGCAGGGACCCCGGGCCAGGCATCACGTAGGGCACGGCGCGCATCGTCGCCTTGACGATCACCTGGTCTCGCTGCGGCGCCCCGGAGGCCACGCCGCGATAGGCCGCGGGGTCGCGCGCGTAGAGCGAATAGAGCTTCTTGCCGTGCCCGCTCGGCGCGCCGTCCTCCGTGGCCGCTTCCGGACCTGCGCTCCACATCGCGCGGGTCGTCGACGCCGCGCGCCCAGGCGACAGCGGCGCGCGGCAGTCGGTCGGAGCGACGTGCAACACCGCCTCGAGGCGGCCCCAACGGCCGTAATCCGCGGCGACTGCCGCAACGGTCGCGCGCAGGTCGTCGTCGCTAGGAGGGGCCGTCACCATCGTCGGCGCCGGCGGCTCGTTCGAGTCGCCGCGCGCACGGCCAGCAGCAGTCGGGAGAGTGCAGGCCGGCAGGAGGCCCAGGCCAAGGCAGCCGAGGAGACCAAGACCGCGCCGTCGTTGGGAGTGTCGCATGTCGACCCCAACGTTACCGCAGGCCGAGAACTTGGTGAGTCACTCCGGAGTCACAGCCGCGAGCTCTTTCAGGGCGCCTGCGAGCTCCAGCAGCTTGCCCGCAGAGTAGCCGCGGTCATGGAACCAGCGGACCTGCCCTGTCCCATCCAGGAGCAGCACGCGGACGTTGCGCGGGCGCTCGTTCCCGGTGAAGCGTTGCAGCGCGTCCGCGCCCTCGCCATAGACGGTCCAGACGATGCCCCAGTCCTCGCTCGGGATGCCCGAGCGCATCCCGCCGTCGATCGTCCCTCGGATCAGCGACGGGACCAGCCCGCGGGCCGTCGGGACCTCCAAGATGCGCACGGGCAGCTGCGCCTGCAGCAACCCGAGCAGCCAGCGGTCCGCGTCGAACTGCGCGTCTTGGACGAAGCCCAACACGAGCACCGCCGGCGCGCCTGCGACCTCTCCAGGGAGCGAGAACGGCACCTTCTCGAGGGACTGCCCGCTGACCGTGGGCAGCGTCTCCCCCAGGGGGTCGCGGTTCGGATGAACGGTGCGGCACGAGCCGAGGCCCACGGCACAGACGACGAGGATTGCGAGCACTGCCAGGGTACGACGGATCATGTGTTGTCTTTCGCGCGGGGCCACGCGAGCGATGCGCCCGAGGTCAAGCCTCGAGCTCGGGCGCCCGCGTCGCCTCCGTTGAGGGCGTCGGCGTGAGGCCCAGGGCGGCGAGGCTCGCCTCCAGGCGCGCGACCTCCGCGTCGGCGTCGCGCCACCAATCGACGGCGAAGACCCGCGCGAGGCGCCAGCCGAGGCCCGCCAGCACGTCGCCCTGCAAACGATCGCGGTCGCGCGCCGTCGCAAAGCGCGCGTAGTGCGCGCCGTCCGTCACGATGCCGAGCGCAAAGCGCCCGGCGTCCCCCGGATCGCGCACCCCGACGTCGATGCGAATGTCCGAGCGCCCGACGTCGGTCGTCACATCCCACCCGCGCGCGACCAGCCGCGCGACGATCGAGGCGACCAGCGGGTCCTCGGACTCGCTCGCGCCGCCGCGCGCGATCGGCGCCGTCTCGACCTCCGCGTAGCGCAAGAACGCGCGCAGGTCGTGCACCCCGCGCGCGCTCGTGCGGGCGAGGTCGATCTGGTGCGAGCGCAGCGACGTGAACACGATCAGCTCCTGTCGCGCGCGCGTGACCGCGACGTTCAAGCGGCGCTCGCCGCCGTCCTTGTTCAGCGGCCCGAAGTTCATCGACACGCGCCCGGCCGCGTCGGGGCCGTAGCCGATCGAGAAGATGACCACGTCGCGCTCGTCGCCTTGGACGTTCTCGAGGTTCTTGACGAACACGGCCTCTGGGTTCGTGTCGGCGAACGCGGCCTCGAGCTCCGGGTGCTGTCGCTGCGCTTCGTCCAAGAGGTCCATCACGAGCGTCTGCTGCGTCTGGCTGAACGTCACCACGCCGATCGATCGCTCACGTGTCGCAGGGTCAAGCAGCCTGCGCACGACCTCATCGGCGGCGGCGCGCGCCTCGATCCGGTTCGTGCGCGAGCGGCCCTTGTCGTAGACGCCGCCTTCGACGAAGCGCAGCGCGACGCCGACCCCATCCGCGGCGCTCGCCGGGAACGTGCGTAGCTGCCCGTCGTAGTAGCGCGCGTTGCTGAACGCGATCAAGCGCTCGTCGCGGCTGCGGTAGTGCCAGGTCAAACGGTGCGACGGCACCTGCGCCGCGAGGCACTCGTCGAGGATGCTCTCGAGGTCCTCGACCTCGTCCTCCTCGACCTCATCGTTGCCCTCACCCGTCGAGCGGCTGAAGAAGCTCGTCGGCGGCAGCTGCTTCGGGTCGCCGACGATGACGGCCTGGCCGCCACGCGCGAGGACGCCGATCGCGTCCCACACGGGGATCTGCGAGGCCTCGTCGAACACCACGAGATCAAACGGCGGGTTGTCCGGCGCCAGGTACTGCGCGACCGACATCGGGCTCATCAGGAAGCACGGCTTCAGCTCGCGCGCCAGCGGGCCGAGCTCCGACAGCAACCTGCGCAGGGCCAGGTGCCGTGTCTTCTTCGTCAGCTCGCGCTGCAGCACGCCGAGCGCCGTCCCGCGGCCAGCCGCGGCGGCGTCGAGCGCTCTCGGGCGCGCTGCGGCCGCGCGCTGACGCACCTCCTCGCGGGCCGCGAGCAAGCGCTCATCGTCGAGCGCCACGAAGCGCTCGAGCGTCCGCTCGTGCGCGCGCCCGTCGAACGCGCGCAAGCGTTCGTCGCCCGAGATCGCGTGCAGCGCGAAGCGCTCTGCAAAGAACGCCTCGAACGTCGCGCGCGCGCGGCCGGCACGCAGCTCGCCGCGCTCCAGCGCCTCGACGAGGCGCGTGATGCCGCCTCGCGCTGCGCGCGCGCGCGTCGTCTGGTAACGCGTCCACCCGCGCAGGAGCGACCAGCGGTCCCGCCATTGCAGCGCCAGGCGCTGCAGCGCCGCGAAGGCCGCGAGCGACTCGTCGGCAGCGTCGCAACCGGGGTCCCGGCGTGCGGCGCCGCCGCGTCGCGCAGTCCGGGCGCGCGCCGTAGTGCCGCGCGCCCGCGCTCGAACGCGGCGTGTGCAGCGGTGCGACGTAGCGGTGCGACGTCGACTGCGACGCGCGCGGTGCCCTTCGCAACGACGCCGACCTCGACGCCAGTCGCCGCTGCGAGGCCGCGCGCGGCTGCGGCGACGCGCTGCACGGCCGCGAGCTGCCCCTTTGCGGCCTCGAGCGCGGCCTCGCCGCGCCCGCCGGACGAGCCCTGTTGCTCGAGGCCGCTCTGCTCCGCGCGCGCGCGTCCCCAGGCCTCACCGAGCAACGGCGCTGCGACGGCGTCCGCCTGTTCGACCTCCGGCGCGAGCGTCGCGCGCCGCGCGGCCAGGTCGAGCGCGTTCAGCGCGCCGTCCAGCTGCAGCGCGCGCGGCTCGCGCGCGATGCCGCGCAGCGCCTTGAGCAGCGCGCCTTTGCGCCGCCAACGCACGAACCAGCCCCCGCCGTCCATCTCGCGCCGCAGCGCCTCCAACGCGCCGAGGTCGAGCGTCGCCGGCGAGACGCGGAAGCTCCCGTGCAGCGCGCGGTTCAGCGCGCCGAGCTCACCGAGCCGCGCGAGCGCGCGTTCGACCGCGCTGAGCGCGTTCGAGTCCTCGATGCAGGTCGCCAGCGCCGGACCGCACGGCGGCAGGCTCGCGACCGCCTGCGCCAGCGCTGCCAGCGCGTCCCAGCCCGTCGCCGTGGTCGGCGCCGCGGGGCCCTCCGCGTCGAGGCTGAGCGCCGCACACAGCTCGTTCGCGGCGACCGCGAACTCGGCGGCAGGCGCGTCGAACGCGCGCAGCGCCGCGCGTGTGCTGTCCTCGAGCAAGGGCGAGTATTCCGTGCGTCCGACGAGCAGCAGCGGGTGCTCCGGCCCGACCGCCGTGACGCGCGCCTCGACGTCGAGCTCGTCGCACAGCGCGCGCCAGCCCGCGAGGGTCTCTGCCGCGACCTCTGTCGGGTCGTCGATCCCGAACTCCGCGAGCTCCAGCGGCGCGCGTTCGCTGTCCGTGCCCGCGCCGCCGGCGCCAGCCGTGGCGCGCACCTCGTCCTGGATCGCGATCGTACGCCCGAGCGCGGCGTGGACCGATTCGCCGGTCTGGCGCTGCTCGTGCAGCGCCGCGACGTGCCCGTTCACCTCTGCGCGCACGGCGTCGCTCTCTTGCGCCAACGTCTCCCACGGACGCCGCCGCGCGCCGCGCACGCGCCCCTCGTCCAGCGCCGCCTTGAGCTGCTCCAGCACGCCCTTCTTGCTGGCCTTGTTCGAGTGCAGCTCGAGGCACGCGGTGCCGAGGCCCAGCGCCTGCAGGCGGCGCTGCACGACATCGAGGGCCGCCATCTTCTCGCTGACGAACAGCACCGACTTGCCGTGCGCGACCATGTGCGCGATGAGGTTCGCGATCGTCTGCGACTTGCCCGTGCCGGGCGGGCCCTCCAACACGAACGTGCGCCCCGCCGCGGCAGCGAGGATCGCGGAGAGCTGCGACGAGTCGTACGAGAGCGGCGCGAGGACGTCCGCCGCGCTGAAGCGCGCGTCCAGCTCCGCGGCCGCGGGCGCCTCCATGGGCTCCGGGAACGGCTCGCGCGGTCGATCGACGAGGTGCGCGACGAGCGGGTTCTCGCGCAGCGAGTCGATGCGATCGCGCAGGTCCCGCCACAGGAGGTACTTCGCGAACGAGTAGAGCCCGAGCTCCGCGTCGGGCTGGACCTCCCAGCCCGCTTCGTCCTTCACGGCGTCCTGCACGATGCGCAGGACCAGCGCGACATCGACGCCGGCGTCGTCCGTCGGCAGCGGATCGAGGCCTTGGATGTCGACCTGGTGATCGCGCCGCAGGTACTCCAGCAGCGTGACGTTGATGCGCGTGTCCTCGCCCGTCGGCGCCAGCGCATAGCCGCGCCTGACCGAGGCGCGCTTCAGCTCGACAGGCACAAGCAGCAGCGGCGCGCGGCGCTGCGAGTGCGCCTTGCCCTTCTCGCGAAACGTCAGGAAGCCCAAGGCGACGTAGAGGCTGTTCGCGCCGCCTTCTTCGACGGCGGTGCGCGCTTCGCGGTAGAGCGCGACGAGGCGCGCCTCGAGCTCTTCGGCGCCGAGGCTCGACTTCAGCGCGCCCGCGCTCTGCGCGGCGGCCAGCAGCGGCGCGATGCGCTCCATGCGCTCGCGCTGCGAGGGCGCGCTGCCGTCGCTCGGCGGGTCCAGCTCGAGCTCCGGCGGCCGTGGTTCGATGCGCAGGCCCTTGCCTTGGGCGAGGCGGTCTTCGACGAGGGCTGGCTCCGCGACGAGCAGCGGGATCACGCGCTTGCTGCGCCCGGTCGCGTTGAGCAGCCGGTTGCGCATCGAGAGGTCCAAGAGGTGCCGCTGCCAGCGGTCGAGGCGCGTCGCCGGCGCCTCGGTGACCTCGTCTGCGCGGCTGCGCGCGGCGAGGTACGCCGCGAGCTCCGCGTCGAGGTCGCGCTTGGGGCGCGGCCCGTCACCGTCGCGCTGGGGCACGCCCTCGGCGTCGGCCCCGTGAGCGGTGTCAGTGGCGCGGTCCACCAGCGTCGGCAGCGGCCGCGCGCCGCCGCGCCGCGCGCGTTGGACGTCGAGCGCAAAGCGGAAGCCGGCGCGGTCCGCGAGGCGCGCCTCGGCGAGCGCGCGCGCGCCGTCGAAGTCGACGGAGGGGCGCGCAGTGACGACGGTCGGGTCGAAGACCACGACCTCGGGCAGCGCGACGCGCTTGGCGAGCCGCGCAGCGTCGTCGATCACCGCGACGTCGAACGTCTCCGGCGTCAGCCACACGCCGGCCAGCGCGTGGCCCTCGACGAGGATCACCAGCGCGTGGAGGCCGGCTTGCTCTAACAGCGCCGCCGACAGCAGCGCGACGTCGAGGCACGTCGCGAGGCGCGTGCCCAGCGCTTCGCTCGGGAACCTCACGCGTTGCCCGTCGACCTCGAAGCTCGCGGGAGGCTCGGCGTAAGTGAGCTCCGCCTCGCGCAGCGCCTCGTGCAGCGCCGCGGCGATGCGCACGACGCGGCTCGGGTCGTTCGATTGATAGCCGTCGAGCGCGGGCGAGCCGGTCGCCGCGTCGAGGTGCCGGGCGGCGCGCTGCATGACGGCCGCGAGCGCCGGGTCGTTGGGCAGCACAAACGCCGCGAGTGACTCGGGCGCGATGCTCGCGCCCGGCCAGACCGCCGCGGGCAGCAGCGTCCATGGCGCGAAGGCGCGGCCGACCTCGGCGCCGTCGCGGCGCCGGACGAGCGCCGTGACGCCGCCCTCTGCGCGCTCGGTGAGCCGCCGCAGGACGAGCGGGTCGGCGGCGCCCAGCGCTGCGAGGCGCCCTTCGTTCAGCTCGACGAGCGCGCCCCGGCCCAGCGCCCCGAGCGGCACCGCGCACGGTGCGATGAGCGGCGGCTCGCTCGTCAGCTCGAGCATGGCGCCCTCGACCCGCGCGCCGCCCGTGTGGGTGATGCGCAGCGCTTGCAGGAGGCGCGCGCCGAGGCCCAGCGCGGCGAGGTGCACCCGCGGCAGCGCCTCGAGCTCGACCGCGAGGTTCGCCGCGGCGTCCTCGGGCGAGGCGCTCGGGGGCTCTGCCGCGAGGTCGTCGGCGAGGCCCGCGAGCGCTTCGGCCTGCCGGTCGCCGGTGGGCGGGCGCGCGGCCTCCACGAGGGCCGCGGCGCCCTGCCCGGGCGCGCCGCTGCCGGCATCGAGGGCCGCGATGTGCCCCTGGACCTGCGCCGCGAGCGCGTCGAGCTCGACGACGTCCAGCAGCTCGCGCTCTGGGTCGGTCGCGGCCCGGCCGCTCTGCAGCACCGCCAACGCCTCGACCAGCAGCTCGCGCCGCGTCTCGACGCGCGCCGCCTCGCCGGCCCGCTCGCACAGCCCGAGCGCCGTATTGGCGCGCCACGCCGTCGGGAACCGCGCCGCGAGCTCCTGCATCGCGTCCCGCAGGATCCCGCGCTGGTCCTCCGACAGGCCGAGGCCCTCGAGCTGGTGGAAACACTCCACAGCGACGTCGAACTGCTGGTGCGCAGTCTCGCGGACCTGCGACTCCAACGCGGCGCGCAGCCCGCTCTGGAAGAGCTGCACGAGGGCGACCACGTCGCGGTTGTCGTGCTGCGAGTCGGCGTAGCGCGAGGCGCGTCGCTCAGGGATCGGGGCGTACATGCTTGGGCCGCCGGCGCCGAGCGCCGTTCAGCGGTGGAATGTAGCGCCACACGCCGCCCGTCACGAAGGCGCCCGACTTCGCGTGCCGCGAATCTGCGCTCCCTGTGAGGGCAGGCTGCAAAGGGGCGCGCCGCCGCGGCGAAACCTCGCCGCGGCGGCGCGCTTTGGTGCTTCCACCGCGATCGGGCGCCCGAGGGCGCCCGTCGGGGCTACGGCCCGTCAATGCTATGGAATGTGCACTTCGAGGCCGTTCGTGAACGCGCCGATGTAGCCGTTGCCCGGCGCGCGCACGACGACTTGGAACGTGCGCAGTTGACCGGACATCGCCGCCGTGATCGGCACCTGGACGCTCGCGTTGCCAGCGCCGTCGATCAGGACCGGCGAGATCAGGAGCACCGGCTGGACGCGCAGCACGCAGCCCGGGCCGAACTCACGCTGGGTCCCGAAGCCCGAACCCATGACCAGCAGCGCGTTTGCGCCCGGGGCGCCGCCCGTGACGTTCAAGGTCAGCGAGCTGCCGGGCTCGGGGCACCCTTGCGCCTCGAGGCGCGGGGTCTCGGTGCCGGCGCCCGCGCAGCCGAACCCGAAGGGCTCGATCGTTCCGCCGCACGCCGGCGGGTTGAGGTCGACGTGCACCGTGGCGAGGTTCGACCACGACTCGTTGTCGGACGCGGCGTACGTGAACTCCGCGGCGCCGGTCTGGCCGGGCTCGGGGAGGAACGTCGCCGTCGCGCCATCGAACGCGACCGTGCCAGCGCGCGGCTGCTTGACGATGCGCAGCGTCAACTGCCCGCCGTCCTGGTCCGTCGCCGAGAGCGGGATCGGCAGCGGCGTGTCGTTCGGCGTCGCGCGGGTCAGGTTGGCGACGACAGGGGCGTGGTTGTTGTTGTTGTCGTCATCGTGCGGCCCGTCGTGACAGGCGTAGCACCCGACCTCGTACCCGCGCCAGAAGTTCTTGGCGCCGAACTGGGTCTGGTAGTTGCGGTCGCCGCCCGCGCGAGAGAGCACCGTGCCGCGGTAGTTCGTACCGTGGCAGACGGCGCACGCCGCGAGGTTGTGCTCGGCGAGGTCGCCGTGGACGTTGTTCACCCAGGCCGCGGTCGTCGGGTGCATCCCGTGGGGGCCGTCGTCCATCTGGTTCTGCGTCAGCGACGTGTGGCAGCCCGAGCACTCCATGATCGTGCCGACGTGGCCTTGGAACGCCATCGACTGCGCGTTGTCGTTGTCCTCGGTCGTCGGGTAAATCGCGTGCGTCGAGCCGTGGCAGGCCGAGCACTCGAGGCCGCCGTGGCCCTCCGAGAAGCGGTAGAGCGAGAAGCCGGCGGCCGGCGTGTTCGGCTGGGTCGCGAAACGCGTCGAGGCGGGGGTGCGCAGCGCGCCCGACGCGTCGAAGGCGTTCGTGTAGCGGATCTGGCCGCTATTCGTCACGGCGTCGCCCGTGTGGCACGCCTGGCAGTTCGGCTGCTCCAGCCAACCCACGCGCGTCGGGTCGCCGACGTCGGACATCGTCCCGTGGCACTTCTGGCAGTCCATCGCCGCCTGACCATCGGGGCCGATCGCGCTGCCCATCGCGCCACGCAAGCACTTCGTCTCGGCGCCAGGGTGACACGTGTAGCACGACACGCGGCTCGGCACGGAGTCCATGGTCTCGCCCGCGGGCGTCGTCACATGCGAGTGATAGTCGTGCATCGCGACGGTCAGCTTCGAGATGCCGGCGATCCCCGTGCCCGGCAACGCGTTCGAGCCGTGGCAGCGCGAGCAGAGCACGGACGTCCCGGCGTTGGCGGTGGCGAGGAGGCCCGCGGGGTCGTAGCCCGCGGTCGCGAGCGCGGCCTGGAACTGCAGGTCGTTCGCGTGGCGCTCGTCGTGCAGGCGCAGGATGTTCAAGCGGTCATCGCGCAGCGACGAGGGGTCGTGCGCCCAGCCGCCCGTGGGCCGCGCGTCGGGGTGCATGCCGCTGCCGTGGCACGCGGCACAGTTCAGCTCGGCGGAGTTCGGCACCGAGGTCACCGTCTCGGCGATCGAGACGCCGGCGGAGTCGCGGACGACGATCTTCACGAGCGGGTACTTGTTGTGCACACCAGCGTCGTCGATGGGCGTCATCGGGATGCCCTCGGCCTGGAACCAGTTCCAAACGCTGCTGAACGTCAGGTCCTGCGGCGTGTTGGCGGCGCCGGGCATCGAGACGCCCGCGAGGCCCGAATCAGGGGGCAGCTGGACGCCGAAGAGGTCGTCCTCGTAGTCCCAGAAGTTCGTCTTGCCGATCGAGGTCGTATTGATCGATCCGTTGGCGTCAGCGACGGCTTCGAACGTCACCGTGTAGCCGCCGCCCAGGTCGAGCAGGTCGCCGTTGACGATGACTTGCGCGTTGACGTTGTTGTAGGGCGGGAGGATCGAGAAGAGCGAGAAGTCCGGGTCGATGCAGTGCATGCCCAGGTCGTTCCACGCCAGCACCTTGCCGTCGACGCCTTGCGGCGCGACGGGCCCAGCAGGGAGACCAGCGGGCGGGCTCGAGAACGCGTTCCACGCGAACGCGCCGATCGCGGCGCAGCTCGTGGCTGTGAAGGCGACGATCCGCCTCTTGGAGGGTGAACGGCTCATGATGAAATGGAGTCGAGGAGGTTGGGGAGACCCGCTCACGCTAGAGAGATCTGGATGTCTTGACGCACCCTGAGCGGCGCAATGACCCGCTCGTCACATGCGTTTCCGGGCTCGAAACACACATTGCTTTCCGATGGTCGAGATCGCGTCTCAATCGCAGCGATAGCCCGATGATGCCCCTGCGTTGGCGCGGCCTTGGCAGCTCGGGGCCCTTCGACCATGCTCGTTACCCTCGCGCACGCGAGCGCTCGCCATGCCGCTGAACATCCGCACGCGCCTCTGGACGACGGCGCTCGCAGCCTCGCTGCACGTCGCCGTGGTCGGGCCAGCCCAGGCACAGGTCCTGAGCGACTACTTCGGTGCGTTCCAACGCGCGCTGACGGCGTTTGATGCCGGCCACTTTACCGCCGCCGCGGACCGCTTCGTCGAGGCCGGGCTCGCAGCCCCGGACGCGCCCGTTTGGCGCGCGTCGGCAGGCCTCGCTGCGGCGCGGGCCGGCGAGCGGGAGCGCGCGCAGACCCTCTTCCGCGCGGCCCTCGCGGCGGGCTATCCGCCCAGCGATCTCGCGGCGCTGCACCCGCTCGGGGCCGAGGTGGCGCGTGGCGCGGAGCCCGTCGTCCGCGACACTTGGGGCTCCGTCACGGCCAGGGGCCTGCGCCAGATCGGCGGGCACACGCGCCATGGCCGCGAGCGCGGGTCGGATCCCAACCGCCGCGGTCACGTCACCCACGTGCTCGGCAACTTCGTCTTCACCGAGGGCCGCACGCCCTGGCCTTGGCCTGTTCGACTCGATCGCTATCGAGTCGACGCTGCCACCGGGCGCTTCGTGTACGTCGCGAGCGATGAGAACGGCCTTCCCTATGCGCCCGGCGCGCTGTACAGCTTTGGCATCTCGAGCTTCGGCAGCGATGACGCGCTGAACCCTTGGCCCCGCGCGCTGCCGTTCGCGCGCGCGATCCGAACCGGGCTCTTGATCGACGACCTCGGCGCCCACGTCGCTGGGTCCACGTTGTCGGTGGCAGGCGTCGGGCGAATAGGGGAGCGAGTCGAGGGGCGACCTTATGTGTCGTTGACTTCGCCTGGGCGCGCCCAGCGCGGCGCCGCGTTCGACCTCGAGCAGCTCGCTTGGTGCCAAGCGCCCGAGGACGGCGCGGCCGAATCAGACGGCCTCGAGCCCGTCGACGATGAGGCGCTGCTCGAGCGCGCCCGCGCGCGCTTCCCCTTGCAAGGCGGCGGGACGGTGCAGCTCTCGCGCTTCCCCGCGACGACCGAGGGCGAGCTCGGGGCCCTGTACGCGCGGCGGCCTCTCTCCGCCTGGGGTGGGCGGCGCGCCGCGGCGAGCATGCCTGCCTTCATCCTCGACCACGATGCGCAGAAGGTCCTCTGCACCTTCGACGTCGAGGACGCCGTGAAGGCGGAGTACAACGCTCGGTTTGGCGCGTCCCCGACCTTCGGTGCGCCCATCTTCGACCGGCGGTCGGGGCTCTTCGTCACGTCGCACAACGCGCGGGGCGGCGTCCTCAATGCCTATCACTGCGCGGATTGGCGCCGCGCGTGGACACAGGAGCTGCACCACAACACCTGGGCCGGTTGCCGCTTGGAGGTCCGTGACGGGCTCTTGTGCACCTGGCTCCCATCGACCGAGCAAGGCGGCGAGGTCCGCAGGCTCTCCGACGGTGAGCTGCTGCTGGACGGGACCCCCTTGGGCCTCACGCGCTTCTTTGTCACTCCGGCGCCGCATACGATCCTCGGCCAGGGAGCAGACTCCCTGTTCCTCTTCGACGCCCGCGCGCTCGCTGGAGGTGCGCCGCGCGCCGAGCCGCTGAGCGCGCTGTGGGCGAGCGGCGGCGGGCTCGTCGCCGTCGCTTGCGACGGGACCTGGGCGCTGCCCCAGGGCGCGACCGCCGGGGTCCTGCGGGTGGTGCTCGACCAGGACCTCGTGCCGGCCCAGCCGTTGTTGCCGTGGCTCTTAGACCCGCTGCACGTGCGTACGATCCAGGCCGACGAAGACCTGTCCCGCCGCATGTTCCCGCGGCCGCAGTGATCCAAGGCGCCGGGATACAGCGCGCGGCCGTTCAGGCGAACAGGTCCAGGATCGGCCTGCCGAGGCCGTCCTTCGTCACATAGAACGGCCGCCCCTCGATCGTGTACCCGTGGTCGGGCGGGATGCCGAGCGCGTGATAGAGCGTCGCGTGCAGGTCTTCGATCCGGACCGGCTTGTCGATCGTCTTGCACGGGCGCTCATCCGAGGTCGTCCCGTACTTGACGCCGCGCCGGATGCCGCCGCCGAACAGCAGCAGGCTGCCCGCGTCCGTGAAGTGGCGGTGCATGCCGTAGTGCTTCGCCTCGGTCAATTGCTTCGGCACGTTGACCTGGTCTTGCACCAGCTTGCCGGGCTTACCCTCGGTGACCATGTCGCGGCTGAACTCGCTCGCGAGGACGATCAGCGTGCGGTCGAGCAGGCCGCGCTCCTCGAGCTCCAAGACCAAGCGCGCGATCGGCGCGTCGATCAGCGTCTTCAGGTCCTTCATGCGCGTGTGCCCGTCCTCGTGGGTGTCGAAGCGCTTGAAGGGCTCGTACTCCGTCGTGACTTCGATGAAGCGCGCGCCGGCCTCGCACAGGCGCCGCGCCAGGAGGCAGCCGAGCCCGAAGCGGCCGGTGTTGTACGCGTCGTACACCGCGCGCGGCTCTTGCGACAGATCGAAGGCCTTGGCTGCGGGCGACGTCAGCAGCCTGTGGGCGTTGTCCATCGAGCGCATCAACGACTCGCGGTGGAACTCGCTCCCGTGCTGGCCGATCGGGCTCGCGTCGGCGAGGCGGCGGAACAGCTCGGCGCGGCGTTGGAAGCGCTGCGTGCTCATCCCGCCGGGCGGGCGGACGGCCGAGGTCGCGTCCGAGGGGTCCGGGATCATGAACGGCCCGAACTCGCTCCCGAGGAAGCCGCCCGTGTGGAACGCCTTGAGCTCCTCGGCTTCGCCGACGTTGAACGCTTGCCCGATGTCGATGAACGCCGGCATGTCCGGGTTCAGCGGCCCGAGCGCCTTCGCGATCCACGCGCCGAGGTGCGGCGCTGCGACGGTCTGCGGCGGCGCGTAGCCCGTGTGCCAATGGAACTGGTGCCGCGAGTGCAGGATGAAGCCCAGGTCGCCCGCCGTGTATGTGTTGCACACGGTCCCGCGATCGATGACCCGCGCGAGCTGCTCGAGGCCCTCGGAGAAGCGCACGCCGTCGACGACCGTGTCGATCGCGGGGAACGTCGACAGGACCTTGGTGGGGTCGATCCCGACCTCGAACGGCGTGTGCGCCTTCGGGTCGAAGGTCTCCGTGTGCGCCATCCCGCCGGCCATCCAAAGCACGATGACCTGGTCCGCGGTGGCGTCGCGGCGCGTGAAGGGGCGCGCGCTCGCGGTCGCTTGGGCGAGCGCGCGCGGGGCGCCCGTGGCGAGCGCGGACAACGTCGCGGCGCTGGCGGTCTGCAGGAAGTCTCGGCGCCTCATGGTGTGCTGGTCGGACGCGGTCATCGGATCAGTTGGAACTCGGGCAGCATGCAGAGCGACCACAGGAGGTCCTCGATGCCGGCCTGTGAGAGCGCGCCTGCTTCGGCGTCGATGGCCGCCAGCGCGAGCGCGCGCTCGGCGTCGCTGGGCGTGCGCTGTAGGGCGCGCAGGAAGAACCGTCGACGAGCGCGCTCGCCGACCCTTGCCACGTCGCGCGCAAGGCCTCGGCGCCGCGGCGCAGGTGCCCGTCCAGCGTCGCGCCGTTGGCGAGCTCCAGCGCCTGCATCGTCGTCCCGGCCGTCTCGCGCCGCGTGGTCACCTGTTCGCGCGCGGTGCGCCCGAGGGCCTTCGAGAGCGGGTCGAACGGGACGCGCCACGCGCGCACGACGCCCTCGGCCCGCGCCGCGGCCGCGGTGTCGCGCGGCGGCGGCAGCTCGAAGCGCGGCTCGGCTTGCCAGGCGCCGGTGACGCTGCCGAGCGCGTCGTAGAACTGCTCGGCCGTCATGCGGCGGACGCTGGGGCCTTGGAACACGAAGCCTGCCTCGGCGACCTCCGGCGTCGCGACGGACCGCCGTTGGTAGGCGTCGGACGTCAGGATCGTGCGCAGCAGCGCCCGCAGGTCGTAGCCGCGCTCGATGAAGTCGCGCGCGAGGCCGTCGAGGAGCGCTGGGTCCCACGGCTCGCGCTCGAGCTCGTCCAGCGGCTCGACGAGCCCGCGGCCCATGAGCAGCGCCCACAGCCGGTTGACGATGGTGCGGGTGAAGTAGCCGTTGTCGCGCGCCGTGACGAGCTCCGCGACGCGCGCCATACGCGCCGCGCGTGGCGCCGCCCCGTCGATGTCGCCGAGCGTCGGCCACAGGAAGCCGTACTCCGCGGGGACGCCGAGGTCCGTGTCGCAGCGCGTGAGGGACAGCGGCGTTTCGCTGAAGCAGTTGGCGAGCGCAAAGGTCTGCGCGAGGCTCCAGTCGCTGACGAAGCTGTCGTGGCAGGCGGCGCACTTCAGGTTGACGCCCAGGAACACCTGGCTGACGTTCACCGCCGCCTGCATCGGCGCGCGCTGCACGACGACGTTGTCGCCGCGCCACACGATGCCTTTGATGAAGCCCTCCGCGGCGGCGCTGCTGGGGGCGATCAGCTCGCGCACGAACGCGTCGTAGGGCATGTTCTGCGCCAGGGCGTCGAAGAGCCACGCGGTGATCTGCGAGCGCCCGCCGTCGATGTAGCCGGTCCCTTGGAAGTCGTTCCGGAGGAGGTCGTTCCAGAAGCTCATCCAGTGCTCGGCGTAGCCGGTGTCGTCACTCAAGAGCGCTTCGACGAGCGCGGCGCGCTTGCCCGGCGCGTCGTCGGCGAGGAACGCGGCGAGCGCAGCGGGCGAGGGCAGGAGGCCGATGACGTCGAGGTGGACACGGCGCGCGAACTCGGCGTCGGAGGCGAGGCCGCCCGCGGGCGCGGCGCCGAGGCGCGCGTCGATGAGGTTCGCGGCGCCGGGGTCTGTGCTCGCGTCAGCGCCGGCGGGCTCGAGCAGCGCGAGCGGCGCGGAGTACGTGTTGGCGTCGTGCTCGGTGATCCCCCAAGGCGCGCCTGCGTCGATCCACTCGCGCAGCGCCTCGACCTCGTCCTCGCTGAGGGGCGCGCCTTCGGGCGGCATGCGCTCGAACGGGTCGGTGGAGGTGACGAGCTCGATGAGGCGGCTCTTGCCGGCGTCACCTGCGGTGATGACGGCGCCGGAGCTGCCGCCGCGCAGCAGCCCGTCGCGCGTGCCGAGCGACAGCCCGCCCTTGCGACGCTCGCCCGCGTGGCACTCGAAGCAGCGCGCCGCGAAGATCGGGTGGACAGCGCTCCAATGATCGACCGCAGGGTCCTGGGCTCGGAGGGGCGGCGCGGACAGCGACAGGGCTGCAGCACCTACGAGGACGCTGAAGAGAGGGTGCGAGGTCGCCACGCTGCCGAAGGTACCACAGCCGACGCCGACGCTGGGAGGCGCCCCTACGCGACCGGCTCGGCTACCTGTCGTCACCGCGGCGGCGTCGGGGGGCGCCCGCGAGCTCGCTGAAGACGCGCGCGACCGGGCGGTAGCCGATGTACTGCCAGGCCCAGTTGATCAGGACCACGATGCGCGAGCGATAGCCGACGAGGAACAGGAGGTGCACGAAGAGCCAGGCCACCCAGGCCGGGAAGCCGCGCAGGCGCATACGGCCGAGCTGCGCGACGGCGGACGCGCGGCCGATGGTGGCCATCGCCCCCTTGTCGACGTAGCGGAACTCGCGCGGGGCCTCGCCGCGCAGCGCGTGTCTGATGTTGCGCGCCGCGAGCGCGCCCATCTGGGTCGCGGCCGGCGCGACGCCCGGGACCTGCGCGCCAGCGACCTTCAGCGACGCCGCGTCGCCGATGACAACGACCTCAGGGTGGCCGGGCACGGAGAGGTCCGGGGCCACGAGCGCCCGCCCGGCGCGGTCGAGCGGCGCGCCGAGCGCCCGCAGGATCGGCGACGCTTGCACGCCCGCGGCCCACAGCACGGTGCGCGCCTCGATGCGCTCGCCGCCCTCGAGCGTGACCCCTTCGGCATCGATCTGCGTCACCTTCGCGTCGGTCCGTACGGTGACGCCGAGCCCCGTCAACTGCTGTCGCGCACTCGCCGAGAGCGCGTCGTCATAGGTCGAGAGCACGCGCGGGCCTGCCTCGACCAGCAAGACCTCGGTGCGCTTCGGGTCGAAGCCCTTGAAGTCGCGCGGCAGGATCTTGCGCGCGAGCTCGGCGATCGCGCCAGCCAGCTCGACGCCGGTCGGGCCCGCGCCGACGATGACCATCCGCAGCCACGGCATCCGAGCGGCGTCGGTGTCGAGGCGCTCGGCCTGCTCGAACGCGCCGAGCACCATACTGCGGATCTGCTGTGCGTCCCGCAGCGTCTTCAGGCCCGGCGCGTACGCCGCCCAGTCGTCGTGGCCGAAGTACGAGTGCGTGGCGCCGGTCGCGACGATCAGGTGGTCGTACGCGAGGGCCGCGTCGCCCATCTGCACGACCCGCGCATTGACATCGATGCCGGTGACGTCCGCGTACAGCACCCGCGCGTTCTTCTGCCGCCCGAGGATGCGGCGGATCGGGGCGGCGATGTCCGTGCCCGAGAGCCCGGCGGTCGCGACCTGGTACAGCAGCGGCTGGAACAGGTGGTGGTTCTGCCGGTCGATGACGACGACGTCCACGGGCGTTCGCTTCAGCTCGCGCGCGGCGCGCAGCCCGCCGAACCCAGCCCCGAGGATCACGACCCGCGGCCGCGTCGCTCCGGCGCGGCCGCGGGTCTCGGACACAGGCGGAGTCTCGAGCGTGAGGGGCGCGGGCACACGGTCGTCATAGATCCGCGGGCCGCCGGAGTCAACGGCCCCTGGCGGAGCGCTCGTGGTTCGGACCGCGCGGTCCGCGCCCGATGGACCTGTGCGGCAGATCGGATACCGTAGCGCGGCTGAGATGTCGCTTGCTCCCTTCGCTCCTGCCGCACGCCGCGCGCTGCGGCTGCTGGCCGCGTTCGCCGCGTTCGTCATCGTCGTCCTGGGCTTGAATCGCTGGCACGCGCTGCGCGAGTTGCAAGTCGAGTCCGCGCGGACCGAGGCGCTGGGGCTGCGGCTCGACCTAGCGGCGCTTGAGCGGCGGTACACCCCTGAAGCGCTCGCTGCGCTCGACGAAGCGGACCGCGTCTGCCGGGTCATCGAGGACGCAGCCTTCGATCGCGACTTGGACGAGGAGCGCGCGGGTGCAGTCGACGGGATCGGGACAGACGACCTTCTCGCAGAGGAGGCGGTCCGCTCGCTAGGACCGCTCCTCGGCGCGGCGGAGCGTTTCCTAGCCGCTGACGTACGAGACCTGCCCGAGGCCGAGTCCTTCGCGGACAGCGAATGGTGCATGCGCCCGTATGAGGAGCGGCTGGCGGACATCGACGGCGCGGGGCGGCCGGCGACGGCTCCGTTGACGCGCTTCTCGCTGGTCGAGGCGCTCTGTGGCGCGGCGATGGTCGCGATCCACGCGCGTGACCCGCACGAAGGCTGGCGGCGGCTCGCGCTCGCGGCCCATGTCGCGGCGACGGCACGTGAAACGCACATGACCGGGGTCACCTACGCGAACATGATGCTCGCGCGATTGCGCCGCGCGTATGACGCCGCCTGCTCGGCGGCGCCAGGTGACCCTGGTCGGGCGCAGGTGCGCGCAGCGCTGCTTGACCTCGACCTGGCCCACGAAGCCCGGACGGCGCTGCGGCGCGACGCGGCCTTCATCCTGCACTTCAGCGCGGAGCCTCGACGCTTCGGCCTCGGGTACACGCTCGCAGGGCGCCTGCTCTCGAGCGATGTCCGCGATCGCGCCGCGCTCCATGCGCTGTGGGCTGATGTCCTCGCGGCAGTCGCGGCGTCGAGCGCCGAGACGACGCGCGCTGAGCTCCTCGCGATCGAAGGGCGGGCGAAGCGGCGCTCCATGTCGCACATGCCCATCACGTGCCTCGTCGCGCCGAGGGTCCGCTCATTCTGGGATTCGACGCTCACCTCCGAAGCGGACCTGAAGACTCTGCGTGCGCCGTGAGGTCCGCGAGGATCGAGCCTTTGACGCGAGACCCCCGCGCGCGCGACGCGCTGGCGGGGGTCTGCGTTCGTTTCCCGCGCCGACGATCGCGCGTGACGACCTCGCGATCGCCTCCACGCGTCAGCGCACTTGGAGAGACACAGCGTCTGTGAAGTTCGAGGTCGGCGCGCCGCTGACCGTGTCGCGGTGCCAGGCTTGGAAGTGCCAGGTTTGGCCGACCGTGGCGGCGACGCCGCCCGTCGGCGTCGGCATGTCCTCGAGGTCCGCGCGCAGGCGGATGCGGCGCACGACGCCCGAGAACTGGATCTGGCCGGGGCCGACGTAGCGACCGATCGAGCCCCCGAGGCACAGCACGCCTTGGCTGCCGGCGGGGTTCGCCACCATGTTCGTCGTGCGCGACGTCAAGAAGAAGCCAAAGCTGCTCGGCGGCAGCTCGGTCGCGGTCATGACGAGCGCGTTGAGGCTCCGGAGCTCCGAGCCGGTCAGGCTCAGCACGCCCGCAACGCCCGTCGAGTTCGGATTGCTCGCGCAGTACGTCGTCCCGAGCGTCCGGATGTTGCGGTACAACGCCAGCTTCGCGTCGAGCTGCGAGCCAGAGAGGACGTCGATGTCCGCGTCGCCATCGACGTCCATCGGCAGCACGGACCGAACACCATTGGCGCTCAGCGTGCCCGCGCCAGTGAGCGGCTGCGCGACACCGAAGAAGCCAAAGCCGACGTTCTCGTAGTACGCGACCAGGTCGCTGTTGAAGGCGCCCGCGACGACGTCTACGTCCCCGTCGAGGTCGATGTCCACGGCCTTGACGACGGTGGCGCCATCCATCGCGTTGTCGATGATCTGCCGCGCACCAAACGTACCGCTCCCGCTGCCAGCGAACCAGCCCACGGTGTCATCGCCGAACGACGCGTAGATGACGTCCAAAGAGCCGTTCTGCTCGACGTCGGCGAGCGAGAGGTCACGCAGATCGTCCGCGCCGGTCGTGATCAAGCGCTCGTTGCTGAACACGCCCGAGCCGAGGTTCTCGAACCAAACGATCTTGTCGTCGTTGCGCGAGCCCACGACGAGGTCGAGGCGGCCGTCGGCGTTGATGTCGCCGACCTCGAGCGCGACGGGTCCGTTGCTGGTGGTCGCGATCACGACGTGGGCGGCAAAGGTCGCGCCGCCGGTGTTCTCGAACCAAGCGACCGTGTTGGTGGGCAGGACCTGCGTCGTCGCGGCGATGTCTAGGTCGCCGTCCTGATCCAGATCGGCCACCACGACGTCGGAGGAGCGGAAGTTGCCGCTCGTGATCGCAGCCGCCGCCGCGAAGGTCGCGCCGCCGAGGCCGCGCAGCCAGTACACGCCGCTCTGGGCCTCTGCGGCGTACACGATGTCCTGGATCCCGTCGTCGTCGATGTCGGCGTTGCGCAGCTTACGCAGGCTGCTCGGCCCCGTGTGGATCAATTGGCCGGTGCCGAAGCCGGCGCCGCCGCCGAGGTTCTCGAAGTAGTAGAGCTGTGACGCGACGTTCGCGACGACAAGGTCCGGGTCGCCGTCGTTGTCGGCGTCGAACGAGCGCATGTCGATGATGGATGAGATGGTCTGGATGACCTCCTGCGAGCCGAACTGAGCGATGGCGAGCGAAGGCAGGCAGAGGAGCGCGAGCGGCGCGGAGAGCGCTCGGACGCGCGTGATGGGGGACGGGCGCAGCATGATGTGAAGGCGTACTTCGTAAGGAGATCGGACGAGCGGCGACACTGCCGCCCATGGGCTCCAAGCCACACCTCCAGCCGACGCAACAGGCGCGCACGAAAAAAGCGTGCCCGCGTCACTCGCTCCGCTGCAGCGCCGCGGCCAGCTTGGCCATCGCGCGCGAGAGCACCATCCGACAATGGGCAGGGTCGAGCCCGAGCGTCGCCGCGGCCTCCGCATGCGGCCGCCCCTCAAGCACGACGAGCCGCAAGACCTCCGCGTCGCGTCCGCCGAGCGACGCGATCGCCGCGCGCACTCGTTCACGCGTTTCCAGCGTGGCCGCAAAACGGCTCGGCGTCTCGCTCGAGCTCGGTTCGATCCCCGGGTCCTCCGAGTCCAGCGGCGACAGCGAACCGAGCGCCCCGCCGTGATCGCGCTTGTCCGCGCGCAAGAACTTGCGCCGCGCCTTCAGCTTCAGCAGGCCCGCCTCGAAGACCCACTGGCGGAACTCGGCCTCCGAACGCAGCTCGAAGCGGCCGTCGTCGATGTGGGCCAGCACGTCTCGGCAAACGGACTGCGCAAGGTCCTCGGCTGATTCTTGCTCCAGGACGAAGTTGGGCGCGCGACGGCCGAGGAAGGCTCGGAGACGCGGCAGAAGCCGCGCCAGCCACTCCTCGATCCTCGGGTCGGGTTGGTGACCCGGCAGGCCTTCGTCCGATTTTGCCATCGCCCGTTGCGCTGAGCGTACCATCCGCCTTGGAGCCCATTGGATCTTCCAATGACCGTCGATCGCCCATTCGCGTCCGCCAGCGCCGAGCTGTCGAACGATGACGCTTGTTCGTCCCCGTTGGACGAGCTCCTGGCGGCGTGCTTGCGTGAGGCCCCCGAGCGCCAGGCGGGCGCCCTCGAGGACGCGTGCCGCGAGGCTCCCCAGTTTGCGTCAGACCTAAGAGAGCGCTTTCGGATCCTCTCCGGGCTCGGCTTTGCGGCCTTTGTCGCGGACACATCTTCGCTCAACGTCGAGCCTGCGGCGCCGCGCGCCTTCGGCGACTTCGAGCTCTTTGAGGTGATCGGGCGGGGCGGGATGGGCGTCGTCCATCGCGCGCGTCAAGTGAGCCTCGACCGCGAGGTCGTCGTCAAGCTCATTCGCCCGGAGCTCCTGAACTTTGAAGGGACGCGCCAGCGCTTCGTACGTGAAGCCGAGGCGATCGCGCAGCTGCGCCACCCAGGGATCGTGCCGATCTATGTGTTCGGTGAGACGCAAGGGGTGCCGTACTTCGCGCTCGAGTACGTCGATGGCTGCTCGCTCGCGAAGCGCCTGGCGGACGTGGAAGGCCAACCGCTGCGAGGGTTGCGTGGGAGCGCGCTCTCCGCTGGGCTCGCCGGGCGGAGCTGGACGGGCGCAGCGCTCGAGGTCGGGCGTCAGATCGCAGCGGCCTTGCACCATGCGCACCAGCGCGGGATCCTCCACCGCGACGTGAAGCCCTCGAACGTCCTGCTGGGCGTCGATGGGCGCGCGCGGGTGATCGACTTTGGCCTGCACGCGCTCTTGGACGACGAGGCGACGGATGCGCCCGCGACGCGCCTGACCCGCGCGGGCGTTGCGCCGGGGACGCTCTTGTACATGGCGCCGGAGCAGCTCGAGGAGGGCACCTACGACGTGCGCTCTGAGGTGTACGCGCTCGGCGCGACGCTCTACGAGCTCTTGACCCGGGCGCCCCCATTCCAAGGCTCGAACCGCTCGACCACGGAGCGGCTCATCCGCGCCGGCGCGCCGCGGCCCTTGCGCGCGATCGCGCCCGCGGTGCCACGCGACGTCGAAGCCGTGGTGCTCCGCGCGTTGTCATTGGACCCCACGCGCCGCTACGTCGACATGCGCGCGTTCGAGGACGACTTGGAGCGCGCGCGCGACGGCCGGCCCGTGGCGGCCCGGCCGGACAGCGCTTGGTACCGGCTGCGGCGCTGGATCGGTCGGCAGCCGACGCTCGCTGCGCTGACGTTCGCGGTCACTGCGCTCGTCGTCGCTGCGCCGACGGTCGTCATCGTGCAGCAACGTGACCATGCGCGCGCGCTGCGCGCGGCATACGACGAAGAGCGCGCCGCGCGCCTGGCGGCGGAGGACCTCTCCAGCTTTGTCGTGGACGTGCTCGAAGCCGCGGATCCGAACAAAGCCGAGCCCAACGAGGCGGTGCAGCAGATCTTGGAGCGCGGCGTGGAGCGCCTCGAAGCGCGGCTCGCTGTGCTGCCGACGCAGCGGGCCGAGCTGCAGCGCATCCTGGGGCGGATCCACGGGAGCCTCGGGTTGTTCGATGTCTCGCAGGCGCTCTTGGAGCGGTCGCTCGAGACCTTGGAGCAGCACCGGTCGGAGCTCGTCGCGGCGGGCGCAGACGAGGCGCAGCGCAGGCAGGCGCTCGCACGAGTGGTCGATTCACGCGCGGCGTTGGCGCTCGTCCTGGAGACGCGTGGCGCAAGGGTGGCGGCCTTCGGACAACGTCGCCTGCTCGCTGATGAGCTCGCGCAGCTCTGGACCCCGGAGAGCTGGGCGGCCAAACACGCACGCGCGAACTGGATGCGCATGGTCGCAGAGATGCCGGACGAGGCGTTTCCCAACGGCGACCGTCCCACCGAGGACGAGGTGCTCAGCGCGCTGCGGTCGGCGGCGGACTTCCTCAAGGCGGACTTCGACGATGAGGCGGCGCGGCTGGGTCCAGCGCTGGGTTGGCTGGGCTCGCACCTCCTGAACCGGGTGCGCGGGCTGCGTGGGCCAGAGCGCGCCGCGGCGCTCACCGAGTGCCGCGCTGTGTTGGAGCGCGCGCTCGACGTCTTTGGGCGCGCCAGCGCGTCGGGCTCACTTGACGCTGCCGACACACAGATCGCGCTGGGCCTGACGTTGAAGTTTCAGGGCGAATTCCCGCGCGCAGAGGCGCTCTACCGCGCGGCCATCGAAACGTACACCCAGCGCTTGCCTCCGAAGAACTACCGCATTGGCGCTTCACTCGTGAACCTCGCCGCATTGATCGAGGCCCAAGGTAGGCCCCGCGACGCCGCGCGAGAGCTCGAGCGCGCGCGAGAGATCCTCGACGAAGCCCTCTCGCCTGAGCACCCCTTTGCGGTCGTGTGTCTCGGGAACCTCGCTGGCGCGCGCTATCGTGGGCACGAGCACGAGGGGCTGATCGAGCTCTACGACGAAGTGCTCCGGCGTCAAACGGCGACGTTGCCGCCGAACCACCCGCACCTCGCGGCGAGCCACGAGGCACGCGGCGTGTTGAAAGTGGAAGCGGGTGACGTGGACGGTGGCCGAGCTGACCTAGAGCGCGCGCGCGCGGAGTACGCAGGCGCAGCGCCGCTGAACGAGAGCGCGGTCGCGCGTGTCGATGCTGCGCTCGCCGCGCTCCCGTCCATTGGGGGCTGAACGGGCCAGGCCGATGCGCTCGCGGGCCCAGCGAGGTCAGGCGCACCGTCAGGCTCACCCCTGCTTGCGCGCCAGCGAGGTCGTGATCGAACGACCGGAGGAGCGGCCCTCGATGGGGCCGCGAGCAGATCATTCGGCCAGCAGCTCTCGCAGGCGCTCGTGCGCTCGCATGCGCAGCATGTGCACCGCCCCCGGAGACCGGCCGAGCTCCACCGCGACTTCATCGACCGGGCGCTCATCGAGGTCGACGCGCACCACAACGGTCTTGTAGGTCGGCGGGAGGTCCTCGAGCGCGCTCTGCAACAGCTCAAGCTCTTCACGCCCCCGAGCGACCGCCGAGGCGGACAGGTCGCAGCTCGCGAGCTGCGCCAGCAGCATCCGCGCACTGCGGCCTTCGCTCTCGCGCTTGATGACGCCGCTGCGGGGCGTGCGCTTCTGTGCCTCGAGGCCCTTGATCGCGTCGCGCAGGTTGTTCTCGGCCATCCGCGCGAGCCAAGCGCGAAAGCCCGCGACCGTCTGTGCGCGCAGCGAGCCGATACGGAGCACTGCTTCCATCGAAGTGACCTGCACCAAGTCGTCGCCGTCGAAGCTGTGTCGCCAGTGCGCAGCGATATGTAGAGCGTCGCAGACTGCGCGAGCGTGCTCTCGAAGCAGCTCCTCGAGCGCGACGGGGTCACCCGCCACGGCGCGGACTACGGAGTCGCACACTTGCTCCGTATCCGGCTGGTTGGAGCGATTCGACGGGCTCATGCGCGACGCAGCGTGGGCAATGCAGCGCGCTTGTGCGCAACTATCGCGGAATTATCATTTTCTGGCCGAAGCGCGTGATTCCAGGGCGCAGCCTGCGCCTCATATTCGGGCATGGCCTCGCGCGGCGCGGTCGTCGGCCCAGATGTCGATCGGGGACCAACGGCTCGACTCGGACTCCATTCGCGCCGGATTGCGCGTCAGCGCCAGGTCACCTGCCACGCGTTTGTGAAGTTGAAGCCGCCGTTGCACGGGCCCGCGTCGCGGTACACGAACTGGTAGTAGTGCGTCGAACCCGGTTGCGCGGTGCTGGCCAGGCCCCCATAGCGCGCGCGCCCCGTCGGGTCGATGAGCACGATCGGGTGGCGCTGCTGCAGCGTCACGCAGAGGACGCCGTCGCCGAGGAGCGTGCCGTTCGGCGCGAGGCCGTGGAACAAGAGGCCGGCTTGGTTCGGCGGCGCGCCGACGATCTCCAAGCGGAAGCTGTCGCTCGTCACGTCGGGCAAGCCGCCCCCGATGAGCGCCGCGCTCCCGCCCGTCGAGTTCGCGCACCCGCCGCCCGCGCCGCCGTAGTTGTTGCACGGGCAGAAGCCGCCGAAGGGGTCGCCGAAGCAATAGCCGAGGCCCTCGTCGCCCACGATCGCGCTGCGTCGCGCGGCGAGCTCCGCGCGCAGCGCCTGCACGACGTTGGCGTACGTTGGCACCTGCGCCAGGTTCGTGAACTGCGACGGGTCGCCGGTCGCGCGCATGTCGTACAGCTCCTCGCCCGTCCCGTTGTAGTTCATGTACGCATAGTCCGCGGTGCGCAAGAGCGCGCCGCCCTCGACCATCGACAGGGCCGCGCTGCGGACCGGGGCCGCACCGCCTGCGAGGAGGCCCCGGAGCGACGCGCCCTGGCACGGGGCCGGCACCGGGAGCGCCGCGGCGTCACACAGCGTCGGGTACAGGTCGACGTGCTCGACGAGCGCGCTGGAGCGGCCCGCGACGACGCCTGGCCCGGCGCAGATCAACGGCACTCGGGCGGACTCCTCATGCAGGCTCAGCTTCTGCCAGAACGTGTGCTCGCCGAGGTGATAGCCGTGGTCAGACGTGAACACGACGAGGGTGTCGTCGGCGAGGTCCAGCCGCTCGAGCTCGTCGAGCACCTTCCCGAGCTGCTCGTCCATGAACGTCACCGCCGCGTAGTAAGCGCGCAGGACCTCGCGCCGGTCCGCGTCGTTGTTGGGGCCGCGCACGGGCTCGTTCCAGAAGACCCCCGCGGCAGGGACGTCCGCGAGGTCGTTCGGCAAGCGCGGCGCGAGCGTGAGCTGCGCGGGGTCGTAGCGCGCGAAGTCCGTCGCTGGCGCGACCAGCGGGACGTGCGGACGCACGAAGCCGACCGCGAGGAAGAAGGGCAGCCCGCCCCCGGCGAGCTGGCCGAGCTGCCTGACGGCCTCGTCTGCGGCGATCCAATCCGCCTGCTCGGCGCCGTTGGTCGGGCTCTGTACGGTGTAGAACGCCGCGCCGAGGCCGAGGTTGTAATGCGCCGTCGTGTTGAGGTTGAGCGTCTCGTTGGTGTAGTGCCCGGTGACGCCCGGCGTGCGCCACTCGGGGGCGAGGACGTTGAACGTCTGGCTCCACGACGGGCCGTGGTCGGGCCCGGCGGCCCCCGCGGTGATGTCACCCGGGATGCGCATGTGGTAGAGCTTCGAGATGCGCGACGTGGTGTAGCCGCTGAGGCGGAAGTGCTCCGGCAGGGTCACGTGTGAGCCCAGGACGGCGTCGACGTTCTCGTAGCTGCCGTTCGCGTCGCGGACGCGCGGGGGGTAGAGGCCGCTCAGCAGAGAGGCCCTCGAGGCCGCGCAGACCGGGTACTGGCAGTACGCCCGTTCGAACACCATGCCTCGCTGCGCGAGCCGATCCACGTTCGGCGTGTGCACCTCGGTGTTCCCGTAGGCGCCGAGCGCGGACGCGGTGAGGTCGTCTGCAATGACGAGCAGGATGTTGGGCCCTTGGGGCAGGGCAGCGGGCGCGGGGGCGGCGAGCGCGAGCGCGAGGCCGTGGCACGCTGCAAGCGCAGCGAGGGTGCGAAGGTGCATGGGTGCAGTTTGGGGGGGAGGGGCGCCTCAGAATGGGTCATGGGCGCCGAGGTCGACCCACTCGCTATTGCCCGGTGATTTTCCAGGTTACGCTGGCCCCCGTGCGCTCGCCAGGTTGCTACGCACGTCTCCGTGACCCCCCCGACACAGCTCTCCATGCGTCTCTCGACCACAACGCTCGCCTCCCTCGCCCTCTTTGCCGCGTCACCTGCAGTCGCCCAGGAGGTCCTGCACTACTGGGACTTCTCGACCCCGCACGACGTGGTGGGAGGCATCCAGAGCAACGTCATCGGCACCCCTGACCTGAGCCTCAACCCGACCTATGGCGAGGCTTACCCCGGCGCCGGGGCCTCGCTCAACACGTTGATCAACGGCATCAACGGCGGCAGCGGCTTCCTGGAGGCGACCGTGTTCACGGGGCCGACCCCCGGCCTGCAGCTCGGGATGGACGACTACTCGGTGAGCTGCTGGGTCTACGACGACTTCGCCAGCGACATGGACGTGACCGGGCCGCGCCTGTTCGATTGCCTGTCCGGAACCACGACCGGCTTGCAGCACTCCGGCAACAACACCGGCAACTTCATCTTCCGGAGCGACGACCACCTCGGCAGCGTCAGCATCGCGACGCCGACGACGGGCTTCCCGATCCAGAACCAGTGGTACCACGTCGCGGTCGTCGTCGATCGCGCGGCGAGCACCATCAGCTTCTACGTGAACGGCGCGCTCCTCGAGACGCTGCCTTTCGTGAACTCCGCGAACAACGCGCCGTTGACCGGCAACATCGCGCCCTCACAGGACCTCTGGATCGGGTCGATCAACGGCGGCACCAACACCGGTCAGGCCCAGACGCAGGGGATGGACGACCTCGCGTTCTTCCGCGGCCAGCTGCAGCCGACCGACATCGCGGGGCTCGCGACGGGCGCCCTGACGCCGAACGACTTCCGGCGCGTCGGCGCGGCGCTCTGCTCGCCAGCCACGCCGAACTCGACGCTCGCGCCGGCCGTGCTGCGCGCCTTTGGCAGCGACGTCGCGAGCGCCAATGACCTCACGCTCGTCGTGACGCAGCTACCGAGCAGCTCGTTCGGCTACTTCGTCGTCTCTCAGGAGACGAACCTCATCGTGACCCCGGGCAACTCGGTCGGCGACCTCTGCATCGCGAGCCTCACCATGGGCCGCTACAGCGCGAGCACGCTCAACACGGGCGCCGGCTCGTCGGTCGCCTTGGAGCTCGACCTCACGGCGATCCCGGTCCAGCCGAGCGGCCCCGTCGCCGCGGCCGCGGGCGCGACCTGGTACTGGCAGTACTGGTACCGCGACACGGACATGTCCGGCGGGTCCATCTCGAACTTTAGCGACGCCGTCTGCGTGATATTCAATTGATGGAACGGCTGCGGGGCCCGCGCGTGCGCGGGCCCCGCAGCGTGGCCTCGGAGTCGAGCTGCGCGCTGGGCGCGCGCCTGGCTCAGTCCTTGCGCAGGAAGTCGACCAGGTCGTTCTCCAGCGCCTCGAGCCCGTAATCGGCGACCGTCAAGCAGCGATAGACGATCTTCGCCAGCGCGTCCGGCGTGTTCGGGTTCAGGTCCTTCGGCGGTGGATAGGACAGGAAGTACGAGAGGCTCATGCGCTCGACCTCGCCGCCTTGCTCGCGGCCTGCGTACTGCCACGGGACCTCGTCGAACGGCAGGACGCCGGTCAGGATCTCGTACAGCATCACGCCGATGCCCATGACGTCGGCCTTCGACGTGCGCAGCAGGAGCGGGTTGTAGTGCGGGGTCGTGGTGATGACGCCGCGCTCGTCCGCGCGCATCGCCGGGTCGACCAAGATCACGCTGCCCGAGGGCTTCACGATCACGTTCTCCGGCTTCAGGTCACCGTGGTATGCGAGCGAGCCGTTCCCTTCGAGCTTGCGCAGCGCGCGCACGATCGTGAGGAACCAGTTCAGGCGGATGCCCTCCAGCGCGCGGATCTTCTCGCGCAGCGTCTTGCCGCGCACGTAGTCCATGACTTGGATCGGGCGACCCTCGTGCATGAAGCACTCGCGCGCCCGCACGATGTTCGGGCTCTTGATCGCGTTGAGCGTGGCGTGCTCGCTGCGGATCAGGTCGTCGATCTCGTGCACATCGAGGAAGTCGATGCGCACGCCGTCCTGGCGGAAGAAGACCGCTTCAGCGGGGGTCTCGTCAGGGCTGATGCCCTCGGGTTGGCGCTTGTTCGTGATCTCGAGGAAGCGCGTCACGTAGCGACCGCCGCCTGCGACGTCGCCGACCTTCAGCGCTACCTTGTGACCTTCGAGGTCTTCGGCGAGGTACACGAGGGCGAACCCCCCGCGAGCCAGGAAGTCCACGATCTGGTAGCTGCCGATGCGTTCACCGACTTCGAGCTTGATCATCTGGGGCGGTCCTCGGTGAGGGAGCCTCGGGGCCCTGGCGGGTCAGGGGGAACAGGGTGCTAGGGGCCCGCCGGCACCACCTTCATCGGGCGCCCGAGCGGCTGGATTGAGGGATTCCTCGACGAGGATTCACGGCATGGTTCGATTTCGGCGCGAGGGGCCGGCTGGCGGTCGCGTGGCGCGCGCTCAGGGGCGCGTGTCGGCGTCGATGGCGCCATCGACATCGCCTTCGGCCGCTGGGCGCGGCCCGCTCTCTGGGGCCTCCCTCACGCTCGGCCCGCTCTCTGGGGCCTCCCTTACGCTCGGCCCGCTCTCTGGAGCGTCGCTCGAGCTCGGGGCCTCCCGCGCCGTGATCCGCGCGCCCGGGCCAGCGCCCAAGATGCGGCGGACGCCGGCTTCGAGGGTGCCCGCGCCGAGCTGCTCGTCGGGGGCGTGCGGGCGGCGGCGCCAGGCGCGGCCGAGGGCGTCCACTGCGCCGATGTCCTGACCGTGCTGGTTGCGCACGATGTACAGGAAGGCCTGGTCCGAATCGGCCGGCGCGCGCTCCGCATGCGCCGCGGTTGCCTCGAAGCGAAGCACCGAGCCGATGGTGCGCTCGTGCTCGAGCACGTCCCATGACGCCACCATCGGCACAGGATGCAGCGTCGTGCCGTTGCCCGCACCCACCGGGTGGTGGGTGGTGGTCTGCACGCAGCCCCCAGCGCCACCACAGAGCGCCGTAGCGCCCAGGGCGACGAGGGCCCGTGACATGGCGCAGGCTCGACTCATCTGTTGGGTCCTTCGGCGGAGGAACGTCGATTCTGGACCTCAGAACCGGACTCCGTCGCGCGGTTCGGCGGTGCCGTCACGTATCCTCCCTCCCCCGATGGACGCAGAAGGCTTGCAGAAGACGAGAGAGGCAGGGCGCATCGCTGCCCGATGCCGGGAATGGGCGCGTGGAGCCGTGAGGCCCGGTGTCGCGTTGAGGTCCGTGCTCGAGACGATCGAGGACATGATCCGCGCGGACGGCGGTCAGCCTGCGTTCCCGGCGCAGACCTCGCGCAACGAGGTCGCGGCGCACTACTGCTCGTCGCCGACCGATGAGACGGTCTACGAAGAGGGCGACCTCGTGAAGGTCGACCTCGGCGTGCACGTCGACGGTTGGATCGCCGACACCGCGTGCACGATCGACCTCTCCGTAGACGGCCGCTGGAAGGGGCTCGTGCAGGCGAGCGCCGACGCGCTCGCCGCGGCGATCGCGACCGTCGGCGATGGCGTCCCAGTGAGCGACGTCGGCGCCGCGGTCGAGCGCACGATCATGCGCGCAGGCTTCGAGCCTGTTCGCAACCTGACCGGTCACGGGCTCGACCGCTGGAAGGTGCACGTCGCGCCGCAGGTGCCGAACTACGCAGAGCGCGGCGGCGGCAAGTTCCGCGTCGGGACGGTCATCGCGATCGAGCCGTTTGCCAGCACAGGCAAGGGGTTCATTCACGAGGCGGGCAAGGCCGAGGTCTTCATGCTCGTCCGTCCGCCGCGCAATACCAAGGGCGTCGACAAGGACGTCCTGCGCGAGATCGTGGCTTGGCGCGGCTTGCCGATCGCGCGCCGCTACTTCAATCAGTTCGAGCGTGAGGTCGTCGACGACACGCTCTCGAAGCTGGCGCGGCAGGGCAGTCTCGTGCGGTATCCCCCGCTCGTCGAGCAACCCGGCGTGATGGTCGCGCAGACCGAGCACACGCTCTACATCGCGCCCGACGGCGTCGAGGTCATCACCGCCTGAGCGGCGCGCTCACGCGGCGGCGCGGTCGCCGACGATGAGGAGCCCGGCAGCCTGGTAGGCGTCGACGAGGCGCGCGAACGACGTTTCGTCGGCCCGCGTCCGCACGATGTGCATGCGGGCGCCTGTGTCGGTGTTGCTCGAGAGGAGCGCGGTGAGCTCGACGCCGACCGACGCGGCGATCGCGGCGACGTCAGGGCCGCGCTGGGCGCGGCCGGACGACCACAGGAGGTTGAGCCGGCGCACACCTTCGCCTTCGAGGTGATCCGTGAAGCCCCGCAGGAGGTCCGTGACGGTCAACATGCCGATCAGGACACCGTCAGAGACGACGGGGAAGCAGCCGATGCGCAGCTCTTGCATGCGCCGCGCAACGACGTCGATCGCGTCGTTGGGCGCGCACGTCAAGGGGTCACCGGTCATGACCTCGGCGATCACGCTCGCGTGCGCGCAGTGGGCCAGCTCTGCGTCGATGTCCCCGATGAGCTCCGGGACGGCCCGCAAGAGGTCGCGGTCGGAAACGACCCCGATCAGCTGGCCATCCTCGACGACGGGCGCGTGCCGAATGCAGCGCGCCCGGAACATCCGGAGCACCGCCCGACAGTCGTCGCCAGGGGAAACGGCGATCGGCCTGCGGGCCATGGCGTGTCGCACGAGCATCGTCTCCTAGCGATCGACCGGGGGGCGAGATCCCTTGAGCGTTCGCCGCCGAGCAGCCAGGGATTTCCCGCCGGGACCCGGCCTTTGAGCTCAGTCCGCTGGCGCGATGGGCGCCCGGTTCATCGCCAGGAGCTCCATCCGGAAGACCTCGGCGCCGCCCGCGGACTGGGTGAAGAGCACGGGCGACCCGCCGGTGCGTGTGTCGAACCAGAAGCTGCGTGTGCCGCCGCCGTCGGACTCGGGCACGCTGACGAGGTAGCGCGTGCAATCGAACGTGCCCGCGGCCACCGAGATCGTCTCGCGCGACACCTGCGTCACGTCTGCGGGGAACGAGGCGTGGTCACGCAGCTCCCACCAGAGCGCGCTCGCGCGTTGGCTCTCACCGGCCCCCGGAGGGGTGCTCGCGGCCATGACGCAGCCCTCTGCGGTGGACTCGACCCAGTCGGTCCGCTGCTCCATCGGCGGCGCCCCTGCGGAGGTGATGCGGTAGGTCGTGAAGGTGCCGACGGGGTGGCTCGCGCGGATCGACGCCGCCGTGTACGGCTGGGGCGCGATGCCCTCGGGCGGCGACGGCACCCCAGCGTCCTCGGCGATCTGCGCGGTGAGGTGCCCGGGGGCGCCGGCGCTGGAACAGGCGGGCAGCGCAGCGAGGAGCGGCGCCAGTGCGAGGAGGCGAGCGATCTGCATAGCGGGGTCAGTGCCGTTTCGTGAGGGGTTGGACGTCCTTGCGACGGAGGCGGCGCCGTCAACTCTCAGCGCGCAGGCGCTTTAGCTCAGCCAGGACCTCGAGGGCGTCCCGCGGCGACGTCGCGTCGAGGTCGATGTTGTCGAGGCGGCGTTCGAGCGGCGTCGGGTCGGCGCCGAAGAGCCCGAGCTGGATCGCGCCGCTGCTCGAGCGGATCGCTTCAGGTGAGCGCGCGCCCTTGGGCAGCGCCTGTGGCTCGCCGAGCGGGCGGTCGGCGACCCGGCCTCCGAGCCCTTGCGCTTCGTGCTCGACATCGCGCAGCACCTCCTTGGCGCGCGCGACGACCTCGGGCGGTACGCCCGCGAGCCGCGCGACTTGGATACCGTAGCTGCGATCGGTGCCGCCCTCGATGATCTGGTGCAGGAACACGATCTCGTCGTCCCATTCGCGCACGGCGACATTGAGGTTGTAGATCCCGTCGAGGCGCTCCGAGAGGCCTGTGAGCTGGTGGTAGTGCGTCGCGAAGAGCGTGCGCGCGCGCACCTTCTGGTGCAGGTGCTCGACGATCGCCCACGCGAGCGCGAGGCCATCGAACGTGCTCGTCCCGCGCCCGACCTCGTCCAGCAGCACGAGCGAGCGCGACGTCGCGTTGTTCAGGATGTTCGCGATCTCGACCATCTCGACCATGAACGTCGACGCGCCGCGCGCGAGGTCGTCTGCCGATCCGAGCCGCGTCGCGATGCGATCGCACACGCCGACCTTCGCCGCAGCCGCGGGCACGAACGAGCCGATCTGCGCCAGCAGCACGATCAGCGCGGTCTGCCGGATGTACGTCGACTTACCCGCCATGTTCGGGCCCGTGATGAGGCCCACCATGCGCCGCTTGCGGTCGAGCAGCGAATCGTTGGGCACGAAGGTCACGTCGTGCTGCGTCGCTTCGATGACGGGGTGGCGACCGGCGGTGATCTCGATCCTCTCGCCGTTGTCGATCTCAGGCGCCGCATAGCGCCGCTTGGCCGCAGTCTCCGCGAGCCCCGCGAGCACGTCGACCTCGGCGAGCGCGCGCGCGACGCCGAGGATGCGCGGCACCTCCGCCGCCGTGGCGTCGCGCAGCTCCGAGAAGATGCGGTGCTCGAGGTCGCGCGAGGTCTCCTCGGCGCGCAGCACCTTGTCCTCGAACTCCTTGAGCTCCTCTGTGATGTAGCGCTCGGCGTTCTTGACGGTCTGCTTGCGCACGAAGCTGTCGGGCACCTGCTCGAGCTGCCCGCGCGGGACCTCGAGGTAGTACCCGAAGACGGAGGTGAACCCGATCTTCAGCCCCGGAATGCCGTAGCGCTCGATGGCCTCGGCTTGGAAGCGCGCCATCCACTTCTTGCCGTCCTTGGCGATCGAGCGCAGCTCGTCGAGCTCCGCGTTGACGCCTTCGCGCACCAGGCCGCCCTCGCGCAGCGTGTTCGGCGGTCCATCGACGAGCGTGCCTTGCACGCGGGCCACCAGGTCCTCCATCGGATCGAGCGCTTGGCACAGCTCGCCGAGCGCCTTCGAGTACGCCTGGTCCAGCCGCGCGCGCAGCGGCGCGACGATCGCGAGCGAAGCCGCGAGCGCGACGAGGTCGCGCGCGTTCGCGCGGCCCGTCGAGACCTTGCCGACGAGGCGCTCGACGTCGAGCACGTCGGCCAGCATCCCGCGTGTGTCCTCGCGCAGGAACGGCCCTTCGACGAACTCGGCGACGCCGCGCTGGCGGTACAGGATCGCGTCGACGTCGCGCAAGGGGGAGAGGAGCCACTCGCGGATCAGGCGGCCGCCCATCGGGGTCAACGTCTGGTCGATGGCGTCGAGCAGTGTGCCCTCGCGCCGAGCGTCGCGCTGGGTCGCGGTCAGCTCCAACGTCGAGCGAGTCGCACGGTCGAGCACCATGTGCCTGCCCGTATCCACGCGCTCGAGGCGCAAGAGGTGCCCGGTCGCGCCGCGCTGCGTGTCGCGCGCGTACTCGACGAGCGCGCCGGCGGCGGGGACCGCCACGGATTCGTCCGTGAAGCCGAAGCCCTCGAGCGTCGCGACGCCGAACTGTGCCTTGAGCGTCCGCAGCGCGCCGTCGCGTGAGAAGCGCCAAGGTTCGCGGTGGGTGATGCGCGGGCCGAAGTCCCGCGCCAGCGCGTTGGCGACGTCGGGCGCCCGATCAGCGAGGCGCTCGTCTAGCAAGAGCTCTGCTGGGCCGACGCGCGCCAGCTCGTCGTCGATCCGCTCGGTCGGGAACTCCGCGCCGAACGCGCGCCCTGTCGAGAGGTCGAGCCAGGCCAGGCCCGCCTGCTTGCCGTCGACGTGCAGCGCCGCCAGGAAGTTGCTGGCGCGCGCATCGAGCGCGTCCTCTTCGGTCAGCGTCCCGGCGGTGACGACGCGCACGATCTCGCGCGCGACGATGCCCTTTGTCGTGCGCGGGTCGCCGATCTGTTCGCAGACGGCGACCTTGAAGCCCTTGGCGACGAGGCGTAGCGTGTAGCTGTCCACCGTGCGGACCGGGACGCCGGCCATCGGCAGCGCGTCCGCGCCCTTGGCGCGCGAGGTCAGCGCGATGCCGAGCTCACGTGAGGCGACCTTCGCGTCCTCGCCGAAGAGCTCGTAGAAGTCGCCCATGCGGAAGAAGACGAGCGCGTCTCCGGCTTCCCGCTTGGCGGCCTCGAACTGGCCCATCATGGTGACCTTCGGCGCGGCGCCGGACGAGGTCCCAGGCGGGCGGCCGCGGCGCGGCGGGTTCGACTCTTGGGTTTCGGAGCTCATGGCGCGGGGTCCGCAGTTTAGCTGCTCGATGTCGGCCTGGACCACCGCGGGGCCCGGCGGAACTCGCCGGAGCGCGGCGGGTCTAGGGCAGATTTCGCCGATTCCGTGGCGAGCGGCGACGCGGGCTGCGCCCCAATCCTTGAAGCGCCCGAGGCAGCGAACGGCCCGAGGCAGCGAACCGGCCAAGGCAACGAACCGGCCAAGGCAACGAACCGCGAGAGGACTGCGACGATGGTGACGACGATGTTGATCCGAGAAGGCCACGTGGCCTTCGACTTCATGGCGACGCTCGCGCGCGCTCGCGCGCACGAGCCCCGGGCCCTGGACGCGCTCTTTGAAGCGTTCTACGCGCCTGTCTCGCGCATGGTGCATCAGAGCCTCGCCCGCGACATGCGGCGCAGCCGGCCGTGGCTGACCGCGCGGTTCAGCACGGGTGATGTCGTGCAGGAGGTCTTCCGCAGCGTGCTCCAGGACCTTGGGGGGTTCATGGGGCAGAGCGCGGACGCGTTTGTCGGCTACCTCGCGCTGGTCGTGCGCAATCGGATCTTCGACGCCGTCCGCTTCCACGAGGCCAGCCGCCGGGACGGTCGGCGGACCGGCGAGCTGTCGGCCCTGCACGACCGCGCCACTGGCGCGGACGACCCGTGCGACGTGGTCGCGAACACAGAGGGCTGCGAGCGGCTCCAGCGCGCGCTCGAGCAGCTCCCCGAGCACGAACGGCTGCTCCTGCGCGCGCGTTTTGAAGAGTCCGAGAGCTTCGCGTGGCTCGCGGAGAGCCTCGGGTATCCGTCGGTCTCGACCGCGCGGCGCGCCTTCTATGCGGCGCAAGCGCGGCTCGCGCTCCTGCTGGGCTCGGAGTGACCGCGGCGAGCAGCCCCGTGCCCGCGTGGTGTGCCCGGGCCGTGCTCCGGAGCGGTGTGCCGAAGCGGTATGCCGAAGCGGTGTGCCGAAGCGGTGTGCCGAAGCGGTATGCCGGGGCGGTATGCCGGGGCGGGACATTTGCAGCCAACTTGTCGCCCTGGGCACTAGACTCTCGGCGCTATGCGTCTCGTGCTCAGCCTGGCCGTGATGGCCGCTCTCTCCATCGGTGCGCTTTGGCTTCCGTGGCCGTTTGCGTGGATCTTCGGGGCCTGGTCGCTCTACTGGCTCGTGTGCGGGGTCCGCTGGAAGTCACGCGCAGGCAAGCTGGTCGCGCTCTCGCTCTTTGCGACCGCGCTGATGCTGACGATCGGCGAGGTCACATTGCTGGTCAAGCCGGGCATCTTCACGTCGGGGCGCTTCGAGGGCACCTATACGACGGGCGACCTGTGGGCGCCGCAGCCGGACCTCGGCTATGCCCCCGCGCCGGGGCTGAAGGTCGAGGCGCGGCGAGTCGTCAACGAAGAGACGCTGTACGTCGCGCACTACTCCTACGATGAGCACCGGATGCGCGTCGCGCCGCCCGTCGACGTGGACCCGCCGGAGGGCGCGATCCTGTGCTTCGGCGGCTCGTTCACGCTCGGCGAGGGTGTGGACGACGAGTTCGCGTATCCCTATCGCGTCGGCGAGCTCAGCGGTCATCGCTACGAGGTGCGAAACTTCGGCTTCCATGGCTACGGCGCGCACCAGTCGCTCGCTGCGCTGCAGTCTGGCCTGGTCGACAAAGTGCTGCACAGCGCCCCGAAGCTGGCGCTCTATCTCGCGATCCCGGACCACGGCGCGCGCGTCTCCGGGCGCAAGGCGTGGGACGCCCACGGCCCGTGGTATCGAGTGGCCGACGGTAAGGTCGAGCGCGCGGGCGCCTTCCATGATCGCCCTGCGGCGGCGATCGGCAGCCGGGTCTGGATCTCCAAACAGCTCTACAAGTCAGCCCTCTTCGGGCGGCTCCGTCCGGAGCCGTACCAAGTCCTGGACAGCGAGCTGCGCAACCTGGAGGCGGTGCTCGGCGAGCTGAAGGATGAGCTCGTGCGGCGCTATCCGGACGTCCAGTTCCATGTGCTCGCCTGGGAGGGCCCGCCGAACTGGTGGGCCTCCATGGACCGCGTGCGCGAGCGCGGGATCGAGGTGCACAAGATCCGCGATATGGTCCCGGGCCTCGCCGAAGGCGCCAGCATCCCGACGATCAAGCACGACCCGCACCCGACACGCGAGGTCTACGACGCGATCGCGCGCTACGTCGTCGAGCACCTCTTGCCCTGACGGTCGGCGCCGTCACTCTTTGGGTTGCAGGTCTTCGGTGACCTTCCACAGCTCGAAGAGCTCGGTTGAGCGGTGATCGGGCCAGTTCGCTGAGTCGAGGCCGTAGTCGCGCTTGACCAAGTCCCTGAATTCTCTGCGGTTGAGCTTGGTGCCATCGCTCTTCACCTCGACGGACTTGTAGAAGATCGGTAGGTCAGGGGGCGTGGATCCAGGGCGCCTCAGGACCTTGAACAACTTCGCTCCATCGGGCGCTTTGAGGTCGTCGGCTGCGCGGTCTGTCGCGACCCAAAGATCGACGTGGTATTGAGTCAGGCCATCGCCCATGCGCTGACCGCGCGCATCCAGCATGGTCAACGAGTACTTCTCGGCGAACGCGAAGCCAACGAGCAGGTCTTCGGAGCCTTTGTCCGGCTGATAGATCAAGAACCCGCCGGTGTCCACCTCCGGCTTCTTGAGGGAAGAACCTCCATGGGTGTGGACGGTCTGAGTCGCCGTTCGGGAGCTCTGTGAGTCTTGCCACGTCACCTGTCGCTCGTGCGTCGCCGTCGGCGGCCGAACGTTGGCGCAAGACAGCGCGGGCAGCAGGGCGAGGACCAGGGCAACGGGCGCGATCAGGGCGCACGTGGGCAGCGTTCGTTTCATGGGGGCAGGCGCGCAGAGCGGACGCGGAGGCGGGGCAGGCAGGCCTCCGTCCGACGGGGCGGCGGTGGGCGCTGGTTCCCGATTCTGCCGCGCAATCGCTGGCGGGTGGCCGCGATTCTCGCGCGGGCGGTGCGGGGATCGCGCTGTCGCCCTATGCTCCATGTCCCTGAGTTTCACGCACAACGCCAAGCGCCGCTGTGGAGCGCCTTGCTGATGAAAAGCGCTCAGCTCCCGAAGAGCCTCGCCAGCCTCGCCAGCCTCGCCAGCC
>JAWKUK010000012.1:0-239188 GCA_041398605.1 Planctomycetota bacterium
ACTTGCAGCTCACCGGATCGTCCCTGGCTGCCGCCGATCGCCTGGTGCTCGGGGCGACGAGCTTGCCCTCGAGCTCGCTCGGCTACTTCATCGTGGCGCAGGGATCGTCGACGCCGACGATGCCGACCGGCAGCCAGGGCCTCCTGTGCCTCGGCGGCCCGATCGGTCGCTTCGTGGCCCCCGGCCAGGTCCAGAACTCGGGCGCCGCTGGCGTCGCCTCGCTCCGCGTTGACCTCGGCGCGCTACCGAGCCCGAGCGGCCCGTCGGCGGTGATGAGCGGTGAGACCCGCGTGTTCCAGTACTGGCACCGCGACTTCGTCGGTGGCGCTGCGACCTCGAACTTCACGCGCGCGGTGGCGCTGACGTTCCGCTGAGCCGAGCCCGCGCGCTGCGCGCACGTTTGCGGCAGCGCCTGGGAACGTGCGGCGGTCCCCCTCGACCCATTCGCGACCGCCGCGCGCGTCACGCTATCAGCGGCTCCAAGACGTGCCCGTGCACATCGGTAAGCCGCCGGTCGCTGCCGTTGTGTCGCCAAGTGAGCTGGGTATGGTCGATGCCCAAGAGCCGCAGCATCGTCGCGTGGACGTCGTACACCGTCGTCGGGTGCTCGCGGTCCAGCGGCTTGTAGCCCCACTGGTCGCTCTCACCGTAGGTGACGCCGCCCTTGATGCCGCCGCCGCACAGCCAATTCGTGAACACAAACGGATTGTGGTCGCGGCCGCGGCCGGCTTGCGAGCTCGGCATGCGGCCGAACTCGGTCGTCCACTGGACGAGCGTGTCCTCCAAGAGGCCGCGCTGCTTCAGATCCGTGAGCAGCGCCGCCGCCCCGCGCGCCATGCCGAGCGACAACGGCCCGTGGTCGCGGCGCAAGTCCTCGTGTGAGTCCCAATTGCGCCGCGGGTGCGAGTTGTCGTTGCCGCTCCACACCTGCACGAAGCGCACGCCGCGCTCCAGGAGCCGCCGCGCGGCCAGGCACTTCTGCGCGAAGACAAACGTCTCCTCGGCCTCATTGATCTCGCGCGGCCACCGCTGCGGCCCGCGGTCGAGGCCGTAGAGGCGCAGGACGTGCTCGGGCTCCGCTGCGAGGTCGAGCGCCTCGGGCGCCGCCAACTGCATACGCGCAGCGAGCTCGTAGCTCCTGATCCGCGCGTCGAGGCGCGGGTCGCTCGGGCGCCGCTGCTCGTGCGTGCGGTTCAGCTCCGCCAGGAGCGCCTGCGCCTCGCGCTCGCTGGCGCTGCTTACGAACCGGCCGACCTCGTGCGGGTGCAGATCCGCGATCGGGCTCGCTGCGCCCGGGTAGATCACCGTGCCGCTGTGCTGCGACGGAAGGAACGCCGCGTCCCAGTTCTTCACGCCGTTCGAGGGCATGCCGCGCTGGTCCGGCAACACCACGAACGTCGGCAGGTCCTCGTTCAACGAGCCGAGGCCATAGCTCACCCAGCAGCCCGCGCCGGGGAAGCCCGGCAACTGAAAGCCCGTCGACTGCAACAGCGTCGCGGTCGAGTGCACGCCCGAACGACTCGTGATGTTGTGCACGAACGCCATGTCATCGACGTGCGCGCCGAGCGCCGCGACCGTCTCGCCCAGGAGCTTGCCGCACTCGCCATGGGGCGCGAAGTCCCAAGCGGGCCGGAGCCACGGACCGAGGCCGTCTTGGAAGGCCTCGACGGGCTCGCCGAAGTCGCTCGGTTGCCCGTCCCGCGCAATGAGCTCCGGTTTGTAGTCGAACAGGTCGATGTGGCTCGCTGCGCCCGCCATGAAGAGCTGGACGACGCGCTTTGCTCTGGGCGCATACGCCAGCGGAGGCGGCGTGCGCGCAGCCCCGGCCCGGACGTTGTCCTCGGCGCTCGCCTCGCGTGACAACAGCGCCGCGAGCGCGACACCGCCGAGCCCGCCGCCCGCTTGCCAAAGGAACTCACGTCGATCCATCGCTCGACGCGCGACAGGGCGGTGGAACGGCGACTTGTCCTGCATGGCTCAGTCGATGAAGGAGAACTCGTTGAGGTTCAGCAAGACCCGACAGGCGTTCTCGAGGCCATGTCGCGCCGCAAACGCTCCGAGCCGCGCGCCCTCTGCGGGCTCCGGCGGCCGGCCGAGGGCCAACTGGAACGCGCGTCGGAGCTGCGCCTGGAGGTCTGGGCCGGCCTCGCGCTGGACGCGACCGGCGAAGCGCTGCGCCTGCGCAAGCATGAACCCATTGTTCAAGTAAGCGAGCGCTTGGTTCGGCGAGAGGCTCTCGTTGCGCCGATCCACGCGCAGTGACGGGTCCGCGCAATCGAGGCTCGTCATGAACGGCTGCATCTGCGACCGGACGATGAAGCGGTAGATCGCGCGGCGGAACGTGCGCGGGTCGTTCGGATCGGCGAGGTCGTAGCGGTAGTGCGGTGAGTGCTCGGGCTGCTCGATGACGAAGTCCTGGTAGCCAGGCCCGCCCATGGTCAGGTCGAGCGCGCCGCTCACCGCGAGCACCGCGTCATGCACGGCCTCGGCCTCGAGCTTGCGCGTGTTGCCGCGCCACAGCAACGTGTTCCCGCTGTCGAGTGCCTCGGCGTCCTCGTTCGCGACGTCCGAGCGCTGACGATAGGCCCGGCTCGTCACGATGAGCCGGTGCAAGGACTTCAATGAGCCGTGCGCGTCGTCGCGCAGCCACGCGGCGAGCCAGTCGAGCAGCTCGGGGTGGGTCGGCGCGGCGCCCATGCGCCCGAAGTCGTTCGGAGTCGTCACGAGGCCCGCGCCGAAGTGGTGCTGCCACACGCGGTTGACGATCGTCCGCCACGTCAGCGGGTTGCGGGGGTCCGTGATCCAACGCGCCAGGGCCGCCCGCCGGAGCGCCTCGTCCTGGGTGTCAGCCAGCGCAAAGCGTGACGGCAGCAGCGGGTCGAGCGCCGACAGCGCAGCCGGCGCCGCGACCGCGCCGGGCTCCGTCACCTGCCCGCGCGCAAGGACGCGGATCTCGCGCGGTGTGCCGCCCGTCCCGCGGAAGTTCCCGGTCCCGTGAACGACCGTCCCTGCGTACACCGCGCGCTGCGGCGGGAGCGCCGCTAGCGCGCGGACGGCGAGCTCGCGCTCCGACTCGGCCTCGGCGCGCGCGCGCCGCGAGGCGTCGCTCACCAGGCGCTCCAGGAGCGCGTCTCGTCGCTCGACGAGCGCCGCGCGCGCGCCGTCCTCGAGCGCCGGGGCGAACCCATCGGGCAAGTTCGCGCGGCGCCAGCGCGGGGGCGCCTCGATCGAATCGAGGCTCGTGACCGTCGCGCCGCGCGCGGCGTTCCGGCCTGTCCCGTCGAACACTTGCAGCTCTGCCAAGGCGAAGATGAAGTCGTCGCTCCGCGGCGCGAGCTGCGTGACGGTGAGCCGCAGATAGCGGGCCTGCGTCGCGCCCGCCTCGAGCACCACCGGTTCGATCCCTGGGTTCGGGAAGTCCTGGGCCTCGCGCGACGCGATCAGCGTGACGTCGCCGACGAAGTCTGGCTCCAAGCTCGACTCGACACGGAAGCGCACGGGAAAGCCGAAGCCCGCGCCGATTCCGTTGAAGGCGTCGCGCGCCCCAGCGAGGACGACCCGCTCGATAGAGACGGCAGCGCCGAGGTCGAGCTGGACCCACTTGGCGCGTTTGGCGTCGGCTTCGATGGCGCTGTGAAACCCGTACTCGGGGCGCTCGGCTGCGCCCGCGAGGGCTGCGTCGAGCGCCGCGAGCGCTGCGCCACCTGCAGCGACGAGCTCCGCGTCGAGGCGGCCCAGCGTCGCTTCCGCGCGGCCCTTGCGCAGGGCCTCTGCCGCTCGACGGGCCGCGACCATGGGGTCTTCGTCGAAGCGCTTGTCCGCGCGGTCGATGCCCGCGAACACAGCCTGCAGCGCGTAGTAGTCCTCCTGCGAGATCGGGTCGAACTTGTGGTCGTGGCACTGCGCGCACTGGGCCGTCACGCTGGTGAACGTGCCGAGCGCGTTGCCCACCATGTCGTCGCGGTCGAAGTGGCGCGCGAACATCCCGTCGATCTTCTCTTCAGGGAGCTCTTCGTGGCCAATGAGGTCCCACGGCCCAGCGGCGATGAAGCCCAAGGCTTCGATCCCGTCGCGCGTGCCTGGGTACAAGGCATCTCCGGCGAGCTGCTCCTCGACGAAGCGCGCGTAGGGCTTGTCCTCGTTGAACGCGCGGATCACGTAGTCGCGGTACGGCCACGCGTTTGGACGAGGTTGATCCTTGTCGTAGCCGTGCGTGTCCCCGTAGTGGACGACGTCGAGCCAGTGCCGCGCCCAGCGCTCGCCGTAGCGGGGTGACGCGAGCAGCCGATCGACGAGGCGCTCGAAGCGGTCTGACGCCGGATCCGCGATGTACGCGTCCATCTCTTCCGGCGTCGGCGGGAGCCCGATGAGGTCGAAGTGCACGCGCCGGCAGAGCGTGCGCGCGTCCGCCTCTCCGGCCAGCGCGAGCCCTGCGCGCGCGAGCCGCGCCGTAACAAACGCGTCGATCGGGTTCCCCGTCTCCGTGGACGGGGCGGGGCGAGTGATCGGCTTGAGGCTCCACCAGTCGAGCGGGTCGGCGACCTGTGCGCTCGCGCTGTCAGGCCAGGGCGCGCCCTCGTCGATCCAGCGCCGGACGAGCGCGACCTCGGTCGGCGTGAGCCGGTCGCCCTTGGGGGGCATCACCAGGGCCTCGTCGAGCCCAGAGACGAGCCGGAGCAACGGGCTGCCTGCGGCATCCCCTGGCCGGATGTTGGGCGCGGAAGACTCACCGCCGTCGAACGCGATCGAGCGCACATCCAGGCGGTAGCCGCTGCGCTGCTTCTCGGGGCCGTGGCACCGCACGCACTTCGTCGCGAAGATCGGCGCGATCGAGCGCTCGAACTCCACCGGTTCGAGCTGCGGAGCACAGAAGGCGGCGGCGATGAGGGGGCCCAGCACCACCCCAAGTTACCGCACCTGTGTGGAGCGATGGCCCCTCTGCTCAGCTTCGCGCGGCGGACCAGAAGACTCGGGCGGCGGATCAGAGGGCTCGCGCGGGGGACCCGAGGATTCCTGGAACGCGCGTGACGCCGGGGGTGACCTCCGGTTGGGAACCCCATCGGGTCGCTGCTGCGGCCCGGAGGAACGTCTCGACCATGAACACCACACGCCTCGCCCCCCTGGCTCTCGCCCTCTGTGCTGCCCCGGCCCTCGCGGCGCCGCAGGTCCTCCCTTCGGCCTGGGACCGCGCGCAGGAATGGGTCGCGCCGCCCTCCGTTGCCGCCGGCACGACGCAGGGCAATCCGGCGCCAGACAGCGCCGGGAACCTCGTTTGGCACTACGACAGTACGTTCGGCGGCGACGCGCTCGGCAGCGTCAACCCTTGGTACGCAGAGCCGCTGACGCCGCTCGTATGGGACACGGCGTGGTACGGGGGGGTCGGCGCCTGGGCCGTCAGCAACGACTTCGGCACCGTCGTCTACTGGAACGGATCCACGCACCTGCTCCAGCAGGTCTCAACCGGGTGGTTCGACTATGCGCCCGTGATCCGCTGGCGCAGCCCTGCTGCACAGCCGCTGCGCGTCGGTATCGTCGGCTCGCTGCGCGTCATCTGGAGCGGTCCGAATGGAGCGACGCGTCCTGTCGACGTCGATGTCGTGATCGCGCATCGAAGCGCGACGACAGGCGTGGTCACGCTGCTGGACTCGCGCACGGTCGCGAAGCCGACACAGAACAATGTGTCCGAGTTCCTGGAGTTTCCCATCGACCTGCCAGGCGTGCTCGTGCAACCGGGTGATGACCTGTTCGTGACGCATCGCGGACGCACCCCGACCTCGAGCTCGTTCTGGGTGACGCTCTACGATCGCCTGGAGCTCGTTCGGTTGCCTATTGGAGGAGGCTTCTGCGGCCCCTCCGTCGTCAACTCGACAGGCGGTCCGGGCCGTATGGGCGCGGACGGCTCTACGCATGTCGCGGACAACGAGCTGACGCTGCGTGCGTACCAGCTGCCGTTGAGCACCTTCGCCTTCTTTCTGGCGAGTCGCTCACAGGGCTTCGTCGCGCACCCCGCGGGCAGCTCGGGCAACCTCTGCCTCGCGGGCGCGATCGGCCGCTTCGTTGGACCGGGCCAGATCTTCGACGTGGGCCTCGGCCGTGTTGCATCGCTGCGCGTCGACCTGACGCAGGTCCCGACACCGACGGGGCTCGTCGCGGTGCAGCCGGGGGAGACCTGGAACTTCCAATGTTGGCACCGGGACATCGGCGGTACGAGCAACTTCAGCGACGGCCTCTCGATCGCGTTCGACTGAATCGATGACCGCCACCTGTCGAGCGCCGTGGGCCGCGTGTGGCCGACGAGGCGCTCGGCCGCGGCCCGCGCGCCGGCGTGGTTGGAGTGCCGAGCGCGGGGCGTGTGCGGACTCGCGAGACCGCTCAGCGATCGAGCTTTCTCTGGCTCGCGCGTCGCGCGCGTTCGAGGGCCGATCCCAAGTTCGGCGCTGCGTCGTCCGTGCGCGGCGGGCGCGCATCCGCCGGGCCGCTGGCCGCGCCCGGAGTCGGAGTCGGAGTCGGAGTCGGGGTCGGAGTTGAAGTCGGAGTCGGATTCTGAGTCGGCGCGGCGGGCTCCGCGGAGGGGCTCGCTGCGGTTCGACCCGGCCCCGGGGGACCGCTGACGCCGCTGAGGTCACGGTCGACGACCGCCGGGCGCTGTGCGCGCCGCGCGCGAAGCGCCGCGACGCGCCGTGACCAGGCTCCGCCCAGGCGCACGCTGCCCCAGAGCGAGAGCCTGCGCCCCGCGATCTCCAGCAGCAAGACGACGAGCCCGAACAGCGCCAGCTCGCGCGTCACGATGCGCCATAGCCGAGCGCCGCGTGTCCCCCGGAACAGGTCCTGCGTCGACGGATCCACAGCGCCCCCCGTCGCGGCCACGATACGGCGTAGCGTGCGCGCGCCGCTCTCTGGGTCGGGCCCGCGCTCGAACTCCGGCGAGTACGCGAGCGTCTGCGGCGCTAGCGCGAGCGAGCGACCGTCGCCGAGGTCCACCGTGTCGACGAGCACGCCCTCGCGGTCGAGCGGCAAGCGCGCCTCGAAGAGGTTCTGATCGACGCGGGTCAACGGGAGCGCGCGCGTGTCGCCGTCCCCGGAGCCAAAGTGCGCGACCAGCCGGCTCGTATCCGGCGCCAAGGTCACAGAAGCATCGACCTCGACGGAGATGACGGCCTCGCGCCCTTCGCGCCGTGTCGACGCGAAGAAATCGCCCGGAGGCTCATTGCCTGCGAGCCACCGCGCGAGCGTCACGCCAAACTCTGGGAACCGCGGCCAAGCGAGCAGCGCCCCGCCGAACTGGCCCCCGACCTGGGTCGTCAACGCTGCGCTGCGCCCGAGGCCGCGCTGCCAGAACGCGACGACGGGCGCCGCGTATTCATCCTTCGTGATGGCGCCGGCCGTCGCGCCTGGGCGCAGGTAGCTCAGGTTGTAGCCGTCGATCGCCGGGAACGCGCCGCCGTCGAACGCGCCCATGCCCAAGAGCCCAGCGAGGCTCTGTGTCTCCGTTCGCTCGTCGACGAAGGTCGACCGTGACATCGTCAGCGTGTCCATCGCGAACAGGCGCGGGAGGTCCACCGGATCCGTCGAGAAATAGGCCCCGCCGCCGCCGCGCAGCGCGCACTCCTTCAGGAACTCGGCATCGCTGTCGTGCTCGGTGCCGAGCGCGATCACGGACAGGGTCGTGTTCAGCTTGCGCAGCGTCGCGATCAGCTCGAAGCAGCCTTCGTGCTCCTCGGCGTCGGCGGCGTCGGCGAACAATACGACGTGGCGATTGAGCTGTGGCGCGTCCTTGATCTGGCGCGCCGCTTCGACGAGCGCGGTGTACGTGAAGATGCCGCCGCCCATGGAGCGGATCGAGCGCACCGTACGCTTCAGGCCCTCGACGTCCGTCACTGGCGTCAGGGCCTGGATCACGTGCGCCGCCGAGTCCACCGCGATGACGGCCACGGAGTCGTTCGGCGTCAAGAGCTCGATCGCCGCGGCAGCCCCGGCGTTGGCCAGGTCCATCTTCGTTCCACCGCCCGACACGGGCGCCGCCATGGACCCCGAGCGGTCCATCGTGATCGCCATCGCGAGCGACAGCTTCCGGTGCTCCTGCCGCAGCTCCGTCGACACGGGTAGGACCTCGTCCAGCGGCGACTTGTAGTAGCCGCCTGCGCCGAACGCGGCCTGGCCGCCGGTCATCAAGAGCCCTCCGCCGTGGTCCTCGACGAAGCTCGCCAGCGCGATCATCCCTTGGCGTCCGAGCCGCGACGCCGCGACGTTCTCCAGGACCACCGCGCGGAAACGTGTCAGCGCCACCACGTCCAGCCGCGCCTCCTCAGGGGCTGCGACGCGGACGTCCAGGCCCGCTGCGCGGAGCGTTGCTGAGAGCGTGTCGTCGACGCCGTTCTCGTTCAGCAACAAGATCGCGCGCGGTCCAGACACCAAGAGCGCAGCGCGCGCGCGGTCGTTCTCGGGGACGCGATCGTCGTCCTGTGCAGCGCCAGGGCTCGCTGTGGGGGAGCGCAGGGCGAGCTCGTACTGGGCGACTCCACCTTCACCGACGATGTCGCGGAACGTGAACCGCTGCAGGCCAGGCTCGATCGTGCGCAGCACGCGCGTCAGCGGCTGCCCGTCGCGGCTCAGCACGAGCTCGCGCTCGACGCGCCGGTCCGAGCGCACCCAGACATCGAACTGGAACGGCTCCCCGGCGGCGACTTCGCCCGGGAGCGCGATCCGTTCGACCGAGACGTCGGACACGTTCGGCCGCCCGAGGCTGCGCGCGTCGATGCGCACACCGAGGCTCGCCGCGCGGCGCGCAACGTCCAACGGGTCGCGCCCGTGGGCCTCGCCGTCCGAGATCACCAGGACCGATCCGCGCCCGCCGCTGACGAGCTGCAGCGCGGTGTCGAGCGCGCCGGCGAGGTCGCTGCCGTCCGCGTCGATCTCGCGCTGGAACGAGTCGAAGCGCGCGTTGGACCCGCCGGCGCGCTCGATGTGCGCGCGCGCGCCGAACGCGACGACGTGCACGCGGTCCAGAGGCCCGGCGGACTCTTCGGCGAGGCTGATCAGCTCCAGTGCCGCCGTGTCCGAGCCGCTGGGCATCGAGCGCGAGCGATCGACGACGAGCACGACGTCGCGGCCCGCGGCGCCGGTCTTCAGGTACGGGCCGGCGAGGGCGGCGACGAGCGCGAGCGCGCCGACGGCGCGCAGCGTCATCGTGACGGGGTGCTCGCCTCGCGCGCGCCACAGGAGCAGGGCGAGCGGCACGGCGCAGAGCAGGAGCTCGGGATGCAGGAAGCCGATCATGTGCGCGCGCCTCGCAAGGCGCCTGGCGCCGGTGATGCGCCGCTGATGCGTGCGCCCTCGTAGGGGCGCCGCAAGACCCACCAATCGAGGACGATGCAGGTGAGCGCAGCGACGAGCAGGGCGAGCTCGACCCAAGAGAACCCGGCGCGGATCAGCGCTTCGTTCGCGGTCGCAGGGCGCACGTCGGAGGCGCGTTCGCGCAGGTCGGACTCCGTACGATCCGAGAGCGAGACCCCGACCTCAGCCAGGAGCTCGCTCGGCGCGCCCGCATCCACGCCGCGCAGCTCGTACACGCCGGGGAGCTCGATGTCGTCGAGGAGCAACGCGTCGCTCGCGCGATACGTCGCGTCGACGGGCGTGAGGTCACCGGCGGGCCCGGCGATCCGCTGCCAATGGAACGCGGTCGGCTCCACCGCGCGGTACCGCAGCGGCTCGCCGAGCGCGAGCGTCGTCGTGGCGGGACCGGGCAGCGCCGCGCGGCGGGCCTCCGCGGCGTTGGCGAGCAAGATCGGCCAGTCCGGCGAGCGGTGCAAGTTCGAGCGCGCCGCGTCGAGGTTGAAGAGCCACGCGACGCGCGCACCCTCGCGGACTTCGGTCGCGAGCGGGAGCGCGCCGGCGGAGATGAACGGCGCCCCCTGCAGCGTCGCGTCAGGGTCCGCCGACCAGACGACGCCTTCCAACGTGACGCCACCGAGCAAGGGATGGCTCGGGTCGGTCAGGAACGGGCCAATGAAGTGGGCGCGTCCAGTGCCCGCGTCGGCGCCCTCTGCGAGCGGTGGGGCGGCGATGCCGAGCACCCAGGCGTCTCCACCGATGAGGCCCGTCGCGAGCACGAGGTGCGCCGCTGAGGGATTGATCGTGTCGATCGCGTCGGGCACGAGCGCGAGCCAGCCGTCGATGTTCGACGGGTCGGCTGCGGTGTCGAGGCCCAGGAGCGCGCCGAGCTCGGCAGGCAGCGTCGAGGCGAGGCGCAGGGTGCGGCGCGGCGCGGGCGCGAGCCACGCGATGTCGTCGGCAGCGAGCCCGTCGTGTTCTCCAGCGGGAGCCTCGAGCTGCGCGACGACGAGCGGTGTGCCGTCGGGTAGGTCGAACGAGACGTGTGACTCGGCGCCGGGCGCGAGCGTGACCTCGCGGCTCGCGAGCGGAGCCCCTGCGAGGGTGCGGAGGTGGAGCGTCCGCGTCGCGGCGGCGGCGCTCGCGCCGAACCGGCCCGGTGCGCCCGCAGGTGCGAAGCTCGCGACGGTCAGCGAGGCCCGTTCGGCGCCGCGCGCCGCAGCGACGATCGCGACGTTGGCCGCTGGGCGTCCGACGGCGACGACCTCGACTTCGGGCGGAGCGTCCGTGTCGTCTAGCTCGTCGGTGATCAGAGTGACTGCGTTGGCTCCGGACAACTCGAACCCGAGGGCGAGGGCGGGGCCGAGCGCGTGGTGCGCGCGCCCCGGCGCAAAGTCCGAGAGCGCCTCGCGGGCCTCCAAGGGCAGCGCGGCCGGCCCCGCGAGGACCTCCGGTCGGGCCCCCGAGCCGATGACCGTGACGCGTGAGCCGCGCGGCAGGGCGTCGATGCGCTGGCGGGCGGCCTCGAGCGCTCGCTCGGTCGTCGAGGCGCCGTTTGCCGCGGTCGCGCCCATCGAGGCGGAGCGGTCGAGCACGAGGACGAGGTGGCGCGCCTCGCCGCTCCCAAACGGCCGCGGCGCCGCGAAGACGAGGGCCAGGCAGAGGGCGGCCAGGACCTCGCACCAGAACGACGCGGACCGCCGCAGCGGCTCGCGCTTGCGGCCGGCCGCCGGCGCGCGGTCCTCGGCGCTCCAAAGGAACACTGCGCTCACTGTCCGGGGCCGATAGCGGCGCCGGTACAGGTGCAGGGCGACGACCGCCGGGACGGCGGCCAGCGCGAAGAGGCCGAGGGGGTGCAGGAACACGGTGAGGCCGGGAGTCTACGCACCCGGGTCCGAGGTGTTCCCTAAAGCCGGCCGAGTTGGGCCGAGTCCCGCTTGGGTTGCCCCGACCGCGACCCCGGGCCCTCGTGGTCAAGGGCTCGAACCCCCTCGCGTGGTGGCCCCTCTGGACAGACGGCCCGCTGCCGCGCGTCGATGTCGCGCCGCAGCGGGCCGCTAGGTGGCGGAGCGCGCGTGCGCGCTCAGCCGGGTCACGGCGAGATGAGGCCGCGGTTCTCGACCGCGGTCATCGGCATGTTGTAGCTCACGATCGAGCCCGGCCAGAAGGTGTTCGCGGCCTGCGCGGGGCTCGCGTTGAGGTCGTGCTCGAACACCCCAATGATGTTGAGCTTGATCTCTTGCGTCGGCGCGAGGGGCGCGTTGAGCCTGAACGCGAAGCTCACCGCGCCGCTCGCTGTCGAAGCGGTCGAGAGCACGTATGGCCCAGCCAAGCCGCTCCCGCCCAGGGTGCCCGCGAACGGGCTGCCTGGGAAGAGGATCGAGCTCACGATGTTTGTCGCAGGCGCAAGGGCGAGCCCCGTCGTCCCGCCGGACTGCACCGGCACGACGCTCCAGGTGTCTGCGACCGTGTCGTGCAGGAGCACCTGGGCCGCGATGACTTGGTTCTGGTGCGGCGTCGTCGAGCCGTTCGGTCGGTCCAGCGGATTCGTCGAGGCATAGAGCGTGAGCAGCGCCGGCTCGCCGTCGAGCCGTGCTGTTGCCTTCGCCGTTGCCGTGAACTTCGGGCCAACGGCCGACTGTCCAGGCGCCCACGCGAGGTCCTCGACGATGCGAGACAACGCCGCGGGATTGAGCCCCCCGTTCGCTGCGCGCCACGTCGACGGGATCTCCAAGTACGGCGCAGGCACTTGTTGGTCAAGCGTCGTGACCGTCCCGCTCAACGGCTGCGTCGCCGAGTTCCCCGCGTAGTCCGTCATCTTGACCGAGACCTGGTACTGGAAGGGGATCCCGATCAGCACGGGCATCGGATATCCGAGGAGGCTGCTGAAGACGACCGCCGGCAACGACCCCTGCAGCCGTTGCACGGTCACTGTGTCGAAGGCACGGAACGCGCGACGCACCTCCGTCACGCTGTGCTGCGTGAGCGGGTTGGTCGCCGTGATCTCGAGCGTCGCTGGCTCGTCGAACACCATGACGAGCTTCGCGAACGTCGCGCCTTCGTGCTCGACCCGCGAGTAGAGCATCTGCGGCGCGGTCGTATCGCTCGTCGGAGCGTCGACGACGTGCGGGTTCATGCCATGCAAGACCTCATAGCCATCGGGATACCGGTCCAGATCGGACGAGTAGCGATCCGGGTTGGTCGGCGGATTCTGCGCGGCCTCGGCGAGGTCCGTCAGGCCGTCGTCGTCCCGGTCCACCGCGAAGCGGATCGCGTTGCCCGGCGGCAGGCCGACCAGCGAGAACGTCGCGCGGCCCTCCTGCGCGTCCTTGACCAGCGCGGCCCAGGTCTGGCTCCCCGTGACGCCATCGGGAAAGGTCACGCTGCCGTCGCTCGGGAGGAACACGCCGAGCACCGGTGCATAGAACCAGGTCAGGTCGTGGACCGCGCCCTGGAGGTCCTCATGCGACCCGATGATCGCCAGGCTGACCCAGTGATCGGCGGTGAAGGAGGAGCCTGCTTGCCCGGTGATCATGCGCGCCTCGATGTCGAGCGCGTCCTGGTCTGAGGTGTTCGCGTCGATCGTGTAGACGTGGTGCGCGACCGGGGCGATGCCTTCGTCGAACTGGGCGACAAACGCGGCGATGTGCTCCTCTTCGTCCTCTTGGAGCGTGAAGCCTGCGCGACGCAGGAAGTCGAGGACGCTCGCGTTGTCACCGTCGTGGGAGATCCCGAAGCCCCCGCGCAGCGTCCTGAACGTCGCGCCCCCGTAGGTGAAGTCGACGAGGTCCTGTTGCTTCGAGAAGAGCTGGCGCAGGTGCGCGACGTCCATGGTCGTGTTGGTCGGCACCGGCGAGAAGTCGTCGAACCCCGGGTCGCCGCTCGTGCCCGACGGCATCGCGTGGCACTCGACGCAGCTAAAGCGTCCGAGCAGGGTGTTGGGCTTCGAGAGGAGCGTCTGGCCGATGCTCGCCTTCGGGACGACGCTGCTGGTCGTCGGGATGAACGACTCCTGCGGGCGGCTGAACGCGTCGTCCAGCATGCGAGACTCGTGCTGCAGCGGGTTCGCGTGGGCCTGGAGCGAGAAGACAAACGCCTTGAACTTGTCGAGGTCGCCGCCGTCCGGACTCGTCGACAGCTCCGCGCCGCCGAGCAGCCCTTTGAACGCGCCATTGAAGGCTTCGAGGTCGCGCTCGCCGCGCCAGTGGTAGGGGAACGTGTCCTCGATGCTCTTCAGGCTCTGCGTGACCATCATGTCCTTGTGGTCGTGCGGGAAGTCTTGGATGCTCCAGCCGAGCAGGTCCATGCCGCCGCCCGGGTGGCAGTGGTTGCAGGTGAACCGTCCATCGGCCGAGTTGTCCGCGTCATAGAAGATCTCGCGGCCGCGCTTCAGCGCCGGAGGCAGCGGGTCGGCGCCGAGCTCGAAGGTCCCGATCAGCGCCGTGCCCGGGCTGACGACGCCGACAGGGGCCGTCGTCGTGTTCGCGATCGCGGTCACGAGCGCGCCCACGTCGTACGCGCGCACCTCGTTTGTGCCCCAGCAGTACACGAAGAGGATCGAGCTGCCGAACCCGAACGTCAGCTGCCGCGGGATGCTCCCTGGCGGGAGCTCCAGGTCGCCGAAGCGCGAGCCATCGGGCAGCGTGACTCGCACTTGGTCGCTCGCTGCGCCCGCGATGGCCGCGAAGCCGCTCGGGTGGAAGCCGATGGCGTAGGGGAACGAGACCGAGAACGCGCTGTTGTACCCTGTGCCGCCGGGCGCGAGGTCGAGGTCGATCACCGTGTGCGAATAGGGCAGGGGCGTAGCGCCGCCGTTCGGCGCGTCGGCGATGGTCAAGATGTTGCGCGCGAACTTGCCCTTCTGCAGCGGCTCCGTCAACGCAGCCGCGTTGCGGGAGTCGACGCCGACGAGCCAGTACTTGCCCGTCGTAGGGTGCTTGCCGTGCGCCATTTGGAGCGTGGCGAGGTTGCGGAGCACCGGCACGGCCCCGAGGACCACGGGCCCGGTCGGTGACGTGTAGGGCGTGATCTCGAAGAGGTCCTCGTCGGGGAGCAAGCCGGCCGGATCGAACGTGTGGAAGTCGGTCGGAGTCGCGACCGCGGCGGGGACGGGCCCGCTTGGAGCCGGCGAGATGATCTGGAGCGCGGCCTGCGTGCCCGTCCCGTTGCCCGAGAGCTCCGGCGCCACGTAGACGCGATCGTCGCCGAGGCCGGCTTGGCCGAGGTCGACGTAGAGGAAGCGCGGCCGCTGCGACGCGACCGTGAACGTCGCGCGCAGGTCGAGGTCGGGCAGGCCGTATTGCTGGACCGTGTTGTTCCCGGGCAGCGAGACGAACACGACGCCGAGGTCTTGGTGCACCACCATGTCGCCTGGCTCGGCGGGCAAGGTCACGCTGTTCGTGATGCGCATCGTGCTCAGGTCGTGGAGCGCGAGCGCGTGGGACCCGCCGCCCAAGACCACCGCGTACTCGATCGGACCGAGGTGCCCGCCTTCCCAGAGGTAGGTGCCGAAAGAGATCGGGTTGTTGACCGTCGGGGAGGACGTCGTCGGGAACACCGCCGGCGAGCCAACGCCTGCCTGGCCGTCCCAGCGCACGATTCGGCTCCCGTGTGTGTTCAGCATCAACACACGGCCGCCCGGAGAGACCTCGACGCCGCGGACCGTCTCCACGTTGAAGTTGGTCGCGGAGCGGTAGGTGTTCGTGAGCTCGAGGTAGTCCGTGAAGCGCTGCTGAGGCTCGGTGAGCGCAGCGGTCGCAGTGAGGGGAATGAGCGCGGTCGCCCACAGGCCTCTGCGCCTCGTGGGTTGGACTCGATGGTGAGAGTGCATAGGTCGGTTGGATCTCGGCTTGGACCTTCCCGGCGTCGCGCAGCGGTGGAGACCGCGTGTCGTGCCGTCCTGGGCGCGCGCCATGGAGCTCGACGGGGAAGGGTGCCGCTGGTTGGAGGGGCGGACTGGGCGCACGCGCGGACACCCCGTTCGTGTGCGGCGGTTCGATTTGGTCACCTCAATCGCGCGTTTCCTGGCCGGGCCCTCTGCGGCGCGTGCAGCGCCTGCTTGGCCCGCGGCCTTGGCGGTCCTGACGCGCTCCCAGGTTTCCCACGGAATCCGTGCTCCATCGGCCGGCGGACGCCGCCGTGGCGTGGGCGTGGCGCGGTTTGCCACGCGTCACATGGAGGACGAAGTCGTGAGAGACCATCGGCGCACAAGCGTCGCCCAAGAGGCGCGAGTTGCCGCGCGCGGCGCCTGCATCGAGGGCGCACAGCTCCTGGCGTGCATGTCCTATGTCCGCCGCTTTCTCGCCAGGCGGAACGCGCGGCTCGGCGGTCCGCTCGACCCTGGTGATCTAGAAGACCTGGCGCAAGAGGTCTTCCTGCGGGTCTGGCGCGGCCGCGCGGGGTTTCGCCATGAAGCCACGCTCGAGGCGTGGGTGGGACGGTTCTGCTTGCTCACGCTGGTCGATGAGCTGCGACAGAGGCGCGTCCGCGCGATGGTGAGCCTCGACGACCATGAGGTCTCCTCGCGCGAGCTCGAGCAGGTCGAAGAGCGCATCGACTTGCAGGACACGCCGATCCTCTTGCCAGAGCTCGAGGCGCGGGCGGTGATGCTCAGGCTGCACGCGGCGTTGACCTACGCCGACGCCGCGCACCGCTTGGGCTGCAGTCAGACCGCGGTCAAGGCCGCCTACGGCCGAGGCCTCGAGCGGATCCGCTATCAGCTCTGTCGCCCGCGTGGCGCACGCCGTGCATGTCGGAGCACAGCCATGCGGCTCCTCTTGAGCGACGACGGAGCGCTCGCAGTCGCCGCTGCGGCGACGACCGTGAGCTGATCTCCAGCGGCGACGCAGAGCGCTCGAGCGCGCTCAGCGCAGCGTCACGCCCCAGCACTCGCTCATGTTCGACAGGACGGTGCTCGGCGTGTTGTCTCGGTGCCAGTACTGGAAGTACCAGGTCGCGCCCGGGTATCCAGGGACCTGCGCGCCGTTGTAGGGATAGCCCCCGGTGCCGAAGGTCGTGTGCACGGTGCCCAAAGTGCCGGAGTTCAGCACCGTCAGCGAGTAACGCCCGATCGCTCCATTGAGGCAGAGGGCCACGCTCGATCCGCCCGGGGGCAGGATGTAGAACGTGCTCTCCGAGACAATGAAGTAACCAAAGGACTGCGTCGGAAGCCGATCGACCGAGAGCGACAGGTTGCCGGTCAGGAACGTCGGGTCACCCTCGATATGCAGGCGGGCCGCGCGCCCCGTCGAGTTCGGCAGCGCGGTGCACACCGGCGAGATCCCGGCCTGCGACTCGCACGCGTCGGGGTAGAGGTCGTGGTCGACATCGCGCGTCGGATCGAGGCTCGCGACCCTCACGCTCTCCGCGCCCGGGGCGCCGATCGCGATGACCCAGTCGTTCACTGCGAGCCCCGTCCCGGCCCGGGCCTGCGAGGTGGAGGGCAGCATCGTCAGCAGCCAATCGACCTTCGACCACGGCTGGTTCGGCGCGAGGTTCGCCACGCGTGACCGCCCGTACACCGCCCCGCCCTGGGTGACGCCGCCGATGGCGTCGTTTGGGGCACCGATGAACGCGCCGAGGTGCGAGACCGCCACGGTCGCGCCAAAGCCGCTCACGACGTGCGGCGCGGAGGGCGAAGGGATGCGCTCGCGCGCCGCGTTGTAGCGGGCGTAATAGGTCGCAGAGCCGGTGCTTCCGCCGGCGACGTCCACGCCGCGTTCGCCGATGATCAGCTTCTCGCCGCGTGCCGCGAGCGACCAGCCAAAGTGATCGAGGGCGGCGCCGCCCGTGTCCATGCGTTGGGAGGCGAGCACCCACGCCGGCGGCGCGCCAGCCGTCCATTCGTAGACGTTCACGACGCCCTGGCCTGACGTCGCGCTGAGCGAGCCGGGGTCCCCGACGTACAGCACGACGTCCGCCATCGTCGTCAGCATCGATGTGCGCGCTCCAATCGCCACCGAGTGACCGAACGTACCGTTCCCCGTCGGGCCCGGCGTCAAGGTGTCGGTGATCGTCCAACCCAGGGGCCCGGTGCGTTGCGCGAGGTGCACCTGGCCATCAGCGATCGCTTCGCCGATCGCGAGGAGGTCGCCAGAGAACGCGATGGAGACGCCAAAGCGCCCAGTCGCGGTCGCCACGGGCGGAACGATGGGCGCTGCTTCGATCCAGCCCGCGTTGGTCCGGTAGAAGGGGCGCACCGTTCCGTTCCCGTTGACCACGTCGTCGGGCCACGCGCAGAACGCCCAGAGTGTGCCGGCGCTGTCATGCCCGAGGGCGACGGACGATGCGAACCCAGCGGCGCTCTGCTGTGGGTGCGGCGTCGGCACGAGGACCCCGTCCGGGACCCACGCGCGGGTCAGCGAGTCGACGACGAAGACCTCGGCGCGTCCGAAGGGAGAGAACGTGCTCGGCGAGGTCGGCGACTCCGATGGCTCGGGGGCCGCGACGAGCAGCGTGTGACTGTCGAGCGCGAGCGCGCTGCCAAAGCCTCCCCCGATCCCGCTGCTCGGGAGGACTTGGGTGGTCAGGGGTGGGCGGCAGTCTTGGGCAGACAGGCGAGGGGTCGGCGCGACCGCGAACAAGCAGAGCAGCGCGGGCGCGCGCAGGGCGCGGCCCGCCTGGCGGGCGGAGCGAACACGAATCTTGGCAAGCATGGTGGTCCTCGTAGCTGGCCGGAACGGGCCGCGCTCCATCCTGACAGATCGAGGCCAGCCTGCCAGCCCTTGGGCGGGCTCCCGGGGATCACCTGGCCACATTGCGGCATCTGGGCGGCCTCTGGGGATCGGTTGGGACACGGGGACTCGCCGGCTCGACGCGCCCCCGAGGCCCGTGGCACGGGATCCCCGGTACGATCTTGCGCCGCGATGCCTGCCCCGTCGTTCGCCTCTGAGCTGCCCCCCGCAGCCCGCCGGTCCGTCGTTCCGTTCGGCCTCCTCGTCGGATACTTCGCGCTCGGTCGGCTGATCGAGGCCAACCCCGACCAGGCCACGCTGTTCGGAGTCCACGGGCCAGCGTGCCCCTCGACCTGGTTCGTCGGCAGCGCAGGCTGCCCCGGCTGCGGGCTCACGCGCGCCACCGGGCTCCTCTTCGATGGCCAATGGTCGGCCGCGCACCAGGTTCACCCCGCGGTCAGCTGCGTCGCCTTGCTCGCCGCCCTGGCCCTCGCGCTGCACGCCCTGGTCCTGTATAGGCGCGAGCGCCCCGAATGGGTGGACGGCGCCCTGCGTACAGGGCGAGCGCTGCTCGCCCTAGCGCTCGTCGTGGGCTGGGCCGTGCGCCTCGCTTGACGCGCGCCAGCGCGCGCTCCGCTCACCGCCCACTCCTCTCCTCTGTCCCCAAGCTTCACCCCGGTCGAGGACCGGCCCCCGCGCAATTCGTTCATGGAAGCACTCGTCATTCAGCTCCTCGTCATGGGGGTCTTTGGCGTCATCGTCTCGATGATCGCCGGTAGTCGTGGGCGCAATGCCGTGGGCTGGTTCTTCATCGGTGCGTTCTTCCCTTGCATCGGCCTGATCCTCGTGCTCGTGCTGCCGGACATGAAGGTCCAGTCCGAGCGTCATGAGCGCATGGAGCGCGAGAACCAGCGCTTGAAGGAGCGCCTGCGCAAGGACCGCCAGACCGCCGACCAACGCCACTCGGAGACCGTCAAGCGGCTCGGTGCGCACGACGCGGTGTTGGGGCTCGACACGAGCGCCCCCGAACCCGCCGCCTCGATCGAAGCGACGCCGGCGGCTGACGCGCTGCCGCCGCGGCGCGCGGCCGCGGCGAGCCGCGGCGCGGGGAGCGCGCTAGAGGGCCCTTGGCACTACGCCGCGCACGAGGACGCGCCCGAGGTCGGGCCGGTCTCCCTGGACGAGCTGCGCGCGCGCTGGAACGAAGGCGCCCTCTTCGGCACGAGCCAGGTGTGGCGCAAGGGGCTCCAGGAGTGGGTCGCGATCGACACGCTCTCGGACCTCCGGGAGGAGCTCAACCGTGGCTGAGCCCCGCCACATGGCGCCCCACGTCGAGCGGCCCGAGGCGTCGAGCGTTGCGCCGCGCTACGGCTGGTTCGCGGGCGTGCTCGAGGGCGCGGTCGCCGACAGCGACGCATTGCGCCGCGCCGCGGCCGCGGTCGACGCCGCCGGGGTGATGGAGGTCGACTTCGAGGTCGACGGAGGCCGCTTCAGCCTGCTCTTCAGCGACGGCCCCGTGCCGGGTGAGCGGCTCTCGCTCGAGCACCAGGACGGGCTCGTCGAGGCGCTCGAGCGCGTCGTCGCGGCCGCCGCGCGCCCCGCGGACGTCGAATCGACGCTGCGCGGCTCGCTCGTCTACGACGACCACGTGATCGAGACGCTGTTCTCGATCGTCGATGGCCACGTCGCGCCCGTCAGCCGCAGACGCGCGCTGCACGAGCGCGATCGCGCTCAGGCGCCCGGCGCCTCGGGCACCCAGCTCGACGCGTCGCTGGCGCGCCTGGGGCGCCGACGCGCGCTGGCGCTGATGGCCGCCGTCCTCGTCGCTGCGGCGCTCCTCGCGTGGCAGCGCGGCTACGTGCAGCTCGTGCGCGACGGCCTCTTTGCCACTGCAGCGGACGCGCTCGTGTTCGACACGGGGCCCTTCGGGGACGCGCTCGCGCTGGACGTGCGCAAGGAGCGCCGTGAGTACGTGTGCACCGTGCGGCGCGGCCCTGGCTACCCCGCGTCGGCCGCGGAGGTCGGCGCGCTGATCGCGGCTGCGACGACGTCTGAAGAGCGCGCGGCCGCGAACGCTGTCGCGAACGGCGCGCCCGTGCACCTCGTCCTCGTGGACCCCGACGGCGCGACGCTCGCGGCGGCGCCTTTGGAGCTCGGGCCGCTGCTGCGCGACCGCGACACCGAGCAAGAGGTCTCGCTGCGCGCGCGCATGGGCTCGGCGCGGATCTTGATCTCGCTCGACGACCGCTCCGACGAGACACGCGCTGCGCGGCGCGAGCGCAGCGCCCGCGAAGGAGCGCACAAGTGAGCGCCGAGGACGGGGCGGAGCTGAGCTCCGGGGGCCGCGCGTGGCCTGCAGGGCGCGCGATCCCCGATGGCCTCGCGGTGGCCGCCACATGCGCGGGTTGCGCGACGGCTTGGCGGGTCCACCAGAACCTCGCAGGCTTCCGCTTCGCCTGCGATGTGTGCGGTGGTTGGGTCACTGTGCCGGAGGTGCCGCGCGGGGCGCTGCAACAAGCCGGGGCGGCGCCGCAGCAGCTCGCCGCGTCGCACGCGCTGACCGCGAGCGGCGGCGACCTCGGCGTCCCGACGTTGGAGGCCGCGCGCCGGCCCGTCAGCGAGCAGCCGCGAGACGCAGACGGCCTCGTCCGGCTCGATTTGCCGTCGGGCGTGACCTACCGCGGAGAGCTCGCGCCGGACCTGCCGCTCGCGCCCGGCGCGCTCCGTCACGCAGGGACGCGAGCGCGGCAGCGCTGGTCGGCGCGCGCGACGCTGGAGATCGCGGCCATGTTCCTCGCGCTCGTCGCGCCGTTCACCGTCGCGAGCTTGCTCCTCACCGGGGACGATGCTGCGCTGCTGCTGCCGTTCTGCTCGCTCGTGGGCGGGGTCGCTGTGTTGCTGATCGGCCTCTTGACGCCGCACTACACGTTCGGCGCGCTGCGCGGCGCGGCGCCGCGCTACTTCGCCGAGGCAGCGGTCGTCGCTGCCGGCTTCCTGGCGCTCGCGTTCCTTTGGAGCCAGGCGCTCGAGTCGTGGACCGGGCTCGACGTGATGGAGGGGCTGCGTGACCTGCGCGTGGCGCTCGGGACGCCGATCCTCATCGCGGTCATTGCTGCGGCGCCGGCGCTCTTCGAAGAGCTCGCGTTCCGTGGGCTCCTGCAGGCGCGTTTGGCCGCGCTGATGGGGCTGCGGACCGGGATCTTCGCGACGACCGCGCTGTTCGCGTTGGCCCACGGCATCTCGGTGGGGTCGCCGATGCACCTCGCGCTCGGCTTGTACCTGGGGTTCCTGCGCGAGCGCTCGGGCAGCCTCGTCCCCGGCATGCTCGTGCACTTCCTCTACAACGGCGCGCTCGTCTTGGACCCGTTTGGTCCGTCAGTGTGAGCCGCCCTGCGCGGCCCCGTCGCTCGACCGGGGTCGCGCCATCGCGAGCGTGAGGGACCAGTCGCCGAGCACGCTCCAGAAGTACGCGCGCTTGCGGCCGATGTCGCCGCCGACGTCCTGCCAGCGCTCGGCGGCGCCCTCTAACGTGAAGTAGCGCGCCCACGCGGCGCCCACGTGGCCGCCCTCGCGCAGCACGTCGACGAAGCCGCGTGGCTCGTCATAGAAGACCTTGGCGCGGCCGATCAGCGCCACGCCGCGGCCGAAGAACAGCAGCGCCTCGGCGCCCTGACGCGCGCCGTAACGTGGATCGTCAAAGCGGCGGTCGAGCGCGCCGGGCGGCGAGATCGCGTTGCACCCGGTGTGCAGGTAGAGCGAGGCATCGCCCGCGATCTGGCCGTAGGCCCAGAGTGAGCGCAGGAGATACCAGTCGAGCTTTCCACCCTGGCACGCCGCGCGCAGCGAGGGTACGAGCTGGTCCTCGACCTTCGTCCAGGCCCACGCCGGCCCGCCGAGCCGCGCGTCGAGCGCGGCGGTGTCCGTTTGGGCGAACGCGCTGCCCCAGTCGTCGCTGTGCGCGCGCAACGTACGCAGCGCCGCGGGGTAGGCGAACCAATCGAGCGCGCCCAGGAGGGTCGGCGTGCCCTGGATGTCCGCGCGGGGGTCCGGCGACGGGTCGAAGTCCGACGCCGCGCGCTGTACGAGCGCAAAGCCCGAGGGCAGCTCGCACGCGAGCGACGTCGCGCGCCACCCGACCTCTGCGTTGCCCGCGCGATACGCGTGGTTGCGGTCGAAGTACTCGGCGAGGAGCTGCAGCTCGAGCCCTTCGTCGTACACGTCGAGCTTGCGCCAATCCGGCGCCGCGGCGCGCGACGCGAAGCGCGCGGCGCGCGGCTGCCCCTGGTCATCGAGCAGGCGCTCGCCGTCGACGCCTTGGACGTCCTTGCGCGGGGCGCGCGCAGTGCCGCGCGCGTCGATGCGCGAGACGAAGAGGTCGGGCCGCGCGAGCACGTTCGGCTGTACGCGGTCGGCCGCGCTGGACTCGTGGTCACCCGCGCGGTCGAACAGGCGCACGGACCATGCGGCGGGCGCCCCGTCGGCGACGACGCGCTCTTCGACCTCGAGCTTGCCGTCGCTGACGTGGAAGAAGTCCTCGAAGGTGACGGCGCCGAGCTCCAGGTCCGCGCAAGGGCCGCCGTGCTCGGGCACGCCGTCGGGGAACACGGCGAGCTGGGTCGCGAGGCGCGTGCGCGGCTGGACGTACAGGTCCTCCCAATGGCCGTCGAGGTCCGCCAGCACGATGTCCGCGCGCCGCGCGACGTCCTCGGGCACGCGGCGCAGGTAGGGGACGTCCTGCCAAGCACGCGCGTCCGCTTGGCCTTGACGCAGTGCCAGGTCGCCCTTGCGCCGCCAGTTGCATGTTCGGACGAGCAGCGCGTCGGGAAAGCGGCCGATCAAGAGGCACCCCTCGAGCTGGCTGCTGCTGCGGCGCGCGCCCCTGTCGAGCGCGCGCAGGAGCTCGCGCAGCGCCAGCAGGTCGAGCCCGTCTTGGTGCCGCGCGCCGGCTTCGACGCGCACTTCGATCACATCGACCTGCCGCCCTTCACGGGCGAGGTCCTCTGCCAAGCGGTCGATGCGCGGCGTGAGCTCGGCGTCGAACGGCGCCTCTGCGAGGCGCGCCTCGACCAGCACGGCGACGCGCGGGCCGGACGCGCCGACGGTCCGGCGATGGGTGACCGTGAGCAGCTCGGGCTCGCCGTCGCCGTCTTGGTCGAAGCCCGAGAACCGCGCGCAGAGCTGGGCGACGTCATCGCCATCGAGCGGCGCCGACGTGGCCGCCGCTGACAGGGACAGGCCGGCGGCGCAGAGCCAGGGTGTGAAGGCGCGCATGCGGACAGCCTACCGTGGGTCCGCGGCTCGGGTGGGGAGCACCTCGCGCCCCTGCGAGGCGGCGCGGCCGAGGGGCTCACGCTGCTGCCGATGTGAGCGCTGCCAAGGGCCCCGGCACCGAGCCGGTTGGCACGCCTCAGACCGTCGTAGGGCGGGCCGACGTGGGGCGGGCCGACGTAGGGCGGGCCGACGTCGAGCGGGACGACGTGGGGCGGGCCGTTGTTGCGCGGAGCGGTGCGTGCGTGAGCTGCGGCCCGAACGGGCCGTTCGCGGGCGCGCGGCCCCGTCGCGGCTCACAGCTTGAATTGGAGCTGCGTCGCGTCCGTGAAGTTCGAGACTGCGACGCCGCCTACGGCATCGCGGAACCAGCACTGGAACACCATGCTGCTCCCAGCTTGCGCGGCCATGGTCCCGCCGCCGATCGGGACGGCCGTCAAGTCGGCTTGCACCGTGACGACGCCGGCGGCGCCTGAGGAGAAGACCCCGCCGCCGACGCCACGCCCCGTGATGCCGCCGACACAGAGGGTCCCAGCGCTCCCGCCAGCGTTGGGGACCTGTGTCGGCACCGTGCCGACGATGAAAAACGCGGCCGAGTGCAGCGGGAGCGAGCTCGCCTCGAAGAACAGCGTGTTGGACGCGATCCGGTTCGAGCCCAAGGCGACGATCGCGGCGCGCTGACCGGTCGAGTTCACCGCCGCGTCGCAGTAGTTGGCGCCGATGTCACGGGTGCGCGCGATCGACAGGACGTCGCCGTCGTGCAGCGTCGGCGCGGCGAAGCTGAACTGGAGGTCCGCGAGGACGCCCCCCGCCTGGTAGCCGACCGTTGCGCTCGCGCCACCGGCTGCGCGAGCGCCGTTGATGTCGGCGTACAGGAACTGCGCGGCGACGTCGCTCTCATGGAAGAGCTGCACCTGGAACGTCGCGCGGCTCGCCGGCGAACCGGTGAATGCGACGCGGTCCCACTGCACGACGAGGCGCCCTGGTAGCTCTTGGGCAAAGATGTTCCCGATGGTCCCGCCCAGCGTGTTGATGTCGTCCCAGAACGGCAAGAGCGCGGTGTCGCCGCCGAACGCGCTGCTCGAGGGGATGGCCGCGTTGGTCGCCGCGAGGTCCGCGCCGGTGCCACCCAGCCGGATCCCGCCGTTGCTCGCGATCCTGACCGTCCCGGTCGTCAGCAGGTCGTTCCGAATCGAAGTCACGAAGTCGACTTCGTCGTCGTTGGCGAGCTGCAGCGATGTGCCCGAGGCGGAGATGTCGACAAAGCTCCCGGGCAGCCCATCGACGAGCGCGAAGGACGGGAAGCTCACGATCGAAAGGACCGTGCCGTTCCGCACCGCGTGCGGGGCATTGAACGAATACTGCACGGAGCCCGCGATATTGGACCCCTGGAACCCGATCGTCGCGCCGCGACCGCTCGCGAGGTTGCCGTCTTCGATGTCGGGATAGAGGAACTGCGCGAAGACGTCCCCGGTCCTGTGCACCTGGACTTGGAACGTGTGTTGATTGGACACCGAGTTGTCGCCGGCCAGGACGACCCCGCTCCATTGAACGATCAGCGTGTCACCGAGCTCTTGATAGAACGTCGGGATCGTCGTTCCGAGCGGCGGGAGTGTCGGCTGGAACGAGTCCCAGTAGGGCAACAGCGCGACGCCGCCGCCAAAGGCCGTAATGTTCGGGATCTGGGTGTTGGTCGGCGCGAGCTCTCGGTTGAACGCCACCGTCGCGCCGAAGCGCATCCCGCCGTTCGCGCCGATCCGGACCGTGCCGGCAGGGAGCAGCGTGTTGCCGATCGACGTCGTGATGTCGGCCTCGCCGTCCTGGGGCAGCGGCAACGGCGTGCCCGTCGCAGCGATGTCGATGAAGGTGCCGGGGAGCCCGTCGACGAAGCGCACTTGTGCTCGCGCGCTGGACGCGGGCCCGAGGCAGAGGCAGTGGCAGAGGCAGAGGACGAGACCGACGAGGGTGCGATTCGAGGGCATGGGCGGGCGGCCGAGGCGCGAGGTGTTGAGGGGAGCCAAGGGGGCGCGACCGAGCATCGCCGCCTCGCCGTGGCAGCCCCACCACGCGAACCCACGCGCCGGACCGACATGATTCCGCACCTTCTCTCGCGGCAGCCGACCCAGCGCGGCGCGGACAGACGGGCGGTCCGTGTCCGCGCGCTCGTGTTGGCTCCGCGGGGCCATGGAGCGGAGGGCCGCGGCGCGAGGCGCAAGCGCACCTGGTACCTTCCTCGCATGCTGACCTACGAGGAGCATCCGCGGCTCGCGCGCGCTGCGTTCCGGACCCGGTTCCCGCGGCCGCTCGGTGAGTGCGCGACGCCGGCAGAGGCCCTCCGAGCGCTCGCCGGTGACCTCGCGCAAGCGCCGCTGCCCGCGCCGACTGACGCGCTGCGCGGCGCCGTTCGGGACGTGCTGCGTTTTGGCGGCTACAAGCCAACCGGGCGCGGGAAGCCTTCGTCGGAGTACCTCGCGCGGGCGATCGGCGAGGGCGCGCTCCCCTCGATCAACCTCGCCGTCGATGTCTGCAACGCCGTCTCGTTCGCGTCTGGGCTGCCGATCAGCGTCATCGACCTGGGCAAGGCGACTGCGCCGTTTCGGGTCGGGGTCATCGCCGAGGGCGCCTACGTCTTCAACGCGAGCGGCCAGGAGCTGCGCCTGGACGGCCTCCTGGCCCTCTCCGACGCGGCCGGGCCCTGCGCCAACGCCGTGAAGGACGCTCAGCGCACGAAGACCGACGCGGGCACCCTAGAGACGTTGACGGTCGTTTGGGGCCCCCTCGGCTTCCCGGATTCGCTCTCCGCGGCGCTCCGTTGGTCGCGCGCCTTGCTCGAGGGGGCCGGCGCGACCGTGTCGGACGCCTGCTGAGGCGCCTGGCGGTCTCGTTCGAGGACCGGCCGCGAAAGTCCTGGGTTCGATTGGAGATCCGCGCTAGGGCGCGTCGATCGGTGTGGGCAGCGGCGCGCGCAGCGCCTCGCAGAGCGCCGCGACTGGACGACGAGTCCCGCGCACCGAACGACACCCACCATGAAGAGCATTCACCTCATCGCCGCCCTTGCGCTGCCGTTGGCCGCTTGTGGTTCTCCTTCGAAAGCGACCGTCCAGCCGGTCATCGACGAGCAGTCGGTCACCGTTGACGTACAGGAGTCACGCCACGCGGCGCAGTCCATCGCGGACCCGCTCGCCCAGATCGAGGTCGGCTGCGAAGCGGACGCGCGCAGCCTCGGCCTGTTCCAGCGCTTTGGGCTGTCGGCGACGTGCATCGCCGCGGCGTCGGTGCAGGACCTCCCGGGCGTGGCCGGCGCGCTCGTGTCCCAGGACAAGGCGACCCTCGTCTCGATGTGCAACCCTGAGGCGCCGCAGGCGTTCGTGATGCCGCGCGGCACATGGCTCGAGGTCGTCGGGACCGGGACGGAGAGCGTCCAGTTCGGCGCGCGCGAGCTCGAGGTCGAGATCGTGACCTGCGAGATCATCGCAGCCCCGGAGGACCGCCACGTCGGTCACTCCGTGACCATGCCGATCGGCTGGATCCAAGGCCGCATCGTGGTCGAGTGAGTTAGACCGTCCGAGTTCACCATCCAAGGAACGGCGACGGCCCGCGCTCCCTCACGGGGGCGCGGGCCGCTCGCTTGCCGGTCGGGAGCGCGCTGCGCTCAGAACGCTTCGTCGAAGGCGACCTCGCCCGTGACGGAGACCTGGTACGCGGACACGCGGCGCTCGAAGAAGTTCGAGAGCTCCTGGACGTCCTGGAGGGCCATGAACGGGAACGGGTTCTTCGAGCCGTAATAAGCGCGCATCCCGAGGTTCTCGAGGCGCTGGTCCGCGACGAACTCGAGGTACTGGCGCATGTCGTTGTGCGAGAGGCCGGCGACGCCGCCCGACAAGAGGTCCTCGGCGAACGCGAGCTCGCACTCGACCGCGTCCTGCAGCATGGTCAGGATCTGCGCCTCGAGCTCGTCGTCCCAGAGGTGCGGGTGCTCATCGCGCACGGTGCGGACGACCTCGAGCGCGAAGGCCATGTGGCACGACTCGTCGCGGAAGACCCAGTTCGTGCCCGAGGCCAGGCCGTTCAAGAGGCCCTTGCTGCGCAGGAAGTAGACGTACGCGAAGGCCGCGAAGAAGAAGAGGCCCTCGATGCAGCACGCAAAGCAGACGAGGTTGAGCAGGAACTTGCGCTTCTCTTCGTCCGTGCCCGTCTCCTGCATCTCGTTGACCGAGTCGATCCACTTGAAGCAGAACGCGGCCTTGCGCTGGATCGAGGGGATGTTCTCGATCGCCGCGAACGCGGCCTCGCGCTCCTTGTGGTCCGGGATGTAGGTGTCGAGCAGCGTCAGGTAGAACTGGACGTGCAGCGCCTCTTCATAGAGCTGCCGCGACAGATACATCCGCGCTTCCGGCGCGTTGATGTGCTTGTAGAGCGACAGCACGAGGTTGTTGGACACGATCGAGTCGCCCGTCGCGAAGAACGCCACGAGGCGGTTCACGAGGTGACGCTCGGCGGGCAAGAGCCGCTTCGCGAGGTCCACCGTGTCGGTCGAGAAGTCCACCTCTTCGACCGTCCAGGTGTTCTTGATGGCGTCCCGGTACATGTCGAAGAAGACCGGGTACTTCATCGGCCGAAGCGTCAGGTTGAAGCCAGGATCGAGGATCATCGTGCGTTGCGGGGCAAGCGAGAGGAGCGGCCGCGCGCGGTTCGGCGAGGCAGGGTCGGGTTCGAGAGGGGAGGGGAGCCGGACGTGCGATGCCCGGCTCCCCCCAAGTGGCGGAGACGTCGTGCGATGACGTCCCCTCCCGCGGGGTTCGGTCTTGGGCGCGTGCGCGCCGCCTACTGGCAGGCCTCGCACGATTCCGGGTTCTCGAGCGAACACGCGACGGCGTCGCGGTCTGCGCTCTCACTATCGTTCGAGGTCGTCTGGCGGATGCGGGTCGCCGGGCGTGAGCGCAGGTAATAGGTCGTCTTCAAGCCGCTCTTCCAGGCGTACAAGTACATCGAAGACATCTTCCCGATCGTCGGCGTCGCCATGAACAGGTTCAGCGATTGGCTCTGGTCGATGTACGGGCCACGCGCCGCTGCGAGGTCGATGAGCGCCTTCTGCGGCACCTCCCACGCGGTGCGGTACAACTCGCGCAGGGCCTCGGGCAGCTCCGCAATCTCGCGGATCGAGCCCTCAGCGCGCTTGATGCGGTTGCGCATGTCCTCGTTCCAGAGGCCGAGGGCCTTCAGGTCGCCCACGAGGTAGTTGTTCACCTGCAAGAAGTCGCCCGACAGGGTCTCGCGCTTGAAGAGGTTCGACACCTGCGGCTCGATGCACTCGTAGCAGCCTGCGATGCTGGCGATCGTCGCGGTCGGCGCGATCGCGATCATCAGCGAGTTGCGCAGGCCGTGCTTGGCCACCAACGCCCGCACCTCCGCCCACTCCGCGGTCATCGTCGGCGTGACGCCCCAGAGGTCGAACTGCAGCTTGCCGGCCGCGGCCCAGGTCTCCTGGAAGGCGGGGTGCGGCCCGCTGCGCTCGGCGAGGCGCGCAGAGGTAATGACGGAGTGCAGGTAGATGTGCTCCTGGATCCGCGCGGTCAGTTCGAGCGCCTCGGGCGCGTCGAAGTTGATGCGCAGCTTGAAGAACACGTCCTGCAGGCCCATGCACCCGAGGCCGATGGGGCGCCAGCGGCGGTTCGAGCGCTCGGCGGCCTTCGTCGGGTAGTAGTTGATGTCGATGACGCGGTCGAGGTACTTGACCGCCGTCTGGACGACCCTGCCGAGCTCCTCGAAGTCGAACCTCAGCGCCTCGTCGGCGCCCTCGTCCTCGATCACGAATTGACCGAGGTTGATCGAGCCGAGGTTGCAGACGGCGGTCTCGTCGCCCGACGTGACCTCCAGGATCTCCGTGCAGAGGTTCGAGAGGTGGACGACGTTTTGCTGCTCGCGCGCCTGGTTGCACGTGCGGTTGGACGTGTCCTTGAACGTCATCCAGCCGTTCCCGGTCTGCGCCAGCGTGCGCATCATGCGCGTGTAGAGGTTGCGCGCCTTGACTTGGCGCACGAACTCGCCCTTGGCCTCGGCCGCGGTGTACGCCTTCTCGAACGCCTCTCCGTAGAGGTCGCACAGCTCCGGGTGGCGCTTCGGATCGAACAGCGACCAGTCGGCGTCCTCTTCTACGCGGCGCATGAAGAGGTCGGGGATCCAGTTCGCGAGGTTCAGGTTGTGCGTGCGCCGGGCCTCGTCGCCCGTGTTGTCCCGCAGCTCCAGGAACTCTTCGATGTCCGCGTGCCACGACTCGAGGTAGACACACGCCGCGCCCTTGCGGCGGCCGCCTTGGTTGACCGCTGCGACCGATGAGTCGAGCGTCTTGAGCCACGGCACGATGCCGTTCGACTCACCGTTCGTGCCGCGGATCAGGGACCCGCGGGAGCGGACGCGGTGGTAGGCGAGGCCGATCCCGCCCGCGAACTTCGAGAGCTGCGCCACGTCCTTGTAGCGCTCGTAGATGCCCTCGAGGTCATCGCTCGGCGAGTCCAAGAGGTAGCACGAGCTGAGCTGCGTATGCCGCGTGCCCGTATTGAACAGGGTCGGCGAGCTCGGGAGGTAGCGCAGCGACGAGATCAGGCGATAGAAGTCGCGCGCTTCACCGGGCGTGTGCGACAGGCCGCACGCGACGCGCATGAAGAAGTACTGCGGCGTCTCGATGACCTTGCGGGACTCCGGGTGCTTCAGCAGGTAGCGGTCGTAGACCGTGCGGAGGCCGAAGTAGCCGAACAGTTGACCGCGCTCGAGCTCGACCGAGTCGTTCAGCTTGCGCGCGTTCGCCTGGACGAACTCGTACGTGCGGTCGTTGATGAGGCCGGCGTCGTAGCCCGCCTTCACCGACTGGCTGAACGAGTAGATCTCTTGGTTCTGGACCTCCTTGTCGACGTACGCGCCGAGGAGGCGCGCGGCGAGCTTCGAGTACTGCGGCTCCTCCGCGATGAGCGCCGCGGACGTCTGGATGGACAGCTGGTCGAGCTCTTCCGTCGAAGCCCCGTCGTACAGGCCGCTGATCGTGCGGGTCGCGATGCGCATCGGGTCGACCGAGTCGAGCCCTTCGCAGCAGCGGCTGACGGCGCGCACGATCTTGTTCAGGTCGACGGGCTCGAGCCCGCCGTTGCGCTTGCGCACTTGCATGCCGCCCGCGGCGAGCGCAGCGCCCTTCTTGGGGCCGGCCGAGGGGGACATGGCCGAGTGGGGAGCGCCCATCGGCTGGGGCGCACCGGCCGGCGCTTGGCCCTTCGTTCGGGCGGCGGCTGCGGTGCGGGTCGGAGCGTCGCTGCGGTGGGAATCCAAGACGTACCTTTCGCGGGCTGTGGGGGGCGAAATGAATGGAGACGGGCGAGGCGGGGCGTTGCGGCAGGCGCTTTGTGGCAAGTTGACGCAGGTCGCCAGAGGTCAGCAGGGTGCCTTGGAATGGTCCAGATCGTTGAGCGCCATCCCGGGCGGTCGCGACCTCTGGTGGCCCTCGGGGGCGAGTCTCAGTGGGCCCTCCGCCCGCTGCGACGCACTGCCTCATCCGGCAGGCGTCGACGCCCGATCTCGTTCCGGGGCGCCTTGCTGTGGGACACATGATGCTGGGTTGTGCCAGGTCGGTCAACCCCACCGCTTGTGGGTTTTGGCTGCGGAAACCACTAAGCCCGTTCAGCAGAAGTTGAGCCCCCAGAGGTGCCTCCGGAGGCCCTAGGGCGGGGTTTGCAAGGCTGCAAGCTGCCCGATGCCAGGGTCGCCGCGTGCCGACGGTCGCCAGAAATGCCGGACGGCCGGACCCGTGAGGGTCCGGCCGTCGGTCGGAATCGCGCGCCCGTCGTCGGCGCGCCGCCGGACCCGCGAGGAGCCCGGCCCGTCGGATCGCATGGGGATCAGCGCGCGCCGAGCACCTTGCCGTAGCGGAAGTACACCTCGAGGCAGAGCACCATGAGCGCCGTCGAGTAGACGCGGCCACCGGCCCAGCCCCACGGCCCGATCGGGTCCCAGGAGCCGTGCGACGAGCCACCCTGGGTGCGCTGGGACTCCAGCACGGCGGGCTTCATCGCCTTGTTCCACTCGTTCCAGTAGCTGCCGCCCATCTGGTACATGGCGTAGGAGCCGTAGTACCAGTAGTACATGTCGTTGGCCTTCTCCTTCGGGTTCCAGTCCGGGAGCTGCTTGCGCAGGAGCTCGGCGTGCTGCTTCATGGCCGGGCTCGTGTCCGGGTCCTCGCCCATGAAGAAGCGGCAGAGCAGCGCGACCGCGGTCATCGCCTCACCCTTGGTCTCCGGGTAGTCGTCGTTCCGGCCTTCGACGCGCGAGCTCATGCTGCCGACCGTGTCGTAGCCGCAGCGGCCCGTGCTCGGGTCGGTGACCTCGTTGAGCCAGTTCTTGGCGCCGAGGAGCGCCTCGTTGTCGATCTTGAGCTTGCCCTCTTCGGCCGACTTCAGCGCAAAGACCATCCAGCCCGTCACCGACGTGTCGTTGTCGCCGATCGGCGGGACGTCGTAACGCCAGGCGCCGTACGGGTTGCGCGCCTTGCCGATGAAGTTGACCGCCTTCTGGGCCGTCGACTTCAGGAGCGGCGACTTGTCGAAGTAGTAAGCCTCGCACACCGCGAGCGACGCGATGCCGTGGTCGTAGAGGAAGGCGTGGCCGATCTCCTCGCCGATGAGGCCGCTCTCCGGATCCTGCTGGTCCCGCAGCCACTTCATGCCGTTCGTGACGACGTCCTTGTAGGCACCGCCGCGCATCGTGTGGCCGTCGCCGAGGAACGCGAGCAGCGCGAGGCCCGTCACGCCCACGTCGTGGTTCGAGTCGCCCGGACCGTCGCACAGATCGCCCGGCGGGTCGTGCTTCATGAACTCGTCACAGTCCCACTGGCCGTTCTCGTCCTGGTGCTTCTTCAGCCACTCGAGACCGTCCTTCAGGGCCTGCTCGGTGCCGGAGCCGCCGCCCGCGCGCAGGTTGCGGCTGCCGCCCATGCGGCCGCCGTACTTGCCGCCCGCGCCGCCGCCGATGCCGAGGACGTCGTTGAACGCCTTGTCGTCGAACGGGGAGTCCGCGTTCATGTCGGGGTCACCCTCCGAGCTCTCGAACACCTCGTTGGTGTCGGTCTCGTTGTGGTCGGAGACTTCGTAGTCCTCGACGATGGGCTCCTCCTCGGTCTCCTCTTCCTCGATCTCCTCTTCCGGTTCTTCCGGCGGATCCTCGAACTCGGGCTCGGGCGGTACCTCGAGCTTCGCCGTGATCTCCTTCTCGGGAGTGTTGTCGAAGATGCTCCACGGGATCGCGGCGACGATCAGGAACACGACGAAGTGGAGGGCGCCTGAGATCAGGAGCCACGGAGCCCGCGACATCCAGTCATACAGGACGTCGTTGAAGGTCTCCTCCTGCTCCCACGGTTTGGGGAGCGTCGTCTCGATCTTGACGTCGCGGAAGTCGTTGTTGCTCATGGCTGCTCGGGAGGCGTTTGCCGCCCTCTAGGGCACCGGCTGTCTCTGGCTGTGGGGGCTCGGAGGAGCCCGCACGGGGGGGGACCGTCCCGATACCCCGCGGGGGGCTGCCCCGGGGGGCACTGCGATCGGTGCGGCGAGCGCCGGGGGCTAAGGCGGAAGCCTCGTGACCCGACTGGGGGGAGAACGCGCTGGGGGCGCGAGGGTTCAGAGAATATCCAGCAACCTCGGCCTCGGCTACCGACCGCGCGCAGTCCTTGGCCGGGGGGGCCGCCGGGTCGCCTCCGCTGGGCCGCCAAGCCGCGCCGCCAAGCCGCGCCGCCAAGCCGCGCCGCCAAGCCGCGCCGCCAAGCAGGGGCCGACCTAGGGGCGCGTCACTGGACGCCGAGGCCGCCGGGCGCGTCCGCGCCGCCCCGCTTGGCGCGGCGCAGGATCTGCTCCTTGAGGCGCGGGGGCCAGACGTAGGTGGCCCGCAGCTGCTCGTAGAGGCCCCGCTCGGTCCGACCCTCGTCCCAGACCTCCTGGATGCGCTCGCGGAGCTTGGCCTGGAGCTCCGGGTCGACGAACGGGGTGCCGCCCGTGGGGGCCATGACCTCGGAGAGCTGGTACACGACGATGGCAGCTGGTCGCACCACGCCGCGGTCGTCCGGGAGCCGGAACAGGAACGGCCCGCTCACGTCGCCAGGCTTGGCGTCGAGGACCCACTCTGCGAGCGACAGGTCGCCGTATTGTTCCCGGCTGTAGAGCGTCACCTGCTGCTGCGTCAGCGGGTCGATGTTCGTGCGCGACAGCATGCTCCTGGGCAGCGTGAACTGCTGCGCCGCCTCGTCGAAGGTGATCGTGCCGGCCCGGGTCTCGCGCTGGATCGCGGCCGCGATCTCGTTGGCGCGGTCGGTGCCCTCATACTCCCTTAAGCCGAGGATCACCTGCCGCAGCACGTAGCGCTGCGGGCTGCGCCCGACGCTCGCTTGGTCCTCGATGCGCCGCGAGTTCAGCCGGCCCTGGTACTCGAGGGCCAGGAGGCCCGGCGGCACGAAGCGGTCGACGTTGGCGCGCCCGGTCGGGCCGGCCGCGCGGCCTGTGATCGCTGACTCCCAGGTCTGCCGCAGCAGCATCGATTCCGTGCGCTCGTTGAAGCTCTGCGGGTCGTACCCCGAGCCGCGCAGCGCCTGCGAGGTCCCGACGGCGCCGCCGAGGCTCTCTTGCAGGTCGTTCATGCGCCGCTTGACGATCACTGCGATCATCTCGGGCGAGTAGCCCTGGTTGCGCCCGCCCTCCGTCATCAGGTGCCGGCGGATCAGCTCGATCAGCACGAGGTCCGCGGCGCGGTCCTGGTCTTCGGGTTGACCCGTCCGCAGCAGCGCGTCGACGCCGGGGAGCGCGCTCCGGAACTCCGCGCTTGCGAGGCTCGCGAGCACGTCGTCGCGGCGGATCAGCTCGCGGCCGACGACCGCGACGATGCCGTCGCCGAGGATCGCCTCCATCGCGGCCTCCTGGTCGGGGGGCTGCTGCTGGTTCGGCGCGCCCGGCGCCGCGGCCGCGGCGCGGTCACGCGCGGGGGCCTGGATGGCGGCCGCGGTGGCGGCGGCTTCCCCAGGGGAGGCGAGCGCGAGCGCGAGCAGGCACGGGCCGGCGAGGGCGGAGAGGTGGGTCGAGGGCATAGGGCTGCGCCCGATCGGCGCCGTGAGATTGTCGTCGGGCGGGGCGCCCCCTTCAACGGTAGCGCGCCCTACGCTCTTCGGATGCCCCTCACGCTCCCGTTCCTGCTCTTCGGACTTTCCATGTTGGGCCGTGCCGAGGCTGTCCTGCCCGACGACGGCCCGGCCCTCCAGATCCCGGCCTGGTCCGCGTTCTCGACGCCTGACCCCCGCTCGGCGGTCCGCGACGCCGCGGAACGCGTGACGGGGTTCCAGGGCGAGCTCGCGTTCTACTTCCATTGCGCGGCGCCTGGCGCGCTCGCCGTCGACGTCGAGTTTGCCTCCGACGGCGCGGCCGCCACGGGCCCGCCGCCGGTGGTCGGGGTGCTCGTCCAGCAGAACGGGGGCGCTGTGACCCCGATCCCGTTCCTCTACCGCGCGCCGGCGACGCTCGCCGGCGTGCCGCTCACGGTGGCGGAGCCGGGGTACTACCGCGTGGTCCTGCGCCGGACCGATTTGGGGCCGCGCGACGCGGCGGCGAGCCCGCTCCCAGCGCCATTGATCGGCGTCACTCTGCGCGGGCCGGCGGCCGCCAGCGCGCGCGCCAGCACCGTCGAGCGCCGCAACGCCGCCTCCGTGCACCTCGGGTACCCGGGGCCGAAGGACGCGGCGGGCGCCGAGCGCGGCGACATCGAGTGGTTCCATTGCCGCGTGACGCCGCGCAGCGAGCCGCAGTGGACGTACTACATGGCGACGGGCTGGAGCCGCGGCTACTTCGGCATGCAGGTGAACTCCGAGTCCGAGCGGCGGGTGATCTTCAGCGTCTGGGACAGCGGCAACGAGGGCGTCGATCGCGCCAAGGTCGCGCCCGAGGACCAGGTGCAGCTCGTGGCGAAGGGCAAGCGCGTCCACGCCTCGGGCTTCGGCAACGAGGGCACCGGCGGCCACAGCCACCTCGTCTACCCCTGGCGCCTCGGCGACAGCTTTGACTTCCTGGTCCAGGCGCTGCCCGACGGGACGCACACGACGTACACCGGCTGGTTCCGCGTCGCGCCCGACGCCGCGCGGATCGCGGATGACACGCGGCGCGTGTCGGACTTCGAGTGGCGCTTGATCGCGAGCTTCAAGGCGCCCAAGGACGGGCGCGCGCTGCGCGGGCTCTATTCGTTCAACGAGAACTTCTGGGGCGCGAACGGCGACCAGCGGCGCGTGTGCGAGTTCGACCAGCAGTGGGCGCGCACCGCGGACGGCGCGTGGCATGAGCTCATCGACGCGCGCTTCACGCACGACGGCCACGGCCGCGCGGACGACAAGGGGCACTCGGGCCGGCTCGATCGCAGCGGCGGCGTGCGCGGCGCGCGCTTCTACCTCGCGCACGGCGGCTTCGTCGAGGACGAGACGCCGGGCGCGGCGACCCGCGGGGGCGCCTCGTTGCAGCGGGCCGCGGTCGGCGGCGCCCCGCCGCTCACGGACGCGGAGCTGGCGGCGCTGCCGCGCGAGTGAGCGCGCGCGCGAGCGCGCTCACTTCGGGGTCTTCTTGGCGGAAGTTTTTTTTGCCGCCGCCTTTGTTGCCGCCGCCTTCTTCGTGGGTGCTTTCTTCGTCGGTGCCTTGCTTGTCGCCGCCTTCTTGGTGGCCGTCTTCTTAACCGTCTTCGAAGCGGCCTTCTGTGTCGTGGCTCTTGTCGTAGTTCCCTGACCGGCCTTTGTGGCGGAGCTCGCCGGTCGCTCGCTCGAAGGGGTGGCGCGCATCGCCTCGTATTGGGCGATGAACGCCTTGAGCGGCATCGCCTTGATCGCTGCGCCGATCGCCTCGAGGGACGCGTCCTCGATCCGCTTGAAGCGCACGCATGACTTGCCCATGTCGAGCTTCTTGCCGCTCGCCTTCCAATCGGCGACAAAGCGCTCGAGCGCCTGCGGGTCCATGTAGAGGCCCAAGAAATAGACCGAGATGTTGTTCTTCTGCGAAGCCACGTGCGCAAACGGCAGCGGCTGCTTTGGGTCGCAGTGGTAGCCCCCGGGGTACTTGGAGTGGGGCACGAAGTACCCGATCATCCCGTACTGCATGCCCTCGACGAAGCCCTTGTCGAGGTTCTTCTTGATGACCTTGCGCACCGCCTCGATGGCGGCGCGCCGGTCCTCGGGGAGCGACGCGAGGTACTCTTCGACGGTCTTGGCAGCGCTTTGCATGGGGCGGATCGTACTCCGCTGCCATGCGCCCGCAAGGCGCGCTCCCAGCGGCGTCCGTGGGGCGATGCCGGAGCTGTGACCACGCGCTCGCTGCGGGCCATTCGGTCGTGCAGGCAGGTCGGGGACCTCGACGGCGACGGCTTCGGTTGCCTGACGTGGCGGCCGCGCGGCTGCTAAGGTCGACCGCGCGCGCACAGGTGGCGCCGGTGGCGCGGAGCGTGCATCCGGGGTATACCCAGTGCATGGGCAAGCGCAGTTGGGTCGGACTCGTCGCCGCCGCATCGGTGCTCAGCCTCATGCTCTTCCTCCGGGAGACGCCTCGGGCTGATCAGGGCGCGCTCCAACGCGACGTCACCAGTGGCCCTGACCGGACCTCCGCGCCGGCCTCCCTCGTTCCGAGTGAGGATCGAGCTGGCGACGTGCGCCGCGACGCGCCCGTCCCCGCGACAGGGGTCGAACCCTCGCAGGCCTCCGTCGCTCCAAGCGAGCCCGTGCGCGTGAACGCCGCAGAGCGGCATCCACTGCGCATTGTGCTGCGTGGCGCGGACGGCAACGAGGTGCAGCCGGTCGAGGCCCGCGTGGAGCTCGCAGACGCTGGGCCGGGTGAGGCGCGTGTCACCGTGCTGCGCGACACCTCGCGTGGGGCCTTCGACGACGTCGGCCCGGGGCGCTACGTCGTGACCGTGGCGGCGAGCGCCTACGCGCACCGCCCGCGCACGATCACGCTTGACGCCGCCGATGTCGTGCGCTGGGACGACGGCGAGGGGTGGGAGGTCGAGCTGTCGCTCTACGTCGCTGGCGAGGTCGCCGTCCTCGTGCGACGCCCCGACGGTCGGCCGTTCACGACCTACGCCGACGAACGCGGCCTCGAGCCTCGGCGGCTCTTCTATCGCGCGTTCGAAGCCTATGCGCAGCTCGACGCGCCGGCGTCGAACGCGCGTCCAGCGAGCGCCTCTTCCGACGGCCCGCGACCCGACGGCTCGCAATCGGCAGTTGACCCACCGGCGCGTTGGATCGCGCTGCGGGGCGGATACCGCGCCTCTGTCGGCGAGTGTGCCGTCGGCGCGCTGCAGCTCACTGCGCCGCCGCCGATCTGGGTCGGGCTCTCGTACTTCGGCGTGCATATCGGTTGGCAGGCCGTGCGTGCCGGCGACACGAGCGTGACCTTCATCCTGGATGAGGCGACGCTCGCGGCCCCGAACGCACACGCGACGGTGCGTTTCATTGACGCCGACGGCGGTCACCCGCTGGCTGGCGTCAAGACGACGCTGCTCGCCGACACGTCCTCGTATCGGCGCAAGGACCTCGAGAAGCGACTCAGCGATGAAGACGGCAGCGTGCGCTTCGAGGGCTTGATCCCGGGTCGCTACGAGCTCGTCGCGCTCTTTGGCGAGAGCACGTTGAAGCGCCGCGTGGACCTCCCGCAGGGGGGGCGCATCGACCTCGGGACGTTCGAGCTGCGCGCTGGACGCTCGATCGCAGTGCGCATCGTCGACGTCGACGGGCGACCGCGCGGCGCCTGGCTCGAGACCGGCCCCTATGCCGTTGGTAAGCGCCTCGAAGAGGTCTTTCGTCCGAACCTCGATCACCTCGTCAGCGGCACCGGCCTGACGACGCTACGGAGCCCCGCCGAAGCGATCGCCGTCCGAGCGACGGCGACGAGCGACGGTCCTAGCGGCCCGATCGAGCCTACGCAGACGCGCTCGCGGATCGTCCTCTTGGACCCGAACGCGCTACCCACGGACCTTGAGCTCGTCGTGCTGGAGCCCCGTCGCGTGCGCCCCCTCGCCGGCGCGGTCCCTTGGCCGGGCGCGTCGTTGGAGATCGTGGACGACCTCGGCCTGGTCGTGGGCAAGGCGGCGCTCCAGGGCCGCCCGACGTTGAACTTGCAGCCCGGCACGTACACGACCCGCGTGATCGACGCCGCTGGGATCGTCTACAGCGGGCCTGCGCTGAACCTGATGCCGGGCGAAGCGCCGTACGAGCTCGCGCTGCCCTGAAGCCCTCGCGGGTCACCGGCGCTTCTTCTGCTTCGCGCAGTACGGTGCCAGGCACATTCCTCCAAACAATCACCGCTTACCACGCCAGAGCGGCGCCCAAGTTCGATTCATTGCTAGAACCACCGTACGGGCCGCTCGCTCTGCGTACTGCGCATCTGCTAGCTGCAGCTCACGGTGCAGTCCGGTCAGTTGACCGACTGCCGACGGTGTCATGCCGAGCCGCCGAGCGGTCTCTTGCAGAGGGCAGGCTGCTACGTCTCGTAGCAGGCCGACGCGAAGGACCTTCCATGCATCGCGGCGGCCGACGCGCCACGGTGTCTCCTCTCGCTCCATTGCGGTGACGAATGACAAGGCTTCGTCGATGTCGTCCGGCACGACCAACGGGTCCCCAACCCCGTGACCGTCGGCGAGGAGGGCCTTGCGCCGCATCCAATCGAGCACAGCGTCAGGCGCCGACTCGATGGGATCCGGCAACATCTCCGGTGTGTCACCTCGTTCGAGCCGCCGTTCGACGAGCGCGCTCAGCGACGGCGGCATTCGTCCGAAGACACGTTCGTAGGAGTGTGGGTCGTAGGAGGCGCCGCCGGATCGAGTGAAGACAAAGCCCTCGACCCAGTCGCGCGTGAGCCAGGGATAACGAGGAGGCCCGGCGCGGCAGTAGTCCCGCGCACTTCCGTAGGGGTAGTCTGCCGCGCGCGTGGCCAGGCCAGCGTCGACGGAATTCCGATCGATGTAGGCCACAACCGCGGCGCGATACCGGTCATCGTTGACGCGCTTTGCGCGGTAGCGCCCGCGAAAGAGCGCGCCATCACGGCGTCGGCTCCGGTTGTACCAACGCGCGTATCCGTTCTGGACGCGCTGGAGCGGGATGGCGAGGCCGCCTTCCGGGCTCCGTGCGAGCACATGGAAGTGCGTCGTCAGCAAGACGAACGCATGCACCTCCAGCCCATCGAGTTCGACCGCCCGTTGGATGAACTCGAGGAGGACAAGGACGTCCTCCTGCCGCTCGAAGATCGGGCGGCGCGCGATCCCGCGGTTAGTGATGTGGGACCAGGATCCTGCTTCTGTGCAACGCGGTCGTCTCGGCATCGTTCTCTCCGTTGGGGAGACGTGCGGTGAACGACGGGGTTGCGGGGCGATGTCGGAAATTGGAGGAACGTGCCAGGCACCGTACTGGGGTTTACTGGCGTCTCTTTCGCGCCGCGCCGCTTTGTGGCGTGTTGACGGGGTGGAGGCCTAGGACTTGCTCGAGCCAGCCGAGGGCCTGCTCGTGGTCGCGGTGACAGCGCGCGGGCGCGACGAGGTGCGCGACGCCGGGCCGGATCGGGCGCAGGTCGAGCTTGCGGCCGCCGCCGCTCGCCTCCGCGAACAGCTCCTCTAGCTTCACGCGGTCCGCGTACTGGATGACGTAGCGGTCCTCCTGCCACGCCAAGTGCCGCAGCTGGTACGGGTCGAGGCGCACCTTCAGGCGGAAGAGCCGCAGGAGCGCCTCGGCCTCCGGCGGGATGCGCCCATAGCGGTCGCGCAGCGCCTGCTCTTCGTCCGTGAAGTCCGACGGGTCGTGCAGGTGCGCGAGGCGCCGGAGGACGTCCAGGCGCTGGTCGGGCGAGGGGATCCAATCGTCCGGCAGGTACGCGCGCGTGCCCAGCACGAGCTCGCAGCCGGCCTCCAGCTCCTCGAAGCGCGGCGCGTTCGCGGCGGTCATCGACTCCAACGTCTCGCCGGACTGCAAGCGCTCGATCGTCAGCTTGAGCAACCTGCAGTACATGTCGTACCCGATCGCCGCGATGTGCCCGGACTGCTGCGCGCCGAGGACGTTGCCCGCGCCTCGCAGTTCGAGGTCCTTGACCGAGATGCCGAAGCCCGCGCCGAGGTGGTTCAGCTCCTCGAGCGCCTTCAAGCGCTCGCGCGCGTGCTCCTTGAGGGGCTTCCAGCGCTCGACCATCAAGTAGCAGTACGACTTGTGCTCGCCGCGCCCGACGCGGCCGCGCAGCTGGTGCAGCTCCGACAGCCCGAAGTGGTCGGCGTCGTCGATCAAGATCGTGCCGGCGGCCGGCACGTCGACGCCGTTCTCGATGATCGTCGTCGCGATGAGCACCTGCACAACGCCCGAGTTGATCGCGCGCATGACCTCCTGCAGGTCGCCCGCGGGCATCTGGCCGTGGCCGACGGCGTAGGTCGCCTCGGGCACGAGCGCGCGGATGCGCGCCGCGAACGCCTCGATCGATTGGACCTTGTTGTGCAGGATGAAGGCCTGCCCGCCGCGATCGAGCTCGCGCCGCAGGACCTCGGCGATCAGCTCGTCGTCGTCCGAATAAGCGAGCTGTGTCTCGATCGCCTGGCGCCCCGGCGGCGGCGTCTGCAGCGCAGAGATGTCGCGGATGCCAGAGAGCGACATGTGCAGCGTGCGCGGGATCGGCGTCGCGGTCAGCGTCAGCATGTCGACGCTGGCGCGCAGCTGCTTGAAGCGCTCCTTGTGCGTCACGCCGAAGCGCTGCTCCTCGTCGATGATGACGAGGCCCAGGTGCTTGAACTTGACGTCCTTCGACAGCACGCGGTGCGTGCCGACGACGATGTCAACCGACCCGTCCTTCAGGCCGGCCAGCGTCGCCGCGACCTCGCTCGGCGACGTGTTGCGCGACAGCGCGCGCACCGTCACGGGGAAGTCCGCCATGCGCGAGCGGAACGTGCCGTAGTGCTGCTCGGCCAGGACCGTCGTCGGCACGAGCACCGCGACCTGACCGCCGGCGGTGACGACGCGGAACGCCGCGCGCACGGCCATCTCGGTCTTGCCAAAGCCGACGTCGCCACAGAGCAAGCGGTCCATCGAGCGCTCGGAGGTCAGGTCAGCCGCGATCTCGTTGTCCGCGGTGACCTGGTCGACGGTCGGCGTGTACGGGAACTCGGCCAGGAACGCCGCCACGATCTCCGCGTCGGCGTCCCACGGCGGGCGCTTGTCGAGCTCGCGCTTCGCCTGCACCTCGATCATGTCGGCGGCGAGGTCGAAGAGGCCGCGCTCGACCTTCTCCTTGCGCTTGCGGAACGTCTTGCCGCCGATCTTGTCCAGCGGGATGACGCCGGCGCCCGCGCCGACGTAGCGCTGCACCATGTCGACGCGGCTCGCCGGCACGTAGAGCGAGACCGCGTCCGCGAACTCGAGGTGCAGGTGCTCCTCTTCGCCCTCGCCGCGCGCCATGCGCGTGAGGCCGCGATAGCGCGCCAGGCCGTGCACTGCGTGGACGACGTGGTCGCCGGGCTTCAGCTCGAAGAAGCTCTGGATCGCGCGCACCTTGTGTTGGTGCTGCTTCGCGAGCGCGCGCCGCCGCGCGCCGAGGGTGCCCTTCAGCTCGTGGGCGCCGACGACCACGAGGCGCCAGGCGGGGGCGCGGAAGCCCTTCGAGACGACCCCGACGCGCACGTCGAGCCCGTGCTCTGGCCCCAAGAGGTCGGCGAACTGCTTCGCGACGCGGTCGCGCTCGGCCTCGGTGACGCAGCCGATCACAACGCGCTGGCCCGCCACGACGAGCGCGCCGAGCTCCGCCGCGCTCGCCTCGACGCCGCCCGAGAACTGCTGCACCGTGCGCGTGTCGAGCGACATGTGCTGGCCCGGGAGGCTCTGCACGTCCAGGACGCGCCGCGCCTGCAGCGCGCGTGTGTAGGTCTTGAGCGCGCGCTCGTGCTCCGGTCGGCGCACGCGGAGCGCTTCCGCGCGCTCCTCGATCCGCAACGGCTCGATGCGCACGATGAACGCCTCTGGCGCCAGCAGCTCGCCGAGCTGCATGCCCTCGACGCCGTCGTCCTCGGCGAGCTCGCTCGCGAGGCACACCTCGACCGTCTTGTGTACGTCCGTCGAGCGCTGCTGCTCGGGGTCGAAGGTGCGCAGCGACTCGACCTCGTCGCCGAACATCTCGATCCGCAGCGGCGCGGTGCTCGCCCAGGGGAAGACGTCCAGGATCTCGCCGCGCAGGCTGACCTCGCCGGGCGCCTCCGCCAAGGGCTCACGGCGGTAGCCCGACTTGATCAGTCGCGCCAGGAGCTTCGTCGTGTCGAGGGCGTCGCCGACCTTGAGGCGCAGGAACGAGTCCTCGAGGTCCTTCAGCGCGGGCACCGGCTGGATCGCCGCGAGCATGCTCGTCACGATCAGCCTCGGCCGCGCGTGGGGGGGGCCGACGATGCGCTGCGCGAACTCGAGGCGCTGGCGGATCGCGTCGGCGTCACCGTGGGCGCTCCCCTTGGCGCGGGCCGTCGCGGTGTCGCGCGCGGGGAAGAACGTCGGCTCGACGCCGAGCGCGCGCAGGTCGGCGAGGAACGTCTCGGCCTCGGTGTCGGTGGAGACGAGGACACACACGGGCTCGGGGGCGTGCGCCGCGAGCGCCGCGGTCACGAGCGCCTGCGCGCCGCCCCAGATGTTCCCGGCCGAGAGGTTGCCTTTGCGCCGCAGCCGATCGAGCAGCTCCGCGAACTCGTCGGGTGCCGCGAGGGTCGGGACGTCCAGCATGCAGAGCGCGTCCCCGGCGCCAGCCGCGGGCGCGGCCGCGGGGCTCGGACCTCCGGCGCGGCCCGCGTGGGCCTCGTCGTCCGTGGTGCGTGTGCGAGGGGGGGGCAATGGACCTGGCGCAGCGAGTCGCGCCCTGGGCCTCGGGTCACTGACCGAGCGCCGACCGCGCGGGGAGAGGATAACCGGCTGACTGCATACCGGGGCACTTGCGCGCGCCAGGCCTATGCGTTCCGATCCTTCCCGGGCCGCGCTTGGCCCAGGAGGATCCTTGATGTCACTGTGCTCCCAGATGCTGTGCTCCCAAGTCACGCCGCAGGCCATGCGGCTCGCCTTTGCCCGCCGCGCTGCCGCCGGTTTCGCGCTCGCGCTCGCAGCCCTGAGCGCGACGAGCTCCGTCGCCGCAGCCCAGACCTTCGACCAGTGCGGCACGGTCGAGGCCGGGGTCTCCTGCCCGTTGCTGTTTCGCTCGGACGACCAGCGCCTGTGGCTCCTCGACGTGCCGCTGACGGGCTTCCAGGTCGGCGACCGCTTGCGCGTCATGGGCGACGAGGACCCGTTCTGCTTCACGATCTGCCAGCAGGGTGACGGCTGCATCTTCAGCTCCGTGTTGCTGCCGTGTCAGCCCTTGCAGCCCACGTTCTGCACGCCTGGCGTCCCGAACTCGACCGGCAGCCCGGGCGCGGTCATGGGGTCGGGCAGCCTCGACGTTGCCGCCAATGACCTGACGCTGACGGCGAGCCAGTTGCCGCCCGGCAGCTTCGCGTTCTTCATCGCGGCGCGCGCGCTCGGCGCGCCGATCCCGATGCCCGGCGGCTCGGTCGGGACGCTGTGCCTCACTGGCAACGTCTCGCGCTTCGTGGCGCAGGTCGGGACCGTCGGCGCCAACGGCGTCTATCGCATCTCGACCGCGCCAGGTTCGGGCGCGCAGATGTTCTCGCTGGCGGCGTTCCCGACGCCGTCGGGCGCCGTCGCGGTGGTGCCCGGGGACACGTGGCACTTCCAGTGCTGGCACCGCGACGTGTCCGGCGGCGCGGCCGTGTCGAACTTCACCGAGGGGCTGAGCTTGCAGTTCCAGTGAGCGCCAAACGTGCGCTGCTGCGAGGAGTCTGCGCCACAGAACGCGGTTCGCAGCGTGGTGCTCCCGTGCGTCGGCGCAAGGCGCAGCAAGTTCCTCATGGCTTGGTGCGATTTGGGACCTTGCGGCAACGCCGCTCCGGCGCGCGGGAGCGCCGCGATGCGAATCGTGTTCTGTGGCGCAGGCTCCTAAGGGAGGGCTGAGCCCACGCGCTCGCCCTCCGGCGCGCTCGCGCCCGTACCGCCGAGGGGCACCGCGCGCGGGGTCGCCGCCGAGACGCTCTTGCCGGCGCGCTCGAGGTGCAGCGCGAGCCGATACGCGTGGCGGCCCACGCGCGTGACGCGGCGCACCTCGTCCATCTGCGTCAGCGCCTCGTCGGGCTCGAGCGCATCGTCCGCCGCGAGCCGCAAGACCTCCTCCCGCAGCCCCTGCGCGTCTTCGTCGACCGCGCGCCAGGCCGCCTCGAGCGCGTTGAGGTCCGCGCCTTGACCGCCGTCGCGCAGCGCGCTGGCCGCGCGCACGAGCGCGCCCGCGAGGCGCGTCGCGCGGCCTTGGTGCTCGCGCGCGAGCCTGCGCGAAGTGGCGTTGGCGCCATGGGCCGGCGCCGGCTTCGGCGCCGTGCGCACCAGCATGCGCGCAATGTGGTCGAGCGCGTCGAAGAGCTCGACGATCGCCGCGCGCCGCGTCGTGTCCTTGGGCTGCAGCCGAATGTCGCCCAGGAACGCCCGCGCCTGCGCCGTATCCCTCTTTAGCGCCTGCGCATTGTCCGCGCGCGCCGCGGCCCGCGTCGGGCTTCTTAGGTCGAGCGCCACCTGGCGCAGCGCGGCGCGCGCGAGCTCGCGTGTCGTCGCCGCGACGGCCTCGAGCGCGATGTCCGGCTGATCCAGCAGCGCGCGGTCAAGGCGCCGCGCGGGTCCGGACACGCGCTCGGGCACGAGCCGAGACATGTGCGCAGCGAACCACGGTGTCAACGGCACGAAGAGCAGCGCGCCGCCGAGGTTGAACGTCGTGTGGAAGAGCGCCACGGAGAGCTCTGGGTTGAGGGCCCTCCCGAGGACCGCCTCGACCAGCGCGAACGCGCGCGGCAAGGCCGGCAGCAGCATGAACGCGGCCGCCCCTGTCCCGAGGTTGAACGCAAGGTGCGCGTACCCCGTGCGCCGCGCCGCCGTCGTCCCGCCGAGCGCCGCGAGCAGCGCGGTCGAGGTCGTCCCGACGTTCATGCCGATGACGAGCGCGGTCGCCTGGGGCAGCGTGATCGCGCCGGTGTGGAGCGCCGCCAACGCGGTCGCGAGCGCCGCGCTCGACGACTGCATGACGAGCGTCAAGAGCGCGCCGACGCCGACGAGCGCGCCGCGTCCAAGCCAAGTGTCACGCGGCAGGTCGGCGGGGGCGAGGTGCCCTTCGAGCCCGGCCATCCCAGCCTGTAGCGCGTCGATCCCCGTGAAGAGCAGCCCGAAGCCTGCGAGCGCCGAGCCCAACGCCGCCGCGTGGCCCTTGCCCTTGAGCCGCAGCAGCGCGCCGGCGAGCACCATCAGCGGCGCGATCGACCCGAGGTCGACCTGGAAGCCGAAGACCGCCACCATCCAGCCGGTGACGGACGTCCCGATGTTCGCGCCGTAGACGATGCCGAGCGACTGCTGGAACGTCAGGAGGCCAGCGTTCACGAAGCCGATCGCCGTCACCGTCGTCGCGCTCGAGGATTGAATCACCGCCGTCGTGACGGCGCCCGTGAGCGTGCCGCCGACGACGCTGCGCGTCGAGCGCGCGAGCCACCGCGCGAGCGACGGGCCTGCGAGGCTGCGCAGGCCGTCGGTCATGACGCCCATCCCGAACAGGAACAGGCCGAGCCCGCCGAGCGCGCTGAGCCAACCGCCTTCCAGGGGAGCTTCGACCGTTGGCATCGCCGAGAGCATACGTCGGGCGCGTCTCGACTTGATCTTCACACGCTTCCGCTAGTGCGCGACCTGCCCGGGGTCCGATGCGGGGGAAGCGGCGCGTCGCCCCCCGCGCGGTCGCCCGCTCTCGCTCCCAGGCTCCCGTCCCGCTGGTCCCGCGGCCGATCACCGGCGGCCACCGTATGCGTCTTGTCCTCACCATGGCTTCGTTGTCGCACGCCGCCCGCCCGGACGCCTCCTCTCGCTGGCAGCGGGGGGGCGGCTTGGGCCGCGGGGCGCTCACGCTCGCTGCGCTCGCGCTCTGCGCGTGCTCTGGCGGCGCGAGCGACCAGCCCCCGGCGCCGGCGCCCGAGCTCGGCGCGGCGGTCACAGGGGTCGTGCAGGAGCGCACCATCGATCCGTCGGGCCGCACGCTCCAGGTGACGTTCAGCGAGCCGGTGCTCGGGGTCGACGCCGGGAACGCCGCGAACTATCGCGTCTCCGGCGCTGTCGTGAGCGCCGCGACCGTGGTCGCGCCGGATACCGTGCGGCTCACCGTAGATCGGGTGGTCGTGCCCGGGGACCGGGTGCTGGACGTCGAGGCGGGGCTGCGCACCGAAGAGGGGGTCCCTTCCGCAGCGCAAGAGGACCTCTCGATCACCAGCACCGACACCGTCGCGCCGAGCCCCGCCGCGCTCAGCGCGGCGACGGTCGCCGGCCTCGACAACGACACGGTCGCAGTGACGTTCGACGATGACATGGTCGAGGCCGACGTCGAGTCGGTCGCGCGCTGGGCCGTCGAGTCACCGCTCGGCCAGGCGCTCGACCTCACGAACGCGGAGGTCGCCTACGACGCGGTGACACGCACCGCGACGCTCACCTTGAGCAACGGCACGAACCTGCGCACGAACGACAGCGTCTCCGCTGTCGTCACTGGCGTGCGCGACATCGCGGCGAACCCGATCACGACCCAGGCATTTGGTGTCTCGGCGTTGACCGCGCGTGTCGAGGGCGACGCGGTCGCGCCGACCCTCGTCTCCGCCGCGCCCGGCGCGACGAGCGGGACGCTGCAGCTCGTCTTCAGCGAGCCCGTGCTCTTCGTCGAGACTTCGGACCTCATTGGCGCGACTCCGATCGAGGGGACGCGCATCAGCTTCGTCGCGCACGCCGAGGTCGGCGCGCCGACGTACGACGCGGCGGCCTCGACGTCCGCGGTCGATGGCTACGGCGCGCTCGTGACCTTCGTCGGGGGCACGCCCGCGCCGGGCGATACAGTCTCGGTGTTCGGGGTCGCGGACCTGGCCGGAAACACGATGTTCCCTGCGCTTGATGTCCCGATCGTCGCGCGCGACCTCGCGCCGCCGCAGCTCGTCGTCGGCCAGAGCAGCGCGACCGCGGTCAGCGGCGAGCGCAACGACACGCTGCTGATCAAGTTCGACCGCCCGATGCACCCGGAGCACCTCGACGACGACTATCGCTACGGGCTGCTGGCAGGCTTCTTCGTCGACTTCGACGGCGCAGAGTTCGCGTGGAACGGCACGGACGAGGTGACGTTCGAGCTCGTGGGCCCCCGCGACCACAACGTCGTCGAAGGCCTCAACTACATCCTCGCGGTCGCGAATTTGATGAGCGCCCAAGGGGTGCCGATCGCGAACACGACGACGGACTTCACGTTGGTGGGCGGCGGCGACGCGACGGCGCCTGCGCTGATGTCGGCGACGCTCGACGCGAGCGCTCCGAACGCGCTGATCGTGACCTTTGACGAGGCGCTGCGCACCACCAGCTTGAGCGCGCCGTCGAGCTATGTCCTCGCCGGTCGCGCGACCACCGAGGTCGCGGCCCTCGGGCCGCGCGCGGCGCGTGTCACGTTCGCGTCGGAGCCGCAGGTCGGCGAGCTCCTCGACGTCACGGCGAGCGGACTCACGGACCTCGCTGGGAACGCAGCGGGCGCGAGCGCCACCGTCGCCGTGCAGGCTCCGGACCTCACGCCCCCGACGGCGCTGTCCGTCGCGGCGATCGCGGTCTCGGGCGCCGCGAACGACACCCTCACGGTGACGTTCAGCGAGCAGATGGACCTCGAGGCCGCGCTCGATGTGACGAACTACACGGCCTCAATGGGCGGCGCACCGATCGACCTCTCCGGCGCGGAGCTCGTCTATGCCAGCGGCGGGCCAGGGAGCGCGTCGGCGGTGACGCTGCGGCTGCCGGAAGGGGTGAACCTGCGGAGCGGTGACAACGTGAGCGTCGGGTTGTCTAACCTGACGGACCTCTCAGGCGTGATGCTCGCCGCCGCGCCGCCCGCGACGATGGTGATCGGTGACACCGCTCCGCCTGCGAGCATGCGCGCCTTCGTGGATTGGCGCGCGACGACGTTGGGGCGCGTCCTGATCGTCGAGGTCGACGAAGCGCTCGACTCGAGCGCGGCGACCGCCGGTGCCTGGAGCGTGACCGGCGGCGCCACGGTTCAGGGCGTCGAGGTCCTCGGAGCGCGGACCTACCGCATCTACGTCGCGGCGCCGCTCGGGGCCACGGACACGCTGACGTTGAGCGCCGCGGTGGACCTCGCCGGCAACGCTGCCTCCGCACCGCTCGTGACGGATCCCCTTGAGTGACCGGATGGCGCAGACTCCTAGGGCACTCTGATCTTTAGGGGCAACGTGCGTCTCATTTTGAGGCAGCTTGGTGGCGGGTGCTGCACCACGGTGAGACAGATTTGCCGCGCAACGGGGCGCTTTTGGGTGTAGGGCCGCCGGCTGCAAATCGGGAATGCGTCCTCCCTCGCGCAACTGCGTGGAAGGAGGCAACATGGTGGACATGAACACCACCTCGCGCCTGCTCAGCGCGGCCTGCTCCGTTGCCCTCGCGACGAGCGCTGCCGCTCAAACTGTCCTCCCCACGAATTCGACCGCCAACAACGGAGGCTCCTCCGGCTGGGGGATCTTCTTCGACATCACGGCCGAGTGCAACGACTTGGTCGTCTCTGAACTGCGTACCGCCTCGGGCGCGGCAGCCGCCGCGACCTTCGACGTCGAGGTCTTCGTGCGCGATGGCTCGGGCCTCGGCGGCCCTGTTGGCGTCGGCCCCGGCAGTGATCCGGCCGGCTGGACGTCACTCGGCAGCGCTACGGCCACACAGGGCCCAGCCGCCAACGGCATCTCCGAGTCGATCGACATCCCTGACATCGCCGTCCCCGGCGGATCGACGGTCGGTGTCGCCCTCGTCTTTACCGGCGCTGGTCCGCGCTACTTCGGGACGAGCACCGCGCCGCTCCAAACGTTCACGGATGGCGTCGCCACCGTGACGGCGGGCAACGCGCGCACAGCCCCCTTCACCACGACCGGAAGCTTCTTCTCCTCGCGCGCCCTCGCGGGTGAGATCACTTACACCGCGACCGAGGTCGCCATCGTCGACAACCTGCCGGGCACGTTCATCGACATCTCCGCGACGGGCGCCCCGCTCGGTCTCGGCGACGACACCGAGGCCGACATCACGACGACGGTCGGCAACTCGCTCCTCGCGGCAGGCACGGCGCGCGTCGGCGCGAACGGCGGCATCCGTTTCGCCGGCACGGGCCTCGACCTCGGCTGGACGAACGGCGCCATCCCGACCGTTACGCCCTCAACGTCGACGGGTTGCTTCGATGGCGACCAGACGCTGCTGCCCTTCTGGGATGACATCTCGCCGAACCTCGGCGGCGAGGTCTTCTGGCAAGAGATCGGCGGCACGCTGATCGTCCAGTGGAACCAGACAGGCTTCTTCAACACGACGGACACCGCCACCTTCCAGGTGCAAGTGTTCTCGAGCGGCCCCGTCGTCGCGCAGTACCTGTACCAGGACATCCAACAGGCGACCCCGGCCGGCGGCGCGAGCGCGACGATCGGCTACCAAGCAGGCGGCATCGGCAACGACGTCACCTACAGCCAGGACATGCCGACCCTCGTCGACGGGTCCGTCCTGTCCGTCATCCACTGCGTCCGCCCGGTCGGTATCAACTACTGCACCGCGGTCGCTAACTCGACGGGCGTCCCCGCGAAGATCTCCGCTACCGGCTCGCAGTCGGTCGCAGCGATGGACCTGACCTTCACCGCGAGCGACATCCCGATGAACTCCTTCGGCTACTTCTCGATGGGCACCGCAGAGGCCAACGTCCCGATGGCGGGCGGCGGCACCGGCACGCTCTGCATCGGCGGAGTGGTCGAGCGCGGCGTCGGCGGCGCGATCCTCTTCTCTGGCGCGGCGAACTCGGTGAGCATCGTTGCCGACGTCAACATGCTGACCCCGAGCAGCGCGGCCGTCCTCCCGGGCGAGACGCGGTACTTCCAGTACTGGTTCCGTGACATCGGCTCGACCTCGAACCTGTCGGACGGCTACCGGATTCGCTTCGAGTGACCCTGTCGGTGATCGTGCGCGAGCGATCGCCGGCGCGGCGCCGATTGGATCGGCGCTCGCGAGGTTGACCGCTCTGCGCATCGAGGCCGCCCCGGGCGCCCCTCACCCAGGTGAGGCGCGCTCGGGGCGGTGCCCGTTCTGGCCGCCCATGGCGCGCGCTCAACCATCGACGACGACGCGCACCGAGCCCGTTGTGGCTGTGACGCGCGCCGCTTCGCGCGGTGGTCGGCGGCTGACTGTGAGCTCATGGGTCCACGCCACTGGCGGGAGGACCGAGTGCGTTGGAGCGGCCTTCAGGGCCGCGCTCCCGGCGCCGCTGGAGCTCCGCCACGCGAGCGTCGCGGCCGCGGGCGCTCCCGCGCCGTCGACGACCTCGAGCGTGACAAGCGAGCCGTAGCCGGCGAGGTCGATCGCTTCGTCCGCGACCACGAGTCCGCCGGCCCAAGCGCTCGTGAGCGCGCAAGGCACTTCCCCGAGGTCGCAGTCGTCGTTGTCTGAAAGGACGAGCGTTGCGGCGCCGCGCCAGTCCCCCGCCGGACCTTCGGTCTTGAACTGGAACGTCCAAGTCAACGGTTGGCCGCGGGGCACGTTCGGGTCGAGGTCGACTCCCAGCCCGGGCCTCTGTCGGGGGCAGGGAGCAGCGCAGGCGTCGCTATCTCCGCGTGCGGGGCCCAAGTGACGAAGCGTGCGAGCAAGGCGACGATCAGCGCCGACCCGATGACTCGCATGGTGAACGCGCGCGGCAGCGACCGCCTCGCAGGCGAGGCTCAAGGGGGGGCGGCGGTCTCTTTCATGGCTCAATGAGCGTCTTGGGTCGCCTCGGAATGGGCGGCCATGCCCGGAAACCCCTCGAATCGCAAGCTGCAAGCGTCATGTAAGCACGGCCCGCAGCGCTCACGGTCGCCATGGTGTCCCAATCCAGGCTCCCGTGATCCGCATTGCATTGGACGTTTCCGAGTTCTGTCCGCTCTACTGGAGGGCGCGCCGCCGGGCATCGCTCGTTCGCCGCCCGGGTCCAGCGCATCGTCCTGGCCTCGTCACTCTTCGCTTTCTCCCTGAGTATCACATGACCGCCCGCTCCAATCATTCCTTGCACCTCATCGCCGCCGGCGCGCTCGCCGCGACGACTGCGTCGGCCCAGGTCGTCATCAGCGACAACTTCGAGACCGACTCGTCTGCCAACTACACGGTTGTCAATGACGGCACGCCCAACGGGACGCAGACCTTCGCGTTCGACTACGTTGCCGCGGGGATCCCGCTGGCGCCGCGTTCCACCGCTGGAGACGTCGGCGGCCTGAAGCTGACGGCGAACGACACCGACACGGCCGTTGACGCGTGGACCCTCTTCCACAACGTCCCGGTCGGCGCGTTGCAGTACAAGCTGACGGTCGACGTCTGGATGAACTTCGTAGGTACCGCCGGTACCACCGAGTTCGCGAACATTGGTGTCGGCGGCGACGGCGCGACCTTCAACCAGTACGCCTCGCCGATCTCCGGCTCGGGCGCCTTCATCGCGTTTACGGGTGACGGCGGCTCGGGCTCCGACTACCGCTGGTTCCGCGACGGAGCCAACACGCCGGCCGGTGATATGGCCAGCACCACGTTGCCGAACACGCACCCGAGCTATCTCGGGCACGGTAGCAACAACTCCGGCGCCTTCTTCCAGGCCCTGTTCCCGTCGCCCCCCGCGACGATCGCGGGCTCGCCCGGCAACATCTGGACGACGGTCGAGATCGTGGTCGACAACGCCAACGGCATGATCGCCTTCTACTTCGACGGTCAGCTCACGTTCCAGGGCGAGTTCGCCAACGCCTTCGACGGCCTCGTGAGCCTCGGTATCGCGGACACGTTCACCTCTGTGTCGCCGGCGACCAACTTCACGCTGTACGACAACCTCGAGGTCGAGGTCCTGTCGACCGGGATCGCGCCGACGCCGATCTTCGGCGTCAACTTGCGCCTCCCCGGCAGCTTCTTCACGACGAACACGAGCTCGTTTGTGTCGAGCTTCAACGCGATCAGCCCGGCGTCGCCGATCTCGGCCTTCGCGCTCGACTTCGACAACACCGCCCAGACGCTGTACGCGATCGCGAACTCAAACCTCGAGATCGGCACCATCGACCTCACGACCGGCCTCTACACCACCACCGGGATCTTCGTGACCGGCGTCAACAACCCCCTCGCGGGCGCCACCGGGCTCACCTGCACGCCGAACGGGACCTGGTACCTCACCCAGACCGACGCAGGGAGCGGCGGCACTTCGCTCTACGTCGGCGACATCACGACGGGCGTCTTCACCTTGGTCGGCCTCATCGACCCGGGCACCATCATCGACATCGCCGCGGACGCGTCGGGCAACCTCTTCGGCCACGACATCGTCACGGACGCCTTCTTCAGCATCGACCCGACGACGGGCCTCGGCACGAGCGTCGCGCTGACGGGCCTCGCCGCCAACTTCGCCCAGGGCATGGACTTTGACTGGTCGACCGGCCTGCTCTACGCCGCGGTCTACACCAGCGGCGGCACCGGCTCGTTCGTGTCGTTCGACCCGGCGACGAACGCGGTCACGGTGCTCGAGAGCACGACTGCGCTCAACGCGGAGATGGAGATCGCGTGCCGCGTGCCCGCGAACATCGTCAACACGGACGTCTGCGGCGCAGGCGTGCCGAACTCGACCGGGAAGTCGGCCCTCATGCAGGTCGCGGGCAGCAGCGTCGTCGCCGACAACGCGCTGATGCTGACGGTCCACTACTTGCCGCTGAGCTCGACGGGCTTCTTCATCAACTCGCCCGACGCGCCGTTCACGGTCATGAACGCCGGCGGCGCCGCCGGCAACCTTTGCATCGCGGGCTTCAGCGTCGGCCGCCACGATATGAACATCCTGAACTCGGGCACTTCGGGCGCCGTGCAGTTGTTCGTCGACCTGAACTCGGTCCCGCAGCCCTTGGGCGCCACGGCGATCCAGGGCTCGGAGCAGTGGTCCTTCCAGTACTGGTACCGCGACACGGACCCGAGCGGCGGCGCGACGTCGAACTTCTCGAACGCGCGCACCGTGTCCTTCCTGTGATCCGTCGCTGAGCGCTGCGGTCGGCTCGAGCGCCTGCTGCGCGGTCGCGCGCCCCCGCGTCGTGTCCTCCCGAGTCTCTCGGGGGGACATGGCGCGGGGGCGCGCGCTCTTTGGGAGCGGGCCGAAGCGGAGCCTGCGTAGGCGGCTCAGCCTTCGGAGTCGCCGGAGAGCCGCGTCGCGCTCAGGGCCGCGACGAGCTCTCGGCTGGCGCGAGCGAGGGCCGCGTAGAAGCCCTCGCCCGCCGCCATGCGGGCCAGGGGACGCTCGGCCCACGCCAAGTGGTCGAGCGCGATGACGTCGGCGATCACTGGCGCGCGCTCTGCGGCTTCACCCCACAGGAGCAAGATGCATCCGAGGTGATCGAGCGGCGCGGCGCGCGCGGCAATGCCGTCGAAGTCGATGCCGGCGAGCGCCGCCAGGTCCGCGATTCGCGCCGTGACGTCGCCCGCGTAGCGCCCCTCTTGCCACAGCGACGCGACCGGCGGCGCGCCGCCGGTCGGCGACAACACTGCTGCGAAGAACTCAGCGGCGAGCTCGTCGAGGGCGCGAGCAGACTCCGGGGCTGCCGGGTCGAAGTTCGGGACCTCGACGCCGAGCGCAGCGAGGGCGCCGCGCAGCTCCGGCGCCTGCAGCGCCGCGAGCCGCCCCGCGTCGAGCTCGAAGAGAAAGAGGTCGCCAAAGAGGCGCGCCGCGTGCGCGAGCGCCGCGACCTCCTCCGGGTCGATGGCTTCGCTCAAGTGACCTTCCTCACTGTGACCACCGTGTCGTTGAAGGCCTGTTGGCCCGAGACGTGGTCTGCCATGATCGGCAGCACGTGGTTTTGGGCCCAGCCATTCCCGCGGTTCTTCACCCAGCGCTTCGGGTCGCCTTCGGAGTGGTCTTGCCACCACATGTTGCGCTCCCAGTCGGGGTCACGGAGCCCGGCGAGGTCCATGCCCTCAGCGCGCGCTCCGACGGTGTCATTGCCCTTCACGCCGCGCGCGACGCTGGTGTATTCCCAGTGGCCCAGCGAGTTCGAGATCGCGATCGCGCGCGGGTGCACGCCGCGGGTGATCCAGACAGGCAGGCGCAGCTTGCGCTGGACCTCGCCGCTGCCGAGGCCCAGCCCTGGCGTCGCCTTGGCGAGCGTCAGCGAGCGATGTCCCGTCAGCTCGACGAAGTCCCCGTCGCGCAGCCCGAGGCGCTGCGCCGTGTCCGGGTGGATCCAGGCCGGGTTCGAGTGCACGATCTCGGAGAGCCACTTCAGGTTGGCCGTGCGCCCGTGGTTGTGCACACACCACTTGAACGAGGTCATGATCAGCTGATCCTCGCCGATCGCCTCGTGCTCGTCGATCTGCATGTAGCGCGGCCAGGGCGAGAGCTCGTACTCGTGCCCTTTGTGGTGCTTGCCGCGGTTCTTACCCTTCGAGTTTGCGAGCGCCGTGAGGTCGCTCGTGTCCTCGTTGCGGCCCGTGCGCTGCACGAACTCCGAGCGCACTTCGAGCTTGCGGCTCGGCGTCTTGAAGCCGACGACTGCCTGCCCGTGGTGCATGATCCCGACGCCCTTGCCGTCCTTCGTGATGATCCCCGTTTGCTCGTCGACCTGCGATCCTTCGAGGCTCGTCGGGCTCAGCGGCTTCAGGAACGGCGTGTAGTAGGGTTCTTCGAGCGGGTCTTCGAACGCGCCATCGCGCTCGAGCCGCGCCATCGGCGAGGCGTCACGTGTCGCGTCGAAGGGCACCGCTTTGACCCACTCCGTGATGTAGTCCGTGACCGGAAGCTTCGGGTACGCCTCAGCCATCGGCCCGCCCACGCGGCGCGCGAGCTCCGGGAAGATCTCACGCACGTCCTTGGCCTCGCCGAGCGCGGGCACGATCGGGCGGCGTATGGACAGGTAAGGTTTCAAGTTGTAGGCGCCACGCGCGTCGACGTCCCAGCGCTCGAGGTACGTAGCCCAGGGCAGCACCATGTCCGCCATGGACGCCGTCTCGTTCAAGAACGGGTTGATCGAGACGTGGAACTCGATGGCCTCTTCGTCCAGCATGACGCTCTCGGTGACGTCCATCTCCGGCCACGTCAGCGGCGAGTCCAAGTTGTATGTCATGTAGAGCTGAATGTGCGCCCGCTTCGTCTTGAGGTACCAGTAGACGATCTCGCCGACCTTCATCGAGTCCCAGACGTTCGCGAGGGCGAACTCCGGCGGGTCAGCGAGGAGCGACGCCGTCTTCGGCGCAGCGACGGCGCCGGGCGACTTGAAGCGCTTCGCATCGATGCCCCCGGTGTACATCCAGCACCACCCGCCGGGCTGGCCGACGCTCCCGACGAGGACGTTCAGCAGGATGATCGCGCGGTCGTTCCAATAGCCGTTGACGTGCGCGGATGAGCCGCGGTTGCACATCGTCGTCGCTTGATGCCCCGCCGCGGCGAACTCACGCGCGATCCGCCGGATGTCTGCGGCGGGTATGGACGAGATCGACTCGGCCCACTCGGGCGTGTACTGCGCGAGCTGGCCCCGCAGCTCGTCTACGCTGCAGTTGATCCAATCGGCGAGGAACTGCGCGTCGTAGAGCTGCTCGGTCAGGATGGTGTGGCACATCCCGAGCGCGACCGCGCCATCCGTGCCGGGCGCTGGCATGAAGAACTCGTCCGAGTTGCCCGCGGTGTTCGACATCCGAACGTCGAACGTCACGAGCTTTGCGCCGTTCTCGAAGCGGCCGCGTTGGATGCGCTGGGCGCCCGCGACGTGGCCTTGGTGCGCCTCGAACATGTTCGAGCCGAAGTTCAAGATGTACTTCGAGCGCTCGTAATCCCCGAGGTCCCAGTCGCTCTCGAACAAGTACGTCAAGTTCGCGGCGCGGCGCGCGGCAGAGCACAGCCCGCGGTGGTTCAGGTAGGTGTTCGTGCCGAAGGCCGCGAGGAAGTTCTTCACTGCGTCCGCTGACCGGTTGCGCCCTTGGTGGAACGCGAACTCCTCGAGCTTGCCCGACTCCTGGACCTTGCGGAGCCGCGCCGCGACCTCGTCGTAGGCCTCGTCCCAGCTGATGCGCTTCCACTTGCCCGCGCCGCGCGCGCCGACCCGCTTCAAGGGATAGAGGAGCCGCTCGGGGTGGTATTGGTGGTTGAGCGCGGCTTGGCCACGCGCGCAGAGCTTCCCGCGTGTGTTCGGGTCGTTGGGGTTGCCCTCGACCTTGATCACGCGGCCGTCCTGCACGAGGCCTGTGATGCCGCAAACCGTCGAGCACAGCTGGCACATGCTGTGTACGCGCTCGACGTTCTTGTACTTGTCGGGGTCGGGGAACTTGACCTTCTTGTTAGGGCCCGGGAGCGTGCAGACGCCCGGCGCCTTGGCGGCGTACGGCTTGCCGGCTCGCGCGCGCCATACGGCGCGGTTCTCGGCGTCGGTCGGCGGGCGACGGGGCCCTTGTCCGGGTGCGCTGCACCCGGCGGCCGCGGCCAGAAGCGCGCCGAGCCTCAGGAACGACCGTCGATCGAAGTTGGGTCGCGTGGACATGTCAGCGGCTCCCTTCCGTGTCGGTGGACGCGCCATCCTGCGCTGCGCCGAGCTCTCGCTCGCGCTGCGCCTCGGCGGGGTGGGGGATGCGCGCGTGGGGCGGGGTCGGCTCTTGCCACTCGTAGACCGAGTACGCGTCGGGGTGGTAGCTCTCGCCTTCTGCTGGGACCTTGGCGGCCCACCGCTCGGCGCGGTGCGTCTCGTCGATCGCGAACCACATCCTCGGCTCCGTGCCCTTGTCCTCGCGCAGGCGCTGCAGCTTTCCGTCTCCTTCGAGCTCTGCCTTCAGTTGCGACACGCGCGACTCGGGGTCCGCGAGGTCGCCGAAGTGCAGCGCTTCGCTCGGGCAGGTCGCGACGCACGCGGGCTCCATGCCGACCTCGACGCGGTGCGTGCAGTTGTGGCACTTCACCGCCTGGTTCGCGACGGGGTCGATGTAGATCGCGCCGTAGGGGCAAGCCTCCTTGCAGCTCGCGTGCCCGGAGCACTTGTCGTAGTTGACCTGGACGCTGCCGCCCGCGCCCTTGTGCAGCGCGCCGCAGGGGCACGCCTTGATGCACGGCGCGTCCTCGCAGTGCTGGCAGGCCATCGGCACCATGATCCGCGCGAACTGGCCGGCGCCGACGCGCGCGTCCGCGGGGCGCGGGAGATCGTGGTAGATCGTCTGGCGGATGTAGTTGCCGAGCGGGACGTCGTTCTCGGCCTTGCAGGCGACCTCGCACGCGTGGCAGCCGAAGCAGCGGCGGGTGTCGACGACCCAGCCGTAGCGCTTCCCGTCGTCGGGCGCGGTCATGCGCTCGCGCCAGTGCTCTTCGGGCATGAAGAGGTCGCTGCGGAGGCCCTGGGCGCGGTCGTCGGCGTGTGCTTCCGGCGCGAGCGCGCCCGCAGCGAGCGCCGCGGCCCCGCCGGTCAGCAGCTCGCGGCGATCGATGGCGGGCTCGGGCGCGCCCAAGAGCTCTTCAGCGGCGGCGCGCGCGGCGCCCTCGTTCTCGTCCTGCGTTCGATCCATGGAGGTCCCTGCTCGGGCGCGCCCTCCAAGGGCTAGGAACGGAGATACGGACGCGAGTGGACGGGTGCGCCGCCGCAAGTCGAGGTGGAGGGCGCGGCTGGGGGATGACCTCAGTTCGCGCGAGCCGGACACGCCGCCACTCGCGCGTCACGTCATGTGAAGCCGCAGCCGCCGCTGATGCGCGGAGCGAGGTCGGACTTCGGGACGGAGGTCGGCACGTTCAGAGCGTCCCCCCCTGCGCGCTGGGCGTCAACACTCTCGTCGGACAAACTCGGGCGGCAAGGGGGCGGCGAGAGCCGCCGCGCCGCGCCCGCCTGCGCTCAAGGCGCGTTCGCGTCGGGCGCGCCGCCGTCGCCTGTCGGTCGCGTCGCGATCAGGGCCCCGCCTGGCGCGTTGGCGCCGAGGACAAGCAGCGCCTCGTACGCCGCCCAGCTCTCGGCTTCCTTCATGGTCCTGCCCCAGGCGGGCGGATAGACGCGCTCACCGGCGCGCGCGCGCACCAGGAACGCGCGGGCGTGGTCGTCGCCGCGGCGCTCGACGAGCTCGTAGGTCGGCGTCAGGCCGAACGCGCGCTGGCAGTGCTCCTGGAGCCCCTGCTTCGGCACCGCTTCGTCTTTCCGCACGCGCGCCTCGGTCAGCTCGACGGCGAGCGTCCTCAACGAGAACTCACGCGCCGCCTCAAGGCCGCCGTCGAGGTAGATCGCGCCGACGAGCGCCTCGAACAGGTTGGCGAGGATCGCGCGCGAGGGCTCGCGCTGGGCGAGCCCGCGCCCGAGCCGCGCGGCGAGGGCCAGGTCGAGGCGCCGCGCGGCGTCGGCCAGCGCCTTGCGCGACACGACCGCCGCCTTCATCTCGGTCAGCTTGCCTTCGGCGTGCCCGTCGGCGTCGCCGTACAGGTCCTCGGCGATGATCAGGTCGAGCACCGTGTCGCCCAGGAATTCGAGCCGCTCGTTGTCCCGGCGCCCCTTCTCGGTCGAGATCCCGGCGGAGGCGTGGGTCAGCGCCAGCTCCAGGAGCTTCGGGTCGCGGAACGAGTAGGCGAGGCGGGTCTCGACGGGGTGCATGCGGTCCTTGTGGGGCGCGGCGCGGGGCTGCGCCATGGGAAGAAGATAGCGCCCCGCGCCGCTCCGAGTACCTTGCTGCGCCCATGTCCAACCTCCCCGACACCGTGCGCCTCGCCCCCGACGACAACGTGGTCGTCGCCCGCCACCCCCTCGCCAGCGGCCACGAGGTCCCCGCGGAGCGCGTCCGCGCTGCGACGAGGGTCCCGATGGGGCACAAGCTCGCCACGCGGGCGATCCCGCTCGGGGACCCGGTGATCAAGTACGGCCAGGTGATCGGGTTCGCGACCGCGCCGATCGCGCCGGGCGACCACGTCCACGTCCACAACTGTGGCGTCGCGGAGTTCAGCCGCGACTATCACTTCGCCGAGGCCGTCCCCGAGACGCGCTTCGTCCCGGCGGCCCAGCGCAGGACCTTTGACGGGTACCTCCGCAGCAACGGCAAGGTCGGCACGCGCAACTACCTGGGCGTCGTCTCGTCGGTGAACTGCTCGTCTTCCGTGGCGCGCTTCGTGGCCGACGCGGTCCAGAAGGGCGACCTCGCCGCCGGCTTCGGCCACGTCGACGGCGTCGTGTCGTTTGTGCACGGCACCGGCTGCGGGATGGCGGACAAAGGCGACGCGTGGGACGTGTTGCGGCGCACACTGTGGGGCTACGCGTGCCACCCGAACCTCGCGGGGGTGTTGTTCGTGGGGCTCGGGTGCGAGGTGTTTCAGCTGGCGCGGATGAAGAGCGAGTACGGCGTGCGCGAGCACGACCTCTTCCGCACGCTGACGATCCAGGAGTCCGGCGGTACGCGGCGCGCGGTCGAGGCGGGCGTCGCGGCGCTGCGCGAGATGCTGCCGAGCGCTGACCGCGCGCGCCGCACGGCGCAGCCCGCGTCGGAGCTGATGTTGGCGCTGCAGTGCGGCGGCTCGGACGCGTACTCGGGCATCACGGCGAACCCGGCGCTCGGCGCTGCGGCGGACCTCCTCGTCGCAAACGGCGGCACGGCGGTGCTGAGCGAGACGCCCGAGATCTATGGCGCGGAGCACCTCTTGACGCGCCGCGCGGTCTCGCGCGAGGTCGGAGAGCAATTGATCGCGCGCATCCGTTGGTGGGAGGACTACACCGCGCGGAACCGGATGGAGATGAACAACAACCCTTCGCCCGGCAACAAGGAGGGCGGCCTCACGACGATCCTCGAGAAGTCCCTCGGCGCGGCGGCGAAGGGCGGCACGACGGCTCTCTGCGGCGTCTACCAGTACGCGGAGCCGATCAAGACGAAGGGCTTTGTGTTCATGGACAGCCCGGGCTATGACCCGTGCTCGATCACGGGCCAGGTCGCGTCGGGCGCCAACGTCGTGTGCTTCACGACGGGCCGCGGCTCGGCGTTCGGGTACAAGCCTGCGCCCTCGATCAAGCTGACGACCTCCACCGAGCTCTTCACGCGGATGGAGGAGGACATGGACCTCAACTGCGGCGACGTCCTCGACGGCGTGACGATCGCGGACAAGGGCGCGGAGATCTTCGAGGAGGTCCTGGCCGTCGCCTCGGGCAAGCGCACCAAGTCCGAGCTGCTCGGCTACGGCGACAGCGAGTTCGTGCCGTGGCAGATCGGCGCGACGATGTGAGGCGCGTCCCCATCGGCGGGCGCTGTCGGGCTCTAGAGCGGTCCGAGGTCGCCGGGGCGCCCCCTGTCACGCCGGCATTCTCACGTCCACCAACCCGTCCCTAATGCGCTAGGAGAGCCGGAAAGCCTTCGAGGCGCGCTACCGGCTCTCGCCGTTCGATCGAGCCTTCGCCCCACGTAGCGAATCCACATTTCTGAGGAGCCGGATGCGTCAATCGCGCACATCCGGATCTGTGGGAGGCCCGGGTTGGTAACGACCCGGGCCCACCCGATCCAGAATTCATCGCGAATCCCTCGCGCGCAGCGGTGCGGGTCATTGAGCGTATCTACGAGGCACTTGACTTCGAGCTCAGCGACTTGCCGCGAGAGGTGGACCGGGTGCGCGGCACGATCCACTTGCCGGATTGACCCCTCGGGCTAGGAGCCTGCGCCACAGAACGCGGTTCGCAGCGTGGTGCTCCCGTGCGTCGGCGCAAGGCGCAGCAAGTTCCTCATAGCTTGATGCTATCTGGGACCTTGCTGCAACGCCGCTCCGGCGTGCGGGAGCGCCGCGATGCGAATCGTGTTCTGTGGCGCAGACTCCTGGGGCGGCGGGCCAGGTGTCCGTCCCTTGGTGCATGCAGCGCGGGTGGATGTGCATCACGCGCTGCCATGCGACGCCTCGTGTCCACCCCCATGCGCGCTCATCGCGCGGCCAGCCGCTGCAGCGACTCTGTGGTATGGCGGTACACCGCCCGCTCATCCGTCGCCAGCAAATGGCCCTGACGCAGCCAAGTGCTGATAGTGCCCGGCGGGAGCCCAAGTGACAGGAGCTGCTGGCGCGTCACCGTCGGCAACTCTCTCGGTCTCTGCTTCACCTTCGGCGTGGGCTGCTGCGTGCGCGTGGGCTTGGGCTTGGGCTTGGGCTTCGACTTGGGCTTCGACTTGGGCTTCGACCGAGGCCCCGCCGCTGCCGCCGGCGGGCTGGGGACGTCCAGCGGGTCCTCCGGTGCGAGGTCGATCCCGAAGATGCTCCCCAGGTCGCCTGCGAGGGCGTCGCTCGGCTTGGGCGCCTCCGACTGCGCGCCGCGCACCGCCGAGGCCACGAGCTCCGTCGGGTCCACGCCGCGCAGCAAGAACAAGAGCTCCGGCCGCTCGTCCAAGCGCACCCCGACCCCGTACAGCACGGCTGCCAGGTGCTTGCACAGCGAAGCCGAGTCCGGGCACGAACAGCGCATGCGCACTTCGCGCGGCGCCGGGAGGAGCCCCGCATCGCGCACGGTCATGCGCGCCATCACGCCCGCTGAAACGCGCCCCTCGAGCAGCTCGATCAGCGAGCCGATCTCGCCCGTCGAGCCCGCGCGCAGCTCTGCCCAGGTCTGCGCGGGACACGGCGCGATCTGCACCTGCACCTCGTAGAGCGACGAGCCCATGACCCGCGCCGTGACTTCGCCCGTCCGGACCCGCAGGTCGACGACAGAGCCGTTCCTGAGGTACTGCTTGCCGCGCGGCAGGCGGCTTGCGTAGTCGCTGAACGACTCGATGTGCCGACACCACGCGTCGCCCCAGGCCGAGCGTGTCAAGGCGCGGCCGCTCGCCTGGACGCCCTCGTATGCGTCACCCTTGGCGCGCGCCGCAGAGGCCGCGCGCGCGGCGCGCTCGCGGCGCGCGGCCACGGGTACGTACTCCGGGAAGGCGCCGTCCAGGAAGCGCGCGCTGTACGCGGTGCGCCGGCGTCGCGTCGTGTGTCTCTTCTTTGCCATCTGTCAGCTCCTCCTTCGGCTCTGTGCGCTCCGCCGTGCCTGTTACAACGCCGCGTGCCGGACGTCGAGCTTGACGAGGCGCAAGAGCTCCTGGCTCGACAACTCGGTCAGTGCCACCTCACCGGAGCGCTCGAGCAGCTCCTCCGCCATGCGGCGCTTCGCTCGCAGCAGCGCGTCGATGCGCTCTTCGATCGTCCCCCGGCACGTGAACGCGTGGACGAGCACGTTCTTGCGCTGGCCGATCCGGAAGGCGCGGTCCGTTGCCTGGTTCTCGACGGCCGGGTTCCACCAACGGTCGAAGTGCACCACGTGGTTCGCCGCCGTGAGGTTGAGGCCCGTCCCGCCCGCCTTCAACGACAGGACGAAGTACGGCGGGCCGCCCTCGCGTTGGAACTCTGCCACCAGCGCCGCGCGCCGCCGCGTCGCTGTCCCGCCGTGCAGGACGAGGCCAGGGCGCCCGAAACAGCCCGCGAGGAACGCGTCGAGCGGGCCCGTCAGCTCGCGGAACTGCGTGAAGACGAGCACTCGCTCCTGACGCGCCGCCAGCTCTTCGCAGAGCTCCGCCAGGCGCTGGAACTTGCCGCTCGCCTCGGGCGCGAACTCGGCGCTGCCGAGCCCTGACTCGAGCCCTGACTCGATCCCGAGCGCCGGGTGGTCGCAGATCTGCTTCAAGCGCAGGAGCGACGACAAGACGAGCCCGCGCCGCTCCATCTCATCAGGCGCACGGTCGAGCGACGCCGCGAGCTCACTCACCGTCGCCTCGTACAAGGCGACCTGCGCCGGCGAGAGGCCGCACAGGACCTGCATCTCGGTCTTCTCCGGCAGGTCCGGCGCGATCTCCGGGTCCGACTTCATCCGCCGCAGGATGTACGGCCGCAACAGCCGCCGCAATGGCGCATATCCGGGCCCGCCCTCGGCCGTCAGCCGCTTCGTGAACTTCGTGAACTCGCCCGCCGAGCCGAGCAAACCCGGGTCGAGGAAATCGAACAACGACCACAGGTCGCCCAGCCGATTCTCGACCGGCGTGCCCGTCAACGCCACCCGCGCGCGCGCGTGCAGCGCCTTGACGGACTTCGCTTGGCGCGTGCCTGGGTTCTTGATCGCTTGCGCTTCATCCAAGACGACGAGGCCGAACTCGCGCTCCTTGGCCCAAGCCAAGCTCGGCAGCGTCCCGTAGGTGGTCAAGACGACATCGACGGCGTCGAGGGGCGGGGCCGCGAGGTCCGCCGCCGTCACCTCCGAGCGGTGCGCGACGAAGACCCGCAAGTGCGGCGCAAAACGCGCGAGCTCCGCCTGCCAGTTGCCGAGCAACGTCGTCGGCAAGACCAAGAGGTGCGGCCCGTGTAGACCCTCCCGCGCGAGGACCAAGAGCGCCGCGATCACTTGGATCGTCTTGCCGAGCCCCATGTCGTCTGCGAGGCATGCGCCGAGGCCGAGGCGCGCGAGCAGCGTCAACCAAGCGACGCCGCGGCGCTGGTAGGGCCGCAAGGTCGCGCGCAAGCCCGGGCCCGGGTCTGTCGCAGCGCTCGACTCGGGGACCCGAGCCGGCGAGCAACCCCGCGAGCCACGGGCCGGCCTCCACCCCGGACCAAGCGGGCGTCGCCGCGCCGTCGCCGGCCCCCGCTGCGCCCGCCGCCAGCGGCGTCACCTGCGAGTCGGTGGCCCCTGCGAGGAGGCGCAGCGCGTCGCGCAACGGCAGCCCGCCGCCCCGCGCGCGGCGTTTCAACGCGCTGAAATGGTCGACCGCCGCCTGGAGCTGCTCGGGGTCGACCTCGACCCAGCGCCCGCGTACGAGGCGCAGCCCGCGCGCGCCGCGGAGCAGCTCCTTCTCCTCCGCCGCGCTGAGCCGTTCGCCGTCGAGGGAAACGCCCGCGTCGAAGTCCAACAGGGCATCGAGGCCCAGTGTCCCGGGCTCTCGCGCGCCGACGCTCGCGGTCGCGCGTACGCCGCGCTGGCCCCGCGCGCGCCACCAATCGGGCACGCGCACAGCGATCCCCGCGGCCTCGCAGTCGGGCACGGCGAGCAGGAAGCGGTACGCGTCGTCGAGGCTCCACGCCAGCGGGTGCCGCAGCTGCCCTGAGTCCCAGAGCGCCTTGACAAACGGCGAGCGCTGCGCGGCGGCATGGACCGGGCGCAGGAGCTGCAGCATGCGCTCTGGATCGAGCTCGGGCTGCGCGAGCGCGCGCCCGAGCGGCACATGCCGTTCGCGCCCGTCGGCCCCATGCTCGAGGCACGTCGCGAGGAAGCCAAACGGCTGCGCAGCATCACGCTTCTGTTCGGCGAGGTGGAACACGATGCGTCCGCGGCCGTGCAGGGCGCCGCTCTTGCGCTGCAGGAACTCGTGGACGCTGTCGGAGGAGCGAAGCAGCTCGGCGCGCACCGCGCCGTCGACCGCGGCCCAGACCGAGGCGACGGTGCCGGCGTGCGCGTACTCGGCCCCGCGCATCGGCGGCAGCGAGTCGAGCAGGGCGGCGATCGTCGTCGCGGAGGCTGGCACCGGCGCGCCACGTTGGTCCTCGCCGCGCTCGGCGAGCGCGAGCAGGTATTCACGCGCCACCCGCTGCGCCCACGCCCACGGTGGTTCGAGGCGCCCTTGTGGCGTCTCGACGAGCGCGAGGAGCGCGCCGCCGAGCGACTCATCGGCCGTGGCTCCGGCCCTGTCCTCGGGCCCGTCCACACGCAGCGCCCCCGCTGGGTCGACGAAGAGGTGGTCGCGCGCCGCGTCCAATGGGCGAGTGGCGGGGGACTTCGGCATCGCATCGTGATGATGCACGAGCCGCCCGACGCGCGCGAGCCGTCGGCCCGTGATCTGCGCGGGCGCTCGGCTCGGATCCGTCGCCGCGCTTGGGCGCGGCCAGCCGCGGCCTCCGTGGTACCCTCGGCCAGAATGCGTGTGCGCGCGCAGGCCACCGGTCGGTCGATGCGAACGCGGCACCGCGCCAAAGGTCAGTCCATGCTCTCCGCCCTGGTTCTGCTCGCGTCGTGTGCTCCTTGTCTCTGGCCGCCGCAGGTGCCCGCGCCAGCGCGGGTGCCGGCGACCTCCGTGCAACCGTCGCCCGCCGTGGCGCCAGACGGCACATCGCCAGAGGTCACGCTATTCGATGGGTTTGACGCGTATGAGCGGCTGCTCGACGCATTTGCGGTCGCGCCCGAGGCCGACCGGGACGCGCCGTCCGTCCACGTCCGCGCAGACCATGGGCTCGGAGCGTGGCAGCGCGGCGAGCGGCGGTCGAAGAGTGGACGCGGCTCGCGCTCGAGCTCCGCGGCGCGACGGGTGAGGTCGACCTGCTCGCAGCGGCGCTGCGGCTCGAGTGCTTCGAGCGGGATGAACCGACGCGCATTCGGCGCGGGAGCTACAACTTCGGCTCCCCCGCCCGTGGTACACGGATGCGCGTGCGCGCCCTCTTTGCGCTGCCCGAGCTCGCTTCGCGCTCCTTCGACGACGGCTTTGCTGGCGTGTTCTATGTGAACTTCCTGCTCGGGTACTCCGCCGCATTGGGGGGACATCGGACGCCGGTCCCGCTTCAGTTCGACGCCCGAGGTCAGCTCGCGCCCATCGTCCTCGACGTCGGCGTGGACGGGATGGGGCAATGGGAGTGCGCGTTTGTTCTGCAGGTCGGGGGCGGCGTGAGCGACGAGGTCGTCCTCGACAATGGTCTCGGGAGCTTCGCGGAGCGCACCGCGGGCTGGCTCGCAGCGGCCGCGGCGGAGGCCGGGCCTCGGCTCGACGCGCCAACGGCCCCGAGCCTTGAGCATGCGCGCCGGGCGTTTGCGTCGCGGGTCGCGCTGCTCGGTGACGCTGCGAGCCTCGAGCGGTCGGCCGAGTTCTTGGTCCGGGTCCGCGGCGATCGCCAGGCTCCGCCGCGCCCGCGGTGGCAGGGGCCGGCCGCGCTCGACCTCGTCGATGCGCTCCTTTCCCAAGAGGCACAATGCCTGCGCGCGGGCCGCTCGCCGTATGCCGCCCACACGGAGTGGACGACCACCCGCGGCCCTTTTTGGCGGACCTACGCGCACGGTCCAATGGATCTCCCTGCGTGGACGCTCTTGCCCAGCGCCGCTCCTGAGCAGCGGCTCCCCTTGATCGTCGTCTTGCACGAGCCGGGCTTCGATGAGGGTTGGGCGCTGCGCCTCGCCGGCCGGGGCGCGCTCTTCGACGAGGCGGACCGGCGAGGCTTCGCTGTGCTCGCGCCGGCCAATGCGGCCTTCGCGCAGGACCCGAGCGCGCTGCGCGCGCTCGTCGCCTCGCTCGCGCTCGAAGCGCCGCTCGACCTCGAGCGTGTGCACGTGCTCTGTCCTGCGAGCGTCGCGGCCCTCGCTCAGCGGATCGAGGAGACCAACCCGGGGCTCGTCGCGGGCGTGCACGTGATCGACCCGGAGGTGCGCCCGGGCAGCACCGAGGCCGGCCGTGACGGCGCGTCCCGCTCGCGGACGCTCGGCCTCGAGTCCGCGTTCGCGCAGCTCCTCGCGCGGCTCTAGGCCGGACCGCAGGCCAGGCAACAGGCCACATTGCAGCGCCGAGAGCAAGGCCGAGAGCAAGGCCGAGAGCAAGGCCGATAGCAAGGCCGATAGCAGGGCCGAGAGCGGGGCCGAGAGCGGGGCACTCCGGGAGGCCCCGCGGCCCCCGTGGCTCGGCTCAGCTTGCGGGTGGGCGCCCGTCGATAGTTCATGGTCCGCCGCTCGGTCGGCGGGCTGCTCCCGGGGCGCGGCCCGCGGGTCCCCACGATGAGGCAACAGGAACCGGTCGACCCTGAGGCGCCGTCACCCGACGGCTCGCTGTCGGTTGGGTCGGGGCCAGACGCGCGTTCTGGCAGCGCTGCGCCTGACGCGGCAGGTGCTGGGACCGGCGAGCGGCTCGCGCTCGGCGCGCCGCTGCCGTCCGACGCGGAGGCATGGAATCGCCTCGTCGAAGAGGCCGGCCCCGCGTCCTTGCTCGTCGCGATCGAGGCGCGCATGGGCGCGCGCCTCGCGCGCCGTGCCTCAGCCGAGGACGTCCTCCAGGAGGCGCTGCTCGGCGCATGGCGCTCCCGCGGGACGGCGCGCTGGGAGGGCCCGCGCGCGTTCCGCGGCTGGCTGCTGGCGATCGCCCTGAACCGGCTGCGCGACCTCGCCGACGAAGCCAGCGCCGACAAGCGCGGCGGCGGCGCGCCGACGCCCCTCTTCAGCGAGGCTCGCCCAGCGCCCGGGCGCGGACCCCGGTGAGGACCCGCGCGACGCGCTGGGGCCGGTCGTCTCGACCACCGCGAGCCGCGCGTACTACGTGCGCGAGCGCGCCGAGGTGATGCGCGCCGCGCTCGAGTCCCTGCCTGAGGCGCTGCGCGAGGTCGTGCGCCTGCGCCTCTTCGAAGAGCGCGCCGTCGAGGAGGTCGCGGCTGCGTTGGGGCTCGGCGAGTCCGCGGTGAAGCACCGCTTCCTCAAGGGGCTGGGCCTGTATCGAGACCGCCTGCGCCACGAGCTGCGCTCGCGCTCGGGCGGCTCCGAGTTTCGCCGGGGAGCGTGAACGCGGCGTCGCGCGGCCCCGCTCTCTTCGTTACCAGCCATGGATCGCCCCCCGACCGCAGCGCCCGACGAGCTCGCCGAGCACCTGACCCCGCTGGAGCGCCAGCGCGCGGAGGCGCTCGACGCGGTCCTCGCGGCGCAAGCGGACGGCCGCAGCTTGTCCATGGACGAGCTCGCGGTCCTGGCGCCCGGGCTGACGCGCGCTGTGCTCGCGGAGACGCTGGAGCTCGCGCGCGACGTCGCCGTACGCCCCGCCGAGGGCTTGCCGCGTGTCGCGGGGTACACCCTGGAGTTCGAGCTCGGCCGCGGCGGCATGGGCACGGTGTTCCTCGCGCGCCAAGAGCGCGCGCACGGCCGCACCGTCGCGTTGAAGGTGCTGCCGCACGCCGCCGGCCTCTCGCAGCGCGCGCGCGAGCGCTTCCGCGCCGAGGCGCGCACGCTGGCGCAGCTACGTCACCCCGCGGTGGTCCACCTCGTCGACGTGATCGAGCGCGGCGAGCTCATGGCCTACGCGATGGAGTGGGTCGAAGGCAGCTCGCTCGACAAGCTGCTGCGCAGCGCGCCCCGCGCCGGCGCCGCGCGGGATCTCGAAGGCGTCCGCGCGGCGCTCGGCCCGCGCGTCGATGCCGGGCTGCTCGTCCCGGGGCGCCGCCTCGACGCTTGGACGAGCTACATCTGCCGCATCGGCGTGCGCATCGCGCGCGCGCTCGACGCCGTGCACGCCGAGGGGCTCGTGCACCGCGACGTCAAGCCCTCGAACATCCTGCTGCGCACCGACGGCGCGCCGGTCCTGTCCGACTTCGGGCTCGCGCACTCGCGCGAGCTCGGCCAGGGCACGCAGAGCGGCGCGTTCCTCGGCACCGCGGCCTACGCGTCGCCCGAGCAGCTGCGCGGCGCGCGCGACCTGGACGCGCGCGCGGACTTGTATGCGCTCGGCGCGACGCTGCTGCACGCGCTCGCGGGCGCGGAGACGTGCGCCAAGGGCTCGCCGTCGACGATCTTGGCGCAGCTCGAGCGCACGGGCCCGCTGCGCCTCGGCGCTGCGCGGCGCGGGCTGCCGCGCGACCTCGAGACGGTGCTCGCGACCGCGATGGCGTTTGCGCCGGAGGCGCGCTACGGCAGCGCCGCCGAGCTCGCCGCGGACCTCGAGCGCGTGCTGCGCGACGAGGTCATCCGCGCGAAGCCGCCGAGCGCCTTGGCGCGCGCGCGCGCCGCGCTGCGGCGCAACGAGCGCCTCTTGGCGGCGGCCGTCATCGGCGGCGTCATCGCGTCCGTCGCCGTGGCCTTGATCGCGCTGCGTGTCATCGTCGTCCCGCGCCAAGCCGCGGCGCGCCTCGCCAGCGCGCGCAACGCGCTGTTGAACCCGCACCAGCTCGAGCGCGCCCTCGATCGCGCGGTCCTCGGGCCAGGCGCCCCGTTCCGCCCCGGCGGTCGCTTCGACTTCGACGCGACGCTCGCGGACTACGCCGCCGCCGCGCGCTTCCGCGCGCCCGGACCGCTGGAGGCGACCGAGCGCGAGACCGTCGCGTGGATGGTCGATTGGATCCGCTCGCGCTATCGCCCGACGCTCGAGCTGCGGGCGCTGAAGCGCCATGCGCCGCTCGCCGCGCGCCTCTTGGGTGACGCGCAGAGCGTCGCGCTTGGCGCGGCGCTCACGGACCCTGCGAGCGTGCCGTGGGCCGAGGCCAACGCGCTGGACCGCCGCTGCCTCGGCCTGCTCGGGTTCATGGTGGGCGCGTGGGACCTCTGCGCGCTGGCGTGGGAGCCGATGTCACGCGCGGGCGCTGGCGTGGACCCGCTCGTCGACGCTGGGCTCGCGCTCTTGTTCCTCTCGCGCGGCGAGGACGGGCGCGCCTATGCGCGGCTCAATGACGTGCGCCGGGCTGTGCCGAGCTCGCGCGTCGTCGCGCTCGCGCTCGCGGAGGCGGCGCTCCGCTGCGGCGACGACGCGGTCGCCGAGGAGGCGCTGGCGGCGTCGCGCGCGCTCGCCGGCGACGACCTGTACGGCGACACCGAGCGCCTCGCAGCGGTTTGGGCGCAGCGGCGCGCCGCGCGCGACCCGGCGCTGCGCGCGGACGCTCTGGCTGCGTGGGAGCGCACGGAGCGCAACGACCTGAGCCCGTGGCCGCACTTTGCGCGGGCTGAGGCGTCGCGCGCCATGGGGGACACGCGCGGCGCGGCCCTCGCCAGCGCGCGCGCGGCGCGCTTCTGCCCCGACGCGGCCCCGCTCGCGCGCGCCCTCGCCGAGGACACCGCCGCATGGTGGGGCGCCGCAGACGAGGCCGAGCGCCGCGCGACGGCCGCGGCGTGCCTCGCGCGCGCGCCTTGGCTCTTCGGGCTGCTCGACGCGCTCGATGCGACCGGCGTCGCGCACCCGTTCCCCGCGGGCCTCGCGGCGGCGCCGATGCTCTGGCCGCGTGTCTTGTGCGTCGCGTTTGGCGCGCCGCTGCCGCGCGCGAGCGAGCGCGTGCAAGGCGGCGGCTTCGAGCGCCCCGCGCGCGGGGGCTGGGTGACGGAGCTCGCGCCCGACCGCGCGCCCGATGGCTGGCGTCGTGTGCCGCTCGCGGAGTGTGTCGCGCGCCCGGGGCGCGCGCCGAAGGCGGCGCCGGTCACGCACTCGGCCGCGCCGCACGCAGGGTCGAGCGGCGCAGGGTCGAGCGACGCAGGGTCGAGCGACGCAGGGTCGAGCGACGCAGATGTGTCGCACGCAGTGCCCGTGGGCGCGGGCCGGGTCTTGCTGGTGCGCGCGACCTGGGCGCCGCGCGAAGGCGCCCAGTCGCTGCTCATCGGCGACGCCGCATTGGCGCAGCGCCTCGACGCGCAGGCCGGCGAAGCGCTGACGCTGCGCCTCAGCGCGTGCGCGGACCCCGGCGTCTGGGGCGGGACGCGCGCGCTGGAGATCGACCTCGACGGCGAGGTGCTCCACGTCGAGCGCTTCGATGGCGCGGCCTCCCGCGTGGGCGCGCTGCAATGGCGCGACGTCGAGGTCCACTTCAGCGCGCCGCGCGCCGGCGCCGAGCTGCGCCTCGTCGCGCGCACGTCGATCAGCCCAGACCTCGGCGCGGGCCTCGTCCTCGACGACGTCAGCGTGCGGCACGCCTCGCGGCGTTAGCTCCGGCCCCTGAACGGTCGGCTGCAATGGCCAGCTGCATGGCCCGCGGCCCGGTTCGCTGGCTCGGCTCGCTGGCTCGGCCCGCTGGCTCGGCCCGCTGGCTCGGCCCGCTGGCTCGGCCGGCTCCGCAGCGAGCGCGCGCGGGTCAGCCCTCGGCCATCAGCGCGGTGAGCGCCGCGAAGCCCGGGTCGCGGGTGACGTCGAGGTGCACGAGCGCTGCCACGAGGGCCTCGCCCTCCGCTCGCTCGAGGTCCAGCGCGACGCACAGCCCCGAGGTCCCGATGCGGGCCCACTGGGACCGCACGGTGCCGGGCACGAGCACGACCAGGCGTGCCCCGTCGAGGCGCCACACGACGCTGGGCGTCGTCGCCGCTCCCTCGGCGCCCTCCACCGGGCCGTCCGCTTCCGCGGCCTGCTCCGGCCCCATGGGCCAGCTCGCCTCCGCCAGGTCCGCCTCGGGCAAGGTGTCCGGGGCCGCGAGGGCGGCTTCGTCCGAAGGAGCGAGGGTGAGGTCACCCATGGGGCCCCGCAGCGCCAGGTGCGCGAACGCGTCGTCGCCGTCCACGGCGAGGTATGCATCCTCGCCGAGCTCGACGCCGAACCCCTCGTCGTCGACACCGAGCGTCACGAGCTGCACCTCGCCGCTCGCCGGGTCGTGGAACGCGCGCGTGCGCAGATTGCCGTCGAAGACGATGTCCAACATCGAAGCCACTCCGTGCCCTATCGCTGCGCCGCCTGGGCGCGAGCGCCAGCGCCTCCGCCCGGCCGCGGCACTGCGCCGTCGGCCCGAGCGCGACCTCGGCCGGGCAGCCACGCATCGTAATCGGTACCCTCTCCGCATGTGGGGCCGTTCGAGGTGCGAGCGATGGTGATCTTGCTGCGTGTGCTCTTCGCGTCGATCTTGGCGCTGATGCTCGCGGGGACGGTCCGCGCCAGCTTGGCGCAGGCGCTCTTCGACATCCCGCGCGAGGTCTACACGAACCCGTGGTTCCAGGTGACGCTGCTCGATGCGTACTTCGGGTTCCTCACGTTCTTCGTGTGGGTCGCATGGAAGGAGGGCACCGCTGCCGCGCGCGTGCTCTGGTTCGTCGCGATCATGCTGTGGGGGAACTTCGCGCTCGCGACGTACATGCTGATCGAGCTCTCGCGCATCCCGGCCAGCGGGCCCCTGGCAGCGGTCTTCGTCACGCGTCGGCCTGGGCGTATCGGCGTCCCCTTGGCGTTCACGGCCGTCGGGGCCTTGGTCTACCTCCTGGGCGCGAAGAACGTCCTGTTCGGCCCATGAACGCGCGCGCGTCGGAGCGCGCGTCGCAGCGCCCAACGTCTGGGACCCAAGCGGGCGAGGGCCAACGGGCCGAGGACCTCGCCCCGGCCGCGCTGGACTCGGCGGTGGCCGGCGCCATCGAGCCGCGTCCGACGTGGCGCAAGCGCCTCCTCGCGCCGCTCGCGGCCCAGCTCACGCAAGGCGTCTCGGCCGAGAAGCTCTCGGCGACCGTCGCCGTCGGCGCGGGCTGCTCGATGTTCCCGTTCCTCGGGACGACGTCGCTCCTGAACCTCGGGGTCGGCCTCGCGCTGCGCATGAACCAGCCGGTGCTGCAGACCCTGAACCAGCTCCTCGGGCCGGTCCACCTCGCGATGATCCTCGTCTACGTGCGGACGGGCGAGTGGCTGGTCGAGCGCTTCGGCGGCGGCGTCGGGGGGGCGCGCTTCTCGGTCGGCGAGATGCTGAGCGCCTTCCGTGACCTCTCGTTCGCGGACTTCCTGGCGCAGTTCGGCCGCGCGGGGCTGCACGCGCTCCTCGCTTGGGCGGTCACGCTGCCCCTCCTCGTGGGCGCGGTCTACCTGGTCGCCCGGCCGCTGATCTTCGCCTTCGCGCGCCGCAGCCGGGCCCCGCGCGAGAAAACCGAGGTTCCGTGAAGGGTTCCCGGGGGTCGCAGCAATGCTCAGGGCCGGCGCCGCGCGCCGCCCTCCTATGCGAACCTCGAACGACACCCCCGCGGTCCACGTGACCGGGCTCCGGCGCAGCTTCGGCGCGCTCCGGGCCGTGGACGGCCTCGACCTGGAGGTGCGGCGCGGCGAAGCGCTCGGCCTCCTCGGGCCCAACGGCGCCGGCAAGACGACGACCCTGCGCATCCTCTCGACGCTCGCGAGCCGCGACGGCGGCGAGGTGCGGGTCCTGGGCCTCGACCCGGCGACCGACGGCGCGGCGCTGCGCGCGCGCATCGGCGTCGTGCCCCAGGAGATCGCGCTCTACAGCGCCCTCACGGCGCGCGAGAACCTGGAGTTCTTCGCCGCGGCGCACGGCGTCCCGCGCGCGAAGCTCGGCGCGCGCGTCGACTGGGCCCTCGGTGTCGCGGGCCTCGCGGACCGCGCGCGCTCGCGGGTCGAGGGCTTCTCCGGGGGCATGAAGCGCCGGCTGAACATCGTCGCGTCGATGCTGCACGAGCCCGAGCTGCTGTTCCTCGACGAGCCGACGGCCGGCGTCGACCCGCAGTCGCGCAACCACGTCTTCGACTTCGTCGAGGCGCTGCGCGCGGAGGGCTTGACGCTGATCTACACGACCCACCTGATGGGCGAGGTCGAGCGCTTGTGCGATCGCATCGTCGTCATGGACCGCGGGCGCGCGGTCGCGGCGGGGACGCTCGCCGAGCTGCAGGAATTGCCGACGGTGAAGCGCGCGCTCGGCGCCGGGCTTCAGCTCGGCGCAGGCGTCGACCTCGAGCGCGCCGCGGAGACGCTGCGGGCCGCCGGCATTGCGGCTGAGGTGCGCGACACGCGCCCCGGCCTCGAGGAGGTCTTCTTGGCCCTGACCGGTCGCGCGCTGCGCGATGAGGAGGCGTGATGTTGCGCACTGCATTGACCTTGGCGCAGAAGGACCTGCGGCTCTTCCTGCGCGACCGCACCGCGGTCCTGCTCGCGTTCCTCTTGCCGCTCGTGCTCGGCGCGGTGTTCGGCACGGCGATGGGGGGCATGGGCGGCGGCGGCGGCGGCGGCTCGACGCCGAAGGTCGCCCTCGCGGTCGAGGACCGCGACGCCAGCGACACGAGCCGCGCTCTGATCGTCGCGCTGCGCGGCGCGGACGGGCTCGACGTCACGGAGGTCCCGGACGCGCGTCGGCTCGTCGCCGGCGGCGACCGGGCGTGCGGCCTCGTCATCCCGGCGGGGTATGGGGCTGGGGTCGCGTCGGGCGACGTGCCGGACCTCGCGCTGCTGCGCGACCCGTCGCAGGTCATCAGCCAGCAGGTCGTCCTGTTCCAGCTCGCGCCTGTGCTGCTCCAGCGGCAGGTCGACGCGTTGGGCGACGGGATGATGGGGCGTGTCCTCGACCTGATCGATTTCCCGGCCGCGGGCCGCGCGCGCGCGGACGCTGCGTTGCGCGACAGCTACACGCAGATCGAGGCGGTGCTGGCTGACCTCGAGCCCGCGGCCGGCGCCGACGCGGCGACGCCATCCGATGCGGCGGTCGCGCCGACGGCGGAAGCAGGAGGCGGCGCGGCGACGACGACGGCGAGCGGCTTCAATCCGCTGGAGGAGCTGCCCCGGCTGCTCGGCCTCGCGAGCGAGAACGTCGCGGGCAAGGACGAGTCGGGCCTCGCGGGCAGCGTCGGCGCGTCCCACGCCTTCGCCTCGATGGCCGTGATGATGCTGCTCTTCGGCGTCGTCAGCGCCGGCGGCACGCTGTTGCAAGAGCGCGCCGAAGGCACGCTCACCCGCCTCCAACTCACGCCTGCCGCGGGCCACGCCGTGTTGATCGGCAAGCTCCTCTCGATCGCGGCGATCGCCCTGACGCAGCTCGTGCTGCTCTTCGGCTTCGGCGCGCTCGCCTTCGATGTGCCCATCTTCGCGCAGCCGGTCGCGCTGGTCGTCGTCTCGCTCGTGTGGGTGCTGCTCGCCGATGGGATCGGGCTCACCTTCGCGGTGATGTGCCGCTCGCAGAAGCAGCTCGAGGGCCTCTCGACGCTCGTGATCCTCGTCATGAGCGCCGTCGGCGGCGCGTGGTTCCCGCGCGAGATTACGCCCGAGTGGTTCCGCGCGGTCGGCAGCGTCACGCCCGTCGCGTGGGCGATGGACGCGTACCACGGCGTGCTCTGGTACCGCAAGGGACTCTTCCCGACGGCCGAGCTCTCGGGCGTCGGCCCGCTGGTCCTGACCATGCTCGTCGGCGCGGCGCTCTTGATCGCGCTGAGCTTCCGGCTCTACCGCAAGCGCTTCGTGCTCGCCGCGTGACGGGCGGCGCGGGCTGGTTGCGACACAATCAGCCCGCGAAGCTCGTCCTGGCCCTCGTCGCCCTGCGCTGGGGCGAGGACGCGAATGTACGCACCAGGCCGATCGGGTTTGCGCCGCCTGAGCGTAGGCGCCTGACGGCCGCTTGCAGGTCGCCTGGTCGCGCAGGGCGATCATCGCCGTGCAGGACGACGACGGCGTCGAGCCGGCGTGCGATGGCCTCGGACTCGGCGACACGCGTCGCAGGCGGGAGGTCGAAGACCACGAGGTCAAAGTGCCGCGCGAGGTCCTCCAACGTGCGGGCGCAGGTCGGCCCTTCGAAGAGGTCCGCTGGGTCGTCGAACGGCGCGCCCGCGCCCAGCAACGTCAGGCCGTCGAAGCCGCTGTGTCGCGCGCACTGCCGCCAGTGCTTGCGCCCGTCGAGCGCTTCGGCGAGGCCGGGCCCCTCGGCCATCCCGAACGAAGTCAGAACGCTCGGCGCGACGAGGTCGGCGTCCACGAGGCACACGCGCGCACCTGCCTGCGCTCGCGCGAGCGCCAGCCCCTGCGCCGTGAACGACGCGCCGCAGCCCGCGGTCGGCGCAATGAGGCCGAGCGTACGCGCTGGCGCGCCGTCGATCTCCAGCGTCATCAAGCGGCTGCGCAGCCCGCGCAGCGCGGCAGCGGCGGCGCCGCCCGGCTCGTCGAGCAAGGGCTGGAAGGCGCGCTCCTGGTCGCCATTCGGCGCCGCGCCGAAGCGCTGGAGGCGCCCGACGAGCGGCAGCTGGGACTCGGACTCGAGCTCGGCGTCGTCCCAACGCTCCGTCGAGCGACCTTCGAGGACCAGCGAGCACAGCGCGGACACGATGCAACCGGCGATGAGCCCCACGAGCCACGCGAAGCTGCCGACCGGCTTCAGGCGCGCCTTCGGCACCACCGCGGTATCGAGCAGGACGACCCCTGGCGTGACACCCGCCGCAGCGACCTCGGCGCGCTCGACATCGCGGATCAGGCCCGCGACGACGGCCTGCAGTTGATCCCGCTCGAGCAGCGGGCCGGCGAGGGCCTCCTCGGCCTCGCGCAAGCGCAGCGCGCGCTCGCCGAGTGACTGGAGCTCGCGCCGCAGCGCCGTTTCGTCCGCCCGCAGGCCGACGCCTCGCGCGGCGAGGACATCGGCGAGCTCTTCGTAGAGCTGCGCGATCGCCGCTTTGATGAGCGCGGCCTCTTCGAGCGACTGGGTCGCTGACAGCTCGCCCCACTGCTCGGCGTAGCCGCGCTTGCGCTCGAGCTGGCTCGCCAGCGCTGCGAGCTGCATGCGCAGCCCCGCCTCGACGCGCTCGAGCCGCTCGCGCACGCGCGCGCGCTGCGAGCGGAGCGGCTCGTAGCTGTCCGTCCAGTCCCGTTCGAGCGTCGCGAGCGCCAGGCGCTCGGACTCCAGCTCGGCGAGCCAGCCTTGCAGCGCCGAAGTCAGGGGAATCCCGGCCGCGTCGAGCTGACCACCGAGCCGCGCGAGGGCTTCGACCTGCCCCTGCGCCAGCGCCGCGAGGACCTCTCGCAGCTCAGCGATGCGATCGGCGATAGCGTTTGCTTCTACCTCATAGCGCTCTGCGGTAGCGCGCAGCGACTGCCGCGGCTCGCCGCGCTCGGCCCTTGGCAGCGCCAGCAGCTCCGACTGCTGGGCGGCGATGTCCGCGAGGACGCGCCTCACGGTCGGATCGTCCAGCGCCGCCGCCGAGCGCGCGACGGCCTGGCGGTTCCCCGACACGAGCTCCAACGCGACCGCGTCGACCTGCGTGCGCAGCCGCGCGAGCTCCTCCAGCCGGACCTCGAGGTCGCTCTTGCGCGCCGCAATGGCGACCCCTGCGGCCTTGATGTCGCTCGCTTCGGGCGCCGCAGCGAGGAGCGCCGTGATCTGACGCTCCACGGCGGCGAGCTCTGTGCGCCGGGAGTCAAGCTCGCGCCGCAGGAACTGCGCCGTCTCGGCCGCGCGTTCATTCGTTCGCTCCAAGTCGAGCGCGATCAGGTTCGCCGCGAGCGCGTTGGCGATCGCCGCGGCGCGCAGGGGGTCGTCATTGTGGCACGTGATGCCGAGCGTGCCCTCTTGGTGCTGTTGCGCGTCGACGCGCAAGCCGGCCATGACGCGCGCAACGGCCGCCTCGGCGCTGAGGTGCTCGAGGCGCCACGGGCGCCCGTCCCACGCGCCGCGGTGCTCCAACGCGAGCGTGACGCCCGCGTAGGTGAACCGTTCGCCCGGGCGCAGGGTGAGCTCCGTCGGCTCGTCCTCAGGCCACTCGAGGCCGGGTTTTGTCCCTACCTTAGAGACGACAAAGCGGTCTGCCGCGACGAAGCGCACGCGCAGCTCGCTGGGGGCTCCGGGCTCACGCTCGTAGATGCGTGCAAAGAGCGCAAAGTCACGGGCGCGCGGCCGTGAGAGCGAGAAGAGCGCGCTGCGGAGCGGCGCGGCGGTCTCATCGGTGATCCAGGTCGTCAGCCCGAGGCGGCGCCCTTCGGAGTCGTGCCCGGGCAACGGCAGCGCGCCGTCCTCGGGCGGCGCGACGAGCCGGCTCACGAGGGCGCGCGAGCGGAGGTGACTGAGCGCTTCGTCTGCCGTTTCGATGCCAGGCGGAACGCGCTGTCCATCGAGCTGCGGGCTCTTCTCGGCCGCGCTCTCGACGCGCACCATGGCCTCCGTGCGATAGACGGGGCGCCCCGCGAGCTGCACGAGGGCGACGATCGCTCCGACGCCGAGCGCGATGGCGCCAGCGCGCACGGGGCGCCTCACGATGCGCGCGCCGAGCCGCTGGACGACCGCCCAGTCGTCGCTCATTTGGAACGACGTGTCGCCTCTTCGGGGTCGCGGAGACATGGACTAGTTCGCGAGGGGGCGGCCGCTGACGTAGAGCGCGGAGAGCCCGAGGCCGCTCAGCACGGGCAGCAAGTCCTCCTGGAAGTCCTGGTTGCCTGTCCGCCGCACGACGATGATGTCGCCGGGCGCGACCTCGACCAGGCCACGCGCATCGGGCGATTCACCGTCGAACTCGTGCACTTCGAGCCCGTCGGCGTGGGGGCGTGCGAGGAAGCAGTGCGAGCGGTCCGCGCCCGACATGAACGCGCCGCCGGCGCTCAGCGCCTCGAGCGCTGTGACTCGGCCGACGAGCGCCTTGCGGCCAGGCTCGCGCACATGGCCGAGCACGTGGTACGCGCGGCTGTGCCACTCGGCGACGGAGAGCGCGACGTACGGCTCCCGCAGATAGAGCGAGAACGCGGCCTCGATCACAGCGTTGGCGTCATCGATGTCCAGGCCGCCGAGCTCGACGCGTCCGATGAGCGGCAGGTGGAGGGCACCCCGCTCGTCGAGCGGGATGCCCTCCGCTGGAGTCGAGAACTCCGGACGCGACGCGACGTCGATCCGGATACGGTCATCCGGCCCGAGCCTGACGGGGCTCGGGTCGGTGGAAAGGGTCACCGTTCGGAGTTCCGACGCGGCGACAGGTCGTGACGGGGTCCGGCACCCTACAACGAGGGCGAGGACCGCGACGAGCGCGGGTGCGAGGCTCATGGGGGGGGGGCTCGTGACCGCCTCACGGTCACTGCCCTTGTCTTCGGAGGCTGCGCGCGCCGCATGAGATGGGATTTACCCGTTCCGTAGCGGCCTCGGCGCGCGGCGCCCCCGCCCTTGCACCGGCCCCTGCACCGGCACCCGCACCTGCAACCCTGCCGTTAGGCCGAGCGCTCGCCCTCGCGCGCCAGGTACGCCGCGATGCGCTCCTGTTGTCCGGCGAGGTCCGCGGTATGTGCCGGGTCGACCACGAGCCCATGGCGCGTGCCGTGGCCGAACTCGGTCTGGTGGATCAGGATGCCCGCCAGGCCCAGGGGGCCGCCGCCGGACGGCAGCTCGAGGAGGGCGCGCACGAGCTCGTACTTCGCCAGCTCCTCGGCCCGCGAGCGCTCCAGCTCCAGCGCGAGCCCGATCTCCGACAGGTCGTGCACACGCTCGTTCCAAACACGGCCGCCGGACTCGACGCGCGCCGTGACGCGCACACGCTCGAAGCTGCAGCGACGTCGACGCCGCCGGTTGAAGCGCTCCCAGAGGCGCGGCGTGAGCTGCGGATAGAAGCGCTCGCGCTCGACAAAGCGGACGCCGACCTCGGGGCGCTCTGAATCGGCCGCCTGGTTGCCGACCTGCGCGAGCGTGATGAGCGGGCGCGCGACACCGAGGACGCGGAAGCGCACCTCGACGAGTGTCCCAAGGGGAAAGCGCGCCTGCTCGCGTGTGTCGAGCGCGAGGCGGGCGCCATTCGCGCTCGTGTTGATGACCCTGGCGTCGTACACGCGCCCTGGGCCAACGATGACCTCTGCAAGGAGGTCGCCGCCAGGCATGCGCTCTTCGCGGCGGCGATCGCTCGGCGAGTCGTGGGACCTCGGGGACATCCCTACAACCGTAGCGCACGGCCACATGCCGGCGGAAGCCTTCGTCCTACAGGAAGTCCCTGCTCCGCAGGAAGTCCCGTCTCGGGTCCAAGATCGGGGGGCCGACTGGCCGATGGACCCGCAACCCCCCTGATGCAGCCCGATGCCCCCCCGCATGTCGGCCTGCGAGCGCTCGTCGATCGTCCGCGCTTGGCGATCCTCGGCTCGCGTGGTCTGCCCGCCCGCTACGGCGGCTTCGAGACCTTCGTCGAAGAGCTCGCGCCGCGACTCGTCGCGCGCGGCGTCGACGTGACCGTGTTCTGCGAGGACGTCCGCGGCCCGAAGCCAACGACGTATCGAGGGGTCGACCTACGCTACGTCCGCGCTTGGGCCCCCGGGCCTGCGCGCACGATCCAGTTCGATGTCTCGTGCCTCCGGCACGCGGCCCGCGACTTCGACGTGGTCTACCTCTTGGGTTACGGCGCGGTCTTCGCGGCAGAGCTCGGCCGTCGGCACGGCGCCCAGCTCTGGGTGAACCCCGGTGGCCTCGAATGGCGGCGCTCGAAGTGGGGCTCGAAGGCGCGCGCCTGGCTGCGCCGCATGGAGCGCTTTGCGTGCCGCGCCGCGGACCGCATGGTCTTCGACAATGGCGCGCTGGCGCGCGAGATCACCGCCCGCCACGGCGTCCGAAGCTCCGCGACGATCGCCTACGGAACACCGATCCTCGCCGGCCCGCAGCCCGTCGAGCCGCTCCTCGCATGGGGCCTTCGCCCTGGGCACTACGACATCGTCGTTTGCAGGTTCGAGCCCGAGAACCACCTCCTGGAGATCGTGCGCGCGCACCGCGCCGCTGCGCCCGACCTGCCGCTCGTCATCGTCTCGGACGACACGCTCGAGAGCGACTACGTGCGCGCGACCCGCGCGGCGGCCGGGCCCGAAGCGCGCTTCATCGGCACGGTCTACGAGGCCGACGTCCTCCAACCCTTGCGCCACCATGCGCGCGCCTACTTGCACGGGCACAGCGTGGGCGGCACGAACCCGTCGCTGCTTGAGGCGATGGGCGCCGGCAGCCCTGTCCTCGCCGCGGACAACGAGTTCAACCGTGAAGTCCTCGGCGCCCAGGGGCGGTATTGGAGCGATGGTCCGACGCTCGAGCGCGAGCTGCGCGACCTGGGTCGCCTGCCGCACGCGCTGCGCGCGTCGGTCGGGCGTGCGCACCAAGCGCGCGCGCGACGCCACTACAACTGGGACACGATCGCCGACGAGTACCACGCATTGATCCTCGGGGACGTGGCGCGGGCTCCGCTCGGTCGCGCCGCCGCTTGAGCGGCGCGAAATGCCGAGGGCCGCGCGCCGACTGCCGACTGCCGAACGCAGCCTGCCGACTGCCGAACGCAGCTTGCCGAACGCAGCTTGCAGGGCGAGGCCGCGGCCCCGCCCAGGGCGCTCAGCGCGGGCCCACTCGAACGGTTGTCACAACGATCAGTCGCCTCGAAGTCGGACACACGCTCCTTGCTCGCGGCGAGATTCCGTGGGGTCCCGCTGGGCGCGGGTGCCCCGCGTGAAGGCGCCTGGTATGTTGGTAGGGAACACCCGCATTCGAGCCCGCCCCAGATGAGCCCAGCCCAGCAGCACGAAGCCGATGGACTTGACGCCCGTCGGCGCGGGCGTAGTCGGTTCGGGCTCGTTCGTTTGCTGTTGGCCGAGGCCGCCGCGCGCGTCTTGATGCTGAGCTCGAACTCGAGCTGGCGCGACCCTGAGCGCTATGGACACGCGCTCGTCGGGGACGATTACTGGCTCCTCGCAGGGCGCTGGGACTCCTTCTGCGCCAAGATCGATCCCCGCCGGATCCATGACACGCTCGGCTGGACGCAGGGGCCGCTCGGTCCTCAGAACCCGATGGGGCTCGTGGATTGGACGACCGCGCGCCTGCGACGGGACGGGCGCCGCAAGGTCATGTTCTACGGCGACTCATTTGTCAGCGGCCACGCGAGCGAAGCGTGCTGGTTGCCCACGCTGCTCGAGGAGAGGCTCGAGGGCGTCGACGTCGTCCACCTCGGCGTCGGCGGGTACGGCCCGGACCAGATGCACCTCCTGGCCCGGGAGACGATCGGCCTCGTCGATCGGCCCGAGGTCATCTTGATGGGGCTCCTGACGTACAGCTTCGATCGTGTCGCTCAGCGCGTTCGATCATACCAGAAGCCCGTCGTCGTCCCTCGCAGCGACGGCACCCTCGACGTCGACAACGTGCCCATCTGCCGCGATCCACGCCGCTATTTCAGGCGGACGAAGCTCAGCTTCAGGAGCTACGTGCGCGCTGCGCGGCGACGTCGCGAGGACCCGCCCGAGCGCGACGACTACGGCTTCGCGGGCAAGGTCGAGCTCAATCGGGCCATCGTGCGCGCGAACGTGCGCCTCGCGCGCGACGTCGGCGCCAGGCTCGTCTACGTCCTCTTTCACGACGTCGCGGAGCTGTCCAGGATGACGGCGCGGCGCCAGTTCTTCGTCGAGGCCCTCGCCGCCGAGGGCGTCGAGCTCATCGATACGGCCCCGGTCGTGCTGGACTATGCGCGGCGGCAGGGGATCGACCCCAGCGAGCTCTACGTCAACGCGCACCACAATGACCTCGGGAACCGCGTCGTCTGCGAGGGGCTGGCCTCAGCGCTCAAGTCCTGCGGGCTCGAGCCGCGCAACGTCGGGGTGTCCGCATGAGCGGCGCGTGGCGCGAACACTGGTTCCCGCTGGCGTTCATGCGGGACCTGGAGCCAGGTCGGATCGACCGCATCGGGCTGCACGAGCGCCACATCGCGCTCTTTCTCGACGCAGCCGGTCAGCCGGCGGCGCTGCTCGATCGGTGCCCGCATCGCACCGCGCGGCTCTCCGACGGCCGCGTGCGAGAGGGCACGCTCGAGTGCCTCTACCACGGCTGGCGCTTCGATCGCAGCGGCGCTTGCGTCGAAGCTCCTCAGCAACCCGCCGACACTCCGATGCCCCCGCGCAGCTGCGCGACCGCGCTCCCAGTGCGCGTCGAGCAAGGCGTCGTTTGGGCCTGGGGCGGGCGCGGCGCAGCGAGCGCTGACGCGCCGCCGGCGGCGGGGCCGGCCACCGTCGCCGGGCTCGACCGCGCCGGCGTGCACAGCGTCGACTTCGTGATGGACCTGCCCTATGGCCAGGACGCCTTCATCGAGAATGTCCTCGACGTGGCCCACATCCATGTGGCGCACGCAGGGACCCGCGGCGGCGGGGATCGGCGGCTCGCAGGCCCGCTCGATGTCGAGCTCGAGCACGAAGGCCCCGAGGGCTTTGCGGCGACGTTCCGTACGCGTGGCCTCGCAGGAGCGCAACGCACCGCGGGCCTGCGTCGGGCTTGGGTTGAGTTTCGGGCCCCGAACCTCGTCCACTACGTGTCTGATTTCGAGGACCCGAGCCTCGTGTCGGGGCTCGCGCTCTACTCGCTCCCGACGGGCCCCGACTCGGCCCGCATGTTGTACCGCGCCTATGGGAACCTCTGGACGGAGGCAGACCGCAAGCGCCCACGCTGGGTCGAGCACCTGGGGCAATGCCACCTCCTCGAGGAGGACATGGCGGTGGTGCGAGGGCAGGTCGAAGCGATCGATCGCTCCGATGAGACCCTGGCCGAGCTGTGGCAGCCGCTCCGAACCAGCGACCGGCTCGTCGTGCGTTACCGCGAGTGGATCGATCGCCACGCGCTGGATCGGCCCGGCGCCGTGGGCTTGCGCAGCGTCGGCGCGCGCCGCATCCACGAGCCCCGAGTCGCGCTCGACCGTTGGACCCTGCACAGTCGGCACTGCGCGGACTGCCGCGCAGCACACGCGCGCCTCACCCGCCGGCGGGTCGGTTGGTCGCGCGGGGCGCTCGTCGCGCTGGCCGTTGCTGCTGCGTCGCCCGTCGCCTGGGCCTGGCTCCCGGCGCTCGGCGCGCTCGCTGCGACCGGGTTCGCCCACCGAGACGGGGCCCAGGCCGAGGCCCTCGTCAAGGAGCGCGACCTGCGTCGGTCGCGACCCCCTCAAGTGACGACTTTCTCCTGAACCTGCCCTCTCCTGACCCATCGGCCCTGTCTCGCGATGTCATCCACTCCTTCGGACCCCATCGGCTCTGGCCCTTCGCCGGCGTCACCCTGGTATCGACGATTGATCCACTGGTGCCGCGGCCTCTTTCGGCGTGGCCCACGCGGCGGCTCTGGCAATGACTCGGGGACACCTCCGAACATCTATCCGCTGTTTTGATCGGCGGTCGACGTCGGAGGCCTCGCGCGCGGCTACACCTGCCAAAAGCTCGTCTGTGTGACCACCGCGCACATTGGCCCGAAGCCGCTGAAGCGCGTGCGCTCGCGGTCACGCATGAGCTCCGCGGCGGACCAGTTGTTTGGATGATCGGAGTTATCGAGGCACACCGTGCCTCCAGAGCGCACCTTCTGGCGGCCGCGCGCGATGCAATCGTGCCGCCGTGTGTGCGCGTTCTTGCAGTCGACGAGGAGCAGGTCGAGGGTCGCGTCGTCGAGCCCGGAGAGCGCTTCGAGCGCTGCTGCGCCCTCAGCGACGTGCAGCGTCAGCCGCCCCGCGAGCCCGCGCGCGGCCGCTTCGCGCGCGAGCTCGCGGGCCCAGCGCGCGTCGTGTTCGATGGTCGTCACGTGCGCGCCTCGCGCGAGCAGCCAGAGCGTCGAGTTCCCTGCGCCGACCTCCGCGACGCGGGTCGGGGCGCCGTCGGGCACGAGGCGCGCGAGGTGGCGTATGGCGTCGAAGTTCAGGAACGGCAGCGGGCGCCGCAAGAGCGGGCGCCGGCGCGCCTCGAGATAGCTCGCGAGGACACGCGGCAGGCCGAGGACGCTGCGCAGCGAGGGCCGTTCGCCCTCTAAGTCCACCACGCGGTTGTGGACCCGGATCGAGGCCGGCCCGTCAGGCGTGTCCCAGGCGACGACGTACCGCCCGCTGACGCGGTCCAGCAGCGGGCGCTCGTAGTAGGTCCGCACCTCGTTCGTCGTCGGCGCGGGGGGGCGGCTCTTGGTCGTCATGGAGCGGAGCGGTCTAGACGCAGCGAGGCTGGCACGAAGTAGGCGCGCTTGTCGAGGAAGCTCGCGACGAGCTCGCAGCGCTCGAGCCAACGCCGTTCGGGCTCGTCCGCGGCGGTGCAGGCCAATGACGGGTAGTCATTGGTGTCGAGCGCGCGCTGGGAGATGACAAATGCGCTCGCGCCAGAACGCTGGACGACCTCCACGAAGCTCGCGCCAGCGTTCTTCCAGGGCAAGACCTCGGGGCTCACCAACGCGCCGATGTCGGTCACGGCGTGGGGGCTGGCGAAGCCAAAGACCCCGATCTCGCCGATCACGACCCGGTGCGCGGAGTACGGGGCGAGGCGCGGCTCCGCTGCGAGCGCGACGGCGCACCGCCCGTAGCCGTCCCAATAGGTGCGGAGGAGCGGCGCGCGCAGGTGCGCGAGCACGACGCTCGAGAGGCCGAGCGCGAGCGACCAAGAAACCAAGGCCGGGCGCTCCCAGCGTCGGAGCCCGTCGGCTGCGCGCGCCAGCGCAGGCCGCGCCGCCAAGAGGAGGGCGACCGAGGACGGCACGGCGTACCACGAAGCCTCGGTCGCGCCCTTGCCGAGCAAGTAGAAGCCGAGATAGGTCGCATAGAACCCGAACCAGAACCGGGCCGCGCGATCACGGCTGCTCATGGCGGTCGCGCCGACGACGACGATCGCGGCGAGCGTCGCGAATGAAATCGCCCGCTGTGTATCGAGCGGCATGTGATCCACGAATGGGAGGAAGGTCAGCCGCGGCAGCGCGAGCAGCGCTGCGCTCGGCCCGAACAGCTCGTCGTAGTGCGCGTTGTTCCACCCCGACTTCGCGACGAGCGACTGGGGCACGACGCTGCCAAAGTGGAGGAGCGCGTAGGTGGCCCAGGCGCTGCCTGGCGCGAGCAGCGGGATCAGGAACCGCGCCTGTCGCATGCTTCGCAGCGCGCCTGCAGCGCCGTGCGCGGAGAGGGCCGCGTGGACGAGCCACGGCGCCAGGAGCACGGCCTCGGGCCGGGTCACGAGCGCAGGCCCGAACCAACAGGCCGCGATCGCCGTGCGCCCCGCCAGCGCTGCGCGGCCCGCGCCGAAGACCAACAGCGCAAAGAGCGCAGACTCCATGCCCAGGAGCTGGTTGTCCACAAAGACGGGCGCGAGCAGGAGCGTCGCCAGGACAGGCCCGCGCGCGCCGCGCGCGGTGTCTCGCGCGACGAGCCAGGCGAGCGCGCTCCACGCGCAGAGGTTGAGCAGGATCACCGCGGGTGCCAGCAGCCCGTCGAGCGCGCCGACGGCCCGCACGAGCCCCGCGCAGGCGAGCGCAAAGAGCGGCGACGTGACGCCAAACACCGCCTCGCCGAGGTTGTACTCGAAGGCGCCGTGCTGCGCGAGGTTCCGCGCGTACCGCAGGTGGATGTACGCGTCGTCCACGAGCGCATAGCCCGTGACCCAATGCGCGAGCGCCCAGCGCAGGACGCCCGCGGCGAGGATCCACGCGAGGACGCTCGGGGGCGTGCTCGCGTCGGTCACCGGGGCGCTGACTCTGAGGGCGGGGGAGGACTGTGTTGCGGGGGGCGGGGGGGCCGGCATTGAGTCTCGTCTACGCGCTGCGTCGCTGACCGTCTGGCGCGCAGGCTGGCGCGCCTCGTGTATGGTCGGTGGCGAGGTGGTGCTCGAGCTCGTAGAGCTCGGCGCTGATCAACGGTTCGAGGTCGCGCCAGGCGAAGCGCGTGCGCACCATGGCGAGGGCGGCCTCACCGCGGCACGAGAGCGTCCCTGCGCGCCATTCACGCTCGATCGCGGCGAGGGCGGCCGCGAGCTGCTCTTTGTCCGCGTGCTGCAGCGCGATGCCTGCGCCAGCTTCGTGCACAGCCTCGGCGAGGTTGGTCTCTGCAGTCACGACGACCGGGCGACCGAGGGCCGCGCACTCGAGCACGGACGTCGGCATGCCTTCGTGGCGCGAGGGGTGAACGAACACGTCGAGCGCGGCCAGGTGTGTGAGCTTCTCACGACCGAACCGCGCCCCTTGGAAGGCGACCCGCCGCTCGATCCCCAGGTCCCGAGCGCGCGCCTCGAGGGCTGCTCGGTCTTCGCCCTCGCCGATCAGCCACAGCGTCCCTTCGCCCTCGCCGGCGACGTGCAGCGCAAAGGCGTCGAGCAGCGCGTCGAGCCCCTTCGTGAACGCAGCGAGGCGACCACAGTAGCCGTAGAGCGGTCGCCTTACGTCCGCGGCGAGCTCGCGCGCTTCGCTCGCGAGCGCAGCGAGCTCGGCGTTATCCGGGGCGTCTTGCCCGATGGGTATGACGACGACCTTGTGCGCGTCGACGAGGTCGGTCATCTCCTCGCCTTCGCGCACGGAGAAGGCCTGCACCGCGCGGGCGTCGCGGACGAGCTTGCGCTCGTAGAGCGCCCCGTAGAGCCGCTTGCGCAGGCCGCTCCGCTGGCGCGCCAGCGCCCGGTACGCGCCATGGGGCGTGAAAACAAACGGGATACGGCGCCGTGTCAGCGCGCGTGAGATCGCGCGCATCGTCGGCACGTAGCCGCCATGCAGGTGCGCGAGCGCGGTCGGCGGCAGCGCGTTCAGCGCCTCGACGAGGCTACGGTCGAGCGGGCCTTGTAGCCCCAGGCGCGACCCACGCGCTTGGAAGAGGCGCAGGTCATAGGCGCGCTCCGGCGTGGGCGCTGCGGGATCCGGTGTGATCCCGAAGACGCTCACGTCGAGCCCTCGCGCTGCTTGCGCCGTCGCGAGGCCGTGCACGACATGATTGACACCGTTGAGGCGCTCGGGGTTCGCCTTCCCGAGCACAAAGTGCACGATCTGCGCGTCGCTGTCGGAGAGCAGGAAGGGCCTTTCGACGAGCTGCGACCAGATCTGGTCCATCTCGCGCAGCATGCGCTCACTGGTGAAGTGCGCCTCGTAGCGCTCTCTGCCGCGCCGGCCCATCTCGCGCGCGCGGCTGCGGTCTTCGATCAAGACCTGCAGCGCCCATGCGAGCTTCGCGGCGTCGTTTGGCTCGAAGAGCAGCCCCGTGACCCCGGAGTCGACCACTTCGACGATCCCTCCGTGCGCTGCGGCGATCACTGGGCGCCCCATCGCCATCGCCTCGACCGCGACGAGCCCGAACGGCTCGGGCTGCGTGGAGGGCACGACGACGATGTCCGCGGCGCGCAGAATGCGCCCGATGTCGGTCTGGTGCGGGAGGTGTTCGACGTAGCCGGCGAAGTTCCGGGCTTGGATCTCCGTGCGCAATGCGGCGACGAGCGCGCCGTGCCCTGGCGGCGCGTCTCCGACGAGCAGGAAGCGCGCGTCCGGATGTCGGAAGCGCAGGCGCTCGGCGGCATCGAGCAGGAGGCGCTGGCCTTTCCAAGTGTTGACACGACCGACGAGGACGATGAGCGCCGCTTCGTCGTCCACCGCGAGGGAGCGGCGCGCCTCGGCGCGCGCCTCGGCGGTCCCCAGGTGGGCGTCGTTGCGCGCGGCGTGGTTCGGCGTGAGGCGCCGCGCGTCAACGCCGTTCAGCACGACGCGGTGACGCGCCGCGAGCTCGGGTGAGTAGCGGTCGAAGCTCTCGCGCGTCGCGCGCGAGTTGCTGACGACGACGTCCGCGAGGCGCGCAGCGCAGCGCGCGAGCACACGCGCGGCCCACTTCGGGTGCGAGATGATCTCGTGCAGGTGCCACAGGTGCCGCGTGCGCGTGAGGCGCGCGCCGATGGCGCCGCCGATCACGATCGCGGTGTTGGTGTGGATGACGGCCGGTCGATGGCGGCGCACCAGGCGCCGCACGAAGAGCGCCGCCCGCGGCACGTTGATCGCAAACCGCAGGAGCCGCAGCGGCGAGCGCAGGGTCCTGCGGTCGAGCACCCCGAGCGGGCCGTCCTCGACCTCCGCGCCGGCAGCCTTGAGGAGCGCGACGAGGGGACCCTCGCCCGGGACCGCGACGACCGGGCGCCAGCGCGCCTGATCGAGCCCGCGGACGAGCTCGAGCAAGGCGACATCGGCCCCGTAGCGGTCGGGGGTCGGGTGCAAGAAGAGGATGGTCTCTCGGCCGTCCATGGGCGCGTACGGTGAGTCTCTGGGGCTAGTTCTTGGGTCACGCCACGGTCGGGGCCGCGGGGTGTGGCTCGGCTGTTGCCTTCATCGGCTCGTTGGGCCGGATGACCCGAGCCGGGACTCGGTCGATGTCGCGCTCCGCCTGCCCTCTGAGGGCGCGCCCCAGCGGCTGAGGGTGCCTCTGGCGTGCCTGGGGCGAGCCCATCGACCGTCGACGCCGCGGCTTGGGCGGCCTGGTCTCGAGGCGAGCGTGGGCGGCGCCACACGGCGCGCGCATCGGCGTCATGCGGCCAGCGGGGGGCCCTCGAGCCGCCCGCGGGGACGGATGAGGCGCGCGGGCACGCCGCCGACGATGCTCCATGGCGGCACGTCGCGCGTGACGACCGCGCCTGCGGCGACGACCGAGCCACAGCCGATCCGGACGCCGGCCAGGACCGTGACGTTGGCGCCGAGCCAGCAACCGTCCTCGATGACGACGCCGAGCCGCTCGACGCCTTGCGCCTTGATCGGGCGCTCGAGGTCCGCGAAGCGGTGGTTCTCGGGCAGCAGCACCACGCGCGGCCCAAGGAGCACGTCGCGGCCGATCACCACCTTGCCGGAGGCGCCGATCCAGGCGTAGGCGCCGATCGCGCTCCCGGCGCCGACCTCGAGGCCCTCGCCCAGCGGGCCGCCGTAGTAGGAGCTGGGGCGGATCGATGCCCCGCGGCCGAGCGTGACGCCGTCCCCGAGGGTGACGCCGTCCTTGGCGAGGCACTGGACCTCGGCGTACGCCTCGAGCTTGACGCCGCGGCCGACGCGCAAGCGCTCGGGCGCGTGGATCTCGACGTGGTGCGCGACGAGCAGCCGCCCGCCCGAGGCGCCGAGGCGCGCGGACCAGAGGAGGCCGCGCAGCCCGTTGACCGCGATGCGGGCGAGGACGCGGCGCGCGTCGCGCGCGCTGAGCGAGCGCGCAGGGTCGCCGTCGACCCCCGCGCTCCGCGCGATGCGCCCGAGCAGCCATCCGGCAAGGCCGCTCACGCAGCGCTCCTTTCGCGCTCGCTGCCTTGCAACGCTGCGACGCCTCGCAGGGCAGGGGCGGCCTGCGCGCGCGAGCGCGTCCTGCGTGCGTGCCGCTCCTTGGCCAGCGCGCACGCGGCCGCGAGCGCCGGCCCCTTCGCGGACCAGGCCGCTGTGTCGAGCGCGAAGGCGCGCGCGGCGCGCCCCATGGCGCGCCGCAGCGCTTCGTTCGAGGCGAGCGTCAAGAGCGCCGCGCTGAGGCGCTCCACGACCGCAGCGGGCGCGCCCTCGGACGCCACGACAATGCCCCGCGGGCCCGTGGACACACCGTCGCGCGCGCCGCTCACCATTTCGCCGGGGCCACCGTGCGCGAGCGTGACCACCGGGACGCCTGCCGCCATCGCCTCTGGCACCACCATCCCGCCGCCCTCGAAGGACGGGAACAGGAACACATCTGCGGCGCGCATGGCCGTGAGGGCGGCGTCGTGCGACAGGCTCCCGCGGAACTGGACCGCATCTGCGAGCCCCGCCGCTGCGACGCGCGCGCGGAGCGCGCCCTCCCGCGGGCCCGCGCCCACGAAGGTCAAGGTCGAGCTCGGCGCGACGCGCTGCAAGGCCTCGAAGGCCGCGAGCGCGAGGTCCGGCCCTTTGAGCGCGACGAGCCGGCCGGCGAAGAGCACGTGGAGCGCGCCTGCGGGGGCCCTGCGGCCCTCGGAGGTGCTCGGGAACGCGTCGGCGTCGACGCCCGCAGCGAGCAGCGGGGCGAGCTTGTGTGCGTGCTGCGCCGGCAGCGACCGCTCGAACTCCCCGCCCAGGGACAGGATCACGTCGGCGCGCGCGAGCGTGCGTGCATAGGCCGGGTCGAGCGCCGGCAGCGCGCGTCGCACGAGCGCCTTCAGCGGCTCGGCGAGGCGCGCGCGCAGGGCGGCCTTGGGCAGGAAGCGGTCGGGCACGCGCGGGTGTTGCCCGATGGGCCCGAGCACAAAAGGCAGGTCGAGCGTCGCGAGCCCGCTCGGGATCCAGCCGGACGCGAACGTCAGGTGCTGCGCGAGCGTGAACGGGCGCTCGGGGCGCAGGCCGCTCGCGAGCGCGCCGAGCGAACGTTGCCAGAGATAGTAGTAGGGCATCGCACCGCGCGCGCCGCGCTTCCAGCGCAGCAGCCTGGGCGACAGGTCGTGGCCGACACAGGTCAATGCGAGGCCCTCGACGCGCGCCGCGGCTTCGACTGCGGCGACATTGTTGCGCCGCGTGATGAGCGTCACGTCCGCGAACTTCGCGAGCTCGCGCGCCAAGTGCCAGCCGATCCCGGCCTCGGAGCCGAGCCGCGGGTCGCATGCGTAGGCGCTCGCCAGGATATGGTCGCGGGTGTCGCTCACGAGTACTCCGGGCTGAGCGTCGAGCTCGAAGGCGCGCGCTCGTTCGGCGCTCGGCTGACGTGTCGCTCACCTTGCAGCTCCCTTGGCGCTGATCCGCCGCGGAGCATCACGAACGCGTACAGCGCGTAGTGGAACAGCATCGTCACGTTCGGATAGCCGACGATGCCGAACTCCGGGATCGACGTCAGCACGACCACGACGAGCAGCGCAACGACGAGGGTCCACGCGCCGCGCTCTGCGCGCGGCGCGCGATAGAGGCGACGCAGCGCCACGACGAGGGGCATGAGCGCGAGGGTCGTTACGCACAAGAAGCCCGGAACCCCGAGGGAGACGAGCGCGAACAGGTACGTGTTGTGTGCGTTGTTCCAGAAGTGGCCGGCATGGAAGAAGCCGCCCTCCGACGAGAGCATCATGTACCCCGCGCCTAGCCAAGGCGCGCGGGGCACTTGCTGGAGCAGCAGGTCCTTCCAGAGCTCGGTGCGACCCGTACCGGTCGCGACTTCGGCCGCGGACTCACCGCGGAGGAAGTACTGCTCGAACGAATCGACGCTCAGCGCGGCGACGAGAGCCAGCGCGGCGAGGCCTAGCGCGAAGCGCGCGGCGCGCCCTCGTTCGGACGGCCAGTACGGGAAGAACAGGACGCCGAAGCCGACAAACGCGGTGACCGTCGCCGTACGAGAGCGCGCGTGGTAGAGGACGTAGGCCGCCAAAGAGAGCGTCAACCAGGGCAAAGCGCGCTCTAGCAGGAACGCGCGCGCGCGCTCGCGTGGCTGGCTCAGCTCGAAGGCGCTCCACAAGAGCACGACGACGGCGGAGAAGCCGAGCACGTTCGCGTTCATGAACTTGTGACCCATGCGCTGGATCCCGTCGCGGCTCGTGTGGAACGCGAGCTCTGGCTGGTTCATGGCGAACCAGACGGCGATCGCCAACAGCGGCGCGAGCGCGAGGCAGTGCCAGCGCAGGATCGCGCGCGGGGGCGCGTCATGCGCGGCGACGGCGAAGAGCGTCGCGCCCGTCACGAAGAACACGCAGAGCTCGCCCAGCCGAAACAGCGGCACCCAAGGGACCTGCGTCCGATAGAGCCCTAAGAGGGCCCACAGGACCAGCACGATCAAAGGGACGGTCGCAGCGCTCGAGAGCACCCTCAGCACGCGTTCGCGCTCGCGCCACGCGGACCAGAGCACGAGCGCCGTCGCAGCGACCCGGACAGACAGCTTGAAGAGCAAGTTGCTCCCGCCGAGCTGCGTCACGTCCGTGAGCCCGCCCATGGACGCGTCGATCGTAATGAAGGGGACGTACGCGAGGTAGTAGCCACAGTACGCGAGTCGTCGCGCACCTGAGGCGAAGTACGCGAGGGCAGCGAGCAGCAGCGCGAGCGCGACTCCGCCGCTCAAGCTGCGTCCTCCTGCGCCTCACTCGGGAGCGACCACGGCGCGCGGCGCTCGTGGAGCGCGCCGACGACAAACCGCGCCAGCTCCCGGCGCGCGCGACGTTGCCAGCCGATCTGGACAAAGGCCGCCGGGGCTGTGCGCTGGAGCTGCTCCTCGCGCGTCGTGACGTGCAAGAGATACAGCCCGAACGCGCGGAGGACGTCGGGCGCCGTCATCTTTGCGGCGCGCACGAGCTGTCGCGCAGGCTGGGCGAGGACGCTGCCGAGGCTCGCAAAGAGCGCCGACGCGTCCCTGCGGTGCACGAGGACGCCGGTCTGCACGTGGAAGTGGAAGACGTCATAGAGCGCCGGGGCGTCTTCGATGAACGCTTCCCAGTCGAAGGCGCGCATTCCGCGCGCGTCGACCGCGAGGTTCCATGACGTGAAGTCCCCATGGGCGAGCGAGGTCGGGAGGTCTGCGCGCTCGCCCTGGAGCGCGTGGGCGAGCGCCGTGAGCTCGCCATGCCAGTCCGGGTCGCGCGCCGAGTCGAGGCGCTGGAGCGCCTCGACCGCGCCGAGCAGCAATGGGTGCTCGGGCAGCGCGCAGCGGCTGAGCGTTGCGACTTGCAAGCGCGCGAGGAGCGCGGCGTGACCCTCGTGGAACACGTCCGGCGAGCGATGGCCAGCCAGGAGCTCCATCGTGAACCACGGCCGTCCATCCACCTCGCCGCGATCGAGCAGCTCCGGGGCGAGCTCCGGCGCGAGCGCCCGCACACGCTCGAGCGCGCGTCGCTCGTTGAGGATCGCTGCGACCGACGCCGGCTTGTGCGCGAGCTTCGCGAACGCGCGTGTCGCGCCGCGCGCGTCGATGATGCGCGCGACGTGCTTCTGGCGCCCGTCGGGCACCCCCGCGGCGACGGCGCAATGTTCGTCATCCGCGACCAGAGCGTCACCGAAGGAGGCGCGCTCCCCGCGCGTCGCGAGCGCGACCTCGGTGAGCCCCAGGAGCCGCGCGACGCCGAGCGGGGCCAGCGCGCCGATGCCGAGGCGCGCGGCGCGCCAGCGGCGGCGGCCCGCTGGCAAGAGCGGGAGGCCCGCTCGCAGGGCGGCAGCGTTCACGGTCGGCAGCAGGACGAAGCCGCCGCCTGTGCCGGGGAACGCCACGAAGTGCTCGATGCGGCGAGGACCGTCGAGGCACGCTTCGAGCGTCGCGAGCGGCGCCTCCCGGCCTGGCGTGCCCTCGGCGATGAGCGCGATGCGCTCGCCGGCGCCGATGCTCTGCCACGCGCTGCGCGCGGCGACGGGGCCGTCCTCGTCGCGGACCACGGCGGCGGGCGCCGCGCCCCCGCGCAGGATGGGCAGCCAGGATTCGAGCCCATAGGGGAGAGGTGCGCTCATGCGGCCTGCCTGTGTTGACCGTTGACGGGGTCCGGCGCGGCCTCCGACTTGGAGGCGTCCGGCGGTGGGGCGCCGAAGATGGCGCAGAGCGCGAGGTCGAGCGCGTGCTCGACGCCGGCGTCCGTTGAAACGAGGTGCAGGTCGGGCCGCGAGCGCGCGAGGGCTTCATACGCCTCGAGCTGGCGCAGCGTCTCGCGGGCCTCAAGCTCGCGCTTGCGCGCGCGCACGGTCCGCAGGCTCGCCGTGCACACCAGCGTCGCGTCGGGCCGCGGCGCCAACCGCGCGAGCCAGCGCACGGTGGCGAGCCCGGGGCGCATCCGAAAGCGCTCGGGGTCCACGAGCCAGTCATCGACGTAGCGATCGAACAGGATCAGCGCGTTGCGCCGCCGTCGCGGCAGGATGCGGAGGGGCCAGCCGAGGGCGTAGTCGGCGGCGTACCAGGCGGCGCGCAGCGTCGAGCCGAACGCGCCGGACGGGCGCGCGCGATGGGGGACGCGGCACTCCGACGCGCCGTAGGTCGCGCGCCCGTGGACCAGGCGATCCAGCTGCGGCAGGAGCCCAGGGCGCAGCTTCACGACGCCTCCTTCGGAGGCCCGAAACGCGGGCGCGAGCGCGCGCCGCAGCGCATCGATCAACGTGGTCTTGCCCGCCCCGTCCGTGCCGATGATCGCGATGACCTTGCCTCGTGGCGCGAAGAGCGGCCTCACCCGTGCGGCGTAGCCAAAGGCGAGGACGTGCCTCAGGGAGCGCACGGGCCGCGCAGCAAACGCGCGCCAGAGCAGCGCCCGCCGCGCGCGCTTCGCCGCGCGGAAGAGTCGCCCGCGCGACGCGGCGCGCAACCCATCGGCGAGCTCGTTTGCCATCTGTGTCCCGAACACGCGACCCAGGAGCGCGCGCGCTTGCGCGGGGCGCTGCTCGACGACCGTCGCGAGGCGTGACATGTAGTCCTCGCGCACGGCGCCACCCGACAGGAAGGGCCCAGCGAAGTCGACGAAGGCGGAGACGACGGCGTCAGGCCGCGCGTGCCCGCGGCGCCGTGTGCGGCCCTGGAGCAGGTCATGGGCGGTCAGGAACGGCACGCCGAAGCAGGTCTCCGCGGTGTGGACGTCGATGCAGAGGTGCCGGTGTCGCCGCTGCCCGTCGACGGCATGCAGCTGGTACTGCGTCAGGGCGCCGCTGGTGTGCTGCGCGACAAGGCGGACGCCGTAGCGCTGCATGGCCCGCGCCAGCATGCGCTCGAAGCGCGCGCGGTGGCGCGGCGCGACCGCGAGGTCGAGGTCCCCTTCCTCGGGCAGGAACGGCAGCTCGCGGTCGCCGCGCAAGACGACCGACGGCACGTCGTTCCGGTCGAGGGCCGCCAGGAGCCAACGCACCGCGCGCTCGATCGGGTGGAGGTCGCGGCGGCCACGCGCGCGGATGGTCTCACTGTGGGTCACTGTCTCGCGGTCCTCGTGCGCGTTGGACCCAGCCCGCGGGTCGTGTTCAGGGGGGAGGGGCTCCATGGGCTGGTCTCCGAGCGGGGTGTGTGGGTGGCTCACGGTGGGACGCGCGAGCCCGGTCGACGACCCAGATGCGGCTCGCCGTGGGACACATCGGTCGTTCGCGCACCGGCCTTGAGTGCGCCGCGTTCGCTTGCCCTGGCCCCGCAGCGCGCTGGCCGCGCGCTCGGGCCCCCTCGCGCGGTCGGACCCCGGCCCGCGCGCCGGAAAAGCGTCTTCCTTTCTGGTCCCGACTTCCATTGCGCGCGCCGAAGGGCTCATTGGCGCGCGGACTCCCCGCCCGGGACACGGACGTGCTTTCGTTCAGTCCGGCGCTCCCGCGCGACCTTTCGCGTGCAAGATAGAGGCGCGTTCGGCGCTCAATTCCTGCACGCTCTCCGCTCTCCTGATTGCTGGTTCCATGTTTGCCCGTGACCTGACCGACTCGCGTCGGCCTTCGTCGAGCGCGCGCGCCAAGCTGCGCGCCGCAGCTCGGATCGCACTTGTCCTTGCCTTGGTCTGGGGCTCGGTCTCGGCGACCTCGACGCGAGCGCTCTGTGGCGCTGCGTCCGGTGGCGCTGCGGTGCCCTCCGTCAGCTTCGTGACGACGGCGTCGAGCGCCGGCGAGGGCGCAGGCCAGCGCCTCGTCGAGGTGCGGCTCTCCGCTGCAGCGACCGGCCCAGTCAGCGTCCCGCTCACGACCGGGGGCACGGCGACGCTCGGCAGCGACTTCGTGTTGCCCACCAATCCGCTGGTCATTCCCGTCGGTGCGACGTCCGCGTTTGTCTTGCTCGACCTCGTGCAGGACAACCTCTACGAGGGCGACGAGTTTGTGCGCCTCGGCCTCGGCGCGCCGACCGGCGCCACGCTGGGCGCGGGCTCGCTGCACACGCTGATGATCGTCGACGATGACCCGCGGCCGAGCGTGGCGTTCACGACAGGGCGCCGCGTCGTCGCCGAGGCCGCGGGGTCCTTCACCGTGCGCGTCGCCCAGAGCGCCGTGTCTGGGCGCGACACCATCGTTCCGCTCGCGCTGAGCGGCCCCGCCTCGGGTCCAGGCGACATCGTGGCGCCGGCGAACCCGGTGGTCATCCCCGCCGGCCAGCTCTTCCGCGACGTGTCGGTCGGGCTCGTCGTCGATCGCGTCGGTGAGGCGGGCGAGTTCGTCACCTTCCGCATCGTGCCGCCGGTCGACGGCGCGACGATCGGCGCGCTCGATGAGCTGACGGTGGCCATCGACGATGGCAATGCGGCGCCGATCTTGCAGCCGCCGGCCCTCGGAGCGAGCCCTAGCGCGCTCGTGTTCCCGCAGACGAGCGTGGGCAGCTCCGCCGGCGTCCGTCAGCTTCAGATCACCAACGTACACACCGCGCCGATCCCGTTCCTCGGCCTCGCGCCGGCCTCGGGGACGACCGTCGGGTTCGAGGTGCGCTATCCCGGCCTCACGTTGCCTGTCGTGCTGGCGCCAGGGCAGTCCATCTCCGTCGACGTCGAGTTCGTGCCGCTGACGCCCGGCCCGAGGCTCGCGCGCTTTGCCGTGTTGCAGGGCCTCGGCGGCATTCCCCCGCGCGAGGTCACCTTCTCGGGCGAGGTGCTCGGCTCGCCCGGGTTCGAGATCGTCATGAACGCGGCGCCGACGCCCTACACCATGCCCGATCGCACCTTCTGGTCGGCGGACTTCGGGGCCGTCTCGAGCGAGGGTTACCTCGCCTCGTTCGCTCCGGTCGCGGGGACGTCGGACGACGCGCTCTACCACACTTCGCGCTGGGGGCAGACGATTGAATATCGCTTCCAGGTGCCCAACGGCCTCTACGAGTTCGGCTTCCGCGCTTGGGAGCCGGTGCACTCGTCGGCAGGCGCGCGCGTGTTCGATGTCCTGCTAGAGGGGCAAGTGGCCTTCGACGATGTCGACCTCTTCGCGCTCGCTGGTCCGGCGACGGCCTGGGTGAGCCCCAAACAACAGATCCAGGTGTCGGACGGCGCGCTCGACGTGCGCTTCGAGGCCTCCGTTGCGCGCGCGCTCGTCAGCGCGCTCGAGGTGCGCTCGGTCCCCATCCTCTCGACGCCGACGCCGCAGCTGCAGTTCGGCACCGTCGAGCAAGGTCACTTCGGTCAGCTCGACCTGCGCATCGAGAACGCCGGGCTCGCGCCTGCGCGCCTGACGAGCGTGCAGATCGTGCCCGGCGCCTCCGGGCCTGCGACCGAGTTCGCGGTGGAGATCGGCTCGGCGGTCCTGACCGGCAGCCCGATCACCGCGAGCCTCGCGGTCGATCTGACGGTCGCCCCGGGACAGGCGCTCGTCCTGCCGGTTGTGTTCACGCCGACGGAGCACCGCGACAACGACCTCGTGGTCAGCCTGAACTTCGCCCATGGCGAGATGTTGAACTTCGCCGTGTTCGGCACCGGCGGCGCCAACGCGGGCTGGGGCTTCCTGCACCCGGTGATCGATCGTGACCCGCTCGTCGTGATCGATTACGACGGGAACGGCTCCGAGCTCGTGAGCTACCTCGGCAATGAGTCGCACACCCACGAGCCGGGCAAGGCCTTGAGCGCCTTCGAGTGGCGCTTGAACGGGCAGGTGGTCGGGACGACCGTCGATACCCCGATCCAGCTGCCGCTCGGTCAGTCGTTCGTTTCGCTGAAGATCTCGGACAACAACTCGCCGCCGTCGACCGCCACGGACACGCGTCCCGTGTCGGTGTATCCGGCGGGCGCGGTGCCTGGGTTGCTCGCCAAGTACTACGACGGCTCCGTCTTGGGCGAGGTCCACCTCCTGGACAATGTGCCTCTGGCGGCCAACTTCGTGGCGCGGCAGGTCGGCCTGCACACGGACCAGATCGGCCTCGCGGTCGGCAACTCGCCCTTCAGCGGCGACGTGATGGTGCAGTGGCTCGCGAATTTCACGCTCAGCGCGCCGGTGACGTTGACCCTGACCGCTACGGGCGGCGATGGGCGCCGCGTCTTCGTGGACGGACAGCTCGCGACCGGGCCGCTCGCGCTCGCCGCTGGTGTGCACGCGCTCGATGTGCGCTTTGCGGTCAGCGATGTGGACGACTTGCCGCTCACGCTCGCGGTCAGCGCGTCCGGGCAGTCGATCACCGGCTTCGAGAATCGGCTCACGCACTCCGAGGGCGCGCTGCGCCCCGTCATTCACTCGATGCCAACGCAGGGCATCGAGCTGGGCGGCAATGACATCGTCATCGAGGGCTTTGGCTTCTTCCCGAAGAGCCAGGTCGTCGTCAATTGGGGCTCCACGACGATCCCGTCGTCGCAGTTCGTCGCGTTCTCCGCCGAACGGATCCACGTCATTTCGCCGCCCGGGTCCGGCAACGTCGACGTGCGGGTGACGACTCCTAACGGCACCAGCAACGCGTTCACGTTCCACTATTCGATCTCGGGGCCCGTGCCCATCCGCTGGAACGTGCTCAACAACCAGGCCGTCGCGGTGAACGCGCCGACGCGGACGGTGTGGGGGCCCGACGGCCGCCTCTGGGTGTCGCTGCTCGATGGGTCGCTGCGCGCGATCACCTACGACGAGAATTGGAACGCGACCGGCGTTCAGTACTACACCGGGATCCTCGGCGCGACGAACAAGGACATCCTCGGGCTCGCGTTCAATCCGTTCGACGCCTACGACCCCCAGAACCCCGCGTCTCTGATCGTCTACATCGCGCACGGCGACCACTATCAGACGGCCGCGTCCTCGTTCATGGGGCCGTCTGCCTTCACGGGCCAAGTGTCCAGCTTGCGCGGGCCGCTCTTCGACATGGCGACGCCGGTCGTCACCGGCCTGCCGACTTCGAACCACGACCACTCGATCAACGGCATCGCCTTCGACGACAACGGCGATCTCCTGATCACCTGCGGCGGCAATACAAACGCGGGGGTGGGCAGCGCCTTGATGGGCAACCTGCCCGAGTCGCCGTTCTCAGGCGCGATCCTCAAAGCGTTCACGTCGCGGCCTACGTTCGACGGCACGGTCACGTTCCTGGATCGCCAGTCGCTGTTGCCCGTGACGGACCAGCGCTTCGCTGAGAGCTCGTTCCCGGCCCCGACGTGTCAGGTCGAGGTCTACGCGGCCGGCATGCGCAACGCGTTCGACCTCGTGTTGCACTCGAACGGCAACATCTACGCGACCGATAACGGCCCGAACGCCAACTATGGTCCGGCCTCTACGGGCATGACCACCCAAGGGACAGGCCCGGACCCGGACAGCCCCGACGAGCTCTTGTTGATCGAGCGCGGGAACTACTACGGACATCCCAACCGCTCGCGTGGCCTCGACGATCCCCGCCAAGCGGTCTACTACGACGCATACGCGCCGTCGCTCGCGCACCGCTTCACGCAGCGCATCGCGCACGTCGATTCGTCGACCAACGGGATCGACGAGTACCGCGCGACGACCTTTGGCTCTCAGCTCCGCGGGCAGCTGCTCGTGATGAAGCACGGCGCGGGCATGCGCTTCTTCCAGCTCACCCCGGACGGGCGCTCCGTGGTCCAGCCGCTCGGCATGCCGACCGCGCCCTTCAACGGCGGCCTCGACATCGCCGTCGCCCCTGGTGGCGCGATCGCCACCACGGACTACTGGAACGGCGCGATCCGGATGCAGGTGCCCGATGACGTCGCCGCTGTCGGAATGACGCCCTACGACGTCTTCCCTGCGCGCGGGGTGCACACGGGGGGCGCACGCTTCGAGATCGGCGGCGTCGGCTTCGGCAACCTGGCGAGCACCTCGGTCACGTTCCGCGGCGTCCCCGCGGTGTTGACCTCCGTGACGTCGAAGCGGATCAAAGGCATCATCCCGGCGCTGCCGAGCGCTGCGATCGGCTTCGTCGACGTCGTCGTCAACTCGGCTGGCTCGAGCCTGACGATCCCCAATGGATTCAAGGCGCTGCCGGCGCAGCCGGGCCTCGCTGCGGGCTTCTGGAGCGCCTCGGCGCCGCTGCCGCAGGCGCTCGCGGAGGTCGCCGCCGCGGAGGTGGACGGGATGCTGTACGTCTGGGGCCAAGGGGACCCGCGCACGCTCCGCTTCGACCTCATCAACGGCACTTGGAGCTCCAACTTCGCCCAGCGCCCCTTCGCGGGGAACCATCACGGCTGCGAGGTCTGGAACGGGCGGATCTACCTCATCGGCGGCCTCGACGGCGGCAGCCCGGGCCGCGTGCAGATCTACGATCCGGTGGCCAACGCGTGGAGCCTCGGCGCGCCCATGCCGTGGGCGGGCGGGTCCGTATCGACGGCGTTGATCGGCGATCGCATCTACGTCGCCGGCGGGATCGTCGGGTCGAGCACGGTCGGGAACGTCGCGTGGTACTCGCCCGCGCAGGACGCGTGGACCTCGCTCCCGTCGATGCCGCTCCCGGTCAACCACGCGGCCGCGGCGACGGACGGCGCGCGCTTCTACATCTTCGGCGGCAGGCAGGGCGGGAACACCGCGCAGCCTGGCTTCAGCAACGTGCAGGTGTTCGACCCGGTCACCGCGACCTGGCGCACCAGCCAAGCGGGCCAGCTGGCGCCGATGCCGTTGCCGCGCGGCGGGACAGGGCGGGCGGTCTGGTACCGCGGCGAGTTCTACGTCATGGGGGGCGAGAGCAACACCGCGGTCTATTCCGAGGTGCAGGCCTACAACCCGATCACGAACACGTGGCGCCGCGATGCGGCGCTGCCGACGGCGCGCCATGGACACTACCCCGTCGTGTTCCAGGACCGCGTCTTTGTCCTCGGGGGCGGCCTGAACTTCGGCTTCGGAGTCTCGACGGTCGTCGAGGTCTTCAAGCGTCCGTGACGCGCGCGCAGCCCGCGTGAGCCCTGCTGCGGCGGGGCGCGGGCGTGATCCTGTGACGCGCATGAGACCAGCGGGGCTTTCACGAAACGAATGGGGCCCCTCGGGCTACTGAGGGGTGACAGCCCCCGTCGTCTGAGCTCGCGCCTCGCCTTGGGCGCGCGGACCGTGGGCCTGCCCCAAGGGCCCCTCACTACCAACTCGAGGTGAACCGTGACCGATCGAACGAAGTCGACACACCGCCTGTGTGCCCGCGCCGCCGCGCTCTACGTGTGCGCCACGGCGGCGCTCGCCGCGCCGCAGGCGACCTTCCAGGTCATCGAACCGAACGGGCCTGACGTCCCGTCGTTGGTGTCCGGACTCGCGCGCAACGGGCGCGTCGTCACGGGCGTGGTCCAGGTGCCCCAGGCGCCCGGGACACCCTTCGTCCAAGTGCCCTACCGATGGACGCCCTACCGCGGCTTCGAGCGCCTGGTCGGGCCGGGGGACTCGTACCTCACGCACACGACCGCGCTCAGCGACAGCGGCCTGCGCGTCGTGGGCTCCGCCTTCACGAACGGCTCCTACACCGGCTATGTCTGGGACGTGGCGAGCGGCGCTCGGTTCGAGCTGCCGCTGCCCTATCCCGGCCAGCCCGGGTTCGGCGGCGCGCAGGACGTCACGCCGGACGGCGCGACGATCGTCGGCTCGTGGGACGCGGGGCTCCAGCAGGAGGGCTGGATTTGGACCGCGGCGACCGGCACGGTCGGCTTCGGTGACCTGCCCGGCGGCTTCAGCCAGAGCGCAGCAGCGGCGGTGACCCACGACGGCCAGGTGGTCGTCGGGTCGGGGTCGGTGCAGTATCCGCTGCGCCAGGCGGTGCGCTGGACCGCGGCGACGGGCCTCGTCTCCCTCGGCGACTTGGCTGGCGGCACGGTGGACTCCTATGCGCGGGACGTCGACGCGGACGGCGACGTGATCGTTGGCGGCGCGACCACGGCCCTCGGCGTCGAAGCCTTCCGTTGGACCGCCAGCGGCGGCATGGTCAGCCTCGGGCGCCTGCCGCAGCAGTTCACGTCCGAGGCGACCTACGTCTCCGCGGACGGCGACGTGGTGTGCGGCCTCTACAGCCGGCCTGACCCGAGCCAGCAGAGCGGCTACGCCTATGACGGCTGGATCTGGACCCCGTCCACGGGGATGGCGCTCCTGTCGGACCGCCTGACCCAGCTCGGCGCGACCGGGGTCGCGGGCTGGCGCTTGATCCCAGCGGCCTTGAGCGACGATGGCACGGTCGTGGGGGGGTACGGCTACGACCCCAGCGGTCGTGCCCGCGGGTGGGTCGCGTACCTCGCGCCGCTCGACGAGCGCGTGGGCGCGGCCTACTGCGCACCGACCCAGCCGAACTCGACGGGGAACGCGTCGCAGCTCGACCTCGTCGGCCTCGCGAACGTGCACGACGACGCGCTCTTTGCGCGCGCGAGCAGCCTTCCGCCGGGCGCCCCGGCGCTGGCGCTCGTGAGCCGGGCGCCGGGGCTCGTCGTCATGCCTGGGGGCAGCGACGGGAACCTGTGCCTCGGCGGCGCCATCGGCCGCTACGTCGCGCCCGGCCAGATCCAGCTCGCGAGCCCGACGGGCACGTTCGAGCTCGCGCTCGCGCTCGATGAGCTCCCCACCCCTGGCGGGCTCGTCTCGGCGTCGCCCGGCGAGACCTGGTACTTCCAGGTCTGGCACCGCGACGGCGGCCCGGCCACCGGCAGCTCGAACTTCACGAACGGCGTCAGCGTCACGTTCGAGTAGCACAGCGCCGCCCCGCGCAGGCCCATCGCGGCAGGCCCATCGCGGCAGGCCCATCGCGGCAGGCCCATCGCGGCAGGCGCGGGGCGCTTGACGCTCCATATGCTATAGCGTAGGCTCCTACGCTGTGGGTCATGAGCCGGACATCGGCGCCTCGGTGCGCAGGCGGCGCCTCGCTCAGGGGCTGTCGCTCGAGGCGCTCGCCGAGGCCAGCGGCGTCAGCGCCGCGATGCTGTCCGAGGTCGAGCGTTCGGTGAAGAACCCGACCGTGAAGCTCGCGTACCAGGTCGCGCGCGCGCTCGGGTGCACCTTGACGGACCTGTTGGACGAAGGCGCCGCTGCGCCGCCGACGATCGTTCGCGCGGACCAGCGGCTGTCCCTCGTCGATTCGGACACCGGCGTCGAGCGCCACGCGCTGTCGCCGGAGATGCTGCGCCGCGGCCTCGAGCTGGTCGCGTACACGCTGCCGCCCCGGACCAGCGCCGGCGAGATGGCGGCCAACCGGGCGGGCCTCCTGGAGCACGTGACCGTGACGCGCGGCGCGCTCACCCTCGTGCTCGGCGGCGTCGAGTTTGTGCTGAACACGGGCGACGGCGCCACCTATGGCCCGCAAGTCACCGTCGAGTACCGCAACGACGGCCGCGGCGCCTGCGAGTTTGTGCTGCTCGCCGACTGCACCCGCGCGGTCTGAGGCCCCCGCGACCCGCGCCCACCAACCCGCACCCCGAGGGACGCCCATGCAACGCATCCGAGTCATCGACTCCCATACCGAGGGCGAGCCCACGCGCGTCGTCCTCTCCGGCATCCCGGACCTCGGCCCTGGCACGGCGGCCGACCGCGCCCGTGTCTTCCGCGAGCGCTTCGATGACTTCCGCGCCGCGGTGTGCAACGAGCCGCGCGGCTTCGACGCGCTCGTCGGCGCGCTCCTCTTGCCGTCCGAGCGCCCCGAAGCCCTCGGGCAGGTCATCTTCTTCAACAACGTCAGCACGCTGCACATGTGCGTGCACGGCACGCTCGGCGTCGCCGAGACGCTGCGCCACCTCGGGCGCGCGGTCGAGGGCACGCACCTCCTCGAGACCCCCGTCGGCGACGTGCGCTTCACGTTCGAGGCGGACGGCCGCATCGCGGTGCAGAACGTCGAGTCCTACCGCCACGCGCACGCGGTCGAGGTCCAGGTGCCCGGACGGGGCCGCGTCGTCGGCGACGTCGCGTGGGGCGGGAACTGGTTCTTCCTCGCGCAAGAGCACGGCCAAGCGCTGTCGCCGGCGCGCATCCCGGAGCTGACTGACTTCGCGTGGGACCTGCGCCTCGAGCTCGAGCGCGCCGGCGTCACCGGCGCCGACGGCGGGCACATCGACCATATCGAGCTGTTCGGCCCGCCGACGCGCAGCGACGCGCGCTCGAAGAACTTTGTCCTCTGCCCCGGCCGCGAATACGACCGCTCGCCGTGTGGCACGGGCACGAGCGCGAAGCTCGCGTGCCTCGCCGCCAGCGGCGCGCTGCGCGAGGGCGAAGAGTGGGGCCAGGAGAGCATCCTCGGGACGCTGTTCACCGGCGAGTACCGCCGCACCGCGCGCGGCATCATGCCGACCGTCCGCGGCCGCGCGTGGGTGACCGCCGAGGGCGAGCTGTTGCTGCGCGACGACGACCCGTTCCGGGCTGGCATCCGCCTGCGCGCGCTCGCCGCCGCGGCCGAAGGAGCGCCCGCACCGTGACGGCCAGCGGCGTCGTCTCCGCCGGCGCGCGCGCGTCGTGCGACGTGCTCATTGTGGGCGCGGGGATCGTCGGCGCGGCGTGCGCGGACGCGTTCGCCCGCGGCGGTGCGCGCGTGCGCGTGCTCGAAGCCGGGCGCGCCGCGGGCCGCGCGACGGCCGCCGGCATGGGGCACATCCTGGTGCTCGACGACTCGGCGGCGCAGTTGGCGCTGACGAAGCGCTCGCGTGACCTCTGGGACGCGCGCGCCGCAGAGTGGCCCAAGGACGTCGAGCGCGACGCATGCGGCACGCTGTGGATCGCCGCGGACGACGAAGAGCTGCAGCACGCGCGCTCGAAGGCCGCGTGGTACGCGGAGCGCGGCATCGAGGCCCAGCCCGTCGACGCGGCGGCGCTCGCGCGCCTCGAGCCCAACCTGCGCGCGGGGCTCGCGGGCGGCCTCTGCTTCCCGGGCGACAGCGTCGTCTATCCGCCGGCCGCGGCGCGGGCGCTGCTGCGCAGCGCGCGCGCCCATGGCGCGACGTTGACCGAGGGCGCCGGCGCGGCGCGCATCGGCGACGGCTGGGTCGTCACCGAGGACGGCGCGCGGCATGACGCTGACGTCGTCGTCGTCGCGGCGGGCCTCGCGACGCCGACGCTCTTGGAGGCAGCGCTGCGGCCTGCGCACTTCGCGCTGGTCCCTAAGAAGGGGCACCTCGCGATCACCGAGCGCGCCCCGGGCTTCGTGCGGCACCAGCTCGTGGAGCTGGGTTATCTGAAGAGCGCGCACGGCACCGACTCGACCTCGGTCGCGTTCAATGCGCAGCCGCGCGCGACGGGGCAGGTGCTGCTCGGCTCGTCGCGCCAGCTCGGCGAGACGGACCCGCGCGTCGAGCGCGAGGTGCTGGCGCGCATGGTGCGCCGCGCGCTCGAGTATCTCCCGGGCCTGGCGGGTTTGCCCGTCGTGCGCGCGTGGGTCGGCTTCCGCCCGGCGACGCTCGACAACCTGCCGGTGATCGGGCCGCTGCCCGCGGCGCCGCGCACGTGGCTCGCGACGGGCCACGAGGGCGTGGGGATCACGACCTCGCTCGGCACGGCGGAGCTGCTCGCGGACCGGCTGTTCTCGCGCGGGCCTGCGCTGGACCCGCGGCCGTTCTTGCCGGCGCGCTTCGAGCGCGAGGTGCACGCCCATGCTTGAGCCCTCGCGGTCGTCCTCGCACGGGGCAACGGTCCGTGTCACGCTCGACGGCGCGCTCGTCGAAGCGCGCGCCGGCATGAACCTCGCGGCGTGGTTGCTCGAGCGCGCGCTCGCGACATCGAGCGCGCCGCGCCCCGCTGAGCCCGTGACGCGCGTGAGCGTGTGCGGCGAGCCGCGCGCGCCGCTCTGCGGCATGGGGACGTGCTTCGAGTGTCGCGTGACCCTCGACGGCCAGCCGCACGTGCGCGCGTGCATGGAGCGCTGCCGCGAGGGCATGGACGTGCGCACGACGCCGCAGGGAGGCGCGCATGCGTGAGCTCACCTGTGACGTCGCCATCGTGGGCGCCGGGCCCGCGGGCCTCGCCGCCGCGGCCGCTGCGCGCGCGCAGGGCGCGGACGCGCTCGTCATCGACGAGCACCCGGAGGCGGGCGGTCAGATTTGGCGCGCGTCGTATGCCCGCGGCCTGCACGAACAGGCCCGCAAGTGGCTGGAACGCGCGCGCGGCGCCCGCTTCTTGCACGGCGCGGCCGTGTACGACGCGGCGCCGCAGGGCCCCGCGCCGCAGGGTCACGGCGAACGCGCGCCGCGACCAGCCGCGCCGCCGGCACCGCACGCGCTCTCCGTGTGGCAGCGCGCCGGAGGCGCGGGCGAGGTCGCTGGCGCCGCCACGGTGCACGCGTCGCGGGTCGTGCTCGCGCTCGGCGCGACGGAGCGCTTCCTGCCGTTCCCCGGCTGGACGCTGCCGGGCGTCGTCGGCGTGGGCGGGCTGCAAGCGCTCATGAAGGGCGGCCTCGCGCTGCGCGGCGCGCGCGCCGAAGGTCGCCGCGTGCTGGTCGCCGGCAGCGGGCCGCTGCTCCTGGCGGTCGCCGCGGCGCTCGTCGAGGCCGGCGCGCACGTCGTCGCCGTCGCAGAGCAAGCGCCGCGCAGCGCGGTGCTGCGCCTCGGCCTCGGCCTCGTCGCGTGGCCGGCAAAGCTCGCGCAGGGCGCCGCGTTGACCGCGCGCTTGCGCGGCGTCCCGGTGCTGCACGACGCGTGGGTGACACGCGTCGAGGGCGCAGGGCGCCTCACGCGCGCCTACGTCTCACACGCCGGCCGCGCGCGCGCGTTCGACGTCGACCTGGTCGCGTGTGGCTTCGGCCTCGTCCCGACGACGCAGTTAGGCGAGCTCATCGGGTGCGCGCGCGCCGGCGAGGGCCTCGCCGTCGACGAGGACCTCGCGACGTCCGTGCCGCGGGTCTATGCGGCGGGCGAGACGACCGGCATCGGCGGCGTCGATGCGGCGTTGGCCGAGGGCGCGCTCGCCGGCCTCGCCGCCGCCGGCGCCGATGCGCGCGTCCTTGCGCCGGCGCGCGCGCGCGTCGCGCGCCAGCGCCGCTTTGCGGCCAAGCTCGCGCGCGCCTACGCGCTGCGCCCGGAGCTGCGCGCGCTGGCGTCCGACGACACCCTCATCTGTCGCTGCGAGGACGTCGCGCTCGGCGCCGTGCGCGGCTTCACGGACGCGCGCAGCGCCAAGCTTGCGACGCGCTGCGGCATGGGCGCGTGCCAAGCGCGCGTGTGCGGCGCAGCGCTCGAATGTGTCCTCGGCTGGCCGCGCGAGGCGCCGCGCCCGCCGCTCTTCCCAGTCCCCTTCGCCGCGCTCGCTGCGTCCCCGTCGGGGACGCCGCGCGAGCCGGTCGCGTAAACCCTCGAACCTCGGAGATCCTCTATGCAGTGGCAAGGTGTCATGCCCGCCATCACGACTCAGTTCCTCGCGGACGGGTCGATCGACCACGCCTTCGTCAAGCGCCACGTGGCGTGGCTCGTCGACCACGGCGCGACCGGGATCGTGCCGTGCGGCTCGCTCGGCGAAGGCGCGACGCTCGACCCGGAGGAGAAGGTCGCGCTGATGCGCACCTGCGTCGAGGGCGTCGCGGGCCGTGTGCCGGTCGTCCCGGGCATCGCGGCGCTGTCGACGCGCACCGCGGTGTGGCTCTGCCAGCAAGCGCAGGCGGTCGGCTGCGGGGGCCTGATGATCCTGCCGCCGTACGTGCACAAGGGCCCTGACGCCGAAGTGCAAGCGCACTTCGAGGCGATGCTCGCGGCGACGGACCTCGAGTGCATGCTCTACAACAACCCGCCCGCGTACGGCTTCGACGCGCGGCCGGAGTTCATCGCGGCGCTCGCTGCGAAGCACGCGAACCTACGCGCGGTCAAGGAGTCCAGCGGCGACGTGCGCCGCGTGACCGCCGTGCGCGCGCTCGTCGGCCCGCGCCTGGCGCTGTTCGCGGGGCTCGACGATATGGTGGTCGAGGCCGCGGCGATGGGCGCAGACGGCTGGATCGCGGGCCTCGTGAACGCGTTGCCCGAGGAGTCGGTGCGCCTCTTCACGCTGGCGAAAGCAGGCCGCATGGAGGAGGCGCAGGCGCTGTATCGCTGGTTCCTGCCGCTCTTACGCCTCGATTGTGTGCCGGAGTTCGTGCAATGGATCAAGCTCGTGCAGGCCGAGGTCGGCCAGGGCGCTGAGACGTTCCGCGCGCCGCGGCGCCCGATCGAGGGCCCCGCGCGCGACGCTGGCCTCGCGATGATCCGCGAGCGGCTCGCGGCGAGCCGCTGAGGCCGCCCTGCGCGCACATGACGCACTCACCCTCTCTCCTCCGTCTCTCCCGCGAAGCAGCACGAACATGACCGAACTCGCCCCCGCGCTCGAAGGCGCTCACATCCTCGGGAGCACGCGCTCGCGCGCGGGCGTCAGCGCGTTCACTGCGTGCGACCCGCGCACCGGCGCAGCGTTGGCGCCCGCCTTCCACGAAGCGACTGACGTCGAGGTCGCGCGCGCGATGGAGCTCGCGGCGAGCGCGCACCCCGCGTTCGAGGCCCAGGGCCGCGAGCTGCGGGCGCAGCTCCTCGAGGCGATCGCGGCGGGCCTGGAGGCGCTCGGCGCGGCGCTCGTCGAGCGCGCGAGCGCCGAGACGGGCCTGCCGACCGCGCGCATCGAGGCCGAGCGCGGCCGCACGACGGGGCAGCTGCGCCTCTTCGCGCGCACGGTGCGCGAGGGCGCGTACCTCGGCGCGCGCATCGACCACGGCGACCCGGCGCGCGCGCCGCTGCCGAAGCCGGACCTGCGCTCGATGGCGCGCGCGCTCGGGCCGGTCGTCGTGTTCGGCGCGTCGAACTTCCCCCTCGCGTTCTCGGTCGCCGGCGGCGACACGGCGGCGGCGCTCGCGGCGGGGTGCCCGGTCGTCGTCAAAGGGCACCCGAACCACCCGGGCACGAGCGAGCTCGTTGGGGGCGTGATCGCGGGCGCCGTGCGCGCGCTGGGCCTGCCCGAGGGCACGTTCTCGCTCGTGCAGGGCCGGACACACGAGGTGGGTCTCGCGCTCGTGTTGCACCCGGCGGCGCGCGCGGTCGCCTTCACGGGCTCGCTGCGCGGGGGCCGCGCGCTGTTCGACGCTGCGCAGGCGCGTGAGGTCCCGATCCCGGTGTTCGCGGAGATGGGCAGCGTCAACCCGGTCTTCCTCTTGCCGGGCCGCGTGGCGGCGGACCCCGCGGCGCTCGGCGCTCAGATCGCGGGCTCGGTGACGATGGGGGTGGGGCAGTTCTGCACGAACCCTGGCGTGTTGGTGCTCGTACGCGATGCGGCCAGCGGCGCGCTGCTCGATGCGCTCGCGGCCGCCTTAGCGGCTGCGCCGGAGGCGCCGCTCTTGCACGCGGGCATCCGCAAGGCGTTCGACGCGGGCCTCGAGCGGCTCGCCGGCGTCACAGGCGTCGAGGTGCGCGCGCGCGCGGCGGCGGCGGGCCCGTGCGGCGCGCGCGGGGCGCTGCTGACGATCCCTGCGGCCCGTTTCCTGGCGGAGCATGCGGCGCGCGAGGAGGTCTTCGGCCCGAGCACCCTCGCGGTCCTGTGCGAGGACGCTGCCGAGCTGCTGGCGGTCGCGCGCGGCCTCGCGGGGCAGCTCACGGCGACGCTGCACGCGGGCGCAGGGGACGAGTCGCTCGCGGCGTCGCTCGCGCCGCTCTTGGCCGAGCGCGCGGGCCGCGTCCTCTTCGGCGGCTTCCCGACGGGCGTCGAGGTCACCGAGGCGATGGTGCACGGCGGCCCGTACCCGGCGACGACCGACAGCCGCACGACCTCGGTCGGTCCGACCGCGATCGCGCGCTTCGTCCGCCCGGTCGCCTACCAGAACTTCCCGCAGCCGCTCCTCCCGGACGAGCTGCGCGACGACGGCCCCGCGGGCCTCTGGCGGCGCGTCGACGGCGCGTGGCAATTGACGCCTGGAGCGTAGCAGCCCGCGGTGAAGCGGCGCTTCGGGACGCGCCCCTGCGGGCGCACTCAGTCCGCCAAGCTCGCGCCGCAGCGCTTGCAGAAGCGGGCGTCGGGGTCATGGCCCTCGAGCGTGCAGCTCGAGCAGCACTGGCCTGAGACGCTCTTCTGGCTGCGCGCGAGCTCGGCGCTGACGATGCCGGTCGGCACCGCGATGATCCCATAGCCGAGGATCATGATCAGCGAGGCGATGACTTGGCCCAGGGTCGTCGACGGCGTCACATCGCCGAAGCCGACGGTCGTCAGCGTCACGATCGCCCAGTAGATGCCGCGTGGGATGCTCGTGAACTGGCTGCCTCTACCCTCGATCAGGTACATCGTGGCGCCGCAGATCGTGACCGTGCACAGCACCGTGATCAGGAACACGGCGATCTTGGGCCAGCTCGAGCGCAAGGCGCCCGCGAGGACGTCCCCCTCACGGACGAAGCGCGCGAGCTTCAACACTCGGAACACGCGCAGGATCCGGAAGACCCGGACGATGACAAACGTCTGCGCGCCAGGCACGAAGAGGCCGATCCACGTCGGCAGGATCGAGACCAGGTCGACGAGGCCGAAGAAGCTCCTGGCGTAGACCCTGGGCCGCGGGTGGGCCACCAACCTCGCCATGTACTCGACGCTGAAGATCGCGGTCAGGACGTACTCGGCCGTCCAAAGGGCGCGGCCATGGGTCGCTCGGATCGAGTCAACCGTCTCCAGCGAGACACAGACGAGGCTCAGTACGATGAGGCCGAGCAGCGCGACGTCGAACGCCTTGCCCGCGACCGTGTCGTGCTCGAAGATCGTCTCGTAGAGCCAGCGGCGCCACGGCGCGCGGGGCGCGATTTGGTTGCGGTCGTCTGCGTGCATCCTGTCGCGCGCTTGTCCTCTGCGCATACTGCCATTCGAGCCCATCGGAAGGCCAGCACGGGCTCGCGCGCGCCGCCTCGGGCGGGCGCGCCAGCGTCGACCGCGCCCCGCCTCGGGCGGGCGCGCCGGCAGGAACTGCTGACGTTCGAGCCCGTTCCGGGTACAACCTCAACCGTGAGCAGAACACGCGTCCTCGTGATCGGATGCGGGAACATGGGTGCCTCCCATGCCCGCGCGTACAAGGCCCTCGACGAATTCGAGCTGGTCGGGCTCGTCAGCCGTGGGCCAGCGAGCCGGGAGGCCTTGAGCGCTGAGCTCGGCGGCGTCCCGACCTTCGCCGACGCCGCGGCCGCGATCGCCGAGACGCGGCCGGACGCCGTCTCGATCAATACCTACCCTGACACGCATTATCCCCTGTGCAAGGCCGCCCTCGCGGCCGGCGCGCACGTCTTCGTCGAGAAGCCGCTCGCGGAGACGCTCGAGCAGGCCCAAGAGCTCGTCGCGCTCGCCCGTGAGCAGCGCCGTGTCATCATCGTGGGCTACATCCTGCGCGTCCACCCCGCGTGGACGAAGTTCATCGAGGTCGCGCGCACGCTCGGTAAGCCGCTCGTCATGCGGATGAACCTGAACCAGCAGAGCCGGGGCAAGCAGTGGGCGACGCACCGGGCGCTCATGGACTCGATCTCGCCGATCGTCGACTGCGGCGTGCACTACGTCGACGTGATGTGTCAGATGACAGGCGCGCGGCCGGTGCGTGTGTCGGCGATTGGCGCGCGCCTCTCGGACGAGCTCAAGCCCGGCATGTACAACTACGGCCAGCTCCAGGTCGTGTTCGACGACGGCTCGGTCGGCTGGTACGAGGCGGGCTGGGGCCCGATGATGAGCGAGACCGCGTACTTCGTGAAGGACGTCGTGGGGCCGGACGGCTGCGTCTCCATCGTCGATTCGAGCGGCGGCGAGCGCGACGCTGCGAGCGCTGATATCGACGCTCACACGAAGACCAACACGCTGCGGCTGCACCGCGCCGCGCGCGACGAGAACGACGAGTTCTTGCGCGCGGACGAGTGGATCGACACGACGAGCGAGCCCGACCACGACGGCCTGTGCCTCCTGGAGCAGCAGCTCTTTGCGCAGGCGATCCGCGGCGCATTCGACCCGACGCAGCACCTCGAAGACTCGCTCAACGCGACCCGCATCGTGCTCGCGGCGGACGAGTCCTTTCGCACGGGGCGCACGATCGACCTGTGAGCGCGCGCCCCGCCCTGCCGGCCTCACCTCACTTCACTTTGTCCAGGAACGCCAGGAAGCGCCACTCGAGGGAGTCTGTCGTGTTGTCCTTGGCAGACAGCGGGACGCCGTAGATCTCCTCGGCGAGCTGCTCGAACGTCTTGCCATCGCGGAGATCGTCGAGGCTATGCATGAGCTGCCGGAACTTCGCCGCCGAGGCCTCCGGTGAAGCCGGGTCGCCCGCGGTCCGTAGCCAGTGGTGGAACCCGCTCTTGTACGCGCGATAGAACTCACCGTACTCCGTCAGGAACTCTTGCGCCGGGTACTGCTGTAGGGCCGCGGCCACGCCGAAGAACGGCGCATTGACGACGCACTTGCCGCTGTCGGCCTTCAGCAGGAAGTGGCACAGAGCGTCCTTGTAGCGCGGCGCTTTCTGTTTCACCGCGTCCTTCGCGCCCTCGCGTTGGCCCCGATGCAACGGGCCAAAGAAGTGATCCTTGCCGTCACCCTTGCGGTAGGGGCTGCGCACGACCATGCTCTGCCCTTGCGCGCTGCGCGGCGGCAGCGTCCCGCCGTTCGGGTTTCCGCCGGGCACGAACTTCGAATAGGGCTGGGTCTTGCCCCCGCTCTCCTTGAGCTGCCCTTCGCCGTCGATCGTGTTGATGCTGCCGACGAACTCGATCACGATGTTCATCACGAGCGCGTTGTCGTAGTGGTCCAAGTCCCGGTTCAGGCAGAACTTCAAGAACGCCATCCCTGCCTGCAACGTGACTTGCTCAACGATCCCCGTCGGCTGGATGGACTTCATGCTCTTCCCTTCGGCGAAGGTCGGGTCGAAGCCGTTCCACGAGGCGTACTCCATCGCGGCGACGAGCGACCAGCCCGTCCAGAACTGCGTCCATTGGTCGACGCCATAGGAATAGAGCTCCTTGCGCTTGTCCTCTGACAGCTGGCCTGCGAACGCGACCCAACGCATGAAGTCCCGGCGGGTCGGCGAGAGGATGATCTGCACGCGGCGCTCTTCCGGGAATGGCAGGCCGCTCGCGTCGCTGCGCAGGTAGGCCAGGACGCGGGCCTCCGCTGCGCGCAGCTCCGGCGTCGCAGCGCATAGGTCCTCGAGGTCGCCATGGTCCGCCTCTTTGCCGAGCTTGCCGAGCGCGCGGACCGGCCAAGCCTCGACCCAAGCGCGCAGCGCGGCGATGTCCGCCTGAACGGCTGCCGCGTTCGCGTCGCTGGGCATCACCCACTGGATCCAAACGCGCTGGAAGTCCAGCAACCCGAGCGCGACATCGACCAGGTCCTCGGGTGCGGCGCGCTGCGCGAGGTGCTCGGTGGGGTAGTGCACCTCGAACGCGCCCAGACCGACGTGGACAAATTTGCGCTCGAGGATCTCGGGCACGGTGCACGCGGCGCCGCCCGCACAGCGCTGCTCGCGGAACGCCCGCGCCAGCTCGTCGAACGGGATCTCCTCGGGGGGCGCTTGCGCGTGGCTGGCCGGGGCGAGGAACGTCATGGCCGCGAGCGCGGACAGCGTGAGAGCGGCGGACGGATTTGACATGGGCGAGGCGGGGCGCGGGCGCCCCGGGGTGATGCGCGAGGTGGGGCCAGCGGGCAATGTACGCGGTTCCCGGCGGTTTCCGCGAGCCTCGCCTCGGCGGGCCGAGCGCGCGCTGATTCGCGGCGCGAATCGGCGCGTATCGTGGGAGTAAGGGCATGGCCCCTGGGACCGAGCGCAGAGTGTGTGGGCCAAGTCGCCCTCGACTCACTTCGGACATCGCGCCATGCAGCTGCCCTATCGCTATCTCCCGCCTCGGATCACCTTTTGGCCCTCGACGCGGCTCCGCCGTCGCCTGCGGGCCGCTGCCGTGTCACTCATGATCTCGCTGGGCCTCGGCCTCGGCGTGACTGCGTGCGCGGTCTTCGGCGGTCAAAGCGGGCGGCTGATGCCGAACCTCGCGTGCCCGACGCTGGGCGGGACGGAGTTCTGGAGCGACGTCGCGTGGGACGCCGGCTGGAAGGTGCAGCGGCACGCCTGGACCGGCCATGCGCGCCTGCTCGATCCCAAAGGTGTGCGGCGGGCGTGGGGGGCGGAGGGCGCGTGCCGCGCAGCGCTCGCGGCAAGGCGGGCTGTGGGGCAGGGCGCGGCGGAGCCTGCTGCGTCGGGCTCGGCCAGCGCGACGAGCCCCGCGGGCGCGCCGCTCGTCGTTCTGCTGCACGGGCTCGGCCGCTCGCATCGATCGTTTGCTGCCCTCGAGGAGCGCTTGCACGCTGAGGGCTACGAGGTCCTTGCCTTTGAGTACGCGTCGACGCGCGGGACGATCAGCGAGCACGCCGCGGCGCTCGCCGGGCTGCTCGAGGGCCTCGCGGCGCCGCGCGAGGTCTCGTTCGTGACGCACAGCCTCGGGGGCATCGTGCTGCGCGAGCTCACGCGCGATGCCGCAGCGCCGTGGCGCGCGAGGCACACGCTCGGTCGCGCGGTGACGCTCGCTGCGCCGCACGGTGGCGCCGAGATCGCCGCGCGCCTGTCGCGTTGCGCGCCGGTGCGCTGGGTCCTCGGGCCGGCGTTTGTTGCGCTCGGAGACGGCGCTGCCGCCGCGTTGCCTGAACCGGACTTGGAGTTCGGCGCGGTGGTCGCGGTGCGCGGCGACGGGCGCGGCTGGAACCCCTGGGTCGCGGGGGACGATGACGGCCTCGTCGCGGCGACGGAGGCGACGCTGCCCGGCGCGCGTGAGGTGCTGTTCGTCGAGGCGTTGCACACCTTCGTGATGAACGAGCCGCGGGTGCTCGACGCGGTCGTCGAGTTCCTGCGCGTGGGCGCGTTCGGGTCCGCCTTGGCGAGTGACACGTGAGCGCGCTGGTTGGCGTGCGGCCAGGGTGCGCCGCGAGGGCTAGGTCCAAAACCCTCGCGGTCACTGGCGGCGGAGCGCTTCGGTCGGCTTCATCCGCGCGGCGCGCCACGCAGGCAGCGTGCCACCGATCGCGCCGAGCGCCAGCGAGAACAGGATCGCCGTCGCGATCACCGTCGGCGTGATGCGGAAGCCAAACGCGACCTCCGTGAAGGTCTGGAAGTTCGTCGTGCCCGTCTCCAAGCCGTTCAACGGCAAGACCAACAACGCGCCCAGCACCCCCCCGAGCAAACCGAGCAACAGCGACTCGAACAGGAACGACACGAAGATCGGGAACGGCCGGAAGCCCGTCGCCGACAAGATGCCGATCTCGTAGGTCCGCGCCGCGATCGCCGACAACATCGTGTTCGTCGCAGTGAACACCGCCGCGATCCCCATGACGAGGCCCAAGAAGCCGCCGAGGAAGATCAAGATCGCCGACAAGACCTCGGTCTGTCCGCTCAGATATGCGCGCTCCGTCGCCGCCGTCGCCGGCGTCTCGCGGCCCTCACGCAGGCGGGCGTCCAGCGCCGCGACGTCCGCGCCCGGGCGCAGCTTCGCGAGCACGCGGTTCGGGCCAAAGCGCTCGAGCGCCGCGAGCATCCGGTCGAAGTCGCCCCAGATCTCCGACTCGAACGGACCATCGCACTCGAAGATTCCGACGACCTTGAACGGCGTTACGTTGATCGACAGGACGTCGCCGACGTGGCAGTCGCGGATACGGTCCGTGATCGACCGCCCGACGATGACCTCGTCCGCGCCCTGAACGAAGTTGCGGCCTTCGATGACACGCAGCTCGTCGCCGCGCAGGGCGAACGTCGCCTGCTGCACGCCTCGCAGCGGCACGTTTGTCTCGCCGCCGTCGACGCGATAGCGGCGCACGGCGAGGAAACACTCGAGCGACGCCAGCGGCTGGCCGTCCGGTCCGTCCTCGAACTCAGCCGTCGACTTCTGGATGCGTACGGCGCCCTCGCGCGTGAACGCGCTGACCCCCTCCGAGGTCGCGCCAGGGCGCAGGATGACCGCCAAGTCCGAGCGCCCGGTCTCCGCGTAGAGCGACCGAAAGCCCTGCTGCAGCGCCAGGACCCCCGCGACCGTCGCCACCGTCGCAGCGATGCCCAGGACGGTCAAGATCGTCGGGCCGCGGCGCACCAGGAGGCTGCGCAGGTTGTAAGTGATAGGGACGAGCTTCACGCGGGGTCAATCCTTGGACGCGAGCGCGTCGACTGTTTGGAGCCGGGCAGCGCGCCAAGCTGGCGCGAACCCCGCGAAGACGCCGAGCGCCACGGTCAGCGCGGCGCCGAAGAGCATCGTCCCGCGCTTCACTTCGTACCCGCCGAACATCGCGCCGACGGCGTCGGCGATCCCTGGCTCAGCCAGCTTCGCGAGCCCGATCCCGAGCGCGCCGCCGAGCACGCAGATCAAGAGCGATTGCTGCGCCAGCACCCGCACGACGTCGCCGTCCGAGAACCCGAGCGCCTTCATGATGCCGATGTCGTGCGTCTGCTCACGGCCAGCCATCAGCATGGTATTGATGACGGCCAGGAGGATCGCGATCAACACGCCGCCGCCGATCGTCGACACAAAAAACGGCACGTTGCCGAACATCGTCACGAACTGCTTCTGGAACTCCGACTCGGACGTCGCCTGCACGCGCTGCGGGCCGTTCTCGAAGAGCGCATCGACGCTCGCCATCACGCTCGTCGGCTCGACGCCCTGCGCCAGCTTCAAGATGTAGGTGCCGACGCCCGGCGCCTCGCCGCTGCCGGCCTTGACCGTGTCCTCGAAGTAGTCCCAGTGGAACATGAACATCTTCGCGTCGAAGTTGCGCTGCGTGGGGCGGTAGACCGCCGCGACCTGGAACTCCCACGCGACGCCGACGCCGTCGGGGTGAGGGAACAGCTCGGGCAGGATCGGCACGGTGTCGCCGACCTTCCAGCCAAACTGCTCGACGAGGCCCTCGCCGATCAGGACGCCCCTGCGGTTCGCGTAGAAGTCCTCGACGCTGCCGTCGATGACCTGCATCTCCGGATAGATCGTCAGCGTCTCCTCGGGGTCGACCGCGAACTGGGCGAAGCGGTTGCGCGGCTCCTGGTAGTAGCCGCCGAACCATTGCCACTTGGACATGTGCTCGATGCCTTCGACGGTCGCGATCTTCGACTGATACGACTGCGGCAAGTCGACGAAGAGGCTGACCGCGGACTGCACGATGAGGCGGCTCGCGCTCGCCGCATCCGCGCCGGACTGCAGCGTCGTCACGAGCGAGCGCAGCGTGCACAGCAGGAAGAACGCGACGACGAGCGACGCCATCGTCAGCGTCGTCCGCAGCTTGCGGCGCCCCAGGTTGCGCCAGACGAGGCGGGCGAGGTCCATGTCAGTGCGCCGCCTCCGCGCGGTCGGTGACGCCGAGCAGGCGCCCCTTGTCGAGCTGCACGACGCGCTGTGCGCTCTCCGCAGCGTGCGGGTCGTGCGTGACCATCAGGATGGTCTTGCCGAGGTCCGAGTTGAGGCGCCGCAAGAGCTCCAGGACCTGATCCGCCGATTCCCGGTCGAGGTCGCCCGTGGGCTCGTCCGCGAGCAAGAACGCCGGGTCCGTCACGATCGCGCGCGCGATCGCGCAGCGCTGCTCCTGGCCGCCGGAGAGCTGGCGCGGGCGGTGGCTCATGCGGTCCGCCAGGCCGACGAGCTCCAGGGCGTACTCGGCGCGCTCGCGCCGCTGCGACCGCGAGAGCGGCGTCAGCGCGAGCGGCAGCGAGACGTTCTCCAGCGCCGACAGCACCGGGATCAGGTTGAAGCCCTGGAACACGAAGCCCACGTTCGCCGCGCGCCAATCGGCGAGCTCGCCGCGGCCCAGCCGCGAGATATCCTCGCCGCCGACGACGACATGGCCGGAGTCGGGGGAGTCGAGCGCGCCGATCAAGTTGAGCAGCGTCGTCTTGCCCGACCCCGACGGGCCCATGAGCGCATAGAAGTGCCCGGCCTCCATCGCGAGGTCGAGCTCGTCGAGGACGCGCAGGGTCTCGCCGCCACGCGAGTAGGTCTTCGTGACACGTTGGAGGTCGATGCCTTGGCCCATTGGATTCGTCTGATTTGCGAGGCCACGCGCCGCAGCGGGCGGCGCATGTGGGTCGGTCGAGCGCGCGTTGAGGCGCGCGGTCATGGATGCGGCACGCGCACGCGGTCGCCGTCGGCGAGCCCGGCTGGCGGGGACGCGATGACGCGCTCGCCTTCGTCGAGGCCAGCGCCCGCCGGGCCTTCTTCGAGCGCCACGCGGCGGCCGTTCGGCGCGCCCGCGGTCACCGCGCGGAAGCGCGCCACGTCGCCGTCGACGACGAAGACGCCGCGCACGCCGTTGCGCTCGACGAGGGCGGTGGCGGGGACCATCAGTCGCGGTGTCATGTCCGCCGCTGCGTCGGACCCGTCGCCGGGCGAGCCCGCGGCGTCGCCCTTCGGTTCACGGCTCTGTTCGGGCGTGAACACGACGCGCGCGCCCATCTCGGGCCGCATGCGCGGGTCGATCTGGTCGAGGCCGATGCGCAGCTCGATCGTGCCCTTCTGTCGGTTGGCTGTCGGCCAGATGCGCAGGACGCGGCCTGCGAAGCGCTCCGTCGCGAACGCGTCGAGGAAGACCTCGACCGGCTGGTCCTCGCGCACGCTGGCGAGGCTCATCTCGGGCAGCTCCACTTGCACCTCGAGGGACGCGAAGTCGACCATCGTCGCGACCGACCCGCGGCTCTGTCCGCCGAGGGCGTTTGGCGAGACGACCTCGCCGACCTCGGCGTCCTTCAGCACGACGACCCCGTCGAACGGGGCCCGCACGAACGTCTTCTCGACCGTCGCTCGCGCGAGGTCGCGCGAGGCGGCGAGCACGGGCAGCCGCGCCTCGGCCTCCGCGAGGTCCGCGCGCGCGACCGCGACATCGGCCTCCGCCGACGCGACGCCGACGCGGGCGCTCGCGATGTTCGCGTCCGTCGCCGCGAGGCGCGCCCGCGCCTGCTCGACGGTCGCGCGGGCTTGATCGACGCGCTCGGCGGTGACGCCGCCCGACGCGACGAGGCTCAGCGCGCGCTTCAGCTCGCTCTCGGCCAACGCCAGGGCAGAGCTGCTCTCGTCGCGCGTCGCTTCGGCAGCCTCGACGCGCGCGCGCGCCTCGGCGCTGCGCTGCTGGGCGGCGGCGATGCGCGCCTCTGCGGTGTGGACCGCGGCTTCGCCTGAGGCGACCTGTGCCTCGGCCCCGCGCAGCGCCGCGGCGACCTCGTCCGAATAGAGGCGCGCGACGACGTCGCCGGCGCGCAGGACGCTGCCTTCGGTGACGTTGAGCTCGATGATGCGCCCGGGCGTATCCGCTGAGAGCGCGGCGCGCCTGCGCGCGACGATGTAGCCGTTCGCGGCCGTGCCTGACGTGGCCGGCACCGCGCCCGGCACGGCGCGGACGACGTTCGCGACCTCGACCTCGGTGGCGCGTGCGCGCGCGAGCTGTGCGAGGAGCGGCGCTCGAAAGATCCACCCGGCGCCGAGCAGCGCCGCGAGCATGACCCAGCGGCCGTAGCGGGTGCCGCGTCGGACGGCGCGCCGCGGGCCGTTGCCGCGGTCGATCTGGAGGCGAGAGAGGTCCATAGGCAGTTGATCGGACTCTAAGGATACGCCGCTCCGTCAGCGGGGGATGCGGGGCGTGCCGCGAGGAATCTCCCGGCGCTCATCGACCCTGTGGGACCCGGGTAGGGTGTGGGACCCGGGTATGGTGTGGGACCCGGGTATGGTGTGGCGAAATGACTCCCGGACGCTCGGGGGCGCGCGCGCCCCGGTCGCTGGGCTACGATCCACCGTAGATGCAATCCACGCAGGTGATCCGCGGCGCCACGGTCCACACCGGGCGCCCGCCAGGGGCCGGCCCGACGACCTTGCGCGACGTCGCGGTCGTGCTCCAGGATGGCCGCGTCGCCGCGGTCGTGCCCACCTGCGACGCGCCTGGTCGCGGCGTCGAGACGCTCGACCTCGACGGCGCCCACCTGGCGCCCGGCTTCATCGACCTCCAGGTCAACGGCGGCGGCGGCGTCATGTGGAACGATGACCCGACCGTGGAGACGACCCGGCGCATCGCGCGAGCGCACCGCGCCTTTGGCACGACCGCGCTGCTGCCGACGTACATCACGGGCCCCCTCGAGGGCATGCGCGCGGCGGCGGCGGCCGCCGTCGCGGCCGTCGCGGCCAAGCCCGAGCCTGGCGGCGGGGCGCGGATCCTTGGCGCGCACTTCGAGGGCCCGTTCCTCGACGAGCGCAAGCCAGGCGCGCACGACGTGCATTTCCTGCGGGCGCCCACCGAGGCGGACCTCGCGGCGATCCTCGCGCCGCGCGCTGCGGGCTTGGAGGTGCTCTTGACCCTCGCGGCCCGCCACTTCGACGACGCGACCGCTCGCACGCTGCGCGAAGCGGGCGTGCACGTCAGCCTCGGTCATTGCGCTTCGACCGCCGCGGAAGCGGGGCGCGCGTTCGAGCGAGGCGCGACGGTCGTAACCCACCTGTTCAACGCGATGAGCCCATTGACGAGCCGCGAGGGCGGGCTCGTAGGCGCGGCGCTCGACGCCGCCGCGGCGGGGCGCGCGCGGATCGGGCTGATCCTCGACGGCGTGCACGTCGCCTACGACGTCGCCCGTGTCGCGCTGCGCGCGGCGGGGCCGGGCGGCGTGTTCCTCGTGACCGACGCCGTCGCGCCTGTCGGCGCGCCGCCGGGCATGACCTCGTTCGTGCTCGGCGGGCAGCCTGTCACCGTCTCCGCCGGCCGCTGCGTCAACGCGGACGGCGCGCTCGCGGGCTCTGCGCTCGACATGGCGAGCGCCGTGCGCAACGCGGTGCGCGAGGTCGGGCTGGAGCTCGACGAGGCGCTGCGCATGGCGTCGACCTATCCCGCGGCCGCGGTCGGGCTGGGGGCTCGCTTCGGCGCGATCGCGCCCGGCTTCGAGGCCGACCTCGTGTGGTTCGACGACGACGTGCGGGTGCTCGGGACCCTCGTCGCAGGCGAACGTTGAGCCGGTCCGCGGTCGCGCGCGCGGGCTTTTCCGCGCGAGGACGGCTGCGTAATCGTTGACAGCGCGGCGGCGGTCCGCGTTGATGGGCGCGTGGACGGCGAAGCGATCCAACGCGGGCGAGCATCCCATCGTCGGCCCCTCGTGCTGCTCGTCGGCTTTCGCGCCGGCATCGTGCGCGCCGCGGAGCGGCTCGGGGTGGACCTGGCGGTCGTCGACCGGCGCCCGCCATCCGCGCTGCTGCGGCCGCGGCTGTGCGCAGCGTTGGTCCATGAATGGAGCGGGCCGGTCCAGGCGCTCGTTGACGAGGCGCAGCGTGCCCTCGCCGGACGGAGCGTCGCTGCGGTCCTCGCATTGACCGAAGGCGCGGTCCTGCCGGCCGCGCACCTGCGCGCGGCGTTCGGCGCGCCCGGCAGCGACGTGGAGACGGCCGAGCGCTGCTCCGACAAGCGCGCGATGAAGGCCGCGATCCGCGCCGCAGGGATGTCCTGCGCGCCTTACGCCGAGGTCACGGCCGACACGACCGCGGAGGGCATCGTCGAGCGGCTCGGGCTGCCGTTGGTCCTGAAGCACCCGCGTTCTTCCGGCAGCCGCGGCCAGTGCATCGCGCACGACCTCGACGCCGTGCGGCGCGAGCTGCGCGGCCGCGGCCTCGCGGAGGGCTTCGTGCGCGGCGTCGAGATGAGCGTCGAGGGCTTCTTCCGCGACGGCGAGCTGCTGTTCATGAACACGACCGAGTACCTCGTGCCGTTGCACGCGAGCCTCGTCCCGTCGGCGGTCGGCCCCGAGCTCGGGGCCGAGCTGCGCGCGCTCCTCGTGCGCGCGACCGAGGCGCTCGGGCTGCGCATCGGCGTGACGCATATGGAGGTCTTCCTCACGGACTCGGGCCTCGTCTTCGGCGAGCTCGCCGCCCGCCCGCCCGGCGGGCGTTTGATGCCGTTGATGCAGCGCGCCTACGGCTTCGACCCGTACGAGGCGCTGCTGCGCATCGCGCTGCGCCGTCCCGTCTCGTTCCCGAGCGAAGCGCGCCTTTGCGCGGGCTCCTGGGTGCTGCACCCGGGCGCAGGCCGGCTCGCGCGCGTCTCGGGCCTCGAGGCTGCGGCGCGCGTGCCCGGGGTGCGGCAGGTCCTGGTGCGGGTCCGAGAAGGGGACACGATCCTGCCGCGCGAAGGCAGCGGGCAAGACATCGGCTACATCGATGCGGAGGGCGCGGATCGGGACGCCGTCGCGCGCGCGTTGCACGCGGCGCGCGCTGCGCTGCAGTTCGACCTCGTGCCAACGGCGGACTGACGCTGCGCGGGGGCGCGGCGGGGCGCGAGCACGGGAGCGGCTCCCTCACCCCGCGGGCTGGGTCTCGCATCGCGACTCAGAAGTTCGACATCCCCGCAAGGTCGGGGGCGCGGGCCTCCGAAGGCTCCCGTGTGGCGCCGCATGCAGGTGCCCTTCAGCATGTCTTCGCTCGCGCTCGTATCCATCGCAGCTCCGTCGCCGCCGGCCCACTTCGGGGGTCTGGTCGCAGCGGGGAGCGTGCCTGTCGTCGCGAGCGCCGGCGCGCCGACGCGCTCGGACGACCTCGAATTGGGGCTCGTGATCGCGCTCCTCGCTGGCCTGGCTGGCCTGGCAGGGTTATGGGGCCGCCGCCGCGTCGCGCAGCGCGCCGCCGATCGCACCCGCGCTGGGGCCCCTGCGCTGCGGACGCCGAGCCTCCATTCAGGCGGGGCCAGCCGGGGCGCTGTGGCGCTGGAAGGGCTCGAGCGCGCGCCGTCGCTGGTCGGCGCCGCCTGCGACTCAGAGGTCAGCGCCGCGGACCAAAGCGTACGTCAGGACGCGCTGGGTGATGGGGCCGTTCCAGTGGACCGCGGCCGGCTCGTTGGCGCGCGGATCCTGCTCGCGGACGACACGCCTTCGAATCGCCGCCTCATGGCGCTCGTGCTCGAGCGCGCGGGGGCGGTCGTCGAGACCGCGGAGCACGGGGCGGACGCCGTTGCGCGCTGGTCGGCCGCCGAAGCTGCGGGCCGTGGCTTCGAGCTCGTCCTCATGGACGCGCAGATGCCTGTCATGGATGGCGCGGAAGCGGCGGCTGAGCTGCGGCGGCTCGGGGCGACTCGCGCGATCGTGGCGTTGACCGCGGACGCACGCCCTGATGCGCAGCGGCACTACTTGCAGCTAGGCTTCGACGCCCTCGCGAGCAAGCCGATCGATCGCGATGACTTGCTCGATGCCGCGGCGCGTTGGCTCCCGGCGCTGGCCGTTTGACCTGCGCGCGTGGTGTGAATCACACCCCTCGGAGGCAGCGCCGCCGTCATCGGGTCACTTGTGGTCCACGTCGGTGTCGGCGTCGGCTTTGAGCCGCGCGAGGCCCGGATGGTCGAGGGCAATGCGAGACGCGCGAAAGTAGCCGCCCGGCCCGCCGCCGGCGCCCCCGCCCGGGCCGCCGCCGGGTCCGCGCCCACCGGGACCGCGCCTGCCGGGTCCCCGACCCTCGGGTCCCCGACCCTCGGGTCGTTGACCCCCAGGGCCACGCCCGCGTCCCTCGCCTGCGGGGCCATCCCCAGGCGGCCCGCCGCTGGGAGGGCCGCCATTGGGAGGGCCGCCGTTGGGGGGGCCGCCGCGGCGCCCTCCGGGGCCCTGCTCCGACTCCGCGCGGTAGTCCCAAGCGAGCGTGCCTGCGCGGTCCACCTCGAAGAAGCGCCCCTCTTCACCCACGCAGATCAGCGTGTTGCCGTTGGGCAAGCGCTCTGCGCCCGAGATATGGCTGGAGTAGAAGCGCCCCTCCGGGCCGCCGTCGTAGCACCACGACGGCTTCGCCGGCGCCGCGGGCTCACCCGGTTTCATCCTGGCCACGATCCCTTCCGCATCGATCGGGAGCTGCAGCTCGAGGACGCGGGAGTACGCGCCCTCGGGGCGCCCCTCGCCGTTGTCGTAGACCATGACGGCGCCGCCACCGAGCCAGCGTGCGTCGTGTTGTCCGTACAGTGCGCGCTGGGCGGCGGCCCCGGCGCGGTGGTTCACGGGGTTGCCCCAGCGCCACAGGAGCTCGCCGCCGCGCCCTTGCCGGCCGCCCTTGGATCCGCGCGCCTCCTCTGTCGTCGTCGAGTGGTCGATCACCCAGAGCTCGCCGATCTCGCGCATCGACAGCAGGATCAGGTCCGTCGCCGGGTCGTAGTCGATCGAGTTCGTGTGCAGCCAGTCCGCGCGGCCGGGCCGGCCCCGCTGCCCTGTCTGCCCGTCGCTGGCGCCGGCCGGGGCGCTCGCATAGCCGAGCGCGCGCAGCTTCGCTTGCTCGGCCTCGAGCTCGGCGTCGGTCTTCTGGACCTGACCGGAGTCGAGGTCGAGGTTGAAGTTCACGCGGCCTGGGAACGCGCGCGGGTCGCCGCTCGTCGCGCGGCCCTTGCGGACGTCCTGGACCAGGTGATCCCAGACGTGCCATTCCCACACGAGCTCGCCGCCGGTCGGCCCGTCCGGCCGGATCTCGAGCACCATGTCGGGCCAGATGCCTGCGCTCGTCAGGCCGTCGACGTCGCGGCCGGCTTCGAAGGCTTGCTCTTCGGTCTTCGCCTCCCAGGCGATCGCCAGGACATTGCCGTTCGGGAGCAGCGCGATGTCGTGGTGCTGCAGGCGCCCGGCATCGTCGATCGCATACGACCACACCCGCTCGCCGTCCCAGGTCCAGCGCTCGATACGACCGCCTGCGCCACCACCGCTGAACGTCTCGTTCTCCGCGACGCGCGCGCATCGCATGAGGCTGCCGTCAGCGAGCAGGTAGCACGAGTTCCCCGGCGGGAGGTCGTGCTGCCATTCGTGCACCACCTTGCCGTCGAGGTCGATGAGCTGGGTCTTCGTCGACTTGAGCGAAGCGAAGAGGGTCAGGCCAGGGAACGCTGCATCCGTGCGTGTCACGACCTTGGCGGGGCTCGACGCGCTCGGGGGCGTGCCCCCGAGCTCCTGACTGGGCCCCTGATTGGTCCCATGCTTGGGCCCCTGATCCGCGCGCGCCTCGTCGGGGCCGGCCTCCGGTGGTTGCGGAGGCCCTTGGGCAAAGGTGACTGCGGCGGTCAGCAGCCCGCACGCGATGCTGCGCCCAAGGCGGCGCAGGTTGGGGTTCTCGTACATGGTGTCTCTCGGGGATCTCGCTCTTGGGACTCAACCGCCCCCAGGCTGCTAGGTTCCGCCGCCGGGACCGCGAGTTCGTTAGAGGCCCGTGAGCCGGTGGAACGTCGCGTCCGTCGCCGCGTCCAAGTTACGCTGTGAGGATGAGAGTCCTCGTGATCGAAGACTACGCGCCCGTGCGCGGCGCCGTCATGACCGCCCTGCGCGACGAAGGCTGGAGCGCAGACGCTGCCGGAGACGGCTCCGAGGGCTTACGCCTCGCGGAGTCCGGGGGCTACGACGTGATCGTCCTGGACGTGATGCTCCCCGGCATCGGCGGCTTTGATGTCCTGCGCGCGCTCCGTGAGCGTGGGGTGAAGGGGCACGTCATGCTGCTCACCGCGCGCGACGAGGTCGCGGACCGCGTCCAGGGCCTGGACCTCGGCGCCGACGACTATCTCGTGAAGCCGTTCGCGATGGAAGAGCTCGTCGCGCGGGTGCGCGCGCTCCTGCGCCGGGAGTACGACAAGAAGGCGCCGATGATCCGCATCGGGCACGTCGACATCCGGACGACCGATCACGCGGTCTTTGTCGCCGGTGAGCCCGTCGAGTTCACGGCGCGCGAGTACGCGCTCCTCGAGTACTTCGCCCTGCGCGTCGGCGAGGTCGTCACGCGCGACGACATCAAGCGCCACGTCTACGACGACGGCGGCTCGCTGTCGAGCAACGTGATCGACGTGTACGTGGGCTACCTCCGCCGCAAGCTGGAGCGCGAGGGGCACCCGCCCTTGATCCGCACGCGGCGCGGCGAGGGCTACGTCTTCGGGAGCGCCGATTCGGCGTGACGGGCGGGAACGCATGTCCTCCCTCCGCGCGCGCCTCCTGGCCGGCACCATCCTCGGCACGACGATCGCGTTTGCTACGGGGGGGGTGCTCGTGCACCAGTTGGCGCGGTACCGGCTGGAGCGCGACACGGACGCTGGGCTCGAGCAGGCGCTCGGGTTCGCGATCGACCGCCTGAAGCTCGAGTTCGGGCGGCGCGAGCTCCTGACGGGCGCGCCGCTGCGGCCTGGCACGAAGCTCCTGATCAGCCCGACGGGGCGCTCCGACACGCTGTTTGTCTGTCGGACCGCGGCGGGGATCCTCGTGGACGCGAGCCCGGAGCTGGGCGAGGCCTCCGCTGTGATCGACTTGCCCGAGGCGGGCCTCGATGAAGTGTCGTTTGGTGACTTCGTCCTCGCGAGCGGCGCGCGCGCGCGCGGCGCGGCGCTCTCGTTCCATCCTGATCGGATGGGCGGCGGCGCGCGCGGGTTTGGACCGCCGCCGTGGGGTGGTCCAGAGGGCCGCGAGCGGCGCGGACGCCAGGGGGCGCCGGAGCGCTCCGGGCCCGAAGACGATGATGATTTGGGCCGGCGGCCTGGGCGGGCGCCCTCCGACGGCCGGCGGCCTCCTGAGAGCGAGGTCGGGCGCCCGTCGGTGGCAGAGCGCGCCAACGGCGCCGAGGGTGACTTCGAGGGCAGCGCCGGCCCGCCGCGCCTCATCGTGCTGCAGGCCGTAGAGGCGCGACAAGCGTCCCTGCGCCACTTGGCGCTCGTGCTGACCTCGACGTGGTTGTTCACGTGTTTCATCGGCTCTGCGGCGCTGTGGCTGACGATTCGGCGCGGGCTCCGGCCCTTGGAGGAGCTCCGCTTGCAGATCGCAGACCTCGACTGGCGCAGCGGCAGCGCCTCCGTGGAGGTGCGCGGCGCGCCGGAGGAGCTCGCGCCGGTGATCGCGCAGCTCGAGGCTTCGCGCCAGCGGATCGTCAGCGCCTTCCGGCGCGAGCGGCGCTTCGTCGGCGACGCGGCCCATGAGCTGCGCACGCCAGTCAGCGGCATCAAGGCGATCCTGGAGGTCGCGCTCCGGCGCCAGCGCACGAACGAGGAGCTCGAGGGGTACGCGCGTGAGTGCTTGTCGATCGCGAGCGAGATGGGGCGGGCGGTCGAGGCGCTCTTGACGCTCGGCAAGCTGTCGCGGGGCGAGGTCGCCCTGGAGCTCGCCGACGTGGACCCGCGCTTGCTCGCCGAAGAGGCGTGGAAGCCGCTCGCGGTGACGGCGCAGGAGCGCGGGGTGACGTTGGAGGTGACCGGCAGCACCGAGCCCGTCGTCGCGAACCGCGATCTGCTCTCACGCGCAGTCGCGAACCTCGTCGACAATGCCGTCGAGTATGGCGTCGCACCTGGAGTTGTGCGCGTGCACCACGAGCGCCTGGACGCGGCGTCGTCGATCGAGGTCTCGAACGAGGTCATCGAGGTCGCGCACGGCTTCGTGGAGCACGCCTTCGAGCCGTTCTGGCGCGGGGACTCTGCGCGCACCGACGCGGCCCGACACGCCGGCCTCGGCCTCGCGCTCGTCAATCAGATCGCAGAGCTGCACGGCGGCGAGGCGACGCTGTCCGTGCGTGACGGCCGCGTGGTCGCGCGCCTCGTGATCCCGGACGCGTGAGCGGCCCGCTCCCCGTGGAACGGGCCAGCGCGGGATTGGGCCCAACGCCGCGCTGGACCCCGCGCGCGGGGCGGCGGTTGCGGTCCTGATCACTTTCGGTAGGGTGGAGCCGCCCCGCGGCGTTCCGCGTCTGTTGAGGAATGCGGACGTGACGCCCTAGGAGCCTACGCCACAGCACGCGATTCGCATCGCGGCGCTCCCGCACGCCGGAGCCGCGTCCTGTGGCGCAGGCTCCTAGATGACGGGTTTCTCCACAGAACATCACAATGCACACCACCCTCATCCGGTTCGCCGGCCTCACGCTCCTGACCTCTGCTGCCTCTGCCCAAGCGCCGGAGATCATTCACTACACCTTCGATGCCGGCGATGCGACCAACACCGCAACGCCCGGCGTCGGCGACGGCGTCGCCAATGGCGACGTCGTCTTCGGGCCTGGCTTCTGCGGCAGCGGCGCAGCCACCGCTGGGCCCGGCGGCGCTCCGCTCATCTCATCGGGCTGGCAGGTCGACTTCGGCACGGACAGCTGGACGATCGGGATGTGGATCGACCTGAGCGTCGGCGGCAATGGCTTCCAGTACTTCTACGGGGCGAGCAGCACGGGCGGGATGCGTTGCTTCTGCGCCGGCGCCGCGGGCGTGGATGGCATCATGCTGCGCACCCTCCAGAACGACGTGACGCTGCCCGGCGGGGCGCCCAGCACAGGTCCGACGCACTGCGTTTGGGTCTATGACAACACGGTCCCCGAAGTGCGCGGCTACGTGAACGGGGTCAACGTGGTCACCGTCGCGCAGACCGCGCCGATCAACATCAACGGGACCGCTGCGGACTTCAACGTCATGACCTACACGACGACGGAGATGCTCGCGGGGAACACGATGGACGACTTCCGCGTCTACCGCCGCGCGATCACCCAGGCTGAGGTCGATGCCTGGTTTGGTTCCTGCGCGGGCGGCGTTGGCTCGACGTACTGCGGCCCGGCCGTCGTGAACTCGACTGGCGCGAGCGCCTCGATCTCTGCTTCCGGGAGCGCCCTCGTCAGCAACAACGACGTGACGCTCATGGCGACGGGCCTCCCGACCAATTCGTTCGGCTTCTTCATCACCAGCATGACGCAGGGCCTCGTGCCGCAGGCTGGCGGGAGCCAGGGCGTCCTTTGCCTGGGCGGCAACATTGGCCGCTTCGTCGGCGCTGGCCAGATCCAGAACTCGGGCATGACCGGCGAGATCATGCTCGCGCTCGACCTGACGCAGCAGCCGACCCCGACCGGCATCGTCTCGGTCATGGCGGGCGAGACTTGGAACTTCCAGGGCTGGTACCGCGACGCCATCGGCGGCAACGGGACGTCCAACTTTACGGACGGCCTGCAGGTCAACTTCCAGTAGCACTGCACATAGGGGGGGCGTCGGCCCCTCTGGCCGCGGCTGAGCCCGGGTTCCCAGCGTCCTGCATGGAGGCCGGGTTCGCCGGGCTCGTCCTTTCCTGGCGGTGACCTTGAACGTGGCTCGGGAGGGCGCTGACATGGGGCGCGCGAGCGCGCATGATGGTCGCCCGCGCGGTCCGCGCGGCGCCCCCGCCCTGTCGCCTTCCATCTCACCACCTCCCTTGGAGTTCAGCGTTGCCCAGCAGGTGCGAGGAGGGCGCACGTCGTGCCGGGCCTAGACCCTGAACGCCCGCCGCGGGCAGTCGAGCTCTTGGCGCTCCCGGCCGCGAGCGATCGCCAGCTCTTTCGCTGGATGTTCGGCCTCACGCGGCCGGTGCGCGGCTTCGTCGCGCTCTCCGTGCTGTGGCTCGTCCTGTGGACGGCCGTCGAGACGTTGACGGTGCGGCAGGCTGGCGAAGTGATCAACCAGATCCAAGCCATGCGCAGCCTGGGCGAGGGCGCGCCGCGCGCCTTCTCGGGCTGGCTGCAGAGCGCGGACCCCGCGACGCGCCGCGTCCTGCACGGCTTGGGCGTGTTCGCGGCCCTCGTCTCGGCCTACGCGACGCTCCGCTATCTGCGCATCGTCGCCGACGCGAAGCTGAGCATGCACATGGTGTTCTACATCCGCGAGGCGGTCTACGACCGGCTGCAGCGCGTGGGGTTCGCCTTTCATGACGCGCTCTCGACGGGGCAGCTCATCAACCGCGCGCTCTCCGACCTGCAGAACGTCCGCGCGTTCCTGCAGACGGCGATCTTGATGACGCTGGAGATCGCGCTCGCCGTGCTGTTCAGCATCATCCTGATCTACACGCGCAACCCCTGGGTCGCGCTGGCCGCGCTGGCGCCGCTGCCGCTCTGGGTGCGCTACATCCTGCGCTTCAGCCGCAAGATCCAGCCCGTGGCCAAGCGCGTGATGGAGGCCGAGGACAAGAACGTCTCGCTCATCACGGAGAACATCGCCGGCGCCCACGTCGTCCGCGCTTTCGCGGCCGAGCCGCGCGAGCTCGAGAAGTACGGCGCCAATTGCGACGTGTTCAAGGAGCGCGTGCTGACCCGCATCCGCATGTTCGCGGACTTCAACCCGATCGTGCGGGGGATCGCGCTCGCCTCCAACATCTCGCTGTTCGCGGTCGGCGGCGTGTTGATGACCCGCGGCCGAATGAACGCGGGGGACCTCCTGATCCTCGGCGGCGCGATGAACCTCGTCCTGCAGCGCCTGCAGGGCGTCGCGACGATCAACGAGCAGTACCAGAACGCCATCGTCTCCGCGCGGCGCCTCTATGAGGTCCTCTTCGCGCGGGCGACCGTGCCCGAGGCCGCCCACGCGCGCGACCTGCCGGCCGGGCCGGGCGAGGTCGCCTTCGAGGGCGTGTCCTTCGGCTACGACCCGGAGAAGCCCGTCGTCTCGGACCTGACGTTCCGCGCGCCGGGCGGCAGCGTCGTCGCGATCGTCGGGCCCACGGGCGCCGGGAAGTCGTCGCTCGTCAACTTGATCGCGCGTTATTACACGCCGCAGCGCGGCCGGGTGCTGATCGACGGCGTGGACCTCGCCGACGTCACGCTGCAGAGCCTGCGGACGCAGGTCGCATTTGTCTTCCAGGAGACCTACCTGTTCAGCGACACCGTCGCCGCGAACATCGCGTACGGCAGGCCTGGGCTCGCGGACGCCGAGCTGCAGGCGGCGGCGCGCTTGGCAGCGGCCGACGAGTTCATCGAGCGGCTCCCTTTGGGCTACGAGACCGTGCTCTCCGAGCGCGGCGCGAGCCTCTCCGGCGGCCAGAAGCAGCGCCTCTCGATCGCGCGCGCGGTGGTGACGAACCCGCGCATCCTCGTGCTGGACGACGCGACCGCGGCGATCGACCCCGAGACCGAGAGCCAGATCCAGCGCGCGATGCGGTCCGTCATGGCGGGCCGCACGACGTTCATCATCGCGCATCGCATCAGCACGGTGCGCAGGGCGGACCTCGTGCTGGTGATGGAGCGCGGGCGCATCACGCAGCGCGGCACGCACGACCAGCTCATGCGGGAGGGCGGGCACTACCGCGCGATCGTCGAAGCGCAGCTGCGGAGCGACGAGCCCCTCGCCGGCGACCCCGCAGCGTCGCAGCCGGAGGGCTGATGGCCGCAGCGACGAAGCCCGCCGCCGACGCGCGCTTGCCGCGGCCTGCGCCGCTCGAGCGTGACGAAGAGCAGCGCTATCGCGAGCTCGACTTCGCGCTCCTGCGCCGCTTGCTCGGCGCGCTGCGCCCCTACGCCGCGCAGTACCGCCTGGCCGTCGCGGCTGGGCTCGTGCACGTCCTGTGCGACCTCAGCGGCCCGAAGTTCATCGAGCACCTGCTGCGCTACTGCGGGTCGCCGGGCGCGGGCGTCCAAGGCGTCGCGGTCATCATCGCGCTCTGGGTGTGCGCGGCGGCGCTGTCCGTCGCGATGCTGCGTTGGTGCATCCTCTTGATGACCCGCGCCGGCGAGTCGGTCCAGTTCGACCTGCGCCGCCGCATGTTCGCGCACCTGCAGGTCTTGTCGATGAGCTATTTCGACAAGACGAAGCTCGGGCGGATCATCAGCCGCATGACCAGCGACATCAATGCGATGCGCGAGGTCAATGTCTGGGGCCTCTGGCAGATGGTCTCCAACGTGATGATCATGTCGGTGGCCGCCGCGATGCTCCTGTGGACGAGCCCGCGGCTCTTCCTCGCCGTCGCGTGGCTCGGGCCGGTCCTGTTCGTCGTCAACATCGTCTACCTGAAGCGCGCCGGCCGTATGCACCAGGTCGTGCGCGAGGAGTTCACGCGTGTCAGCTCGAACCTGGCCGAGAACATCAGCGGGATGCGCGTCGTCACCGCGTTCGATCGACAGGGCACGAACCTCGCGGTCTTCAACCAGCTGCAGGCGGCCAACACGCGCAACAACGTCGCGGTCGCGCGCGTCAATGGCGTGTACCAGCCGCTGCTGCAGGTCCTGGGCTATCTCGGGCGCGTCATCATCCTCGGCTATGGCGCCTATCTGATCGCGGCCGGCGAGGTCAGCGGCGGCAGCGTCGGCCCGGTCGTCGCGGCGTACCTCTATTGGGATTGGTTCATGGGGCCGATCCTGAACCTCGGCAACTTCTACAACCAGCTGCTGCAGGCGCTGGCGGGCGCCGAGCGCGTCTTCAGCTTGCTGGACATGCGGCCCGACGTCGCTGACGTGGCGGGCGCGCGCGCCCTGCCCGTCATCGCCGGCCACGTGCGCTTCGAAGACGTGACCTTCGGCTACGACCCTGCGCGGCCGGTCCTGCGCAACGTCAGCTTCGACGCGCCCGCGGGCAAGACGTTCGCGCTCGTCGGCGCGACGGGCAGCGGCAAGACGACGATCACGGCGCTCGTCGCGCGCTTCTATCAGCCGCAGTCCGGGCGCGTCCTCGTCGATGGCTATGACCTGCGCGAGGTCACGGGCGAGAGCTTGCACAGGCAGACGGCGGTCGTGTCGCAACAGAACTTCCTGTTCACCGGCACGGTGCTCGACAACGTGCGCTACGGGCGGCCGGACGCGACCGACGACGCGGTGCGCGCGGCGGCGCTGGCGCTCGGGACGCACGACACGATCATGGCGCTGCCCGATGGCTACGCGACGCTCGTGGGGGAGCGCGGCGCGAACCTGTCGCTGGGTCAGCGCCAGCTGATCTGCTTTACGCGCGCGTTCCTCGCCGACCCGCGGCTCTTGATCCTGGACGAGGCGACGAGCGCGGTGGACACGGCGACCGAGCAGCTGGTGCAGCGCTCGCTCGACGGGCTCCTCGCGGGGCGCACGACGTTTGTCGTCGCGCACCGGCTGAGCACCATCCAGAACGCCGACGAGATCCTGCGATCGACCAGGGCGAGGTCATCGAGCGCGGCCCGCACGCGGCGCTCGTCGCGGCCGGCGGCAAGTACGCGCAGCTCCACGCGCCGTTCGGCCGGGAAGGGTGAGGGCCGCGCGCGCCGCGCGCGGCGCCGTCGGTCAGCGCCCGCGCGCGAGGGCGGCGTCGACGCGGTCGAGGACGCGCCGCAGCTCGCCCGCGCCGCGCAAGGCGTCGAACCGCATCCCGCCGTGCCACGCTTCACCCGCGAGCGCGGCGCTCGCGGCCTCGTCCCGCGCTGCCACCCAGGCGGCCGGAAGCGGCGCGCTGGGCTCCAGCGCGTCGCGTTGGCCGTAGAGCTGGCCTAGCGGCTGCGCGGCGCCGGCGCCCTCCCAGTGCGACCCGATCGGCGCGATGGGGGCGAGGAAGCGGCGCGCGCGCCGCGTCGTCTCGGGCGCGCCCTCGCCCAAGAGGTCGGGCGCGAGCGTGCCTGAGAACGGCGCCCGCGCGCACAGGAGGTCCGTGCCCTCGGCGTCGAGGCGCGCGGCGATCGTGCGCAGCGCGTCGGGCGTTGCCATGACGCGGTCCATGATCGCGGGCGGCGCCACGGCGAGCGCGCTCTCTGGTCCGGCTTCCAGCGTCGCTGCGACCGTCACTTGGCGCGCGTCGGCGGTGAGGCGCAGCGTGCGCACGACCTCGTTGAGCTGCGCTGTCGGCCACGCGGCGCCGTCGGGCTGCGCGACGACGAGCGCGTTGTGCCCGGCGAGGTGCGCGGCGGCGACGAGGCGCGCGAGGTGCGCGGCCGAGACGCTGCCGTCGGCCTCCAGCAGCGCTGCGGGCGTGAGGACGAGCGCGCGCCAGCGCACCGACGGCGCGTCGACGATGCGGGCGGGCGCGACGAGGGCGCTGGGCGGCGGGGCGCTCGTGGCCGCTGTGGGCGCGCCGGCCGGCGGCGCGGTGGGCGGCGCGGTGGGCTGGGCGAGCTGCAGGAACCGCGCGGCGCCGCGCGCCGCGCCGCGGACGGTCTGGCCGGAGATCAGCACGTGGTCGAGCACTTCGACGAAGAAGGCCTCGTCGTTCTGGCGCAGCTCGACGGGCAGGTACCCGAGCGTCAGCACGATGTCCCCGGAGCGCGCGGGTTTGCCGGCCACGGCGAGCGAGACACCCGTGACGGCGGCGAAGTCGGCGGCGAGGACGTGGGCGAGGGGCTCCAGCGCCTCCTCGGTGAAGACGACGCGCCCGGCGCCGGTCAGCTCGAGCGGCGCCCAGCGGGGCTCGAACAGCAGCGGCTCGGGGCACAACGGCGGCGCCTCGACGGGGCCGGGGCCGCCGTATCCAGCGTCCTGGTCCGGGTCCTGAGCCGGCGGCCCAAACGTGACCCCCGCGGCGGCGAGGGCGAGCGAAACGAGGAGTGTCATCCCCCCGATTGTGCCCGTCGCCGCGCGCGGTGTCGCGGCGATTCGACGTGTCGCGCAGCCGCGACGCGGCGTGTCGCGCCCATGCGACGCGGCGGGCGGCGGGCGGCCCGCGAGGGCGCGCACGTCGGGGCCATTGGATGCGCATAAAGCCTACGCGGACAGCAGGTTATGGCGCATGGATCGGCGCTCCCAGGCCGCTTGGCACTGGCGTGGCTCCTGCTCCATCGTCCACACGACGCCACGAGAGCCAGCCATGCAAACCGCCGACTTCTACGCCGCCACCAAGTACTGCCCCTGCTGCGACAAGAACGTCCGCTACCTGGCGAGCATCGAGGTGAGCTACTGCGTCGAGTGCGGCGGCGAGGTGCGCCTCTTCTCCGCGGCCGAGTGGACCGCCTTCAACGCGACGCTCGAGGCGCGCAAGTCCAAAGGCGGCCGCCCGCGCTCGAACTTCGGCCGGCGCGCCGCCTGATCACGCCCACGACGGGGCACACAGCGCGGCGACTGGTTCCCGCTGCGCCAGGCCCCGGTCGGGATTCCTGAAGCGACTGATTCTCTCTCTCCTTGTCCGTGACGCGCCCCTGAGGCGCACTGTGTCGCACTGAGTCGCACTGGGGCCCGCCGTTCTCACGAACGACGGGCCTCGCGCTTGATGGTCCAATGGAGCGCGTATGGGCCGCACCTCCGTCACCCCTCGCCGCGCGCCCGCGTCCCGCTTGTCTGGATCGGGCAGGCTTCGTTCGAGCGCGCTCGGATTTGGCGCGCGGGCCTCGCGCGCTTTCGGGTGGTGCGCGCTGGCGATCGTGTGCGGCCTCGCGGCCCAAGCTGCCCGCGTCGCGCGCGCCGCGCCCCAGACGACCGCGCCCCAGACGACCGCGCCGCAGACGACCGCGCTGCACCGCGCTGTCCTTATGAGCCCTGGCGGCGAGCTCGTCTTCGGGCTCTCCACGGTGCTCGCTTGGCCCGTCGGGCTCTCGAACGGCGCCGAGCACGTCCCGATCGAGGTCGCGGCTCAGGGCGAGCGCCTGACGCTGCGGATGCCGCCTTACGACTCAGAGCTCGTGCTCGACGTGACGCAGCGGCACGGGGACTCGTTCTCTGCGACGGGCACGTGGACGAAGCGCAGCGCTTCCGGCGAGCAGGCGCTCGCAGCGCGTGTGGAGCCTTGGCCGTACGTGGTCACCGACGGCCGAGGGGAGTCCGGTCCGACGTTCCAGATCGAGGGCGAGCCGCTCGACGTCGCGGGCCGTTGGAAGGTGCAGTTCGACGGCGAGCCGTACCCTGCGGTCGGCGTGTTCGCGGCGGTCGAGGGCTGCCCGGGCGAGGTCCGGTGGCACCTTCCTGGACGATGATGGGCGACTACCGCTATCTCGCGGGCACCGCGCGCGGCGCCGAGCTCGCGCTGTCGTGCTTCGATGGCGCGCACGCGTTCCTGTTCCGCGCGCGGCTCGGGGACGACGGCCGCTTGGTCGGCGACTTTTGGTCGGGCGCCAGCTGGCACCAGGCCTGGAGCGCTGAGCGTGACCCTGCGGCGGCCCTCCCTGACGCGTTCACGCTGTGCCGCGCCGACCCTGCGGTACGACTCGCGGACATTGAGCTGCAGAGCCTCGCGGGCGAAATGAGCAGCCTGGGCCCAGCGCCTGGACGCGCGACGCCAGCAGCGCCACCGGGACGTGGTGCCCGAACTGTGGCGAGATGCGGCCGCGCTGATGCGCGAGAGCTGCGCGAGGCCTATGGGCCGCGGCAGCCCGAAGTCATCGGCCTCGCGTTCGAAGCGGGCGACGACCCCGCCGCCAAGCGCGCGCGGGTGCTCGACTACACCCGCGCGCGTGGCGCGGACTGGCCGATCTTCTTGGCGGGCCCGCCGGACAAACGCGCGGCGCGGGCGGCGTTCCCGGTGCTCGACCAGGTGCACGCGTACCCGACGACGCTCTTCGTCGACGCGGAGGGCGTGGTCCGCGCGGTGTACACGGGCTTCTCGGGCCCAGCGACGGGCGCAGCGCACGAGGAGCTGAAGCGCGCGTTCCGCGCACAGGTCGAGCGCCTCCTCGGGGAGTGAACGGCGAGCCCTCGGCCCACTTGCTTCGGCTGGGTCACGGAGCTGTTTGCCCGGCCGCCAAAGGACGCGTCGCTCGCGCGGCCGGTCGCGCGCGAACTGCGGCGTCGCGCTGGTTGGACGTGTCCGACACGCGCGACACGGCGCGTCGCGTTCTTTGGACACCATTCTTCGAGTGGCGGCCGACGTCGACGCGGTCACTGCGATGTAAGTGACTGTCCCTGGTGGGTTTGCGCGCGGCCGATGCGCGCTTGGCCGGACTTGGCACCGGCGTGGCTTCTGCTCCATCGTCCACACGACGCCACGAGAGCCAGCCATGCAAACCGCCGACTTCTACGCCGCCACCAAGTACTGCCCCTGCTGCGACAAGAACGTCCGCTACCTGGCGAGCATCGAGGTGAGCTACTGCGTCGAGTGCGGCAGCGAAGTCCGCCTCTTCTCCGCGGCCGAGTGGACCGCCTTCAACGCGACGCTCGAGGCGCGCAAGTCCAAAGGCGGCCGCCCGCGCTCGAACTTCGGCAAGCGCGCCGCCTGATCACGCCCACGACGGGGCACCTCGCGCGGCGACTGGTTCCCGCTGCGCACGCCCCAGTCGGGATTCCTGGTTCGATTCTCTCTCTCCTGGTTCTGACTGTGCCGCTGAGGCCCGCCGTTCGCTCGAACGTCGGGCCTCGCGCTTCTTCGAGCCGCTTCAGGCATCTGCGCGCTTGCTCGAGTTTGCTCGAGCTCGCTCAGGGCGCGCTCAGGCCCAGCTCGGCCGCGCGCGCAGCTTCACCGCCCGGCCATGGGTCGGGTGCTCGAAGCGCAAGCCCGCAGCGTGCAGGAAATAGCCGCCGAGCCCCGGCGGCACGTCCTCCGCGATGCCGCCGCCCGGCGCAAAGAGGCGGTCGCCGACGAGCGGCGCGCCGCACGCCGCCAGGTGGATGCGGATCTGGTCCGGGCGCCCCGTGATCGGCTGCGCCGCGACGAGCGAGCGCTCCTTGGCCGCGTCGCGCGCGAGCACGCGGAGCCGCGTGTGGGAGGCCTTCCCGCCCGCTTGCGCGCACCACACGACGATCGGACCGTGGGGGATCGGCCCGATCGGGTGCCGCGCCTGCACCGACGTCGGCAGCCCCGTCCCGCGCGCGAGCGCGAGGTACGTCTTGCACGGCTCGCGGCGCCGGAATTGCGCGCACAGCGACGCGCGCGCCTGTCTCGTCTTCCCAAAGAGCACGAGCCCCGACGTCCCGCGGCCGAGCCGGTGCACGTGCGAGGCGTCCGCCCGGTCCGGCGCGCTCACGCGGACCTGGTGCCAGAGCGTGTGCTCCTGGAACGTGCCCCCTGGCTGGACCTGCAGCCCGGACGACTTCGTGACGACGAGCACGTCCGCGTCCTCATACACGACGTCGAAGGCCAGCGGCGCGTCGGGCTCCTCCCACGGCGGCCGGTGAAACGTGACGCGGTCGCCCGCCGCGAGGACGCGCAAGGGGTCGGCCGTCACGCCGTTGATCCGCACCTGCCCTGCGTCGATCCGCGCGCGCCACTCGGCCTCGGTGGCGCGCGTGAACACCGCCACGTGGTGCGCCAAGACGGTGCGCCCTGCTGTGGCAGGCTGGATGAAGTGCCGGTAGACGTAACCTTGGTTCACGGGCGCGCATTGGAGCGCGGGCCCGGCCCCGGCCGCAACGGACCTGCATCCATCCGCTCGGATCCGCGGGGCCAACGCCTTGGGCGCGGCGCCGTACAGGCCGATGAACGTCCGAGCTACGATGCGGTCCGCATCGCCCCACAGCCCGCCGCGCACTCCCTGTGTCCCATGTCGATCCCGCTCCTCGGCGCCCTCGCGTCCTCGCTCCTCTCCCTCGCCGCGGCCCCGGCGGCCCAGCAGGAGGCCAGCCCGAGTGAGGCGCCGGGCGCCGCGCACGCTTGGACCGCGACCACAGCAGGGGACACGCGGGCGGACGGTGTCGAGGCCGAGCTCGCCGCCCTCGTTCAACGTGACCTCGACCTGCCGGCGGCGCAGGCGCGCGCGGCTGCGCTCGGGCGCGAGCTCCTCGTCGTCGTCACTGGCGACCATGCGCACGGCGAGGCAGCGCTCTCGCTGCAAGAGCGGCTCGTGCACGGGATCGTCCTCGCGGATCCGCGCGTGAGGAGCCGCATCGCAGAGCGGTTTGTCGTCGCCACGGTCGAGACGAGCGACGAGGCGCTGCGCTCGGTCATCGCGCGCCGCATGCGGGACTCGCTCGAGTTCGACGTCCCGAGCGCCGAGAAGCCGCTGCGCGGCCTGACGCCGCCCGCGCTCGCGCTCGTCGATGCTGACGGCCACGTGTCGCATGCGCTCGAGCGCCTCGCGCCGGCGGACCCGGGCTCCGTCGCCGCGTGGCTCGACCAGGCGGGGCTGCGCGTCGATGTGAACCAGGACGACGTCGTCGGCGCCGCGTACCTCGACGCCGCACGCGCGCCGCGCGCAGAGCAGCCCGCGCTCCTCGCCGCGCTCGTCGCGGAGCACCCGGGGTCACCGTGGGCGTTGAAGGCCCGCGCGCGCGCGGCTTACGTCGCCGACTTCTCGGACTTCGAGCTCTTTCGCTTGCCGCTGCGCCCACGCCCCGAGCACGAGGTCATCGCCGAGGCCACGGCGCGGCTCTTGGAGGCGCAGCAGCCCGACGGCTCGTTCCCAGGGTCCTACGCCGTGCCCGCGTGCCAGGTCACTGCGTTCGCCGCGCTCGCCCTGCACTCCGTCGGCGCCCACGACGCGGCGCAGCGGGCCGTCGAATGGCTCGACACGTGCGGCGTCCACGCGGAGCGCGCAGGGGACGCCCTCCTCGCCGCGACGTGGGCCGACATTCAACTGACGCGCTACGCCGTCGGGTGGTCGCGCGCGGAGGAGGTCGAGGCGGCGCTCGCGACCCTGGTCGCTGCGGCCGATCCGAACGGGGGCTGGACGAGCGCCGGGTCGCTCGGCGCGCGCTGGATCGACGCCGCGGGCGCCGCGCCGCGCGTGTCCAGTGTGCACACGGGGTTCGCCCTCGACGTGCTCCTGCGCGCGCGCGCGGCCGAGGGTGAGGTCGGCGAGTTCGCCCTCGATGACGCGCTCCTCGCGCGCGCGGCGGACGCGCTCGTCGCCCTGCGCGGCGCCAAGGGCCATTACTCCGACCTCATCGAGCCGCCGCCCGGCGACACGGGTCGCGGCATGTGCGGCCTGACGTTCGCGGCGGACGCGGCCCTCACGCGGCTGGAGCGCATCAAGCGCCGAGGCGCCACCGCGGCGATCGACGTCTACTTCGAAGAGCTCGCCGACCTGCGCGCGAGCGAGGCGCTCGGCGGCGTTGGCGCGCGGCACCCGGCGCTGACCGGTGAGACCCGCGCCCTCGGGTGGCTCGGCTACGCGCGCCTCACGACGGCCGCGCCGGGGCGTGCGCTCCTCCGTCGCGACGGGCGGCTGCGCCGCGTCGTGTCGGCGTCGGTCGGCGCGGACTCGACGTGGCTCGACACCTGCGAGCAGGGGTGGGTGGTCTCGACGGCGCTGGCTGTGATCACCCTCGAAGTGACCCGCTAAGGGCCGCCACGCCGCCGGAACCTCGGGCTGCCCCCCGGGTTTCGGAGGTGTGTTCTGCGACCCCGAGCCGCGACCTTTTAGAGACGCTCCGCTCGTTTTGGGCAGAATCTCACGCCGAAGCAGGCCGTTCAGACGACATTGAGATCCGGTGAGACCGACGCGCGACCAGCACGACGCCACGACCGCGGGCACGCTCGAGCGAGCGCCCGGGGCCGCGCATCGGCCCGCCCGGCTGCACGCGCTGCAGGGGCGTGGCGCCGCGACGAGCGGCGCCCCTTCGCGCAGGGTCACGTGGGCCCGCGGCGTTTGGGCCGCGATGCTGGTCCTCCACCTCTGGCCGCTGGCCAAGGTCGGGGCGGGGATCTTCGCCGGCGAGGGCGGCCTGCCAGGCTTCCTCGCGCTGCTCGCGGCGCAGGCGCTCTTCGCCGCGAAGCTCGCAGACGTGCGCTGGCTCCGATTGCCCTCGCGCCGCGGCGCCGTCGTCGCGTTCCTGATCGCGACGTGCCTCGCGCACCCGGAGGTCGCGTTCGAGCAGCTCGGCCTCGCCTCGAAGACCGCCGCCGTCGTGACCCTCGCCGTCGCGCCCGCCGCGGCGCGGGCTGAGCCCAAGCGTTGGCTCGCTCGCTTCCTGCGCGACGCCGCGCGCGCTGGCGCGCTCTGGCGCGACCAGGCCGGCCTCCTCGTCCGCCGTCGCCGCGCGCTCGCGCCGGTGCCGGTGCCCGTCCAGGGCGCGCGCTTCGGCCGCGCGCCGCCCCGTTCGATCCGCCACTGATGTGCGGCGCGCGGCCTGCGCGCGCTGCTGGATCGACGCTTAGGACGATGCCTCGGGCGCCCTGCCTGGGGTCTACCGGAGGAGGCTCCGGTGCTTACACACGACCGATCTGTCCGCGCAGAGCGCGCGGCAGGAGACGCCCCGACGCCCGGGGTCTCCCTCGACTCGACCGTTCCGTCGCCGCTGCATTGCGGCACGGCCAGCGCCTGCGCGCCCCACGAGCGCTGCAGCAGCGGCCTGCAGCCCTGTGTGTGCCACGTGGACACGCGCCGCGCTGTCTTGCTGCTGAACCTCGGCACCCCGGACTCGCCAGAGGTCGCCGACGTGCGGCGCTACCTGGCGGAGTTCCTGGCGGACCCGTGGGTCATCCGGCTGCCGCGCGCGCTGCGCTGGTTCAACCCGGTGCTGTCGCGCATCATTGCTTTGGCCCGGGGCCGCAAGTCGGCGCGCGCGTACCGCACCGTCTGGACGGACGAGGGCTCGCCCCTCGCCGTCATCACCGCGCGCCAAGCCGCCGGCCTCGGGCAGCGCTTGCCGCGCGGGTGGCAGGTGTTCTACGCGATGCGCTACGGCAACCCGTCGATCCGCGCGGTCCTCGACCGGATCGCCAGCGAGCGGATCACCGACCTCGTCGTCGTGCCGATGTACCCGCAGTGGTCCGGCCCGACGACCGGGACGGCGCTCGAGGCGTTCTACGGCGAGCTGCGGCGGCTGACGGACCAGCGCCGGGGCCTGCGGCTCAACGTCTCCGTGCGCGCCGAGTGGTACGACGACGCGGGCTACGTGGACGCGACCGCGCGCCAGGTGCACCGCGCCGCGCTCGCGCACGGGCTCAACCCCGAGAACTCGGTCCTGCTGATCAGCGCGCACTCGCTGCCGCAGAAGTACGTCGCGGACGGCGACCCCTACGAGGGCCACGTGCGGCGCACGCTGGAGCTCGTGCGCGAGCGGCTCGGCTGGCCGCAGGAGCGCGTGCGCATCGGCTTCCAAAGCAAGCTCGGGCCCGTGCCGTGGCTCTCGCCCTCGACGGGCGCGGTGCTGGCGGAGCTCGCGCAGGCGGGCGAGCAGAACGTCCTGTGCCTGCCGCTCAGCTTCACCGCGGACTGCCTCGAGACGCTCGAGGAGATCGGCGTGGAGTACGCCGAGGAGTTCGCGCGCGCGTCGGGCGGCGGGCGCTTGGTGCGCGTGGACGCGAACAACGACGACCCGGGCTTCTTGGACGCCCTCGTCGGGCTCGTGCGCCGCGGCGCGCACCGCGTCGCGCCCGGGACGCGGCCGACGCCGCTCTTCGCGCCGCGCGCCGCGCGCTTGCCGATCGAAGCCCTCGCGCGCCGCCTGGCGGTCGTCGGGTTCGCGACGCAGCGGCGCCTCGAGACGCCGCGTGAGCTCGACGTCACCGCGACGCCCGAGCCGGTCTTCCACGCGGTCAAACGGCCGCAGCTGGAGGCCGCGGAGCTCGTCGCGCGCGTCGCCGCGCGCGCCGACGTCGAGGAGGCGTGGCTCTACAACACGTGCCAGCGCTACGAGCTGTACGCGCTCGCGCGCGAGGGCGTGGACCCCGCCGTCGTCGCAGAGGGGTTGCGCGAGGCGCTCGCCGGCGAGCACGCGGCCCACGCGCAAGTGCGCGTGGGGCAGCACGGCTACTGGCACCTCTTGCGCACCGCCAGCGGCCTCAACAGCCGCTTGCCCGGCGACACGGACGTGTTGGAGCAGCTCGCGTCGGCGCGGCGCATGGCCGAGGGCGCGGGCGCTGCGGGCGCCGGCGCGGCGCGGCTCATCGACGAGACGGGCCGCCAAGTGCGCGCGCTGCGCGGGGAGACGCCGTGGGGCGGCTTCGCGACCGACTATTGCCGCGCGGCGCTGGCGCCATTGCTGGGGGACCTCGGGCTCGATCACGCGCGCGTCGCGCTGGTCGGCGGCTCGACGACGACGGTGTCGCTGGTCGAGCTGCTCGCGAAGGACTGCGCCGTCGCGGACGAGCGTGTCACGGTCGTCTATCGCAGCGCGACGCAGCGGCGCCTCGCCAAGGTGCTCGCGGCGCTCGCCAAAGGCGCCAAGCGCATGGTCGTCGACGAGTACGACCAGCCGGACGTTTTGGCGGCGATCGCTGGCGTCGACGTGCTGTTCCTCGGCGTGGACCGCGAGCAGCCGGTCCTGCGCCGCGGCCATATCGAGGGCTTGCGCGACTTCGCGGCGCGGCCGCTGGTCATCGTCGACTTCAACGTCCACGGCTCGACCGAAGGCCTCGCGGAGGTCAAAGGGGTCCGCGTCGTCTCGGCGGCGGAGCTCTCGAGCTGCGTCGATCGGCACGCCGACCAAGTGATCGCCGCGCCCGCGTTCGCGGCGGCGCAGCGCGCGGTTGAAGCGCAGCTGCGGGCGGCGGCGCTCGGGCCGAGCGCCGCGCTTGAGCGCGCGGCGGAGGCCGCGCCCGCGTCCGCGTCCGCGCCGCTGCGCGAAGCCTCCAAGCCCCGGCCCGAACCCAAACCCGACACAAGCTGCGTCCAAGGAGGCATCGCGTGAGCGCCCTGTCCGACCGACTCCCGCTGGATGAAGCGACGTTCCAACGCTACTCCGGCCTCTCGCTGCCGCGCCACGTCTCGTACCCGATGCCGACGTGGTGGCGCACGCTCACCGCGGGCGGGCCGGCGGGCGCTGCGGGGCCCAGCGACGCGCGCACGTTGCGCGCGCTGAGCCAGCCCGGGCGCGACCTGTCGCTCTACCTGCACCTGCCGTTCTGCGAGGCCCTGTGCACGTTCTGCGCGTGCAACAAGACTGTCCTGCGGCGCGACGTCCGCGAGGGGCAGGGCCGCGTCGAGCGCTACCTGTCCGCGTTGATGACCGAGCTCGAGTGGCGCGCCGCCGACGTCGGCCGCGGCCGCGTCGTGCGGCAGCTGCATTGGGGCGGCGGGACGCCGACGTACCTCGACCTCGATCAGATCGCGCGCTTGCATCGGCGCACGCTGGAGCTCTTCACGCTCGCGCCGGACGCTGAGGTCTCGCTCGAGGTCGACCCGCGAGTGACGACCCGCGAGCAGCTAGCGCTCCTGCGCGAGCTCGGCTTCAACCGCGTCTCGATGGGCGTCCAGGACTTCGACGCGCGCGTGCAGGAGCACGTGCGGCGCGTGCAGCCCTACGAGCAGGTCGCGGCCCTCGTGCGCGACGCGCGCGAGCTGGGCTTCGCGTCGGTCAACTTCGACCTCATCTACGGCTTGCCGTACCAGACTCGCGCGACGGTCGCCGACACGCTGGCGCGCGCGCTGGCTCTGTCGCCCGATCGCGTCGCGTACTACCACTATGCCGCGATCCCGGACAAGATCGCCGCGCAGCGCGGCCTGGCGCACGACGCGTGCCCGAGCTCGCTCGAGAAGCTGCGCGTGTTCCTGGACGGCGTCGCGACGTTCGAGGCCGCGGGCTACGAGTTCATCGGCCTCGACCACTTCGCGCGGCCGGACGAAGGGCTCGCGCAAGCGAAGCGCGACGGGACGTTGACGCGGAACTTCCAGGGGATGACGACCGGCGCGCCGCTGGACCTCGTCGGCCTCGGCTGCTCGGCGATCTCGGTCTTCCCAGGGCGCGCGTTCTTGCAGAACGAGCACGTGCACGACGCCTACGCGGAGAGCATCGAGGCCGGCCGCGAGCCTGCTCGGCGCGGGCTCGCGCTCACGGCGGAGGACGCGGAGCGCCAGGCGCTCTTGACGCGCCTCTACGGCGACGCGCGCATCGACGCGGCGCGCCACGTCGCGGCCTTCCCCGGCGCGCCGTTCACGCAGCGCTTCGCGGGCGAGCTCGCGAAGCTGCGCGAGCTGCAAGCCGACGGCCTCGTCAGCGTGGCGGACGACGGCTCATTCGCGCTGACGTGGCCGCTCGGGCGGGTCCTGATGCGCAACGTCGCCGCGGTCTTCGACGCGTACCTCGTGCCTGACGCCTACAAGGCCGGCCAGCCCGAGACCTTCTCTGCGAGCGCCTGACATGAGCAGCACCCGATCGACCGAACCCAGCCTCGCTGTGGGCGCGCGCCCGAGGAACGACCTCGTCCTGCGCGCGCTCGCAGGCGAAGCGACGCCGCGCACGCCTGTGTGGATGATGCGGCAGGCGGGGCGCTTCGACCCTGAGTACCACCGCCTGCGGGCGGAGGCCGGCCTGGAGCTCGAGGACCTGTTCCGGCACCCCGAGTACGCCGCGCGCATCACGCTGCTGCCCGTGCGGCTCGGCGTCGACGCCGCGATCCTGTACCAGGACATCCTCACGTTGCTGACGCCGATGGGGGCGCACTTCGTGTTCCGCCCCGGGCCGACCTTGGCGCGCCCGGTGCGCACCGCCTACGACGCAGAGCGCCTCGCGGCCTACGACCCGCGCGCGGCGTTGCCGTTTGTCTTCGAGAGCATCCAGCGCGCGCTGGACCTCCTCGCGGGCGAGCTGCCGCTCCTCGGGTTTGCGGGCGCGCCGTTCACGCTGCTCGCGTTCCTCGTCGCGGGCGGCAGCCCCGGGGATGGCGGCGAGGTGCGCAGCTTCTTGCGCTCGCACGAGGCCGCGGCCCATGCGCTGCTCGAGCGGCTCGCCGATGTCACGTCCGCGTACCTCAGCGCGAAGATCGACGCGGGCGTGCACGCCGTGCAGCTCTTCGAGAGCTGCGCGGACCTCGTCTCGCCGTCGGAGTACACGACCTGGTGCGCGCCGTACCAGCGGCGCGCGTTGGAGCCGCTGGCCGGGCGCGCGCCGCGCATCCTCTTCGCGCGCGACGCGCAGGACATCGGCCTCCTGCGCCCGGCCGGCGCGGACGCCTACAGCCTCGCGACGGGCGTCGACCTCCGCGCGGCGCGCGCCGCGTTCGGGCCGCGCGTGGGTCTGCAGGGCAACGTCTGCAACCGGCTGTTGCACTCGGGCACGCCCGCCGAGATCGCAGGCGCCGTGCGCGCGTGTGTCGAGGCCGGCGAAGGGCGCGGGCACGTGTTGAACCTGGGCCACGGCATCCTGAAGGGCACGCCCTTCGACAACGTCGTCGCGTTCCTCGACGCGGCGCACGAAGGGCCAGAGCGCGCTTGAGCGTGTACGAAGTCCTCGTCATCGGCGGCGGCGTCGCGGGCCTCGCGGCCGCGGAGCACCTCGCGCGGCACGGCGCCGATGTGCGCTGCGTCGAGGCAGGCGCGTCGCCTGGCGGGGTGACCTCGACGCGCGAGCTGAGCGGCTTCCTGTTCGAGCAAGGCCCGTTCAACGTGCTGTGCCGCGCGCCGGAGTTCGGCGCGCTCTTGCAGGAGCTCGCGGGGGAGCTGCGGGTCTCGCCGGTGGACCCGACGCGCGGGGCGCGGCGCTTCGTGCTGCAGGGCGGGCGGCTGCATCCGGTACCGACGCGGCTCGGCGCGTTGCTGCGCTCGCCGCTGATCGGCGTCGGCGGCGCGCTGCGGGCGGGGGCGGGGCTCGCGCTCAGCGCGCGCCCGCCCGCGGGCCTGGAGCGCGGGGCGACCGTCGACGAGGTCGCGCGGCGGCGCTTTGGCCCGCGGATCGCGGACAACCTCGTCAGCGCGCTGACCGTCGGCGTCTTCGGCGTCGAGAGCGACGAGCTGGAGGCGCGCACGGCGCTGCCGTTCCTCGGCGACCTCGACGACGGCGGCCGCTCGCCGCTCGTGGGCCTCGTCAAGCGGCGGCGCGCGGCGCGCCACGCAACCGACCAGACGCCGAAGCCCCGCGGGATGTTGTCCTTCGAGGGCGGCCTCGGCGCGCTGCCGCGCGCGCTCGCGCGGCGCTTGGGCTTGCGGTTCACTGGCGCGACGCCGATCGCGCAGCTGCGACGCGCGAGCGACCGCTGGCGCGCGACGACCGCGGACGGCGACGTCCTGGAGGCGCGCCGGGTCGTGCTCGCCGTCGGCGCGCGCGCGACCGCGGCGCTCGTCGCGCCGTTGCCCGGCGGCGGCGACGCGCTCGCGGCGGAGCTCCGCGCGGTGGAGCACGCCTCGCTCACGGTCGTGAACCTCGGCTTCTGCGCCGACGCGTTCGCGGCGCCGCTGGAGGGCTACGGCTTCCTCGTCGCGCGCAGCGACCGCGACGAGCCGGCCTTGGGCGTGCTCTATGCCAGCAGCGTCTTCCCTGCGCAGGCGCCGGCTGGCCATGTGTCGCTGCGCGTCTTTTTCGGCGGCACGCGCCACCCCGCGCTGGCAGCGGCGCCCGAGGCGCAGCTCACGGAAGCAGCGCTCGACGTCCTGCGCCGCTTGGCCGGGCTCCGCGCCGGCCCAGCGGGCAGCCCTGTCGCCGTGGACATCGCGCGCTGGCCCGGCGCGGTGCCGATCTATCACCCGGGGCACGGCGCGCGGGTCGCGCGGGTCCGCGCGCTGGAGGCGCGGCAGCCCGGCCTCGCCCTCGCTGGCACGTACCTCGACGGGGTCAGCGTCAACGACTGTGTGGCGCGCGGCGTGCGCGTCGCGCGTAGGATCCTCGCGGAGCAGCAGCCATGACACGACACGAACCCTTCGATCGCGCGAGCGCCGTCGAGCGCCCGCTGGAGCTCGGCGCGCGCCGCCCGCGGCTCCTGCGCCGGACGCCCGCGCTGCGCGGGCTCGTGCGCGAGACCGTCGTGCGCCCGGAGCAGCTGGTGCTGCCGATCTTCTTGATCGAGGGCGACGGCGCGCGCTCCGAGCCGATCGCTGCGATGCCTGGCGTCGCGCGCCACACGCTGCAGAGCGCCGCAGAGCTCGCGCGCGCGGCCGCGGACCTCGGCGTCGTGTCGTTCGCGCTCTTTCCGCGCATCGACGACGCGCTGAAGACGCCCGACGGCGCGGAGTCGCGCAACCCGGGGAACCTCGTCTGCCGCGCGCTGCGCGCGCTGCGCGCGGCGGTGCCGGGGAGCTGCCTCATCGCGGACGTGGCGCTCGACCCGTTCTCCGCGCACGGCCACGACGGCATCGTGCTGGGCGGCGAGGTGCACAATGACCTCACGGTCGAGGCGCTCTGCGCGCAGGCGCAGGTGCAGGCCGAGGCCGGCGCGGACATCGTCGCGCCCTCGGACATGATGGACGGGCGCGTCGGCGCGATCCGGCGCGCGCTCGACGCGGCGGGCTTGGAGCGCGCCGCGATCCTCGCGTACTGCGCGAAGTACGCGAGCGCGTTCTACGGCCCGTTCCGCGCCGCGCTCGACTCTGCGCCCGTGGACGCCGAGGACATCCCGCGCGACAAGGCCACCTACCAGATGGACCCCGCGAACATGCGCGAGGCGTTCGTCGAGGCGGCGCTCGACGTCGCCGAGGGCGCGGACCTCTTGATGGTGAAGCCCGCGCTGCCGTACCTCGACGTGCTCGCGCGGCTGCGCGACGTCGTCGACGTGCCGTTGGCTGCGTACCACGTCTCCGGCGAATACGCGATGCTGCGGGCGGCCGCGGAGCGCGGGTGGGCGGACTACGACCGCTGCCTGGCGGAGTCGCTGACGTCGATCCGGCGCGCGGGCGCGGACGTGGTCTTCACGTACGGCGCGTTGGACTTCGCGCGCGCGCTGTCCAAGGGCTAGAGCGGCGAGCGCGGCGGGTCAGTCACCGCCGCAGCCGCCGCCTCCACAACCGCCGCCGCCGCAGCCGCTCCCGCCACAGCCACTGTCGCCGCTGCTGCAACCGCTGTCCGACATGCCGCAGCTCGTGGCGCTGCAGCCGGTCCCCCCGCCGCGCTTCCCGCCTCGCCGCTTGCCACGACCTCTGCGCCGCTTGCGCCGCGACTTGGCGGCTGGCGTCGCTTCTGCAATGACCACGATCACTGCCAGGAGCGCGATGAAGACGAAGACCGTGGTCGCGTCGCTCAGCGCGAGCGAGGTGGCACAGCCCGCCAGCGCGAGGCTCGCGGCGAACGCGGCGACGGATGAGCGCACTGCGCGACGTGGGATGACGAGCTGCTGCGCGCGGTCGACGCGCTCGAAGCGCTGGCTCCCGAAGCGCACCGCGTTCGAGGGCCAGAGGTCCAGCGGCGGCTCAGCGCCGAAGTGCGCGCGATAGGACGCGCGCGTGCGCTCGTACCAGTCCTCGAACTTGGCGCCCTCACTCCTGCCGCCGCGCGTCGGGCCATGGTGGACCGGGCGCCCGAGGGTCTCGCTACACAGGTCCTCCCAGTACGAGCGGGTGTAGCACAGGTGCAAGTGCCACGCTTGGTCCACCTCGTCCGACGGCGTAACGGGGTGTCCGGCCGCGCAGCAGAGGTACAGGAAGCGTCGGTACTCCTCGATCACGCGCAGCGCAAACGCGTGGCTCCACCCGTTGTCACGCGCGAGGCGCTTCGAGAACGAGAGGCTCGCGCCAGGGGCATCGAACTCGAAGCGCTGCAGACGCGACCAGAGCACCGCGTCGAAAGGGGTGGTGGTCGTCGTCATCATGCCGGGCGGGGTCCGGGGAGGCGTCCCTCAGAGCGTGCGGGCGAGCGCTGAGAACGTCGGAGACTTGGCTTCGCGCACGTCGCGCACGCCGATCGACAGCAGCGCGTCGCTGGTCGTCGGGCCGATCGACAGGGTGATCAGCGGGTGCGCGCGCAGCACGTCGGCCGCGGCGTGCACGGCGCTGGGGCTCGCGAACGCGGCCGCGTCCACCCGCGTCGCGACGCTGACGTCGAAGGCGCGCGGTCGCGTGCCATAGACGACGGGCGCGGAGATCTCGACGCCGGCGAGCGTCGGCACCTCGGCGAGCTCCGAGCGCGGGAACAGGATGCGCACGCGGCCCGCGCGGCGATCGATCTCTTTCCAGAGGCCCGCGGCGGTGCCGTCGCGCGACTCGAGCGAGATCTTGAGGCCGAGGGCCTCGGCGGCGCGGCGCGTCGCAGGGCCGACGACGCCGACACGCGCGCGCGTGCCGATCCGCGGCAGCGCTTCGACCGCGCGCGCGCTCGTCAGGACGAGCCAATCGTCCGGGGTGAGGTCGGTCAGCGGCACGACGAGCGCGTCCGGCTCGGCGAGCGAGGCGATCTGGAGGACGGGCGCCAGCACTGGGGCGCGGCCTGCGACTTCGAGCGCCGATGACAGCGGGCCGCGCGCATCCTCGTCCCGCGTGACCCAAACGCGCCAGCGGTCGGTGAGGGGCGGGAGGGCGGTGCTGGGGTTGTTCTGTGGGTTCATTCGGCGGGCTCCGTTTCGCCTTCGCGCGCGAGCCCGAGCTCGTCGATGGCACGGCGCGCGAGCGTGCGCCCGAGGAGCGCCGCATCCGTGCCGTAGGCCACCTCGTCGAAAGGATCCGACTCGGTGTCGACGAAGACCTGGGCGTGCAAGCGTACGACGGAGCCGTCGACCTCCGCCATGGCCGCCACCGCGGAATGGCATCCGGCGTCCATTTGGGCCAAGAAAGCGCGCTCGGCGTCCACCGCGCGGCGCAGGTCGAGCACATCGAGGGGGCGCACGAGCGCCTCGGCCTCCGAATCGACCCGCGTCTGGATGGCCAGCGCGCCTTGGGCGGGCGCGGTGGGGAAGTCCTCCAGGGCGAGCTCGACGACGTGCGGCGGCTTGAGTTGGAGGCGATCGAGGCCCGCGCCCGCGAGCATCACGGCGTCGATGCCGGGCTCCATTGCCTTCGCGAGGCGCGTCGGCACGTTGCCGCGGATCGGCACGGCCTCTGCGCCGAGCCAATGCAGGAGCTGCGCGGCGCGGCGCGGGCTGCTCGTCGCGATGCGCAGCGGGGGGCCCTCGTCCGTGCCGTCGAGGAGCGCCTCGATGCGCGCGCGGACGTGCTCTTCCTTGCACACGAGGCGATCTTCCCGCGCCGCGCGCACAGGCACGGCAGCGATGATGAGGCCAGCCGGAGACTTGGTCGTCAGGTCCTTGTAGCTGTGAACGGCGAGGTCGACCTCGCCTGCGAGCAACGCGCGCTCGAGCTCGGCGACGAAGCCGCCTGCGGGCCAGATGCCGGCCTGCAGCGGGTCGTCGGGGCGCTCCTCCGCGTGCGTGCGTAGGATGACCTCTTCGAGCTCGACCTCGGGGTGGCGCTCGCGCAGCTGCGCCGCGACCCAACGTGTCTGCCAAAGCGCGAGGTCGCTGCCCCGCGTGCCCATTCGAAGCTTCATCGATTCACCTCCGCGAGCGCGCCGCGCGCCGCCTCCAAGATCGCTTGCACGTCGTCCTCCGTGTGCGCGTTCGATATGAAGATCGCCTCGTAGCTGCTCGGGGGGAGCCAAACGCCACGGTCCAGCATCGCGCGGAAGAAGCGCGCGAAGCGCGCGTGGTCCGATGCCTGTGCTTCGGCGTAGTCGCGCGGCAGCGTTGCGCGGAAGAAGAAGCCGGCCATGCCGCCCAATGCGCCTGCGGACAGCGGCACGCCCGCGTCGCGCCCGGCCGCGATGAGGCCGTCGGCGAGCGCCGTCGAGCGCGCGTGCAGCGCGTCATAGAAGCCTGGCGCGCGGCAGAGCTCGAGCGTCGCGATGCCGGCCGCCATTCCGATCGGGTTGCCGCTCAACGTGCCCGCCTGGTAGACGGGGCCGAGCGGCGAGACTTGGTCCATGAGCTCCGCGCGGGCGGTGTATGCCGCGACCGGCATCCCGCCGCCGATGACCTTGCCGAGGATCGTGACGTCGGGCTGGACGTCTGCGACGCGCTGGTAGCCGCCCCACGCGACGCGGAAGCCCGTCATCACTTCGTCGAAGACGAGCAGCGCGCCGTGCTCGTCGCACAGGCGGCGCAGGCCCTCGAGGAAGCCCGGCTCGGGCCGTACGAAGCCCATGTTGCCGGCGACGGGCTCGACCAGGAGCGCGGCGATCTCGCGGCCCTGTTCAGCAAAGAGGCGCGCGACGCCCTCGAGGTCGTTGTAACGCGCGAGCAGCGTCTGGCTGGTCATCGCGGCTGTGACACCGGCGGAGTCCGGGACGCCGAGCGTCGCAGCGCCCGAGCCCGCGGCGACGAGCAGCGCGTCGAGGTGGCCGTGGTAGCAGCCCTCGAACTTGACGAGCTTCGCGCGCCCGGTCGCGGCGCGGACGAGGCGCACGGCGCTCATCGCGGCCTCGGTGCCGCTGTTGACGAAGCGCACCTTGTCGTGGCCGGGCAGGGCGCTGAGGATCAGCTCGGCGAGCGCGGCCTCGGCCTCGCAGCACGCGCCGAAGGAGAGGCCGTTTTGCGCCGCGCGCGTGACCGCTTCGATGACCTCGGGGTGCGCGTGTCCGACGATCGCGGGGCCCCAGGTGCCGACGAGGTCCACGTACCGCGCGCCATCCAGGTCGTGGACGTAGGCGCCCTCGGTGCGGGCGACGAAGACGGGGTCGCCGCCGACGGCGCGGAACGCGCGCACGGGCGAGTTGACGCCGCCGACGAGGACGCGCTGTGCGCGCGCGAAGGCGGCCTTTGAACGGGGTCGATCCATCGTGGGGGGACCGTAGACGCTCCGGCGGCGCCGGGCAAGCGGGGCGTCGCGCCGCAGCGGCTCGATCCGCGCGGGGTCATGCGCCAGGGTGCGGCGCCGCGCGGGCCTCCGGTTCGGCGGCCGACTCGGCCGCCGCGACCTCCGGGGCGCCCTCCTCGGCCTCTTCGATGTACGCGGATGGGTGGGCGAGGGTCCGGTCCCAGAACTCGAACGCGCGCTCCTGAGCGAGCGCGAGCAGCGACCCCTCGGGGTACTCGCCGTCTGCGTCGGGGGTGCCGACGATGTGACCGGTCAGGCGCTCGAGGGCCGCGTGCACGGTCTCGACGGGCCAGATGTGGAATCGGCCCGCTTCGGCCGCTGCCACCACGTCGTGACGCAACATCAGGTCGCCGGCGTTGGACGCGGGGATGATGACGCCGCCCCGGCCGGTGAGCCCCAACGCGCTGCAGACGTCGAAGAAGCCCTCGATCTTCTCGTTGACGCCGCCGATCGCCTCGATGCGCCCGTGCTGGTCGATCGCGCCGGTCATCGCGATGTCTTGGCGCAAGGGGATCCCGGTCAGCGCCGACAGGAGGCAGCACATTTCGGCGCCGGAGGCCGAGTCGCCGTCGATGCCGCCGTAGCTCTGCTCGAAGGCCAAGGACGCGCTGAAGGCCAGCGGGTGGTCGGTGTCCAAGAGGTGCCGCAGGAGCCCGCCGAGGATGTGGAAGCCCTTGGTGTGGATCTGGCCCGAGAGCGCCGCGCGGCCTTCGATGTCGATGATGCCGGCGCTGCCTGGCCCGATCGTCGCGGTGATGCGCGCGGGGAAGCCGTAGGTCAGCATGCCGGCTTGGATGACGGCGAGGCCGTTGATCTGGCCGACGACAGCGCCCGCGGTCTCGATGACGATCGTGCGGTCGGCGATCATCGCGTGGAAGCGGCGCGAGGGCAGGTCGGCGCGCCGTTTGGTGCGTTTGACCGTCTCGCGGACGTCGTCGCCGGTGACGCGCGTGTCGGCGGGGCTGCTGCCGGCCTCCTGCGCGCGGCGGGTCGCGACAAACGCCGCCTCGCGCGCGATGTCGGCGATGCGGGCGAAGCGCGCCGTCAGCTTGTCGTGGCGCGCCGCGATGCGCGCGCCGTGCTCGACGAGCGCTGCGACGCCGGTCCGGTCGAAGTGTGGCAGCCCTTCGGCGCGCACGAGCCTCGCCAGGACCCCCATGTACTGCGCGACCCCGACATCGTCGCGCGGGATCTCGAAGTCGAAGTCGGCGAGCACCTTGAAGAGGTGGCCGAAGTCTGGGTCACCGGAGTCGAGCGCTTGGAAGACCCACGCGTCGCCAACAAGGATCACGCGCACCTTGACCGGGATCGGCTCGGGCTTGACGGTCGTGCGCAGGAAGGGGCTCGCGAGCTCTTGTGGGACGATCTCGAGGCGGCCGGTGCGCAGCGTTCGAACCAGGACGCGCCACGCGCCGGGTTCGGAGAGGACGTCGCGCGCCTCCAGCACCAGAAAGCCGCCGTTGGCGCGCAGGAGGGAGCCAGCGCGCACGTTGCGGAAGTCGCTGGCTCCGGGGCCGGCGGGCGTCCAGCCGGTCTCGACCGTGCCGAGGAGGTTGACGAGCGTCGGCGTGTTCTCGACGACGATGGGGCAGGCGCGGGGGCCCTCTTGCTCGAGCAAGATGTTGACATCGTAGAGGCGCGTCGGGTCTTCGCCTGGGGCGAGGTCGCGACCGATGTTGTCGATGACGTCCTGGACGATCGCCTTGATGAAGGCGGCGACGTCAGGGCCGGGGAACTCCTCACGGATGTCGTCGGCGAAGCGACCGACGAGCTCGCGCGCGGTGTCTTCGATGACGCTGACGACTTGGCGCGTGGTTTCGGTTTGGATCTTCTGGACCTGGCGCGAGACGTCGCTGAGGCGCTTGGCGAAGGCCTCGCGCGAGGCGCGCCAGCGCGCGAGCTGGGCCTCGTCGATGCGGCCTTCATCGCGGAGCCGCGGCAGGTCTTGCGCCGCGATCGGTTGGCCTTCGAACAGGGGCACGAGCGACGTCTGTACGGCGCTGCCTTGTTGGGTCCGCACGAGGGCTAGGTCGGCGGCGCGGAGGTCCGCCTCGAATGGCCCGGTGATGGCCTCGGCGCGGGCGCGAGCCTCGGCTTCGAGCGCGCGGCGCCGTTCATCGACGGCCTCCCCGGTCAGCAGGTCGGTGAGGCTCTCGCGGACGAACTTGGCGAGCTCTCGGACGCGCCGGCGCAGCACGCGGCCTTTGCCTGGGGGTAGGTTGATGAGGCGCGGCCGGTCGGGCGCGTTGAAGTCGTGGACGTAGCAGTGGTCGCCCTCGAGCTTGCAGGCGGGCATGAGCTCGTCGAGAAGCCGCCGCACGAGGCTCATGCGGCCGGTGCCGGTGAGGCCGCGCACGAAGACGTTCTGGTCGGCGGCGTCGCACTCGATGCCGAAGCGCAGGGCTTCGACGGCGGTGTCTTGCCCGACGACCCCTTCGAGGGGCGGGCACTCGGCGGTCGATTCGAATGGCGCGCGAGAGGGGTCGCAGCGCCAGCGCAGCGCGGACGCAGGGAGGTGTGCCGGCATCCCGCTAGGGTAACGACACCGAGGCCGATGTCGGCGCCTAGGGGGCGCGCCGCGCAAAATGCGACTTCCTGATTTATCCCGCTGAAGGGCCGCAGGTGTGCGTTGATGGCGGCTCGTCAACTTGACGAACCGAGGCAGTCGCCGTTCACTGAGCCACCAGACGGCTGCGCCCGCGGCCAAATCCAGGAACTCGCACCTGCCAAGACGATGAGTGAAGTCCACGCGATCGAAGCTGCCCGACGGCGCATGCATGCCTTGTTGGATGAGCAACCACAGCACGCGCTCGCGGCGTTCGCCGCGGAAGACCCGTTGAACCTCGTTGGCCGGGGGGCAGCCTTGGCGGACGATGAAGGTCACTTGTTGGACCCGAGCGATCTGATGATCGAGGCGTATGTGCAGATCGTGCGTGCGCCGAAGGCGCTCTTGGACCTGCCGGGCTGGCTGATGTTCTCGTTGCCGGCGTTGATCGTCGAGGTGGCGCGGGAGGGGCCCGGGGATCGCATCACGGCCGCATTGGGCCGGGCGGTCGGGATCGCGGAGGACCAGGTGGAGACGTGGGCGGAGGAGTTCCGCTTGTTGTCGCTCCCTGACCGCCGGGACGTCCTGGCGCTCCTGCGGGGCGGCTCGCGCTCCTTCCGCGAGGTCTATCCCGGGCGGACGTTCGACCTCAAACGCGACATCGTAGAGGCGCAACGAACGTTCTCGATCTTTCGCTCGCTCTTGAATCGGACGCTACGCTGACTCCGTGTACGAGCGCCCCGAAGCCCTGACGAGCCTCCTCGACGCCATCGCCGAGGCGCCCGACCCGTATCAGTCGACACGGGTCGCCCGCGCGTTGCGGCGGACGGCGATTCGGGATCTGGATGCGAAGGTCTGCGACCTCCTCGCATCGGCCTCCGGGGTCTTCGTGAACGCCGCTCGCGAGGGTCGGCGACCTCGCTCGAGGGTGAGTGCTTCGAAGCTTAGGACACTTACGGACGCGCTCCTTGTGCTTCGCGCTGACGCTCGCTCTAGTTGTTTGAGCGGGTGCGCTCGAATCGCCGCGGGCAGATTTGACGAGGCGAGATCGGAATTGGCGTACGGCCTCGGTATCGCCCAGGGTCGTGCCATTCGCTCCTGGCTCTATCTGAATGCGGGGGCCGCTGCTGAGAGCGCGAAGGACCTTGACGCCGCGCTCCATGCTTACCGGCGTTGCGCGGAGATCGAAGGTCATTCAGCGAGCCCTGTCGCCGCGTTGTTCGCATTGTTCATCGCCCTTCGGACTCAGCGGGTCAATGAAGCCCGATTCGAAGTCGATCGAGTCACTGATCTTGACTTCCCGGTTCTTGCCGACGCGCTACAGCAGTTGAGGTCCCTCTACACAGCGAGACGGAATGCGACAGGGCGAGACCCCCTCGCGGGGCTGAGGATGGAGCTGCAATCACTCGGCGCCAGAGGACAGTATCTTGAACAAGGGATCTGTCTCTAGTGATGAGGTCACGCGTGGGTAAGTGCTCGCTTCGATGGTGTTTCGTCTTCGCTGTGTTGATCTGCGTCGCATCGCTCGAATGGGTGCCGAACGCGGACGCCCAACAGTGTGCTACTGCAACTAGCACGAACCGGGGTACGGGGGCTGGAGGAATCCCAACTCGCGCTGTCTCTCGCCCTGATCGACGCCCCCACGGACCAATCAGCCCAATCTAGGAGTGCGAGCCTTGCGCGGACAATTTTGGGCCTGCGTTGTGGTCCTGGGTATCGTCATGCTCGGCGTCTTGGTCTTGTCATTGCGGCGGGATGATGAGAAGGGTCTGGGTGATGGCGCTGCTGATACGGCCGTGGGGCGTTCGAGCGGAGCGGGCGGCGCGATCGGCGGAAGGCCGTCGCCGACGGAAAGACCTTCAATTGGCACATCGCTGCGTCTTGGAACGGAACCAGGACGTGTCGATTCTCGCAGCGCGGAGGGCGGCACCTCCGGGTCAGCGGCCGAACTTCGTGCGGAACCACAATTGGTTGTCAGCACGCTGCCCCTCGGAATGGAGTTAGAGTTCGTTCTTCAACTCGATGGAGACGAGCGCGCGTCGCGGCTCGCGCTCTTAGGTCGCGGAGTCGTCGGTGACTACTACTCCTTCGATCCCTCCGCGCCGTTGCGGTTCTGTGGGGTTGCGCGTGGGGGTGAGCTCTCGAGGATCGAAGATGTGGCCATCGATGAAGAAGGGCGAGGGCAAGTCCACTTGCGCTTCGATAGCTCAGCGGTAGCGCGTTGTACGGTCTACGACGGCCTTACGGGCTATGTCCTCGCGGGCGTGCGGGCAGAACTCATCTCGGTCATGGGGCAGTCCATTCGCGCCCGCGGGGGTCGCGGGATCGGGCTCGTCCGTGCGGCGCCGTCCGACCCAAGCGGTCGGATCGAGCTCCATGGGCGCTTCGAAGTTGCGCACACGTATGAGCTGGTCCGGGATGGTTATCGCAGTGTCACGATCGACGCCCACCCCAATGGATCCGGATCGATCGAACTCGGCGATGTTCCGCTTGAGCCAGTTGATGTCGTTGAGATCGAGCTGATTGGATTTGACGAATCGCGCTACCAGGAGTACCTCGTCGGCGACGCCGATCGACTCGACTTCGTCGGCATCGATGCCAACGGTGTCGCCGCGCTTGCATTCGACCGAATCGCAATGGATCCGCGTGTTGTGGTCAAGTTGCCTGACGGTGAGAAGCTGACCGTGACGCTATCTGGGCAGGCGCGTGACCACGAAGCGATCGAGATCGATGTGTCGAGCGACGTGACGGTTGAAGTGGAGTGGGCTTGCTCGAGTGACCACGCAGAAAGTGAGCGCTGGGTTGCCGTGGTGCCCCCGACGGCCGCGGGCACCGCCAGCTTGATTATGGCGCCCATCACGGATGGCCAAGCGCGTTTCGGTGTGCCCTTCACAGGCGCTGCGGCGCTCTCTGGAGTGGTCTTCGAACAGGGGCGGGCGATATGGGGCGCGCTGCGAGACGTCGAACTGACGAGGCATGAGGTTTGCCGCGCGCGTCTGGCATGCGCAGACACAAAGCTTGGGGTACGCCTCGTCGACACAACCGGACGCCCGATCGCTGGTCAGAGCGTCTGCATTGAGCGCGCGACGAGTACAGTAGATTGGTGCGGCACGCACTTCACGGACGGCGAGGGGTGGCTGACACTGCCAGGGCCGGAGGGCGCCGAGTTCCTCCTCAGCGCGCATTTTGGCGATGCGTCACTTATGATCGACCAGAGTGCTGTCGTTGCCGTTGCAGGGAGTGGTACAGCGGACCTGGTGCTCGGTCCCGCGCAGCACTTCGAGGTGCTCCTTACGGATGGTGAGAAGCCTGTGGCCTGGGAAGTATTGACCCTCCGTGGACGCTCCTCTGGCAGCATCGTCTGGTCACAGTTCACTCAGGACGATGGGACCTTGGGCGGCTTCGACGTCATTGGTTCGACGTCGCCCATATGTCGCGTTGCCGGTGCGGTGCGCGCGGGGGAGTCCAGGGTGTTTGAGCTTCGGCCAGGTCTGAACACGCTCTCCATCTCGCGGTAGTGCGGTCCGCGCTGAGGGCCTTCAATCCGTGGCGGCTATCTGGGCTGTGTGCGTCGCGAGACTGCGGCTGGCCGCAGAACCGGACCGGGCGCCGCATTTCGCTCTCGCAGCGCTCCCAGCCCGAGTGGATGGCACGGTAGCGGCGCCCTCTACCGCGCACCGCACCCTGCTTTTACCAAGAAGGACGCCGCCCCCGCGCGATCGCCCATTGTGGGCGCCGGCGCGGGGGCGGCGGGTTGTGTGTGGCGCGCGGGGGCCCGTGCGCCACAGGTGCACATCACTGGAAGCTGATCTCCAGGCCGTCCGCGAAGTTCGACGTCGCGAGGCCGTTCACGCTGTCGCGGTACCAGGCCGTGAAGTTCCACGTGTCGCCCGACATCGCGCTCACGAGGCCGGTCGGTGTCGGCATCGAGGAGAGGCTCAACTGCAGCGAGATCTCGCCCTGCGCGCCCGAGTTCTTGATCTGGCCCGCGCCGACGTAGCGGCCGATCGAGCCCGTCAAGCACAGGTTGCCCTGGCTGCCGCCCGGGTTCATGACGAGGCCCTGGCTCCGGCTCGTCAAGAAGAAGCCGAACGCGTTCAACGGCAGGCTCGACGCAACGAGCCGGACGTTGTTGTCCGCGATGAAGCGCGTGCCGTCCGCCGTCATTTGCGCCGCCTGGCCCGTCGAGTTCGCGAGCGCTTGGCAATAGTTCGTGCCCAGCCCGATGTTGAAGAGGATGCCCGAGACGTAGACCTCGTTCTGCCCCAGCGGACGGTCCATGTGGGTCACCATGACGGTGTTCGTGACCGGGTTGATCGCGATGTAGCGGCCCTCGTCGGGGTTGCAGCCCTCGTCCACGTCCGGGCCGGTGCTCGGGACCGTCTGCGGCGGCGCCCAGGTGGCGCCGTTGTCGAGCGAATAGGTGAACGCGCCGATGTTCGAACCATTGGCGTTCTGCTCGAGCCACACGACGACGACGTCATCCGTCGCAGCGACCACCGGGCGGTTCGACACGACGCCCGCCCAGAGCGGCACGTCCTTGGTCCAGGTCTGACCGCCGTTGTTCGTGTAGGCGATCATGCACTCGTTCGAGCTCGAACCCGTCGCGCCGCCGCCCGACACGAAGACGCTGTCCTCGCTGTAGGTGACGAAGATGTTGTTCGCGCTCTGGATCGCGATCTTCGGGAAGTCCGCGTCGCCGCCGACCGTGTTGACCTGGCGCAGCGAAAGGGTCTCCTCGTTCAGCCACGTCACGCCGCCGTCCTGGGAGATCGCGACGTGCGCGCCCTCGCCGCCCGGCGTGCCCGGGTCCTGCTCGGTCCACGCGATCACGACCGTGTTGCCACGGACCTCGATGATCGCCTCGTCCGCGTTGCCGTTCGGGTCCGACTCGATCGGGACGCCCGTCGACCAGGTCGCGCCGCCGTCCGTCGAGCGGTGCGCGATGACATCGTCCGCCGCGTCGATGTAGCAGATCACGGCCAGGTTGCCGTCGGCCTCGACCTTCGGCTCGTCGACGTCGTTGCTGCCCGCGTTGTTGCTGACGATGATCGGGGTCGACCAAGTGGCGCCGGCGTCGGTCGAGCGCGTGTACCAGACCTCTTCCGAGCCGCCGAGGGCCGTGAGGGTGTCCTCCTCCCAAGTGACGTGGAAGGTGTTGCCCGACACGGACAGCCAAGCGCGGTCGATGTCGCTCAAGATGTTCGCGCCGGCCGTGGCGGTGTTCAGCGGCAAGGAGCTCGCCATCCAGGTGACGCCGCCGTCCGTCGAGCGGTTGTAGAAGAGGTCATCGTTCGTGGACTGCTGGGCGAACGCGTCACGTGACTCCTCCCAGACGACGACGATGGCGCCGGAGTCAGACACCGCGATCTTCGGCAGGTCCGAGTCATTTGCATTCGGCAGGTCGCCCAGGTCGACGCGCACCGGGACGTTCCAGTTGGCGCCGTCGTCGGTCGAGCGCGAGAAGTAGATGTCCTGGGTGAACTCGGTGGTGCCGAATTGCTCGGCCCAGGCCGCATAGAACGAGTTGCCGTGCTGCGCGATGACCGCGCCGTCGATCCGGTTGTTCCCGTTCGGGTTGAAGCCGTTGGTGTTCAGGCGCTGGGCGTCCTGGATGGCTTGGGCAGCGGCGCTGCTGCTGAGGAGGCCGCTGGCGGCCGTGAGGAGGAGGAGTTGCGTGCGGAGTTGCATCTTGCGGCGTGAAGGGGATGAGTGAGTCGGCGATGGACGACCTGGTCGCTGGTCACAGGTCGCTCGAGAGGCCGGGAGGTTCCGCGCTCCACATCAGGGGACCGTCAGACGCGCGTGAGCCTTCACCCATGGCGCCTGCGCTGCCGAAGATCTGCACCTGCGCTTGTCCCGTCCTTGATTTTTTTGGCGACTTCTTGGTCGGATGGGTCCTCCAGGCGCCAACTCCTCGCGTCCGCCCCTGTCGCGCTCCACGGCGTCGCCGCCGCGCCCTGTCCCCGATCAAGTCATGGAACTCCCCGGTACCCACTGGACCGAGACCGCCCTCAGCTACCTGCAACCTGGCCTCGTTGTTTGCGGCGTGGCCTGGGTCGCGGCCGAAGGCATTCGCGCCGCCCACCGCCGCGCCTACAACCTGACCAAGGTCGAGACGACGCCCCAGGACGCGCCCGGCCTCTCGTTCACCAAAGTGGACCACGAGGCGCGGGCAGCGGCGCTCGCGCGGGGCGACGCCTATGCCGAGGAGCGCGCCAGAGACGCTGCCGCCGCCGCCGCGGCGGGGACGCCGCCCCTCGCACCCTGGGGTAAGCTCGCTCGCATGGCCGCACGGGTCGTCGCGGCGGGCGTCGTGGCCCTCCTGCCGCCCACCGCGTCAGGTGTCGCTGCCCGTGAAGGCGTCAACGTCAGCGTGACCGACATCGCCAAGCAGTATCCCTTGGGGGTCGGCCTGGCCGTCCTCGTCCTCGTCGTCTCCCTCGTCCAACTCGTCCGCAGCCGCGCCGCGGCCTGACCCTTCCGAGCACCGCGCGCTCAGCGAGCACAAAGCACATGTCGTACGTCGATTGGAAGTCACACGGCGAGGAGACCCTCGCCGCATACCTGCCCGAGTCCGAGCTCAAGGGCGTGCTGGAGAAGCGCGTCGCCGTGTCGCCTGACTGCGCCGCCATCGTCATCCGCGACGGCAAGGTGGTCAGCGCGCTGCAGGGCGCCCACCTCTCGGTGGGGGGGCTGTGGCAGTCCTTCAAGGAGCTCATCGGCGGGAGCCACGCGCTGCGCGTGCTCGTCGCGGACCTGAAGCCGTTCCAGAAGACCATGGCGCTCGCCGCGTTCACGCGCGACAAGGTCGAGGTCTTCGCGGAGCTCGCCGTGGAGCTGGCGCTCAATCCTGAGAAGCCGGCGGACGTGATGGGGCTCGTGTCGAAGGGCACGGCGCTCGTCCGCGACGACGTCGTCGAGCGCATCCGACCGCTGATCCAAGAGCGCGTCCTGATGCGCGAGGTCGTCACCCACGACCACAATGAGCTGCGCGCGAACACTGGGCTACAAGACCGCATTCAAGCCGAGCTCATGCGCGAGGTCGAGCGCGTCGTCGGCGACATGGGCCTCATGGTCCGCTCGACGGCGATCAACTTTGCGCTGAACGCCGAGGAGCAGCAGGCGATCCAGCTGCGCTCGATGGAGCGCTTGGAGCGCATGGTCCAGGCCGGGTTCGAGCGCGCGCAGCGCGACGTCAAGCGCGAGAGCGAAGGCACGCTGCTCCGCCTCGAGACGACGCAGGACGTCGAGCGCCTGAAGCGCATGAACGATGGCGAGCTCGCCGAGCTCATGCAAGCGAACCAGCTTCGGCTCGCGGACCATCGCACCGCGGCGATGCGGCTCGAGCAGCGTCGACAACTGACGCACGAGCTCGAGTCCGCCCAAGAGCGCCGCGAGGCCGTCTACAAGGACCGCCTCGCCAACGTCTCGAACGAGCGCGACTCGCGCAAGATCGAGCTCGATCGTCGCCGCGACGAGATGGAGTTTGACAACGAGATGCGGCGCCAGGGGCTGGAGCTGCGCAAGCTCGAGGCGCTGCAGGAGCTCGAGCTGAAAAAGACGGGGCAGTTGCAGGACCTGGACGTCGGCGCGCAGACGGCGCTGCAAGGCATCGACATCGATGGCCGCAGGCAGCTACAGGGCCTCGACATCGCTGATCGCGCGCACGACGTCAACTATCGCAAGTTGACGGACCTCCAGAAGCTGGAGCTCGAGCGCGAGGCGGCCCTGCGCGGCCTCAACAAGAACGACTTCATGACGCAGCACAATGCGGAGATGGAGCGTCGGATGCACGAGACGCAGGCCGAGTTCGACAAGCTGAAGCTCCAGTCGACGATGAGCCCGGACGTCCTCCTGGCGATCCAAGCCGGCGCTTCGCCGCATGTCGCCGCGGTCTTCGCCGAGAAGGCGCGCGCGATGGGGTCCGAAAAAGAAGCACTTTTGCGTGAGATGATGAAGCTGCAGAAGGACTCGAAGACCGAGTCCGACGCCCAGGCCCGCGAGATGTTCGACCGCGCGGTGGACAGCCTGGCGCGCGTAGGCGCGGCGCGCATGAAGGACGGCCACGGCGGCGGAGGTGGCGCGGATGACGACGACGCCGCTGAGTGCCCGCAGTGCCACCACAAGGTGCCCGTCGCCGCGCGCTTCTGCCGCAACTGCGGCCATCAGATGCGGGTCTGAGCGCCATGCCCTTCCAGAGCTATGGGCCCTGTTGCGCGGCGTCGGCCCGCGACGTCGCAGCCAACGTTTGCGACCAGTGTGGGCACGCCCTCTTGCGTTGCCCGGGCTTCGCGGAGTGCGGCGTCTTGGTCGACCAAACCGGTTACTGCGCGACACACCTGGCGCCGCAGCTCTTCGTCGAGCAAGGCGCGTCGCTCGGGGCGCGCGTCGGTCAGCGTGTCGCCGTGCCGCTGATCTTGAAGAACGGCTCGCGCCTCGGCACGGGCTTCCGCGTCGTGCGCCTCTTGAAGGGCGAGCCGCAGCGCGAACTGGAGGAGGTCGCCCTCGATTGGGACCTCCTGCGCGGCGGCGACGAGCGACCGTTCGCGGTGGACACGGGCGTCTTTGAGGCCGGCGGCTCCACGCGCCTGCGGGTCGTCATGGTCCTTGCGGTTGAGCGCGGCGGGAGCGCCGATTCCTATGCGTTCTCGGCCGAGGTGCTGCTGAAGATCGACGAGCGTGAGCAGAAAGCGCAGATCACGCAGCACATCAATGTGCAGGGCGGGCACTTCGAGGCGGGCGCGTCGGCGGTGGTCCAGACCGGCCCGTCCGTGACCGAAGGGCTGCAATACAAGCTCGGCGCCGATGGCGTTGAGCGGGCGCGGACGCCTGTCACGACGCTGCAGCGCGCCGAAGCCTACGAGCTACGCGAAGGCGTGCGCGGCTACGCCGAGCTGCGCGCTGCGCTCGCGCCCGACATCGTGGTCAAGTGCGACGGGTTCGAAGACGGAGAAGCGCCGCGCGGGCCGCGGCCGTTCCTCGGGCGCGCGGCGCTGACGCTTGGACGCAATAGCCAGGAGCGCAGCGACAAGAACCCGGAGCCGAACGACTTCGTGTTCCGCTCGCGCGGAGCGGACGGCGCGTTGGACCGCGAGCGTTCGCTGGCGGTCTCTGGGCGCGCGGGCGCGCTCTCGCTCGAGAACGGGCGCCTCATGTTCGAGGTCACCGGCAGCCGCACGTTGCATTTGAACGGCGCGCCGCTCGAGGTCGGCGCGACGACGGTGCTCGCCGACGGGGACCGGGTGGGCCTGCTTGGCCCGCGCGCAACGGACCTCGGCTTCAAAGTCGAGTTTTCGGTCAGCGGCGACGAGCTCGGTACGCTTTGGTTGACGCGTAGCGGCGCGTGAACCCTCACTTGAATCGATTGCTATGAACTGCAACCAATGCGGCGCTCGGCTCGCGCTCGACGCGAAGTTCTGCGATGAGTGCGGCGCGCCGAGCGCAGGCGGCGCGGCGAGCAAGGCGGGCGACGCCGGCGCGGGCTCGGTCCAACCGCCGCCGCGCAAGCCCGCACCGCCCTCGCAGGGCGCAGCGAGCGCCAAGCCTGCTCCAGCCAACGCACCGTCCGCACCATCCGCTCCGGCGAGCAGCGGCGCTCGGGAGCTCGATGAGCTCGACGGTTTGCGCACTGTCGCGACCCCCGGCGCAGGCGGCCAGGTTGGGGGGAAAGCGCTCGAGCCGGGTACGTTGTTCGATCGTCGCTACGAGATCGAATCCGTCATGGGGCGCGGTGGAATGGGCATCGTGTACCGCGCCAAGGACACCGTCACGGGTGATCCGGTGTGCCTGAAGCTCGTGCATCCGGAGCTCGTCGCCTCGGAGTCCCTGGCGCAGCGCTTCTTGCGCGAGGGCAAGCTGACGCGCAGCCTCCGCCATCGCAACATTGTCAGTGTCTTCGACGTCAACCACTCGGATGGCGCGCTCTACCTGTCGATGGAGTGCATCGAAGGCCAGAGCCTGCGCGGGTGGCTGACGCAGAACCTGCGCGAGCGTCGCACCGTGCCGCTCGGCGTCGCGTTGCACATTGCGACCGAGATCGGCGCAGGGCTCGCGGCGGCGCACGCCGAGCAGGTGGTCCACCGCGACCTCAAGCCCGAGAACGTGATGTTGATCGGCGACCCGTTCGACCTCGCGAACCCGTGCCGGGTCAAGGTGCTGGACTTCGGCATCGCGCGCGCGCTCGCGTCGACGGAGCACCTGACCGTCGCAGGGGGCTCGCTCGGTACGCCGGCTTACATGGCCCCAGAGCAGGAGACGAGCGCAGACGCGGTCGGCCCGGAGGCGGACGTGTATTCGCTCGGCGCGGTGTTCTACGAGACGCTGCTGAACGTCGCGCCCCGCGGGCGCTTCGAGCTGCCGTCGACCGTTCGGCCCGATCTGCCGAAGGCGCTTGATTCGCTCATCGAGCGCTCGCTGTCGTCGCATCCTTCGCGCCGGCCGCCGACGGCGGAGGCCTTTGTGCAGGAGCTCGCGAAGCTGCAGCCCGGCGGCGGGAGCTGGAGCGGTGGGAAGGTCTTCGGTGGCGGCGAGGCCGCCGGGGGCGAATGGGCCCAGAAGCTCGGCGACTTGGGCAAGCAGGTGCTCGAGCGCAATCGGCCCTCGCGTTGGCCCAAGACGACGACGCAGTGGATGCTCCCGGCCTGGGTGCCTGGCTTCGCGTGGACGGGGTGGTTCTCGCTCTGGCTCCGGACGAAGGAGTCGAAGTGCCTGCGCTTCGCGGCGCTGCATGCGATCCCGTTTGTTTGCCTGCTTTGGCTCGGCGTGGCGCTCGACCAGGCGACCGCGGCGAACACGATGATGGGGTTCGACATGTGGGGGAACCCGGTCTTTGGCGATGGGTCGATGGGGTACGACTCCAGCCCCGAGGACACGGCGGGGGCGCTGACTCTGATCGTCTTCGTGGGCTGGATCGTGGGGATCACGCACGCCAGGCGCGCGCGACCGATGATCGAGCGCTTGATCTCCGGCGAGTCCTGATGACACGCGCGCGCTCGCCCTGGAATGTGAAATCTCGGGTAAGGCGGGCGCGCAACGGTCCATGCGCGCTCGCGCGCACTGGCAGCGCGCTGCGCTCCGCGTCATGCTCTGTGTTGAGCCGCGGGGGTTCGTGCCGAACGCCGCGACGGCCAGACCAAGAGGTGTAGCTATGAACGTGTTCGAAGTGATGTCCCGCCAAACGTCCTCCTGCGCGCCGTCCGACTCGATGGAGCGTGCCGCCGGGATCATGTGGGACCGCGACTGCGGTGCGGTCCCGGTTGTCGATGGGGCAGGTGTGCTCCACGGCATCGTGACGGACCGCGACCTCGCGATGTCGGCCTATCTGAAGGGGCGCCCGCTCGCCGCGATCCAGGTCGCGGAGGTCATGACCCGCGAGCTTGAGTGCTGCGCGCCGACGGACGCGGTCGAGCGCGCCCTCGCCTCGATGCAACAGCGTCAGGTGCACCGTATGCCGGTCGTCGACGGCGAGGGTCGCCTCGTTGGCATGTTGTCGCTCGCGGACGTCCTGGTCGCCGCGAAGGGCGTCGACTCGAAGCAGCGCCAGCCGCTGGTGGAGGCGCTCTTCGAGACGTTCGCGGCGGTGCGGAGCCCGCGGGTTCAACCGACGCCGCCGGCTGAAGAGTCCGCCCCGGCGGCGCCGGTGGCGGTCGCGCCGCCCGCCGCACCTCCGGCCGCGAAGACCATCACCCCCGAGGTCAAGGTGACGTTGACCCCGACTCCGCCGCCCGCGACCGCGCAGGCGACCCCGGGCGCAAAGCCCGTTGCCGCGAAGCCGGCCCCCAAGAAGAAGCGCCGCTGAGCCTCAGCGTTGCGGCGTGGAGCGCCTCGGCGCGGAGCGCCCGAAGCCCTTCCGCGCGGAGCGCCCGAAGCCCCTCCCCGCGGAGCGCCCGATGGGAAGACGCACCAAGGATCGGGGCTCCGCCGGGCATGAGGCGCCCCGCCGGGACGGAGGGGTGGAGCGGGCGAAGGGACTCGAACCCTCGACATTCAGCTTGGGAAGCTGACGCTCTACCAACTGAGCTACGCCCGCAGTCTGGACGGCGCATCGCAGTTGGGGCCGTTGGTGGGCCCCCTGCGCGTCGTTCAGCGCGGCGAGGATAGCGGCTCGCGCGTGCGCGTCAAGCTGGGAATCGGGGCCGTGGACCCTGATCGGGGACCGACCGTTCCAGGTCCAGTCTGGGGCCGACCTCTCCGATGTCGCCGGTGGCGATCTCCTATGCCCCCCCACGCACATCCTGGGGAGCGCCACGCATCCGAGGCTGCTCGGGGCGCTGGTGCTCCGTTCCCTGATCACACCCGCGGGTCGACGCCGGGCGCGCCCCGGCCGCTTGTGCTGGCGGCCCTCGCAGCGGCTTGCGGGGGCGCAGCGCTCGTCGTCTGGGGCGGACCCGACGGCGTCGCCGCGGCGCTGTTCGTCCTGGCCTGCATCCTGGCGCTGACCGGCGCGGTGCGCGGGCGGCGCGCGGGACCCAGCGCCTCCCAGGTTGCCCGGGCCGGCGGCGGCGACGCGGACCGTGCGGCGCTTGATGGCGAGGGGGCGGTGGGGCGGCGCCTGCGCCCCCTTGGTTCACCGGTCCGCAGCCCGCGGCGCCCGCGCCGGTCGCGCGGTCTTCGAGCGTGCCTGGGCCCGAGCGCGTGCGCGAGCTAGAGCATCGGTTGAAGAACCTCCTCGCAACCGTGTCCGCCGTCCTCCAGCAGAGCCGCCGCAATCGACGGGACCCAGCCGCCGCCATCGAGGACTTCGAGCGGCGCCTCGCCGACCTGCGCCGCCTGCATGACTGCCTGTCGACGCTCGACGAGCGGCAGCCGAGCACGCCGACGGCAGAGAGTCCTGGCACATCGGGTGACGGCGTCGCGCTGGTCGACCTCGTCGAGCTCGCCGTGCGGCCCTATGGCGGCCCCGGCGGCGACGCACGCAGCGCCCACGTCAGTGATTCTGTGGGAGGCGCCGAGCAGGGCGCCGCGGCGCGATCGGGGCGGGCTCGAGGTCAGGGCATCGCCGCTCGTGTTCGGACCACCGGGCCGCAGGTCCTCGTCCCGCGCAGCGCGCTCCTGCCGCTTGGCACAGCGCTCTGCGAGCTCGCGACGAACGCCGTGAAGTACGGCGCGCTTTCGAGCGTGCATGGGCAGGTCGAAGTGACCTGGGTCGTGCGTCCCGATACGAGCGGCGCTCGCGGCGATGTCGTGCTCGAGCTCGATTGGATCGAGCGCGACGGCCCTGAGGTCCGGCCCCCGACACGCCGGGGATATGGCTCAGCGCTGCTCGAGCGCGGCGTCACGGATGCACTGGGCGGCGAAGCGCGCATCGACTTCGCTCCCGAAGGGCTCACATGCAGCTTGCTGCTGCCGTTCGCGACGCTCACCGCCCCCGCCGATTCGGGGGTTGCGCCCGAGCCCGATGACTTGCTGTACCCACCTGCGCCATCGACGCGAGCTTCGCGCGCTGACGCGGAGCGCGCCTCAGCTTGGGAGCCGGGCTCTAGTTCGGTCTCGGATCGTCCGTGAACGTTGGCATTGAAATGGAATTCGCATTTTGGAGCGCGTTCCCACTAGAGAGACGCGCCGGTCGCAGCATGGCGCACGTCTCAACTCGGCCAATGTCTTGACTCGACCGCGCGCGCCGCGCGCAACAGAATGCGCGGGCGATGACCTATGTCGTTCACTTCCTTCGGATCGAGCCGGGGACCCATTGGGTGGATGCGCTTGAAGCCCAGGAGCTCGAGCAAGAGCGCAACCGTTTGAGTCGCGTCGCCTCCGGTGATGATTCGATGGTCGACATCGTGCGCCCTGACTGGTGGCGTATCGCGTCGCTCCTGTACCGCGTGCTCCCTGCGGCCGAGCTGCGCCGCACGAAGCAAGGGCTCACGTTCGTTGATCGCGCGACCGGGATCGTGCTGAGCCTCGAGGTCGATGAGTACACCTTGTCGTTGCCCTTCCGCCACGATGAACGGCGCGCACGCGACGTGCTGTCCATCGCGCAGCGCCTCGCGCAATTCGTCGAAGAGGAGACGGGCCTCGTCGCATTCGACGCCCAGCTCGGACAGCCCTTCTTGGGCGTCGATGGCTCGCTCGACCATGGGGCGGCCCTGATCGCCTCCACCAGGCGTGCTCTGACAGAGAAGGCCATGGTTCGTCCGCGGATTGGGCACATGGACGTCGGCGCGAGCCGTCCCCGAATTCGGTAAGGGCGGGCCCCGACACTCCCGGACCTGGCTGCCCTGGCGACCGTGAAGGTCGCATCTGTGGGCACCCTTCGAGTCGAAGTGCACAATGGCCCGACGGCGCTGATGTCGGCGTCCAAGGTGCTGCTGCCCCCGCCGCCAGTGTCCCTGCGGCCAGTGTCCCTGCCGCCAGTGCCCCTGCCGCCAGTGCCCCCGCCGCCAGTGTCCCTGCCGCCAGTGTCCCTGCCGCCGGAGGCGCCTGACGCTCCCTTCGACGAAGGAACACGAGAACTCCATGCACAACGCCTCGATCCGCGCCGCGCTGGGATGCGCCGCCCTCCTCACCTCTGTCTGCGTGGCGCTCGCGCGTCCGGCCGCCTCCCATGCCGCCGAGGACTGGCCCGCGTTCCGTGGCCCGCGCGGCGACGGGACCTCCACTGAACGCTCGCTGCCGCTCGAATGGAGCGCGGACAAGAACGTGAAGTGGCGGACACAGCTCTCGCGGCCGTGCAACGGAAGCCCGATCGTCGCCGCGGGGCGCGTCTTCTTGACGCTCGCGGAGGACGACGAGGGCAAGCAGCGCTCGCTCTATTGCTACGACCGCGAGGACGGCAAGCAGCTTTGGGTCCGGACGATCGACTTCGGCAAGCAGCAGCCGACCCACGACACCAACCCGTACTGCGGGACGACGCCCGCGAGCGATGGGGAGCGCGTCGTCGTGTGGCACGGCAGCGCCGGCTTGCACGCGTATACGCTCGACGGCGAGCCGCTCTGGAAGCAGGAGCTCGGCGAGTTCGTGCACATGTGGGGGGACGGCACCTCGCCGGTGATCCACAACGGCCGCGTCTACCTGAACACCGGCCCGGATTCGGTCGTCGACGCCGGACCGGACGCGCAGTGCCTCATCGCTGCCTTTGACCTCGCGACGGGCAAGGAGCTCTGGCGCGTCGCCGAGCCGAATCACCTCACCCCCGAGCAGGTCGCAGAGAAGCGCTTGGCGGGTTCGTGGTGCACGCCGCTCATCACGCGAGTCGGAGCGCGCGACCTCGTCCTGTGCACGCAAGCGACGCGCCTCGTCGCATATGACGCTGCCACCGGCGAGATCGTCTGGTGGTGCAACGGCGTCGCCGCGAACCGCGGGGATCTGACCTATTCGTCGCCGACCCTCGCTGGCGACGTCTGCGTGATCGCTGGAGGGTACGTCGGCCCCTTGATGGGCGTGCGCATCGACGGCAAAGGCGATGTGACCGAGACGCACCGTGTCTTCTATGAGCCCGAGCAGCTCAGCAATTGCGCCTCTGGCGTCTATGCCGACGGGCACGTGTTCCTGCCCGATATGAACGGGATCCTGTGGTGCATCGATCCCAAGACCGGCGCTGCGGCCTGGAAGGAGCGCGTCGCGCGCGGCGGCACGTGGGGCTCGATCGTTCAGGCAGCCGGGCGCCTCTACCTCATGGGCCAGGGTGGCGCGACCGTTGTCTTTGAGCCGAAGGCGGACAAACTCCGCGTGCTCGCCACGAACGACCTGGGCGACCTCACGAACGCGACCCCAGCGATCTCGAACGGCGAGATCTTCTTGCGCACTCACCAAGCCCTGTACTGCATTGCAGAGCTGGCGGACGCGCCAGGCGCTGCGAAGTGACCAGACCGCGGCCTAGCCCGCCAGCGCCGCTTCGAGGCGCGCGGGCGGGTGTGGCGGGTGGTCTCTAGCGCCGGATCAGCGCGCTCGCGGACGTGAGCGCGCGCCCGCGCGCCGAGCGCAGCGAGCTCGGCCGGGGCTGTGCGCGGGCGCAAGAGGTCGCCGTACTCAGGGTCCAGCGTCGGGCCGGCGCGCGCGACATGGATCGGCGCGCGCAGAGTCAACGTCGCCGAGGTCGATGCCTTGCGGGATGGTGACGCTCCTTGCTGGGGCGCGTTCGCCTGGGCGCCGCGCTCAGCGCCCGAAGAGCCGCGTGAAGTTCGCGCGGATCGCGGCGGCCATCTCGGGCTCCGGGATGCCGCGCGCGCGCGCCATCGCGGCGACGCCGAGGGGGACGTTCGCCGGCTCGTTGACCGTGTCCTTCTCCGGTCCCATGAACGGGCTGTCGGTCTCGGTGAGGAGGCGCTCGAGCGGCAGCTTCTCCGCGAAGCGCTGGAAGCCCTCCGCGCGCACGACGACCGGCGGGATCGAGAGGTAGTACCCCGCCTCCGCGATCTCTTGCGCGAGCTTCAGCTTGCCACCGAAGCAGTGGAAGTCCGCCTTCACGACGCCGAGCTCGCGCAGGATGTCGAAGCAGCGCTGCTCGGCCTTGCGCGAGTGGATGATCACCGGCTTGTCGTGCCGCAGCGCGACCTCGCACAGCGCTCGGAACACGCGCTCTTGCTCGGCCGCTTGGTCGGTGATCCAGTACTGATCGAGGCCGACCTCGCCGATGGCGATGAGCTGCTCGGCGACGCTGTCGATGAACGCGATCTCTGCGTCGACGTCAAACGCCTCCGGCGGCGCAAAGGGCTGCTCCCAATGCGCTGGATCGAGGAGGTGCGCGACCGCGTCGACCGGGTAGATGCCGAGGGCTGGCAGGAGGTGGGCGTGCCGCGCACAGAGCGCGAGCACGGCCCGGTTCGAGCGCGGCTCCAGCCCATTGACGATGACGTACTCGAGCCCCGCAGCGAGGGCGCGCGCGGCGACCGCGTCCTCCTGGCCGGCGAAGGTCGAATGGATCACGTGGGCATGGACGTCGACGTACATGCCGGGCAGCGTACGACGCTGGGACCCGCGCACAACCCTCTCTGTGCGCCCTCGAACGGACCCGCGTGCGGTACTCTCCCGGCGATGTCGGGCCACCCCACGTTCCAAGACACGCGCTGGTCGCTGGTCGTCACGACCCGCGGCCGCGGCGCAGCGGCGCAGATGGCGCTGCGTGAGCTCCTGGAGGCCTATTGGTCCCCGCTCGTCGTGCATCAAAGGCGGGCGGGCCGCAGCGCCGACCAGGCGCTCGAAGACGTCCAGGACTTCCTCGCGGCGCTGCTGGCGGCCGAGGAGGGCGGGCTCGGGACCCTGTTCGGGGGCGCAGACCCTGCGCACGGCAAGTTCCGGGCGTACCTGATCGGGGCGCTGCGCCACCACGTCGCCAACGCAGCCCGGGCCGCGCGCGCGGACAAGCGGGGCGGCGGGCACGAGGTCTGGTCGCTCGCTGGTTGGGCCGCTGGCCGCGACTTGGAGCGTGAGCTCCAACTGGGCGGGCGTGAGCCGTCCCCAGACGCCGCCTATGCCCGGGCCTTCGCGCTCGAGGTCCAGCGCTGCTGGGCCAGGGCGGCATGTGGGCGGTCTACCGCGCCCGGCACCGTCGCCTCGATCGCCTCGTGGCGTTGAAGGTGCTGCGGCCCCCGGCCGGCGGCCCTGCGGACGAGGCCGCCTTCGCAGAGCGCTTCGGGCGCGAGGCGCGTGTGCTCGCGAAGCTCGACCACCCGCACATCGTGCGCATCCACGACTTCGGCCAGTCGTCCACACAGCCGCCGCTTTGTTACCTGGTGCTCGAGTACGTCGACGGGCCGAACCTGCGCGAGCTCCTGCGCGCGGGGACGCTCGCGCCGCGCGACGTCCTGGAGCTCGTGCCACAGCTGTGCGCTGCGCTTCAGGCGGCGCATGACGTCGGCGTCGTGCACCGCGACATCAAGCCGGAGAACATCATCGTTGACGTCCAAGGGCGCGTGCGCGTAGCGGACTTCGGCCTCGCGAAGCTGCGCGGCGACGCCTACCTCTCGCTTGGGCTCACCCGGACCGATCAGGTCGTCGGGACGCTGCACTACATGGCGCCAGAGCAGCTGCAAGGCAGCCGCGGGGTCGATCGTGGATCGCGGCTGGCTTCATGCTGCTCGCGACGTTGCAGAGCTGGGTGCGCTTGACGGACTTTGGCGACCAAGCGGGCCCGCGTATGTGGGGTCTTGCGGACGTCGCGGTCATCGGCACGTTCCACCCCAACGGCTGGATCGATGTCTCGAGGCTCAAAGGTGGGTCGACGCTGCTCATCTTCGACGTCGCGGAGCTCCTGCAACTGCGCGCTTACCGGCGCGCGCAGCGCTCCCGGTCGGCGCCGGTGTCCGCGTCCATCCGACGCTCGCGCATGCGCCGTCGTCAGCGCATTCAGCCGTGAGCGCATTCAGCCGTGAGCGCGGCGCTGACATCTCGGCGAACGCGGCACGCGGTATGCCGAGTCCGGCACGATCGCAGCGGGGCGTCCGAAATCGCCTCACTCCGCGCCGACGAGGCGCGGCAGCAGCGCGCTGGCCATCGTCAAGACGAGGAAGAAGCCGCACATGTCCGTGACGGTCGTCAAGAGCGGGCCTGAGGCCAGCGCCGGGTCGACGCCGAAGCGCTTCATCATCAGCGGCACCGTGCCGCCGACGACGACCGCGATCATCGTGTTCAGCATGAGCGCGACGCCGACGACGAGCCCCAGCCAAGGCATCCCCGAATAGGCCCACGCAGCGCCGCCGACCAGCACCCCCAGGGCTGCGCCGTTCAACGTGCCCACCATGACCTCCTTCAGCGCCACGCGCAGCGCCTCGCGCGGCTCGACGAGGCCGAGGGACAGCTCGCGCATGCTCACCGCGACGGCCTGGTTGCCCGAGCAGCCGCTCATGTCGGAGAGGATCGGCAGGAACACTGCGAGCGCGATGACTTGCTGCAGGACCTCTTCGTTGGCCGCGATGACGCTCGCTGCGAAGAAGTTCAGCACGATGTTGACGCTGAGCCAGGACAGGCGCCGGCCCGAGCGCGTGAGCATCGGCATCGTGCGCAGCTCTTCGCCGCCGACGATACCCTGGGTCAACAGGTAGTCCTGTTCGCTGCGCTCGGCGAGGCGCTCTTGCAAGGCGCTGCGCCGCACGACGCCCAAGAGCCGCTGCGACGCATCGACGACGGGCACCGCGTTGAACGAGATTGAGTCGAAGACGCTGCGCAGCTCTTCGACGTCAGCGCTGTCCGAGACGAACAACGGCTCCTGCAGCATGATCTCACGCACCGGGCGCCACGGCGGCGTCAGCAAGAGGTCGCGCAGGTACAGCACACCGACGAGGCGGCCCGCGGAGTCGACGACGTAGACGTATTGCACGTCGAAGCCCTCGTAGCGCTCTGCGTTGCTCTGCAGGTCCGCCACGACGTCGCCCACGTGCAGGTCGGCGTCGTACTCGAGCAGCTCGGTCAACATCAGGCCGCCCGCGACGTCGTCGTCGTAGGCGGCGAGCGCGCGGACCTCCATCGCGTCCGCGACGTCCATCTCGTCGAGGATCTCGGCCGCGCGCTCCGGCTCGAGCTCGCCGACCACGTCCGCGGCGTGGTGGCTCTGCAGCTCTTCGACGATGCGCGCGGCGTCGGCGGCCGGCATCTGCTCGAACGCCTCCGAGACCTGCGACTCGGGCAGGCCTTCGATGATCTCGGCGGCCTCCTCGGGCTCGATCGTGATCAGGAGCTTCTGGCGCGCTTCTTCCGGCAGACGCGCGACGGCGTAGGCTCGGTCTTCGTACTCGAGCTGCTCCAAGAAGTCGGTCAGCTCGGCGGGAGTCCCCTCGTCGACGATCGTCGCGAGCTCGCGCCAGGTCTCGTCCTGCATGTGTGGAGCAGAAACGAAACGCAGCCGGGACTCAATCGCAGTCGCGCAGGAATCGCGCCGCGAGGGCGCGCCCCGAGCGCCACGCGCCTTGCACCTTCGAACCTGCGAGCCAATCCCCAGCGATTCCGAGGGACCGCGCGGCGTCGAACGCCGCGTCGACCTCCAACGGCGGCGCAGCCGCGGCGAAGCGCCATCGGTGCGCGGCTGCGTACACCTCTGGCGGCAGGCTCGCCCCGATCACGCGGCCGAGCGCCTCCCGCGCGAGCGCCACGATCTCGTCCGGGGTCCTTTCCAGGTGCGCCTTGCTCCACTCGGCGCTCGCATGCAGAACCCACGCCTCACCCGCGCCGCGCTCGGGCTTGCTGCTGTCCCGCGCGATCCACGAGAATGCGCCGCCGTTCACGAACGCCCCGTCGCAGCCCGCCTCGAGCGGCGCCTCGAACGCGACCATGACCGCCCAGCACGGGTCCATCGCGACGGACGCTGCGAGCGCGGCGAGCTCCGGGCTCGCCGCCACGAGGGGCGCCGCTTGCGAGGGGGGCGTCGTCACGAGGACACTGTCGAACGCGCCGAGCGCTGCCCCCGCGTCGTCCGCGAGGTCATAGCCGCCGCCCGCGCGCGGCGCGACCGAAGCGACGCGCACGCCCTGGCGCAAGGCCGGTCCGAGCGCCGCGCCGAGCCGGCGTCCGATCGCGTTCATCCCGGGCACGCCGACGAAGCGCTCGTCCCGCGCGCCGAGCGCCCCGAGGTCCTGGCGCTGGAAGGGCCCCGCGCCGTCGTCTGGGCCCCCGAACACGGCGAGCCGACCCGTCCAGCGCGCGGCGACGCCCGCAGCGCACCAGGCCTCGACCTCCGCGCGGAACGCGGGGTCGCGCGCGGTGAAGTACTGCGCGCCGTGGTCGAAGGCGAACGGGTCCGCGCGCCGCGTGGACATCCGGCCGCCTGGGCCCCGGCCCTTGTCGAAGCACGTCACATCTTCGCCGCGCTCGAGCAGCGCGCGCGTGAGCGTCAGCCCGGCCAGCCCAGCGCCGACCACCGCCACGCGGCGCGGCCGCCCGCGGGCGGCGCGCGCGGCGTGCGGGTCCACTCTCGCGCGGCGCCCGTTGGGTTCGCTCGCGCGCGTCGCGTCGGGCGCTTCTTGGTCTTCAGGCGTTGCGGGCGACATCGCGTACGGTTCGTGCGTATCGGTAGGTCGGATGCCGAGGGACCGGATCCTGTTGGGCCCCAGAGCGAGGCACGCGCCCGCCCATTCTGCCGGAATCCGATCGACAGCTGCGCGGCGCCAGCGTCGAGCACTGCGTGAGCACGCGGAGTGAACCGACCGGCGCGCGGGCCGAGGGCCATACTGGAGGCCGACCATGGCGCGCCTCATGACCCGTATGGACGAGGCCGCTGCCGTCGCTCGCCTCGTCGAGCGCGCCCGCGCGGGCGAGCGCGCCGCCGGCGACGCGCTGGTCCGCGCCTTTGCCGCCGAGGTCTACGGCGCGCTGTTCCGGATCGTCGGGAACCACGAGGACGCCGAGGACCTCGCGCAGGAGACCTTCGTGCGCGGCCTCGCGCGCCTCGATGCGTTCCGCGGCGAGGGCACCTTCGGCGCGTGGCTCCTGCGCATCGCCGTGCACATCGGCCGGGACCACCTGCGGCGCCTGGGCCGGGCGCCCGAGCGGTTTGCGCTGAACGAAGCTGGTGATGCGGCTGAGCTGTCCGTCGCGACCGGCGAGCCGCGCAGGTGCGAGTTGGCCGCAGGCGCTGCCGCCGCGGCCCCTTCCAGCGGCGCTGATCGACGCGAGCTGGAGCTGCGCCTCGCGGCGGCGCTCGAGCGCCTGCCTGCGCCGCTGCGCGCGGCGCTCGCGCTGCGTGTGCTCGAGGGGCGGGACTACGCGGACGTCGCGGCGGCGCTCGGCGTGCGCCCAGCGACCGCGCGCACGCAGGTCATGAAGGCCCGGCGGCTGCTCGAGCGGCTGCTCGCGCCGTGGCTCGGGGAGCGGTCGAGCGCGCCCCCGATCGAGGGCGGCACATCTGCCGAGGGGGACACACACCATGAAGACCGCTGACCGCCGTCGACTGGACCAGCTGTTCGATGGGACGCTCGGCATCGAGGACGAGCTGGCGCTGGAGCGGGACGCGGCCCGCGACCCGGAGCTCGGCGCAGCCCTGGCGCGCGCGCGCGCGCTCGCGGGCGCGTTCGAGGCGCTGCCCCAGCCGCTGCACGAGCAGCTCGATGTGGGCCGCCTCGCAGCGCGAGTGCGCGGCGCCCTCGACGCTCGTGATGCTCGCGACGCTGCGCGGGCGCGCGGCGTCGAGCGTCCGCGGCGGTCGCTGCGGAGGCAGGTCGGCGCGGTGTGCGGGGCGGCGGCGGCGGTCGCGCTCGGGGTGTTTGGACTCCGTCGCGCGGAGGCACCTGCGCACGTCGACTTGGAGCCGGTGTCTGGCGAGCGGTCACCTGCCGCCGCACGCATGGCGGCGCACGGTGGCGAGCGCGGCGATGAATGGCGCGGCGATGCAGGGCGCGGCGCCACGGCGCTGCCGGCGGGGGCGCCGGTCGAAGTCGCGTTCTCGGAGGTCGACACCGCCCAGCGCGAGGGCGCGCTGCGCGCCCTCACCGAGGCCCTCGTCGAGCCCGCCGTGCTCGCCGGCTTCGATCCGATCGCGGGCGATGCGGCCGCGTTCGCCGACCGCGTCGAGCGCGCGTTCGAGGCGCGCGTCGCGGGCGTCTGGCCGGTCGCGAGCCTCAGCTCGGAGCTGCTGCTCGCGCCGGACGTCGCGGTCGCCGCGGGGGCGGCGCGGCACCTCGGCGCGCGCGCTGACGCGTTGACCGCGGCGTGCCTCGAGCGCGCGTTGCGCGACGAGCTCGCGATGCTCGCGACCCGAGTGGCAGCGCCGACGTCGAGCGTCAGCGCTGACCCTGCGGCAGACGTCGAAGCTGCGCACGCCGCGCTCCTAGGCGAGCGGCGACCGGCGCGGCTCGCGCTGGCGCGCGCGCTGCTCGACCTCGAGCGCGCGGACGCGCTCGCGCGCTGCTTCGCTGGCCTCTGCGCGGCGCACGACATCGACCCGGTGCTGGCGGCCGCGGCACCCGAGGAGGTCGCGGGCTTCGGGCAGGCGCTCGCGGCGCTGCGGGATTGGTCGCCCAGCGCGGACACGGCGTTGGCGCCGCTCGCGCGGCTCGGGCGCCCGGGCGCGGACGTCCTCGTGCGCCTCGCGCTCGAAGGTTGGACACAGCGCGCGCGTCGCGGCGCGGGAGCGAGCCCGGACGTCGCGCGGGGCGCGATCGACGCCGCATTGCTCGCTGCGCTGTGCGCGTCGCCGTACGGCGCTGAAGCGGTCGCAGGCCGCGTGGACACCTTCGCGGGCGCGGAGCGGCGCCCGACGCCGTCGCGCGCGGCCCGCGTGTGCGCGTTGATCGAGGCGACGGGCGCGCTCGGGGCGCTCGATTGGCTCGCGGGCCTTGGGCGCAGGGGCGACTCGTCCGCGCTCATGACGCTCGCGCGGTTGCCCGGCGAGCGGCCCGTCGCCGCGCTGTTGGACCTCGATGCAGCGGGGTTCGCCCGCGAGGACGCGCCGTGGCGCGCGCTCGTGTCCGCGGACGGTGGGCGGGTCGCGGCCCATCTGCGCGTGCTCACGGAGGCGCGCGCGGCGCAGCTCGTGAGCCGGCTGATCACCCTCGACGAGCCCGCGGCGGCCGCGGCGCTGCTCGTCGCGGTGGACTCGGAGGTGCTCGGAGAGCGCGCCCGCGAGCGCGCCGCCTTGGCGCTGGCGGAGCTCGCGGTGCGCGCGCAGGGCGATGCTGGCAGCGCTGCGCTGCGGGTGGACCTGCGCGCGCTCGCCACGGCTGCGTGGCAGCGTGACGGCGACGACGTCGTCGCGGCGCTCGTCATCGCGGCGGTGGCGTGGTTGGGCGAGGACGAGCTGGGCTCGGCGCTGCTCGACGCCGGCGCGAGCGCGACCACGGTCGAGCGCGTCCAGCGCGCCGCGGCGCCCTCAGGCAGCACATTGACGCGCCAAGAGCGCGTCGCACGCACACTGGCCATCGCGCGTGGCGTGGCCAGGGAGACCGGCAGAGGCAACCGAGGAACGGACCTACGATGATCACCTTGCTCCTGTGCAGCGCTCTGCTGCAGAACACCCCGAGCGCACCTGGCCTAGCGGGCCCGGGCGCACCTCGTCTGGCTGGCCCCGCTGGGCCCGCGAGCGCGCCCCAAGCGGCGAGCCAGGACGACTTCTTCATCGGACGCGGCCAACGGGGGGGGCCGTCCGGGCCCGTCGCGCAGGTCGTCTCGCGCAGCTACGACGCGCGCGCGCTGGCGCTCCGTGACACGGACACCGAGACAAAGGCGACCCTGCGCCTCGTCCCGGCGCTGGAGTGCATGGGCGGTGACCCCGCTTGGGATGCTTCGGAGTCGGAGCTCGTCGCAGGGAGCTGGGTCAACCTCCTGGTCGATCTCCTCGGGCGCTCGACGCAAGGCGAGGGGCGCAGCGTCAGCGTCTCGAGCGCCGGCCAGGTCCTCGTCACCGGACCGCCGGAGCTCCAGGCCAGCACCGAGGGCTTGCTGCGGATCATCGCGGACGTGGCGAACGCGGAGACGCGGCTCGCCTTGAGCGTCATCTCGATGCCGACCTCGAGGGCCGTGGCGATCGACGGCGCGCTGATCTCGCGGGCCGACGCGAGCTCGCTCAGCGAGGACGCGAGCGAGCGTTACGAGGTCACGCTGCGTGGCGACGCGCCGGCGCGGATCGACGCCGTGCGCGAGGTGCCAGTCCTGCTCGACTACTCGGTCGAGGTCGCGAGCGGCGCATCGGTCACGGATCCGACGGTCGTGCAGTGCGGGCTCGGCACCCAGCTCGTGGCGCTGGGCGCGCCCGGGGACGGCGGCGTCCACCTCGCGTTCGCGATCAAGCGCGGCGCGTTGGCGCTCGGGACCCGCAAGGTCGGGGTCGACCTCGTCTCACGCCACTTCGGCGACGATGGGCGCACGTTCGTGACGGTCACAGGGCGCTTGACCGAGGACCCGGAGTGGACCTCGACGTCCTTCGCGACCAGCTGCTTCCTGCCCGATGATCGCGCGCTCGTCCTGGTCGGCACGGGCGACGGTGATACGAGCGAGGTCCTCATCCTGCACGCCATCGGCGCGACGCCTGCGCCCTTCCGTGTGGCGCGCTTCGAGGGGGGCGGCGTCGCGGCCTTCGTGAACCTGGGCGCGCTCGCGCCCCCGATCATCTCGGCGAGCGGCGCTTACTTCTCCAATGAGCAGCGCGAGCCTCGGTCGATGCAGGCGTACGAGGTGGCGAGCGACCTCGCCCTGCTCGCGTGCGGGCCCGTGCCCGCCGAGCGACGCGCGGTCCAAGACGCCGTCGTCCGGGGCCTCGGCCGCGGGTACGACCAATGGTCCGTCGGCTCGTGGCTCGTCCTGCGCGGCGACCAGCGCGCGGAGACCCTCGCCGACACGCTCGGTGAACGGGGCACGACCTTGACCGTGGAGCTGCGCGCGGAGCGGCAGGGCCAGGTGTTGCGCCGGGCGCGCTTGCCGCTGCGCCTGGGCGCCGCCGGCGCCGTGTCGTTGACGCGTGAGGCGCTGGACGCGCAGGACTACGACGTGGAGATCGCAGAGCGGACCGCGATGGCGGACCCCTCGCTGGTCCACGTCTTCGACGGCCTCGTGTGTTGGTTCCGCGCCTTGCCCCTCGACGCGGACCACATCGTGCTGGAGCTCGCGGGCGCCGCCAAGGTCATGGGGCCGCGCAAGCAGAAGAGCGCGGACGACAGCCTCTGCGGCGTCATGGAAGAGCGCGAGACCGAGCGGCTGGGGCTGCGCGGGCGACGCGTGCTCACGCGCGACGCCGGCGGCGTCTATCGCGCGGAGGTCGGCGCTTTGAGCGGCGCAGGCCTGAGCTTCGTCATCGAGCTGCGCTGAGCACGCCCCGGGATCCCAAGGAGGGGCTCCCATGGAAGGGCCCGGCCGCGCTCCGCTGTTCCGCGGAGGGCGGCCGGGCCCTTGCTTGTGCGCAGCAGCAGGTCAGACCCCCGCGGTGCGCTTCTTCGCCTTCTTGCGCTGGTCGGGGTCGAGGATCCGCTTGCGCAGGCGCAGCGTCTTCGGGGTGATCTCGACGAGCTCGTCGTCCTCGACGTACTCGAGGCACTCCTCGAGCGACATGATCTTCGGCGGCGCGATCTTCGCGTTGTCGTCCTTGCCCGCCGCGCGCATGTTCGTGAGCTTCTTCGTGCGGCAGACGTTGACGTCGAGGTCGTCCTCGCGGTTGTTCTCGCCGACGATCATGCCCGCGTAGGTCGTCACGCCGACGGGCGTGAAGAACTTGCCGCGGTCCTGCAGGCCGTCGAGGGCGTACGCCACGACGTCACCGGTGCGATCGGAGACCAGCACGCCGTTGGTGCGGCGCGGGATGGTGCCGCCGTCCGGCTCCCAGGACTCGAACACGTGGTGGATGATCGCCTCGCCCTGGCTCAGCGTCAGGAGCGCCGTCCGCGCGCCGATCAGGCCGCGCGACGGGATCTTGAACTCGAGGCGCGTCATCTCGCCGGTCGTGTCCATGTGCAGCATCTCGCCCCGGCGCTTGCCGAGGTACTCGATGATGCGGCCCGCGGCGCCCGCGGGGGACTCGACGCTGGCGATCTCGTACGGCTCGCAGACGACGCCGTCGACCTCTTTGAGGATGACCTGCGGCTTGCCGACCGCGAACTCATAGCCCTCGCGGCGCATGTTCTCGATCAACACCGAGATGTGCATGACGCCGCGGCCCTTGACCTCGAAGGTGTCCGCCGAGTCCGTCATCGCGAGCTGCATCGCGACGTCGCGGGCGGCGGCGCGCTCGAGGCGCCCGAGGATCTGGCGGCTCGTGACGAACTCGCCTTCCTGGCCCGCGAACGGCGAGTTGTTGACGACGAACACCATGGAGATGGTGGGCTCGTCGAGCAGGATCGCCGGCAACGGCTCCTTGTGGTCGGGGTGGCACAGGGTGTCCCCGATGTTCAGCTCTTCGATGCCCGTCACGATCGCGATGTCGCCGCACATGACCTCTTGCACCGCGACGCGGTTGAGGCCCTGGTAGCGGAACATGTTCTTGATGCTGACCATCGGGGTCTGCTTGCGGTCCGGGTGACAGATCGCGTAGCGCTGCCCGACGCGCAGCACGCCGCGCTCGACGCGCCCGATGGCGACTCGGCCCTGGAAGTCGTCCTGGTCGAGCGACGACGCCTGGAAGCGCACCGGCGCCTCGGGGTCGACGTGGGGCGGCGGCACGCGGTCGAGGATGAGCTCGAACAGCGGCGCGAGGTCGTCGGACTTGTCGCCCATCTCGCGCACGGCCCAGCCGTCACGGCCGGAGCCGTAGCAGACCGGGAAGTCGAGCTGGTCGTTCGACGCGCCGAGCTCCACGAAGAGGTCGAACACCTCATTCAGCACCTCGACGGGCCGCGCGTCCGGACGGTCGATCTTGTTGACCATCACGATCGCCATGAGGCGGTGCTCGAACGCCTTCTTCAGCACAAAGCGTGTCTGCGGCATCGGGCCCTCGAACGAGTCGACGAGCAGCAACACGGCGTCGGCCATGTTCAGCGTGCGCTCGACCTGGCCGCCGAAGTCGGCGTGGCCCGGCGTATCGACGATGTTGATGCGCGTGCCGTTGAACTCGATCGCCGTGTTCTTCGCGAGGATGGTGATGCCACGCTCGCGCTCTTGGTCGTTCGAGTCCATGACGCACGTCTGCATCATCTGGTTCGAGCGGAACGTGCCGGCGAAGCGGAACATCGCGTCGACGAGCGTGGTCTTGCCGTGGTCGACGTGCGCGACGATGGCGATGTTGCGGATTGAGGGTGCGGTGGCCATCGAAGGGACCCAGCGAATGGGACCTGTGAATAGAGCCGACGCAGGGGCCTGGTGGTCCTGCGGGGAGGCGGGGCTGTGGCGTCAGATGTCGAAGAAGGCGAAAGATCCTACGGGCGCCGCCCCGCGCCAGCAACGGATCCCCGTTTCTGCTGCGGGAGCGACCCAACCCGGGGCGCCTCCGACGGGCGCGCCTCAGACGGCGACTTCGACCTTCTGGACGCGCTCGAGAAGGTAGGTCTTGAGGAGCCCAGATTGAAGGCACTCGGCCTCGAGGTAGCTCTTCTTGTGGCGCTCGTAAAGGAGCCGCGGCAGCACCGGCAGGCGCGCAGGGGCCGCATCGGACCCCCCGTACAGCAGCGTCACCTCCGCCCCGTCGCGCGCCGCGACCTCCAACGGGCGCAGGCGCGGGCTCAGCCGCGCCGGCTCGGGCAGGTAGGCCGGGATGGTCACCGGCGTCCCGCATTCGCTCATGAGGGCCGCGGGGGAGGTCGCGCCGGACCGCCGCGCGCACTCCTCGAGCACTTTCCAGCACCACACCGCGTCGGCCAGCGCCCGGTGGAAGTCCCCGGGCTCGAGGTCCAGGTGCTGGCAAAGGGTCGGCAGCTTGTGATCCGGGCTGTCCGGGATGTGTCGGCGCGCGAGCTTCAGCGTGTCCAGCATCGGCGCCCCGGGGGGGACGAGCCCCGCCCGGGCGAACTCGAAGCCCAGGACGCGCGCGTCGAACCCCGCGTTGTGGGCGCACATCCAATCCGGGCCGAGCCACGCGACGAAGCGCTCCAGGACGTCCCGGGCGGGCGACGCTCGGCGCACGTGCTCGGCGCGGATCCCGTGGATCTCGGTCGCTTCGGCCTCGATCGGCACCAGCGGCAGGACGAACTCCTCGAACTGGTCGACGACCTCGCCCTCGACGACGCGCACCGCGCCGAGCTCGAGCAGGAACGGGGCGCCGCGCACGTTGGCGGTCTCGGTGTCGAGGACGACGATCGGGCGATCCATGGGGCGAGGACGGTATGCGTTCGACGGGCCGAGGGCAACTTTGGTGGCAGGTCGAGGCGGCACATCTGGCGGGGTTGCGCGGCGCGCCGCCGCGGGTTAGCAAGGTGGCGATGCCGACCTTGCCTGGCGCCGACGGGCGCGCCCTCCTGCTGTATGACGGCGCCTGTGGCCTCTGTGACCGCACGGTGCAGTTCATCCTGCGGCATGACCGCGCAGGGCGCTTCTGCTTCGCACCCTTGCAGGCGCCCGCCGTTCGGGCGCTCGTCACAGAATTCGGGTTCGATCCGGACGCGGTCGACTCCGTCGTCCTCGTCGACGAGCGCGGTGAGGCGTCGCGCGAATCGACGGCCGCTCTGCGCACCTTGGCGCGCCTGGGCTGGCCCTGGCGGCTCGGGGCCGTCGCGCTCGCCCTGCCGGCGCTCCTGCGTGACCCGTTCTACCGCTTCATCGCCAGGCGGCGCCTGCGATGGTTCGGCGCGGCGGACGCCTGTCGTTTGCCGTCCCCGGGCGACCGGGCGCGCTTCCTCGCCTGAGGCCGCGCCGCGCTCGAGGTCGCCCCCTTGGGCACAGGCTTCCTCGTTCGATCGACGGCGTGGCGCAGCGGCGCGGGTTGCAGCGACGGGTGCGTCAGCGACGGGTGAGTCAGCGACGGGTGCGTCAGCGACGGGTGGGTCAGCGACGGGTGCGTCAGCGAAGGGTGCGTCAGCGAAGGGGCGCGCTCTATGCTGTGCGTATGCATGGCACCGCCCCGGCCGCGTTCTCTCTGGCGCTGTTCTTCGGCCTCTCACAGCTCTTGCCCCAAGGCACCCCTGGCAGCGAGGACGAGCCGCTCGGCCCCGGACCCCAGTGGCGCGGCCCCGTGCGCCCGCTCGCGAGCAACGAAGTGTTCGCCACCGGCAACGGCTGCTCGATGTGCCACTCGGCCGCCGACACGGCGTTCGCGATGCGCAGCCCGACGGGCGACGACGTGTCGCCGCACGGCCTCTGGCAAGCGACGATGATGGCGAACAGCTTCCGCGACCCCTATTGGCGCGGGACCGTCGCGAAGGAGATCGCGCTGCACCCCGAGCAAGCGCGCGGGATCCAGAGCATGTGCGTGCGCTGCCACGCGCCGATGGCGCACCACACGGCCGCGTTTGCCGGCGAGCTGCCGGCGCCCGTCGCGGAGCTCGCAGACGACCCGCTCGCCGTGGACGGCGTGTCGTGCACCGTGTGCCACAAGATCGAGGCGCGCGGGCTCGGCACCCCGGCCTCGTTCTCGGGCCACGCCAAGATCGGCCGCGACCGCGCGATCTACGGGCCGTTCGCGGACCCGGCCGCCGGCCCGATGCAGATGCACTCCGGCTACGAGCCGCAGCAGGGCAGCCACATCCAGAGCTCGGCGCACTGCGCGACGTGCCACACGCTCTCGACGCACTATGCGCTCGGCGCGGAAGCGTTCCCCGAGCAGACGCCGTACTTCGAGTGGCGGAACAGCCAGTTCTCGGACGAGGGCGGCCGCACCGAGACGAGCAAGAGCTGCCAGGAGTGCCACATGCCCGACATGGGCGTGATCAAGATCGCGCGCAACCCGGCGGGGCTCGACTTCTTGATCCAGCCGCGGCCGTTCCGGGCCCACGCGTTTGTCGGCGGCAACGCGTTCATGCTCGACCTCCTGGCCGCGCACCGCGAGGAGCTCGGCGTGTTGGCGCCGGCGGCCGCGCTGGCGCGTATGGCGCTGGCGACGCGCGCGCAGCTCGCGGACCGCACGGCGCTCGTCACTGTGACGCAGCCCGAACGCAAGGACGACCGCCTCGAGTTCGCGGTCCGCGTCGAGAACCTGACCGGGCACAAGTTCCCGACCGGCTACCCGGCCCGGCGCGCTTGGCTGCGCGTACAGGTGCGCGCGGGCAACAAGCTCGTCTTCGAGTCAGGCAAGGTCGACGAGCAAGGTCGCCTCGCCCTGGTCCCCGACGAGCTGGCGCTCCCGCACCTCAACCGCATCGAAGCGCCGGAGGACGTGCTGGTTTGGGAGCTCGTCGCGGCCGACGCAACGGGCGCGCCGACGACGGACCTGACCAGCATGGCGACCCGGTTGAAGGACAACCGCCTGCTGCCAAAGGGCTGGCAGGCGGCCGGCCCGCACGCCGAGAGCACGGCGCCGATCGGCACCGAGGCCGATACAGACTTTGTCGCCGGCGGCGACACCGTCCAGTTCTCGGTGCCGCTGCCCGAGGACACGCCGGGTGGGCTGCGTGTCCTCGCGTGGTTGCACTACCAGACCATTCCGCCGGCGTGGGTCGACTCGCTGCGCAACGTCGACGCTGAAGAGTGCGCGAGCTTCGTACGCATGTACGACGCCGCCAGCAAGTCCCCCGAGACGATCGGGATCGGGCAGGCGTTCGAGCGGTGACGCGCGAGGCGCGGGCGCGCGACATCGCAAGTGATCGGGGCCCGCTCGCTGCAGCGCAGCGGGCGGGCCCCTCCGATGCCTCGCGCGCGTTCAGCTACTGGAACTGGATCTCGAGCGCGTCCGCGAAGTTCGAGGTCGCGTTGCCGCCGATCGTGTCGCGGAACCACGCCGTGAAGTTCCAGGTCTGGCCCGGCAGCACTGCGACGAGGCCGGTCGGCGTCGGCTGCTGCGTCAGGTCGAGCGCGAGCGAGATCAGGCCCGCGGCGCCGGAGTTCTGGATCTGTCCCGCGCCTACGAAGCGGCCGATCGAGCCCGCGAGGCAGAGGTTCCCTTGGCTCCCGCCGGGGTTCAACAAGAGGCCCTGGGTCGTGCTCGTCAGGAAGAAGCCGAACGCGTTCTGCGGCAAGCCCTCCGCGGTCAGCACCAGGTTGTTCGACGCGACGTCCGCGCTGCCCGAGGCGGACATCGCGGCGGAGCTGCCGCTGGAGTTCGCGACCGCCGGCCCGCAGTACGCGACCCCGATCGTCGACGACGGCTTGACGAGCGCGATCGCGCGCGGCGACGCGATGTCGTTCGCGGAGACCGTGTCGTCGTACACCGTGAACGCTTCGGTCACGGGGTCGATGCTGCCGTCGCCGTTGACGTCCACGAGCCGCACGATGCGGTCGGGGGTCTGGTCCTCGGCGAGGTAGAGCGAGCCGTCCGGCGCGACATCGATGTCCCACACGTTGCTCGCGGCGCCAGCGACCCAATAGAGGCTCGCCTCTGTCACCGGGTCGATCACGCCGTCCATGTTCGTGTCGACGAGCCTCCACAGGACGTCGTTGCCCGTGTCGCCCAAGTAGATCGCGCCCTGGGCGTCGATCGTGATCTCCCAGTGGAACGCGGTCCCGCCCTGCGCCGGCGCGATGAAGAACGGCGTCACTTCGTTGGGCTGGTCGATGTAGCCGGAGTTGTCGAGGTCCTCGAGGCGGTACGCGCCCTTCAGCGGGCTCGACCCCGTCCCGTTCTCGGCGTAGTAGAGCGCCCCGTCCGCGCCGCGCACGATCGCGGTCGGGATCGACGCGCCGGTCGCGCCGCCCGGCGCGATCGTGAAGTACTCACGCGCCTCGCCCAGGTCGTTGGCGTCGCCGTCGTTGTTCAGGTCCTCGAGCCGCACGATCGCGTCGTTGCCGCCCGAGACGACGTTCGCGCTCGCGACCCACAGGACGCCGTTCGGGTCGCGCCACATCCCGCGGCTCGAGGTCAGATCGACGCCCGACAGGTTGCCGCCCGTGCGCCCGTCGAACCAGATCGTCGCCTCGCCAGCGCTGTGCGCGACGCCGTCGTTGTCCGTGTCCACGAGGCGCAGGATGATGTCCTCCGTCGAGTCCGACACCCACACAGCGCCGTCGTCCGAGCGCCAGATGCCGGAGTTGTTCGAGAGCGGCACCGCGCCGAGCGTGTCGTCGTAGAAGACGTTCGCTTCGGCGACGCCGTTGTAGTCGCCGTTGCCGTCGAGGTCCTGGCAGAACCAGACGCTGTCACCGGTCGTGTCGCACACGTACGCGGCGGCCAGGCCCTGCGCCTGAGCGGCGAGCTGCAACGTGGAGAGGGTCAACAGACCGAACGTAAACCGAGTTTGGAGTTCCATGGAGAGCGCGGCCCGGCGCTGCCGGGCGACCAGGCGCGCGCGAGGCCCAAGGGGCCGCGCGCACGACGCCAGGGGAGAGTGGTGGAGACCCCCTGAAGCTACCCGCAGGCCGGCTAGCCGTCGAGCAGCGCTTTGAACTCGGGCAGCCCGCGCAGCGGGTCCAGGTCCGAGTTCCGCGCCAGCTCGCTACGGAGGTAATAGCCGCGGTCCCGCGCATGGCCGAGCAGCTCGACCGCTTGGGAGAGGTCCTCCGGCCCGGCGAGCAGCGCATGAACGCACGCTGAGTGATAGGCGGTGAAGCAGTCCTTCGGCGCGAGCTCTTGCGCGGCGCGGACCTGCTTGCGCGCATCGTCCTCGCGCGCGATCCGCGCGTAGAGCATCGCCATGTGCAGGCGCGCGTCGAGGTCGTCCCTCACCTCGTGCAAACGTTGGCGCGCGGCTTGGATGCCGCTGTCGGCGACTTCGAGCGCTTCTTCGTAGCGATCGAGCCTCAGTAGCACGCTGTACAGGTGGTCGTACGAGCCAATATGCGAAGGGCGCAGCCCGATCGCGCGTTGGAACAGTCCAGTCGCGCTCTTGAAGTTGCCCTCGCGGGCATAGATCGCGCCGAGCAGGCGGTGCGCGTACCACTCCTCGGTGTCGAGCTGCATCGCGCGGCGATACGCGCGCTGCGCCTCCTCGATGGCCCCCGCGAGGTGGCTCGCGAAGCCGAGCGCCGTGTGCGCGAGCGCGCAGTTCGCGTCGAGGGCGAGCGCGCGGTCCGCGTGGCCCCGCGCCTCATCCAAGAACGTCGGGTCGCCGTCCCAATACAAGAACTTGCGCACCATCGCCTCCCCGAGCACCGCGTATGCGGCGGGGCAGAAGCGGTCGTACTCATCGAGGGCCTTGCGCAGCAGGCTGATCGCGACGAGCGCCTGGCGGCTGCGGCCGCGGTGCAGCACGTCGCGCGCGCGGGCGACGAGCGCCAGCGCCTCGCGCGTCTGCCGCGCCGGCCCGCGCGCGGCGACCTTGGTGCCGGAGAGGTGCGGCCGCAGGACCCGCAGCGCTGCGCTGACGAGGCTCTCCTGCAGCGTCCACTCGTCTTCGTCCTCCGCGGTGCAGCGCTCGCTCACGATGCGCTCGCCGACGTGCAGCTCGAGGTCGAAGAGCCCCTTGTGCTGGCGCACTTCGAGCGAGCTCTTCAGCACGTAGTCGTACTCTGCGTCGGGCTCGCGCTCTTCGTCGACCACGAGGCCCTTGTTGCGCTTCAAGGCGGCCATCAAGTCCTTGCGCAGGCCGCCGGCCATGATGCTGCAGGTCGAGGGCTCCGGCCCGCCGCAGCCGACGGCCTCGACCAAGAGGCGCCCGGTCAGCTCGATCGGTCGGCGCGTGCCCGTGCCCGACAGCTTGCCTTCGACGCCGTGCAGCTCGCGCTGCGCAGCGCCCGCGTCCGCGAACCGATCTTCCGGCGCGCCGGAGAGGCAATGGAGGATGAACTCCTCGAGCGGCTTCGGGAAGCCTTGGCGTACGTCCGACGGGCGCTGCTTCGGCGGCCCGTCGAGGATCGCCATGCAGACCTCGGGGAAGCTCTCGCCGGGATAGGGCAGCCGCCCGGTCGTGACGTGGTACAGCACCGCGCCGAGCGAGAAGATGTCGGAGCGCGCGTCGAGGTCGTCGCCGCGCACCTGCTCGGGCGACATGTACAGCACGGTGCCGACGAGCATCCCGTGCTGCGTAATGCTCGACTCGTCGCGCGCGCGGGCGATGCCGAAGTCGAGCAGCTTCAGGTTGCCGTCGTCCTGCAGCAGGATGTTCGCGGGCTTCAGGTCGCGGTGGATGATCCCGCTCTCGTGCACCTTGCGCAGCGCCTCGGTCAGCTGCTGCGCGATGCGCAGGCACTCCTCGAAGCCGAGCGTCTGGTCCTTGACGATCTTGTCGAGCGTGCGCCCTTGCACGTACTCCATCGCGATGTACGACGTGCCGTTGAAGCGGTCGTACTCGTAGATCGTCGTGATGTTCGGGTGCTCGAGGCGGCTCGTGTGCTGGGCCTCGCGCTCGAAGCGCGTGTCCGCCTGCGGGTCGAGCTCTGCGTGGCTCCGCAGGATCTTCAGCGCCACGGTGCGACCGAGCTTCGTGTCGACGGCGCGATAGACCTCGGAGAGGGGTCCTTCGCCGAGGCGATCGGTGTCGGGGTCGAACTCGAAGTGGGCGAAGCGCATCGCGCGGTAGGCAGGCTCTCTCTGGCGCCGGGGTCCCCGGCCCGTCCCACAAGTGAGACGGAGCGACGGCGGGGACACCGAGGCTACGGTGGGGGGATCGACTGTCGGACGACGAAAACGTGACGGATATGCCCGGAGCGTGGGGGACCTGCGGCACACTGCGCGGGACCTACGCCATGTCGACACAGGATAAGGAACCCGCGGCGCTCTCGGCGCCCGAGCCGTTCGAGGAATGGGACTTCGAAGCCCTCGCCCCTGGGCGCGGCCGGAACCCTGACTACAACGACCACCGTCTCCGGGCCCGGCGCAAGCTCGGGTCCCTCGCCAAGGCCTTTGTGGGCCGGGCGGGGGAGGCCGGGCTGCCCCTCGATTCGCGGACCTCGATCCACAACCCGCACACCTTCAACGGGAACCGCGTCGAGCGCCTCTGGGCCTACATCACGCGCCCCAAGAAGGAGAAGGCGCGCCTCAAGAAGGTGCTCGGGGCGGACCTCGCGAAGGACCTCGACCAGGCCTATCGCAATGCCTACCTGTGCGTCGCCCTCGAGCACGACTGCGTCGAGGTCAGCCTCCGGATCCACCCGGACGCCTGGTTCGACGGTCAGAACCTCGTCAAACGAGTGAAGCGAGAGGGGACCCGCGAGCTCTTGCAGCACCTGAACGCCCTCGGGGGGTTCCAGCTGAAGCTCGCCGACTGGCGGGGGGAGTGGCTGTGCGGCACCCTCCAGCCCGAGGCCCTCGATGAGTACCTGAAGTACTACACCCCCGGCGAGCACCTCCTCTCGATCGAACAGCGCTGGCCTGCCCCCGCCGGCGCGCGCCACGCGGCCCTCGGCGACACCGTCCCTGGCTCGCTGGTCGATGAGCTCACGCGGCTCCTACCTGCCTATCGCTGGATCGCCTGGTCCGAGGCCAGCGACTATCTGTTCGGCTGAAGGCTCGCTGTTCGGCTGCGGGCGCGGCGGCGCTCGGACCGGGCCCGCTCTGGTTGGGTCCTCGCTCCGCCTGGGTCCTCGCTCCGCTTGGGTCGCGGCTCGCACCGATCCCTTCCCAGCGCGCGAATGCAAAAACTGCGGCCCCAGGGCGCAGTTCCTGTCCTGGAATGGCGCCGGGAACGGGAATCTGGGTGGAAAGACACGCCCCGGATGCAACTCCCACGCACCATGGTCCATATAGGCAGCGTGGTCGCGCGGTTCGCCGCGTGACCAACCTCCCCTCCCCAAGGGGTCGTGCCCGGTTGGCAGGCCGGGCACGACTGGCTCCAGAGGCCCAGGTGCGACAGTCAACCGTCCGCGGTGGACCGCTCGCTAAGGGCTGCGCGTTGGCAGGCGCGCGGAGTTTCCGGTGGGTCCCCTTAGGGGGTCCCAGGGCCGGATCTGGGGAGCAGGAAGGGCAGGCAGCGAAGTGGGCGTCGTCGAGCAATCGGCGGCGCCCCTTTTTTTCGGACGCCTGCAAGTCGCTCGTTTCGGCCTGTCACTCTTCTCTCACGCCGCCTCGGATCGTGCAAGAGCAGTGACGCGGCAAATCGTCGCCAATCCCGGGACCCCGATTCTGACACTCCTGTAAGGGGCCCGGGTTCTCGAATTGAGACAACGTCAGCTACGCCGGCTGCCGCCGAGCACCTCGACCAATGGCTTGGCGCTGACGATGTGCAGGTCGCGCTGAGGGAACGGGATCTCGACCCCGTTCTCGCGGAAGAGCGTCGTGATCCGGTCGCGGGCGCCGTTCACCGCGTCCAGCCAGTGGTCGCGGTCCCCGAGGTAGATGCGCAGCTCGAAGTCGAGCGAGCTGTCGCCGAAGTGACGGAATACGGTGTGCGGCTTCGGCTCGCGGAGCACGACCGGGACCTCGCGCGCGGCTTGCATGAGCAGCCGATGCACGAGCGCTACGTCGCTGCCGTAGCTGACGCCGACGGGGATGGTCACCCGAGTGATCGGGTCGGACAGGGTCCAGTTGATCAGGCTGCCGGTCACGAACTCGCGGTTCGGAACGATGAGCTCGCGCCGATCGAAGTCGAGGATCGTCGTGGCACGGATCCGAATGTTCGTCACACGGCCTTCCATGCCGTTGATCGTGACGAGGTCGCCGACCCGAATCGGGCGCTCGAACAAGAGGATCAGGCCCGACACGAAGTTCGCGAAGATCTCCTGCAGGCCGAAGCCGAGGCCGACGGACACCGCCGCGGCGAGCCACTGCAGCTGGCTCCAGGTGATGCCGACCTGCGAGAGCGCGATCAGCACGCCGAGGGTCACGACGACGTACTGCGTGACGCTCCGCACGGCATAGCGCTCGGCCGCCGTGAAGCCTGTGCGATCGAGCAGCAAGAAGTCGAGCAGCCCAGGCAGGCGCCGCGCGACGGCGCCCGTCGCGAAGACCGCCAGGATCACGACCAACAGCTTGGACGCAGTGAACTCGAACTCGCCCTCGATCGGCGGGCTGAACGGATAGAGGCGGATGCGGTCCAGCGCCCCGAGCGCCGGGATCTCGTTGCGCCATGTCCAGTAGAGCCCGACGAGCGCCAGGATCGCCATCGCCGCGCGGACCGCGCGCCGGAGCTCGAGGCCGAGCGTGCGCAGGTCGGGGAGCTCCTCCCCTTCGGCCTCCTTCGTGTCCTCGTCGGCCTCTCGCCGCGCGCGCGCCTGCTCCAACTGAATCCGACGCCGCGCTAGGAGCAGCCACCGGAAGGCGACGGCCTGGGTGACGAGCATGGCCAACATCAACGCGAGCGAGCGCTCGAACGGCACATGCAGCTGCCGCGCCGTGTAGTCGAACCCGAGCACCGAGAGCCCCAACAGCGCGAGCGCGCCGCCCACCCCGATCAGGTTCCAGAGCGGCCGCAAGCTCGCCACCCAGCTCTCCTCGTCGCGGTACCGGGGCGGCGTCGCGAGCCCCTTCTCGCGCAGGAGCATGCGCAGCCCGACGAGCATCGTGGCCATCGCGGCCATGAAGCCGAGGCGCCCCAGCGTGTCGCTCCAGGCTTGCTTGCCGGTCGCTTGCACGACTGCAGCGGCGAACATCGCCGCGAGATAGACCGGCGCGCCGAAGACGACGACGCGCCGCAGCAGCCGCGTGTTGGGTTGGCCCCAGCCAAAGTAGAGCTCGCCCGTCCCGCCAGTCCGCGTCAAACGACGAACGAACGCCAAGACGTACATCGGCGCGATCACGGCCAGCGCGCCCGTCGCGACGGCGCGCGGGAACATGACCCCTGAGGCGCCATCGCCGTTCGTGCTGTCGATCAGCACCCACGCGGGGACGCCGACCACCACGGGCCAGACGGCGGCGGCGAGGAGGTCGCGCGCCAGCGCGCCGAACGTCGGGCCGATGTGCACCGACCGCAGCGCAGGGTCACTCGCCGCGTCGCGCTTGCGCAGCCAGCCGCGCAGGGCAAAGAGGCCCGCGACGGCCAGCACGTACACGATCGCCCAGCCCGGATTGCTCGCCACCCCGTCTGAGAGGGCCAGCGGGATGTCCGTCCAGTTCTTGGGGTTGGCGTGGAAGGCGAGCGCGTTGCCGAAGGCCCGCAGGTCAAAGCGCCACAGCGGCTCGGTGCTGCGGACCCAGAGGACACGTTCGTCGATGAACGCTTTGAACTCGCGCGCGGAGGTGAGCAGGTTGCTCTCGGTGGCTTCGAGGTCCGACTCGATGCTCACGGTGCGGCTCAGCTCGTCGAGCGTCTCGGTGAGCAGCCGCCCTTGGATGTCCAAGAGCTCGAGCGCGAGCGCCGTCGCCGTTTCGTCCAGCTCCGGGGCGCCCTCTGCTTCGCTCACGAGCGCGCTGAGCGCGGCGCGGGGCAGGCGCAGCTCGCGTTGACGCTCGTTCAAGTCGAACTCGGAGAGGCGCAGCTCCGTCAGCTCGCGCGCATAACGGCCGAGGCGCTGCTCGAGCTGCCGCAGGTCCGGCAGCGCCTGACGCTCGCGTCGCAGCACGGACCCGATGCTCTGGCCGCCGTCTGCGAGCGCGTCGCGGCGCTTGGTCGCGGCCATGCGCGCGTCGAGGGATTCGAGCTCCGCGTGCGCCGACGCCGCGTCCCCTTGGAGCTTGCGCGATGACTCGAGGAGCTTCGCGCGCTGCTCGGCGAGCTCGCCGTTGCGTCGCGCGATCGCCTGCAGAACGACGTGGTTGCCCGCGACCTCGCGCGCGCGCGCCTGCGCGTCGGTCTCCGCCTGCTTGGCCTCGCGCTCGCGCGCGGCCTGGATCTGGCGCTCTAGCTCGACGCGTCGCGCGGTCGCGTCCTGCTTGAGCATGGCCCACGACTTGGCGCGCCGCTCGAGCGTCTCGCCGCGGAGGTCGAACCCGGCGAGGTCGACCTCGAGCAGCGCGACGCGCGACTCGAGCTCGTCGATACGCGCGCGGCGCTCCGCGTCTTGCAGCGCCAGCAGCGCGCTGCTCGGCGCGCCATTGGCGCTCGCGCCCGGGTCCTGCGTCGCCCCCGGCGTCCCCGGCGCGCCAACCTCGCCGCCGCCGTTGGGCGCGGCCTCGTTCGCGCGCGGCGTCGTGTCCTCCGCGCGCGCCGCGTCGAGCGCTGCGCGCGCCTCCGCGAGGCGCGTCGCGAGCTCGGGCTTGCGCCCGCTGCGCTCGCCCTGGCGCGTGTTGATCTCTGCGAGCCGCGCGTCCGCGTCGGCGATCAGCTGCAAGGCCCCGGCGAGCGCCTCTTCGTACGTCGCGCGGCTCGCGCCTGGAGCGGGCGACGGGGGCAGGCTCGGGGCCACGCCCGGGACCGAGCCGGTCGCCGCGGCCGCGCGGGCGTCGGCCTCCTCGGCCTGCCAGGCGGCGACCTGAGCGCGGTTGGCGACCGCGGTCTCGATCAGGCCCTGGACGGCCTTCCAACGCTGGGTCAGCTCTGCGCGGCGCGCCTCATCGAGCGCGCTGTCCTGTGTGAGGGCGACGAGCTGCGCCGCGACCTCTTCGAGCGACGGAGGTCGGTCCTGCGCGGCCGCCCCCACCGCAAGGATCCAAATCAGCCCCAGTGTCGAGAGCCTCGACCGCCATCCGAGAGTCAGCGCGCGCATCCCCCGCGAGGATACTCGCGCGGGGCGAGAAATCGCCCGCGTCCTCGCCCGCACTGCCGCCGGCTCGGCGTGGCCGCTGCTCGAGCTCAGATGGCGGTCAGCCAGAGGTGTGCGCCGTTCGTGAGCGTCGCCCGCGTGCCCGGCGGGACGAGCGTCGTCGCGGTGAACTCCTCGATGATCGCGGGGCCGAGGACCTCGCTCCCGCGCGTCAACGCCGCGCGGTCGAACACCGGGATCGTCGCGCGCACGCCGCGAAAGACGGCGCTGCGCTCCCGTACAGGTCGGGGGCATTCAAGCCGGGAGGGGGCGCTCGTAGGAGTCTTCGGCGCGGCGGACGCGCCATGTCCCGCGCGCGCGATCGCCCGTGCGCGCAGGTGCACGAGGTCGATGGGGTGGTCCGCGAGGCGCCAGCCGTAGCGCTCCTCGTGCGCCGCATGAAAGCGCGCAGCGACGTCGTCCGTGTCGGCCAGCGGCAGCTCGAAGGACTGGCCGCGATAGCGCAACGAGAGCGAGGTCTCGAACGTCAACGCCTGGCGTCCGTGGCCCGCGGCGACGAGCTCCTCGGCCGCGAGCTCGGCGAGCGCCTGCAGCGCTTCGGCGCGCGCGCGCCGCGACCAGGCTTGCAGCGGGACGAGCACCGTCTGGACTCGGTCCGCGAGCGCGTCTGCGTGCGCCATGCCCCACGCGGAGAGCACGCCTGGGTGCTGCGGGACGAGCGCGCCCTCGCACCCGATCGCCTCGGCGAGGGCCGCAGCGTGCAGCCCGCCGCCGCCGCCGAACGCGACGAGCGGCGTGCGCCGCGGGTCCCGCCCGCGCTGCATTGTCATGACGCCGAGCGCGCGCCGCATGCCCGCCCGCGCCACGTCGACGACCGCCTCTGCGGCGGCGGTGGAAGACACCCCGAGCCGCGCGCCGAGGCGCTCGAACGCGCGCGCGACCGCGCCGACGTCGAGCGCCAGCTCGCCGCCGAGGAACCCGCCGGTCGCGACGTGCCCGAGGTGCACCTCCGCGTCCGTCACGGTGGGCTCGGTCCCACGGCCGTAACACACCGGGCCTGGGTCCGCGCCTGCGCTCTCCGGCCCGACGTGCAGGACCCCCGCCGCGTCCACACGCGCGAGCGACCCGCCGCCGCAGCCGATCGTGTACAGGTCGAGCGTCGGCAGCGCGACCGGGTGCCCCGCGACCTTCACGTCGTCCACAGCGCCCGCCAGCCCTGCGCCGGGCGCGTGGAAGGCGACGTCCGTGCTCGTGCCGCCCATGTCCAGCGTGACCACCGCGCCGAGGCCAGCCTCGCGCGCCGCCGCCCCTGCGCCGATCACGCCGCCAGCCGGCCCCGACAGCAGGATCCGCGCGGGTTCGTCCGCGGCGCGCGCCGCGCCGAGCGTGCCGCCCGCGCTCTGCAAGAGCTCGAGGTGGCGTGGGTCGAGCTCGCGCGCGAGCCGCGCGAGGTATTGGCGCACGACCGGGACCAGCGCCGCGTTCACGAGCGCGGTCGACGTGCGCTCGTGCTCGCGGTACGCGGGCAGGAGCTCCGCCGAGCAAGTGATCGGCAGGCCGAGGGGCGCGAGGGCCTCTGCGATCCGTCGTTCGATCGAGGGGTCGGCGTAGGAGTGCAGGAGGCACACCGCGATGCTCTCGGCGCCGCTCGCCGCGACCGCGCCGCGGAGGCGCGCGAGCTCGGCGTCGCTCGGGGCGCGCACCTCGACGAGCGCGCTGCTCCCCAGCGCCGCGCCTACGCCTCCAGCATGCTCCGCAGCGACCTGGTGCGGGGGCTCCGTCGGCCAAGAGCGCTGCGGCACTTCGAAGCGGCGCTCGCGCGGCACGAGCGCCGCGGGCTTCTCAGGCTCCAATGCGTACAGCTCAGGGCGGTCCTGGCGCCCGATCTCGATGAGGTCGCGGAAGCCCTCGTTGGTCACCAAGGCCACGCGCCCGAGGCGCCCCGTCAGGAGCGCATTGAGCGCGACGGTCGTGCCGTGTACGACCTTGTCTCGGTCGCCCGCGTCGCCGCCGACGCGGAACCGCCCGGCCAACCCCAGGGACTCGAGCCCTGCGAGCAGCGCGCGCCCGGGATCGTCCGGGGTCGAGGGGACCTTGCCGATGTGGACCTGGCCGTCCTCCCCGAGGACGGCCAAGTCAGTGAACGTCCCGCCCGTGTCGATGCCGACGCGCATAGGCGCTGAGTCTACGGCGTGCAGCCGGAACTCTCCGCCGTTACCCTGTGCCCACCAAGGTCGTCCCGCCGTTGAACACCGCCCTCGCCCTGCTCGCGTCGTACCTCCTGGGCGCGGTCCCGTTCGGGCTCGTGCTCGCCCGCGCCATCAAGGGCGTCGATCTCCGCACGGTCGGCAGCGGCAACATCGGCGCGACGAACGCGATGCGCGTCCTCGGCAAGCCGCTCGGCATCGTCGCGTTCCTGCTCGACTTCGCCAAAGGCGCGGTCCCCGCCGCGTTCTTCGCGGGCTTCGTCGGCGCGCCGCTCGCGAGCGAGGGGACGCCGCTCCTACCCAAGGTCGTGTGCGGCGCGCTCGCCGTCATCGGCCACTGCTACCCCGTCTATCTCGGCTTCAAAGGCGGCAAGGGCGTCGCGACGGCGTGCGGCGCGGTCGTCGCCATCGAATGGCCCGTCTTTGTCATCGCCGGGCTGGTCTGGTTGGCGCTCGCCCTGACGCTGCGCTACGTCAGCCTCGCGTCGATGGCCATGGGCGTCACATTCCCGCTCGTCGCTTGGATCCGCAGGCCCGAAGCGCCGACGTTCATCGTCGGCTGCGGCGCCCTCGCCGCATTGATCCTCGTGCGCCACCGCGCCAATGTGCGGCGTCTGATCGCGGGCACGGAGCCGCGCATTGGCGCCAAGAAGCCGGCGGCCGCGACCGAGGGCACGTCCCACGCAGCAAGTGAGGTCGAACATGTCAGTTGATCGAATCCAGCGCGCGGTCGTCATCGGCGACGGCAGCTGGGGGACCGCGCTCGCGCTGGTCCTCGCGAAGAACGGCGTGGACACGACGCTTTGGAGCGCGCGCCCCGAGCGCTCCGCGTTGCTCGCCAAGGAGCGCGTCAACACGCGCTATCTGCCCGGCGTGCCCTTCCCGGACACGCTGCGCCTCTCGCCGGACCCGCACAGCGCCGCCGAGGGCGTGGACCTCGCGGTCAGCGCCGTTCCCACGCAGTTCGTCGGGCAGGTGGCCGCGCGTTTTGAGGACGCATTGCCCGGCACCGCGACCGTGGTCTCGGCCAGCAAAGGCCTCGAGATCGAGACGTTCCGGACGCCGAGCGAGATCTTGCAGGGGGTCCTCGGCGAGCGCCCCGTGTGCGTGCTCACCGGCCCGAGCCACGCCGAAGAGGTCGCGCGCGGCCTGCCCGCCTCGCTCGTCGCGGGCTGCGCTGACGGCGGCTGCGCGCGCCTCGTGCAGGACGCGTTCAACTGCGACACCTTCCGCGTCTACACGTGCGATGACGCGCGTGGGGCGGAGCTCGCTGCCGCGTTGAAGAACGTCATCGCCATCGCCGCCGGGATCGGCGACGGGCTCGGGCTCGGTGACAACGCCAAGAGCGCGCTCATCACGCGCGGGATCGCAGAGATGGCGCGCTTCGGCCGCGTGCGCGGCGCGCGCGTCGAGACGTTCTTCGGGCTCGCCGGGCTCGGCGACCTCGTGACGACGTGCACGTCGCGCCACTCGCGCAACCGCCGCGTCGGCGAGGCGATCGGCGCGGGGCGCACCCTCCAGCAGGTGCTCGACGAGCTCGACATGGTCGCGGAAGGCGTCTGGACGACGAAGGCGCTCTTTGGGCCGGAGTCCCTCGGAGATCCCATCGAGATGCCGATCGCGGAACAGGTCCACGCGGTGCTCTTCGAGGACAAGGACCCGCGGGCCGCCGTCACGGACCTAATGCGCCGCGAGCCGACCGCCGAGATGCACGGCCTCTTCGACGGGGGACGCGCTTGAACCCCGAGGTCGCGTTCCTCGGGCTCCTGTGCGCTACCGTTGGATTCCTCGGGCTCGCCGCTTGGACCGGCCGCCAGCGCCGCATCCGACCGCACCTCGTCTGCGTCGCGTGCGCGATCTTGGGGCTCGGGGGCGCGATCTCGTTCGCGCTCCAGGTGGGGGAGCGCTACGACCTCGCCGCAGCGGGCCTGATCACGCCCGTGCACCTGACCCTGGCGCGCGTGGCCACCGCGACCTACCTCGGCCCGCTGATCACTGGGCCGCTCGTGCTCGCCGGGCGGCTGCGCGGGCGCTGGCACCACCGCCTCGCCTGGCTGGCGTTCGGGCTGACGATCGCCGCGACCGTCACCGGCGCGTGGATGCTCCTCGCGGCCCCGCGCATTGGCTCCTAGGCAGGTGGCGCGCTCCTACGGGGTGCCGTGGGGGCCGAGCAGCCACCGCAGCTCCTCCGTGAACAGCACGGGCACGAGCAACAGGCTGATGTTGGCGAACAGCGCCACCGCCGCGACGAGCACCCATGTGCGGCGCGCGCGGACCGTCGCCAGCGCGTAGAGGGCGCCCAGGGCGGCCGGCACGGACGCGACCCATTGCAGCGCCAGCGCGGAGGGGTGCCACCAGCCCAGCTTGTGGGCGAGCAGGGACGTCCAGAGGAGGCCCCACCCGACCGTGGCGAGGATCATCGACCGCACCCAGGTCCGGTGCCGACGGCGGACCCGCCAGTCGCGTTTTTCGAGGGAGCGAAGGGGGCGAGCCACGGTGTCCCAGTGTCGCCGAGCCGGAACTCTGCGTCCATCTTCAGAGCTTCATTGACCGGCAGCCCTCCCGCCCCTATCCTCCCTCCCCTTGGGTCGGGCCGTAGCGCAGCCTGGTAGCGCGCTGCAATGGGGTTGCAGAGGTCGGAGGTTCAAATCCTCTCGGCCCGACCACCTCGCGGGCTCTCTCTGTGCTGTGACCAGCACGGGGGGGCGAGGTGACGATATTTCCGCAGTCGCGCCTGACGGCGCGACTGGGGGGCCTTCGGCCCCCGCTTGCGCTGTGCGTGAGAGGCGCTTGCGTGAGAGGCGCTGCCGCGGATTTGCGGTGCGCGCTTGTGCGGTGGGGGTGTGTGCGGGGGGGTTAGCGCCAGTGGTAGGCGTGGAGGGCGGTTTGGGAGCGGATGAAGAGGTCGGCTCCGGTGGGGGTTGGGGGGAGCGGGGAGGTGATGGCTAGGTGGGCCCAGGTGGGGGTCTTGAGGAGGTCTAACTCCGCCGCCGGGGCGTAGGTGCCTGGGGTCGCGGGGATGAGGCGCAGGCGGCCCGTGTTCGAGAGCGACAGGATCCGGTTCGCTTGCGAGACCAAGGACCAGTACTCGTCGCCCGTCGGCGGCGAAATGTAGGTGTCCTCGCCCGTCGCCATGTTCACGCAGGTGAAGCGGTTGCTCCGCAAGAAGAGATAGGCGTGACCCTCGATCAAGAGCGGCGACGTCATGTAACCCTGCGCCCGGCCCGTCCACGTTTCCGCGATCGTGAAGAGCGGGCCGGGTTCGGATGCGGTCGGCTCCGATGAGGGCCCAGGCTCCGCGGGCTCAGGCCGGTTGATCGTGTAGAGGTGGGCGCGGCCGCCATAGGCCGTCGTGAAGATCGAGTCGTTGAAGATCAGCGGCGTCAGGATGTTCATGCCACGAAAGGCTTGGACCTCCTGCGACCAAAGGGCGCTGCCCGTGGCTGGGGAGAGCGCCGCGAGGTGCGTCCGCGACTGGACGATCAGCTGCTCCTCGCCCGCCAACCGGGCCAAGACGGGCGACGAGAAGGAGCTGTCCATGCCGCCGCCCTGGCCACCGTCCAACGCACGCCACAGGGTCTCGCCCGTCCGCTTGTCCAACTTCGCGACCGCGGCGCCCGCTTGCAGATAGAGCGCCTCGCCCACGACAAGCGGCGAACACACGAGGCCGAAGGCCGGCAGCGGCGCGCCGTCTCGCTCCACGAAGTCCACCCGCCAACGCTCGCTGCCCGTCGCTGCGTCCAAACAGACCAAGACATCGCGCATCCCGCCGATGTAGAGGGCCTCGCCGTCATAGGCCGGCGTCGACCGCACCCACGAGCCATTCTTGGCCGCGAAGAACGGGACGCTCATCGCGCCCTCCCAACGCGTCTCCCACAGGAGCTCGCCCGTCAACCGGTCATAGGCCGCCGCGACCTCCTCGCGCTTCCCGACCGTCCCAACGGTGAAGACCCGGGTCTCCGAGACGAGCGGCGTCGCATAACTGTCACCCAAGCCCTCCACCTGCCACGCGAGCTTCAGGCGCTCCGCATCGAGGGTCTCAGGCCACGGGGTCCCCGCCACCGTCCCGTCCCGGCGCGGGCCGCGCCACTGGCGCCACTCCGTGGCGGGGGCGACGTCGGACTCAGGCGGCGGCAACGCAGCCACCGGCTGGGCCTGGAGGCAAAGCGGGAAGAGGAGCTGGAGCGAGGCGATGGCAAGCATGGGCAGCTGATCTGGAGGGCTGGAGAGGGCTGGAGAGGGCGGAGAGAGCTGAGAGAGCTGGGTGAGCTGAGGGAGGTGGCTCGCATGGGGGCAGTCGCGCGTGGGGCCGTCTTGGATGCTCGTTCGCCCCAGAAGTCGACGAAGGGTGCGACTGTGTGCCTCGTCTGCGTATCGTGGCCGTAAGACATCGCGGGCCGCAGGGCGTCCTGGCGTGGGATCACGCACGGGTCATGGCCCCCAGGACCGTCAAAAGCAGCAGACTGGGTCAGGGCGCGCGCGTCCGCGTGACCGCGCGGCGCGAAGGGCCCTACGCAGGAGCGGCAAGGAGGAGCGTGAAGGGCATGAGCACATCGACCACCCACGAGTTCGACGCCATCATCGTCGGCGCGGGCCCCGCTGGCTGCGCCGCCGCCGCGATCCTCGCCGAGCACGGGCGCAAGGTCGCCCTCCTCGAGAAGACGCAACGCCGCCGCTACAGCGTCGGGGAGTCCTTGATCCCGCACTGTTGGGACGCGCTCGATCGGCTCAAGCTCGTCGACGCTGTGAAGCAGTCTGCCTTCGCGTTCCCGAAGCACGCCGTGCAGTTCGTCGGGACGATGGGCAACGTCTCCAAGGCCTTCTACTTCTTCCAGCACACGGACCACCCCCGCGCGCACACCTGGCAAGTCGTGCGCGAGGACTTCGACAAGCTCCTGCGCGACAACGCGCAGTGCGCGGGCGCGGCGATGTTCGAAGAGACCCGCGCGCGCGAGCTCGTCATGGACGACGGAGGGCGTGTCCTCGGCGTCCGCGCGACGACCGCCGCCGGCGAGGCCCTGGAGCTGCGCGCGCCCATCACGATCGACGCGACCGGCCGCGACACGTTCGCGGTCAGCCGCCTCGGCTGGCGCGTGCCTGACGAGAAGCTCAAGAAGATGGCCATCTGGACCTACTTCAAGGGCGCCAAGCGCGCGGAGGGCCTCGACGAGGGCACGACGATGGTCGTGTACCTGCCGAACAAGGGCTGGTTCTGGTTCATCCCGCTGCCGGACGACATCGTCAGCGTCGGCCTCGTCGCCGACAAGGACTACCTGTTCGACGACTCGAAGGACCTCGGCGAGATCTTCGCCCGCGAGGTCGCGCGGCAGCCCTGGATGAGCGAGCGCCTCGCGCCCGGCACCCGCATCGACGAGTTCCGCGTCACCTCGGAGTTCTCGTACCGCTCGCGCCACTGCGCGACCGACGGCCTCGTGCTCATCGGCGACGCGTTTGCGTTCCTCGACCCGGTCTTCTCGTCCGGCGTGTACTACGCGCTCACGAGCGGCGTCATGGTCGGCGACGCCGCGCACGCGGCCCTGGCCGCCGGCGACACCAGCGCCGGGCGCTTCGCCGAGTACGGCGAGGCGATCCGCAAGCAGATCGAGCCCATGCGCCGCCTCGTCTACGCGTTCTATGACACCGGCTTCCGCTTTGGGCAGTTCCTGAAGGCGTACCCCGAGCAGCGGTCGAACCTCACCGGCGTCCTCATCGGGGACCTGACAAAGGACTTCGACCCCTTCTTCGACGAAGTCGGGCGTTACGCCTACGTACCGCCGCCGTTGCCCTACGGTATGCCGCTCGAGACCGCGCCGCGCGCGTGACCGCGGCGCCCAGCTCGGCGCCCCACTCGGTACCCCACTCGGTACCCCACTCGGCACCCCACTCGGCACCCCACTCGGCACCCCAGTGTGGCAAGATGGCGGTCGCGCGATGACGACCAGCGAAGCCTTCCTCCCGTTCGAGCGCGCGAAGTTCCGCACGCGCCTCCCGCGCGGGCACTACTACACCGCGGGCCACATGTGGCTGCGCGCGTCCGAGCTCGACGGCGAGGCCGCGGTGTGGCACGTCGGCCTCACGCGCTTCGCGCTGCGCATGCTCGGCGAGCCGGTCGACCTCGACTTCGAAGCCAAGGTCGGCGACCCGATCGAGAAGGGCCAGGTCGTCGGTTGGTTCGAGGGCTTCAAGGCCGTGACCGACCTCTTTGCGCCGATGCAGGCGACGTTCGCCGGCGCGAACCCCGCGCTCGCCGCCGGCCTCGACGCGGTGCACCGCTCGTCCTACGACCGCGGCTGGCTGTTCGCGCTGCGCGGGCCGCTGGACCGCGACTGCATCGACGCGGAGGGCTACGCCGCGTTCCTCGAAGCCGCCATCGACAAAGTGCTCGGCGACAGCCACGTCGAAGGCGACCCCCGCTCCCACACCCAAGCAAGCGAATCCAAATGACCCGCGCCCACTACGTGATGATCGGCGGCTTCCTCGGGGCCGGCAAGACGACCGCGATGGCGCGCTTCGCGGCGCACCTCGCCGCCGCGGGCAAGCGCGTCGGCCTGATCACGAACGACCAGAGCTCCGGCCTCGTTGACACTGCGCTGCTGAAGGCCCACGGCCACGCCGTCGAGGAGATCCCGGGCGGCTGCTTTTGCTGTCGCTTCAACTCGCTGGCCGAGGCGGCCGAGCGCCTCGAGCGCGACGCGCACCCCGACGTCTACCTCGCCGAGCCCGTCGGTAGCTGCACCGACCTCGTCGCGACGGTCAGCTATCCGTTGCGGCGCATCTACGGCGCGCGCTTCCAGATCGCGCCGCTCTCGGTGCTCGTGGACCCCGCGCGCGCCGCGCGCGTGCTCGGGCTGGCCGAAGGGCGCGCGTTCACCGAGAAGGTCCTCTACGTCTACGAGAAGCAGCTCGAAGAGGCCGACCTGATCGTCGTCAACAAGGTCGACACACTGGATGTGAGCGAGCGGCGAGCGCTCGTCGGTGCCCTCGAGCAGCGCTTCCCGCGCGCCGAGGTCCTGTGCGTCTCTGCGCGCACGGGCGAGGGCTGCGACGCGTGGTTCGAGCGCATCCTCCGCGCCGAGTCGCTGGGGGCGCCTGACGCCCCGACGATGCCGATCGACTACGTCACCTACGCCGAGGGCGAGGCGCTGCTCGGTTGGCACAACCTGACCGCGCGGCTCGTCGACCCGACGGGCGGGGCGCTCGCCGCGCCCTTCGACGCCAACGCGCTGCTCGTCGAGCTCGCGGGCCTCGTGCGCGCGCGCCTCCACGACGCCGGCGTCGAGATCGCGCACTTGAAGCTGACGCTGGACGCCGGCGACGCCAGCGGCCGCTTGGCGGCGCTGTCGCTGGTCTCCACGGACGGGCCCTTGGACCTGCGCGAAGCGCTCGTCGATGGCGTGACGGGCGGCCAGCTCATCGTGAACCTGCGCGCGGAGGCCGACCCCGACCTCCTCTCCGCCACCGTCGCGCAAGCGCTCGCCGAGGCCACGGCCGCGCTGCCCGGCCTCGCGCCCGTCATCGAGCACGCCGAGCACTTCCGGCCGTCGCCGCCGGTGCCGACCCACCGCGACGTCGTCGCTGCCCGCTGAGCGCGGGCCGCGCTCTGCACGCCGAACACCCAGATGTCGAAGATCCTGCACTGCCACTGCGTCTACGCCAAGGTCGTCCCCAAGGCCACGAAGGACGCCGTGCTCGCGTCGCTCGAGGCCTCGGGCTGCGCGCGCGAGGTCGTCGCGGACCTGTGCGAGATGTCCGCGCGCAAGGACCCGGAGCTCGCGCGGCTCGCGGGGGAGGACGGCCTCGAGGTCGTCGCGTGCTTCCCGCGCGCGGTGAAGTGGCTCTTTCACTCCGCCGGGCATGACCTGCCCGAGGACGTGCGCGTGCACAACATGCGCGAGGAGAGCGCTGAGGCGATCGTCGCGGCGCTTGACCTGCCTGCGCGCGCCGCTGCGGTCGCAGACGCCGCAGTGCACGTGAATGGCGCGGCGGACGCGCCGGCGACCGCGCACCCCGACGCGGCGCCCGCGCCGACGCCCGGCGCGTGGACGCCATGGTTCCCGGTCATCGACTACTCGCGCTGCACCAATTGCATGCAGTGCCTGTCGTTCTGCCTCTTCGACGTGTACTCCGTCGACGGCAACGGCCGCATCACGGTCCAGAACCAAGAGAAGTGCAAGACGAGCTGCCCCGCGTGCAGCCGCGTCTGCCCCGAGGTCGCGATCCTCTTCCCGAAGTACGCGAAGGGGCCGATCAATGGCGCCGAGGTCAAGGCCGAGGACATCGCCTCCGAGTCGATGAAGGTCGACATCTCGGCGCTGCTCGGCGGAGACATCTATTCGGCGCTGAAGGGCCGCAGCCAAGCGGCGAAGCAGCGCTTCTCGACGGAGCGCGACGAGTCGAAGGCGCTCTTGGAGCGCAAGCGCTGCTTGAAGGAGCTGCGCGAGACGCTCGACATCCCGAACGAGGTCCTGATGTCGCTGCCCAGCGCCGGCGAGATCGAGGACCGCGCGCGCCGCGCGAAGGCCAAGCAAGAGGAGCGCCTCGCGCGCTCCAAGTCGGCCCAAGACCGCGCGGACAAACCCGCGCCGTCGGACAAGGAGTGGGGGATATGACGCTCGGCCTCGCAGTCCGCGTGCTGCGCACGACCACGCCCAAGGTGCAGTGGAAGTTCGCCTACAACTTCGGCTGGAAGGGTATGCGCAGCGTGCAGCGCTTCAAGGCGCGCTTGAAGCAGGGCCAGGTGTTCCCGCCCTTCCTCTACATCTCGATCATCAACTCGTGCAACCTGCGCTGCCGGGGCTGCTGGGTCGATGTCGCCGCGCCGCAGAAGAAGATCTCGTTCGAGGACTTCGACCGCATGGTCGCGAGCGCGAAGAAGCACGGGAACCGCTTCTTCGGCATCCTCGGCGGCGAGCCGTTCATGCACCCGGACCTCATGCGCATGCTCGCGGCGCACCCGGACTGCTACTTCCAGATCTTCACGAACGGCCAGCACCTCACGGACGAGGTCGCGGCGGAGCTCGCGCGCCTCGGCAACGCGACGCCGCTGATCAGCGTCGAGGGCGACACCGTCGAGAGCGACCGCCGCCGCGGTCGCACGAACGTCCTGGACAAGACCTTGGCCGGCATCGAAGCCGCCGTGCGCCATAAGCTGCTCGTCGGCGTCGCGACGAGCGTCTGCGCGACGAACTTCGAGCAGCTCGTGCGCGAAGAGTGGGTCGACCGCCTCATCGCGCTCGGCGTGCACTACTGCTGGTTCCACACCTATCGCGCCGTCGGCCCGGACGCGGCGCCGGAGCTCGCGCTGACGCCCGCGCAGATCCTCGCGGTGCGCCGCTTCGCCGTCGAGATGCGCAATGAGAAGGCGATCGGCTTCGTCGACGCGTACTGGGACGACAAGGGCCAAGCGCTGTGCCCCGCCGCGACGGGGATTAGCCACCACATCTCGCCGTACGGCGACGTCGAGCCGTGCCCGATCGTGCAGTTCGCGAACGAGCGCATCCAGGACAACGACGGCGACATCTTCAAGACGCTGACGGAGTCGAAGATGCTCGCGGACTTCCGCAAGACGGCGGCGCAAGCGACGCGCGGCTGCGTCGTGCTCGAGCGGCCGGACCTCCTCGTCGACCTGGCCGCGCGGCACGGCTCGCGCGACACGACGGCCCGGGGCGCCGCGATGGAAGAGCTCGCGGCGATGACCTCGCGGCCGAGCCAGCACGACCCGGGCAACGAAGTGCCCGAGAAGCACTGGATGTACCGGTTCGCGAAGAAGCACTGGTTCTTCGGCTTCGGCGCCTACACGTGAGGTCGACGCCGATGCAGCGCCCGCGCTCGGTCCTTGGGCAGGGCGACCGTGGGGGGGCCGCCCTCCCGAATTCGATGGACACCCGGCCAATTCTGGGATAGTTTCCCGGAAACGCCTTGGCCGCGCCCCTGCGCCACTGCGGGCGTTCGCCAAGCCTCGCGGCCCTGCCCGGGACCAATCGGCTCCTCGCCCGAGGCGCTCTGCATCCTCCTCAACCGATCGCGTCCAGGGACTCCGATGAACAAGCAGCTCCTTTCATTCGCCGCGACGACGCTCGCGGTCGCCTTCGCGCCGCTCGCGGGCGCCGACCTCATCACTTGGGGTCCCGTGCAGAACGTCACGGGGCCGAACGACGTCAGCACCAACGGCGTCTCCGTCGTGGCCTTCAACTGCTGGGCGTCGACCTTCGCCGCGCCGACGGTGAACGGCGTCTCGTTCGACGCGTTCGCGCCGAATGGTTGGACCAACGGCGGCTGGTCCCTGAACGCTGGCTCCTCGACGGGCGACGTCGAGTACGACTCCCTCCTCGACTCCGCCCGCGCGACCAGCGGGGGCTCGGCGTCGAACCCCACCGGCTACGGCGCCATCCAGCTCGACTCGAACGCGCTGCTCACCGTCGGCGGCAACTACGAGATCCAGGTCTGGTACTCGGACCAGCGCCCTGGCACCTCGACCAACGTGCTCTACGACCGCGTCATGAACCTGAGCTCCGCCACGGGCCCGGCCATCACGAACGGCGGTATCGTGACGAACCTCGCGTCGCTGACGCAGGGCCCGGTCTCGGCCGGCCTCGACGCGGACCCGAACAACCTCGCGGGCGCTGGTGACACGATCGTCGGCTCGTACTGCATCGGGACGTTCACGCGCACGTCGATGGACGAGCTGTGGCTGCTGATCGAGGGCACCCACCCGATCGCGACGAACGTCCTGCGCCCGCACATCAACGCGTTCCAGATCCGCGAGATCCAGAACGTCGGGCCGGGCACGCGCTACTGCACGGCGGTCGCGAACTCGACCGGGATCACCGCGCAGATGGCCGCCAGCGGCAGCGCCTCCGTCGCGCAGAACAACCTCGTGATCGAGGCGAGCCGCATGCCCCTGAACTCGTTCGGGTTCTTCCTGACGAGCGCGACCCAGGGCCTCATCGCGAACCCGGGCGGCAGCCAGGGCAACCTGTGCCTCGGCGGCTCGATCGGGCGCTACGTGGGCCCGGGGCAGATCCAGAACTCAGGCGCGACGGGCGCGATCTCGCTCGCGGTGGACCTGACCCAGCACCCGACCCCGACCGGCCTCGTGTCGGTCCAGGTCGGCCAGACTTGGAACTTCACCGCCTGGTACCGCGATGTCGTCGGCGGCAGCGCGACCTCGAACTTCACGGACGGCTACCAGATCCTGTTCCAATGACAGGCGGCTGACTGGGACGCGGCCTGTCTCCGGACCGTCAGGGTTCGGCGCCAGGCCGCGTCGCTGTGGTCGTGCTGTGCTGGTGCTGGTCCCGCCGGGCCGCCGGCTCAGTACCAGGTCGCGCCGACAGGCAGCGGCGCCCGCGGCAATTGGACGGGCGTGATGGTCGCGTGCACGACCGGCGGCGGCCCAGCGGGCGGCGCCGCGCCAGAGGCGTTCGCCGCCGGCAGGTCGATGCGGACGCGGACCGGCGGCGAGGCCGAGAGCCACGCGCTCCCGTCGACGCGGAAGACCTCAGCGCCGCGGGAGACCGCGAAGCGCAGCTCTTCATCGACCGGCAGGAACTCGAGCAACAAGCGGCGCTGGGCGTCGAGGATGCTGCTGCGGTCCATGCGCCAGCCGTCGGGGACGACGAGCGCGCGATAGGCGAGCGCCGCGCGGTCTGAGTCCGACATCGGCGCGCGCTCGTGCTCCCACGCCGCGCGCATCTCCTCGCGCATCTCTTCGTCCAGCGTCGGGTCGTCCAAATCAGGCGCCGCGTCCGAGCGTAGCTGCGGCGGGAGCGGGCGCTCGAGGTCGAGGATCGCGGCGCTGCGATACACGCTGACGCCGATCGGGAGCTCCGTCGTTGCGCCAGGCGGCTCGTGCGCCTCGATCAAGAGGCGCGTCGGCGCCTGGACGACGAACTCCACTTGGAAGGGGCCGGCGTCGGTGAACTCGACCGGCTGTGGGTCCTCGTACATGACCTTGCCCGAGAAGCCGACAAACGCGCGCCATCGGCCTCGGTGCGGGAGCTGCGCCATGAAGTGGCCCGACGCGTCCGTTCGCCCGTTCGGGAGCTTCATCCACTCGGTGGGCGATGTCGGGACGGGGCCGTTGTCCGGCACGAAGCCGATGATGTGGTAGCGCCGCGGGTCGCCATAGGAGTCACGCACTCGGCCCTCGAGCGTGTGCGGCTCGCCGAGGACGATGCGCGTGACCGTCGGGCGCTCGGCGAGCACGATGACCGCGCGCTGCCAGGTCGGGAACGGCGCCGCCTCCACGGTGAGGGTCCAGGTCCCAGCTGCGGGCTCGGGCCAGGTCGCGCCGCCGGTTCCGGCGAGCACGGCCTCGCCCATCTGAGCGCGGACCGACGCCTCTGGCACGGCCTGCCCCTTGTTGTCGACGACTTCGACCGTCCACAGGCTCGCGTGGGCAGTGAGCGCATGGCGTGGGTCGGCGCTCGATCCGGAGACCTCCATGAGGGCGGCGTTGCCTCCGACGTCAGCGCGGGTCGCGGCGACGTTCGCGCCCTGCAAGGGGTCGTCGCCTGGCGCCTCGCGATGCAGCGTCCACCAGAGGCCAAGCGCAGCGAGCAGCGCGAGGACAGAGGCCGTGAGCGTGGAGCGGGTCATGTTCAATTCAGAGATTCCGGAGAGCGCTTGGTTGGCAAATGACGTCGCGCGAAGGCCGGTGATGAGTGTGCGCTGCGAGGGTTAGGTTGGCGTGGCAAGGCTCGCGGAGATCGACTGCCCCAGTGTAGGTTGCTGGCCGACGCTTGCTCGCCGCCCCTGCCTCGTTGGGGCGGCCTGACTCCTTCGATCTTGCCCAACTTGAAGCGACTCTTTCTCTACCCCCTCGCGAGCCTCGCGGCGACCACGCTCGCGACGGCGCAGGTCTATTACGGTACCGACGACGCGGCCGCCACGGACAACTTCGTCCTCGACGTTGCCTCCGGCGTCAGCACTGGCCCCGTGTTCACTGGCGCTGAGTGCTGGGGCCTCGCTGACGACGACGTCAACCAGGTCATGTACATCATCGACGGCTCGCTGCTGAAGGCGTGGCCCTATGGCAGCGCGGCGCCGGCGGTGACCGTCGCAACGACCACTTACCTCGGCGCGACGAAGGCGATGGTCTCGGCGGCGCACCACAACGGCGTCCTCTACGTCAACCCGAACCTCGCGATCGAGGGCTTCTACACCGTCGACGTCGTCACGGGCGACCTGACGCTGATCTACACGTTCTCGGCGACGACGATCGACCTGGGCGGCCTCGACTTCGACCCGGCCACGGGCCTCTTGTACGGCTCGAACGACGCCACCGCCTACGTGGACCCGCAAGGCACCGCAGGCCGCGGCATCATCGTCTTCGACCTCTTCGCCCCTACGATCACGGAGACGACGACGTATCCGTATCCGGTCAACGCCGCCGGCGCTGAGCGCACCGACGTCGACGGCCTCGCCTTCGATCCGAGCGGCGTGGTCTACATGCTCGAGGACGAGCCCGCGCCTTTGCACCGCTTCGTCATCGCGAACAACGCGTACGACCCGAACCCGCCGATGAACTCGATCCTCGGCTCCGAGGTGTTCTCCGCTGGCACGTACACGACCCAGTCCGGCGGCGGCATTAGCATCAACTATTGCACGGCGGTCGCCAACTCCACTGGCAGCGCCGCCTCGATGTCTGCCACGGGGAGCGCCTCGGTGGCGCTGAACAACCTGACCCTCCAGGCCAGCGACTTGCCGCTCAACTCGTTCGGCTTCTTCCTGACGGGCACGACCCAGGGCTTCATCACGAACCCGGGCGGCAGCCAAGGCAACCTGTGCCTCATCGGCAACATCGGCCGCTACGTTGGGCCGGGTCAGATCCAGAACTCCGGCGCCTCGGGTAGCATCTCGCTCGCGGTGAATCTCACGCAGCACCCCACCCCGAACGGCTTCGTCTCGGTCCAGGTCGGCGAGACTTGGAACTTCACCGCGTGGTTCCGTGATGTCGTCGGGGGCAGCGCAACGTCGAACTTCGCCGACGGGATCTCGATCGTCTTCCAGTAGGCCCGACGCACCCTCAAGCACGGGACCTCTGGGTCCAGTGGTCGTACACGCCACCTGTCGCTCCGCGGCGGGTGGCGCTCCGCGGCGGGTGGCGCTCGGCGTGTTGGCGGTCGATCGCGCGCCGCTGCGTCAAGGATGCGTCGGAACGTGGCCGGAGACATGGGGCGGGCAGGCCTTGTGCGCGCTCCCTCCATTAGACTGATCGGTCGAGCGCGAGCTCGCGCCACCACCGATGAACCCGCCCCCCGAGCACGCCGCGACCGCCGCGCACCCGTCCGTCGCCCCGAGCACGCCGCCGGCCGAGTCCAGCGGCCCCTCGGGGCTGCGCAGCACCCTCCAGGGCGGCACGGACGAGGTGCGCCTGCCCCGCCGCTTGCCGATCGTGCGTGAGCGGCGCACCCAGTCGAACATCCCGAACGAGCGCGCGCGTCGCGACGCGTTGCGCTCGATCGCCGCCGCGGTCGTCAAGGAGCGCGGCATCGTCCCGCCCGCGCCCCTCGCGGACCTGCGCCAGCTCGCGGTCGAGGTCGTGGCCCGCGCGGGCTTCGACCCGGTGTTCGTCGACTACGCCGCGGTGCTCGTGAACAACGAGGTCTGGCGCGACGAGCTCGCGCACGTGCCGTTCGAGCGGCGCCTCTTGCTGCTGCCGAAGTGCCTGCGCGTCGAGGCCCACTGCCCCGCGCCGTTCGACCAGTTCGGGATGCTCTGCAAAGAGTGCGGCCTGTGCTCGATCGAGGACTTCGCGCGTGAGGCCGAGGCGCTCGGGTACGCCGTGCTCATCGCCGAGGGCTCCGCGATCGTGACGGCGATGGTGGAGACCGGCAAGATCGACGCGATCGTCGGCGTCAGCTGCCTGAACGTGCTCGAGAAGTGCTTCCCGCACATGGAGCGCGTCGCGATCCCCGGCATGTCGATCCCGCTCCTGCAGGACGATTGCATCGACACTAACGTCGACGTCGACCAGGTGCGCGACCTGATCCATCTCACCGCGAGCGACCGCACGTACCGCCTCGACCTCGAGGGCCTGAAGGTCGACGTCCGCGGCTGGTTCACGCCTGAATCGCTCGCAGAGGTCTTCGGGCCGACGCGCGGCGTCGACCCGCGCACGGACGCCCTCGCCCGCGAGTGGCTCGGCCGCGACGGCAAGCGCTGGCGCCCGTTCCTCGCGACGGCGATCTGGCTCGCGCTTGAGAGCGAGGGCCGCGCCGAGCGCCCCGCGTTCACGGCCGACGTCCGCAAGCTGGCGGTCGCGATCGAGTGCTTCCATAAGGCGTCGCTCATCCACGACGACATCGAGGACGGCGATGACGTGCGCTACGGCGAGCCCACGCTGCACGCCGAGCACGGCGTCGCGGTCGCGATCAACGTCGGCGACCTCCTGCTGGGCGAGGGCTATCGCCTCCTCTCCGAGCTCGACGCGCCGGGCGACGTCCGCGCGCGCTTGATGGCAGTCGCCGCGCAAGGCCACACGACGCTCGCGCGCGGCCAAGGCGCCGAGCTCGAGTGGGCGCGCGCGCCGAAGCCCCTCGCGTCGCTCGAGGTCCTCGGCATCTTCCGCGAGAAGACCGCGCCCGCCTTCGAGGTCGCGCTGCGCCAGGGGGCGCTGCTCGCCGGCGCCAGCCAGGACGTGCTCGACGTGCTCGGCCCGTACTCCGAGGCGCTCGGCATTGCGTACCAGATCCACGACGACCTCGACGACTTCACCGGCGCGGGCGACTCAGACGACCTCGCGGACCTGCGCCCGTCGCTTATCCTCGCGATCGCGCACAAGCGCGCGAGCGAGGGCGCCGAGCAGGACCTCATCAGCGCGATCTGGCGCAAGGAGCGCGCCGTCGGCGCGCCCGGCTCCGCGTCGCGCCTGGAGCTCGAGGCGCTGCTCGGCGAGTGGGGCGTCGTGCAAAAGGCGCGCGACCTCGCCGACGCCTACGAGGTCGCCGCGGTCGATGCGCTCGCGCCGCTGAGCCACCCCAGCGTCAAGGGTCTCCTGCGCCGCGTCGTCGGCAAGATCTTCGGCGAAGGCAACCTGATCGAAGGGTACTGCAGTGAGTTCGAGGCTCGAAATGCTGCAGGTCGCGCGGCTGGCGCCGCGGGCCCTCGGTGAAGCGACACCGCGCGTCCTCGAGTTCCTGCACGACCAGCTGACGGACGAGGGCGGCGCGCAAGACCGCGCCGGCAAGGCGGACCTCTACTACACGGCGTTCTTGCTCGATGCGCTCGTCGCGCTGTCGGCGGAGCTGCCTGTGGCGAAGGTGCGGCCGTTCCTCGCGTCGTTCGGCGACGGCGAGCACCTCGACCTCGTGCACCGCGCGTGCCTCGTGCGCTGCTGGGCGGCGCTCGGCGTCGGCTGGCCCAGCGTGACCTTCGGGCCGAAGATGCTCGCGCACCTGGCCGCGTGCCGGACGCCCGACGGCTCCTACGGCATGGAGCCCGGGCGCGAGCGCGGCACCCTCTACGACGCGTTCCTGTCCTTGGGCGCGCACCAGGACCTGCTCGCGCCCGTGCCCGAGCCTGCGCGCCTCGTCGCCAGCATGCACGCGCTGCGGACGCCCGACGGCGGGTTCTCGAATGAGAGCGAGCTGCGCTGGGGCATGACACCATCGACCGCGGCGGCGGTCGCGGTGCTCGTGTGGCTCGGCGCGCCGCCGCCGGACGACGTCGGGCGCTGGCTCCTCTCGCAGATCCACCCGAAGGGCGGCTTCAAGGCGATCCCGGACGCCCCGATGCCGGACCTGCTCAGCACCGCGACGTCGCTGCACGCGCTAGCGCTGCTAGGCGTCGACATCGGCGCGGGGCGCGAGCTGTGCCTCGACTTCCTCGACTCGCTCTGGAGCGGCCGCAGCTTCTACGGCCACTGGGCGGACGACGAGCTCGACAGCGAGTACACGTTTTACGCCCTGCTCGCGCTCGGGCACCTGGCGTAGACGCAGCGACGCGGCGTTCAGCGCCTACGCGAGCGCCTCGCTCGCCAGGCCGAGCGCGATGACGACGAGCCAAGCGGGCGCGCGCGCGAGCTGCAGGAGCGCGAAGCCGCCCAGCGCCAGCGCGACGTCGGGCGGCCCGTGCAGCGCTTCCGCGCAGACGGGACGCACCAGCGCGGCGCCGAGCAAGCCGACGACCGCGGCGTTGGTCCCGAAGAGCGCCGCGCGCACGGTGACGCGGCGTTGCAGCGCGCTCCAGAACGGCCACGCGCCGCCGACGAGCAGCCACGAGGGCAGGAAGATCGCGACCGTCGCGAGCGCCGCGACCGCCCAAGGCGCGCTCCCGCCCGCGCGCAGGTCGATCGCCGCGCCGAGGTACGCCGCGAACGTGGAGAGCGGCCCTGGGATCGCTTGCGCGGCGCCATAGCCGGCCAAGAACGTCGCGTCGTCGAGCAGCCCGGGCGGGACGACCTCCGTGTACAAGAGGGGCAGCATCACGTGGCCGCCCCCGAAGATGAGCGCGCCCGAGCGGTAGAACCCGGCGCAGAGCTGCGCATCGCGGCTGCCCGTCGCCGCGGCGATCCAGGGCAGAACGATCAGCAGCGCGCCGCCGAGCAGGAGCGCTCCGACGGCCGCGTGGTGGCCTCGCGCAGGCGGCGCCGGCGACATGGCCGCCGCCGCACGTTGGGCCTCGGCTCGATAGCGCGTTGCGCCGATCGCGCCCGCAAGGAGCAGCGCGCCGAGCTGCACGAGCGCGCCCGCCTGCGGCGCCGCGTCTGCAGGTAGCAGCATTGGCGCTGCGAGCACGAGGCCGGCCGTCCCGAGCGCCACGGCGATCCGCAGCCCGTCCCTGCATAGCCGCAGCGCCATCTGCAGGACCGCGTGCGCGACGACCGCGGCCGCCGCGAGCTTCAAGCCTTGCAGCCAGGCTGCGCCCTCGAGCGCGCCGAGCGACGCCACGCCGTACGCGAACAGCGTCATCAGGACCGCCGAGGGGAGCGTGAAGCCGAGCGAAGCCAGGCACGCGCCTCGGAGCCCGCCGCGGCGCAGGCCGAGGCCGAACACGACTTGGCTGCTCGTCGGGCCCGGCAGGAACTGGCACAGCGCGACGAGGTCCGCGTAGGCTGCGTCGTCGAGCCAGCGGCGCCGGGTCACGAACGCGTCGCGGAGGTACCCGAGGTGAGCGACGGGGCCTCCGAACGACGTGCACCCGAGGCGCAGGAAGTCGAGGCCGATCTTGAAGGGCGAGGTCACGACGCGGCCGCATGATGCCGCGCGGCGGCGGCGAGCGCCATGCCCTCGCCGGAGCCCGCAGCGTAGACTCATGGGCGATGTCCGTCGAGCAGCAACGTTCGCCCCACGCCGCGCCAAGCGCGGACGGCGCGTCGACCGGGGCCGACCACGTTCGGCTGCGCGAGGCGTCGCGGGCTGCGCGGGCCCGGTTGCTCGCGGCGCGCGCCCCCGGCGGCGTCGAATGGCGCGGGGAGCTCTCGTCGAGCGCGCTCTCGACCGCGACCGCCGCGCTCGCGTGCCTCAGCGCGGGCGCGCAAGGGGGGGCCGCGGCGAACGAGGCTGGCGGGGCGGCTGGGCTCGCGCGGCTCGCAGCGGGCGCCGTGCGTTGGCTCGCCGCGCACCAGAACGAAGACGGCGGCTTCGGCGATACGGTCGACTCCCCGAGCAACCTCGCGACGACGGCGCTCGCGTGGACAGCGTTGCGCGCGGGCGCCGCGCCTGCAGCGGCTGCGTCGTTTGGGGCGCCTGCAGCGCCTGCGTCCATTGGGGGGCCTGAGGAGCTGAGGGAGCTTGTGACACGCGACGCGCGCAGAGCGCACGCGCAGGCTGAGGCGTGGCTCGCTGCGCGCGTCGCGGGGCATGGCGCAGTGGGCGCCACAGCGCTCGCCGCGGCGCTCGAGGACGTCTATGGCGAGGACCGCACGTTCGCAGTCCCGATCCTCGTCGCCTGCACGCTCGGCGGCGCGTTCGCCGACGAACGAGGCGCATGGCGCACCGTGCGTCGCCTGCCGTTCGAGCTCGCGGCGCTGCCGCAGGGGCTCTTTCGCTTCCTTGGTCTGCCTGTCGTCAGCTACGCGCTACCAGCGCTGATCGCGATCGGTCAGGTGATCGAAGCGCGGCGACCGAGCGTCAACCCGATCACGCGCTTCGCGCGCAGCGCCACGAGGCGGCGCACGCTGGCGACGCTGGCGCGCATCCAGCCCGCGGGCGGCGGGTTCTTGGAGGCGACGCCACTGACGAGCTTTGTCGTCATGTCGCTCGCCGCCTGTGACGCTGGACGCGACCCGAACGGCGCGCAGGTGATCGAGGCGGGGCTCGGCTTCCTCGCGCGGTCGGTGCGCGCCGACGGCTCGTGGCCGATCGATACGGACCTCGCGACATGGCTGACGACGCTGGCGGTGGGGGCGCTTGATGCGCCTCTGGCAGGCGTCGAGGGGCCCTTTGCGCCGCTCGAACGCGCCGCATTGCTCGATTGGCTCCTGGCTCAACAGCAGCGTACGCGCCACCTTTACACGGGAGCAGCGCCCGGCGGCTTCGCCTGGACGGACCTGTCTGGGGGAGTGCCCGACGCGGACGACACGCCGGGCGCGCTGCTGGCCCTGCGGGCGCTCTCCGACAAATACGCGCCGCGCGCGGAGGTCCAGGACGCGGCCAGGCGCGGGCTGCGCTGGCTCGTCGATCTGCAGAACCGCGACGGCGGGGTGCCGACGTTCTGTCGGGGCTATGGGACCTTGCCGTTTGATCAGAGCTCGTGTGATCTGACCGCGCACGCGCTGCGCGCGTTTCGGGCCTGGGGCGCCGGCTTGGACGGGGCGCTCGCGCGGGACGTCGAGCGTGCGCGCGCCCGGGCGCGCGACTTCCTCGTCCGCACCCAGCGCCCGGACGGGAGCTGGGTGCCGCTCTGGTTCGGGAACCAAGCGCACCCACAGAGAGAGAACCCGGTCTATGGCACGAGCCGTGTCCTGCGCGCCGCGGATCGCACAGACGCGGGCGCTTGGCGCGCTGCGCTCCAGCGCGCGGTCGCTTACCTGCTGCAAGCGCAGCACGTCGGCGGCGAGCTCGCTGGCGGCTTTGGCGGCGCCGCAGGTTTGCCGCCGTCGATCGAGGAGACCGGGCTCGCGCTCGAAGCGTTGGCGGACGCCGCCTTCGCAGGGTTAGGGGAGCCAAGCGCGGTCCGCGCGGCCTTGCAGCGCGGGTGCGCGTGGCTGGCGCGCGCGACCGAGGGGGGCGCCGAGTTCCCCGCTCGGCCGATCGGCCTCTATTTCGCGCAGCTTTGGTACAGCGAGCGCCTGTATCCGCTCATTTTTGCCGTCTCGGGGCTCGGGCGCGCGGAGCTCGCGCTCCAAGAGCTCGGGTCGTCATGAGCGCGCGCTCGGTGCTCGGAGCTCGATGATGAACGAAGAGGAACTCGTCTACTTCGACTGCGCCGCGACGACGCCGCTCGACGCGCGTGTCCTAGAGGCGATGGCGCCTTATTGGACCACCGCTTTTGGCAACGCCGCGAGCCCCCATGCGCTCGGTCGGCGCGCGTCGGCAGCGGTCGAGCACGCGCGCGGCGAGCTAGCGCTGGCGCTCGGCGCCGACCCGCGGGAGATCGTCTTTACCAGCGGCGCGACGGAGGCCAACAATTTGGCATTGAAGGGCGTCGCCGCGGCCCCCGCGCACGCGCGCGCACCGCGGCGCATCATCACTGCGGTCACGGAGCATCACGCGGTGCTCGACCCATTGGCGGGCCTCGCCCAATCCGGCTTCGAGATCGTGCGGCTCGGGGTCGACAGCGACGGACATATCAACCTCATCGAACTGGAGCGCGAACTGGCGCGCGGCGCTCTGCTCGTTTCGCTCATGAGCGCGAATAACGAGACTGGCGTCCTGCACCCGCTCGCGCAAATCGGCGCATTGTGCCGCGCCAATGGCGCGCTGTTCCACACAGACGCAACGCAGTCTTTTGGGAAGTCGCCGATCGAGGTCGATGCCCTTGGGGTCGACCTTTGTCGCTCTCTGCCCATAAGGCGCACGGACCAAAGGGGTCGGGGCGCTCTATCTGCGCCGCAAGCAGCCGCGGGTGCGCGTCGTCGAGCAAATGGAGGGCGGCGGGCACGAGGGCGGCCGCCGCTCGGGGACGCTCAACGTCCCGGCGATCGTCGGGCTCGGCGCGGCGGCCGCCTTGGCAGCGCGGCGGGCCCCCTGGAGCTCGCGCGGGTCGCGCAGCTGCGCGACCGCTTCGAAGCGGCGCTGAGCGCGCGCGTCGCGGGTGTGACGCGCAATGGCGACCCGGCGGCGCGCTTGCCCGGGCACGCGAATGTGTCGTTCGCCGGCTGTGACGGCGAGTCGCTGCTGCGCCGCATGCCTGCGCTCTGCGCGTCCACTGCGGCGGCCTGCACGAGCGCGAGCCGCCAGCCGAGCCACGTCCTGCGGGCGATGGGGCTCGCCCCCGAGCGTGTCCTCGGGAGCGTCCGCTTCAGCCTGGGGCTCAGCTCGACCGAGCGCGAGGTCGCGCTCGCCTTGGAGTGGCTCGTCCATGCGGTCGGGCTGGAGCGCGCCCAGGGGCCGACCGCGAGCTGTTGAGCGGCGCTTCGCGCAGGAAGCGCCCGCGGCTCGGGCTCACTTGGCGGCGGCCTTGCGCTTCATCTTGATCTCCATGTGCTTCGTGCCTGCGCCCTCGCCCATGTAGAAGGTGCTCACCGAGACGTCTGCGCGCGAAACGGTCTCGCTGCGGAAGTCGATCAGCTCGTTCTGGCCCATGTAGTTCGGGCCTTTCCAGTGCATCACCAGGGCGTTCTTCGCCGCGTCGAACTCGCCGTGCGTCACCGTCAAGTACGTCGCGGTGCTGTCGATCCAAGTGCCGACATACTGCTTCTTCTCGGTGTCGTAGCCCATGGTGCTGTGCCCCTTGAATGCCATGCCGCCCATGTCCGACGTGAAGTTCGAGGTCGTCCAGTAGTCGCCGAGCGCCGTCACCGTCTCGGCGGCGGGCGAGGTCATCGGATCCATGCCGGGCATGAACATCGTGATCGTGCCCTCCCACTCGCCCGCCCCCGCGAGGACACGCTTGTGGTGCTCCGTCACCTCGGGCATCTCGGGCTCTTGGACGACGAGCGGGCGGACGGCGGCGTAGGTGCCGGCGAAGGTGCCCGCGGAGAGGGCGAGGCTCAGCAGGAGCGTGCGGGTACGTGACATGGTGGTCGTGGTGGTGGTGAAGCGGCGCCCGTGGGCAGCCCGCTGCGAAGGTGCAGGCGAGGTCGGGTGACGCAGGGTGGAGGGTGGTCCGCTTCGACGAGGGCCGAAGCGCAATGAGTCTGACGCCCCACCCCGCGTTCGCCCAGGGGGCGCGCGCCGTCGCTGTGCAAGGACCCCGCAAAGAGCGGCCCGGATCGCCGGCGGCGCCTCGCATCGCCCATGGAACGAGTACCATCGTCATCTCGTGCGTCCTCCCCGCTCTGCGGGGCGAAACTCCGCTCGGTGCCATGTCCACGAGATCGTGCTTTCTGTCGTTTTCGCGCGTCGCTTTGGCGGCGCTCGCCCTCGCTCCTACGGGCCTCTCCCAAGACGAGGCCGCCCAAGCCGGCCCGCGCGGCTGGTTGAACTGGCGCGGCCCGGAGCAGAGCGGCGCGTCCGCCGAGCGCGGGCTCTTCGACGTCCCGAAGCTCGACGGCGAAGGCCAGAACCTGCTCTGGACGTATCCCGTCCAGGGGCGCGGGACACCGGTGATCGCCGACGGGCGCGTCTTCGGCTGCGGCTACGTCGGCGAAGGCAAGGACATCCACGAGGTGCTGTTCTGCCTCGACGAGACGACGGGGCGCGAGCTCTGGTCGCACAGCTACCCCGACTTCGTGTCGGACGTCGTCTACTCGCGTTATTCGATCGGCAGCCCGACGATCGACCCCGAGACCGGGAACGTGTTCTCGATGACCGTGCCCGGCCTCATCCACGCGTTCACGCGTGACGGAGAGCTGCTTTGGGAGCGCTCGCTGTTCGAAGACTTCGGCCGGCTCAGCTTCCCGAACGGGCGCACCGGGGCGCCGATGATCGAGGGTGACCTCGTCATCATGCACTTCATCTTCGCGAGCTGGGGGCCCCTCGGCCCCGCGCGCGACCGCTTCTACGCGTTCGACAAGCGGACCGGCGAAGCGGTGTGGGTCGCGGTCCCCGGGGTGACGCCGTACGACAACTCGCTCGCGATGCCGGTCCTCGAGGACCGCGGCGGGCGCACGGTGATGTACACGGGGCTCGGCTGCGGGAACGTCAGCGCGATCGACGTCTACACGGGCGACGTGCTCTGGCGCTTCCACGGGCTGCGCGGGGGCTACAACTCCAGCGCGCTGATCGACGGCGACCGCCTGATCGCGGTCCACGGCCTCGAGAACGTCGACAGCAGCGTGATCGGGCGCATGGTCGCCCTCGACCTCACCGCGCAGCCGGAGGAGGGGGTCTTGCCCGCGTCCGCCGAGCTCTGGCGCCGCGACCTAGAGGCCTTCTCTAGCTCGCCTGCGCTCGCCAATGGGCGCGTCTACATCACGACGAAGGTCGGCGACCTCCACTGCCTCGACCCGCAGACCGGCGCGGACCACTGGCACATCAAGCTCGGGACGAGCCAGCTCCACGCGTCGCCCCTCGTCGCCGACGGCAAGGTCTACGTGCCGCTCCCCGAGGGGGACTTCGTCGTCGTCCGTGACGCTGGCGATGCGCCCGAAGTCCTCGGCTCGGTCAAGCTGGAGGGCAGCTGCCTCGGGCAGCCCTCGCTGTCGGGCGGGCGGATGTACGTGCACACGACGGCGAAGCTGTACTGCTTTGGCGAGCGCCTCGGCGAAGCGCCGATCTGGCCGACCAGGCCCGTCGCGCAAGGCGGCGAGGCGGTCCGCGTCCAGCTTGTCCCTGCGGACGCCTCCGTGCGGGTCGGCGACGTCGTCCCGCTCGAGCTGCGGCGCCTCGATGCATCCGGGCGAATGGTCGGCGTTGCGTCGGCCAGTGACATGACGGTCGCGCCGTCGCCGCTCCTGCGCCAAGACGCCAACGGACAGTGGATCGCTGCGAAGCCGGGCGCCGGCATGGTCAAGGTGGACGCCTTCGGCCAATCGACGACGGCGCGCCTGCGCGTCGTGCCGGGCTTGCCCTTTACCCAAGACTTCGAGGGTATCGCGCTCGATCAAGCGGACGGCAAGTTTGCCTATCCGCCTGGCGAGTGGATGGGCGGCCGCATGAAGTGGCAGATCGTCGACCTGGACGGCCAGAAGGTCGCCGCGCGCAACATGTCGAACCCGCTGTTCCAGCGCACGATCAGCATGTTTGGCGACCCGCGCGAGTCGGGCTACACGATGCGCGTCGACGTGATGTCGGACGGCACGCGCCGGAGCATGTCGGCTGTCGGTGTCGTGCACCAGCGCTACCTCATCATCTTGAAGGGCAACCACCAGGAGCTCGAGGTCAGCTCGAACATGGAGCACCTGCGCGAGGTCGCGCCGTTCTCCTGGAAGCCCAAGACGTGGTACACGCTCGAGACGCGCGTCGACATCGAGGCCGACGGCTCAGCGCTTGTCCGCGCCAAGGCGTGGCCGCGGGGCGAGGCGCCGCCCGAGGCGTGGACCATCGAGGTCCGCGACCCGCTCGGCCACACCCACGGTGCGCCGGGTCTCTATGGTTTCACGCCCCAGAGCCGCTTCGCGGTGTACATGGACAATCTCAGCGTCACCCCCAATGACTGACCTTCGGACGATGCGCACAACGACCCAACTCCTCACTCTCGCGCTCGCGCTCGCAGCGCCTGGCCGCGCGCTCGCCCAGGACTGGCCCATGTGGGGCGGCGACGAGTCGCGCAACATGTCGTCCTCTGCGACCGGCCTGCCCTCGGACTTCAGCGCCGGCTCTTTCAAGAGCGGCACCGATGAGGTCGACCTCGCGACGACCAAGAAGGTGCGCTGGGTGGCGAAGCTCGGCTCGCAGAGCTACGGCAACCCGACGATCGCGAACGGGCGTGTCTTCGTCGGCACCAACAATGACTCGCCGCGCAACCCGCGCTACAAGGGCGACAAGAGCGTCCTGTATGCGTTCGATGAAGCGACCGGCGCCTTCCAGTGGCAGCTCAACGTGCCGAAGCTCGGCACGGGCAAGGTGTCGGATTGGGAGTACCTCGGGATCTGCTCGTCGCCGACGATCGACGGCGACCGGATCTACCTCGTCACCAACCGGTGCGAGGTGATGTGCCTCGATGTGCATGGGATGGCCAACGGCAACGACGGGCCGTTCATGGACGAGGGGAAGTACGTCGCGTGGCCGTCGGAGACCGGGCTCGAGATCGACCCCGCCGACGCGGACATCATCTGGGTCATGAACATGATCGACGAGTGCGGCGTGTTCCCGCACAACATCACGACCAGCTCCGTGCTCGTCGCGGGTGACAAGCTGTGGGTGACGTCGTCCAACGGCGTGGACTACGGCCACGTCGAGACTCCGGCGCCGAACGCGCCGAGCCTCATTCTCCTCGACAAGCACACGGGCGCGCTGCTCGCTGAAGAGAGCTCAGGCCTCTCGTCACGGATCTTGCACTCGAACTGGTCCTCGCCGGCGTACTTCCGCGACGACGAGACGGAGTTCTGTGTCTTCGGTGGGCCCGACGGCGTGCTGTACGCGTTCTCCCCTGAGCCCGCGACGGACGAGGACGGCTACAACGTGCTCCAGCTCTTGTGGAGCTACGACTGCAACCCGCCTGAGTACCGCGTCAAGGACGGCAAGGCGCTGCCTTACACGCACCGCGAAGGCCCCAGCGAGGTCCTCGCGACGCCGATCGTGGCGGACGGGCTGATCTACGCGCCGATCGGTCAGGACCCTGAGCACGGTCCGGGCCTCGGCAACTTCGTGTGCGTCGACAAGCACGGCAAGCCGGTCTGGACCTACAAGAAGATCAATCGCTCGCTCTCGACGCCTGCTGTGGCGAACGGGCTGCTCTTCGCCTCCGACTTCTCTGGCTTCATCTATTGCCTCGACGCAAAGACTGGCGCCGAGCAGTGGATCCACGACACCAAGGGCCACATCTGGGCGTCGCCATTCATCGCCGACGGCAAGCTGTTCCTCGGCAACGAGGACGGCTTCCTGACGATCATTCCTGCGCGGCGCGAGGTCGACCTGAAGAAGGAGGTCATCGAGATCGACATGATCTCGCCGGTCTATTCCTCGGTCGTCGCCGCCAACGGCGCGCTCTATATCGCGACGCACACGCACCTCTATGCGATCGCGAACGACGCCGACGGCGCCAAGTGAAGTTGCGACCACTGCAATGACGACCAAGGGCAAGCTTGCGTGGGGGCTCGTGCTCCTCGTTGCCGTGCTGCACTTCGACTTCTGGTGGTGGGACTCGACCACGATCGTCTTCGGCTTCGTGCCGCTGACGCTCGCTTTCCAGGTCGGGATCACCATCGGCGCAGCGCTCGCCTGGGCGCTGGTCATGCGCTACGCGTGGCCGCGTGACGTCGAGGAGTGGGCGGCTGCCGCCGACGATCAAGCCGCCGCCGACGCGAGCGGGCCGTTCCAGTCTGGGGGCGTCCGGTGATGCTCGCTGTGTTGACTCCCGCGGCGGACGCGGTGTCCCGGATCCCGCTGTACGTGGTCGCCGCGTACCTCGTGTTGCTGCTGATCCTCGGGACGTTGGTCGGTCGGCTCTTCCGTGGGACGAGCTCCGACTTCTTCGTCGCCGAGCGCTCGATCGGGCCCGTGCTGCTCTTGATGAGCGTCTTCGGCACGACGATGACGGCCTTCGCGCTGGTCGGCTCGACCGGCGAAGCTTGGGAGCGCGGCGCAGGCGTGTACGGGCTCATGGCGTCCGCCTCGGGGATCGTCCACTCGCTCGTGTTCTTCTTGGTCGGAATCAAGCTGTGGGCGATCGGCAAGCGCCACGGCTTCATGACTCAAGTCGAGTACTTCCGCGCGCGGTACCGCTCGACCCGGATCGGGTACCTCCTGTTTCCGATCCTGGTCGTGCTCGTCGTGCCGTACCTCTTGATCGGGATCCTCGGCGCGGGGGTGTCCCTGCGCGGCGTGACGGTCGGGATGTTCCCTGAGACGTTCCCGGGGCAATTGAACGCGGTGACCGGCAAGCTGATGTTCGTCGGCGCCGTTCCGCCCTGGCTTACGGGGCTCGTGGTCTGCGCGGTCGTCCTCTATTACATCTTCACCGGCGGCCTGCGCTCAGCGGCTTGGGCGAACGCGTTCCAGACCCTCGTCTTCATGATCACGGGCGTCGTCGCGTTCCTCTTGATCTCGAACGAGCTCGGCGGCCTGAATGCGGCGACGGACGCGGTGTTGCAGCGCTCCCCGCAGCACCTGACCCGTGCAGGGATGGGCATCGGCAAGCTCGAGTTCCTGTCCTACATGTTCGTGCCGCTGTCGGTCGGCATGTTCCCGCACCTGTTCCAACACTGGCTGACTGCGAAGCGCGCGTCGAGCTTCAAGCTCACGACGATCGCGCACCCGCTCTTCATCGGGATCGTCTGGGTGCCGTGCATCTTGATCGGCATCTGGGCGGCAGGCGCGGGGGTGATCCCGCCGGGGAACAACCCGAACGCGCTCCTGCCGAAGATGGTCGACCAGTACCTGCACAATCCCTACCTCACCGGGCTGCTGATCGCGGGGATCTTGGCGGCGATCATGTCGTCGCTCGATTCGCAGTTCGTCTGCCTCGGGACGATGTTCACACGTGACATCGTCGTGGCGAGCCTCGGCAAGGACCGCTTCACCGACCGGCAGTTGCTGTCCTTCGGCCGCGGCTTCATCGTCGCGATCGTCGCCGTGACGTACGTCATCTCGCTCTTTCCGCCGCCGAAGATCTTCGACCTGGCGGTTTGGTGCTTCAGCGGCTTCTCGGGCCTCTTCCCGCTCGTCCTCGCCTCGGTCTATTGGCGCCGCGCGACCAAGGCGGGCGCCTATGCCTCGATCCTGGCTGCCGTCGCGACCTGGGGTTGGTTCTTCTGGAACGGCCTCGTCCAGCCGACGCTGGCCGGCGAAGTCGTCCACGGCGAGCCCTTGATCGGCGGGATGATGCCCGTCGCCTTTGTCGTCGCAGCGTCCGCCGCCGCGATGGTCGTGGTCAGCCTCCTCACGAGCCCGCCGCCGGAGGAGCACGTCGAGCGCTTCATGGTCAGCACGAGGGATATCGGATGAGCTCCAACGCGACGGAGAGTCAGATCGTCGAGGCCCGCGCGCGCCTCGACGCGCAGGTGCGCGACGTAATCGCGCACCACTTCTCGCCCGAGACGGGGACCCCGGTCTGGCTCGAGTATGCCGAGCGCGCCGGCTGGGACCCGCGCCGCGAGGTCCAGACGTTCGAGGACCTCATCGCGCGCTTCGAGAACTTCGACGGCGAGCGGCTGCGCAACGACCCCCACGAGCGCTGGATCCCGCGCGCGTTCGCGGGCCGGCCGTTCACGATCTTCGAGACCGGCGGCTCGACGGGGATGCCGAAGCAGCGCATCGGTTGGGACGACTACAAGCACGACTACGAGCAGTTCTCGGCGACATTGTCCGACGAGGCGTTCCCGCCCGGCGGCTTCTGGTTGATGGTCGGCCCCACGGGGCCGCGCCGCTTGCGCCTCGCGATCGAGCACTTGGCGAACTACCGCGGCTCGTCGTGTTACTTCGTGGACCTCGACCCGCGCTGGGTGAAGAAGCTGATCTCGTCCGGGCAAGGCGACCAGGCGAAGGCGTACATGCGCCACGTCGTGGACCAGGCGCTGGTGATCTTGAAGCACCGCAAAGTCTCGGCGCTCTTTACCACGCCACGCTTGCTCGAGGCGCTCGGCGAGGAGATCTCGATCCCCGACGCGGGCATCAAGGGCGTGTTCTGCGGTGGTACTGAGATGTCGCCGCAGATGGTGCGCTTCCTGTGCGAAGAGCTGCTCGAGCGCCGCGTCGCGTTCGTTCCGACCTATGGCAACACGCTCATGGGCCTCGCGTGTTCGCGTCCGGGCTTCGAGGACGAGGGCTACTCGATCACGTACCACGCGCCCGAGCCGCGCGCGGTCTTGCGCGTGACCGACCCGGAGGACTCGCGCAAGCTCGTGCCGCACGGCGAGTGGGGCCGCGTCGAGCTGACGACCCTCACGAAGGAGCTCTTCTTGCCGCGCTTCCTCGAGCGCGACGCGGCGAAGCGCGCGCTGCCTTGCGAGCCGTACCCGTGGGACGGCGTCGCCGAGGTCAAGCCGTACGCCAAGAACGAAGAGAAGATCGTGGAGGGCGTCTATTGAGCGCCAAGGTCCACGTCGTGCCGCACTTCCCGGCGCTGCGCGCGGGCAAGGAGTACGAGAGCCTCGACCGCACGACACTCGCCTCGCACCGAGACGGCGAGCCCGTCGCGGCCGTGTCGCAGGTCAACGCGGGGATCCTGCGCCGCGACCTGCGCAGCGCCGGCGACCGCGCGCGGCGCCTGCGCGCCATGCCCGTGGCCGAGCGCATCGCGCGCTGTCAGGACGCGGCGCGGATCTTCCTCGAGGACGCGCTGCCTATCGGCGGCGACGTCACTCAGACGCCCGATGAGTACGTCGCGGCCCTTTCGAGCACGAGCGGCCTGCCGCACGTCATGTGCCGGGCCAACATGGAGAAGTGCGCCCTCGTGCTGCGCGAGATGCCGACCATCTTGCGCGGCCTGACACGCGGCATGGACCCGAGCGTGCTCGACACCGGCGCCGGGCGCCACGGCGACGTGCCGGTGTGGTACACGCCGACGGCGGACGTCCTCGGCGCGGTGCTGCCGAGCAACTCACCGGGCGTGCACTCGCTGTGGATCCCCTCGGTCGCGCTGGGCGTGCCGATCGCGCTGAAGCCCGGGCGCGAGGAGCCGTGGACGCCGATGCGCATCGTGCGCGCGCTGATCGCGGCGGGCTTCCCGGCGGACTCGTTCAGCCTCTATCCGACCGACCACGAAGGCGCAGGCGCGCTGCTCGAGGTCGCCGGCCGCTCGCTGCTCTTCGGCGACGCGAACGTCGCGGCGAAGTACGCCGGGGACCCGCGCATCGAGATCCACGGGCCGGGGCGCAGCAAGGTGCTGCTCGGCGCGGACGTCGCGGCGGACTTCGAGCGCTACCTCGACGTCATCGTGGCGTCGGTCGCGGCGAACGGCGGCCGCAGCTGCATCAATGCTTCGGCCGTGTACACGCCGAGCCACGGCTGCGCGCTCGCCGAAGCGCTCGCCGCGCGCCTCGCCGCCATCGTCCCTCGGCGCTTCGACGATCCGAGCGCAGGGCTCGCGGCCTTCGCGAACCCGGCCTTCGCCGGCATGATGGATGACGCGATCGAGGGCGCGCTCGCGGCTGGCGGCGCGCGCGACGTCACGGCAGCGCACCGCGGCGGCCCGCGCAAGGTGACCTTCGAAGGCGCGACGTACCTCTCGCCGACGGTCGTGCACTGCGACTCGCTCGCGCACCCGCTGGCGAACACCGAGTACATGTTCCCGTTCACGAGCGTCGTCGAGGTGCCGCAGGCTGACATGCTCCATGTGATCGGCCCGAGCCTCGTCGTCTCGGCGATCACGCGTGACGCTGGCTTCGCCGCGGACCTCTTGCGTACGCACACGATCAGCCGGCTCAACCTCGGGCCGCTGCCGACCTCGCGCGTCGAGTGGGACCAGCCGCACGAGGGCAACCTGTTCGAGTTCCTCTACGAACGCCGCGCGTTGTCGCGCGCCGAGGGCTGGTGACCGCGCCCGCGGGCTTTCAGGACGACGAGAAGACCCGCGTCGTCGAGGGCGCGGGGGCGCTGGCACAGCTCGGCGTGCACGCGCGCGCCCTTGGCGGCGCGCGTGTGTTCCTCGTCAGCGACCCCGGCGTCGTCCGCGCTGGCCACGGGCCCCGCGCGGCGGCGCTGCTGCGGGCCGCTGGCCTCACGGTGCAGGAGTTCTCCGAGGTCGGCGAGAACCCGTCGACCGAGGACGTCGCGCGCGGGCTCGAGCGGGCGCGTGCGTTCCGCCCGGACCTCTTTGTCGCCGTCGGTGGCGGCAGCCCGATCGACGCCGCGAAGGGCGTGAACTTCCTGCTCGTCTGCGGCGGCGCGATGCGTGACTACTGGGGCCATGACAAGGCGACCAAGCCCTTGCTGCCGCTGATCGCGGTGCCGACGACGGCGGGCACGGGCTCCGAGGTGCAGTCGTTCGCGCTCATCAGCGACGCCGAGACACACCGCAAGATGGCGTGCGGTGACCCGAGCGCCGCGCCGCGCATCGCGCTGCTCGACCCGGAGCTGACGCTGTCCATGCCCCCGTTCGTGACCGCGTGCACGGGGCTCGACACGCTGGCGCACGCGGTCGAGAGCGCTGTATCGCGGCCGCGCAACGAGCGCTCGCGCGCCTACTCGCGCGCGGCATTCTCGGCCGCGTACGCGGCGCTCCCGCGCGTCCTCGCCGACCCGCGCGACCTCGACGCGCGCGCGGCGATGCTGCGCGCGGCGGCGCTCGCGGGCCTCGCGATCGAGCACTCGATGCTCGGCGCCGCGCACTCCATGGCGAACCCGCTGACGGCGCACCACGGGGTCCCGCACGGCCAAGCTGTGGGGACGCTCTTGCCGCATGTCGTGCGCTTCAACGCCCTCGACGAGGGCGCCCGCGGCGAGTACCTCGAGCTGGCACGGCTCGCTGACCTCGCGGGCAGCAGCGACCCCGTCGCGGCGCTGGCGGACGGCCTCGGCGCGCTGGTCTCGCGCGCGGGGCTGCCGGCGGGGCTCGCCGCGCTCGGCGTCGCAGCGGCCGACGTCCCGCGCCTCGCGGCGGAGTCCGCCCAGCAATGGACCGCAGGCTTCAACCCGCGCTCTGTGGTGGGCGCGGACTTCGAGGTGCTCCTCCTTGCGGCGCTCTGACCAAGCGCGCGGCAGCTCTGTTGGCGGCGCTCGCACGCAGCGCGCGGCGGCGCCCGTGGTACCTTGCGCGCCATGGCACACCTCGCTCCCCTGCTCGTTGCACTGCCGTTTGCGCTCGGGCTCGCCCCCGCGAGCGACAGCCCGTGGCCCGAGTACCGCGGCCCCAATGCAACGGGCGACGCCGTCGGGGCGACGCTGCCCCTCGATTGGAGCGAAGAGCGCAACGTGCGCTGGAAGACCGCGATCCACGGCCGCGGCTGGTCGTCGCCGGTCGTCCTCGGAGCGCGCATCTGGCTGACCACGGCGACGCCACAGGGCGAGCAGCTCTCGGTGCTCGCGCTGGACCTCGCGACGGGGCGCGTGCTCGTCGACCGCGTCGTCTTCGAGGTCGCCGCGCCCGAGAAGCGCAACGCGCTGAACAGCTACGCGTCGCCCTCGCCGGTCGTCGTCGACGGCCGCGTGTTCGTGCACTTCGGGACCTACGGCACGGCGTGCCTCGACGCCGAGACGGCCGAGACGCTGTGGGAGCGGCGCGACCTGCGCTGTGACCATATGGAGGGCCCGGGCTCGTCACCGTTCCTGAACGCGGGGCGCCTTTACATGAACGTGGACGGCGGCGACGTGCAGTACATCATCGCGCTCGACGCGGCGAGCGGCGAGACGCAGTGGAAGCGCGAGCGCTCCATCGACCTGTCATCGACCGCGGCCGACCGGCGCAAGGCGTACAGCACGCCGGTCTTGGGCGAGGTGCGCACAGACGAGGGGATCTCGCGCGAGCTCGTCAGCTCGGCCGCGCGCGCGACCTACGGCTACGACCCCGTGACAGGGGAGGAGCTCTGGCGCGTGCAGCACCCCGGGTACTCGATGTCCTCGCGGCCGATCGTCGTCGGCGACATGGTGGTCCTGAGCACCGGCTTCGATCGCCCCGAGCTCTGGGCGATTCGGCTCGGCGGGCGCGGCGACGTGACCGAGACCCACGTCGTGTGGCGGAACACACGCGGCGTGCCCTCGATGCCGTCGCCGGTGGTCGCGGGCGGGCTGCTCTTTCAAGCGAGCGACCGGGGCATGGCGAGCTGCGTCGAGCTCTCGAGCGGCGAGACGCTGTGGCAGGAGCGCCTGGGCGCCGACGTGTGCGCGTCGCTGCTGCACACCGAGGGCCGGGTCTACTACTTCGACCGCGACGGCAAGACGACCGTGGTCGCGCCCGCGCGCGAGTACAAGCGGCTCGGCGAGGCGCACCTCGACAAGGGCTGCATGGCGTCGCCGGCGGTCGTCGAGGACGCGCTGATCCTGCGCACCGAGACGCACCTCTATCGCATCGAAGCGCCGCGCGAAGGGGCCCGCTGATGCGCGCCCTGACGTTCCGCGACGTTCGCGATGTCCGCGTCGTGGACGTCCCCGAGCCGACGCTCGTCGAGCCTGGCGACGTGGTCGTGCGCGTCGAGCTCGCGGCGATCTGCGGCTCGGACCTGCATCCGTTCCGCGGCCACGAGCGCGGCCTCGACGTCGGCACGGTCCTCGGGCACGAGTTTCAGGGCGAGGTCGTCGCGGTCGGCGCGGACGTCGCGCGCTGGAAGGTCGGGGACCGCGTCGTCGCGCCGTTCTCGACGAGCTGCGGCGCGTGCCCACAGTGCCTGCGCGGCTTGACCTCGCGCTGCGAGCGCGGCCAGCTCTTTGGCTGGGTGCAAGGCGGCGTCGGGCTGCACGGCGGGCAGGCCGAGCTCGTGCGTGTCCCGCTCGCCGACAGCTCGCTCGTCGCCATCCCGAGCGGCACAGACCCTGCGCTGCTCTTTGCGGGCGACATCCTCTCGACGGGCATGTTCCTGGCCGACCTCGCAGCGGTCGACGCCAGCACGAGCGTCGCGGTCGTCGGCTGCGGCCCGGTCGGCCTGATGGCGGTCGTCGCTGCGAAGGCGCGCGGCGCGCGCGAGGTGTTCGCCCTCGATGTGCTGCCCGAGCGGCTCGCGCTCGCGGCTGCCTTTGGCGCGACCCCGGTCGACGCGGCGCGGGGCTCCGACGGGGCCGCGCGCGCCCAGCCCCGCGGCGTGGACGCGGTGCTCGAGGCCGTCGGCTCGCCGGCTTCGACGCGCCTCGCTTACGACCTCGTCCGCGCTGGCGGCACGCTCGCTGCGGCTGGCGTGCACACCGAAGACCGCTTCGCGATCACGCCCGGCGAGGTCTACGACAAGAACCTGACGTATCGCGCAGGGCGCGCCCCTGCGCGGCACTTTATGGAGCGCGCGCTGGCCCTCGGTCAAAGCGCCGGGATCGCGCGCATCGTGTCGCACCAGCTGCCGCTCGAGGCCGCCCGTGACGGCTATCGGATCTTCGACGAGCGCCTCGAGCGCGCGACCAAGGTCCTCCTCGTCCCATAATCCGCCCGTCTCACTCTTGTGGGCGGCCTTGACACACGGGGCGCCCAACCGAACTCTTGCCGAGACCTGCGTTCGGTGCATGGTCTAGGGCGCCCGGCTGGTCCACAATGCTGGCATGTCGATCCTCGTAGCTGCCGTCGCGCTGTGTGCGACGGTCCTCCAGGAGGCGCGCCCCGCCCCGCCCGCGGCCGCGCCCGCCCCCGCGCACCGCGGCTGGCCGATCTTCCGTGGCGACGCGGGCCTCTCTGGGGTCGCCGCCACGACGCTGGACGCCGAGATCGAGCTCCATTGGACGTACGCGGCCGGCGGCCCGATCACGTCGTCACCGGTGCTCGTCGACGGCCTCGTGTACTTCGGCTCAGACGACCAGAAGCTGCACGCCGTCGAGGCCGCGACGGGCGCGGGGCGCTGGACGTTCAAGACCGAGGACTTCATCGAGGCCCCGCCGTTTGTCGCGGCGGGCACGGTCTATGTCGGCTCGAACGACACGTACTTCTACGCGGTCGACGCGGCCACCGGGGCGCTGCGTTGGAAGCAGGCGACCGGCGACAAGATCATCGGCAGCGCCAACAGCGTCCAGCTCGCGTCTGGGCTGGCGATCGTCGTCGGCTCGTATGACGCCAGCTTGTATTGCTTCGACGCGCGCACGGGCGAGCGCCGCTGGGCGTACACCACGGACAACTACGTGAACGGCGCGCCTGCGATCGACGCGGGGCGCGCGATCTTTGGCGGCTGTGACGCGATCCTGCACGTCGTCGACGTGACCAAGGGCGAGCGCGCCAGCGCAGTCGAGCTCGGCGGTGACTGCCACATCGCCGGCTCGATCGCGTTCCTCGACGGGCGCGCCTATTTTGGGCACTACGGCAACGCCTTCGTGTGTGTGGACGTGGCCAAGGGCGAGGTCGTGTGGAGCTACGCTTCGCAGGACCAAGCCTTCTTCTCGTCGCCCGCCCTCACCGCGGACCGCGTCGTCTTCGGCGGCCGCGACCGCAACCTGCACTGCGTGAAGCGCGACACGGGCGAGGGCCTCTGGAAGTTCAAGACGCGGCGCAAGGTCGACGGTTCGCCGGTGATCGCTGGTGACAAGGTGGTCTTCGGCTCCGGCGACGGCCGGCTCTATGTGTTGGCGCTCGCGGACGGTGCGGAGGTTTGGAGCCAGGACCTCGGGCAGCCGATCCTGTCGTCGCCTGCGGTCGTCGACGGCAAGGTCTACATCGGGGCCAACGATGGCCTCCTCTATTGTTTCGGGCCGGTGCGAGCGAAGCCGTCGCAGGCAGGCGGCGAGAAGGGCGACAAGGAATGAGCGACAGCGCGACGAGCACGACCGTCGGGAACTACTTCATCTCGAACTACCCGCCCTATTCCTTCTGGAATGTGGCGGCGATCCCGGCCTTGGAGCGCTGCCTCGCCGCGCCGCCTGCTGGCGAGCGCACGCTCGGGCTGTACGTGCACATCCCGTTCTGCCGCAAGCGCTGCGACTTCTGCTACTTCAAGGTCTATACCGACAAGAACTCGAAGGAGATCCGGCGCTATCTCGACGGCGTGGCGTCGGAGCTCGCCCTCTATCGCAGCGTCCCATACGTCAGCGCGCGCAAGCCGCGCTTCGTGTACTTCGGCGGCGGTACGCCGAGCTACCTCTCGACCGAACAGCTCCAGGCGCTGTTTGGGGCGCTGCGCGAAGGGCTCGATTGGAGCGACGTGGAGGAGGTCACGTTCGAGTGCGAGCCCGGGACGCTCTCGTTCGCGAAGCTCGAGACGCTGCGCGGCCTCGGCGTGACGCGGCTCTCGCTCGGCGTCGAGAACTTCAACGCGGACATCCTCGAGCGCAACAACCGCGCGCACCGCGCGGATGAGGTGCACCGCACATACGGCTTTGCGCGCGAGATCGGCTTCCCGCAGGTGAACATCGACCTGATCGCCGGGATGATCGGGGAGACGGACGGGAACTGGCAGCGCTGCGTCGAGGAGACGCTGCGCCTCGCGCCGGACAGCGTCACGATCTATCAGATGGAGGTGCCCTACAACACCACCATCTACGCGCGCATGAAGGAAGGCGGCGAGGCCGAGGCGCCGGTCGCGGACTGGGAGACGAAGCGCCGCTGGGTCGACGAGGCCTTCACTGCGCTGCGCGCCGCGGGGTATCTCCAGAGCAGCGCGTACACGGCGTATCGGCCGAGCGCGCAGCCCGCAGGCGTCGACGGCGGGGCCGCACCCTCGCCGGGCGCCAGCGCCGGGTTCCTGTACCGGGACGCCCTGTGGCACGGCTCGGACTTGCTGGGGCTCGGGGTCTCGTCGTTCTCGCACCTCGGCGGCGTGCACTTCCAGAACGAGCCGTCGTTCGGCGGCTACCTTGAGCGTGTCTAGCGGGGCGAGCGCCCGGTCTCGCGCGCGTACGAGCTGAACGACGACGACCGGCTCATCCGCGAGTTTGTCCTGCAGTTGAAGACCGGCGCGGTGCGCGCGAGCGAGTTCACCGCCAAGTTCGGCGTCGATCCCCGCGCGCGCTTCGCGGACGCGCTCGAGCGACACGTGCGCGACGGGCACCTCGCGCTCGACGGCGATTGGATTCGGACGACACACGACGGCCTCCTGATCGTCGACTCGCTCCTGCCTGCGTTCTTCCGCTCCGAGCACATTTCGGACCGCTACGTCTGAGGCCTCGGGGATGCGCATCTTGCAGCTCACGCCTGGCACGGGGACGTTCCTGTGCGGCAGCTGTTTGCGCGACAACGCGCTCGCGCAGGCGTTGCAGTCGCTCGGGCACGAGGTGATCCTCGCGCCGCTCTATCTGCCGTTTGCGCTGGAGGAGCGCGCGGCGGGGGGGGAGGGCTTGCCGGGGCCGTCGGCGCTCGCCGCCAGCGCTCCCGTGCACATGGGCGGGATCAATATGTACCTGCAGCAGAAGCTGCCGCTGCTCGGGCGCTTGCCGCGGTTCCTGCACGACCGGTTGGACGCGCCGAAGCTGCTCCGCTTCGTCGCGCGCCACGCGAGCATGACGGACACGCACGGTCTCGGGCCCATGGTGCTCTCGATGGTGCGCGGAGAGGAGGGGCGCCAGCGCGCGGAGCTCGAGCGCCTCGTCGAGTGGGCGCGTGAGCTGCCGCAGCTCGACGCCGTGCTGCTGTCGAACGTCATGCTCGCGGGGCTCGCGCGGGAGCTCAGCTCTGCCCTCGGTTGCCCGGTCTACACGACGCTGCAGGGCGAAGCGCCGTTCCTCGATGCGCTCGACGCGCGGCACCGCGAGCTGTGTTGGCGCGCATTGAGCGAGCGCGCGCGTGAGCTGGATGGTTGCTTCGCCGTGAGCCGTTACACCGCGGACCTGATGAGCGCGCGCCTGGGGTTGGCGCCGGACCGCGTGCATGTCATATGGAACGGGCTCGACGCGGCGGACTTCGGGCCCTTGCCGGAGCTGCGTGACCCCGCGCGCCCTGCGATCGGCTTTTTGGCGCGCATGTGCCGTGACAAGGGGCTCGAGGCCTTGTTCGAGGCGTTTGTCCGCGTGAAGCAGGCGGTGCCGAACGCGCGGCTCGTGGCGGCGGGGGTGGTGTTGGCCGAGGACCGCCCGTTGCTGGACGAGCTGGCGCGGCGCGCGCGGGCGCTGGGGATCGAGGGCGACGTGGAGCTGCTCGGGCCGGTCTCGCGCGAGGAGAAGCTGCGGCTGCTGCGGCGCGTCGATGTGTTCTCGGTCCCGGCGACGTATGGCGAGTCGTTTGGGCTCTATCTGTTGGAGGCCTGGGCGTGCGGGTTGCCGGTGGTCCAGCCGCGGCATGGCGCGTTCCCGGAGCTGCTCGAGGCGACGGGCGCGGGGGTGCTGGTGCAGCCGGACGAGCCGGAGGCGCTCGCGACGGCGCTGATCGGGTTGCTGCAGGACCCGGTGCGGCGCGAGCGAATGGGCGCATTGGGCGTGGCAGCGGTCCGCGAGCGCTTCACTGCAGCGCGCATGGCGCGCGAGCTGCTCGAGCGCTTGGTGCCGCGCGAGCGGACCCAGGAGCCAGGCGCCGCTAGCGGGCGTAGCCCAGGGCCTTGAGGCGTTCGATCTCCTCGGGGGTGTTGACGACCGGCAGCACGTCGCCTGCGCCGGCTTCGAGCCACAGCGCTCCGCGGCGTTCGCGCGGCCAGCGGCCGTCCTCGCCCACGCGCTCCTCGATGTCGCCGCGCGCGAGCGTCGCCGGGAGCTTCACCGGCGCCCGGCCCTCACGCACATCCAAGCCCGCCAGCGGCACGCCGTCCAACGCCGCTTCCACCTGCAAGGTCCCGCCGCGGCACCAGAACACGAGCTCCTGACGACCATCGCTCAACACTGCGTCGAGCGCGAGGTGCTTGCGATCGAGGTCCATCTCGAAGCGCTCCTCGGCGATCGCCGGCCGCGACACGAAGTTCGCGTCGAAGAGGTCGTCCGTCGTCACCTTCACCGTCAGCCGCTGCCCGGCCTGGCCGCGCACGCGCAAGTGGAAGCGGCCGCGGTCGATGTGCTCGACCCGGAACGCATCGAGCGCGGCGCGCGCCCGCGCGACGACGTCAGGGTGCTGCTCCGAGACATCCACGCGCTCGCCCGGATCCGCGACGAAGTCGTACAGCGCCTGCGTGTGGAACACCGGGTCGTGCAGGTACTTGAACCGGCCTTCGACCCACGCCTTCTGCGCCGAGCTGTCATACGTCGGGTACTCGATGAAGAAGTGGCCGCCGTCCGGCGCGTCCGCGGCCAAGCGATCGACCCCTTGGAACGACGCCGGGATCGGGATCCCGAGCGCGCCCAAGAGCGTCGGCGCGAGGTCGATCGCCGCGACCGGTCGCTCGATCACGCGCCCGACATGCGCGCCCGGGATCCGCACGATCATCGGGATGTGCACCTGGTCGTCGAACAAGGTGTAGCCGTGGTGATAGTGCCCGTGGTCCGCGAGCCCTTCGCCGTGGTCCGCGACAAACGCGACGATCGTCCGCTCCCACTGCCCGCTCGCGCGCAGCGCTTCGAGCACGCGCCCGACGCCCGCGTCCATCTCAGCCAGCTCGGCGTCGTAGTAGTCCGAAACGAAGCGCGCGTCCGCCGGCGTGAGGGCGGGCAGCGGCGGCGGCCCTTCGTGCGCGAACCAGCGCCGACCAGGGCGCGGATCTAGCACCTGGAAAGGTACGTTCGGACGCGATCCGCCAAACTGCCCTGCGTAGGCCGGATCGGTGAACTGCTCGCGGAACTCCGGCGGCGCGTCGTAGGGGAGGTGCGGGTCCATGATGTGCCAGAACATCAGCCAGGGCGTCGCGCCGTGCTCGTTCACGAACGCCGCGACCCGCGGCGCGTCCTGCGCGACGGACTCCATGGCCCAAGCGGCGCGGTAGGATTCGAAGCCTTGGTCGAGGCCATACCGCGGCGAGATCAACCCGTTTGCGACGATCCCCGCCGTCTCGTAGCCGTTGCGGGCCAAGACCTCGGCGAGGGCCAACGTCGTCGGATCGATCGGCTCCCACTCGTCGTGCCCGCCGCGCCCGGCCCCGTGTGACGAGGGATAGAGCGAGGTCAGCGTCGAGGAGAACGACGGCAGCGTCCACGGCGCTTGCGAGCGCGTCTCGGTGAAGCGCACGCCTTCGTCGGCGAGCGCCGCGAGGTTCGGCGTCGTCGCGCGGTCATACCCGAACGCGGACATGTGGTCCGCGCGCAGCGTGTCCACGCCGATCAGTAAGACGTTGAACGCGCCCGCCGGCGCCGCGCTCGCTTGCGTCGGCTCGACGCGCGGCGTCGCGATGAGCAGCGCGTCGAGCTCGTCCGGCGTGTCGTCGACGTCCGTCACGCGGAACATGAGGCGCCCTGTGCGGCCCGCGACGGGCGAGAGGTCGAGGTTCACCTGCGACCAGCCCCGCGCCGTGCGGTCATTCTTCGCGTCCAACACGCGCTCGCCGAGCGGCACTTCGCCCGCCGCGTCCACGAAGAGCACCGTCACGCGGCTGCCGTCGCCGCGCTCGCGCGCGGTCTCGGGCAGGGCGCCCAAGTGGAACCGCAGCCGCGGGGCGAGCGCGAGCGCCGGCACGCTGAGCGGCAGCGAGAGCGCGCCTGCCGCGCGCACGAGCGCTGCGTCGCGCACTTCACCTTGCAGCTCCACGCGCCAGCGCCACGGCGTCTCGCGCTCTTGCCCGTCGCGCGCGCGATAGCGCCGCGCCAGCGTCGACAGCAGCTGCGCTTCGTTCAATGGCAGCTCGGTCACGACGAGGTCGTCGAAGCGAGTGAGCGCCTCGGCGCTGCCGCCCGAGCGGTGCAGGAGCTGCACCTCGACGGTCCCGGTGTCTGCCCCGGTGACAAACTCGACCTCCAAGTGATCCCAGCCGGAGGGATCGACGCGGCGCGACACGCGCTCGGCAGTTTGGCGACGCAGGCGCGGCACCGTCGGGTCGGTCACTTCGCCGCGCAGCTCCACGACGCGCAGCGTCTCGCGGCTCGACGCGTCGTCGCGCTCGGGGTTCCCGGTGAGCTGCACGCGCGCGCTCACTCGCCAACGCCCGCGGCCGCGCGCGGGGAAGAGCAGCGAGGCGCGCGAGAGGTCCTCGGCGACGCCTGGGCCCAAGCGCAGCGCGCCGCCCTCCCGGCCGCCGGAGGCCTCGATGGTCGCGCCCGTGTCGCTCCAAGCGAGCGCGCGCCCCTCGAGGCGTGCGAACCAGAGCGCGTCTGGTCGCGTGGCGTCGAAGTCGAAGGCCCAGCGGCGCTCCTCGGCGTCGCTCGATTCGGCCGGGGGGACCGTCCACTCTGCCTCCGCCATGTGGTCGAAGAGCCGGGCGCGCGCCGCGGCCGGTGCAGTGACTTGGCTCGCGCTGGCGGCGGCGCTCAGGAGCGAGAATGGCGCGGACGCCGCGGCCAGGCAGACCGCGACGGACGGGAGCGGCCGAGCGGCCAAGGAGGTGAGGCGCATGCGCATCACCTTAATGCGTGCGCGAGTTTTCGGCGCCCGCGGAATCAGCCCGCGCGAACGGCGGGTGCGGTACCCTCTCCTGCCTTCGCGACCCCAACTCTCTGCAGTCAGAACCCCCGCACATGCCCGAGTCCTCGAGCGGCAACCTCTGGATCGTCTTCTCTCTCATGACCGTCGCGGCCTGGGGCCTCTACGGCGTCTTCTTGCACATGGGGCAGGTCGGGATGGCCGACCCCGTGAACGGGCGCTACAAGGCGTTCCTCTGGGTCGGCATCGCGTACGTGCTCATCGCGGTGCTGGCGCCGATGGCGTTCATGATCGTCAACGGGTCGAACTGGCACTTCCCGCAGGCGGGCTGGTCCCGCTCGCTCATCGCCGGCGCGGTCGGCGCCATCGGCGCGTTTTGCGTGCTCTTGGCGTTCGGCGCCAAAGGGCAGCCCGCGGTCGTCATGTCGATCATCTTCGCGGGCGCGCCGATCGTGAACGCGGTCGTGTCGCTCTCGCTGCACCCCCCGAAGGGCGGCTTCGGCGGCCTCGCGTGGCAGTTCTATGCGGGCATCGTGCTGGCCGCGGTCGGCGGGATGCTCGTGACGCTCTACAAGCCCGCGCCGGGCGCGCCGCCGAAGGCCGCGCAGGTCGGTCAGGTCCACCCCGGACATTGAGATGAGCGCCCACGAGGACACCGCCGGCGCCGCGCGCCCCGCGCGCGGTCAGGCCGCAGCGCCCGCCCGCCCGCGCGAGCCGCTGGTCGAGCTCGCCGACGTGACCAAGACGTTCGGCAGCGGACCGACGGCGACGCGCGTCCTCGACGGCGTCGACCTCGTCCTCGCAGCTGGCGAGGCGCTCGCGGTGCTCGGCCCGTCGGGGTCGGGCAAGAGCACGCTGTTGAACATCATCGGTGTGCTGGAGCCGCCGACCGCGGGGCAGGTGTCGTTCGATGGCAGAGACCTGCTTGCCATGGACGACGACGAGCGCGCGCGCTTTCGCAACCGCGAGCTTGGCTTCGTCTTCCAGCACCATCACCTCCTGCCGCAGCTCACTGCGCTCGAGAACGTGCTGCTCCCGACGCTCGCCGAGGGGCACAGCGCCGCTGAGCGCACCGCGTTGCGTGAGCGCGCCGAGGCGCTCTTGGAGCGCGTCGGCCTCGCGGAGCGCCGCGGGCACCGACCGGGCGCGCTCTCGGGCGGCGAGCGCCAGCGCGTCGCCGTCGTGCGCGCGCTGATCTTGGGCCCGCGCCTCGTGCTCGCGGACGAACCGACCGGCTCGCTCGACGCGCGCTCGGCGGACACGATGGCGGACCTGCTCGTCGAGGTCAGCGAGCGCGACGGCGCCGCGCTGCTCGTCGTGACCCACTCCGAGCGGCTCGCGGAGCGAATGTCGGGCGCCGTAGTCCTGGACGCTGGGCGCCTGCAGCGGCGCGCCGCGGCGGCTCGCTGAACGCGCTCGATGCAGCGCGAGCCCCTCACATGAACCTTTGGACCCTCGTCCGCGCGAGCCTCGTGCACGGCGCGCGACGCCATGTCGGCGTCGCGCTGGCGGTCGCCGTCGCGAGCGCCGTCCTGGTCGGCGGCCTCGCGGTCGGAGACTCGGTGCGGCACACGCTCGGCGCCGCAGCGGCTGCGCGTACGGGCTCGATCCAAGCGGTGCTC
>JAWKUK010000013.1:0-229854 GCA_041398605.1 Planctomycetota bacterium
ACCACGAGACCCTCCGGCCCGCAGTGCTCGACCTGTCCGCCTACGAGGACGACGACGTGTGCTTGCGGCTGAGCGACGAGAGCAAGGGCGGCTGGGGGCACCTGAACTTCGACCACTTCCGGCTCTACTTCGACCGCCCCCGCTTCCCCGACGAGGTGGCCGCGCAACGCGACGTGATCGCCAACCAAGGCCTCGCGCCCGAGGCCGCGGCGGCCGCGATGACCGTCCCCAAAGGCTTCACCGTCGATGTCATCGCCGCTGAACCCGACCTGCACCAGCCGATCGCGCTCGACGTCGACGAGCGCGGCCGCCTGTGGGTCGCCGAGGCCTACTCGTACCCGAAGAAGCGCGGCGCGGGCGCAGGCCTCGACAAGCTCGTCGTGTTCAGCGACACGAACGGCGACGGCGAGTTCGAGACGCGCACGGAGTTCCTGACGGGCCTCGACCTCGTCAGCGGCTTCGCCGTCGGGCACGGCGGCGTCTGGATCGGCGCGGCGCCCGAGCTCCTGTTTGTCCCCGACGCCGACGGCGACCTCGTGCCGGACGGGCCGCCGGAGGTCGTGCTCGACGGCTTCGGGTACCAGGACACGCACGAGACGCTCAACGCCTTCATCTGGGGCCCCGACGGCTGGCTCTACGGGTGCCACGGCGTCTTCACGTACAGCAACGTCGGCGCGCCTGGCACGCCGAAGGCAGACCGCGTCCCGCTGAACGCAGGCGTGTGGCGCCTCCACCCGCGCACGCGCAAGTTCGAGGTCTTCGCGTGGGGGACCAGCAACCCGTGGGGCCTCGACTTCGACGCCAATGGCCAAGGGTTCGTCACGGCGTGTGTCATCTCGCACCTCTGGCACCTCGCGCAGGGCGGGCGCTACGAGCGGCAGGCCGGCGAGCACTTCGGCGCGCATGTCTACGGCGAGATCGGCACGATCGCGGACCACGTGCACTACCTCGGCGACACGCCGCACTCGGGCAACCTGCGCTCCGGCAGCCAAGGCGGCGGGCACGCGCACTGCGGCCTCTTGCTCTACCAAGGCGACTCGTTCCCAAGCGAATACCGCGGCGCGATGCTCTTCGCGAACGTCCACGGGAACCGCATCAACTCCGACCTGCTCGAGCGCGAAGGGTCCGGCTTCGTCGGGCGCCACGGCCGTGACTTCCTGCTCGCCAACGACACCTGGTTCCGCGCGGTGAACCTGCGACAGGGCCCGGCAGGCGAGGTCTACCTGATCGACTGGTACGACCCGCAGGCGTGCCACAGGAGCGAGCCCGAGCTCTGGGACCGCACGAACGGGCGCCTCTACCGCGTCGCCTACGGCCAGCGCACGCACCTCGACGTCGACCTCGCCCACGCGAGTGAAGCGGAGCTGATCGCGCTGCAACGCTCGGACAACGAGTGGCACGTGCGGACCGCGCGGCGCCTCTTGGCCGAGCGCGGCGTCAGCCCGGCTGGCAAGGCCATGCTCGCGACCATGCTGGACAGCGCGAAAGAACCGACAGAGCGTCTGCGCGCGCTGTGGACCTTGCACGGCGCAGCCGCGCTCGACGAAGCGCTCATGTTGACGGCGCTGGGGTCGGGCGCGGAGTACGTTCGCGCCTGGGCCGTGCAGCTCGCGTGCGAGGGCGGCGCGCCGAGCGCAGCGGTGCTCGCGCAGTGCGAGGCGCTCGCGGCACGCGACACCTCCGCGGTCGTCCGCCTCTACCTCGCGAGCGCCTTGCAACGCCTCGCGCCCGCGCAGCGCTGGGGCCTCGCGGAGGCGCTCGTCGCGCGCGCGGAGGACGCTGCCGATCGCAACATTCCGTTGATGGTCTGGTGGGGAGTCGAGCCGCTCGTCGTCGAGGACCCCGCGCGCGCGATCGCCCTCGCGGCGCGCGCGGCGCTCCCCCACGTGCGTGAGTTCCTCTATCGCCGCGCCGCCGCTGAGCCCGCGGCGCACGAGGCGCTCTTCGCGCGCCTCGCAGCGCTCCCGGACGGCGACGCGGGCAACAGAGAGCGGCGCGCGCTGCTCGACAGCGCCTGGATCGCGCTGAAGGACAAGCGCGGGGTCGCGCGACCCGCGAGCTGGTCGACCGCCTACGCGCGCTGCAACGCTGCGGGCGACCCGGCGGTGCGCGAGCGCGCGCTCGCCGTGGCCGCGGTCCTGGACGACCCCGACGCGCTGCCGGAGCTGCGCGCCGTCCTCGCGGACGCCGGCGTGCCGCGCGCGCGCCGGGCGCTCGCGCTCGACGCCATCGTCCGCGGTCGTGACCGCGCGGCGCTCCCCACCCTCTTCGGGATGCTCGACGACGCGGCCTGGAGGGGCGACGCGTTGCGCGCGCTCGCCGTGTTCCCGGGCGCCGAGACCGCGGAGGCGATCCTGAAGCGCTGGGGGACGCTGGACAGCGCCGCGCGCTCCGACGCGCTCGCGACCCTGGTCGGGCGCGCGGACTCGGCGCTCGCGCTCCTGGCGGCAGTGCGCGCAGGCGCCGTGCCGCGTGACGCGCTCGCCGCGACGCACGTGCGCAACCTGCGCGCGCTCGACGACCCACGGGTGGCCGAAGCGCTCGCGGCGACCTGGGGTCGCACGCGCGACATCGCGGAGGATCGGGTGGCACAGATCCAGCTCTGGAAGGCGCGCTTGACCGCCGGAGCGCCTCGCAGCAGCGGACCTGAGCCATGGCCGCGCCGTGTTCGCGAAGACATGCCAGCGCTGCCACACGCTGTACGGCGTCGGCGCGAGCCTCGGCCCGGACATCACGGGCTCGAACCGCAAGGACCTGGACTATCTGCTCGGGAACATGATCGATCCGAGCGCCGACGTGCCGCTCGACTACCAGATGACGGTGGTGCGCACAGAAGACGAGCGGCTCGTGGCGGGGATCCGTGTCCGCGAGGACGACGAGGTCCTAGTGCTGCGCACGGAGAACGAGGAGGTCACGCTGTTCAAGGACGAGATCGCGGTGCGGCGCCCCGACCCGAGCTCGATGATGCCGGAGGGGCAGCTCGATGCGCTGACCGAGGCGGAGGCGCTCGACCTCATCGCCTACCTGCAGCACGACGGTCAAGTGCCGGAGGCGCTCGCGCCGGTCGACGCCGGGCGCTTCTTTGACGGCGCCTCCCTGGCGGGCTGGAGCGGCGCCGAAGGGCTCTGGTCCGTCGAAGACGGGGCCATCGTCGGTCGCTCGCCCGGCCTCGCGGCCAACACGTTCCTCGTCAGCGACTTCGACCTCGGCGACTTCCGCTTGGTGCTCGACGTGCAGCTCGAGCCGAACGCCGGCAACTCCGGCGTGCAGGTGCGCAGCCGGGTCGAGCCCGGCGGCGAAGTGGCTGGGTACCAGGCCGACATCGGCGCGGGGTACTGGGGCACGCTCTACGACGAGCGCGGGCGCGGCTCGCTCGCCGCGGGCGACTTCAGCGGGCTCGTCCGCGAGGGCGAGTGGAATCGCTACGAGGTCGTCGCCGTCGGAGACACCCTGAAGCTCACGCTGAACGGCACCGAGACCGTCACGTTCAAGGACCCCGCGCCGGTGCTGCGGGGCGTGACCGCGCTGCAGCTACACGCAGGCGGTCCGTTCACCTTGCGGGTGCGCGTCGTCGAGCTCGAAGTGCTGCCCTGACGAAGTGCTACCTTGAAGGGGCCCCGCCGCGTCAGGGCCGCTCGCCGTCGGCGCCAGGGAGCAAGATGCTGCTGTCGTCGCCGGCGGCGCGGTCGCCCTCCGGCGCGGCGCTCCCATCCACCGCTCGATCCACGATGGTCGTGCGCTCGGCCGGCAAGAGGAGCCAGATCGAGAGGCCGATGACGATCGAGATGAGGACTTCCATGGCGTTGGGGCGCGGGATGGGGTCGGTCGCGCTCTCGTCCTGTACGCGCGCCACCCGCCCCGTATTGGCTACAACCGGGAGATTCCGCGCGTGTCACGCCCAATCCGCGCCCCTCGTCGCCCCTCGTTACAGCATCGGAACGTCCACGCCGCGCTCGCGCGCGCACGCTTCGGCCGCTTCGTAGCCGGCGTCGACGTGACGGATGACCCCCATCCCCGGGTCCGCGGTCAGGACGCGCTCGAGGGCCTCCGCCGCCTCCGGGGTGCCGTCGGCCACCGTGACCTGCCCGGCGTGCAGCGAGTAGCCGATGCCGACGCCGCCGCCGTGGTGGAAGCTGACCCAGCTCGCGCCGCAGGCGGTGTTCACGAGCGCGTTGAGAATGGCCCAGTCCGCGACCGCGTCCGTGCCGTCCTTCATCGCCTCGGTCTCGCGGTTCGGTGACGCCACCGACCCGCAGTCGAGGTGGTCGCGGCCGATCACGATCGGCGCCTTCAAGCGGCCGCTCGCGACCGCCGCGTTGAACGCGAGGCCCGCGCGCGCGCGCGCGCCGTAGCCGAGCCAGCAGATGCGCGCCGGCAGGCCCTGGAACGCGACGCGCTCGCCCGCCATACGGATCCAGCGCGCGAGCGGCGTCGTCGGGAAGGCTCCAGGATGATCTTGTCCGTCTCCGCGATGTCCGCGGGGTCGCCAGAGAGCGCGACTCCAGCGGAACGGCCCTTGCCCTCGCAGAAGAGCGGGCGCACATACTTCGGCACAAAACCCTCGAAGTCGAACGCGTTGGTGAGGCCCGCCGCGAGCGCGTGCCCGCGCAGGTTGTTGCCGTAGTCGAACGTGTCGGCCCCGCGGGCTTGCAGGTCGATCATCCACTTGCAGTGATCGACCATCGTGCGGAGCGACTCGGCCTCGTAGCGCTTCGGGTCGCGCCCGCGCAGCGCGAGCGCCTCCGCGAGCGACATCCCGTCAGGCACATAACCCCCGAGCGGGTCGTGCGCGCTCGTCTGGTCCGTGAGCACGTCCGGGACGATCCCGCGCTCGACGAGCCGGCGCAGCATCGTCGTCGCGTGGCAAGGCACGCCGATCGACTGCGCGACGCCCGCGGCCTTCCACGCGAGCGCCTGATCGATCGCAGCGTCGAGGTCGTCGATGCGCACGTCGACGTAGCGCGTGCGCAGGCGGAAGTCGATGCGCGCTGGGTCGACCTCGGCTGCGAGGCAAGTGCCCTCATTCATCGTCGCGGCGAGCGGCTGCGCGCCGCCCATGCCGCCGAGCCCGGCGGTGACGACGAGGCGGCCCTTCAGAGTCCCGCCGAAGTGGCGCGCCGCAGAGGCCGCAAAGGTCTCGTACGTGCCCTGCAAGATCCCCTGGGTCCCGATGTAGATCCACGAGCCCGCGGTCATCTGGCCGTACATCATCTTCCCGGCCTCTTCGAGGGCCCGGAAGTGGTCCCACGTCGCCCACTTGCCGACGAGGTTCGAGTTCGCGATGAGGACGCGCGGCGCGCGCGCGTGGGTGCGGAACACGCCGACGGGCTTGCCCGACTGGACGAGCAACGTCTCGTCCGGCTCGAGCCGCTGGAGCGTCCGCACGATCGCCTGGAAGCACTCCCAGTTCCGCGCCGCCTTGCCCGTGCCCCCGTAGACGACGAGCTCCTCGGGGACCTCTGCGACCTCGGGGTCGAGGTTGTTCATCAACATCCGCATGGCGGCCTCCGCGGCCCACGTCTTGCACGTGCGGGTGTTGCCGCGCGGAGCGCGCTGGGGGCCGGTCGGGACATCGCTGGACGCCGCGGGGACGCCTCGGGCAGGGGTCGGTTGGGTCGAAGTCATCGTCGGAGGGTTCGGCGGGGACGCGCCCCGCGGATTCGGCGACGACCACTTTACCGGGCCTCACCGGCCGCCCCCGAGCCCCCCTTGGACAACCTCGATGATGGCGCAAGTGCTTGTCCCCGAGGGAGTTACAGCCTGCGACCACGACGTTCCGTCAAGTTTTGACGGAACGTCGGCCTCCAAAGCCGACGGACCGTCGAAAATCGAGGGGACGTCAACCCCTCCCTCGACCCATGACCCCTCCCACCGGCTCACGCAAGCAGCGCGAGGTCGCCCAGCGCGAGGCGCTGCTGCTCGACACCGCCCAGGCCCTCCTCATCGAGCTCGGCTATATCGGCCTGACGATGGACCGCTTGGCCGACGCCACCGAGTTCTCGAAGGGCACGGTCTACCAGCACTTCGCGAACAAGGAGGACCTCGTCGCGGCCATCGCCGAGCGCAGCGCTGAGATGCGCTCGGAGCTGTTCGAGCGCGCGCTCGCGTTCCAGGGCCCGTCCCGCGAGCGCATCGGCGCGATCGGCGCCGCGGCCGAGGTGTTCTTGCTGCTCTACCCGCACCACGAGCAAGCCGAGCGCATCGTCAAGACGAGCTCCATCCGCGACAAGGTCTCGGCCGAGCGCGGCAGCGCGCTCGGCGCGTGCGAGGTGCGCTGCTTTGCAGCGGCGCTGAGCGTCGTGCACGGCGCGCTCGCGGACGGCGACCTCACGCTCGCAGAGGACCAGTCGCCTGAGCAGGTCTGCATGGGCCTCTGGAACCTCTACATGGGCGCGTTCTTGATGCGCGAGGTCGACCTGTTCCTCGACAACCCCACGTTCAGTGACCCGATGCCCATCCTGCTCAAGAACGCGCAGGTGCTGCTGGACGGGTTCGGCTGGCGGCCGCTCTCGCGCTCCTTCGACTACATGGCGGCGCGCGAGCGCGCGCTGCGCGAGCTCTTCCCGGACGAGGCGCGCGCCGTCGGCCTCCTGTGACAGCGGCCTGCCGCGGCCCTCACCTTCGGCCGCACACAGCGCCCCCTGCAGCCGCTGCCCCCCCCACGCTCGCGTCCGCGCGCCCATCGCTACCGCCCATGAAGTCCACCCTCACCCACCTCGTCGGGCTCGCATTGCTCGGCCTCGTCGCCCTCGGCGCCTTGCAGCTCGTCGGAGCGACGCCCGGCCGCGACACGACGCTCGCTGCGACGCGCGCTGCGCGCGCGCTCCCCGTCGAGGTCGCACAGATCCATCGCCAACACACCGTGTCGCTCCCGAGCGTCTACTCCGGCGAGCTCGCCGCGCGGCGCTCGACGGTCCTGTCGTTCGAGGTGCCGGGCACGCTCGTGGAGGTCCTGGTCGATGAGGGCCTCGCCGTCGCGGACGGCGCGCCGCTCGCCCGCCTCGATGCCAGCCGCATCGAAGCCCAACGCGACGAGCTGAGCGCTCAGCGCCGCGCTGCGGCGGCGACGCTCGATGAGCTCATCGCCGGCCCCCGCGCCGAGTCGATCGATGCGGCGCGCGCCGACGTGGCCGCCGCGACCGCGTCGCTGGAGCTGGTCGATGCGCGCCTCGAGCGTCGCCGCGGCTTGTCCGGGAGCGCCGTCGCCGAAGAGGTCGTCCGCGACCTCGAGTCCGAGCGCGCCGCCGTCGCTGCGCGGCTCGCCGCTTCGGCCGCGGTCCTCGCCGAGCTCGAGGGCGGCACACGACTGGAGCGGATCGAAGCGCAGCGCGCGGCGCTCGAGCGCGTCGACGCGGCGCTCGCGAGCCTCGCGCTCGACCTCGGCGATACGACGCTCTACGCGCCGTTCGAGGGCGTGATCGGGCGCCGCTATGTCGACGAAGGCACCCTGGTCGCCGCGGGCGCGCCGGTGCTGGAGCTCGTCGAAGTCGGGCACCTCGAGGCGCGTATCGGCGTCGCCACGGAGGCGGCGGCGGCCCTCGCAGCGGGCGCAGAGGCGCGCCTCACGGTCCGCGGCGAGCGCGTCGCGGTGCGCGCCGTGCGCGTGCTCCCGCAGCTCGACCGTGGCACGCGCGCGCGGACGGTCGTCTTTGAGCTCGAGCCGACGCCCGCGTCGCCGGGCGCCACGACAACGAGCGGGGCGCGCGCCGCGCCGGCACCCCCGCAGCTCGCACATGAGGCGCCGCATTCGGCGCTCGGTGCCCCGCAGCTCGCGCCTGGCGAGACCGTCCGGGTCGAGGTGGACCTGGCGGTCCCTGCCGACGGCTTCTGGGTGCCGATCGGCGCGCTGTCGGAGAGCACACGCGGCCTGTGGAGCCTGTATGTCGCGGGTCCGTCGTCGGGCCCAAGTGGCCAGGAGGCGGTCCTCCAGCGCGTCGACGTCGAAGTCCTGCACACGCTCGGCGCGCGCGCGTTCGTGCGCGGCGCGCTCACGGATGACGATCGGATCGTCGCCTCCGGCACCCATCGCTTGGCGCCGGGGCAGCGCGTGACGTTGACGCCGGCGGTCGCCGCCGCGCCGCCCACGACCCACGCAGGCGACCACGCAGGCGACCGCGCGGGCGCCCCGCTCGGGCGCGAGGTCGACACAGGAGCGTCGCCGCGATGAGCGCCGCGCCCTCACCGTCGCCGTCCGGCACAGAGTCACCCGCGCCCGACCGCACGATCGCGACGTTGTTCGCGCGCCATCCGCGGCTCACCGCGCTCACGGTCGCGCTCCTCACGGTCGCGGGCCTCGCCGCCTTGGAGCTCCTGCCGCGGGCCGAAGACCCCGAGCTCGCGGGCCGCATCGCGAGCATCACGACGCTCCTCCCAGGCGCCGATGCGGCGCGGGTCGAGGCGCTCGTCACGGAGCCGCTCGAGGACGCGCTGGCAGAGTTCGAGGAGCTGAAGTCGTACGACTCCGTGTCGCGCGCGGGGATCTCGCTCCTCACGATCGAGCTGCGCGACGAGGTCACAGGTCCCGCGATCGACGAGGTCTGGTCGCGCGTGCGCGACGAGCTCTCCGAGGTCCGCGCGACGCTGCCCACGGCCGCGTCCGCGCCCGACTTCGAAGAGCTCAAGATCGTCGCGAACACGATGCTCGTTGCGCTGCGCGCGAGCGCCGAGGACGGGGAGAGCGAGCGCGGCCGGGGCGGCCCAGCGCGCACGACAGCCGACGCGCGGGATCGGGCCGTGCTCGGCCGACACGCCCGCGACCTCGCCGACCGCCTGCGCGCGCTGAACGGCACCGAGGACGTGCGGCTGTTCGGCGAGCCGGAAGAGGAGCTGCGCGTCGACCTCGACCCGGCGCAGCTCGCGGCCACCGGCCTCGATACGCGCGCGGTGGCGGCGGCGCTCACCGGGGTCGACGCGAAGGTGCCGGCGGGCCAAGTGCGCGGCGCCACGGATGACCTCCTCCTCGAGGTCTCGGGCGAGCTCTCGGGCCTCGACCGCCTGCGCGACGTTGTGTTGCGCGAAGGGGATGACGGTCGAACGTTGCGCCTCGGAGATGTCGCGACACTGACCAGAGCAGAGCGCGCGCCCGTTCAACGGCAAGCGCTGATCAGCGGCCGTGACGGCGTCGTCGTCGCCGCGCGGATGCAGACGAAGATGCGCGTCGACCGCTGGTCCGCCGCAGCTCGGGCCGAGCTGCGCGAGTTCGAAGCGACGCTGCCGCGCGGCGTCGAGCTCGACGTCCTCTTCGATCAGAGCGTCTACACCGAGGCCCGGCTGCGCGCGCTCTTCATGAACTTCGCCATGGGCGCAGGGCTGGTCGTGCTCGTCCTGTTGTTCACGATGGGGCTGCGGTCGGCGCTGATCGTAGGCGCCTCGCTGCCCCTCACGACGCTCGTCGTGCTCGCTGGCATGCGGCAGCTGGGCATCCCCATGCACCAGATGTCGATCGCCGGCCTGATCATCGCCCTCGGGCTGCTGATCGACAACGCGATCGTCGTCGTCGATGAGGTGCGCAACCGCATCGACGAGCACGACGACGTGATCCACGCGATCGGCGCTGCGGTGCGGCACCTTGCGGTGCCCCTCTTTGGCTCGACATTGACCACCTGCTTCGCCTTTGCCCCGATCGCGCTGATGCCGGGCGGCGCGGGCGAGTTCGTGGGCGCGATGGCCCTCTCCGTGATCATCGCCGTCGCGAGCTCCCTCGTGCTGGCGCTGACGGTGATCCCCGCGTTCGTGGGGTTCGTTGAACGTTGGCGGCCGATGACGGCCACTGGGTGGCTGGCGCGCGGGGTCAGGGTGGGGCGCCTGAGCCGGGTTTATGCGCGCGCGCTCGGGGCGCTCTTCGCCCGTCCGGTGCTCGGGATCGCCGTCGCGGTTGCGCTGCCGGTCGCGGGGTTCATCGCGGCGACCCGGCTGCCCGAGCAGTTCTTCCCGCCCGCCGATCGCGACCAGTTTGTCGTCGACCTGCGCCTCGATCCAACGGCCTCGCTGGAGCGCACGCGCGCCGCGGCGCTCCGCGCGCGCGAGGTGATACTGGCCCACCCACGCGTCGACGACGTCCACGTCTTCCTCGGCGCGAGCGCGCCGAAGTTCTACTACAACCTGATCGAGAACGTCGACGGCGCGAGCTTCTACGCGCAAGCGCTCGTGGAGCTCGACGGCCCGGAGCGCTCGGTCGACGTCGTGCGCGACGTGCAGCGGGCGCTCGATGCGGCGCTGCCCGACGTCATGGTGCTCGCCAAGCAGATCGAGCAGGGCCCGCCGTTCGATGCGCCCGTCGAGCTGAGCGTCTACGGGCCCGACCTCGCCGAGCTGCGACGCAGCGCCGACGAGCTCAGGACGGTGCTCGCGTCGCTCCCCCACGTCACGCATACGCGGGCCACGATCGAAGGCGCTGCGCCGAAGCTGCGGTTCACCCTCGACGAAGCCGCAGCGCGTCGCGCGGGGTACGACAATGCCTCGCTCGCAGGGGCGCTGCAGGCGGCGTTCGAAGGCGCGCTCGGCGGCTCCGTGGTCGAGGCCAGCGAGGAGCTCCCCGTGCGCGTGAGGGTTCGAGCCGACGAACGCGACGAAGCCCGCAAGGCGCTGTCGCTGCCGCTGCTCGCGCACACCGCCTCAGGCGCCGCGTCTTGGACGACGTTCGACGCGCTGGGCTCCCTGGAGCTCGCCGCAGAGACCGCCGGGATCACGCACAAGAGCGGCTCGCGCGCCTCCTCTGTCAAGGGCTACATCGAGGCGGGCGTGCTCCCGAGCACGGTCCTCGCGAGCTTCCTGGCGGCGATCGGGGACCCGCACGACGGCGCGGGCTTCGAGCTCCCGCGCGGCTATCGGCTCGAGGTCGGCGGCGAGAGCGCCGAGCGGGACGAGGCCGTCGGGAACCTCGCCTCGTCGGTGGCGGTGCTCTTGGTCTTGATGGCCGCAGCGCTGGTCTTGTCCTTCAACTCGTTCCGGATGGCGACCGTGATCGGCTCCGTCGCCTTCCTGTCGGTAGGGCTGGCGCTCTTGTCGGTCGCCCTCGCGGGCTATCCGTTCGGGTTCATGACGATCGTCGGGACGATGGGCCTCGTCGGCGTCGCGATCAACGACTCGATCGTGGTCCTCGCGGCCCTGCGCGAGGACGTGGGCGCCCGCCGCGGGGACGTCCGCGCGACCGTCGGGGTCGTCGTACACGCGACGCGGCACGTGCTGTCGACGACGCTCACGACGGCGGTCGGGTTCTTGCCTCTGGTCCTTGGCGGAGGGAATTTCTGGCCGCCCGTCGGCGTCGCGATCGGCGGCGGCGTCCTCGGCGCGACCGTGATCGCGTTGACCTACGTCCCCACGGTGCACCTCTTGCTGAGCAAGCGGTGGCGGCGCGCGTAGCGCCGGCTCAGGCGTCCAGCGCTCACCGGATCGGCACGGACGTCTCCGCGCCTGCGCGGACGTCGATCACGCGCGTGACCGACGGCGCGAGCTCGGTCCTCGCGCCCGTCGCGGGATCGAGGGCGCTGGTGCGAAGCACGAGGTCGTAGCGCCCCTCGGCCAAGCGACCGACGACAGCGCGGGCTGGGAGCGGGCCCTCCGCCGTCTGCCAGCCCGAGAGCTCCTCCGTGGCCGCGGCGGCGCGCAAGGTCAGCTCGAAGCGCGCCGTGTCGCCCACGGCTCCCGGGCCGTCGCACGTGAGCACGAGCATGCCTGCGCGCAGCGCGACCGGGACTTCGAGCGACGCGCCAGCAGCGAGGTCGAAGGGCGCCGAGCGGCCGAGCGTCAGGCCATCGACGCTGACTTCCGCCGCGAGCCCCGCGCCGCGCGGCGCGAGGCCGCGCGCGGCGCCGCTCGCGTCGGTCGCGCCCAGCGACGCCACGCGCGACTGCGCGGCCCAGAGGACCACCTCCGCGCCGACCAAGGCCTCACCCGTCAGGGCGTCTGTCACCGTCACCGTCAGATGCGCGGGCGCCTCCCCAGCGAGCTCGAACGTCAGGCTCGCGGGTGCGTCGGGCGCGACGTCGACGTGTTGGACGATCGGCCTTAGGACACGCCGGCCATCACGGAGCAACGTGACCTGGTGCGGGCCGGGCGAGAGCCCAGTGAGCTCGACCACGCCATCACGGCGGAGGACCTCCAGCGCGCGCGCCGCGCCCCGTGGCGCGCGCGCTGGATCGTCCCCTGGCGTCGGCGCGACCTCGACGATGAGCCCGAGCGGTGAGTCTCCAGCCACGGTCTGCACGGTGACGCGCAGCGCAGCGCCGGCATCGAGCGCGATCTCCCCGAGCGCGCGTACCTCTTGGCCGACGACGACGAGGCCCTCGAGGGCGCGCGACGCGCGGCCCCCCTCGCTCAGGTCCAAGCGATAGGTCCCAGGCGCGAGGCCATCGAACCGGAACTCTCCGCCCTGGTCCGTGCGCAGCTCGCGCGGCTCGGCAAGCTGCGCGCCGTTCTCCTGAGCAGGCGCTTGGCGCAGGAGCGCGCATCGGACGCCGCTCAGCGGCGCGCCGTCCGCGAGCACACGCCCGGTCAGAGCGGCCCCGCGCGCCAAGCGCACAGTCTGCTGGGCGCGGGCGGCGCGTCGAACGCGACCGCGACGTCGACGGGCACGTAGCCCGGCGCCGTGATCCGTAGCGTCTCGGCGCGGCCCGGCGCAGCGCTCAAGGTGACTTGCCCCTGCGCGCGCTCTTCGTCCGTGCTCGGTGACACGGCGCCCCCCCGTGCGGCCGTGACGCGGAACTGGGCGACAGGTGCGGCGTCCGCGGCATCGAGCACGCGCAGCGTCAAACGCGCCGCGCGCGTGAGGACGATGCGCACGTCCTCGGCCCCGGGCTCGAACGTGAACGCCGCGCCGCCCTGGCTGCGCCCGCCCCAAGGCTCGAACGCGGGGTCGCGATTGACCTCCAAGCGGTACGGCTCAGCCTGCGGCAAGGCCAGCACAAAGCGGCCGTCGTCATCGCTGTCGGCGCCCGCGCCGCGGCCTCCGCCCACGGGCCACCCATAGACGCGCACGCCGCGCAAGGTGGCGCCCGCCGTGTCCACGACGACGCCCGAGATGGTGGGCGCGTCGCTGAGCACGAGGTCCGGCGCGACCGCAGTCTCGCCGACGCGCACGTCGAGGACACGCACGGTCCCAGCGAGGCGCCGCGGCGCGAGCGCAGTGAGCGCGGCGCTCCCCGCTGAGAGATGTCCGAGCAGATAGTGCCCAGCACCATCGGTGCGCGCTTGGACGACCCGGCCGCCCGGGAACGCGCCCTCGAGCCGAACGCTCGCCCCGACGATCGGCGCACCGAGAGGATCGACGACGACGCCTTGCACGGCGCCTGCGGCAGGCACGATGAGCGTGCCGAGGTCATTGTCGCCAGGCACGAGCGCGGGGAGGTCGCGCCCGCCCGCGCGCCCGAAGTCGCGCGCCACCAAGCCGAGGTATGGGTCGTTCTCGCCCGTCAACATCACCCAATCGGCCGTGGGCACCGGGACCTCGAAGAGGAAGGTGCCGTCCTCGTCCGTGCGCGTGCCGAAGCCTGGGCGGCGCTGATCGCCGCGCAACAGCGTCGGCGTCTCGCTGCCTGCGCGCCAGACCTTGGCGGCCGTCGTCAGCTCGAGGTCGAGGCCCGAGACCGGCGCTCGGTCCGAGTCGATGACGACGCCGAAGACGCGCGCGATCGGGACCTCCAGCGGCGCCGCGTCCACGCCGTCGATGCGGGCCAACGGGGCGCCCAGCGCCTCCGGCCGCGGGGCGGCGAGGCCGGGCACCTCCGGCTCCGTCGCGCTCGCTTCAGCCGCGGGCGCAGGCGCCACTGACGCGCTCGTCATCGGACCGCCCGTGGGGTCACCCGTGGGGTCAGCGAGCGAGCCACCGAGCGCGCGCTCGCCAGCCCCCCGCAGCGTCAGGAACATGACCAACAACGACGCCGCGAGGACAAGGGGGAGGAAGGTGCGCATATCGAACGGAGAGAGACGCCGGGGCCCGGCCCTCGCTACGAAGCGCCGCTCAGCGCGTGAGAGCGTACACGTCGTCTCCTTGATAAAGCCGCAGCAGAGGGACCGCGCTGTCGGGCGTCGGGGGGGCCGTCACATCGAGCCGCAGCGCTGGGATGCCGTACGGCGCGTCCACCGCGCGCACCCAAGCGCGCATCCATGCGCGCTCGGAGGCGACCGGAGACACGAGGAACGTGACGTTCGGGTAGGCCTCGCTGGTCGCAAAGAGCGCGCCCGGTGCCGCACCCTCGCCCCCGCCCTCGCCCCCGCCCTCGAAGAACAGGACCTGCACCTCACCGCCGATCGTCCAGGTGCCGAGGATCCGCGCGCGTTCGGCGGCCGACCACTGCACGGCGAGGGCTGCGTCACCGGGGTCCTCGATCGGCTCTTCCGGCGCGGGGCGGCCGCCGGTCTCCAGCACCCTCAGCGGCGCTCCCGCGGCGCGGTCGTCGGGCAGCGCCAGCGCGAGGAGCCGGCCCCCAGCACGAACGAGCAACTGCCCCCCGACGGCGACCGGCGCGGCCCACGTGTGCTCTCCGCCGAGCGCCACCTCAGCCTGCACTTCGATCCGGTCGGTCGCGAGGCGCACGAGGCTGAGGTGGCCGTCCCCTTCGAGGAGCGCGGTCAGAGCGCCAGCGGGCGCGAGCGTGCAGTCCTCGAAGCCGCGCATGCGGAACGCGAGGTCTCCGGTGGCCTCGTCCACACAGACGAGCTGGGAGCCCGTGCTGCCATACACGCGCCCGTCACGCGCGACCACGCGGCCCTGCTCGAACTGCGCGCGTCGCGCGAGCCAACTTGGCTGCGCGTGCCAGCCCGTGTGCGCCGCGGCCGCGAGCGCTGCGACGGCCTCACTCGCGCCCGGCCGTGGCACGCGTAGGACATCGATGCGGCGGAGGCCCCGCGAGCCTTGGCCGGACACGCAGACCCCTCCATCGCGCGTCAGGTGCACCATCGCGAAGTTGGTCAGGCCGCCCTGCGTGTGCGGCACGCGCCAGAGCTCGGCGCCGTCACCGAGGTCGAGCCCGACCGTCTCGTCGCCCGTCACGCAGACGACCTGCCGAACGCCATCCAACGTCGCGACGACCGGCGTGACGTAGCTGAACGCATACGGCCTCGAGCGCCAGCGCACGCCGCCGGTCGCCGGGTCGAGCGCGCCGTAGCCCGGGCCCGGCGCGCCGACCGCGATGAGTAGCGAGGCCTGCGCTGGAGCGTCCGCCGCCGCGGGGCGCTCGAACACGATCGGGCTCGCGGCAAAACCGAACTGCACCGGCGTCGCGCCGAGCGCCTCGACGAGGTCGAGCCGCCAGAGCGCGCGCCCGTCCTCGACGGCGAAGGCGCTCAAGACCCCGCCGAAGCCGAGGGCGATCACCGCGCCCTCGTGCACGAGCGCGTCGGCGTGGGGGGCCCGGCCGCCCATCTCGTCTTGACCTGGCTCCTCTTGACCTGGGCGCGGGTCGTTGTCGAGCGCGACCCGCCAACGCACGGCGCCATCGGAGAGCGCGAGCGACCAGAGCTCGGCGCGCTCGCCGAGCGCGGGGACGTAGACCACAGCGCCGACGACGGTAGGGCGCGCATGCCCTCCGCCGACCTCACGGGACCAGAGCACGGGGAGCGCGCCTCGCCCTGCTCCCGGAGCGTCCGGGGACTGTGCGGCGAGCGAGCACAGGATGAGCGAGGTCCACATGGTTCTCCAGGGTCTCCGGGGCCTTTGGGGTCCTCGGGATCTTCGGGGTCTTCGGGGTCTTCAAGGTCGTCTTCAGGCTCTCGAGCCCAGCGGTTCGGAGCCGGGTGGGGCGGACGTGCCCGCCCGCGCGGGCCCGCTGGCGCACCCATAGGGTCTCCATGCGCGCCACCTCCGAATCCGACTCAGCGAACGATCAGGAAAGCGAGCCGAACCCGCCCGGCGCCGTTTCCCTACCATTCCCACGATGCGCCCCGCTGCGTCGTCCCATCGCGCCTCGAAGGACAAGGCTGCGTCGTTCATCGAGCTGTTCTTCGACCTCGTGTTCGTGTTCTCGGTCACGCAGGTCGTCGGCCTCCTGCACGGGCACATCACGGCGCAGCTCGTCGGCCAGGCCGTGCTGGTGTTCTGGCTCGTCTGGTGGGCTTGGACTCAGTTCACATGGGCGCTCAATGCAGCAGACGCGACGCACACCTACATCGAGCTCGCCGTGCTCGTCGCGACCGGGGTGACCTTCTTCATGGCGGTCGCGCTGCCCGGCGCGTTCAGCGAGAGCGCGCTCGGGTTCGCCCTCGCGTACACCGCCGTGCGCGCGATCGGCCTCGGCGTGTACTCCTGGGTCGCGTGGGTCGATGATGGTCAGCGCTCCGCGGTGTGCCGCTTCACCGGGGCGTCGCTGCTCGGCCTCTGCGCCGTCCTGGCGGGCGGTATGTTGGGCGGCGCCGCGCAATATTGGTGCTGGGGCCTCGCGGTGGCCCTCGACGTCCTCGCGGCGCTCATCGGAGGGCGGGCAGAGGGTTGGAACCTCTTCCCCGAGCACTTCGTCGAGCGACACGGCCTGTTTGTCATCATCGCGCTGGGCGAGTCCATGATCGTGGCGGCGAACGGAGTCGCCCGCGGCGGCTGGGACAACGACGTGCTCGTCGTCGCGTCGCTCGCCGTCGCCACGACCTGCGCGCTCTGGTGGACCTACTTCGTGCGCGCCAAGCCAGCGCTCGCGCACGCCATGGAGCACCGTCAGTTCGCCGCGCAATCGACGTTTGCGCGGGACGCGTTCAGCTTGATGCACTTCCCCATGCTGCTCGGCGTCATCGCGTTTGCGGTCGCGATCGAGCACATGCTCGCGCACCCGCAAGCAGCGCTGCACCTCGAGACGACGGCCGCATTGGCGCTCGGCGTGGCGCTGTTCCTCGGGGGTATGGCGCTCGCCTTGCGCCGTGGCACCGGCGCGTGGCCCAAGGCGCGCGTCGCGCTCTGCCTCTTGAGCGCCGCGGCGATCTTGGGCCTCACCGGACGGCCCCCCGTCGCGGCGCTGTGCGCGGCGCTGGTCGGGACGCTGGCGCTGTGCGTCGTCGAGCAGCGCGTCCCCTATCGCAGCGCCCCGCGCGCATGAACCCCAGACCCGCAGCGCCGCGCGCTCCGCGGCCTCGCTTCAGCGAGGCCGACGCGGTCACGCTCCTACGCGCGCACTTCGGCGTCGAGGCGACCGTCGCGCGGCTGCCCGGCGAGCGCGACTCGAACTTCAGCGCGCAATGGCGCGCAGCCTCGGGCGCGATGACCCAAGGTGTGCTGAAGTTCGCCGCCGCGGACGAGGAGCGGGGAGCGTTGGAGTTCCAGGCGGCGCTCCTCCAGCACGCCGAGACGCGGCTGCGCGCACGGCCGGACGCCGCGGCGCTGGGTCATGCCGCGGCGCTGGCTGAGGGCGTCGCGCTGCCGCGCGTGTTGGCGGACCGCGAGGGGCGGACGCTCCGTGAGGTGCACGGGGCCGACGGGCGCGCGCATTGGATGCGCCTCGTGGCCTGGGTCGACGGCGCGCCCCTCGCGCTGGCTCGGCCGAGGCCGCTGGGGCTGATGGAGTCGCTGGGCGGCGCCCTCGGCGCGCTCGACGCCGCCCTCGCGGACTTCACGCACGCGGGCGCGCGCCGCGTCGGGTTCGAGTGGGACCTATGCAACGGCCTCGACGTCGTCGCGCGACACCTGGGCGACGTGACGGACCCGGCGCAGCGCGCGGTGCTCGCGCGGACCCTCGGCGCGCTGGAGGCCGGCCTCGCGCCGCGCCTCGGGCGCCTCCCGCGCGCGGTCGTCCACAACGACGCGAACGACCACAATGTGCTCGTCGCCCTAGACCTCAACGGCGGCGCGCGTGTCACGGGCTTGATCGACTTCGGCGACTCCATGCACACGCTGCGCGCCGGCGAGGTCGCGATCGCCGGCGCGTATGCGGCGCTGGAACGGCAGGCGCCGCTGCCCGCTCTGGCGGCGCTCGTCCGGGGTTACCAGCGGCACGTCGCGTTGAGCGAGTGTGAGCTCGGCGCCCTCTACGACCTCGTGCGGCTGCGGCTCACTGTGAGCGTCGCGCTCGCGGCGCGCAACGCACGCCTCACCCCGGACGACGCGTACCTCCAAGTGAGCGCGGCCCCAGCTTGGCGGCTGTTGGCGCGGCTCGAGCGCATGTCGCCGGCCTTCGTCGAAGCGACCTTGCGACACGCCGCGGGCCTCGACCCCGCGCCGCGCATGACCCGCGCGCTCGCCTGGCTCCGCGCCGCGCGGGCCGAGCTCGTGCCCGTCATCGATGGCGAGCTCGCGGCAGCGCCGAGGGTCGACCTGTCGGTCGCGAGCCCGCTGATGGTGGGCGAGGCCGGCGACCTGGACGTCCCCGGCTGGGGCGCGAAGGTCGACGCGCTCGTCGCCGAAGCGCCTGGCCAACGCGTGCTGGGCTACTACGACGAGGCGCGCCTCGTCTACGACACGCGGGCCTTCGACGCGCCGAGCGACGAGCTGCCCGAGCGGCGCACCGTGCACATCGGCACGGACGTCTTCGCCCCCGCGGGCACACCGGTGCGCGCGCCCTGCGCTGGGGTCGTCCTCTCCGTCGTCGAGCATGCACACCCGCTCGACTATGGCCCGACCGTCATCGTCCGCCATCGCCCGGCGCCGGGTGTGGAGTGGTGCACCCTCTTCGGGCACCTCGATCGCGAAGTCCTCGCGCGCCTCGCGCCAGGCGCGGCGCTCGCTGCAGGCGACCGCATCGGCGCGCTCGGGCCGCCCGAACACAACGGGGGCTGGCCGCCGCATCTCCACGTGCAGCTCGTCGACGCGTCGCTCGCGCCGCTCGACGACGCGCCGGGGGTCGCATCGCCGACGGAGCGCGAGGTCTGGTTGGCGCTCGCGCCGGACCCAGCGCCCTTGCTCGGCCTCGAGTCGACACGCGCCGCGCGGCACGAGTCGTCGGCGCTGCGCGCGACCCGCTGCGCGCGCCTCTTGCCCGCCCTCTCGCTGAGCTATCGAAGGCCTCTGACGATCGTCAAAGGGCGCGGGCAGTACCTGTTCGACTCGGACGGCCAGCGCTACATCGATTGCGTGAACAACGTCGCGCACGTCGGGCACTGCCACCCGCACGTCGTCCGCGCGGGTCAGCGCCAGATGAGCGTGTTGAACACGAACACGCGCTACTTGCACCCGCGCATCCTGGCGTACGCGGAGCGGCTCGCCGCGACGCTGCCCCCGCACCTCGAGGTCCTGACGTTCGTGTGCAGCGGCAGCGAGGCCAACGAGCTGGCGCTGCGCATGGCGCGCGCGGCGACCGGCGCCCGCGACGTGCTCGTGCAGGAGGCCGGTTACCACGGCAATACCCAGGGGCTCGTGGAGCTGTCGCACTACAAGTTCTCGGGCAAGGGCGGCTTCGCGCCCCCGCCGCACGTGCACGTCGTGCCGCTGCCCGACCCGTTGCGCGGGATCCATCGAGGGGATGATTCCGGCCCGCGGTACGTCGCGGAGGTCGAGGCGCTCTTGCAGCGCCTCGCGGCCGAAGGGCGGCGGCCGGCTGCGCTCCTCGCGGAGCCGCTCATCGGCTGCGGCGGCCAGATCGTCCCGCCGCCAGGCTACCTCGCGGGCGCGTTCGAGGCCGTGCGCCGCGCCGGCGGCGTCGCGATCGCAGACGAGGTGCAGGTCGGGTTCGGGCGCGTCGGCACCCATTACTGGGCCTTCGAAGCCGACGGCGCGGTCCCGGACATCGTGACGATGGGCAAGCCGATCGGGAACGGCCACCCGCTGGGCGCGGTCGCATCGACGCGCGCGGTCGCAGACGCGTTCGCGAACGGGATGGAGTACTTCAACACGTTCGGCGGCAATCCGGTCTCGTGCGCGATCGGCGAAGCGGTCCTGGACGTGGTCGAGGGCGAGGGGCTCATGGAGAATGTCTGCGCGGTGTCCGCGCGCTTCTTCGAGGGCGCCCGGGCCCTCGCAGCGCGCCACCTGGCCGCCGGCCACCCAGTGGTCGGCTCCGTGCGCGGCCGAGGGCTCTATCTGGGAATCGAGCTCGTGCTGGACCCAGCGCGGGGCACCCCCGCCACCGCCGTCGCGCGCTACGTGGCCGAGCGCATGCGAGACCACGGCGTCCTCGTAAGCACGGACGGGCCGCGCGCCAACGTCCTGAAGATCAAGCCGCCGCTCGTGCTCCGCGCGGAGGACATGGACCGCCTCCTCGAGGTCCTCGACGTGGCCCTAGGGGAAGACCCGGTCCGCGCAGCCTGTGAACAAGGACAGCGCTGATTTCGTCCGCGAATTCGGCGAGAAATCCGCCGCTGGACGCCGGACCTGCCGCCCTTGACCAGTGGCCGGGATCGCAGACCGCGACACGTGCCCCGCGCGTGTCACGCGCGCCCCTCCCCCCACTGCTGGTGACCTCCCGTGGTTCGAGCGATACTCCAGAGCGTGAGCGACGCATTTCCTTTCCACGAGGCCCTCGAGGGCGCTCGTCGAGGTGAGAGCGGCGCGCTGGATCTCTTGACCAGGCGCTTCTATCCCACGGTGCAGGGCCTCGTCCACCACCGCCTGGCATCGGACCTGCGGCGGAGCCGTCCCTGGCTGTCCGCCCGCTTCAGCACGGGCGACGTGGTGCAAGACGTCTTCGACGGCGTCCTGCGCGACCTGGGCGCGTTCGCCGGGCAGACCGAGGAGGCCTTCGTCGGCTACCTCGCAGCCGTCGTCCGCAACCGCATCATCGACGCGATTCGCTTCCACGAGGCGGCCCAGCGCGACGGGCGGCGCATGCACGCCCTCGGAGACGAGTTCGACGCCGAGGACGAGCGCCCGACGCCGGCGGAGAACGCGATGACCGCCGAGGAGTTCGAGCGGCTGTTCCGCGCCCTGGCGGAGTTCGACGTGCGTGAGCAGCACTTGCTGCGCGCCCGCCTCGAAGGGGTCTCCACGTTCACAGAGCTCGCCGACCAGCTGGGTTACTGCTCGGAGTCCGCCGCCCGGCGCGCGTTCTATGACGCGCAGGCGCGCCTGACCCTGCGCCTCCGAACGAACTGACCCGCGCGGATCGAGACGGTCCACACGAACGCCCTGCCGATGTCGCCTGCCACCCACACCTCCCAAGAGCTCGAGGCCGCCCTCTCGCTGGCCCTTGAGCTGCGCGATTCCGGCCAGGAAGACTGGCTCTCTGCGGCGTGCGACGGGCGCCCGGGGCTGATGCGTGAGGTGCAGGCCGCGGTCGGCAGCGCCGATGAGCTGCCGGCGCTGATCGGCAACAGCGCGGCGCGGGACGGCCTCATCGGCCAGCGGCTCGGCGGGCGCTTCGAGCTGCGCGAGCGCATCGGCGCCGGCGCCATGGGCGTCGTCTATCTCGCAGAGGACCTCGAGCTGCGCCGCAAGGTCGCGTGCAAGGTCGTGCGCCACGGGCTGATGGCGCCAGAGCAGGCCCTGGAGCGCTTCGTGCGCGAAGCGCGCGCCATGGCGGCGGTCCAGCACAGCTCGGTGATCACGATCCACGACCGCGGCCGCACCCAGGACGATGAGGTCTACATCGTCATGGAGCTCGTCGACGGCGCCGCGCTCAGCGACGTGATCGAGGCGTCGAGCCGCGTGGAGCGCGACGACAACGGCTGGCTCGAGGCGCGCTTTGGCATCGCGACGACCGGTGAATCGAGCTACCTGCGCACGGTCGTAGGCTGGGCCGCCGACCTCGCGGCGGGGCTCGAGGCGGTCCACGCTGCGGGCGTCCTCCACCGCGACATCAAGCCTTCGAACATCCTCGTGCGCCGCGACGGTCGGCCCGTGCTGCTGGACTTCGGCATCGCGCTGCTCGAGGACCACGGCACGTTGACCCGCGGCGCGACGAGCATCGGGACGCCCGCCTACATGCCGCCCGAGGCGCTGGAGCGCGAGGGTAAGCGCACGCCCGCCAGCGACATCTACAGCCTCGCCGCGACGCTCTACCACATGGTGACGCTGCGCGCGCCCTACGAGGGCACGCCGACGCAGGTCCTGACGGCGCTCGCGACACGCGAGCCGATGCCGGCGGCCAAGCTGCGCCCCGGCTTGCCGCGCGACCTCCAGGCGATCCTCGACAAGGGCATGCACCGGCGCCCGAGCGCGCGCTACGCGACCGCCGGGGCCCTCGAGGCCGACCTGCGGGCGTTCCTGGAGTTCAGGCCCATCGCGGCACGCCCGGTCACGCGCCTGGAGCGCGCGCGCCGCCGCTTTGCCCGGTCGCGGCTCGCCCAGGGCGCGGCCGCCACGCTGCTGCTCGTCGGCGCCCTGCTCGGCGCGCGCGCGGCGCACGGGGCATGGATCACGCAGCGGCACGCCGAGCTCGCGGAGCTCAGCCGGCACTTCCCGCCGAACTTCCCGTTTGTCAACCCGCCGAACCGCACATACCGCTACGACAGCGACCGCGCGCAGGTCGGAGCGTTGCTCGACGCGAGCGTCGCGGTCGCGGTGACGCCGCTGCCGGCGCAGCTCCTGCGCGCCCTCTTCCGCCTGGACCACGGGGACCCCCGAGGCGCAGCGAGCGACATGCGCGCCGTCGCCGACTTCGTTGGGACCCCGTTCGCGGCGGCGCTGGCCGCGCGCTACGCCGCGGCGCCCGATGACGCGCACGACTACCTCGCGATCGACGTCGCGGACCTGCCCGAGGTGAGCTCGCCCCTCGACCGCTACCTCGAGGTCGTGCACATGCTGCGCGAGGGCGACCCGGAGCTCGAAGCCGAGGCGCTGCAGCTCCTCGAGGCGCCTGAGCTGCGCGCCATCCCGCACGCAGAGGAGCTGCGGCTCGCGTTCACGCCCTTCCTGGGCCTGAGCCCGCGCGAGGCGTCGGCACGCGCCGCAGAGCGCTACACCGACCTCGTCGCGCTCGAAGCACGCATGGGCAGAGGCACGGCCGCGACCGCCCACATCGCGGGCAGACTGCTCGGCGTCCAAGGCCGCTTCGCCGAGGCGCGCGAGGCGTGCGCGCGGGGCCTCACGCTCTGCGAGCGCTCTCACGTGCTCTGCATCAATGCTGGCCACGCCGCGCTAGGCCTGGGGCGCCTCGACGAAGCGCGCGCGCACTTGACGCTCGCGATCGATCTGAAGCCGACCTACGCGCACCCCGTCGACAACCTGATCTGGGTCGAGCTCGCCGCGCGTGACTTCGGCCGCGCGCGGGCGCTCGCCGAAGAGGCCGCGCCACGTGTGGCCCCCGACTGGCCCGAGTGGAGGGAGTCATGGCTCGGTGTCATCGCGAGCTATGCCGCGCTCGACGCGAGCCAGCGGGGGGCGGAGCGCGAGGTCGCCGACCTGGTCGCCGCCGCGCTGCAGCACTTCGAGCGCGCGGGGATCACCGCGCGCGGGCCCAGCGAGCCTATCGAGCCCGTAGAGCCCGGGCAGGAGCCGAGCGAAGCGCCCGAGCCCGAAGAGCCGAGCGAAGGCGAGCTGCTCATCGAGGTGATCCGCGCGCTCCGCGCGCAGGACCACCAAACCAAGATCGCGGCGCTCATCGACCTGCTCCGCAGAGACCCGCAGAACTGGTGGCGCCGGGATCTCGTTCGGTCCCTGATGCCCGAGACCCTCGAACAGCGCGCGACGGACGCAATCCGTCACTTGATGGACTCCGAGCCGCGCTGACCCAGCGCGTGATCGATCCGCAATCGAACGACGTTTCCCATAACCTCCAAGCCCCTGATATGACCTACGCAATGACCTCACTCGGCGCGCGAGCACGCGCGCTCTTCCTGGCAAGCGGCGCACTGACCAGCGCAGCCCTGGCGCTGCCGCAGCTCGGCAAGCAAGTGATGCCGAACGAGGGCCTGGGTGCGTTCAGCAAGTGGTCGTTGGGCTTCGACGCCAAGTACGTCGGCGGATCGAGCGTCCCGAACGACCTCTTGATCCACCGGCTCGGCAGCTCGCTGCCGCACAACGTCGGCTGGAGCTCCGCGTACTTCGGGCCGATCGGCACCGCCTTCCCCGACTTCAGCAAGCCCGCGCTAACGAGCCACTGGGCCGGCGGAACGACGCCCGTGGAGTTCAGCGGCATGAGCACCGGCGGCGAGATCACGCCGAACCTCAGCGATACGGGCGTGATGAACATGACCGCGCCCGCCCGCTGGTACTTCAACAGCGTCGTCGTCGACCGCTTTGCCGTGGGTGAGCCGCAGAGCCTGCTGAATGCGCTGACCAACGGGGGCACCTCGAGCGCGGCAGACACCGTCATCTCCTACTACGCGGACGGCAGCGCGGTCCTCGTGGAGGAGCTCGTGGACTCGGTGCGGGTCGAATACTCGGGCGCTCAGCTCAACGTCGCGCTGCCCCCCGGGAGCACGGCCGCTGAGATCGACTCGCTGGACTGGGGCATCGGCGTGATCGCGCACGACCCGGGCGGCCGAGCGGGCGCGATGTTCCCGGTGCGCGAGCGCTTCTACTTCAGCCTGACAGCGGCGTGGCTCGCAGCCTACAAGCTGCAGCACTCCGGGACCGCGTTCACGGTCCAGGACCCGGCGACATCAGGGACCTACGAGGCGAACGCAGCGTCGGTCTACGCGATGGAATGGACCAATGCATCTGGGCCGCTCGCTTGGTCCGCCCCCGTCGTCGTCTTCAAACGCGAGGAGCTCGTCCCGAGCTTGACCCAGCACCCGCTCTTCGAGAGCCTCGAGCTCGACGCGATCTCGGTGGACGAAGGCAGCCTCGGCAGCCAGTTCGGTCAAGCAGAGCGGCTCATCTTCTCGCTGACGCCCGCGAGTGATGCCGTGACACAAGACGGCTTCAACCAGCTGCTCGCGTTCCAGCGCCCCGCGTCCAGCAACAACTTCATCGCGTGCGACTCGCGGCCGCTGAGCGTCGCTGGTCCGGCGGGCAGCGCGGCGGTCCCAGTCACGGCCAAGATGGGCCTGCGGCGCAGGACGCCGCTCGTGACGCCCGACAACGTCAAGGGGACCTGCGGCGGCGATCCGATCGAGTTCATGTGGCCGGGCGGTGTCGCGGCGGTCCCCGTCGCGAGCCCGATCGAGCCGCAGCTCGCGGCGTCCCTCTCGGGGTTCATTGCGCCTGGGCTCGCATGCGCGGGCGCGAGCGATGCCAACGACCACTTGTTCCTGCGGTCCGACAGCGACGGCGCGCCCGGGTACGAGTACGTGGTCCTGAAGTACTCGATGCGCACGGACAAGATCAGCTCGCAGAGCTTGCACATGCCGCAATTCGGAGAGTGGATCGACTTCCCGCTGGTCGCGCTGCCGCAGGGGACGCGGACCCACGGGTTCGAGTTCTTGCTCCCGAAGAGCCGGACGCACTACCAGACCGAGTTCCGGGTCGAGGTGTGGGGCGTGAACCTCACTGGCGGGGTCGCCTACAACAAGGTCAGCGACAGCTGGAGCATCGGCATCGACCTCTGATTCGAAGCGCGCGGACTGAGGGCAGGCGCCGGGGCCTGCTCTCAGTCCGCGGTCGTGCGCGCGAGGCTGACCATGATCGCTCGCTGCAACGCGCGCCAGCGCGCATGGCTCGCAGCCCGTGGGAAGCGCTGGGACACTTCGAGCTCGATGCCGGCGTATTGGTCGGCGCCGAAGCCCTGCCGCAGCGCGGTCGTCAAGCCGTCATCGGTCCCGCGGTAAGGCGCGTTGCGGCGCAGGCGCAGCCGGGGCTCTTCCGCCCCGAGCGCCTTGAGCCACGCCCCGACCAGCTCACGCTCGAGCGCGCGCCGCGGATCGTAGAGGAAGCCGACATCGACGTCCCGTACCTCACCGCGCAGCCTTGGCGTGAAGCTGTGCACTGAGAGGTGCAAGACAGGGCCGCGCTCCAGCGCGCGAGCGACGGCGGCTGCCACCGCGTCGCGGTGCGGGGCCCAGACCTCGCGCGCGGCGCGCTCCTGGAGCGCCGCGGGCATCGCGAGCGCCCACTTCGAGAGGCGATCAGGGTTCGAGGCGCTGCGGTTCGCGTCGACGAGCAGGCGCGTCACTTCGTTGACGAACAGCGGCGCGTCGAACGCCCGCGCGAGGCGCCGCCCGAGCTCGAGGGACCCGGGGTCGAAGCCACGGTGCGACGCGAGCACGCGCGCCGGCGGCGCAAACGCCGCGCGAAACGCGCGCGGGATCCGGTTGCCCGCGTGTTCGCACGAGAGCACGAGCTGCAATGCTGCGCGAGACACGTCGAAGGGCGCCCCCGCGCGCGTCAGAAGAGCTCCCCGCGGGCGAGGCAGTCCGCGAGCCGCAGCCACACGGCGTGGATGCGGCGCGCGTCCGGGGCCTCGCCGAGCGCAGTGATCAGCCGCCGCGCCAAGGGGCCACGCCGCAGCACCTCGTCCACGGTCGGGCCGAGCTCTTCCCAATCGCCGCGGTCCGCTTGGGGCGCACCCCGCAGCTCCGCGACGAGCTGGCGCCAGAGGTCCCCCGCGGTGAGCGGGCCCGATCGACCGAGCGCCGCCAACAGCCCCGCGTGCTCGACGCGGGCCTGGTCGCCGTCCCGATAGACACGCTGCAGCTCCCACGCGAGCGACTCGGTGGAGAGCTCGTGCAACCGGGCGATCGGAACCCAGCGCTCTTCCGCGAGCGCGCGCACGACGGCCGTGACCGCGAGGGCGATCGCCAAGTCAGCGCGCGGGGTCTCCTGGACGTCGAGCACTCGGATTTCGATCGCGCCGCGCTGGAAGCGCGCGATGGCGCCCCGCGCGTTCAAGAACTCGTGCTTGAGGAGCCCGTCCGGATCGAGGCGCGCGGCGGCGGTCCGCAGCGGCTCGAAGATGCGCTGCTCGTACTCAGCGCGCGACCGCAGCACCTCAGGCACGACGAGCCCCATCGCCTCGGGGATCCGCGACTGGTGCGTGCAATAGACGTCCAGGCGGTTGTCGAGGACGCCCGTCACACGCCCGTCGAGCACGGGTGAGCTCGCCGCGAGCGCCGGCATCAAGGGCAGAGCGACGCGGATGGCCGCGTGCAGCCGCTCGAATTCGGCGTCACCCGCAAAGGGCAAGTTGATGTGGCAGCTCTGCAGGTTCGCCCAGCCATGCCGGAAGCAGTCGAAGATCCGGTGATAGGCCGAGTACACCTCGCTGTACTCGTGGGGCCAGAGCACCGTCTCGCGGCGCGGGTCCATGGTCGGGTGCATCGCGCCGGGCATCACGCGGGCGCCCAGCGCCTCGAGCGCTTCGTCCATCCGGCCGAGGTCGGCCTCGAACTTCGCTGCCCAGCCAGCGAGCGCCGGCGTCGGACCGTTCGTCTTCAGCTCAATGACGTGCAGCGCGAGCTCGTTCGACCAACCCACGGGGCCCTCGTCGTAGTCCGTGGGCTCACCGCCGGTGAACGCTTCCAGCAGCTTGTCTGCGACCGGTCGGACGGCCAGGCTGCGCCGATCGACCAACATGTACTCGAGCTCGATGCCGTACGCATCGAAGAGCCCGAGCTGGGGTGACGTCGACTCGCTCACACATACCTCCGAGCGCGCTTCTTCTGCTCCACACGGCCCATGAAGTAGCGCATCACGCGCAGGTAGAGCTCGTCCCCGAGCACCTCATCCTCGACGCCCGCGTCGATCGTCGGGTTCTCATTGACCTCGATCACCAGCACCTCCTTGCCGACCTGCTTCAAATCGATGCCAAAGAGGCCGTCCCCGTAGAGCGCCGCTGATTTGAGCGCGAGGTCGACGACCTGGCTCGGCGCTTGCTCGATGGGGATCGTGTCCGCGCGGCCCTCATCCTTCGCTCCGCTGGTCTTGTCGTGTTTGATGATCTGCCAGTGCTTCTTGGCCATGTAGTACCGGCACGCATAGAGCGGCTGGTTGTCGAGCACGCCGATCCGCCAGTCGAAGTCGGTCGGCTTGAACTCCTGAGCGATCACGAGCGACGACTTCTCGAAGAGCTTTTCGAGGCCGCTCCGCAGCTCCTCGGAGGTCGAGGCCTTCGTCACTCCGGCAGAGAACGCGCTGTCTGGCTGCTTGAGCACGCACGGGAGGCCGAGCGCTCTCTCGACGTCCTTGGCGCGCCGCTTCGTGACGACCATGGTGCGCGGGGTCGGGAGCTTGTGCTTCGCGAGGAGCTCGCAGAGGTAGACCTTGTTCAGGCACTTCAGGATCGCGTCGGGATCATCAAGCACGACGAGCCCCTCCGACTTGGCCTTCTGCGCAAAGCGGTAGGTGTAGTGATTGACCGCGGTCGTGTCGCGGATGAAGAGCGCGTCGAACTCGGCGGTCCGCGAGTAGTCGTCGCGATCGATCACCTCGACGTCGAAGCCGACGGCCTCGCCAGCGCGGACGAAGCGCTTGATCGCCTTCGTGTCCGACGCGGGGTTCGGGTCGTTCTCATCCCGCAGGATCGCGAGGTCGTAGCGCGCCTCTTGCTTCTTACGGACGCGCGGCGCCTTACCCGAGAGGTAGTCGATGACCGCCTGCACCAGGACCGGACGGTGATCGTCCGGGAGCTCCTGTAGGTCGAGGGCGTCGACGTTTTGCATCGTCCAACTGCCGCTCTTGCGGCGCTTGAAGAACGCGCGCAGCAGCGGCGCCTGAAACGTGCGAAAGAGCGCGCTCGCGAGCGCCTCGTGGCGCTTCGCGAGGCCGCGACCGAAGTAGACGCTGAGCTCGAACGTGTCGCTCGTCAACGAGTCGAGCGAACGCTGGATCAAGTCGTCGAGCTCGTCCGACGCGCCGCGGATGAGCGTCTGGGACTTCAGCTCCTGCGCCGTGCCGACGGTCGGCAGCGGCCGATGGCCGCGCGCCTCGGCCAAGAGCGAGACGTAGTAGCCGGTGCGCTGATACCGCAGTGAGCGGCACAGGTTCAGGACGCGGGTACGCGGGCGCTCTGCGAAGCGCGCGTCCGTAAGGTAGGCGTCTGCCTCAACGACCTCGACGCCCGGGAGCTCCAGGGTCCAGTCCTTGGGGTCGGTGACGACGACAAGATATTGAGTCACGGTGTCTTCGAGCTTCGTTTGGTGGCGCCGCCCCCGGGGGGCTCGACGATCAGGAAGTTGGCGTCGTGGGTCAGCACGCCGAGGAGGATCGCGTTGACGACGCGCCCGGTCGGCACGCTGTAATGATGCAGCGCAGCGACAGGATTGTCTGCGAGCGGATCGGCGATCCGCACCGTGCGGGACTCCTTGTCGTAGCCCGAGAGGACCACGAAGTGCCCGGCCGGGACCCCCTCGACATCGTCGGGGCGATCCGTCGGCGGCACCTCGCGCGCCTCTTGATACAGATAGGTCGAGCTCAGCCCCGTCAAGATGGGCACGCCGCGCTTGAGGTATCGCCGCAGCAGGTCAGCGGAGAGGTCCGCCCAGCGCACACGGCCTCCGAGCGCCAGGAACTCGAGGTAGGCGTCGGTCGCGACCTCGAGCCGCTCATCCCCGGCCTTGGCCGCGCGCTGCAGGCGCAGGCGCTGCGCGAGATCGACGGCGGGCTCCCGGAACCAGGTCGGATCGAAGACACGCAGGTTGTAGGTGTAGACGCTGACGCGATAGCCGCGACGCAGCGCGTCGCAGCCGAGCATCACGGCGAGCGTGCCGCCCTCCGCGAGCCGCGGGGCGCGCGCGATGACCTCGCCCAGCTCCTGTTCGTCGTCGTAGTACCGGTAGACCGCGTGCAAGCAGGTCGGGCCGCAAGTGGTCTGGTCGGGCTGAGGGAGGATGTCGACGTGGAGTCGGTGCTGCATGCCTTGCGCCGCCACTCTGGGCGGACAACGCCTTCGGGTCCGCGGGAATCTTAGCCCGAATGCTCGCGCCCCACCTCGCTTTGCACCCGAACTCGCCCCCGACGGTGGAGACGACGCGCGCGGTTTTCGAAGGCGCGGCTCCCCAACCGAGGCTCGCCCATTCGAGCCGGCGTTGGCCGAGAAGGCGCCGATCCGAAGCGCGCTGACGAATCATCCAAATCCAGGAGAAAGCGTGACCTACCGACACACGTCCTCCGCCGAAGACTGCGAGCCGCGGGCGAGGAAGCGGTGCCTGAGCCGCGGGGACCCGCGGCGTCGCTCCGAGCGCGCCGCGGCGCACATCAAGACCCCGAGTCACATCATGAACTTTCGAACCCGCGTATGGCTCATCGCGCCGACGTTGGCGCTGAGCTCGCTCAGCTACGCTCAGACCATCCCCTCGGCCGCAGACCAGTATTGGATCGGTGACTCCGTCACCGGCGAGACGTTGACGATCGAGGAGTTCGGGATCCCGGCGCCGGAGCAACAGATCCGCATCCAGCTCCGTGGCGGGCCGCCGAACTTCCTGGCTGGCCTCATCGTCAACCCCGCGCCGCTCGACGAGGAGGTGATCCCGCCGATCGAGTTGAGCAGCCCGATCGCCATCACGGCGGCGACCGACGCGATGGGATTCGCCTCCGTGCCGTTGGTGGTGCCCCCCGGCCTGCCTGCTGGGACAGCGCTCGACTTCCAGTGGGCGACGCTCGACCTTGCGACGGGCGCGATCGTGTACAGCGAAGTCCTGCGCGTCAGGACCATCGACAGCGCAAAGGCCCTCCATGTCGGCTACGACGTCGACGTCGCCGTCACGCTCGAGGGCGGCTTCGGTGGAGACGCCGCGTTCCCGCTGTCGGGGATGGTCTCGATGGACCTGACCCCAGGGCCTGCCTCCGGGACGATGACGGTCAGCGTGGCCGACATCTCGCTCAGCGGAGACGGCGGAGCGATGGGCGCTGGCGTCGATGCGGGCCTCGTCACCGTACGGCTCGCGACCGACGTCAGCGCTATCGTCACCTTCCAGGAGCGCTACGACTTCACGACGCCGGCGACGCTCGAGGTCTGGTACGAGGGGCTCTCGCTCGACGAGGACCACCCCGAGTGGATCCCAGGCGACGTCGAGGACACGCCCCGCCCGCTCTTCATCGAGGGCGTCCTGTCGTTGCAACACGACGTCACCGGCGGCAACGACGGGCAGCTCATCTTCATCCCGAACCTCGTGCAGCCGGACCCAGCGTTCGGCACCTTCGTCACGATCGACGGGACATACACCGCCGAGACGTTGCCCTACGAAGTCTCGGACAAGGTCAAGAAGAAGCTGATGAAGGTCTGCGTCGTCATCATCCGGGACTCCAACGGCGCCAACCCGGCCTGCAGCGCGGCGACCGCCGCCGCGCGCATCGCTGAGGCCGATCGGCTCTTCTGTGAGCAGTGCTGCATCCGCATCCAGCAGGACGGCCCGACGCGCTTCGTCGACAATACGAACTTCCAAGACATGAACTTTCAAGAGCGGACGGCCTTCATCAATGCACACAACACGCCGTGCATCGAGCTCGTGTTCACATCGAGCGTCACGAGCCCATCGGGCAACCCGACAGGCGTGACCCGCGGCGGCAAGTCGAACGACCCGACGGTCTTTGTCGGCAACCAGGGCAACCTCAACACGACCGCCCACGAGCTCGGGCACGCCCTCGGCCTCGACCACAGGGGCACCGGGCTCGAGCTCATGCAACCGGTCGCCGACCCTGCGAAGCACAAGCTCAACAAGGACGAGTGCGACAAGGCCCGCGGCAAGACCGGGCTCGAGTGCCTCGATGAGGAGTGCGAGCCGCAGCCCCAGGGCTGACCCACGCCGAGCCGGGCGCGCTTCGTGGCGCCCGGCTCGACTTACCCGCCGACGGCGTCGGATCCAAGCTGGCGGCTCCGCAACGACGACCCAGCGAGATCGAAGGCAGCTCGACTTCAGAGACAGCGCCGCGGGTTCTGTCGTATCCTACGCGGCACATGCGGCAGTTCGCGCGACCCCGACGGCAGCCCCCGCCCGGCGCGCGCGTTCGCCCGCGTCGATGGCGCGCCTGGCCGCTGCTCGCCATCGCCGCGGGGCTGGCCGGCTGTGCGCCCGAAAGCGCGGGCGCCGCGACCGCGCAGCTCGCGGCGCTCGTGGCACAGGATTGGGCGGCGCGTTTGGCCGCGGACCCGCTCTTTGCCACTTCGGTCGGTGAGCACGCGCAGGACGGATCGCTGCCCGACCTGTTGCTGGCGACCTTGACGCAGGCGGCCGAGGCGGACCGCGCGCTCCTCGCGGCGCTCGAGGCGCTCGACCCCGAGCAGCTCTCCGAGGTCGACCGCGACACGCGCGCGCTCCTCGCCCGCGAGGTGGCCGGGCGGGTGCAGAACTTCGAGTTCGGCGCCCACGAGATCCCGCTCAACAGCGACTCAGGGTTCCACACGGCGCTCTTGCGCTGGCCCCAGGAGCTGCCGCTCGGCACGCCCGCCGAGCGCGCGGCTTATGTCGCGCGCATCGAGGCGGTCCCAGGCTACATCGCGCAGAACGTCGTGCACATGCGCGCGGGCCTCGCGCGAGGGATGACGCTGCCGCGGGTCGTCGCAACGGGGCTCGGGGAGGCCCTCGCCGCCGAGACACGCGCAGAAGTGCGCAGCGACCCGGCGCAGAGCGTGCTGTACGGGCCGTTCCGCGCGCCGGCTCAAGGGTCCGCTGACGCCGCCCTCGCGCAGCGCGCCCGCGCCGCGACGCAGCGCGCCGTCGAGGCCCTCGCGGCCTTCCGCGCGTTCCTCGACGACGAGTACGCCCCCCGCTGCCGCGAGTCGCTCGGGGCCTCGCAATTGCCAAACGGCACGGAGTATTACGCGTTCTGCGTGCGCTGGTTCACGACCTTCGACACCACGCCGCGCGAGGTCCACGAGCGCGGCCTGGCAGAGGTCGCGCGGATCCGAGCCGACATGCAACGCGTGATCGACGAGGTCACCGCCACGGGCGAGTTCCGCGGCGACTTCGCCGCGTTCCTGGCGTTCCTGCGCGCAGATCCGCGCTTCTACGCCCGCACCCCCGGCGAGCTCCTCGCCTTCGCCTCGCGCCGCTGCAAGCGCATCGATGGCTTGCTGCCTCGCTGGTTCGAGGCCCTGCCGCGCCAGCCCTATGGCGTCGAGCCCGTCCCCGACGACATCGCCCCGCGTTACACCGGCGGCCGCTATGTCCCGGCGCCGATCGACTCGACGCGCGCGGGCACCTACTGGGTCAACACCTACGACCTCGCGAGCCGGCCGCTGTACCTCTTGCCCGCGTTGACGCTGCACGAGGCCGTCCCCGGGCACCATTTGCAGATGGCGCTCGCGCAGGAGCTGCGCGCGCTGCCCGCGTTCCGGCGCCACGCCTACGTCGACGCGTTCGGCGAGGGCTGGGCGCTGTACGGCGAATGGCTCGGCCAGGAGATGGGCGTCTACGACGGGCCGTACGAAGAGTTCGGCCGCCTGTCCTACGAGATGTGGCGCGCCGCGCGGCTCGTCGTCGACACGGGCTTGCACGCCTTCGGTTGGGAGCGCGAGCGCGCGCTCGAGTTCCTGACCTCGAACACCGCCCTGTCGCTGCACGAGTGTCACACTGAAGTGGACCGTTACATTGCGTGGCCCGGGCAGGCGCTGGCGTACAAGACCGGCGAGCTCGAGCTGCGGCGCCTGCGCGCGCGCGCGGAGGAGGCGCTGGGCGCGCGCTTCGACGTCCGCGCGTTCCACACCGTCGTGCTCGGCGCGGGCACGGTGACCCTCGACGTGCTCGGACAGCGCGTCGAACGCTGGCTCGCCGCGCGCCCTTGATCCCGGCGCCCCGCAGCGCACCCCTTCCCCCGCTCGCTCACCCTGTCCGACTCGTATGGCAAGCAGCCTGTTCGCCCTCCTCGACGACATCGCCACGATCTTGGACGACGTCTCCCTGATGACGAAGGTCGCCGCCAAGAAGACGGCCGGCGTGCTCGGGGACGACCTCGCGCTGAATGCGCAGCAAGTGGCGGGCGTCAGCGCCGACCGCGAGCTCCCCGTCGTCTGGGCCGTCGCAAAGGGCTCGCTCGTCAACAAGGCGATCCTCGTCCCCGCCGCGCTCGCGGTCAGCGCGCTCGCCCCGTGGGCCGTGACGCCGCTGTTGATGCTCGGCGGCGCCTACCTGTGCTTTGAGGGCGTCGAGAAGCTCGCGCACAAGTACCTGCACGGGGGCGACGAGGCGGCGCACGAGCGCGCGCTGCACGAGGCGCTCGCGGCCCCAGAGGTCGACCTGGTCGCGCTCGAACGCGACAAGATCAAAGGCGCAGTGCGCACCGACTTCATCTTGTCGGCCGAGATCATCGTCATCACGCTCGGCACCGTCGCGGACCAGCCCTTTGGCAAGCGCTTCGCGGTCCTCGCGGCGATCGCGATCCTGATGACCGCGGGCGTCTACGGGCTCGTCGCGGGCATCGTGAAGCTGGACGACGCGGGCCTCGCGCTCACACGGCGCGGCGCGCCGCGGGCCCAGGCGCTCGGGCGCGCGATCTTGAGGGCCGCCCCGTGGTTGATGCGTGCGCTCTCCGTCGCGGGGACCGTAGCGATGTTCCTCGTCGGCGGCGGGATCGTTTCGCACGGGGTCCCAGCGCTTCACCACCTGAGCGAGCGGCTCACCCACGGCCTCGCGGGCCCCATGGCGGCGGCGGGCGGGATGCTCTTCGACGCCGCGCTCGGGGTGATCCTGGGCGCGCTCGCGCTCGGCGCGGTCACCTTGGTCAAACGTGTGTTCGATCGAGGCTCCAAGGGCTAATGCGCCGCACGGCGCTGTGCGCCTTGGTGGTAGGCTCCAGGGCATGAAGCCCAGCACGAGCATCGCCGTCCTCAGCGCACTCTCTCGCGCGCTCCCCTGCGCCATGTTCGGGTGGCTCGTCGCCGTGGCCGGCGCGGCGCCTGCGCGAGCCCTCCAGAGCGCTCAGGCCGCGCCCCCGTTGGCGCAGGTGACGACCGGCGGCGGACAGGCCGCGCAGGAGAAGCCCGCGCCGCGCGATCTGTACGATGAGGCCGCCGACGCAAACGTCGTCGTCGCCGCCGCGGTCGCACGCGCAGCGCGCGACAACAAGCGTGTCTTGCTCCAGTGGGGCGCGGACTGGTGCGGCTGGTGCCACCTCCTCAACGACGCCTTCAAGAAGGACTCGAAGCTCGCGCGCAAGCTGATGTACGAGTACGAGGTCGTCCACGTCGACATCGGCAAGTGGGACAAGCACCTCGACCTCGCTGCCAAGCTCGGCGCCGGCTTCAAGGGCACTGGCGTGCCGTACCTGACCATCCTGGACGGCCGCGGGGTCCCGCTCGTCAACACCGAGTCCGGCGTGTTCGAGTGTCCGGACCCCGGCAACGGCCTGCGTCACGATCCCGAGAAGCTCTTGGCCTTCCTCACGCTGTACGAAGCGAAGCAGCGCGATAGCGCGGAGCTCTACAGCGCAGCGCTCACCGACGCGGCCAAGTCGGACCGCGTCGCGCTCGTCACGTTCGGCGCGCCGTGGTGCGGTTGGTGCCACCGGTTCGAGGACTGGGCGCGCTCCGAGGCCGTCGCCCCAGTGCTCGGCAAGGACTTCGTGTTCACGAAGATCGACGTCGATCGGACGATCGGAGGCAAGGAGCTGCTCGCCCAATTGCGCGGCCCCAAGGAGAGCGGGATCCCGTGGTTCGCGTTCGTCGACGGCAACGGCAAGGTCCTGGCGACAAGCACGACGGCCGACGGGTCGAACCTCGGGTGCCCCTGGTCTCCTGAGGAGAAGGCTGCGTTCGAGGTGCTGCTGACGGCGCACTCCAAGCGCGTGAGCGCTGCAGAGCGCGGCGCCATGCTCGCGCTCCTCGGCGAACAGAAGTGAGCTGGACCTGAGGGTCCCCGTAGATCTCCCCGTAGATCACGGGGTCGCCGTAGAGCATGGGGGCCCCGCAATTGCAGGGTCCCCGCAATTCCAGGGACCACGTAGAATCCGGGCGCCGCGCAGCGCGTGCCAACACTGGCTCGCACCTCCTGGGCGGTGGGCCCCCAAACCTCGACCTCCGACGATGACCGAACTCTCTCGCAGGACTCTTCTCCGCGGCACTGCCGCGGCCGCCGCTGTCGCCGCCTCCACCACGGTGCGCGCCGATGACCGTCCGATCCCGAAGGCGCCGGCGAAAGGCCCGATCGAGGACGGCAAGCCGATCCGCATCGGCTTCATCGGCCTCGGCGGCATGGGCAATGGACACCTGGACTCGACCCTGGGCCAGATCAAGGACGGCAAAGTGAACGCCCAGGTCGTCGCCGTCGCCGAGGTCCAGAAGTTCCGCCGGGAGGACGCCCAGAAGAAGGCGACCGAGCGCCAGACGGGCGTCGAAGTCGCGGCCTACGTCGACTATCTCGAGCTGCTCGCGCGCCCCGACATCGACTGCGTGCTCATCGCGAGCCCGGAGCACTGGCACGCGCAGATGGCCGTCGACGCCATCCAGAACGGCAAGGACGTCTACCTCGAGAAGCCGATGACGCTGCGCCTGGCGGACGCGCTCTGGCTCGAGCGCGTTATGGCCGCCAACCCGCACATGCGCCTGCAGGTCGGCACGCAATACATGATGTGGGGCCGCTATCGCGAAGCGAAGCGCCTCATCGCCGAGGGCGCGATCGGGCACCCGACCTTCAGCCAGACGAGCTACTGCCGCAACAACAAGGAAGGCGAGTGGCTGTATGGCATCGACGACCGCGTCGCGCCCGGCGAGACGCTCGACTGGAAGCGCTGGTGCGGCCCGCTCGGCGAGCAGAAGTGGGATACGAACATCTACCACCGCTGGCGCCGCTACAAGGACTTCTCGACCGGCATCATCGGCGACCTCCTCGTGCACATGATGACGCCGATGATCTACGCCGTGGATCCGGGCTGGCCCGTGCGCGTCAGCGCCATCGGCGGGCACTACCACGACAAGGCGATGCAAAACCACGACCAGGTCAACCTCGCCGTGCAGTTCGAGAAGGAGCACACGATGATCGTCGCCGGCTCGACCTGCAACGAGCAGGGCCTCGAAGCGATGGTCCGCGGCCACGAGGGGAACCTGTACCTCGGCAGCAACAACTGCGTGCTGCGCCCCGAGCGCCTCTATGCCGACGAGATCGACCAGCAGGAGATCAAGTGCGACCCGATCAGTGAGCAGCCGGAGCTGCGGCGCAACTGGCTCGACTGTGTGCGGAGCCGCGAGGCGAACGTCAGCCCCGTCGAGCTCGGCGCCAAGGTCATGGTGATCGTCGACCTCGCGACGCGCGCCATGTGGGAAGGCGGCGAATGGCTCTTCGACCCCGCGACGCGCACGGCGCGCCGCGCATGATCGCGGCCTGACCGCCTGATCGAACGGCCCGCGACGCGCCCCTGCGGCGCGCGGCCTCCTTTGCCTCATCGCACCGCCCACGGGACGCCCGCATGCGTCCCGTGGGCGTCTCTCGCAGCTCCCCCATGACCGCACCGAACGCCGCGCCGCCGATCTGCCTCGCGCTCGACGCGATGGCGACGCGCTTCGAGCTCGTGCTGCCCGACGTCCCCGCGGATAGCGCGGCGGCGGCGCGCCTGCGCGCCGCCGGTGAGGCCGCGCTCGAAGAGGTGCGCCTGACCGAGGAGCGCTGGTCACTGTTTCGGCGCGACTCGTTCCTCGCGCACATCATGCGCGCCGCGCACACGACACCGGTTCGGCTCGACGAGGACGATTGGGACCTCTTCGGCGCCGCGCAGCGCGCGTTTGAGCTGTCTGGCGGCGCGTTTGACCCGTGCCTCGCGCCCCAGATGGCCGGGGCGGGGTTCGCGCGGCCCGTCGCTATTGCGCGCGCGCAGCCTGGGACGTTCGCCGACGTCGCGCTGGATGCGCGCGCGCGCACGGTCTCGCTCCGTCGCCCCGGGCTCGCGCTGGACTTCGGCGGCGTCGCAAAAGGGCACGCCCTCGATCGCGCGGCGCGAGCGCTCGCCGACGCAGGCGTACGGAGCGCGCTGCTGCACGGCGGTACGAGCGCAGTGTTGGCCCTCGGCGGCCCGTTCCGGGTGCTGCTCGGCGGCGAAGAGGACGCGCCCGAGGCGCCCCTCGCGGACGCCGTCCTGGCCGTCTCCGCGCACCACGGTCGCCGGACCGATGCGGGCGCGAGCCACGTCCTCGACCCGCGGCGACCACCGGGCGTGCCCGACGCGGGGGACGTTAAGATGTCGGCGGCAGCGATCGCGCTCGCGTACGACGCCGATCCCGCGCCCTCCGCGCTCGCGGACGCTTTGTCTACGGCGCTGCTCGTACACGGCGCGCCGCTCGCGCCCGAGGCGCTCCCCCACGTCACCCAAGCCCTGAAGCCGCACGGCGCCCCGTGGCGTATCGCGGCCGGACCTCCGCTGATCCAAACCCGAGCGCTCCCGCTCCCCTGAACGACGCGATGACTCCCCCCCTCGACCGCCGACAGCTCCTCGCAGGCGCCGCCGCTACGCTCGCCTTGCAGCCCACGCTCGCCGCCGGGCCCACGCGCCTGCCGCGCGCCCTCCGTGTCGGCCTCGTCGGCTGTGGCCGCCAAGGCCGCGAGATGGTGACCGAGCTCGCGACGTTCCCCGACGTGGAGCTCGCGGCCGTGTGTGACACGGACGAGAGCCGCTTGAACGGCATGCGGCGGCGCGCGCGCTCCGCGCAGCGCTTTGCGACGGTCGAGGAGCTCCTGGAGAAGGGCAACGTCGACGCCGTCTTCATCGCGACGTCCTCGCACCAGCATAGGGGTCCGGCGCTCGCGGCCCTCGCCGCGCAGAAGCCGGTCTACTGCGAAGCGCCCCTCGCAACGGACACCGAGGACGCGCGCGCCATCGCCGTCGCTGCGCGCGGCGCGGGCGTCGCGTTCCAGGTCGGCCTCCTCGGCCGCGTCAACCCTGTCTACAAGCTCGCCTGGTCGTTCGTGAAGGGCGGCGCGATCCGCGACTTCGTCTCCTTGCGCGGCCAGCACCACGAGAAGAACTCGTGGGTCGTCCCGACCGATGACGGCGCGCGCGCGGCGGAGCTCGGCTGGCGCCTCGACCCCGCGCGCTCGCTCGGGCTGATCGGCGAGCTCGGCGCGCACCAGCTCGACGTGTGGCACTGGTACGTCGGCGCCTACCCGACCAGCGTGCGCGCGCGCGGCGCGGTCCGCGGCTGGAAGGACGGGCGCACGATGCACGACACCGTGCAAGCGGCGTATACGTTCCCCGACGGCCTCGAGTGCGTCTGGGACGGCACGATCACCAATACGTACGGCGGGCGCTACGAGCTCATCCACGGCACGATGGGCGCCGTGAAGCTCGCGTGGACCCACGGCTGGCTCTTCAAAGAGTCCGACGCGCCGACGCAGGGCTGGGAGGTCTACGCGAACCGTCAGACGTTCCACAACGACGAAGGCATCACGCTCATCGCCGACGCGACGAAGCTCGCGGCCCAGGGCAAGCTCACCGAGGGCGTGGGGCTGCCGCAGTCTGCGCTTTGGTACGGCATCGAGAGCTTCCTGAAGTGTGTCACGGACGGCGGCCAAGCCGCGGTCGGCGCCGACGAGGGGTTCCGCAACGTCGTCGTCGCGACCGCGGGCGCCAAGGCGCTGCGCACTGGCGAAGCGGTCGCGATCACGGACGCCATGCTCAAGGTGGATTGATTTGAACGATCAAACCTCGCGCCACGACGCGCTGCACGTGAGCCTCGCGGACCTGCGCCTGCGCAGCCTCGGCTTCCTGACCCGCGTCGGCCTCTCCTTCGGCGTGCTCGTCATGCTCGGGGGCTACATGGCGGCCGGCGTGTTTCTGATGGACCACCACGGGCCGCGGGACGGGCGCCCTGGCCTCCAGCTCGACGACATCGAGGGCGTGTACCACGGTGTCACCGTCGCGCCGCGGCTGCTCGGCGTGCTCGAGAGCGGGCACCCAGGCAACCTCCCGGCGAACGTGCCCGGGGCCGGCGCGCTCACCCAGGACCAAAAGGACGACGTCGCGCACCTCGTCGCGTGGCTGAAGTCCGGGCGCGTGCAAGAGGACTGGAACAACATCGACCTCGGCGACGGCTACGGCGCGCCGTCCGAGGTCCTCGTCGATGCATGCGCGAAGTGCCACGGCCGCGGCGCCACAGCCGAGCTGCGCGCAGCGCCGACGCTGGAGTATTGGGACGACGTCGCGAAGCTCGCGCTGCCGCGGGAGGTCCTGCCGACCGACAAGGCGCTGCTGCTCGCGTCGACCCACGCGCACGGGCCCGCGATGGCGATGATCTCGATCGTCGCGGTCTTCCTCAGCGCATTGACCTTCTGGCCGCGCTTCCTCGTCGGGCTCTTGGCGATCGCCTCGGGCCTCGGGCTCATCGTCGACCTCGGCGCCTGGTGGATCGCGCGCGAGACGGCAGGCCTCGCCTGGCTCATCGTCGCCGGCGGCGCCGCGCACGCGTTTGGTACGTGCGCGCTGTTCGGGCTCGTGCTCTTGGAGCTGTGGCGCCCGTTCGGGCGTCGTTGAACCGCCGAGCTTGGTCGACGCCGCACAGGGCGCGGCCCCAAAGGCAAGGGTCGTTCGGGCGCCGCGCGTGTCACGGCGATGTCACAGCGCTGAAGTCGCCGCAGGACAGCCCGCAGGACCTGCGCTAGGCTCGCAGCATGAGAGGGCGCAGCGCGATCGTCATACTGGGCGCGGTGGGAGCGATCTTGCTCCTGATGCGGGTGACGCTACAGCAGGAGCACGGGGCGGGCGCGCCTGCCTTGGGGCAGGACGCGGGCGCTGCCGCCGTGGCCCTGCCTGCGCTCGTGCCGGCGGACCTCGTCGAGGCCGCTGACGTGGCTGCCGCGCCCACGGTCCGCCCGGAGGAGCAAGCCCCACTGCCCTTGGTCGCAGACGCTTCGACCCGCACGGACGCCTCGCTCCCCGAGCCGCTCGACGACATGCCTCCCCTGATCGAGGCGGCGGTCAGCGGCGTGGTCGTCGACGCGGACGGCCGCCCGATCGAGGGCGCGCGCGTGACGCTGCTAGGGCATGCGCCGCGCTCCAAGGGCCCCACGAGCCCCGGCGCGCAAGCGCGCAACAGCGCGCTCAGCAGCAGCAACGGCGCGCGCGTCACTACGTTCCGAGCCGTCACCACCGACCACACGGGCGCGTTCCTGGTCCCCAGGAGCCAGACGTGGTGCGCCACGAAGTTGCTCGTGCGTTCACCGACCCTGCTCGATGAGCAGATCGAAGCGGACGTCGACCAGCTAGCCACCCATCAGGTCGTGCGCCTGCCACGCGCCCAGCTCAACAACTCGACGTGGACCGTCGAGGTCTTCGACGCCGACGGCGCCCCGGTGCAGATTCGCGGCGCGGAAGTGGCGTTTGTCGCGCGCACGGGGCCCAAGTCGATCGCGCCGCCACGGGCGCTGGATCTGACGATCGAGGGCAATCGGGTCGTGCAACGCGGCCTCTGCCCGGCGCGCTGGAGGCTGAAGGTCGATGTCGAGCGCTCGCTCGGCGGGCGTTTGGAGTGGAGCTTCACGGAGCCCGAGAGCGAGCGGCACGCGGCGCTGACCGTCGCCGTGTTCCCGGATGGCGCCATCGACCGATTCGTGCCGGAGCCCTCGGCGACGGGCAAGCCGTGGGTCGACCTCGCGTCGGGGTTCGAGGCGTACGTCCCCGGTGAGCGGCTCGCCGTGGGCGAACGCCGCGGTGACGCGTTCTTCAGCGCCACCCTGCGCTTCGGCCCTGGACCGGTGCGCGCGGCGGTCCTGGAGCTGGAGCTACGAGCGATGCAAGCGATGAGCCGCAACGACTCGCTCGCGCTGGAGTTTGTCACGGCCAAGGGTCCGGGCCCGAACTTCGTATGGAACCGCAAGCTCAGCGACCTGACGGGGCTCGCCTGGGAGCCGGAACAGCAAGCGTCGCTGCGCCTCGATCTAGCCCGGCTGCCCCTGGATGACGGCGGCACCTACAGCTTGCTGCCCGCCCTTGCGGACGGGCAGCTCGATGTGGTCGTCCAAGACGACACGACGGTCGTGGACATCGCGCTGCGCGTGGTGCGCTGACCACGCGCGCGCCAGCTCGACTCAGCCGAGCCGCGACAGGCGTCAGCCGCCCGCGTTCTCGGAGAGCAGCGCGCGCTTCTCGGCGACGTCCTTGAACTGGTCCGCCTCGGGCAGCGGGTCCTTCTTGTCGGTGATCGAAGGCCACACACCGGCGAGCTTGGCGTTCAGCGCGACGTAGTCGGCCCACTTCTCGGGGACCTCGGTCTCTTCGAAGATCGCCTCGGTCGGGCACTCGGGGACACACGCGCCGCAATCGATGCACTCGTCCGGGTTGATGGCGAGGAAGTTCTCGCCCTCGGTGAAACAATCGACCGGGCACACGTCCACGCAGTCGGTGTACTTGCACTTGATGCAGGGCTCGGTGACGACGTAGGGCATGATTCTCGTGCTGGGTGTGTCTAGAGGGAGTGAAGGGCGCGGAGTGTACCGCGCGGCTCCGTGGGTCGAAACCGCGTGGGGCTCAACACCAAGAGTTGTTCAAGACTTCCCCGACGCCGCCGGCGCCAGGGACGATGTAGTCATGCGCGTCCAAGCCGCGCTCGCGGTCCCAATAGAGGCCGGGCGGCGCGGCAAGGACGTCCGGCGGCGACAGGCCGCGGTCGATCCTCGTCGTCCAAACGACGCTGCGGGCGTCATGGTCCAGGACCGCGCGGAGGTACTCCGGCGTCGCGATCATCGGCAAGAGGACCCACTTATCCGGTTCGCCATAGTGCTCGCGTAGGTGCCGCTGAGCCAGGCACGTCGTGCTGCCCGTAGCGCCCATCGGATCCGGCAGGATGACCGTCGCCCCTGCGATCGAGCCGCCGACCTTGCTGCCGGAGAGGTCGACGTGGTCGACGTGCCCGTCCGCGCCGGCGACCCGCGCCATGTTCAAGTGATCGAGGCGCAGGGCGTCGAGCGGGAGGAGCCGCGAGAGCTCCTCGAAGCACGCCTGGGACGGCACGATGCCGCCCCGAATGACGTCGATGACCACGACCGACTGCGCAGGGTCCAGCACTGTGCCGCGCCAGACGCCGGCGGTCGGGTGCGCCGCGGCCATGCGCGTCGGCACCTCGACTTCGACGGTCGCGAGCTCGGCCGCGAGCGCCGTGCGGCAGAGGTGCACGTAGACGCTGCGCAGCAGCGCGAGCAGCTCCGTGTGGCTGACAGCAGGGGACCCGATGCGCGCGAGCGCCGTCGCGGTCCACGCGTCCTCCAAGAGGTGCACACGCGGCCCGTAGTGGTGGCGCTGGCCGGCGCCCGGGTCACCACCGCGCGCGGTCATCGCGCGACCGCCTCCGCAGCAGCGACGCCGCGCCCGAGGGCCGCGACGAGGCGCGGCACATCGGCGGTCGGCGTAGAGCACAGCGCGACCCGGACGGCGCCGTCGAGCGGGACGACAAACACGCCCTCGCGCGCGCACTCCGCCACGGTGTGGGCGGGGTCGGGCGTGAAGACCGAGACGAAGAACCCGCCTTCGTAGCGCGGATAGTGCAGGCCGAGCGAGCGGGCCTCCGTGTTGAACGCGACGACCCGCGCGCCGAGCAGCGTGACGAGCGCGTCGCGCTCCGCGTCCGCGCGCGCCCGCAGCGCTGGGTCCACGAGCACGGACGTGATCGCGAGCATGCCCAGGTGGTTGCAGTTCGACCACGTGCCGCGGCACGAGTAGGTCAACGCGTTCTCGATGGCCGCGCGCTCGCTCGGCTGCTTCGGCACGGCGACGAGCGAGCCGACGCGGGCGCCGTACTGCGCGAACGCCTTGGAAGCCGTCCAGGCCGCGAGCAGCGTGACTCGATCCGACAGAGGCGCGAGGGCCCGGGCCCAGCGGTAGCGCTCTTCAGCGAAGTGCGCATAAGCGAGGTCCGCGAGCACCGCGACCGGGCCGTGGGCGGACGCGCGCTCGAGCGCGGCGGCCATCTGGCGCCACTCCCCATCGTCCAAGGAGTAGCCCGTGGGGTTGTTGCACGGGAAGTTCAGGATGACGAGCGCGCGGCCCTGGCGCTGCAGCAGCAGCACGAGGCCGCGCTCGAACGCGTCGACATCGATGCCGCCGGCGGCGTCGAACATCGGGAACGTCTCGACCGCGCGGCCCGTATGTGACGCCAGGGTCGCGTACGGTGCCCAATAGAAGTGCGGCACGTAGAGCGCCTGCCCGGGCTCCAGGAAGTTGACGATCGCCGTGAAGAGCGCCCCGGTGCCGCCCGGTGTGGCGACCGCGACCGAGCGATCGAACAGGGGCCCGTCCCCGAGCGCGTCGCGCCGCACCGCATCGAGGAACGGCGGCGGCCCCGCGATCGGCGCGTAGGCCGCGGCGCGGCGCGGGTCCACAGCGGCCAGCGCCTCGAACATGACGGGCATCGTGGCGAGCAGGCCATCGTCCCCCATCAACGCCCCGAGGCTGGCGTTGATCACCGACTCGCCGGCGGCGCGGCGACGGTTCGCTTCCGCGTTGATCGAGAAGATGGGGTCGTCGCCGGGTCGGCCGGAGGCCTCGGGAATCAAACTGTTCATGGTGCGCGCCACGGGGGTCTGGAGCCCGCCGTGTTTTGGGGCCACCAGGATACCGAAGTGCGCCGCCGCTTAGGCGAACGGGCCGGCGCTCGACTCGTCGGCTTCGAGGGGCCGCCAGGTGCGCCGCTGCGGCGGCTCGTCGGCCGGCGAGGGCAGCTCTGGGCGCGGGATCTCGAAGTTCCAGCCGAGGGTCGTGCCAGCCGCCGCGTTGGCGCCAGCGTGCGGCGCGGCATGCGCCGCGGCGGACGCCGGCGGGACGGCCGGTTGGGGCGCCACAGCGAGCGGCGGCGTGGCGTGCGCGGCCGCCGACGCCACCTTGCGGTCGCCGGAGGTGTGCTCGAGCGCACCCTGCGCCTGGGCCGTCGCACGACGCGCCTCCCAGAAGCGCCGCGGGCGGTGGACCTCTGACGGGTCGACGACCACCCCTTGGGTCGGATCGGTCTCGGCAGGGGCGGCCGTCCCGAGGTGCGGACGGGGCTCCCAGAAGCGCGGGCGCACGGGCTCGACGGGCGCGGCCAGCGGCGCGACGCCGACGACCGGCGCCGGGGTGAGGCGCGCCGCGGCATCGGAGTCCCGGTCGGCCTCCACCTGCGGCGGGAGCGGCTCCGTGCGCGGCTGGATGCGCCACGTGCCGGGCCGCAGGGGCTCGGGCTCGGGGCGCGGCGCCGGCGCGGCGCTCGCCGTGGGACGCTCGTCAGCCGCGGTCCAGCCGGCGGGCGCGGGTGCGGGCGGCGCTGCAGGCCGGTGGCCCTCTGCGCGTCGAGGGATCTCGATCGTGCGCAGGGGCGCCGGCTCGCTCCCCGCCGCGGGCGCCGGCCGCGTCGCGGACGCAGCCAGCCCGGACGCAGCCAGCCCGGACGCAGCCAGTCCAGACGTAGCCAGCCCCGAGGCAGCGATCCCCGTCGCGGGGCTCATGGACGCAGGGGCCGCGCGCTTGGCAAGGAACACCAAGCGCTTCACTTGCGCGTAGGTGATCCCGAGCTCGCGGCGCAGCAGCAAGCTGTCCGCATCCGCGAGCGCTGCCGGCGTCCCGAAGCCTAGCGCCGCGAGCTCTCGAGCGAGCTCGGCGTCGACGCCATCGAGGGCGAGCAGCGCGCGGCCATCGTCAACGGCCTGAGCGGCCGCCGTCGGCGCGGGGCAGGGCGTGACCGCGACGATCCCATCCGGCTCGTTGGCGAAGGCGCGGCGGTCGACCGGAGGGGCATGGTCCGGCGCCGCAGCCTGGCTCTGGTGCGGGCCCGGACCCGGCAGTGAAGCCTGGCTCGGCCCCCCCACCTCGAGCCCAGGTTCGGTCTGAACGGAGGCGCCGTCCACCCCGAGCTCCAACCCGACACGCTCGAGCGGCGCGAGCGGCGCCGCCAGCGGCGGCAACGGCGACGCGGCAGGGGCTGGGCGCGGCCCGTTGGGCTCCGCCGCGGAGCGCCCCTCGCGCACGATGCGCTCGAGCAGCGCGCGGTCGTTGCGGTCGAGCGGGTTCGTCGCCGGCGCGACCTCGAGCGCCAGCGGCTCCGCGCCCACTTGGGGCGGCGCGATGCCCGCCGGTGCGTCCTCGGCCTCGAGGTCGGGCCCGACGCGCTCGGCCAAGAGGCGCGCTTCACGCAAGAGGCGACGGGCCGCGGCGGGCGCCACGTCGAGCGCATGCGCCAGGTCCGTCACCGGGCGCTCGAGCAGCTCGAAGAGGTTGCTGCAGCCGACGCCGCGCAGCCGCTTGAGCGTCGCCGGGCCGTCAGCGTGCAGCGTGCAGAGCAGGGCGAGTCCATCCATCGTCGTCAGCTTCGGCGCGGGGTGATGAGGGGGCGCGCGACCTCGATGGGAGGCGCGGTCGGGGTCGTGTGCGCGCGCGGCGCCGCGCCAGGGGCGAGCTCCTCCGCGCGGTCGTGCGCGGCCAGCGCGGCGACCTCTGCGGCGAGCGCCGCGAAGTCGAGGGCGGCCCGGCACGCCGGATCGAGGACCTGCACGGGCAGCCCAAGGGCTGGGGCCTCGCGGAGGCGCACGCTCATGCGGATCGCGGTCTCGAACAGCGCCTCGCCGAAGCGCGCGTGGAGCGCGATCAAGAGCTCGCGCCCGATCCGCGTCCGCCGGTCGAACATCGTCGCCACGACGCGCACGTCGAACGTGCGCCCGAGGTTCGACCCCACGTCGTCGAGGATGTGCAGCGCTTGCAGCGCGCCTTGGAGCGCGAACGCGCCCGTTTCGACGACGAGGACAGCGTAGGTGCAGGCGTGCAGCGCGTTCGCGCAGAGCACGCCATCCGCCCGGGGCGGGCAGTCGATCAGCACGTGGTCGTAGCGGTCGGCGACGAGGTCGAGGGCGGCGGAGAGCCGGCGCTCAGGCCCGAGCTCGTGCTCGGCGACCTCCTCGAGCCGGCCGAGGCGCGGCACCGACGGCAGCAGGTGGATCTTGCCGGGCGCCTCGACGATCGCGCGCCGCACGTCGGCGTCCTCGAGCAGCACGTCCGCGACCGTCGGGAACTCGGCCGCGTGCCCGAGGGCCATCGTCGCATGCGCCTGGGGGTCGAGGTCGACGAGGAGCACGCGCTCCCCCCGCGCCGCGAGGGCGCCCGCGAGGTTCACAGAGGTCGTGGTCTTGCCGCAGCCGCCCTTTTGATTGACGAATGCGAGGACCTGGGGTGTGCGGACGTTCGGCATGGAGGGTGCGGGCCTCCTGGCCTTCCGTGGTGGGCGCCGACGCAGGGCAGCGGCGCGTCAAGTAGGGGAGCGAGCGTCGGGGGGAAACGCGCGCGGGAACGAACTTCGTGGGCGCCGTCAGCGCAGGGCGCGTCGGGCACGCTCGTAGAATGCACTGGAAGTGCGCGCGTGGTCAATGGGTCCCCACCGCGCGATGCGCTCGATCGACTGGGCGGCGGCGCTCTCGGGGTACGAGATGACGACCGGCACACGCTGCTGCACGGCCTGCGGCACCGCGGGATCGGCCGGGACCCACCCGATGAACTCGGGCGCGTGGCCCAAGAAGCGCTGTGAGGCGCCGCGGAAGCGCTCCCACGCGGCGTCCGCGAGCCGCTCGTCTGGGGCGCGGTTGACGACGAGGCCGACCCGGATGGTCGGGTTGACCATGTGCGCGCGCTTGTAGAGCGCGTAGCCGTCCGACAGCGCAGTGACCTCGTGGTTCGTGACCAGGAGCAGCGTGCTCGTCGCCGCGAGGTGCGCGACGGTCGCGTAGCCGAGACCCGCGCCGTGGTCGATGATGACGAGGTCGAACTCGGCTTCGAGCGGCTTCAGCGCCTTGAAGAGCCGGTCGAGGTCGCGCCGCGTCGGATTGACGAGGTGCTGGCGACCGACGCCGCCCGATAAGAGCTTCAGCCCGAAGGGCCCCTCGACCAGCGCTTCGTGGGCCGTGCACGAGCCGTCCACGATGTGCCCGAGGTCGCGCTGCGGCCCGAGGCCCAGCAGGAGGTGCGCGTTGGCGAGCCCGGTGTCGAAGTCGACGAGGAGCACGCGCTCGCCGGCCTTCGCCCGCGAGACGGCCAGGTTCGAGGCCATCACGCTCTTGCCCGTGCCGCCTTTGCCGCTGGCCACGCAGAGCACGCGCGCCGACGGACGCGGCTCCTCGCGGAAGCGCTCGTCGACGCTAGCGGCCTTGCGGAACGACCTCAGGCGTGCGAACTGGAACCGGTCGAGCATGGGCGAGGTGGAGGGAGCAAGACTGTCGGGTCCGGAGCGACCTGCGTCAATTGATCGACTTGCAAATCGATGCCACGGGTCGCTGCAGGTCGCCGGGGGCGCATCAGCGAAGCAAGACCTCTTCCCCGACGCGGTGCAGCTTGACGACGTTGGTGCTGCGCGCGACCCCGGGCGGCACGCCCGCGACGAAGACGATGGGGTCATCGCGGCGGACGATCCGGCGCGCGAGCAACAGCTCGGCGGCGGTCTCGAGCATGTCCTCCAGCGTGGGCTCGCGCCGGAACAACACGGGCCGGACGTGGGCGAGCACGTTCAGCGCCCGGACCGTCGCCGGGTTCGGGCTGAGCCCGATGATCTCGACGCCCGGCCGCAGGTGGGAGAGCAAGCGCACCGTGTTGCCGGTCTCGGAGAAACAAACGATGCGCGCGCCTTCGAGCTGCCCAGACACGTGCGCGGCCGCGACACAGGTGGCGCTGGAGAAGTGGCTGGCCTCCTGCGACGCGCGATAGCGCGGCCGGTCGGCGTACCGCGGCGAGCTCTCCGCTGCGCGCGCGACGCGGGCCATCGTCCGCACGGCCTCGACCGGGTACTTCCCGACGGCCGTCTCGGCCGACAGCATCACGGCGTCCGTGCCGTCGAGCACCGCGTTGGCGACGTCGGTGACCTCGGCCCGCGTCGGGCGCGAGTGCTCGATCATCGACTCGAGCATCTCGGTCGCAGTGATCGTGAAGCGCCCCGCGCGGACTGCGCGATCGAGGATCTCCTTCTGCCGCAGCGGGAGCTCCTCGATGTCGAGCTCGACGCCGAGGTCGCCGCGCGCGACCATCACGCCGTCGGTTGCGCTCAGGATTTGGTCGAGGTTCTCGAGGGCCGCCTTCCGCTCGATCTTCGACACGAGCTGCAGGCCGGGCGCGAGGCCGCGGATCTCCTCGAGCTCAGACGCGCGCCCGACGAAGCTGATCCCCAGCATGTCGACGCCGATCTCGCGCGCGACCTCGATCCACTTGCGGTCCTCGGCGGTCGGGAGCTCGTACCGCACGGGGGAGTCCGGCAAGTGCACCCCCTTGCGATCCGCGATCTCACCGGCGCGCACGACGATGCCGCGCGCGAAGTCACCCTCGACGGAGAGCACCTCGACGGTCGCCTGACCGTCCGCGAGCAACACTCGGTGGCCGACCGCGAGCGCCTCGAGCGCGCCAGGCACGTCGATGCAGACTTCGCCCGGCGCCGACATGCGCGCGCCCTCGCGCAGGACGTACTGCTCGCCTTCCGACAACATGAGGCGCCCACCCGCGAAGCGCCCGAGGCGCATCTTCGGGCCGGGCAGGTCCGCGAGGATCGCGACGGAGGTCATGCGCGCGCGCGCCGCCTGGCGGATCTTCTCCGCGCGCCGTTGGTGCTCCTCGGGGGTGCCGTGGCTGAAATTGAGACGCGCGACGGAGAGCCCCGCGTCGATGAGCTCGCCGACACGATCCTCCGACGCGGGCCCGATCGTCGCGACGATCTTGGTGAAGCGGACAGGCCGGAAGACCGAGGCGGGGGGTAGGAGTTCGAGGGGCAGGGAGCCCATGTGCGCACCATAGCGAGGCACACGCAGAGAATCCGGTGCGCACCAGCGCAAATCGTCGCGGCGCGCGCCTCGAGGCGGCTCGCCCTGCGACCGAACGCCCCAAACGCCCCAAACGCCCCAAACGCCCCAAACGCCCCAATCGCCCCGGAAGACCCGAGTGACCCGGGTGGCCCGGTTCGCCCTCGGTAGACCGCGTGCCAGCGAGTCGATTCGAGACACTTTCAAGAAGCTGCGCCGACGGGGATTGCGGAATGACTCGCTGAGCGCAAGCTGGACCTGTGGACGTCGGGCGCAGCTCGGCGTCGATCCCCCTGCTCTCTCTCCCCCGATCCTGGCATTCTCCCATGGCGCGCCGATCCCTTTCTCAGGGCGCGGTTCCTGCCAGCACAACAGCTCTGCTGTTCGCGTTGGCGCTCGGGCTGCTGATCTATGCTGCTTGATGGAGTGACCTCCACTCCACGGGACCGCGCACAAGCGCGACAGCGCCCGCTCCCTCCTCACCGGAGGGAGCGGGCGCTGCCCATTCGGGACCCTGCGCAGGGCGTCAGGAGTTAGGGCGCCGAGAGTAGGGCGCCGCCGACGAGGGCGCGCGGCCGCGGGCGCGCGCGGGCCATGCGGTCAGTCCGCGTGCTCGAACACGAGTCGGGGCACCTCTTGGTACTCAGGGAATCGATCGAGGCGCGCCTTCGAGAAGATCCTGGCCCCATCGAGGTCGACCTCGAAGACGCCCCCGGACGAGGGGACGAGCTCGACCTCCAGCCCGGGAAACGCGCTGCGCAGCTCGGCGGACAGACCGTCCGCCTGGGGTGCGTAGTTTCACTGGGTGCAGTATTCGATGCGGATGTGCATGGGCGTCGCGCCAAGGGCGGGGCGGGGCGGGGCTCGAAACGAGGGGGTGGACCGATGCGCTGCGCGCGCGGCGGCAGCGGGGTCTGGAGACCATGGGAGCGCCGGATTGTGGGACGACGGCGCCACGGACTCACTCCCTTTTTGGGATCGCGCGCAGCCCGCCTGGCGTGAGGCGCGGCTGAGTCTGTGGACTGGGAGGATGACCCGCCGCGCGCCCTCGGGTTGGATAGCCTTCGAGCGTTGGGTGGGCGCCCCCAAAAACCTGGGAACCAGGGACCTCGGGACGCCGCCCGACCGTCCGTTCGGGTCCGACCCCGGGCCGCCATCGGCCTCCCGTCACCCCGCTCTCTCACCCCCTCGAACCGACCTCCTCCATGACGAAGCGTGCCTTCGGGCTGGCAGCGTACGCGGCATTGACCGCAGCGCTCTGCGCCCACACTTCAGCCCAGACCCCGTTCGCGAGCGCCGGAGACCGGTCGCCGGTCGGGAGCCTCCAGTCACAACTTCGCGCGTGGCGCCAAGCGCACGGCGAGTCCTGGTACACCCACACGAACCCGAACACGGGCACGCTCGAGCTGCTGTTCGGCGGCAACGCGCTGCCGAGCTTCGAGCCCGACTCCAGCGTCGACTCGGATTGGTTCCGCCTCGGCCGCGAGTGGATCGCGGCGACCGAGGGCATGCACGGCGTGAGCCTTGACGAGCTCGTCGCGACGCGCGTGTTCTTCCTCCCGCTCGGCCAAGGCAACACGACGGACAAGATGACCGTCCGCTTCGATCAAGTGATCGATGGCGTCAAGGTCGAGGACGGGCGCATCAACCTGCTGTTCGACCTGCAGGGTCGCCTGCTGTCGCTGCACACCACGGCTGCGCCGACCGTCGAGGACCCCCGCCCGACGCCGTCCTTCGACGCCGGCTTCGCGAGCATGATCGCGCGCGAAGTGTTCCGCAGCACCGAGGGCATCGAGCCGAACCACTACGGCCAGCCCGAGCTCGTCTTCGCGCACGTCGACGACCAGGAGGCGCGCCGCTGGACGCTCGCGTGGCAGGTCGACGCGCAGTGGTACGAGCCCGGCTTCGAGCCGAAGGGCTACCTCTACACGATCGACGCGCGCACCCGTCAAATCCTCAAGCGCGTCTCGTCGATCCACCACTTCGACGTGACGGGCACGATCACGGCGAACGCGACGCCGGGCACCGCCGCGGACCACAGCGGCAACCCGCCGGTCCCGACGCCCATGCCGTACCTGCGCCTACAGAGCAGCGCGGGCACCACGGTGACCGACGCGAACGGCAACTTCACCTTTGTCGGCGTCAACACCCCGATCAACATCACCGCGACCTACGCGGGCACGTTCACGAGCGTCCAGAACCAGGCCGGCGCGAACTACTCGGTAGCGTTCAACAACGTCCAGCCGAACACGCCGAACGTCCTTGTGATGAACGCGACCCCCAACGGCTCGGTGACGGGCCAAACGAACGGGTTCTTGCACATCGCAACGCAGCGCGACTGGATCCGCAGCATCTTCCCGAACGACACCACCGCCGACTTCTTGTCGACGACCAACGTGAACGTCTCGGGCACCTGCAACGCGTTCTACAACGGCAACTCGACGAACTTCTACCCGGCCGGCGGCGGCTGCAACAACACGGCGTTCAGCGTCATCATCGCCCACGAGATGGGCCACTGGCTCAACGTGCGCTACGGCACGGGCAACGGCTCTGACGGCATGGGCGAGGGCAACGCCGACGTCTTCTCGCTGTACCAGTTCGACGACGCAGTGCTCGGCCGCTTCTTCTCGACGGGCGGCGGCTCCGTCCGCAACGGCAACAACACGCGCCAGTTCTGTGGCGACTCCAACGGCGGCTGCTACGGCGAAGTGCACAGCGACGGCGAGGTCTGGATGGGCGCCGCGTGGAAGATCCGCACGCGCCTGAACACATCGCTCGGCAACGCTGCGGGTGACCTGCAGTCGAGCCTCCTCTTCCTGGGCTGGATGAACAGCTACAACCAAACCCAGATCCGCTCGATCATCGAGACGCAGTGGCTGACGCTCGACGACAACGACGGCAACATCAACAACGGCACGCCGAACTACGCTGAGATCGACGCCGGGTTCCGCGCCCAGGGCTTCCCGGGCTTCGACCTGCCGTTTGTCGTCATCAGCAACGTCACGCAGCTCCCGACGACGACCAACGAGGCCGGGCCGTACGTGGTCTCCGCCAACATCGTCGCGGGCATCACGCCCCCGATCACGAGCGCCACGCTGCGCTACCGCGTCAACGGCGGCGCGACCCAGTTGATCCCGATGACCAACACCGGGGGCGACACCTACGTCGCGGGGATCCCCGGCCAGGTCTCGCCCTCCGTCGTCGAGTACGTCGTCGAAGGCACCGACTCGGCCAACCACGCCGTCTCGTTCCCCTCGGGCGACCTGAGCCAGGGCTACAGCTTCGCCGTGGGCCAGATCAACACGATCCTCGCCACGGACTTCGAGTCGGGCGCGGCCGGCTGGGCGCGCAACGGCGGCAACGCAACGACGGGCCTCTGGGAGCTCGGGAACCCGAACGGCACGGCCGCGCAACCCGAGGACGACCATACCTCGGCCCCCGGCGTGACCTGCTGGTTCACCGGCCAAGCCGCAGTGGGCGCCTCGGTCGGTACGAACGATGTCGACGGCGGGGACACGCTCCTCGAGAGCCCGACCTTCGACCTCGCTGGGACGACGGCCGCGAAGATCTCCTACTGGCGCTGGTACTCGAACACCCAAGGCGGCGCGCCGAACGCGGACGTGTTCGTCGTCCAGATCTCGAACAACGGCGGCGCGACGTGGTCGACCGTCGAGACGGTCGGCCCGGCCGGCGACGAGACCGACGGTGATTGGTTCCGGCACGACTTCGTCGTGAGCTCGGTGATCACCCCCACCGCGAACATGAAGCTGCGCTTCAGCGCGTCGGACCTTGGAACGGGCTCGATCGTCGAGGCCGCCATCGACGACGTGACGATCACGTCTGTCGAGAGCACGATCCCGGCCCCGACGAACTACTGCACCTCGAACCCGAACTCGACCGGGGGCACGGGCGCGATCTCGTTCTCGGGGAGCCAGCGCATCGCGGACAACACCGCGATGCTGCTCGGTCAGAACTTCCCGGCCGGCAGCTTCGGCCTGTTCTTCTTCGGCAACGTGCAGGTGCAACAGCCGATCGTCGGCAGCCAGGGCAACCTGTGCGTCGCGGGTACGACGTTCCGACTCCCGATCGTCCAAACCGACACGTTCTTCGGGACGGTCGCGTACCCGATGGACTTCACGTCGCCCGGCACCAACGCCCAGGTCATCACCGGGGGCAGCACTTGGAACTTCCAGTTCTGGCACCGCGACGCCGTCGGCGGCAGCGCGACGTCGAACACGTCGAACGGCCTCTCGGTCGAGTTCGGCGACTGATCGACGCACCTTGAGGTCCCCCAGCGCCGCCTGGGGGCACCCACGCCGGGCGTCCTCCCCCCCAGTCAGGGGGGAGGGCGCCCGGCGCCTTGTGCGGGTGACACAGGTGCGCAGCACGGGTCAGGCGCCCCCGGCGGCGCGGACCGTGGGGCAACAGGTCCGGCCGGATTTTGCCGATCGATTGAGGTGCCGCCGGCAGCGATGGCGCATGCCTCTCTTGGACGGGCTGGGTCCCGCCCGCGACAGATCGCCACCAGAAAGCCTGCGCCCCCGACCTGATCCGCGAGCCGGCGCATCGGCGCTTGCGGCGCAAGCGGCTGGCGGCGGACCGCTCCGCGCGGCAACCTTCTGCGCACATTCCTTCCGAAGCATCACCCTACGGGCCCCATCCAGGCCGACTCCGACCCATGAAACACACCACCTTCCTCGCGACCGCGGCCCTGCTCCCGGCGCTCGTCGCGTTTGCCCCGAAGGCCGACTCCCTCAAGTTCGCCCCGGCGGAGGGCTCGAGCGTCACGAAGGCGTTCCACACGAACTCCGACTTCAGCCTCGACGACATGACCGTGCTGATCAACGGGGAGCCGAACCCGATGATGCCGGAGATCAGCATGCAGATGGTGATCTCGCAGAACGTGTCGGTCACGGACACCTACGACAAGCTCGCGGGCGGCAAGCCGGCGAAGCTGACCCGCAAGTTCGACTCCGCCTCCATGGAGATGGAGATGAACATGGAGGTCGACATGATGGGTGAGACGCAGAACGAGAACGGGAATGGCTCGGGCACGTCGAAGCTCGACGGCACGACCGTCGTCTTCACCTGGGACGAAGAGTCCGGCGAGTACAAGGCCTCCTACCCCGAGGGCGAAGAGGGCGACGCGGACCTGCTGACGAACCTCGCGGAGAACATGGACCTGCGCGGGCTCCTGCCGGCGAGCGGCGAGCTCTCCGAGGGTGACTCGTACGAGATCGACCTGAAGGCGCTGATCGACGTCTTCGCGCCGGGCGGCGACCTCAAGCTCGACGTCGAGATGGAGGGCGCTGAGGCCGGCATGGGCCCTGACCCGGCGATGATGGCGGACTTCCGCCGCATCTTCGAAGAGATGGTCGAAGGCGAAGCGTCGGGCAAGTTCGTCGGCACCCGCGACATCGACGGCACGAAGGTCGGCGTGGTCGAGCTCACGTTCAAGATCAACGCCTCCCGCGACATGAGCGAGTTCGTCTCGGAGCTCATGGGCGAGCAAATGCCGGAGGGCATGGACATGTCCGTGAACCGCCTCGACGTCGAGTTCCAGTACGAAGGCGGCGGCGAGCTGCACTGGGACCTCGCGGCGGGCCGCGCCCACGGGCTCGCGCTCAAGGGCGAAGCCAACATTGCGATGGACATGGAGATGTCGATGGACATGGGCGGCCAGGCGATGACCATCTCGATGGAGATGGCCATGTCGGGCTCGATGGAAAACGGCATGTCGGTGGAGTGATCGCCCCGCAACGGCCGGGCTCCAGACAGCCGGGCTCCAGAAGGCAGGATTCCTGAAGGCTGAGCCCCTCCTAGAATGGGCGCTGGCTTGCGCGGCCGCCCGCCCCCGACCCGGGGGCGGGCGGCCGCGCCCGTCAGGGGTTCGGACGGCACGTCGCGCGGCTGGGCCGCCCCGCGGGTATCCTCTTCGGCCCGCGGCCGGCGCGGCGCCTCGCGCCCGCCCCCCGCCGCGGCGCCATCGACCATGCAGCGCAAACCCGCGGACAAGGTGCTCGTCGCGAACGGGCAAGGCTTCTGGGGCGACTCGATCCTGGGCCCGGTGCGGCTCGTGAAAGAGGGCCCGATCGACTACCTGACGCTCGACTACCTCGCCGAGGTCACGATGAGCATCATGCAGAAGCTGCGCGCGCGGCGGCCCGACCAGGGCTACGCGACCGACTTCGTGCGCCTCATCGACAAGATCCTGCCGGACCTCGTCGCGAAGAACATCCGCGTCGTCGCAAACGCCGGCGGCGTGAACCCGCACGCGTGCAAGGACGCGGTCCTCGCCGTCATCCAGAAGCACGGCTTCACCGGCGTGAAGGTCGCGGTCGTCGAGGGTGACGACATCCTCGCCGAGCTTGACCCGCTGATGGCGAGCGGCGAGGCGTTCAAGAACATGGACACCGGCGCGCCGCTCTCGAGCGTGCGCGAGAAGGTCTCCAGCGCGAACGTCTACCTCGGCGCCTTCCCGATCGCGGAGGCGCTGGACCAGGGCGCGCAGATCGTCATCACGGGCCGCGGCACGGACCCGGGCCTCGTGCTCGGGCCGCTGATCCACGAGTTCGGCTGGCAACGCGGCGACTGGGACCGCCTCGCCGCGGGCACCGTCGCGGGGCACATCGTCGAATGCGGCGCCCAGTGCACCGGCGGCAACTACACCGATTGGCGCGCCGTCGAGAACATGGCGCTCATCGGCTACCCGATCATCGAGGCGCACGCAGACGGCACCTTCGTCGTGACCAAGCACGCGGGCACCGGCGGGATGGTCACGCGCGACACGGTCGCGCACCAGCTCGCGTACGAGATGGGCGACCCCGCCGCGTACATCACCCCCGATGTCGTCGCAGACTTCACATCGTTCCGGATGGTCGACGAGGGCGGGGACCGGGTCCGCATCGAAGGCGTGCGCGGCAAGCCCGAGACCCCGACGTACAAGGTCTCGATGAGCTTCCAGGACGGCTGGAAGTCCGTCGGGCAGCTCACCGTGTCCGGCCCGGACGCGCTCGCCAAGGCGCGCCTGTGCGCCGAGGTCGTGTGGCGACGGCTCGCGTACGACGGCTTCGAGTACGGCCCCGACGAGCGGCTCGAGGAGTACGTGGGCGCCAACGTGTGCCACCGCGGCATCCCGGTCGAGGGCGCCGACGCCCCGAGCGAGGTCGTCCTGCGCCTCGGCGTGAAGGGCCCCGATTACGCGAAGGTCGAGCGCTTCGGCACCGAGCTCGTGCCGCTCGTCACCAGCGGCCCCCCTGGCGTGACCGGGTTCGCCGGCGGACGCCCGAAGGCGACCGAGATCATCGGCTACTGGCCTGCGCTCATCGCGAAGGACAAGATCCACACCCGCGTCACGACCTTCGAAGCCTGAGGCCCCCCCATGCCCGTCGTAGAACTCCATCGCATCGCCTCCGCCCGCTCGGGTGACAAGGGCGAGGCTCCAACGTCGGCGTCATCGCGCGCTCCGACGAGGCCTTCGCGTTCCTCGCCGCAACACTGACCGCGGAGCGCGTGCGCGCACTTCGCGGGCATCAACCACGGCGGCGTCAAGCGCTATGAAGCGCCGAACATGCGCGTCTTGAACTTCCTCCTCGAGGACAGCCTCGGCGGCGGCGGCTCCGCGTCGCTCCCGACGGACGCGCAGGGCAAGACCCACGGGCTCGCGCTCCTGCGCCTCCAGCTCGAGGTCCCGAGGCGGTCCTCTCCGCGACCCCGCCCTGTGACCATGGGCGCCACGCGCTGACGGGCACGCCGATGGACCTCCTGCTCGAACTGCGGGAGAAGGCGCAGCGCCTCGACCGGCGCATCGTCCTGCCCGAGTCGAACGACGGCGCGTGCTGCGCGCGGCGACGCGCTTGGCTGCCGAGGGGCTCTGCCGGCCGGTGCTGATCGCGTCGAAGGGCATGGGCGCTGTCCTTCGGGGATCGAGGTCATTGACCCGGCCCGTGACGCGCGCGTCGCAGCCTTCGCCGAGCGCCTCTTTGCGCGGCGCCGCGCGAAGGGCATGACCGAGGCTGAGGCCCGCGAGCGCGTGCAGGACCCCCTCTTCTTCGGCGCGTCCCTCGTCGCGACCGGCGAGTGCGCGGGCGGCGTCGCAGGCTCGCTCGCCGCCACCGCGGACGTTTTGCGCGCCGGCTTGCAGTGCATCGGCCTGACAAAAGGCATCGCGACGCTGTCGAGCTGCTTCCTGATGGTGTTCCATGACCGCGCGCTGACCTACGGCGACTGCGGCGTCGTCCCCGACCCGACCGAGGACCAGCTCGTCGACATCGCGCTGGCGTCTGCGGAGAGCCACCGGCGCCTCGTAGGCACGTCGCCCAAGGTCGCGCTGCTCTCGTTCAGCACCAAAGGCTCGGCCGAGCATCCGCGCGTCACGAAGGTGCGCAACGCCGCCGCGAAGCTGCGCGAGCGCGCGCCGAACCTCACGAGCGACGGTGAGCTGCAAGTGGACGCCGCCCTCGTGCCCGACGTCGCGGCGCGCAAGGCGCCGCGCTCGCCGCTCTCCGGCCAGGCGAACGTGCTGATCTTCCCCGACCTGGACTCGGGCAACATCGCCTACAAGCTCACGCAGCGGCTCGCGGGCGCGACCGCCCTCGGGCCCCTCGTGCAGGGCCTCGCCGCGCCCTTCATGGACCTGTCGCGTGGCTGCAGCGCGGACGACATCGTCGACGTCGCGTGCATCGCGGCGATCCTCGCCTGATCGATCGCTCGCGGCAGGGCCCGCGCGCGATGTGACGACACCCGCGGGACCGACGTTTCGGCCACCGCGGGTGCGCTGGATCAGGCGCTCCGGAACGGAGCCCCCGCTCAGGCGGGGTCAGCTCAGTTGGAGATCTTCTTGCCCGTGACCGGGCACACGCCGCCGTCACACTCGGTCGCCGCCTCGCTGCACGCTTTGGCCTCCGCGCCCTCGCTGCAGCACGCGCCGCCGCTGGAGCAGTCGCCCGAGCAGGTCGCGGGCGCGTTCGCCGTCTCGGCGGAGCCCACGGCGTTCTTTTCGGTGTTGACACAGGCAGCGAGGCCAAGGAGGGCGGCAGCGACGAGGAACTTCTTCATAGTCGGACTTGTGGTCGGGCTTGGGGATGCGTGGGTCTGAGGGGCGCTCGGGACCGCAGGTAAAAGGTCCGCGCCCTCCCAAATCTTCGGTCATACGGCTGGGCATGGGAGGCCCATTCGGCCGATTTCAGCGGGTAGCCTGCGCCGATGTCATCCCCGGACCCACCCCACGCGCTCGAGATCGACCTCCATGGACACACCGTCGATCGGGCGAAGCGCCGGCTCTTGCAAGAGCTGACCAGGGCCCGGGCCCTGCGCATCTCCCCCATCCTCGTCGTGACCGGCAAAGGGCATGGGAGCGCGGGCGGCAGCGCCAAGTTGAGACCCGCCGTCGAGGCTTGGCTGCGCGGCCCCGAAGGGCGGGCCCTCGGGGTGCGGACCCTGCGTGAAGCGGGGAAAGGCGGCGCGTTCTCGGTCGAGCTCGCGCGCTGAGGGCGCGGGCGCCTATCCTTGTCGCCCGCATGCTCTCCCACCTCTCGCACCAGAGCCTGGCCACGCCGCGCCGGGCCCCCGTTGTCCCGATCGCCGGCGCGGCTCCCCGCTTCGGGCGCGCTGCACGCCTGGCCGTGGGCCTCGTCTGCAGCCTCGCCCTCGCCGCCTGCCGCGCAACGCCGACGCTCGCGCCGACGCCGGACGGCGCCCGCGAGAAGGCGCAGTTCAAGGCGCTGCTGCACGACCTGAGCCGCAAGGGCGGCGCGGCGGGCCTAGACACGGAGGTCCTGGCTGCGCAAACCGCGCGCTTCAACGAGGTCGTGGCCTGGCACGACGCGGGCGAATTGAAGAGCCCGGCGCAGATGTTCTGGGCCGGCGCGACGCTCGTGCGCTCGGACGAGCCGGCCCACCTGCTCCTCGCTGAAGCCCTCGGCGCGTCGGCCGCGACGCTCGGGGAGCACCGCGGCCGCCTCGTCCAGGCGGAGTCACGCGACCGCATGGCGATGCTGGTCGGCGAAGCGCAGCCCTACGGGACGCAGATGGTGTTCGTGCCGATCACCGGGGAGTGGCGCCTCTACACCGTGAACATGGCGACCACGGATGAGGAGCGGCGCGCCCTCGGGCTGCCGTCCCTCGCCGAGCTCGAGGCGCGCGCCCGCGCCCGGAACGACGCCCCGCTGACCGCGCGGCTGCGTGATGAGCTCGTGCGCCCTGGGAGCCTCCAGGACTGACCCGGCGCGACGACCTTCGGGGATTCGCTCCGTGACCAGCGCGCGGCTCGGCCGATAAGGGACGCGGGAGAGCGATCCCGAGACCATGCGCTGGAAGACGTTTGATGCGGTGTCCCAAGCCGAGGCCGAGGAGCGCGGGGTCCCGCTCTGCCTGCTGCTGGTCGCGCCCTGGTGCCCGGCCTGCAACAAGCTGCTGCGCGAGCTCCAGGAGTCCGAGGCAGCGCGCGCGCTCACGGCCGAGCGCTTCGTGCCGGTCCTCGTCGACAAGGACCGCGCGCCTGACCTCGACGCGAGGTATCGCGGTCCTGGCTGGCCGACCGCGCTGCTGCTCGCGCCCGACGGGGCCGTGCTGCAGGACTTGCCGGTCCAATCGGCAGAGGCCCTCGGCGCTGCGCTGGCGGAGGCGGCGCCGCTCGGGCTCGCGCAGCGCGGCCGAACGGCACCGGCGAGCGCCCTGGCGAGCGCCCCGGCGAGCGCCCCTGACGATGGCCTCAACGCGTCGCTCGTCGAGCGTGTCGTCGCGACGCTGATCGAGACCGCCGACCCCGTGCACGGGGGCTGGGGCGCGCGCCAGAAGTTCCCGCACCCCGAGGCGCTGCACCTCCTGCTCGTGCGTTGGTCGCAGTCCGGCGACGGGCGCACGCTCGAGACCGTCCTGCGGACGCTGCGCTCGATGCAAGCGGGCGCGATCCACGACCGCGTCGAAGGCGGCTTCTACCGCTTCTCGCGCGGCGCAGATTGGAGCGTGCCGCAGACCGAGAAGCCGCTGGAGAGCAATGCCAAGCGCATGCTCGCCTACATCGAGGCCTACCAAGCGCTCGGCGAGGAGCGCTTCAAGGACACGGCGCTCGGCATCCTCGGCTGGATGCGACGGACGCTCCTCGACCCCAGCACGGGCGCGTTCCGAGCGGGGCAAGACGAGGACGGCGTCTACGCGAACCTCGCGAGCGTGGCCGCGCGCGCGCGCCACGGCGCGCCCAAGGTCGACCCGCAGATCGCGACGGATCGTAACGCGGCGGCGGTCATCGCCTTGCTGAAGGTCGCCGTCGTGCTCGATGACCACGACATCCGCGGGCTCGCGCTCACCGCGCTCGACTTCCTGTTGGAGCACCTCTGGGACCGCGAACAGGGCGCCGCCCACTACTGGAACGGCGCGTGGAACCAACCCGGGTTCCTGCGCGACCAGGGGGCGCTCCTGCGCGCGCTCGTCGAGGCGGTGCACTGCGCGGGCGCGAATCGCTACTTGGAGCCAGCGCTCCTATTGGCGCGCACGACCCTCGCGCGCCTAGCGGACGACGACGGCGCGTTCCGGGACAGCGCGTTCGCGGCCCCGCGCGGCGGTCGGGCGCGCGAGGACCGCGAGCTCGTCGAGAACGCCACCTTCGCCGAGGCGCTCGTGCGCCTCGGGCACCTGGTGCGAGAGCCAGCGCTGATCGCGAGCGGGCGCGCGGCGCTCGCCTCGTTCGCTGACGACCACCTGCGGTTCGGCTTCGACGCGGCCGCGTACGGACGCGCCGTAGACCTGTTCGTGCACCCGCCGGTGCACATCACGATCGTCGGTCCGGCGACGGATCCGCTGACCCTCGCTCTCCGCTCCGCAGCGCTCCGCCCCTACGTCGCGAGCCGCCTGGTTCAGTCGGTGGACCCCGAGCTCGAGCCTGAGCTCTTGGCGCGCCTCGGGCTCCCGGCCCGCCGGGGCCCGGCCACCGCGCGGGCCTATGTCTCGCAGGGCGATCGGTCCTACGCCGAGACGAGCGACCCCCACCGCCTCCCAGCGCTCATGGCCCGAACAGAGCGCTGAGGTCGAGGCGCTCAATTCGGCGCAGCGGTCGGGCCGATAGTCCCCTGGCGGAGCGTCGCGCCGGCCCGTGCCCCAGTCCCTCTCACATCTTCCTGGTCTCGGCCCTGGCCCTGGCCACATCGCAACCGATCGCTCCAATCGGAAGGACGCGGCACACCACGGCCTCCACCTCGATCCGACGGTCGAACGGCAGGCGAAGCGCGGACGCGACGCGCGCTATCACACCCTGGAGCTGCCGCGGCTCCGGGCGATCGGCTTCGCGCTGATCGTGATGCTCGTCGCGCTCCACCAGCGCATCGTCCCGGTCCGAGAGCTGACGATCCCGTGGACGACGTACGGCATAGGCGCCACCGGCTATGCCGCGCTCTCATGGCTCGCGCTGCGGCGCTGGTACCACTGGGAAGCCCGCGTGCACTTGGGGCGGCTCTTCCTGCTCCTCGACCTCGTCCCCATTGGCGCAGCGGTCTGGGCCACCGGCGGCGGCACCTCCTGGCTGTTCCTGCTGCCCTACATCCGCGTCTTCGATCAGGTCCACATCGGTGTCCGCTGGTGCTTGACCTGCACCGCAGCGGCGCTCGCCGCGCACTTGAGCGTGATCGCGCTCGACCACTACGTCGGCGCGCGATCCCCGCTCGGTGTCGAGCTCCTGAAGCTCTCGGCTTGCGCGAGCTTTGCGCTGTACCTCTCGATGACGTCGCTGACCGCAGAGCGGATGCGCCTCCGCAACAGCCGCGCGGTGGTCCTCGCGCGTGAGCTCGTGCGTGAGCTAGAGCAACAAGCAGTGGACCTCAACCGCGCGCGCGTCGAAGCCGAGAGCGCGGCCGTCGCCAAGGGCTCATTCCTGGCCACGATGAGCCATGAGATCCGCACGCCGATGAACGGGATCCTCGGCATGATCGAGCTCGCGCAGGACACGACGGACGAGGACGAACGTCGCGAGTTCCTGGCCACCGCGCGCAGCTCCGCGGGCGCGCTGCTCCAGATCCTCGGCGACGTGCTCGACTTCTCGAAGATCGAGGCGGGCCAAATGCGAGTCGAGGCGACCGCGTTCGATCTGCGCGAGCTGATCGCACAGTCGATGCAGCTCATCTCAGTGATCGCGCGGCCGAAGGGCCTGAACCTCGCAGTGAGCGTAGACGACGACCTGCCGCAGCGAATCATCGGCGACCCGCTGCGCACACGCCAGGTCCTCTTGAACTTGCTTGGCAACGCGGTGAAGTTCACGCCCGAGGGCGAGGTTCGGATCATCGCCGTCCGCAAGCTCGAGAGCGATGGGAGCGCGCGCCTCGTGTGCTGTGTCACCGACACCGGGATCGGAATCGACCCCAGACAGCTCGAGACCGTGTTCGCGGCCTTCACACAAGCAGAGATGACCACGTCGCGGCGCTTCGGCGGGACGGGCCTCGGCCTCTCCATCTCGCGCCGCCTCGCGGAGCTCATGGGCGGGTCGCTGACCGCAGACAGCAAGCTCGGCACGGGCAGCACCTTCCGGCTCTCGCTGCCGCTGCTGCCCGCGCCACAGGAGGCCGCGGAGCCGCGCGCGCCGCTGCCGGCGGCCGAGGGGCGCGCCGAGCCCTACCTCGCCACGACCGGACGGCCCGCGAGCCGTCGCGCGACAGAGCGCCCCCTGGCGCTCTTGCTCGTCGAGGACAACCCCGTGAATCAGCGCGTCGCGCGGCTCTTGCTGCAACGCTGGGGGCACACGGTGGACGTGGCCGAGAACGGCGCCGAGGCGCTGGAGGCGCTGAGCCGAAAGGCGTACGACGCCGCCCTCATGGACATGCAGATGCCCGTGATGGACGGCGTCGCGGCGACCCAAGCGCTGCGCTCGCGGGACACCCGCGCGCGCTCTGGCGCGCGCCTCCCCGTGATCGCAATGACGGCGAACACGCTCCAAGGCGACCGCGAACGCTGCCTCGCCGCCGGCATGGACGACTACGTCGCGAAGCCGATCTCGACGGACGAGCTCTTTGAGAAGCTCGAGCGCCTCGCCGCTGCGCCGACCCAGCCGGCGCCGTGAGCGACGGGCTCACGCAGCTTTCGACAGCAGCAGCGCCTCGACCTCGTCAGCGAAGCGCTGCGGCCGGACCAACAGCCACTCGTGCGAGTTCTCGTCCGAGAGCTCGCGCACAGCGACGTCTCGAAACACGCGCGTGAGCCCGTCCTCGAGCCCTTGCACGTCCCCGTAGAACTCATCGCCCCTGCCGTACAGCACGCGGGCCTGCGTCGTCGGATTGACCTCGCCGCTGAACCAGCGCGCGAGCGCGTCGTAGCGATAGCCGCGCAGGCCCTCGATGAGCGCCAGCCCGCGGCACGGGTCCCGAAACCAGTTCGCGTAAAAGCGCGCGCCGCTCTCACGCAGCACCTGGCGACCGATGCGACCGTCGCCGGCGAGGCCGCATGCGAGCTTCGTGTTCATCCAACCCGAGCGCAGGATGAAGGTCAGCACGCGGCGCCGCGACGGCTGCACGGGGTTCACCGCGACGATGTGCGAGGGCGCCGCGTGCTGGCCACCGCCCGCCGCGCCGAGGGCGAGGGCCACCGCGCCACCCGTCGAGTGGCCGACGACCGGCGTGGTCGCGTCGATCCGACCGGCGGCGATCAGCGCCTCGCGCGCGCGCCAGCCGAGGGCCGCGCAGTCCCAGAAGCTCTTCGGAGGCCGGCGCAGCCGGTGGTTCGCGAAGAGGAAGGGCGCCTCGACGCGCCAACCGCACGCGACCAGCGCTTCCAACCCCAGCCGGTAGTCCAGCGGGTGACGGGCGTAGCCGTGCAAGAAGACGAGCGGGCGCGCGTCACTCGATCCGAGGCTCGTGTGCGCGATCGCTTCGCCTCGGACGTTCAGGGCGTGCATGCAGCGTGCATCGTAGCCTCAGTCCCATCGATGGACGCAGCGCCGCCGTAGACGCGCGCGCGCAGATAGCTCGGGGCCGGCGCAGGCTTACGCGGCAACGACACGCCCCACTCCAGCGCCGCGCGCCCTGTCCAGGCGAGCGGCGCCTCCGAGACCGAGGTGCTCGGGGCATAAGGCGCGGCGGGGGGCGCCTCCGTCCCGCAGGCGCCGAGCCCCAGGAACGGAGCGAGCAAGGCGAGGCGAAGGGCGAGTAGGCGGAGTTGGCTCATGGTGATCCTCGTGGGGCGCCTCAGCGCAGCAAGGGCGCTGCCGCCGGCGCGTAGCGCCCCGGTCGATGCGCTCAGGGACCCATGCGGGACAGCGCACGCCCGGCTGCCACAAAACACGTGAGCGGTCCAAAAATCTCCGCTCGCCGGCGCGCCGAGCGCGCAGCGGGCTAGGCTTCAAGTCGGGCCGCGGGGGCCGTAAGCCCGCCTCGCCCGACGACGATGTGCCCCAAGGACGAAGACCTCACCCTGCTCCTCCAGCGCGCCGCTGAGGACCCTGTCGCGGGCGCCGCGGTCTTGCCGCGGGTCTACGAAGAGCTGCGGCGGCTCGCGGGCGGCGCCATGGTCGGCGAACGTCGCTCCTTGACGCTCCAGCCGACCGCGCTGGTCCACGAGGCATGGCTGAAGCTCGTCGGCGACGATGGCGAGCCTCTCGCGTGGGACGGGCGCGCGCACTTCTTCGGCGCTGCCGCGATCGCGATGCGACGGATCCTCGTCGACCGCGCGCGACGGGTCGCGAGCGAGAAGCACGGCGGATTGATGCAGCGCCAATCGCTCGCGGACCTCGAGCAGCACGTCGACGCGCCCCTGGATGCGGACGCGTTCGACTTCGAGGCGCTCGACGCGGCCCTCGATCGCCTCGCCCGGCAGGACGAGCGCGCCGCGCGCATCGTCGAGCTGCGCTTCTTCGCCGGGCTCACGGTCGAAGACACCGCGCGCGCGCTCGGCGTCTCCGAGCGCACCGTCGCGCGGGAATGGAACGTCGCGCGGGTTTGGCTCGCGCGCGAGCTTGAGCGCCATGGCTGACGAGGCGGACAAGGCTCCGGCGCCTTGGGAGGTCGTCAAACGTGTCCTCGCGGACGCGCTGGAGCGCGCCCCCGCAGAGCGTGGCGCGTTCCTCGACGAAGCCTGCCAGCACGACGCCGCCTTGCGCGCGGAGGTCCAATCGCTGCTCGAGAGCGACGACCGCCACTCAGGCTTCCTCGCGCGCCCCGCGACGGACCTCCTCGACGTCCCGATCTTGAAGGCGGGCGCGCAGGTCGGTCGTTATCGCCTCGGGCGGATGCTCGGCGAAGGTGGCATGGGCCGCGTCTTCGAAGCGACGCAGGAGCAACCCCACCGCACGGTCGCGCTGAAGGTGCTGCGCCCTGGGTTCCTCGGCGCCGACGCGGAGCGCCGCTTTGCGTGGGAAGCCGAAGCGCTCGCGCGCCTCGATCACAGCGCGATCGCCAAGGTCTTTGAAGCGGGCACGACAGAGCTCGATGCCGACGTCTCAGTGTCCTGGTTCGCGATGGAGAAGGTGGACGGGCGTCCGCTCTTGGAGGCGGCAGACGCGCTCGGCCTCGACCGTCGTCGGCGCCTCGCGCTGTTCGTCGCGATCTGCGAGGGCGTCGCGCACGCGCACCAGCGCGGCGTCATCCACCGCGACCTCAAGCCCGACAACGTGCTCGTCGACGACGACGCCCGGCCCCACATCCTCGACTTTGGCATCGCGCGCGCCGTCGATCCGCTCGCGTCATCGCTCACCGTGACCGGCGCGGTCCTCGGCACGCTCGCGACGATGGCGCCGGAGCAGCTAGGCGGAGACTCGAGCGCCGTCGATGTGCGCGCGGACGTCTACGCGTTGGGCGGGCTGCTCTTCCGCTTGGTGCTCGGCCGCGCGCCCCATCAGCTCGAGGGCCTGTCGCTGCCCGAGGTGGTCGCGCGCCTCGCGCAAGACGACCCGCCCAAGGCGACGCGGATCGACGCGACCGTCTCGCGCGACCTCGAGACGATCCTGTCGACCGCGCTCGCGCGCGACCCGGCGCACCGCTACCACGCGGTGGAGCTGCTCGCCGCCGACGTCCGGCGTGTGCTACGCGACGAAGCGATCCTGGCGCGTCGTCCGTCGACCGTCGAGCAGCTAGCGCGCTTCGCGCGGCGGCACCGCGGCCTCACGGCGGGCCTCACGCTGGCGCTGCTCGCGCTCATCGTCGGAGGGATCGGGACGACGCTCGGCTTCCTGCGCGCGGAGCGTAACCTCGCGCGCATCGTCGTCGAGCGCGACCGATTCCAAGCGACGAACCGCCTGCTCAGCGCGCTCCTCGAGAGCGCCGACCCCACGGTGGACGGGTCTGACGCGCGGGTCGTTGACCTCCTGGACCGCGCCTCAGCCGAGCTCGAGGAGAACAAGGACCTAGACGATGAGGTGCGCGCGCCCTTGCACCTGACGCTCGGGAAGACGTACCTGCGCCTCGGGCGCCTGCCACAGGCAGAGACCCAGCTCGCGCGCGCCGTGGCGCTCTTCGAAGGGGCGCCCAGCGCGGGGCCAGAAGCCGCGCTCGAGGGCCGCGCGGCGCTCTGCGAGACGCTCTACGCGGCCGGCGAGCTGGAACGCGCGTCAGCGCTCGAAGCGTCGGTGCGCGCGTCGGTCGACGCATTGGCCTCCCCCGCAGCCTGGCTCCGCGCGCGCCCGATGGAGCTCGCCGTCTTGCGCGCCGACGCCGAAGGGGACTCCGAGCGCGGCCTCGAGCTCATGCGCGACCTCGTCGCGTTCTGGACGGAGGCCAGCAGCGACGACGCGGACTCGCGCGAGACGGCGCAGAACAACCTCGCGGTCGCGCTGCTGACACGCGGTGAGATCGTCGAAGCAGAGCAGCTCCTGCGCGCGGCGCTCGCCTCCCGCGTCGCGCGGCTCGGGCCCGCGGATCGGCGCGTCCTGACCCAGCGCGCGAACCTCGCGCACTGCCTCGCCGACCTCGGAAGGGTCGAGGAAGCGCTGTCCATCTTCGCCGAGGTCGTGCCGCGGATCCGTGCCGCCTTCGGCGAGGACCACCTGACGACGCTCAGCGTGCGCAACAACCAGGCCTCGGCGGTGGGCGCCGCAGGCGACCACGAAGGCGCGCTCGCGGCCTATCGCGAGCTTGCGCTGGCCAACGAGGCGCGCTTTGGCCGCGACCATCGCGAGACCTGGCTCGCGCGCAACAACCTCGGGGTCGCCGCGCTGGAAGCTGAGCGCTTCGACGAGGCCGAGCGCGTCCTGCGCGACCTCGTCGATTCGCTCACACGCTCGAGCGTGGGCGTCGACGAGCTGTTCGTCGCGCGCGCGAGCTCGAACCTCGTGGCGGCGCTGACTCGCCTCGGCCGGAAGGACGAGGCCGTCCCCGCCTCCGCCGCGAACCTCGACATCCTGGAGCGGCTCGCGGGCGACGCTGCGATGCCGACGCTCATCGCGCGCAACAACCACGCGATGCTCCTGGCCGAGGTCGGGCGCGGGGAAGAGGCCGTCGAGCTCGCAGCGCACAACCTCGAAGCCGCCAACCGCGAGCTCCCGGGGCACCCGATGCTCGTCTTCCCGCTCGCGAGCAACCTCGCCCGGGCCGAGCTCGCGGCGGGCCAAACCGAGGCCGGCCTGGCGCGCTTACGCTCGGTCGAGGCGGAGCTCAGCGCCGATGGCGCCGACCGTGAGCGCGACCTGGCCCGCTGCCGAGAGCTGATCCAGACCGCGCTCGATGGCCCTCAGAAGGACCACGTGAACCCGAAGTAGAGGTTGCGGCCGACCCGGTTCGAACCGGAGCCGTGCACGCGGTAGTCCTCGTCCGTCACGTTCTCGACGCCGAACACGAGGTCCCAGCCCTTGGCGACCGTGTAGCCGCCGCGCAAGTCGATGACCGTATAACCCGGCGTGCCGCCAGGCGGGATGCGGCTCGAGTCGCGCTGGTCGCTCAAGGACAGGTCGGTGGCGTCGTCCGCCCACGTCACCATCGCCTCGCCGAAGTAGCCGCGGTCCGCCGGCTCGTAGCGCACGCCAGCGTGGACCGTCGTCGGCTGGCGGCGCGTGAGGGAGTCCTCGACCGGCGCGCTGCCCGCGACCTCGACCGTCTCGATGTTGCCGTCGAGCCAAGCGAGGTCGCCGAACGCGGTCCAGTCGTCATCGAGCTCGTACGCGAGGCCGACCTCGAAGCCGTAGACCTCGCCATCTCCGACGTTGGCCTTCGTGATCTCGGTCTCGCCGTTCGTGTTGACGTTCCCCGTCGGGAAGCGCTGGATCACGTCGTCGACGAGCGTGTAGTACGCCGACGCCTGCGCAGAGAACGCGCCGACCTCGTGCTTCGCGCCGAGCTCGAACTGGACGAACGTCTCAGGGTCGAGGTCCGTCGCCGGGATCTCGAACTCGTTCGTGCGGGCGGAATCGAAGCGCGACAGGTCCGAGAAGTTCGGGGCGCGGAACCCCTGCGAGATTCCGCCGAAGACCACCGCCGTGCGCGCTTCGTCGAGCGCGTGGTCGAGCCGCAGCGAACCAGTGACCTGGTTCCAGTCCTCATTGATGCCGATGCGCGTATTCGTGACCGGATCGCGCACCTTGTCGCTCTCCGCTGCGGCGTAAGTCCAGCGCACGCCGGCGGTCAGGTCCGTCCGCTCACCGACCTCGAGCTCTTGCTGCGCGAACAGCCCCAGGAGGTCGTAGTTGGCGTCGTCCGCGACCGGCCCTTGGATGTCATCTGCGACGGTCTGCTGGCTGAAGCGATCGAGGAATGAGTCGATCCGGTCGTGGTACCACTCGATGCCCGCCGTGAGCTGCCCGGGCCCGTTGTCAAATCCGTAGACGCTCGAGAACCCGAACGTCTGGACGTCGAAGCCCTGCTCGTCCATGCGGCCGTTCGAGCGCGTGCGGTACTGGGTCTCTTTTTGCTGCTGGAACGACAGCGTCGTCGAGGACGTCACGTCGCCGAACGTGTCGAGCTTGACGTAGGTCAGCGAGCGGTCCTGGTCGAGGTCGCGGCGAATGTCCGAGCCGATCGACGTGCCCTCGAACGAGATCGCGTCGCGCGTCGTGTGCGTGCGCGGCACGTCGTTCTGATCGACGCGCATGTGGGCGATCGTCAGGCGCGCGTCGTCGTCGAGCCAGTGCTGGACCTTGGCGTCGCCGTCCCACTCGTCGTAGCCAGTGTTCGGCTGCAGGCCCGTGTCGCCGCCGGCCTCGACGTTGCCGAAGTCCTTCCGAGTGAGGCCCAGGAGCCACGCCGTGTGCTCGCCGATCGCCCCGCCGAGCTCGAGGCGCGCGACGTGTGAGCTCTCGCCGTCCGACACGCGATAGGTGAGGCGCCCGCCGACCGGCCGGTCCCAAATGTACGGGTCGCGCGTGATCGCGTTGACCGTGCCGCCCACCGCGTCAGAGCCGTAGAGCACCGAGCTCGGCCCCTTGACCACCTCGAGGCGCTCGAGTGAGCTGCCGTCGACGGTGTTCCAATACTGGTTCGGGCCCGAGCGGAACGCCGAGTTGTTGAGGCGCACCCCGTCGACCATGAGCAGCGTCTGGTAGCCGGTGAAGCCGCGGATGTAGGGCGACCCCTGGCCGTGCGCGGTCTCCTGCGGCAGGACGCCGGGCACGTCGCGCAGCGCCTGCGGGACCGTCCGGTAAACGCGGCGCGCCATCTGCTCGGCGTCGATCGTCTGGACGGTGTGCGGCACCTCCAGGGGGTCCTGGGCCCGCCGCGTCGGCGTCACGACCAGCCGGTCAGAGGACGCGTCGGGCGCCGGCGTCGTGGCGGACTGCTGGGAGGAGGGCTGACCGGAGGGGCCGCCGGAGAGCTGGGGCGCCGCGAAGGCCGCGACGAGGGGGAGGAGCGCGATGGTGTGCATGGGGACCGGCGCGAACGAACGGTGCCCCGGGAAGGTTCACGCGGTGTTGAACTTCTGAGGCGGCCGTCCGTTGAGCCGCCCGAGGGGGTCGCTCCCCGTATGCTTGAAGCGCCGATGCTGCCGCCCCCGATCCGCCTGAAGAGCCTCTTCGTGTCCGTGCTCGTGCACGGCACCGCGCTGTCGGCGGCGCTCGCCGTGGTGGCGACCGCGCCGCGCAGGGACGCTGCGCGCGCGCTCTCGCTCCAGGTCGGGATGCGCGACACATCGCCGCAGTGGATGGACGCGCCCGCGGAGGCCTTGACCCCGCAGATCGAGCGCCCGGTCGAGGCCGAATTGCCGCCGGCCTTCGACGTCGACGAGCCGCTGCGTGACGCCGCCCTGCTCGAGGCCGCGGCCCGGTTCGCGGAGTCAGCGGCGGCCGCTGCGGCGCAGGCGCCGGACGAGGCGCTCGCGAGCCTGCCGACGCTGGTCGATGGCGCGGCGCCGTTCGCGGACCTCCCGCGCGGCCTGCGCCTCGGCGCGCGGGTGCCGCGCGAGCCCGTCGTCGAGGAGGCGGCGGCCAGCGCGACGACGGCGGTGGAGCGCCTCCCGCTCGATGCCAGCGCGGACCGCCCGGCGCCGCCGCCCGTCCCCGACGAGCAGCCCGAGGCAGAGACGCCCAAAGCGGGCGCCGGCTGGACCCCTGTGCCCCTCGCGGGCGCGCGCCCCACCCCCGACTACCCGGAGCGTTGGGCGCGGCGCGGCTGGATCGGCGAGGTCACGATCGAGCTCGAGGTGGCCGGAGACGGCACCGTCATCGCTGCGCGTGTCGTCGCCTCGAGCGGCTTCGAGCGCCTCGACGAGCTCGCGCGCGCGACCCTCGCGCGCTGGCGCTTCGAGCCTGCGGGCGGGATCGCGACCGTCGGTCTCTTCCGCCAACGCGTCGAGTTCCGCCCGCGCTGAAGGGCGCGGGATGGGGCGCGGCGGTTCAGGCCGCCGCGAGCGGCGGCTCCGGCGCCCCGCCATCCCAGGGCCCGTCTCCATCGGCGCCCGCGCCGACCGCAGGCTCGCTGGCAGCGCGCATCCGGCGCATCAACAGCTCGCGCTCGAGCGCGGACCGCAGCGCGTCGTTGATGGGCACCGCGTGCGCCGCGTCACCTGGAAAGTCCGTCCCGAGCGCGTGCGCATGGTCCGCCATCACCGGCGCGAGCGCCAGCAGCACGTCGTTGGCCGCCACGTCAGCGACGCCGGTCGGATCTGCAGCCCGCATCGTTCGGCATGCGACGAGCTCGACCCGCCCGCTGCGCTCACGCCGCGTCCCGAAGCCGAAGAGGCGGCACAGGAGCGGCCGCGTCGCATAGGCCGTGCAGCGGCCGCGCTGCGGGTCGCTCGGGTCGGGCGCGTACATGATGCAGGGCCCTGAACGGGGCGCCGCTGCGAGGGCCTCCAGCACCGACGCCGCGCGCCCCTCGTCGACGAGCGCCTGCGCCATCGGCAAGAGCTCGACGCTCGTGGCCTCGATCTCGGGCGAGAGGCAGCAAGCGCCGCACCCCGCCGGACACGCGAGCGACGACGCGGCGACAAAGGCCTCGACCTCGCGCTCGACGGCGTCGAACCGGTCCCTGACTCGCACGATGCGCTCTTGCATCGAAAGGCCCCAGCGACGCCCCATGCCCGGCGCGGGCACGACTCTCAGGCTGTCGGGGCGGGAGTTCTATCCGCGGCGCCCCCGGGCCACAAGGGCCGCCGGAGCCCGCGACCAGGCGCGGGGGGTCAATCCGCCCGCAGGCGCCCCAGAACGGCCTCGCCCGAGATGGTCTCGGCCTCGGCGAGGACGCGCCCCTCCATCCCACCCGCGACGGTGAGGGCCGTGCCCGAGATGTGCCGCGCCGCCCGCGGCGAGGCCAGCCACGCCGCAGCGAGCGCGATGTCCTCGGCCCGCGCGAGCTGGTGCAGCGGCATCGTGCGCACCACCTTCGCGACGACCGCCGGGTCATCGATCGCGCGGCGCGTCATCTCAGTGACCGTCCAGCCGGGCTCGACGATGTTGACGCGGCCGTAGGGATCGAGCGCGACGAGCTCGTTCTTCAGCGACTGCGCGAGGCCGTACAGCCCGGCCTTCGCCGTCGCGTAGTCCGCGTGGCCGCGCTCCCCGAAGCGCGCGGCGGTCGAGCCGGTGAACAGGAGCGCCGCGCCGTGGCCGTCAGCGCGCGGGCCGGTCGCTTGCAAGGCGCGCAGGAACGCGCGCGCGGTCCAGAGCGCCCCGAGGAGGTTCACCTCGATCGTCCGGCGCGCGCGCGCGTCATCCAACGCGACGAGGGGCACGTCGTCGGGCGGCCAGATGCCAGCGTTCGCGACGCACACGTCGACCCGCCCGAAGCGCGCGCGCGTCGCGTCGAACGCGCGCTCCAGCTCGCCGGGGTCGGTCACGTCGGCCTGCAGCGCCAGCGCGCGCTCGGCGAACGGCTGCTCCGCGAGCCAGGCGCACAGCGCGTCGAAGCTCGCGTGACCGTGCAGCGCGAGCGCCGCGCCCTCCGCGGCGAACACGCGCGCCAGCGCGCGGCCGATGCCGCCGGAAGCGCCGGTGATGAAGACCACTTTGTCTGCGAGGCCGAGGTCCATGGGTGCTTCCGTTTGGTCAAACGTCGTGCTCGTGCCCGACAGCCGCAGCCTGCTCGACGGCGTCCAACGGCTCAGTGGCGTCGGAGTCATCGAGCGCCACGCGCTCGAGGCGCACGCGCGCGCTATAGAGGCAGCTCCCGCCGCCGAGGTCGCTGAGGCTGGGCGGGACGAGCGCGCTCGCGCCGACTGGCTCGGGGACGGCATCGACGTCGACGAAGCCGTCGACGCGCACCGTGGCACGCGGCAGGTCCTCGGTCCACCCGACGGTCAACGTCAACGCGCCATACGCGTTTGCGAGCCGCACGCGGGCGCCCTCCGCCAGGCCCTCAGCGCGGCCGTCATCGGGGTGCAGCCAAGCCGTCGGCGCCCCCATGCGAGCGACGTGGCGCGACGAGTGCAAGTACGTCGAGTTGTGCGTCGCGATCGACGGCGCGAGCAGCAGCTGATAGGGCTCATGCTGCGCCACGCCAGCGCCCGCTTCGGCATCATCAACGTGCGTCGGCGGCGCGAGCGTGCGCCCGCCGGACGCGCCGCAGAGCTCGACCTTGCCCGATGGCGTGCCGCGGTCGGCGAGCTCCCGCGGCGCGAGCTCGACGGGCTCGCCCTGCACCGCGCGGCGGTACTCGTCCCCCTGGAAGCGCCGGCGATTGTGGGCCAAGAACTCGCCGACGAGGACGTCCTCGTCCTGGTCGAAGAGCCCCGGCGCATCGAAGCCGAGGCGCCGCCCGAGCGCGCTGAACGTGTCGACGTTGCTGCGCTGCTCCGCCGTCGGCTTGCAGCTCTTCCAAGCGACCTGCACGGTGCGGTGCCCGTAGCTCGTGTAGACGTCGGAGTGCTCGACAAACGCCGTCGCAGGCAGCACGACGTCCGCGAGCCGCGCGGTCTCGGTCAACATCAGCTCGTGGACGACGAGGAAGAGGTCGTCCCGCATGAGGCCCGCGCGCACGCGCCCGGCGTCCGGGACGGTCGCGACCGGGTTGTGAGCCCAGACGACCGCCGCGCGAAAGCGGCCCGTCTCGAGCTCGCTGCCGAGGCGCACGTGGCTGATCGGCTGCGGCGCGGGCCGCGGCCGGAGCTCGGGCCGCGAGACGCCCGCGCGGTCAAAGCCGAAGTGGTCCGACGACTCGAAGTGCACGCGGTCCGCGTGGCCGAGCGTCGCCGCGAGCGCGCAGACCGCGCGCATCGCCTCGCCGCCGTTGCGGCGCCGCGTGAAGCCGATGCCCGTCTTCACGATCGGCGTACGCGCGCCGTGCAGCGCCGCGGAGAGCGCGAGGAACGCCTCCTTACTGACGCCGGTCAGAGCACAAACGCGCTCGACCGGCCAAGCGCCGGCGACGTGCGCGCGCCACTCGGCGCCCCCGACGCACCCTCGCTTCAGGAACTCGAGGTCCGCGGCCCGCTCGTCGAACGCGCGGCCAGCGAGCCCGAGCGCCAGCGCCGCGTCCGTGCCCGGGTGCACGAGCACGCCGTGCCCGCCCCACTGCTCGACGCGCCGGATCGTCTCGGTGCGCCACACATCGATGACAAAGACCTGCGCGCCACGCTGCGCGGCGGCCTTGAGGCGCGGCAAGAGGTGCTGGTGCGTGCGCGCGACATCGCAACCCCAAACGACGATGACGTCGGCGTTGGGGAGCTCCTGTCCGAGGTGCGGCCCGATGACGTTGCCGAGCACGGCGCGATAGCCGGCCTCGGCCGTCGCGTCGCAGATCGTCCCGTCGATGAACGTCGCGCCGAGCGCGTGCATCAGTCGCAGCGGGAACGCGCGTTGCACGTGCCCCATCGTGCCGCCGTACCAAAGCGCCAGGAGCTCGTCGCCCGCGATGCCGTCGAGCCGGCGCGCGATGACGTCGAGCGCCCGCTCCCACGAGGCGGGCACGAGCGCGCCCCCCTCGCGCAGCAGCGGCGTTCGGAGCCGGGCAGGCGCATGCACGACCTCGTGGAAGATGGCCGTCTTGCCGCACAACGAACCGCGGGACCAAGGGTGGGCCGGGTTGCCGCGCAGGCGGCCGAGGTGGCCGGCGGCGTCGCGCTCGACGAGGACGCCGCACGCGTCCGGGCAGTCGAGCGGGCACGTGGCGGCGGGCAGCTCGCGCGCGCTGAGCGCTTGGTCGTTCGACGTCGACATACCCGATACCCGTGCTCCTTCGAAGCCGATCAGCCGCCGGTCGCCTCGCCCTCGAGCGTCATCGGGCGCGCCTTGGTCGGCAAGAGGTCCCGTAGCACGCCGCGCTCGATGCGGCGGACCATGAGCGACGGGTCGATGAAGACGACGACCCCAGGCAGCTGCTGGTCGGTGTTCCCGTAGGTGAACTGCACGCCGCCCGTGTCGCCCAGCGGCAGCTGCGCCTCGACGTTCCAGTTCTCCTCGTCCAGCCAGCCATAGGCGAGGGCGATGCCTTCGCCGAGCTCCCGCACGAAGAGGGGCGCGCCCAGGCGCGCGAGCACGACGCTCAGGGAATCGACGCCCGGGCGGAGGCCGTCGACGTCCGCCGGCGCGAGCGGTTGGTGCACACGCCCGAGGTTGTAGTCCCCTTGCAGGCAGCCCGAGAGCCCACACACAAGGGCGACGGCCGCGAGCCGAGCCGCGCCGCGCGGCGCGCTCACTTGCCGGCTCCCGCCGACCGCGCGGAGCTAAAGCCGGGCAGGGCGTACTCCGCTTCGCTGGCGTCGAAGGTCGCGCCGACGTGGGTGACGTTGTCCGCCTCGTCGAAGAAGACCCAGACGCGGTCCGACTGGGTGTCGCTGCCGCGCGTGCCAAAGAGGAGCAAGAAGAGCCCTGCGCGCTTCGTGATCTCGTACTCGTAGCGCCACGCGCTGCGGCGCCCGAGCTGGACGACCTCGACCGGCGCGCCGAGCAGCCGCGTCACGTCGTCAGCGGTGCTGGCGTTCGGCTGCAGGGACGAGACGGCGGCGGGGTCGAACGGTGTGTTGAGGGCCGCGCGGTCGAGGAAGCAGCCGGTGAGAAGGGGCAAGAGTGCCGCGGCGAGGAGCGATCGCATGGGCGAGAGACTAACCCAACGACCTGGACTTCGTGGGCCTTTCGCGCCAGTCGGCTCCGCGCAGGCCCGGCTCACTTTCGGCGCGCGGCGCGGCGCCGCGGGTTGCATCGAAGGCGCGGGCAGGTTGACCTGTGTGGGTGACCTTGCCGACCCACCTCCCCTCGTCTGCCGCCGCCCTCGCCCTCGGCGAGGCCGCGCCCGTCCACGGCGCCCTGCCGATGGCGCTGCTCGGCCTCGTGATGTGCGTGACCTACGCGCTCATCGCGACGGGCCGCATGCACAAAGTGACCGCCGCGCTCACGGGCGGGATCGTGTGTACCGTGATCGCCCTCGCCACCGGGGTCCTGCACGACTACGACGCGGTGCACGTGATCTTGACCAAGGACATCGGCGTCCTCGGGGTCATCGTCGGGACGTCGATCTTGGTCGACATCTCCGGGCGCTCCGGGCTGTTCCAGTTCCTGGCGATCAAAATCGCGAAGCGCGCCAAGGGCGACCCCGAGCGCCTGTTCGCGGCGCTCTGCGCGCTGACCGTCGCCTTCGTCAGCCTGCTCACGATCGCGCCGGGCACGCTGATCGTCGCCTCGCTCGCGCTCGTGCTGTGCCGCACGCTGTCGCTCGACCCGCGGCCCTACTTGATCGGTGTCGCGCTGTGCGCGAACTCAGGCGCGCTCGTGACGTTCGCGTCGGGCATCTGCACCCTGATGGTCGGCACCGCAGCGGGCCTGCCGTACCTCCAGTTCTTCATCGTTTCGACGCCAGTCGCGCTCTTGACCGCCGGCGTCGCCTGGGCCGTCGTGCGACGCGCCTATCGCGGCGTCCTCCGCGCGGCGCCGGCGGCCGCGCCCGGCTTGGACGCCGAGACCGCGCGGGCCGCGGCTGCCGAGCAGCGCGCCACGGCCGTCGCGGCCTACGACGAATGGGCGCTCGTCACCGATCGGCGCCTCTTCTTCCGCAGCGCGCTGCTGCTCGCAGGCACGGTGATCGGCTTCGCGCTGGCGCAGCCCCTGGGCGTCGGCCTCGACTTCATCGCCATGAGCGGCGGCGCGGCGGCGATCCTCTTCTCGGGACAGGACCCCGAAGAGGCGATCCGCAAGGTCAACTGGACCGTCATCCTCTTCTTCGTCGGGCTCTTTGTCATGATCGGCGCCGTCGAGCACAGCGGGCTCTTGCAGTCCGCGGCCGGCGGGCTGACGTCCATCACGGGCGGCAACATCTACGTCGCGGTCGTCGTGCTCGTGCTCTTTGTCGCGGTCACGAGCGGCGTCATGGACAACATCCCCGTCGCCGCGACGATGGTCCCCATCGTGACGACGATGACGGCGACACTGCCCGCGGCGCCGCTCTGGTGGAGCCTCGTGCTCGCCGCGAACCTCGGCGGCAACGGCACGCCGATCGGCAGCATCAGCGGGGTCATCGCGCTGTCCGCGTTGGTCGAAGGCGGCGGCCAGAAGGTCGGGTGGGGTGAGTGGTTCAGGGTCGGCGGGCTGACCCTGATCTTGCAGCTCCTCGTTGTGCTCGCTTGGGTGCTCCTGTTCACCGGATTCGACCTCTTTCCCGCGTTGCCGCAGCTGAGCGCAGGCGCCGCTCCCGCACACTGAGCGCGCACCGAGGAACCCATGGAATCCAACGACGATCTGAAACGAGAGATGGCGCGCTTCGAGGCCGCGCGCGTGACCGCGCCGATCGACCTCCAGCCCGCCGAGCTCCGCGTGCTCTTGGCCGTCTTCGACGGCACGGACCAGGACGCGACCGTCGCAGCGCTCGCGCGCGCCATCTCAGCGCGCACCGGCGCGACGGTCCGCGAGCACCACGCCACGGGAGCGGAGCCCTTGATGGGGATCCTCGCTGCGGCGGAAGGCGCAGACCTCGTCATCGCGCCGTCCCCGTTCGGGCGCGACTATCTGACCGAAGGGCACGAGAGCCTCTCGACGACGATCGACCTGCTGCTCACTCGCTGCGAAGCGCCCGTCTGCCTCGCGCGGGCCCCCGTCGACGACGCCGAGCGGTGCGTGTCACACCCGCTGGTCGCGCTCCAGGTGGATCGCCACCGCAAGGTCGACGCGACCGCGGTCGGCCTCGCGCTCGCGCGGGGCGGCGGCGGGCTCGCGCTCCTGTCCGTGGTCGACCCGAGCGAGCGGACCAAGCGCGAAGAGCTCATCGGGCGCTACATCGACCCCCGAGATCTCTCGCCAGAGGTGCTCGCGACGCTCGCGTCCGCGCGCGCGGCGGCCTTGACCGCCGCGCTGCAGCGCCACGCGCGCGAGTGGAACGTCGATGCGCGGGTCAAGTTCGGCCTCGGCGAGGTCGTCGAGCGTACGCTCGACGTCGCGGCCCGCAGGCGCGGCCTGATCGTCGCCGGGCGCGACCGCGACGCGACGAGCGAGGGTGCGCAGCGCGCGCGGCGCCTCGTCCTGGCGAGCGCGCTGCCCGTCCTGCTCGTCTGAGGCCGCGGACATGCGCGTCGCGTTTGATCTGTCGCCGCGCGCCCCTGGGCTACCGCTCGGCGTCGCGCGTGTGTTCGACGGGGCGCTCGCGGCGCTGGCCGCCCGCGGACAAGTCGAGCTCATTCCGATCGCGCCGCCGGCGCGCGCGGCGGCCGGCGCGCGCCGCGCCGCGTGGCGGCAGCTCGCGCTCCCGCGCGAGGCCGCGCGCCTCGGCGCAGACGTGCTGCACTGTTTTGTCTCGGCGTTCCCGCTGCGCGCCGCCCTGCCGGTCATCGCGACGGTGCACGAGCTGCCCTGGCGACACGGCGAGCGCGAGAACGCCGGGCTCGTGCACCGCGCATGGGGCGCCCTCGCGCAGCGCCGCGCTGCGGCGGTCGTGTGCCCGTCGACGTCTGTCGCGCGCGCCCTCGGCCCGCGCGCGCGAGCGATCCCGTGGGGCCTCGCGCCGGCGTTCTGTGGCGCGGGCGGCCAGGGAGCGCCGTCCGGGGCTGGGCCGATCCCCCAAGCTGGTCCTGCGCCGCGGCCCTATGTCTTGCTCGTGGGCGGCGCGCGCGCGAAGAAGCGCCTCGACCACCTCCTCGCCGCCCAGCGCCTCGCGCGCGCGCCGTGGGACATCGTCGTGACGGGTTCGGAGGCGCCTGCGGCCCACGCGGCCGGGGCCACGCTGCGCAGCGTTGGGCGGGTCGACGACCGCGCCCTCGCGGCGCTCTACCGGGGCGCGGCCGCGTGCGCTGTGCTCGCGCGCTCCGAGGGCTTCGCGTTCCCCGTGCTCGAGGCGCTCGCGTGCGGGACCGCCGTCGTCGTGCCAGCCGGCAGCGTGCAAGCGGAGACCGCGGGCGGCCTCGCCGTCGAGGTCCCGATGGACGACGTCGAGGCGCTCGCCGCGCGCCTCGACGAGCTCGCCAAAGCGCCGAGCAGCCCCGAGGAACGCGCCGCCCGCAGCGCCTATGCCGCCCACTTCACCTGGGACCGCGCCGCCGCCGCGCTCGAAGACCTGTGGCGCGCAGCGCTGGCGGCGCAGCGCACGTCGTATCCTGCGGCACGATGACGAGTGCCGAAGAGCGCGCGCCCCGGGTCTTGGTCTCTGGCACCGTCCTTGGCCAGCCAATGGGCGGCGTCGTGCGCCACAACGCCGAGCTCCTGCCGCGCCTCGCTGCGCTGCTCGAAGCGCGCGGCGGCGGGCTCGCTGTGCTGGAGGGCCGGGTGCCGATCACGTTCGCGCTGCCGCCGTCGATCGCGCGCATCACGAGCGACGTGCCGTGGCTTCCGACCGTGATGCGCGCCGCGCACGAGGGCCGCGCCATCGCGCGCGCGCTCGGGGAGGCCGCGCGCGCCGGCCGCCGCTTCGACCTCGTGCACTTTGGACACCACCCGCTCCCGCTGCGCGTGCCCGCGCCCTTCACCGTGACGGTGCACGACCTGCGCAGCCTCGACCTCGACCGCGCGCCGTTCGTGCGGCGGCTCCTCGGGCCGAAGGTCCTCGGCCGCGCGTTCCATGGCGCGCGGCGCCTGTTCACCGTCAGCGAAGCGACGCGCGCGCGGCTCACGCACCACTTCGCGATCGCGCCCGAGCGCATCGACCTCGTCCCGAACGCGGTCGACCTCGACGCGTTCCTCCCGCGCGCTCCGGCCGCCGCGCGCTTCTTGTTGCACGTCGGACACGTCGAGCCGAGGAAGGGGCTGGAGCAGCTCCTGCACGCCCTGGCGCTGGACCCGAGCCTGCCCGACGTCGTGCTCGCGGGGCTCGCCAAGGGGGACGAGGGCCAGCGGCTCGCTGACCGAGCGCGCGCCCTCGGCGTCGCACACCGCCTGCGCCAGCTCGGCCCGGTCGACGAGCCCACGTTGCTCAGGCTGTACGCCGCAGCCGCTGCCGTCGTCCTGCCCGCGCGCCTCGAGGGCTTCGGGATCGGCGCATTGGAGGCGCTCGCGGCGGGCGCCCCGCTCGCCGCGTCCGACATCCCCGCGCATGTCGAGGTGACGCGCGGGGCCGCCGAGCTGTTTGCGCTGGACGACGCCGCCGGCTGCGTCGCCGCGGTCCAAAGAGCGCTCGCGCAAGGCGCCGCCGGGGCCTCGGCCGGGCGCGCGGCCGCGGCGCGCTATTCATGGGACGCGAGCGCGCACGCTTGGTACGTCGGCCTCTGCGCAGCGGCGAGGCCCTGACGCCAACGACATGCTGCGCGGCTCGGCCGAGCGCGGCTGGGCTGCGCGCAGCGAAATCGTTTCCAGGTCCGAAGCGTGCCTTGGAACACCTTTCCAATTCGCTCATTGCCTGGAAAGGGGCTCATGGGTCGGTGCCGCGCTTCTCCTCCAGTCTCGGGCAACAGGGTGACGATCCTGGACGGGCGGAATGCCCCATGCTGGTCCGAGTCATGCACCCCAAACTCCCCAACTCGCGCGGAAGCTGCAGCGCCAGCCGCGCCGGCGTGACGTTGATCGAGGTCATGGTCGCGATCCTGGTCATGACCGTTGGGATCTACATCCTCTCGGCGACGCTGACGACCGCGATCGCCCACGCGAGCTCGCAGCAAGAGCGCTCGCTCGCTGTCGAAGCCGTCGGCAACAAGGTCGAAGAGATGCGCGCCGCGCCGATCGGCGAGGTCTTCGCGCTCTACAACGGCGTCGCCTACGACGACCCTGCGGGGCCGACGACCGGGCCCGGGCGCTTCTTTGACGTCCCGGGCCTCGACCCGATCATCGACGCCGGGGGCGTGCCGCTGCCCGTCGGCGAGGTCATGCTGCCGTCCACCACCGGGGTCCTGCGCGAAGACGTGGACATGTCGGAGCTCGGATTGCCGCGCGACCTCAACGGAGACCTCGTCATTGACGGCGCCGACCACTCGCGCAACTACTTGGTCTTGCCGGTCGTCGTCCGCGTGCGGTGGATGAGCCGCACCGGCCCGAGGCAGCACCAGATGCGGACCATGCTGGCGGAGCTCGCGAAGCTGTGATGTTGCATCCCCCCGACCAGACCGCGCGCTGCGCGCAGAGAGCGCGAGCAGGCTTCACGTTGATCGAGGTCTTGATCGCGATCAGCATCCTGGCCCTGATCTCGATCAACATCGTGCTGGTCAGCAAGACCGGGACCGCCGCCGCGCGGACAGGCGCGCTGCTGTCGACGCTGAACGGCGAGCTCGACCTGACGATGGAGCGCATGGAGCTCGCGCTGATGGCCGCGCACTCCGATGAAGTGCAGTCCGTCAACGCTTTTCCGCTGTACTCCAACCGCGTGGACTTCGCGATCGACATCGGGGTCGACAATGGCTCCGTCGTCCTGGGCGACCCCGAGCGGATCCAGTGGGCGCAGCTCAACGAGCGAGACGGCGCGGTGTCGTGGCTGCGGAACCCGGACGACGTGGAGGCGGAGCGCGCGGTCACCTGGTCGCGCGCCGTACCGACGGTGTTCGACGGCGAGACCGCCGGCAACGGAGAAGATGACAACGCCAACGGGCTGCTGGACGAGGGCGGGCTCGCGTTCACGCTGCCCGCAGAGAACCAGGACATGCTGGAGATCCACCTCACGGTGGAGCGAACGGACAAGGACGGCAAGCGCGTTCCGCGCAGCCGTCGCGTGCGAGTGACGTGCAGGAACTGAGGGGGGTGGCGGGGATGAACAAGGCAATGGCGACGAAGACCAGGGGCGACTCGGCCAGCAGTGGGCGACGCGGCAGCGCGTTGGCGGTGTCACTGCTCGTGATCGCGATCATCAGCGGGATCGGGGTCGGCCTGATCCAACTGCAAGCGTCGCTCGAGCGGCGGCAAGCGGGCGCTGCGGACCGTCGTCAGGCCCTGTACATCGCAGAGGCGGGCCTCGCTGAGGCGACGTTGGCCGTGAGCCAGGGCCGCTCCGGAAGGGTCGGCACCGAGGAGGTCCCGGCCCGCTTTGGCGGCGACTCTGTCTATTGGGTCGAGTCCGAGGACCTCGCGGGGGGGCGCATCCTCTTGACCGCGCACGCCGCCGCCGGGACGTCCCGCTTCTCGATCCAGGCGATGGTCTTGCCGAACGTGAGCCCGGTCGGCGAGTACGGCTTCTTCGGCGACGAGCGCGTCGAGGTCGGCTTCGGCGCGGTGCTCGATGGCTACGACTCGAACGAAGGCTCGTACGCGTCACAGCTCGACCCGTCGCTGCCGTTCCCGAGCACCGGACAAGGCGTCGAGATCTACTCGAACGGCGACATCATCATCGCGTCGAGCCCGACGGTGCCGCCGCCGAGCGGCAGCGAGGGCGCGTCCGGCGGAGGCACAGCGGGTGCGTCCGGTGCCGCGGCGCCGCCGCCTCCGTCCACGGTCTCGACCCCCTTGTGGGACAAGATCGCGACAGGCAACGTGGACCCGAACTGGGACCCGAGCTCGTACATGATCGTCGCGGAGAACCTCCTGGGACGGCCCGCGACAGTCACGCCCTCCTCGTCGACGACGGAGTACCTCGAGCTGCTCCAAGCGGTGGACTCCGGGGCGATCTCCGAGCAGCAAGCCGAAGCCACCCTCGGTCTGACCAACTTTCGCGCGGTCCCGAACATCGTCGCCGGCGTGGACCTCGCTTACGGGACGGTCTCGTCCACCGAAATCGCGAAGTTCGAGACGGTGCCGATCTCGATCGCCGAGTACATCTACCTCTTGCAGCACAAGGCGAACGGCCTGTCGCTCGAGCAGATCGAGGGCGCCTATACGCAGATGACGACCGGCGTCGCGCCAGAGCCGAGCGGGCCAGAGCCGAGCGCGCCGTCGGAGCCGCCGCTGGTCGCCGCCTCGGCGCCGCTGGCCGCCTCCGAGTCAACGGCCGGCGCAGGGACGTTTATTTTCGGCGCGACGGTCCCTGGACCGGACTCCTACGTCGCGACGAACGGCGACGCCTTCATCGAAGAGTCCGCTGCGCCGAGCAAGGAGGACCTGCAGATGCCGCGCGTCGTCGTACCGGGCAACCTGCGCATCGACGCCGGCGCCGGCAACATCCCCGCGGGTGAAGTGCTCACGCTCACGGCCGAGGACGTCTGGATGGACGCCGTCACCGTCCCCGCAGGCTCGACGCTCGTGCTCATGGGGCCGATGACGCTCGGCGTCGCGACGTTGGACGTCGCGCTCATGGGCTCGGTCGTGTTCGACGACAGCCTAGGCCCGGTGCGCCTCTACGTGACGGACCGCCTCGACATGCAGCCGGGCTCGCTCATCAGCTCGCCCGCTGCGCACGAGGACGCCTTCGGCACGCACGTCTTCGTCGGGGGCCGCGCCGGCTCCACCCCTGGGGACCGGGTGAACATCGCCGCCAGCGGCGAGTTTCACGGCGTCTTGTACGCGCCTGAGGACGACCTGCTCATCCCGAACACGCTGCGCTTCTTCGGCGCGGCGGCAGGCAAGCGGCTCTTTGTGCAGGACTACGCGCTCGCGAGCTACGACCGCGCGTTTGCGACGGAGGGCGCGGGCGTGCCCTCGCTGCCGAAGATCCTGTCGTGGCAGATCGTCCCGATCGAAGAGGGCGAGCTACGCTCTTTGCGCTTCGACCCGGTGGCGACGCTGCGCATGCGCGGCATCGAGCCGATCGCCAGCGCCAACGCGGCGGTCGAGACGGACTTCGAGGCGACCTATCTCGACACCGCCGGCAACCTGCACACCTACACGGGGCCTGCCGCCTCGTTCAACTGGTCGGACGTCGGGCGCTTGACCAGCTTGCGCTGGCTGAGCGCGACGACCGGCCAGCCGCTGCGCTGGTCATTGCCCGCCGGCTACGACCCGCAGCAGCTCGTCGCGGGGTTCCGCGCCGACGAGCGCATGCGGATCTATGGCACCGCGGTGCCCGCTCACCCTGCGGGCGCCGACGCAGCGCTCGCTGCCGCGGACGCGTTCCATGCGAGCGCGCCGTCGCTCGGGGTCGATGCAGCGCCGTCTGCCGCTGCCGACGCAGCGCCGAGCCCGGTCGCAGCCGCGTCCGCCGCGCCCGCTCCGGCCAGCGCCATGGCGGCGCGGCCCAATGCGTCGTTGTCTGCCTCGGTCGGCGTCGAGCCGCTGGGCGTGATGGCCTCGATCACGGCAGACGTCGCGCCACCCGCCCCGGCGCTGAGCACCGCGGAGCAGATCAACATAGCGCTCGCGGACGCAGCGACGCCGTCGATCACGGGCCTCGCGTTGATCGGTGTCGCAGTCGACGTGCTCCGCGGCACGCCACGCGACCTGAACGGCGACGGTACGGCTACGCAGTTTGGAGTCGCGCTGGAGGGATCCAGTCTGACCCTGACAGTGCCTGACTCGCTTGACGCCGCCTCGCTCGCGGACTTCGCGGCCTTGGCCAAGGCCTTCGACCTGAAGCAGACGACCGACACGACCTTCGGCGCGGGCGTTGGCGGCCTGGCCCCATTGATCCAATCCGTCATCGACTCGGCCTCAGGCGCGCCCTCGAGCGCCGCGCGCATGCCCAGCTTTGCCTCGGCGCTCGGCGGGCTGGGCGGCTGAGCGCGTGGCCACCGGAGTCCATCCTATGCGACGTCTCTCTCAGCTCTCAGCGGTCGCGCTCGCGGCCTTCGCCTGGACCTTGGCGCCGCTCACGGCGGCCCCCCAGGAGGCTCCCACGACGACCATCATGCGCATGGCGCTCGCGGGCGATCCCCTGAGCGACGACGATGTCGCAGGAGCGTTCGTGCTGAGCGATCCGGGTGCACGACGCGAGCTCCTCGCGGTGCTCACGGACCTGCCGAAGGAGCGAACGCAGGGCGTGCGAGAGGATGACCGCGTCGCGCTGATGCGCTTGCGCGCCCAGGTCGCGCGGGCGCCGCGGCGCTTCGCGCGCGGGCTCACGGAGATCGACGGCCGGCACGCAAACGCGGAGCACATCATCGCAGCAGGGCTCGACATCGCCGGGACGCTCGGCGACTCGGACGACGTCAAGGCAGCGATCACGCTTGCCGGCGCTTGGCCCAAGGAGGGCCCGGCTCGCATCGCGGCGCGGCCCGAGGCGCTGCGCACGGCGCTGTCTCTGCTGCTGGCGCGCCACCCGGAAGCGTGCGGCGAAGTACGCCAGGCCTATCGACAGACGCCCGACGCGCTCGCCGGCGCGCTCGTCGACGCGCTCGGCGACCAAGAGAGCGAAGGGAGCGTGCGCGCGCTCGCGCTGTGCCTCGCCGTTCGCCCTGAGCTCGACGCGCAAGTCTTGAACCGCCTGCAGGGTGCGGCGCGGAACGCGAACGTACAGCTACATACGACCGAGCTCGCGCCCGTCCGTCGTTTCTTGGACTCAGCGCGGCCCTTCGAGCGCAGCCAGGCCGCGCTGTGCCTCGGGCAGCTCGACGACATCGAGAGCGTCGAAGCGCTGCTCCCCCTGCTGCGGGACGCCGACCCCAGCGTCGTCGACAGCGCGCATTGGTCGCTCAAGGCGCTCACGGCCATGTCCATGGGCCCCGACGCGCGGCGCTGGAACGGTTGGTTCAACGAGCAGTCCGTCGCTTGGATCGAACGCTCACAGGAGTTCCTGGGTCGCCTGGTGTCGGCTGACCGTGCGGAGCAGATCCGCGGCTTGAACGACATCAGCGCCCTGCGCCTGCATCGCGCCGAGATCACGCCGCTCCTCGTGCAGCTACTCGAGGCGGAGACGAACACGGACGTGCTGGTTCACGTCTGCGCGGCGATCGAGAGCCTGCGCGCCAAGGAAGCGATCCCCGCGGTCGTCGAGGCGCTGGCGCACAAGGAGCCGAGGGTCCGCGACCGCGCGCTGCGCACGTTGCGCGTCGTGACGGGCCGTGACCTGCCGCTCGATGAAGGCGTTTGGCGGCGCAAGCTCGGGCTTTAGGAGCCTGCGCCACACTGCGCTAACGCGCCGTAGCATCGTCGACGGCAGCGTCGTCGTCGATCGGCGCGGTCAGCGCAGCCTCGCCAGCGCGCAGCTTGCGCGTCAGGTGCAGCGCGCCGTAGGCCATCCCGCCGAGCAGCCCGAGCGCGGCGATCCAGATCGCGAGGCGCATATACCACGGCCGCTGAGCGAGGTCCCCCCCGAGCACACCGCCGCCGCCTGCAGTGCGCGCATACTGCAAGACAGGGCGCTGGCCTGCAGCCGCAGCGCCGCCTCCCCGCGCCGCAGCAGCGCCGCCCCCGGCCTTCCGCAACAGCTCGGCCCTGCGGGCCTCGCGATCGCGACCGGCCGCATCGACGCCCCCCGTGCTCGCTGACCGCGCGTCCCTCGCGCTGGATGCGCTCTGGGAACTCTGGGCGCGCAGGGAACTCTGGGCGCTCTGTGCACTCTGGGCGCCATGGGCGCGCAGGGGCGGCGAGGCAGGCGCAGCGCCCGCGCGCTGCGGCGGGGGCGCTGGGACGTCCTCCCATTCACCTTCCAGCTCAATCTCGAGGCCGAGCTCAACCTCGTCCACGGGAGCAGCTGTCACAGGCGGCGCGAGGGTGACGATCGGCGCCGGCGCACTCGGCGCACCTTCGAGCCGGAACCGCAGCTCCAGGTCACCCACGTGGAACACCGCGCCATCCACGAGCGGGGCCTCGGTCACGCGCTGGAAGTTCATCGTGACGCCGTTGCGCGAGCCGAGGTCGACGAGGCGCCACCCCGCGGCGCCGTCAGGCTCGATGCGAGCGTGCGCGCGGCTGACGGAGACCGCGCGCAGCCGCAGGTCCGCGCCCTCGCCGCGCCCGAGGACGACCGCGCCTTCGAAGTCGAAGGTGCGGCCGAGGTCGTCACCGGAGAGCACAAAGAGGCGCGGCATGGCGGGGGCATCATACCGACACCGCGCTCGCACCGGAGCCCCGCGCAAGATCGAGGCCGCCGTGGGTATCCTCATACACGTGGAGTCCAAGCAACGTGGAGCCGGCCCAGGGGCCCCGGCCGAGCCGGCGCTCGAGGCGCGCGGCGTCACGCGGCGCTTCCGCCTAGGCCTCGGACTGCGCGCCAACGACGCGCTGCGTGGCATCGACCTCGAAGTCCCCCGCGGCGCGACGCTCGGGCTCGTCGGCCCCAACGGCTCCGGGAAGTCGACGCTCGTGCGGCTGCTCGCAGGCGTCGACCGGCCGACCTCGGGCACGCTCCGCGTGCTCGACGCCGAACCCCGTAGCCGCGCTGCGCGCCAACGCTCCGCGTACTTGCCGGAGGACTCCCCGTTCCCCGGCGAGCTCTCAGCGACCGCCGCGCTGGACCTCTTGGGCGCGCTGTCAGGGCTCGCACGCAAGGACGCGCGCGCGCGCGGCGCGGCGCTCCTGGAACGCGTCGGCCTCGGCGCCGCACAGCGCGCGCCCTTGCGCGCGTACTCACGCGGCATGCTGCGCCGCTTCGGGCTTGCGCAGGCGTTCCTCGCCGCGCCCGAGGTCGTCCTGCTCGACGAGCCGACCGCGGGGCTCGATGCGCTGGGCTTCGCGGTGCTCGACGACTTGCTCGGCGCAGCGAGCGCGCGCGGCGCGACCGTCGTGCTCGCGTCCCACATCCTCTCCGACGTGCATGCGCACTGTGATCACCTCGCCGTGCTGGTCGCCGGTCGGGTCGCTGCGACCGGCCCGCCAGCGACCCTGCTCGCGACCGACGGACGCGTGCGCCTCGACATCGACGGGCTCGATGAGGCAGGCCTCGCGGCGCTCGACGCGTGGCTCGCGCCGCGCGGCGCGCGTGTCACGGCGCGGCTGCCCGGCGGCAAAGGCTTGACCGAGCTCTATCGCGGGGCCGCGAGCGCGCCCGCCGCTCAGGCGCCGCGCTAGGGCGAACGCTCGTCGCGCTCAAGAGGCACCCATGCGCCCCGACATCGACCCCCGCGGAGCGTGCCTGCTCGCGCTCCTGGAGGCGCGGCGCGCCGCGCCGCTCGGGCTCCTCGCGCTGCTGTTCGCAGCGACGCTCACCGCCGCCCGCTTCGGCGGCGCCGCCCAACTCGAGCCCGCGCTCGCGGGCCTCGTCGCGCTCGACCGCGGGCCCGGAGTCGCGGCGGCAGCGGCGCGCGCCTCTGCTGCGACGCTGGGCCTAGCGCTCGGCGCGTTGATGCTCGTCCCGCACGCCGCGGGGCTCGCGACGCGCTGGCGCCACGGCGACGGCGACTGGCTCGGCGCGCGCCCTGTCGGGCCGCTCGGCGCGCTCGCCGCCTCGCTCCTCGGGATCGCCCTCGCAGCGTGCGCGGTCGTCACTGTCGTGCTCGGCGCGACCGGCCTCTGCGCCGCGACCCAAGGGGCCACGTCCGGGGACGCAGCCGAGGGATCCCAGGCCTCCGCGCGCGCGCTCGTGTGGCGCGCTGGCCCCAGCGGGCACGTGCTCTTGCATGCAGGTGAGTCCTTTGTGCACCGGCTCCCGGACGTCGCGCTGCCCGTCGGGGCCGCGCTGCGCGTGCGCCTGCAGAACACGGTCGAGGGCGCCCCGTACGGCGACGCGGAGCTCCGGGTCGTCGATGACAACCACGCACCGCTCAGCGCGCCGACTCGCGCGCGCATCGTGCGGCGCACCTACGCAGAGGTGCCGCTGTCGGCGACAGGGGCACCGCACGCTCGCGGGTCACTGAAGACAAGTGGGTCGCCGCCGCCCGAGCGCGACGCGACGCCGACCGCGCGAGGCGGCCTCGACGTCGTCGTCACGGCGCTTGGGCCGGGCGCGATCGCGGTCCTCGGGCCGCGCCCCATCGAACTGTGGGGACCGCCGCGCGCGCCGTGGCGCGCGGACCTGGCGCTGGCGGGGCGCGCGCTCGCGCTCCTCATCGCGGCAGCGGGCCTCGCGGCCGGGTTCGGTGCTTGGGTCGCGGCGCCGCTTGCGACGCTCGGCGTCGCCGCGCTCGCGCTGGCGTTCGCGGCGTTGACGCCAGAGGCCGCCGCGCTGGCCGCGACGTGGCTGCCCGGCAGCGGCCTCGGCGCGGCGCTCGACGTCGCAGCCGAAGGCCGGCTGCCCGCAGGCGCGCCGCCCGGACAGGGGGTCGGCGCAGCCCTCTCGGTCGCGGCCGGGCTCGCGCTCGCCCGGGCCGCGCTCCGCTCATGGAGGCACGCCGCATGAAGCGCGCCCATTGGTGGCTCGCGTGGGCGCCGATCGCGCTGCTCGCCTACCCTGGTCGGCGTGCGCCCGGACCACCACCCATCCGCTGACCCATCCGCTCTCTCAATCGGCGATCCACCTGCCCATCGATTGGGGCGGCCAGGCCCTGGTCGCGGCTCCGCGGCGCTCGGCCCTGAAGCGCCGGACGCGCCGGACGCGCCGGACGCGGGGGGCGCGCGGGGCGCGCGGGGTCCGCTCGGGCGCTGGCTCGGGCCGATCGCGGGCCTCGCCGCGAGCGCCGAGTGGGTGCGCTGGAACTCCGCCTTGCGCGCGGGCGAGCCCGAGCGCGCGTACACCATCGCCGCCCGCGCGCTCGCGCTCGATCCGACCTCGCCCCAGGGCTGGTCGACCCTGGGCCAGCACCTGATCCTCGATCGGTCGGCGGCCGTGATGGAGCCGGACCGTGCGCGGCGCGCGACCTGGGCCAAGGCCGGGCTCGACGTGCTGCGCCAGGGCGAGGGGCGCTCGCGCGACCCAGCCGCGCTCGCGCTGATCGGCGGAGACCTCGCTGCTTACCTCGCAGAGAGGGATGACTTGGACTGGCCGCTCGGCGCTCCCGACCTGCTCGACCTCGCCGAAGCGGCGTACCTGCGCGCGAACGCCGCAGGCCACCCGCAGGCTGAGGGTCGCATCGAACGCATCCGGGCCTTCCGCAGGGCCGCGGGCGGCGCGGCGGGCGACGCGGGCACGGGCGACCCAGCGCGCGACTGACCGCGAGGACCGCCCGCGTCACAGGAATCAGAGCAGCGCCTAGCGTCCTGAGTCAGAAGTGCGCGTCTGCAGTCGCGTCGATTGCGTGTTCCTGGCAAGGCGCCGCGACGAAGGCATAGCCACTGCGCTATTCCGAGGAGCGGCAACGCCGCCAGGGGCGCGCAGGCGGCGCGAATTCGGACGTGAACTTCTGACTCGGGACACCAGGAGCCTGCGCCACAGAACGCGCTTCGCAGCGTGGTGCTCCCGTGCGTCGGCGCAAGGCGCAGCAAGTTCCTCATAGCTTGATGCTATTTGGGACCTTGCTGCAACGCCGCTCCGGCGTGCGGGAGCGCCGCGCTGCGAATCGTGTTCTGTGGCGCAGGCTCCTAGGGGCGCAGGGCGTATCCTGCCGCCCGCTGGCCGAGCCTCGATGCGTACCGCACTCCTTGCCCTCTCGCTCGGCGCCCTCGCGTCGACTGCCCCCGTCGACGGCGCGCCATTCCTGGCGGAATACCTAGGGACGGGCTACCTCGCGCCGTTTGTCGTGCTCGTCCTGTGCGGGTTCGGCCTGCCCATCCCAGAGGAGATCACGATGCTGGGCGCAGGCTTCCTCGCCCACCGGGGCGAGGTCGACTTCGTGCCCGTGGTCCTCGTCTGCATGGCGGCGACCCTGATCGGGGACTCGATCCCTTACTCGGTCGGGCGCCGCTTCGGGCGCCAAGCGCTGCGCTCGCGGGCGGTGCGGCGGGCGCTCCACCCGGAGCGGCTCCGCTCGATCGAGCGCCGCTTCGAGCGCAGCGGCCTCTGGGCGATCTTCATCTGCAGGTTCCTGCCCGGGGTGCGCCTGCCGGCGTGGTTCACGGCCGGGACCCTCGGGATCCCTTACCACCGCTTCATCGCGGTCGACGCGCTCGGGGCCGCGCTGATGACCCCGGCCTTCGTCGCCCTCGGGCGCTACTCTGGCGAGAAGATCGCCGAGCTCGAGGGGCGGGTCGAAGGGCTGACGCAGATCCTGGGCTTCATCGCGGTGGCGCTCGTGGTCGGGATGGCGATCCGCATGATCGTCAGCCATAAGCCGCGCCGCGGCCTCGGCGGCGGGCGCCCCCGGACCGCGCCGGCGCCGGGCACGCCGCCCACGGCGGGGGCTGCTTCGCCGACGCCGCCGCCGCCCGCGCCTCCGCCCCCGGGCAACCCTGGTCAGGGCAATCGTGTTCCGGACGCTCCGCGCCGGGACAACCCGGGTCGAGACAACCCTGGCGCCCCCACCTGATTCCGCATTGACCAGGGAGGGCGCCCCCCTATCCTGTTGGGCCTCGAAACCCGTTCACGGGGAGCGACCACGCCCGAACGAGCCTTAGATGGCCCGTTGAGGCGCGTTTGCCTCCCCTGCACGCGGCTCCGAACCCCACTCACTTCGCACTCGCGTGGAGCATGCGGCCCGCCAACGACTGGCGCGCCCGAGGCCCGCGCCCCGTTTCCTCCACCGACCCCCATGACACACATCTACGTGGCAGGTGGCGCGGCCGTCGTCGCGCTCATCTTCGCCTTCATCAAGTACGGCGCGATCATGCGCGCGGACGCAGGAGACTCCAAGATGCAGGAGATCTCCAAGCAGGTGCAGGACGGCGCCGCTGCGTTCCTGAAGGCGGAGTACAAGTGGCTGACGGTCTTCGTGATCGTCGTCGCGGGCGTGATCTGGGCCTCGCCTGCGGAGCAGGGCCTCGGGCAGCAGACGGCCATCGCGTTCATTTCGGGCGCGTTTGCGTCGGCCCTCGCCGGGTACTTCGGCATGCACACGGCGACCCGCGCTGCGGTCCGCACGACGCAGGCCGCGCGCACGAGCCTCTCCGCGGGCCTCGACGTCGCGTTCAGCTCGGGCATCGTCATGGGCATGTGCGTCGTCGGCCTCGCGCTGCTCGGCCTGGCGATCTTCACGAAGCTCTACTCGCCTGAGTTCGACGCGCTCGGCCTCGAGCACGTGCTCGGCTTCAGCTTCGGCGCGTCCTCGATCGCGCTCTTCGCGCGCGTCGGCGGCGGCATCTTCACGAAGGCCGCGGACGTCGGCGCGGACCTCGTCGGCAAGGTCGAGGCGGGCATCCCCGAGGACGACCCCCGCAACCCCGGCACGATCGCGGACAACGTCGGCGACAACGTCGGCGACGTCGCGGGCATGGGCGCGGACCTGTTCGAGTCCTACGTCGGCTCGATCGTGGCGACGATGACGCTGGCCGCGACGACGGCGGCTTGGGTCGCCAGTGACCAAGGCTCGACGATGGTCGCCCTGCCCCTCGCCATCGCGGCGGTCGGCATCGTGGCATCGATCATCGGCACATTCTTCGTCAAGGCCGCGAACGAGCACCAGATCCACGCCGCGCTGTTCCGCGGCCTGATCGTCGCATCGCTCGTCGCGATCGCCGGCTCCGCCGCGCTCGTGTACACCCTGCCGATGCCGAGCGACGTCGAGCCGCTGAAGCTGCTCATCGCGATCATCTCCGGCATCCTCATCGGCGTCGCGATCGGCAAGGTCACCGAGTACTACACGTCGACCGAGACGAGCCCGGTGCAGAAGATCGCCGAGAAGTCCCTCACGGGCGCGGCGACGAACATCATCGCGGGCCTCGCGGTCGGCATGCGCTCGGTCGCCGCGACCGTGGCGCTGATCTGCATCGCGATCTGGGTGGCCAACTGGGCCGCGGGCGTCTACGGCGTCGCGCTGGCAGCGGTCGGCATGCTCTCGACCCTCGGCATCTCGCTCGGCGTCGACGCGTACGGCCCGGTGGCGGACAACGCGGGCGGCCTCGCGGAGATGGCGCACCTCCCGGCCGAGGTGCGCGAGCGCACCGACGCCCTCGACGCGGTCGGCAACACGACGGCAGCGATCGGCAAGGGCTTTGCCATCGGCTCGGCGGCCCTCACGGCCCTCGCGCTGTTCGCCGCGTTCCGCGCCCGCGCGGATGACCTCTTGGCGCGCGCGGCCGAGGGCACCGGGGAGCTGGCGCAGACGCTCAACCTCGGGCTCACCGAGACGGACGTGCTCATCGGCCTCTTCATCGGCGGCATCCTGCCGTTCCTCTTCGCGGCGCTGACCATGGAGGCCGTCGGCAACGCCGCCGGCGCGATGGTCGACGAAGTACGCCGTCAGTTCCGCGAGATCCCCGGGATCATGGACGGCACCGGGAAGCCGGACGCCGCCCGCTGCGTCGCGATCTCGACCGAGGGCTCGCTCAAGCAGATGGTCGTCCCGGGCCTGATCGCGGTCATCTCCCCGGTCCTGGTCGGCTTCTGGAGCGTCCAGGCGCTCGGCGGCCTCCTCGCGGGCGCCCTCGTCACCGGCATCATGATGGCCATCTTCATGGCCAACGCCGGCGGCGCCTGGGACAATGCGAAGAAGTACATCGAGGGCGGCAAGCACGGCGGCAAGAAGTCCGACGCGCACAAGGCCGCGGTCGTCGGCGACACCGTCGGTGACCCCTTCAAAGACACCTCGGGCCCGGCGCTCAACATCCTCATCAAGCTGATGACGGTCGTCGGCCTCGTGTTCCTGCCCTGGTTCATCCACTGAGCGGGTTCTGACGGCGCGCCCCCATCCGGGCGCGCCCTGCGTTATCCTCGCGGCGCGGGGGGTCGGCTCGGCCCTCCGCGCCGCGTGCCTTCCGGACGGCCGCGCGGGGCCGCGCGCGGGTCGCGCGGCCTTCTCCCGACCGAGCCCCCGCTCCCCTGAGCCATCTTCCTTTCGGAGTCCCAGTCATCGAAGCCAAGGTCCTCGCCGCCTCGATCGCCCGCATCGCGGACGAGTTGAAGGGCATCGATATCCGCGTGTACGACGTCGACGAGACGCTGCGTATCGCGGACTACTTCATCGTCATCACGGGCAACAGCCGCCCGCACGTGAAGGCGCTCTACGAAGAGATCCATTACCGGCTGAAGGGCATCGGCGAGCGCCATGCGCGCGCGGAGGGCCTCGAGCTCGGCTGGTGGGTCCTGCTCGACTTCGGCGATGTCGTCGTGCACCTCCAGCAGCAGGAGGCCCGCGCGTACTACGCGCTGGACTCGCTCTATGGGGATTGCCCCACGCTCGACTGGCCAGCCGTCGAGACGCCTGCGTTGCCCGCGGCCTCCTGAGCGGCTCGCGCGCGGCGCGAGGCCTCACCGGGCCCGCGCGGCGCGCGCGGGGCCCGCTTTGGGCCTGAATTGAGGCAGAGTCCTCAAGGGAGGCATGCCTCCCGTCGATACAGGGCGCACTGCCGGACGGCAGGCCCCTGTCATGCTCCTCACCGCGCTCGCGCTCATCAGCTCGTTCACCCAGGCCCCGGGCCCGGTCGAACTCCCCGCTGCTCTCGCCGGCGCCGACGTGCGCCTCGTCGTCCAGGCCAGCTGGTCCCACGTCTCGGCCGAGAACCTGGGCGCGACGCCGCAGCTGCTGCTGTTCAGCGAGCCGTCCGTCGGCTTCCGCTCCGCGCGGAAGCTCGCTCCCGGCGAACGGGTGACCTTCGCGCTGCCGGATTCGGTGGCGCCGACCTTCCGCATGGAGGCGTTCGAGGGCCCGACCTTGCGCTCCGCGTCGACCGGCAGCTTCTCGCTCGCCGACCTCGGCGCCGCGACCGGCGAAGCCGCATTTGGCGTGCGCCACCCCCATGAGCTGCAGCTCGTCGAGGTCAACGGCGCGACGCTGACGCGCGTGGCCACGGGCACGAGCCTGCTCCCCAGCGCAACCAGCGGGTCGGCGACAGGCGCGGCCCATGTGCCGACGCCGATCCCGACCGAGGACCGCCGCCCGGCGACACGCAGGATCGAGAAGCGGCCGCTGCCGCCCGTCTGAGCGTGAGAGAACACGCGCCGTTGCCTGCGGGGAACGACGTGGTGAGAGAAGCGAGAGAAGAGAGAGAAGAGAGCCGCGAGGCCCCGCGCAGCGGGGCCTCGTTCTTCTTCCAGGCGCCTCGAGCGCGGCCGTGAGCAGGGCTTCAGTGTGGACCGCTGGCCGCGCGCAGCGGATGCTCTCCGGGATGACGGACGCCGCCCGAGACCCAGCACCCAGGCCACGGGTACGCGCCGCCCGAGCGCGGCGACAGGCGCTGTCCGAGCCGCCCGGCGCGCCGTGGGGCGACCCGATGTTCGGGCCGGCGCTCGACCGGATGCTCGCAGCGCTGCGCGGGGGCGCGGCCTACAAGGGCGCGCTGGAGGCGCTCTTGCTGGAGCTCGCCGACGACACCGCCGACGCGCTGATGATGCAGCTCAAGGAGAGCCGCGGGGCGTTCGCCTTGCTCGGTCCACCAGCGACCCCGCTTGGGGCGTCCGCTGTGGGAGCGGGGTCACCGGCAACGGCGGGCCTGACCTTGGCCAGCCCGCGCGCGCGCGCGCTTTTCATCGGTGACGCGCTCTCCGGCACCTGCGTCGCCCTCGTCTCGCTCGGCTTCGCGGTCACCGCGATGGACTCCGATCCAAGCCGCCTGGCCTTCGCCGTCGCGCGGGCCCGCGCGGTCGGCGCGCGGCTGCACGTCGTGCGTGCGGGCGGCGCGCCGCGCTTGCCGTTCGTGGCGCGCGCCTTCACGTTTGTCGTGCAGGAGGACGGGCTCCCGACGCCCCGGGCGGGCCACGCGCACTCCCCCGCCGAGCTGCGCCGCGTCGCAGACGAGGCGGTCTTCGTCGCCTCCGACAACCGCTTCGGCTACAAGCGCTCGACGGGCCGCCGCGGCGACTTCGTGCGCGACCCGCGGGTCTTCGTGCGCGAAGCGTTGGCGCCCTCGCGCGGCGAACGGAGCCTCTTCGGGACGCGCCGCGCCGTGCGCGGCGATTGGCCGACGGCGCGCGCCTTCGCGCTCTATCCGCACGCACGCGAGTTCAGCCACGTCGTAGCCCTCGACGCGCCGACGCCGGGGCTGACCGTGCGTCGCCGAGAGCGCAAGAACGTGCTCAAGGTCATCGGGCGCCGGCTCGGGCTCTTCCCGGTGCTGACCCCCTCGTTCGGGATCCTCGCGACTCGCCGCGCAGGCAGCGCTGCGACGCAGCGCATGATCGATCGGATGCTCGACGAGCTCGCGCAGCACATCGGTGAGCCGCGCCCGGAGGTCGACACGCTGATCGCGACGCGCAGCAACGACGCGATCATCCACACCGCGCTCCCCGGCTCGGACGCGGCAGACCCACGCGGCCGGTGGACGCTGCACATCCCGCTGCAAGCGAGCAAAGAGCGCATGGTGATGGTCCACCACGACTGGCTCGTGCACCTGCGCCGCCACCAGCCGCTCGTGCCCGTCCCCGAGCCCCTCTTCCTCGGCCGCCTCGACGGGATGGGGCACCCATCGAGCGTCCAAGTCGCCGTCGAGCGGCGGATGGCTGGTGTCACGGGGGCCGACCTGACCGGCGATACGAGCGCGACGGCGCGCATGTTCCTCGAGGCCGCGGCGGCCTTCGCGCAGCTCGTGCAACGACCCGCCACGCCCTTGGACGCCGCGCGCTTCGACGCGGTGATCGGCGTCAGAGCCGAGCTCGCGCTGCAGCACGTGCCGAACCGAGGGACCAGGCGCGCGCTCGAAGGCCTGATCGCCGAGGCGCGCACACGCATGCTCGACGCGCCGCTGCCAGCGGCCCTCTATCACGCGGACCTGCGCGCCAAGCACCTCGCTGTGCACGAGAACGGGGCGCTCCTCGGCGTCCTCGACTGGGGCGCGAGCGAAGGCTCGTTTCTGCCCTACATCGACGTGCTGCACCTCGTCATCCATCAACGCAAGCAGGAGGCCGGCGGCTCGCTCGGCGCCGCATGGCGCAGCGTTCGAGATCACGCTCGCCGCGCGCCGCATGAGCGCGCAGCGCTGGACCTCTACTGTGCCTCGACGGGGCTCACGCTCGAAATGCGACAAGGCATCGAGGCGCTCTATCCGGTGCTCGTCGCTGGGATGGCGGAGCGCAATTGGGATTACTCACGTCCCGATTGGGTGCACCGGCACTTCGACCTCTGATCGGCAGTACCAGAAGGCAGCGCGCCGAGGTACGTTCAGCAACGTTCGCTCGTGCACCACTTCGCCGTCATCGCCGCACTGATCGTCCTGGCGCTCGCGTTACGCGGGCGGGGACACTCGTTCCACTGGTGGGTGCTGCCGGTCGCGCTCGCGCTGCATTGGCTGCTCTGGCAAGGCTTCGGGCGCACGCCGCTCTTCCTCGGTGCGCTCATTGGATTCTTCGTCGCCGTCATCGTGAGCGCGTGGAAGCGCCGCAATCCGGTGCCGATCGCGTCGCTCCCTCCGACCTGGCGCTCGCCTGCGCAGCCGCTGGCGAGCGGGGCCGGCAGCGCGCCTGGGTGGACGGAGACGATGCGGGCAGAGGGCCGCGCTCGTCCGCGCTTGGTGCCCGCGCCCGAACTGCCGATCGCGCCGCGCGTCAGCGATCCGCGCCCGGCGATGCCGTGGCTGCCGGAGCAACCGCCTGACGCCGCGGCGCCCGAGCCTGCGCGCAGCGGGCCACCGAGCCAGGGGCCCGAACACACGAGTGAAGCGACGCCGCGGCTCGCTCAGCCGCGGCGGCCCGAGTGGCTCGAGGACGCCGAGCTTGTCGAGCCGGGGACCCTCAGCCGCGAAGTCCCGCCGCCGCCGCCGCCGCTCGGCGACCTCACGGGTGCCCGCGACGCGAGCGAAGACGCGCTGCCGATGGCGGGGCAAGGTGCCCAGCTCCTCGCGACCCTCGTGCCCCACGCGTCGCCGCGCCAGCGCGCAGAGCTCTGGCCTCAGCTCCGCGCGGATGAGGAGATCGTCGCAGCCCCACAAGGGATGACCCGCGTGACCGCCACGCCGACGGACGGCCCCTGGGGCGCCGCCACGGTGCCGGGGCTCCGGCTCGAATGGGACCCCGTCCAAGTCCGGCCCGACGTGACGGTGATCGTGCTGCGCTGCACAGGCCACGACCTGCCCGGCGGCCGCCACGCAGCGCTGGTGCTCGTGCCGACGTCGCTCGGCGGCGTCAAGCGCGTCGGACCGGATCAGCGCTGGGCAGGGCGCGGCGTCTTCGTCCCGTTGCATTTGGTGCTCGGCGAAGACCACGGAGGCGGCGACCCTGACCTGAACGCCGCGGGGGAGCTCCCTGGCCATTCCCCGTGGGCGTACCGGGTCAACCCGCCCGACGGCGACGCGACATCTTGACCGGTCAATTCGTGAGCGCCGATGGACGATGAGAGGAGGGACTCTTCGGTCCCCGCCCCATCGCCATGATCGCACTCGTCTCCGTTGGCCTCTTCGCACTCGCGCTGACCCTCCTCTATTTCGGTCGCGCGTGGCTCGCGGTCGTGCTGCCCGCGGCGATCGGCTTGGCGTACGCAGGCTACAGCGGCGACCTCCGCGACCCTCGCTTCATCGGGGCCGCAGCGGCGCTCGTGCTGTTCGTGCTGCTGAGCGGGGTGCCCGTGGTCCGCCGAGCGCTCATCACACGCGCGCTGCTGCCGCGGGTGCGCAAGATGCTCCCGCGCATGAGCGAAACGGAGCGCGTCGCCCTCGAAGCAGGCACGGTCTGGTGGGACGGAGAGCTGTTCTCTGGACGTCCGAACTGGGGCAAGCTGGCCGATCACCGCGGCCCGGGGCTCTCGATCATCGAACAGGGGTTCCTCCAACGCGAGCTCGAAGACGCGTGCCGGCTCTGTGACCCGGACGAAGTCGATCGGACCGGCGACCTGTCGCCGGAGCTGTGGGACCATCTCAAGCGCGCTGGGTTCTTCGGGATGATCATTCCGAAGGAGTACGGCGGCCTCGGCTTCTCGCCCGAGGCGAACTCAGCCGTCGTGACCAAGGCGTCGAGCCACAACGTGACGCTCGGGATCACGATCATGGTGCCGAACTCGCTCGGCCCCGCGGAGCTGCTGCTGCACTACGGGACGGATGCGCAGAAAGCGCACTTCTTGCCGCGCCTCGCGCGCGGCGAGGAAATCCCGGCCTTTGCGCTCACGGAGCCGTATGCCGGCTCCGACGCGGGCGCGCTCGAGAGCCGCGGCGTCGTGTGCCACGGGACCTGGGAAGGCGCCGAGGTCCTTGGCCTGCGCCTCGACTGGGACAAGCGCTACATCACTATGGCCCCTAAAGCCACGCTGCTCGGCCTGGCTTTCCGGGCCCTCGACCCGGACGGCCTCCTCGGCGAAGAGCACGACCTCGGCATCACTTGCGCGCTCGTCCCCGTCCACCTGCAAGGCGTGGAGACCGGCCGCCGCCACGACCCGCTCGGCGTGAAGTTCATCAATGGACCGACGACCGGGCGCAGCGTCTTCATTCCGCTGAGCCATGTCATCGGCGACCGCGACGGGCTCGGGCAGGGCTGGCGCATGTTGATGGACTGCCTCTCCGCGGGGCGGTCCCTGAGCCTCCCTGGGCTGTCCTGTGGCACGATGGCCACCACGACGCGCGCCGTCTCGGCGTACGCGCATGTGCGCGAGCAGTTCGGCATGCCGATCGCGCGCTTCGAGGGCGTCGAGGAGAAGCTGGCGCGCATCTACGCCAAGACCTGGGCGATGGACGCGGCGCGACGCGTCACGGCGAGCGCCGTCGCGACCGGCGAGAAGCCATCGGTCGTCTCGGCGATCATGAAATGGGTCTCTACGGAAGAGATGCGCGACGTCGTCAACGACGCCATGGATGTGATGGCGGGCGCCGCCATCTGCCGCGGGCCGCGCAACGTCCTCTCGCGGGCGTATCAGGTGATCCCGATCGGAATCACGGTCGAAGGCGCCAATATCCTGACCCGCACTTTGATCGTATTCGGGCAGGGGGCGCTGCGCTGCCACCCGTTTGCGTTCGCCGAGGTCCGTGCCGCACAGGCGGACGACCTCAAGGCGTTCGATCGCGCGTTTTGGGGCCACATCGGCCACGCGCTATCGACGGGGACACGCGCGTTGGTCCTGGGCCTGACGGGCGGGCGCCTCGCTCGCACGCCCTTCGGCGCGGCGACCGCGCCCCATGCAAAGCGCCTGACGCGCCTCTCAGCGGCCTTTGCCCTCGTCTCAGAGGGCGCCATGGCGTCGCTCGGCGGCGAGCTCAAGCGGCGCGAGCGCCTCACCGGCCGGCTCGCGGACGCGCTGGCTTGGCTCTACCTCGGCTCCTGCGCGATCAAGCAGTTCGAGGATGACGGCCAGCCCTCCGCCGAGGAGCCGCTGATGCACTGGGCGGCGACGCGGGCGACTGCTGAGATTGAGTCGGCGCTCGTGGAGACGCTGAACAACTTGCCGAACCGCGCGCTGGCGTGGCTGATACGGTGGGTCGCGTTCCCCTGGGGACCGACGCAGCGCCGCCCCTCGGACGCGCTCGAGTCGCACATCGCGCAGTCGGTCCACGGGTCACTCGACCTCCGCTCGCGCCTCACTCGCCACATCTTCCTCCCGGCGAACGAGGCGCCGGGGCTCGGCCAACTCGACCGCGCCTTTGTTCAGCTGCACCGCGCAGCCGGCATTCAGAAGCGCATCAAGGAGGCCGTGGCCCTCGGGCACCTGCCCAAGCTCGGCCAGGAACACCTCGCAGACGCGGCGTTGGCGCAGGGGACGATCTCAGCTGCTGAGCGGGAAGTGTTGCAGTCCGCGCTCGCGCTGAAGCGTGACGCCATCCAGGTCGACGCCTATGCGCCCCCCGCGTATCTCGCTCGCTGCGGCGCCTGATTGGCGAGGGAGTGGAAATCGTTTCCGGTTCCGGGCACCTGCCCCGTCAAGAAACTCACGCCCAACTCCCGAACACCCGATCGCCATCAAGCTTCGGCCTGTGGAAGCTCGAAGTACATCGAGGAATGATGGCCTTGGCGTTCTCCCTACCCGATGCGCGCGGCGCGGCTCGCCGCGGCATCACGATGATCGAGATCACGATCTCGATTCTGATCCTCACCGTCGCGGCCTACATCCTCTCCTCGACGATCAGCGCCTCCCTGTCCCACGCGCTGTCCAAACGAGAGCAAGCCACCGCGGTCGAGGCGGCCATGAACACGATGGAGACGCTCCGCGCGACGCCGTTCATCGACCTGTTCACGTCCTATAACACGAACCCAGCGGATGACCCGCTGGGCCCAGGGACAGCACCTGGCCCGCTCTTCGACGTCCAGGGGCTGGACGCCATCATCGAACCGGGCGGCATCGCGCGGCCGATCGGGACGATTGTGATGCCCGACGTCAACGGGATCGTGCGCGAGGATGCAGACCTGCCGGACCTCGGCCTGCCGCGTGACCTCAGCGGCGACATGGTCATCGACGCTGCAGACCACTCGAATGACTATCTCGTGCTTCCAGTGATCGTTCGGATCGAGTGGCGGAGCCGGCTAGGACCGCGGGAGTTCGAGATGAGCACGATGTTCGTCGATCTTCAAAAAGAGAACGAGCAATGATGAAGCGGCGCGGCTCGGTCCAGTCTTCCGACGGATTCACTTTGATAGAGGTCTTGATCGCGCTGACGATCCTGGCGCTGATCATCGTGAACATCCACCTCGTCTCGAAGTGTGGCGCGACCGCTGCGCGCTCGGGCGCGATGATGAGCAGCCTCGAGAATGAGCTGGAATTGACCCTCGATCGCATCACGTTCGCCCTGATGTCCGCGGAAGACTCCGAGATCGAAGGGCCGGTCCCGGCGCCGATGCCTTCGTCGTTTGTGCGCTTCGCCTCCGTCATTGGGCGTGACGGCGAAGGGAACGTCTTGATGAGCCCGACGGAACAGATCTCTTGGAGCGCCCACAACGAGGTCGAAGCCGGAAGCGGGGGTCCAAAGACCGGAGGAGGCAAGAAGATCACGAACACCGCTCGAGATCAACGCGTGACCCGCGAGGGCGGTCACGTCTCCTGGATCGAAGACGCGGATGAGGCGACCGGGCGGCAGATCACCTGGTCGAACGCGGTCCCGCTCGCCTACAAGGGCGAGGTCAGCGGCAACGCGGAAGACGACAACGGGAACGACTTACTCGATGAAGGCGGGCTTGCCTTCGCTCGAGACGGGGCGCAAGTGCAAGTGTTCTTGACGGTCGAGCGGGTGGACGAAAAGGGCGTTCGCCGCCCAGTCGAACGATCGCTGCGGATTGCGCCGCGCAACTGACGGTGCGTGCCTGGTGCCAGGCGGACTCGAGGGGGACCAATGTTGAAAGTTGAAATCCGCGGAACAAACCGCGTAAATGCCCGAGAGCCGCGCGCAGCGCGCAGGGGATCTGCCTTGCTTGCGTCGCTCATGGCGGTGTTCGTGATCGCGGGGCTCGGCGCCTACGTGGTCCAAGTGCAGTCAGCGTTCGCGCGCCGCCAGTGCAGCGCGATCGACAAGAAGCGCGCGCTCTATGTCGCCGAAGCTGGGCTCGCCGAGGCGGTGCTCGCCGTCTCGCAGGGGCGCAGCGGCGAGCTCGGCAGCGAAGACGTGCCGGTGCGCTTCCACGATGGTGTGTACTGGGTCGAGAGCGAGTCGATCAACGATGGTCGGCGGGTGCTCACCAGCCGCGGGCGCGTGGGGATTGGCGCGTTCACCGTTCGGCTCCAGGTGCTGCCCAATGTGAACCCCGTCGGCAACGTGGGCTTCTTCGGCGACGAGGGGGTCCTGATCGGCGACGCGGTCATCCTGGATGGCTTCGATTCACGGGACGGCAGCTACGACGCACAGACGGTCACTGGATTCGGTTTCCCGACCACGGGCGCGGACGCGCTCGTGCAGAGCAACGCAGACATCGTCTTGGACGACGCGGCGACGTGGCCGCTCGGCACCCCCGACCCCTATCTCGTACACGTCAAGGGTCTGCCGACCGAGATCCAGGCGCAGTTGTTGGCGCTCGACCCGACCTGTGCGGAACGTCTCGCGCTGTCCGCCGCCAACCTCGTGCCGCTCTACAGCTACATCCTGGGCGCGCTCCGCGCGGGCGTGGACCACACCGTCCAGACGAACGGGAACACGAAGATCCTGACCCTGACCCCCAGCGAGAACGAGGTGCTCCTGCCGGACGTCATCGAGCCGATCACACGGCTCGATGTCGAGACGATGGACATCGTCCTGGTCGGTAAGAAGGACGTCAATCAGGTCTCTGGCCGTACGAAGAAGATCGAGGTCAAGAAGGGTGGGAGCCTAGAGCTCCACGGACCGGCAGTGCTGCATGTCGATGAGTTGAAGGTCAAGAAGGGCGGCGTCGTCATCCTGGACGACAGCAGCGGCCCGATTCACCTCCACATCGGCAAGAAGCTCAAGTTCGAGGCTGGATCGCTGCTCATCTCGTCGAACCTCGACGTCGCCAGCAGAGGCTGCTACATCAGCATCCCGCCCCCCGCCGACCCCAAGAACGATGACGACGTCGAGCTCAAGTGCTCCGGCGTCTTCCGTGGCATCCTCTACGCACCGGGCCACCGGATCACGCTCCCGACCGGGCTGCGATACTTCGGCGCCGCGTCCGCGAAACACCTCTCGATCGCGGACGGCGCCTGGGTCACGTTCGACAAGGCCTTCCGCCACGACGGGGTCGGCGTGCCGATCCTGCCGCGCCAGAACTCTTGGGAGATCATCCAAGAGGAGCCCCGCGCTGCGCTCAAGATCGGATTCGATCCACTGGCGGACCTCCGGCGCCGCGGGATCGAGCCCAAGACACCGGCCAATGCGAGCCCCGAGGCGATCGCCCACGCGGCGTACCTCGACGCCAACGGCCTGCTGCAGTCCTTTGACGGGGTGCTCGACCAGACCCAGATCGGGGCGATGGACCGCGTGATCTCCTTACGGTGGCTCGACCCGGTGACCGATAGCTACGGTGAGCCGCTGCGACCGTCCGGCATGGACCCCGACGACACGATCGAGGCCTATCGAGCGCAGGTTCGAGCGGCTCGGTAGGACGGCAGGTCCCCGAAGCCATGATCCCCCCCCACCCTAGACAACCTCGACGCGCTGCCCCCCGGCGGCGCGGCGGCCTCGCGGGCTGGGTGGTGATCGGGCTCGGCGCGCTCCACGCGGTCGGGGGCGCTGCGTCGGCGGCGAGTGGGCCCGCCCTTGCCCGCGCGACCGCCGCCGAAGACCAGCTCGCCGCGCTCCTCGGGGCCGCCGTCGCGGGCAAGCTCCCGACCGCGGGCAGCGTCGACGCGGCCTTGGACGCGAGCACTCCGGCCCAAGCCGGGGAGTTCACGTCGATGCTGCGGCGCACCGTCCAGCGGGCCCAGGGCGACTCGCGCGCCGGCGCCGCGACCCTGTTGCAGCTCGTTAGCGGCTATCCCGAGCGCGTGCTGACCCGTGTCTCGGGCTTGGGCACCCCTCCAAGCCCTGAGACCATCGCGCGCATCGACGTGGCGTTCGGGGTGCTTACGGCCGACCCAGCGCCCGACGCGATGCCCACCGCGACCGCGCTGGCGGGCCTCCGACTCGCTGCCCCAAGCGGCAGCGCGAGGCGCGCGCCCTCCTGCAGGCGACCTTGGAGGCTGCGCTCCTCCGCGACGAGCGCGAGTCCCAGAGGCCCCTGGAGCGCTCGCTCATCCAAGCGGTCGAGGGCCTCGAGCCGGCGTTTGCGGACGCGCTGCGCGCGGTCGTCTCGCCGCGGCGGCTCGCCATGCTGGCCGGGCTGCTTGGCGTGCGCCCGGATGCGGACGGCATGATCCTCAACCGGATGCACGGCCTCGCGCTCCGGGTCGGCCCCTCGCTGGACGACGCGGACCTCCGCCGCATTCGACCCTACATGGAGTCGAACGTCGTGTTCGAGCGTATCGGAGCAGCGCAGACGCTCGGCGCGCTGGAGGACCGACCGGCGCTCCCCCAGCTCATCTCGCTGCTTCGCGACGATACGGCCTCTGTGCGCAACTCCGCGCACGACTCGTTGAGACAGATCTCGGCGATGACCATGGGCCCGTCACATGCACGCTGGAGCGCCTGGTTCGAGCGCGAGGAGGCCTGGTGGCGAGATCGGGGCAGCCGTGAGCTCGGGCGCCTCGCGGCGGCGGACCGCACGACAGCGCTGTCGATCCTGTGTGAAGCGGCCCACCACAGGCTCTATCGCGACGAGATCGGCAAAGCGACGACGCCGCTCCTGACCAGCACCGATCCGACGATCATCCGGATCGCGCTGGCGACCCTCGAGGGCGTGCGCGCTCGGGGAATGGAGCTGGAGATCGTCGACCTCCTCGATCACTCCTCGTCGTCCGTCAGGGCTCAGGCAGCTACGTGCCTGCGCAGCTTGACCGGGCAGATGCTGCCCCCAGACGCGAGAGCTTGGCGCAAGGCCCTGACGCCCTAGGAGCCTGTCGGGCGACCTGCGGCTGCACCGCCGATGTCGAGCCCACCGCGCCAGCGCTCTTGAGCTGCGCACCGCGCCGACTCAATCGCGCACAACGGCCCCGGCTTGACGCCTCAAATCGCCCTCAAGTCGCTTGCTGGCGCGGTCGATGAGACGGACTAGGAACAGACCATGCCGGAAAACTATCGCCGCAAAAAGAAGCTGATCAAGCCGCTGTTCCAGCTTCGCCTGACCGGCATCTTCGTCGGGCTCTCGGCCCTTTCGCTCCTGCTGCAGTTCGTTCTATTCACGAACATCCTGCACGAGACCGCCGTGGGCCTCCCGAACGACGGCCCGATCGTGCTCGAGGAGATCAACCGCATTACGTTCAAGGTCCTGGTCGCCTCGTTCGGGGTCTTCCTGCCCCTGACGCTGAGCATCGGGGTGCTTTGCACGTTCCGTATCGCCGGGCCGGTCTACCGCTTCGAGCAGTTCCTCAGCGCCGTGATCCGCGGCGAACGGCCGCGCGACTTCCGCCTTCGCAAAGGCGACCAGCTCACGGAGCTCGCCGCATTGATCAACGAAGCGACGCGCCCCTTGCGCACGAGCGACGACACGAAGGCGGCCAGCGAGCAGCTCGATGGAGTCGGCGCCGCGCTGCCGACCGGAGAGGTCCGCACAGAATCGACCGTGGGCTGAGACTCCGCTCGAAGCTCGCCCCCCTAGCTGCGATGTCACTGTCCCTTCGCCTGACACTGCTCCTCGCCTGCGTCATCGCGCTAGGGGCTTTCGTCGGCGATCGGCTGCACCGCGGCCTCTTCGAGCAGCACTTCGGGACCGTCGAACGAATCAAGGCCCAGGACGCCGCGCGCCTCGCCGCGCGCGTGCTCCAAGAGGAGGCGGACGACCTCGGCCGTGACGCGGTCCGCTTGGCGTGGTCGGACCGTCTCCACGCCGCCATCGCGCGTCCGAGCGCCAAGATCGACGGCGAGCTCGTCGAGCCGGGAGTCCTCGAGGCAAGCGGGTTCGACGTCACCGCGATCCTCGAGGTCGACGGCACCGTGCGCTTCCTGCACGTGCAACACCCCGATCACGCGGACTGGAACAGCCTGCGAATGCTGCCCGCTGAGTCGGTCAACTTGACCCAGCTCATCGGACGATCCATGGACTCACAGGGCGTCTCCGAGCAGCGGGGCGTGCTCGCCGCGGGCCTGATGGCCACGGAGCTCGGACCGATGCTCATCGCCGCCCGCAACCTCGTCCCTGCGACGCGCTCCGAGCAGCGGCGAGGGATCGTCGTCGTGGGCCGCTTCCTCGGCGCGGACCTCGAAGGCGAGCTCGAGCGGCGCCTCGGCTTCGGCGTGGACGTGTGGCCCGTAGGGTCGAACTCCGTGCCCGCGGAGGCACGCGAGCAACAAGACCTGGCAACGTCGAGCCCGGAGCCAGTCGTCGTTCCGGTCGATGACCAGCGCCTGGACGTCTATGCGACGCTGAATGACATCCACCGGCGCCCCGAGTTCCTCGTTCGGACAGTCTTGCAGCGCGACATCTCAGCCGCCGCTGCGGTCGCGATCCGGTCTGGGCTCCTCTTGTCGCTCACGTTGTCACTCGGCCTGCTGTTGACGCTGACGATCGCGCTGAGGGCGCTTGTGCTGCGCCCGCTCGCCGGCTTGACTCAGTCGGTCGTGAAGATCGGCGCGAACGAGGACTACTCCGTGCGTGTCGATGACGGCCGCGCGGATGAGCTCGGAATCTTGGCGCGCGCATTCGACGAGATGCTGGAGCGCTTGGAAGAGGCGCGCCGTCAGGTGATTGAGACCGCTCGCGCCGCGGGAATGTCCGAGATCGCGATGGGCATTCTGCACAACGTCGGCAATGTCCTGAACAGCGTCAACATCTCGACGAGCGTGCTGAGCGAGCGCGTCACGGGCATGTGCGTGGATGACCTCTCGAGGGTCACGCAGACGATGCGCGAGCGCGCTGACGACCTCGCCAAGTTCCTGACAGAGGACCCGCAGGGCCAGCACCTTCAGCCCTTCCTGAACGCGCTCGTCAGCCAGCTCGAGAACGACCGCGACGAGATCGCGCGCGAGATCACGTCATTGTCCTCGGGCATCGAGCACGTGTGCGAGCTCGTCAAGTCGCAGCAGGGGCTGGCCCGTAACACGCAGGTGATCGAACGCGTCGCGGTCGACGGGCTCATCACCGACGCGGTCAAGATGACGGAGCGCGCGCGCGGGTCAAGCACGACGCCGATCGTGGTCGAGCTCGAGCCGGACCTCCCAATGCTCGTAATCGACCGTCACAAGACGCTCGAGATCGTCGTCAACCTCGTGCAGAACGCGCGCCAAGCGATCGAGGAGTGCGCGCCGCGCCCCGAGGGCCATTCGCTGCGGATCCGCGCGCACAGGACGTTCGGCGGCAAGCTACGCATTGAGGTCCGCGACAGCGGCGTCGGGATCGCGCCTGAAGACCTGACACGGATCTTCCAGCTCGGGTTCACGACCAAGCCCTCGGGCAGCGGCCTCGGGCTCCACAGCGCGGCAAACGGCGCCAAGACGCTCGGGGGCACCCTCAGCGTCGAGAGCCCCGGCCGCGGCAACGGCGCGACCTTCATCCTTGAGCTCCCGTTCGGCGCCCGCGCGGAGAAGGAGGCGGCATGACACACGCCCCCAATCGCCGCGTCTTGACGGTCGACGATACGCCGTCGATCCACGACGACTATCGCAAGATCCTCGGCGCCATCGGCGAGGCCGGGACGCAGCAAAAGAGCCTCGCAGCCGCGCGCGCGGCGTTCTTTGGGAAGGACTCTGCGCCGAAGCCGGCTGAAGCCGGCGCGACGAGCTTCGAGATCACGTCCGCGCTGCAGGGCCAAGAGGCGCTCGAGGCAGTCAAGCTCGCCGTCGCGGAAGGTCGCCCGTACGCGGTCGCGTTCGTCGACATCCGTATGCCCCCGGGCTGGGACGGCGTCAAGACGATCCAAGAGCTGTGGAAAGCCGACCCGGCCCTCCAATGCGTGATTTGCACGGCGTTCTCCGACTATTCCTGGGAACAGACGGTCGAGACGCTTGGGCGCAGTGACCGCCTCCTGATCCTCAAGAAGCCCTTCGATCCGGTTGAGATTCGTCAGCTCGCAACCGCGCTCACGGAGAAGTGGAACTCCACGGCGCGGGAGTTCGAAGCACGCGGTGAGATCATGGCCAAGGAGGCCGAGGCGCGCTCCTATGCGGCATCGCTCGAGACGGCGAACCAAGCGCTGCGTACGTCGAAGGCGAGCGCTGATCGCTCCGCCGAGATCAAGCGCGCCTTCCTGGAGCGCCTGACAGAAGACGTCGGCGCGAGCCTGCGCGACATCCTCGACGGTCTCGTCCAGAGCGGCCGTACGACCGGGCTCGAAGCGACCCTCGATCGGAGCCAACAGCTCATGGAGACCGTCGCGCGGGCGCTGGACCTGACACGCCTCGAGCAAGGCACCCTCGGGGTCGAGCTCGGGCCATGCGACCTCTTCACGCTCGTCGAAGAGGCGACCCAGGTGCATCGCGCGCGGGCGGAGGCAAAGGGCCTCAGCTTCGAAGTCTCGATCGCGCCAGAGGTGCCGCGCCAGATCGAGTGCGACGGGCAGCGGCTCGCGCAGGTCATCGACCAGCTCATTTCGAACGCCGTACGCTTCACAGAAGCCGGCGGAGTTCGCATCAGCGTGCACGCAGAGCCGAGCATGACCTGGAGCGTCGCGCGCATTCGCGTCGACATCGAAGACACGGGCGACGGCATTCACCCGCGCGAGACCGGGTCACTCTTCGAGCCATTTGCGCCGAAGGTGGCCCAGAAGGCGAGCAGCGGGAGCGGCCTCGGGCTGGCGGTCGCGAAGCAAGTGGCGCGCCTCTTCGGCGGCGACCTCTCCTTCGACGCGCGCCCCGGTGGAGGCACGACCTTCCACCTGACGTTCGAGACGAAGCGCCTCTAACCGCGCACCTCGACCCCGCCCGCGCGAGGTCGACCATGGAGCGCGAGCCTCCGGGCGCGCGGGGTCCCTCCTCCGGGCTGAGCGGCAGAATCAGCTTGCCTGGCCAAGCGGCGGGGTCAAGCAACTGGGTCAGGCGCTATGATCCGAAGGATGCGTTCGTCACGTGCACTTGCGCGGCTCCTGGCTGGGCTCCTTGTCGTGCTCGCGGCGCTCGGCTGGTTCGAGGAGCGGCGCTTCATCGGCCGCGCGCTGCGCGCAGAAGGCCACCTGGCAGGCATCGTCGAGCACGAGGTCCGGTCGCTCTTCGGCGTCGACATCGAGCTGCGCCCGACCGTCGAGTTCCTCGCCCGCGACGGCACCCTGCAGCGCTTCGAAGCGACGGTGGATATCAAGCGCCTTGGCCTTGGCCGCGACGCGCCCCTCGGCGCGACGCTGAGCGCTGAGGTCCTCTACCTTGAGTCCGCGCCGGCCCAAGCGCGGCTCGACCTCGACGGCGCGCAGCGGGGCGGGGTCATTCTGCTGCTCGCCGCGCTCGGGTTGTTGTTCGCGCCGCCGATCTTGGCGCGCGCCTTCGATCGCGGCGCAGACGCCGCGCAGCCTTGAGCTGCGCAGCGCCTGTCGTTGCTCACGCCGCGCGGCGCAGGCCCTGCTGCGGCTGGTTCGCCAGCAGCGCGGCCGCCTTCTCGGCGGGCACAGGCGGGCTGAAGAGGAACCCCTGCGCCTCGTTGCACTGCAGCACGCGCAGGAACGCGAGCTGATTCTCCGTCTCGACGCCCTCGGCGACCACCTTCAGCTTCAAGCTGTGGCCCATCAGGATGATCGCGGTCGCGATCGCGGCGTCGTCCGGGTTCGTCGTGAGATCGGTCACGAAGGAGCGGTCGATCTTCAGCGCATCGATCGGGAAGCGCTTGAGGTAAGAGAGCGAGCTGTAGCCCGTTCCGAAGTCGTCGATGGAGAGCTTCAACCCGAAGTCCTTGAAGCGACGCAGCGTCGCTGCGGTCTGGGTCGGGTCGTTCATCAAGAGGCTCTCGGTCACCTCGAGCTCGATGCCGTCCGGGTCGAGGCCCGACGCCGTGACCGCATTGGCGACCTGGTCGAACAGGTCCGCGCGGCGGAATTGCACGGGCGACAGGTTGACCGAGATGCGAATGTGGGGCAGACCAGCTGCGCGCCACGTCTTGTTCTGCCGCGCCGCCTCACCGACGATCCACTCGCCGATCGGGACGATGAGCCCCGTTTCCTCGGCGAGCGGGATGAACTGCGCCGGCGACACCAAGCCGAACTGCGGGTGGATCCAGCGCAAGAGCGCTTCCATGCCGCGAATCTCGCGCGTCTCGATATCGACGCGGGGCTGGTAGTAGAGCACGAGCTCGCCGTTCTGCAGCGCATTGCGCAGGCTCGCCTCGAGCGTCAAGCGCTCGAACGCCCAGCGCCCCATGGCCTCGGAGTGGAAGACGACCTCTCCCTGCCCGTCGCGGAGCGCGCGTCCGGACGCCAGCAGCGCGTGCTTCACGAGTGAGTCCGCGTCGCCGCCGTCCGACGGAGAACACGCGACGCCGATGTGAACGGGTAACGCGACCCGGCGTGACAGCGCAGTGCGCAGGGCGCTCGCGAAGCGCGCTGCGTCCTGGACGCGGTTGAGGTCCGGCACGAGGACCGCCAAGCCGTCATCGCCGACCGGCATCGTCGCGACCCGATTCGAAGAGACGCTGAACTCCGCAGTCTCCCCGAGGCTGTTCGCGGCATCGTCGATAGCGCGGAGGATCTCGTCCCCGAGGCGCCCTTCGCGACCAGGGACTCGCACCACGAAGAGCGGCGCCTGTCCCTCGCGCTCACGAGCCCGAACGATCCGCTCGGCGACGCGCGCCATGAAGTCATCGGGCTCCGGCGCCGCTCGAGCCGCGGGCGAATGACGGGCGCGCTCGACGATGCGGTGCGCGACCAGCGCTGGGGACGCGTGGGGCTCGAGGACGTCCGCCGCCCCTGCTGCGAGGAGGGCCTCAACCGGTACGCAGTCGGTTGCCAGCACGAAGACCGGCCGCCCAGCCGCGACCTTGATGATCTGACACAGGAGGCCTAGGGCCTCGGGGGCCGAGCTCGGCGCCGACCCCAGCCCGAGGTCGATGACCGCGCACTGGGCGGTCGCCGTGCCCTCGAGGACCTCTCCTCTGGTCTCAGCCAAGGTGACCCCGACCGACCTGGCCTCGAGCGCCGCTACGAGCGCTGAGTGGTCCGGGTAACGGGGAAGTGCGAGCAGTACGGTGCAGTCATCCATCGGAGGGGGGGACCATCTGGGACGGACGATCCGATCGGTCGTTTGCGGGCCGAGGGAATCGGCGTGGGGCTGACATCAGCCGTGGAGGTGATCGGCACCGGAGGGGGCAGGTATTGAACGCAACCGAGGGCGTCTCTCGACCACGCACCCTTGTGGTGCATCCCGGGGCCAAGGAGGGGCCCGCTGGGCGCCCGGGGCGCGCCGCGCGGCGACTCGCCCGCCGCCCTCTTAATACAATCTTGATCCCATATTGATAAGCAGATGGGATGCTCTTGATCCCATTCGAGCCATCGATATGGACATCCAACGCAACCTTGGGCTCGCAGCCCTCACGCTCACGCTCCTCGCAGCCTGCCGGTCTTCGGACGGCGCGACGGCCACCTCCCCCAACGCGGACCCCGCGGCGTCACGGGCGACGGACGCGGTCGACGCTGGCCGAGCCACCGTCGAGGCGGCGACGACGAGCTACGGGCGGCCAGGCTTCCACACCGCCGTCGTCGACGGCCGTCTCTGGGTCCTGCGCGAGGGGTCGGACGCCCTCGCGGAGTTCCTCGCCTCGGGCGAGCCGGCAAAGAGCGTGACGCTCCCGGGCCGAGGCCCGGGCGGGATCACGTTGCGTGGCGCGAGCCGGGACGAGCTCGAGGAGTACCTGCTGTCGCGACCGGGCTACTACGTGAAGCTCGTCGACGGGCGCCTCTGGGTGCTCCGCGCAGGCTCTGAGGCGCTGACGGAGTTCCTGGCCTCGGGTGAACCCGCCAAGAGCGTGACCTTCCCGGGCCGCGGCCCGGGCGGGATCACCGTGCGGAGCTCCGACCGCGAGACGGTCGACGCCTACCTCGGCGGTTGAGCCTCCGGTCGGCTCGGGAGGATTTCTCGGGGGATCCTGCCCCACGCTTCGCTCGTGCTGCGGAAGTGCTGACGCCCGACGGGCGCACCTTCCCCATGTCGAACCCCTCCTCGCTCGAGGTCTTCCGGACGCTCGGATTCCTGCCCACGCCGCCGCCCCGTCGCGAGACGGGCGGCGAGCGGACAGAGACCGCGGTCCGTTGCAGCCTTGGACGGCCCCCGGACCCGGCTTCGCCAGCGCCCTCGGCGCTCGCTGAAGTCGAGCGGGGCCAAGGAGTCGGCGCGACTGGTGATCGGGCGCCCTGATGGGTCGTCGGGCGGTGCCGGAGAACACCGCTCGGCAAGCAGGAGAGCCGACGTGTCGTGCGCCCAGGCGCGCTGCTCGTTGGCGCAGGATCGGAGAGTTCGGAGCGGACACCTCGCTGAGGTGTCCGCTCCATTTCGTTCGCGCGAGGGCAGCGCGAGCGTGCGCGCAACGCGGGGCGCGATCGAAGGGCCCGATCACCACGATCGGAAGGAGCGATTGGAGCGCGCCGCTGGCGCGGTCGAGACTCTCCCCGTCGAGCGATGCAAGGGCCCTCAGGTCGCCGACGCGACCGCCTTGCATCCACGCTCACGTCCAAGCGCCATCCACATGCTGACCATCGGCGACCGCTTCCCGCACTACGCACTCACCGGGGTGACCTCGACTGACCCGAGCACCGCGTTCCAGACGTTCACGCCCGAGACGAGCGCTGGCCGCTGGCGGCTGCTCTTCTTCTACCCCAAGGACTTCACGTTCGTCTGCCCGACCGAGATCAAGGGCTTCGGCGACCTCGCGCGCGACTTCAGCGACCGCGACACGGACACCTTCGCGGTCAGCACGGACAACGAGTTCGTCCACCTCGCGTGGAAGCGCGATCACGCGGACCTGCGCGACTTGCCGATCCCAATGCTGTCGGACCTGTCGCGCGGGCTCTCGGACGCGCTCGGCATCCTCGACCCCGTGGACAAGGTCGCGCGTCGCGCGACCTTCCTCGTCGACCCAGAGGGCGTGATCCGCTTCGTGTCCGTGAACGACGGCAGCGTCGGGCGCAACCCCGAGGAGGTGCTGCGTGTCCTCGACGCGCTCCAAACCGACGAGCTGTGCCCGTGCAACTGGAAGCGGGGCGAAGAGACCCTCCACGTCGCCTGAGCCGACACCAAGGAGCCACGATGACCCTCGAACAGATTCGCGAGCGCTTGCCCGCGCACGCCAAGGACCTGAAGCTCAATCTCGCGCTGCTCGAGCGCGGGACAAAGCTCGACCCCCTGCAGCTCTGGGGTACAGCGGTCGCGTCCGCGCTCGCAGCGCGCAACGCGGACTTGTCCCGCGCGATCGTCGCGGAGGCGCGCGCGCACCTCTCCGCCGCTGAGCTGGAGGCCGCGCGCACGGCCGCCGCGCTGATGGCGATGAACAACGTGTACTACCGCTTCACGCACCTGGTGTCGGACGAGGAGTACGAGCGCTTGCCCGCGCGGCTCCGGATGCAAGGCATCGCGACACACGGCGTCGACCCGGTGGCCTTCGAGCTGTGGTCGATCGCCGTCTCAGCGGTCAACGGCTGCGGCAGGTGCATCGACTCGCACGAGCGTGTCCTGCGCGAGAAAGGCGCGAGCCGCGAGCACGTCCAGGACGCCGTGCGCCTGGCGGCGGTCATCGCGGCCACCGCCGCAGTGCTGGACGCCGAACGCGCGCTCGCGACGCAGACGGCGTGAGTCCGCGCCATCGAAGGCATGAACCCTGATTCACGCGAGCGCCGGCTCGAATGCCGCCCCTCCGGGGCCTACTGAGTTAATATGTCGAACACCAAACTTGCGCCGAAAGCCACAGCAGAACCGTCCTCCATGAGCGACCTCATCGCATCCCTCAATCAGCTCCAAGCCGACTACCAGGTCTACTACCAGAAGCTGCGCGCGTTCCATTGGAATGTACGCGGCCCGATGTTCTTCGCGCTGCACGCGAAGTTCGAGGAGCTCTACACGGCCTTTGCCGTCAAAGTCGACGACCTCGCAGAGCGCGCGCTGACGCTCGGCGGGCGCCCGCTGCCGACGCTCACCGCCGTGCTCGAGAAGGCGCGGATCCAGGAGGTCAGCAAGATGCCTGACGCCATGGGCATGGTCCAGGCGCTCGCCGAGGATCTGGTGCAGCTCAACACTTGGACGCGCGTGGTCGCGGCCAAAGCCGAAGAGGCCGAGGACGTCGGTACGGTGAACCTGCTCGAGGGTTTTGCCGACGGGCAAGAGAAGGAAGTCTGGATGCTGCGCTCGTTCCTGCAGGGCTGAGCCGAGGTTGCGCCGCTGTCAGCGCGCAATTGCGCTGCGTCGCAGGTTGGGCCTGTCGAGGGCGGGCGGATCGGCCTATCCTCGCGCAGGGCTCCTCCTCGCGCAGGGCCAGCCTCACCGCTGTGGTCCGCAGCGCCTGTGCCCCCGACCCCCCCTCCTATGCTGCGCTTCGCTCTCTCCATCGCTATGGCCGTGCTCGCGTCCTGCGCGTCCACGAGCTACCCGTACCACTTCGAACCGAGCCCCGCCGAGGTCCAGGTCCAGGCCAACGCGTCTGGTCCGCAGCTCGCGCGGGTCCTCATCGGCGTGATCGGCGCCGAGCGTCAAGGCCAGACAGCCAGCGGCCACCCGGACTTGCTCGTGCGGCTGCGCATCGAGGCCAAGGGGCCAGGCACGCTGCGCTTCGTCCCTGCGAGCGCCAAGGTGCTCGGGCCGGACCTGGCTGCGTTCGGGCCTGCCCGCCTCGAGGACGGCGCGGATACGGCTGCGGTGATCGAGATCGCGAGCGGGGAGGCGCGGGACCTCGCGCTCCGCTTCGCCTTCCCTCGCGACGGCGACCTGCGCATGCCGCGGCTCACGGGCGTCAACGTCAGCCTCACGCTGGACACCGCCGCGGGCGCCAAGGAGCTGAGCGTCTCGCTGTCGCGCAACGCAGAGGGTTACGATCGCAGCGACCGGTACCGCTACGGCGCAGGGCCTTACTGGGGCTATCCGTACTCGGGCTGGCGCTTCGGCTATACCGCCTACTGGGACTGTTGAGCCCAGCCGGGGCCACTCTGGCCGACCCGAACAGCGGAGCCCTGGCGCGTTGACGCGCTCGGGGGGCGCTCGTTGGCCAGAAAACATCGGTTCTTCGAAGCCCCGCCGCGCCTTCGCGCGACTCTGTCCGCGATGGGCGCCAGAGATCGACGACGTGCTGAGGGGGCTGAGCTGGAGCCGCGCGCGGCCGCGGACGGCGCGGACGGCGCGATCGAGGCGCTCCTGCGCGACCACGGGCCGTTCCTCCAGAGGCTCGCGCGGGGCCTCGTGCACGACGAGCACGCGGCTGAAGACCTCGTACACGACACGTGGGTCGCTGCGCTCCGTCGGCCGTCGACGACCTTGCGCGACATGCGCGGTTGGCTCGCGGCGGTCCTGCGTCGGCGCGCAGTGTCGGAGCATCGGCGATCGTATCGGTCGCGCGAGGTCCGCGCGGAGCACGAGGAGCTCGCGCCCGGGCTCACACACGACGTGCAGGGGAGCGACACGCTCGAGCGCCTCGAGCGCGGGCGCCTCCTCCACGAAGCCGTCGCGCGCCTCGCGGAGCCGAACCGGACTGCGGTCGTGCTGCGTTACCACGACGGGCTGACGCCGACGCAGATCGCGGCGCAGACGGGCGCGCCGGTGAAGACCGTCAAGACGCGCCTCACGCGCGGGCTGAGCCAGCTGCGCGCGGACCTCGCGCGCCATTCCGGCGGCGCCGTCGACGATTCGGACCCGCGCGCCTGGCTCTCCGTCGTGGCGCCGCTCCTCGGCGACGCCCCCGGTCCCATCCCCACCTCCCCGGCCTCCCCACCTACCCGGCCTCCCCACCTCCCCGGCCTCCCCTGCCTGCCCTGGGCGCCCTTGGCGTCGATCGCCGTGAAGAAGTCGCTGATCCCGCTGGCCTGCGTCCTCGTCGCTGCGCTCGCGCTCATGGGCGTGCGCGCGATGCGCCTCCGCAACGCGCCTCGCCCCGCGCCGCTCACCGCCGAGTTGGTCCTGCCCCCGCCGGTTGTGCTCGTGGCTCGAGCTCCGGCGCTGGAGGGAACCCCAGCGTCGTCGCGCGCCGACGGCGCCCTCGACCCGGACGCGGCGACGGAGCAGACCGTGACGCGCGCGTCGTCGAACACGGCGGTGCTCCGCGTGCGAGTGCTGTCCGACGCCGGCGCTCCCGTCCCCAATCGGCTCCTCCAAGTCGAAGGCCCGTTCGATGGCGGCGCGCGGCTCGACCCCGTGCAGCTGCGCGCCGATGTGGAGGGCGAGCTCGAGCTCGCGGACCTCGCCCCTGGCGGCTATCGCGTTCAGGACGCGCTGGGGGTCGCGCAGGCCGTCACGAAGCTCGAGGCGGGCGCGAGCGAGACCCTCGAGCTGCGGCTCGAGGACGACCGCGCGGCGATCGTACACGTCGTCGTCGCGCACGCCGACGGACGCCCCGCGGCCGGCGCCACCGTCTACGGCGGCTCACGCTATGGCCGGAGCGCCTACGTGCGACCGCTCGCGCGCGCCGATGCGGCTGGTCGCTGCGAGCTGCAGCTCGGCCTCGCGCTCGAGCTGCAGGCCGCGCTCGCGGGCTACCTGCCCTCCGAGATGTTCGACGTCGGCGGGTTGCCGGAAGAGCGCGCCGGGGTCCGCGAGGCGCGGCTCGTGCTCGGCGGCGCCGGCGCGCGGCTGAGCGGGCGGGTGGTCGACGTGGACGGCGCCCCCGTCGTCGGCGCCCGCGTCGTCGCTGGCCACAGGGGCGGGTGGACAAGCGGCGACATGCGCGGCCTCGCCCCGCACCCGGTCACGATCGAGACGGACGTCGATGGGCGCTTCGAATACGGCGCAGGGCTGCCGCCGGGCCGCTCCCCGGTCGTGGCGCACGCGCCGGGCTGGGCCACGACGACGATGTTCGTCGATGCGCCCGCAGGGCCCTCACCCGCGCCCCTGACGATCGAGCTCGTGCTGCGCCGCGGCTCGCGCCTCACGGGGTTCGTCCGCGGCCCCGACGGCGCACCCGCGGTCGGCGCGATCGTGTCCCTGGAGGAGCGGACCCCTGCAGGTGAACCGCAGCTCCCCGGGCGCCCGATCGCTGCGTGTCCCTCCGCGACCTCAGACGCGGAGGGGGCGTACACCCTCGACCTCGTGCCGCAAGGCGAGCACGTCGTGAGCGCCGAGTCCGCTTGGAGCGCGCCGCGCGCCCTCGCGAAGGTCCCTGTGATCGTGCCCGAGGGCACAGCCGCGTTGGACCTCACGCTCTCCGACGAGCCTGCGATCGGAGGGCGCGTCATCGACCACGACGGGCTCCCGATCGTCGGAGTCCAGATCGAGCTCACGGACGCGCTGGGCAACGCCTATCCGCGCAGCCTGCTGACGGACGACGCGGGCCGCTTCCGCGCGACGTGCCTGCCCGCGCCGCAGGGGTTTCGGCTCGGCTCGAAGTTGCGCAAGGGCGACGGGCGCGTGCTGATCATCGGCGAGTGGACGGTGACGGCGCGCACGGTCAGCGCACAGGGGATACGTGTCCTCGGCAGCGTCGAGGGGGTCAGGCCCGGCACGCTGGATGTCGAGCTCACCGCGGTCCGCCCCGAGCCGGCCTCCGCGTTCCTCACCGGCCGCGTGGTCTGGCCGGGCGGACGGGTGCCTGCAGACGCGCGGCTCACGGCCTGGCGGACGGGCACCAACGCTGGGGTCTTCGTCGACGTCGAGGCCGAGTCAGGCCGTTTCCGTCACGGTCCGCTGCAACCGGGCTCGTATCGCTTGGAGTTGACCCGTCAAGACGAAGGCATCGCCAGCCGCTCGGGGCTCGTGCTCGGCGCTGGTGAGACCCTCGACGCGGGCGACCTTGGCGCGGGCGCAGGCGGCGGCCTCGTCGTGACGGAGCGCTTGACGGGCTTCGAGGCCGTCCCCGCAGCCGCGACGGAGCGGCTGCTGCGCGAGGCCCGTGTGCGCCTGACGCGCGCCGGCCAGCGGGAGCGCTGGCTCGTCCGGACGGAGACGGGCTGGCGCTCGGAGGACGCGCTCGAGCCTGGCGGTTGGCGGCTCATGGGCGACGCGGAGGGGGTCGAGTTCGACGCCGTCGAGGTGACGATCACCGCGGGCCCGGCGACCCCGCTGGAATGGACGGTGCGATTCACAGGGCGCTGAAATGAGCTCGGTGTGCGGCCCAGAGCGCTGCCCAGAGCGCTGCCCAGAGCGCGGGCCAAGAGGCCGCTCCGAGCGCCCCCGCTGGATTCGGCCGCTGCTGTGGCGCGCCGCCGAGGACTGCGACTTCCTGGCGGCGCGCCGCCTGGTCGCTCGGTCGGTGGTTACAGGAGGGTCATCGACCACACGATCGGCGCAGCCGATCAGCGCGATCGTGGGAACCGATCAGCGAACGGCTCCCCCAAGGCCTACAAGGTGCAGTCGAGCATCGGCCATCCCCTGGGCCGCCGACGAACCTCCAACCCAGCGAGAACATGATTCTGAACGCTCCCTTCTTACGTCGAGTGACGGGCCTCGCGGCCCTCATCGCCGCCACCTCTTGCGCATCGCAAGATTCGAAACACGCCGTCGGGTCGGCGGAGGCCGCCGCGGCTGGGTGCCCCGTCATGGGCGGCGCCGCCGATGGCACCACGAGCAAGCCGATGTCAAACGGCGAGTGGTGGCCGAACCAGCTCAACCTCGCGGTGCTGCACCAGAACTCGCCGATGAGCGACCCGATGGGCGCGGACTTCGACTACGCGGCTGAGTTCGCGAAGCTCGACCTGAACGCCCTCAAGAAGGACGTCATCGCCGCGCTGACGACGGAGCAGGACTGGTGGCCCGCCGACTACGGCAACTACGGCCCGCTGATGATCCGGCTCGCGTGGCACAGCGCAGGCACGTACCGCGTCGGGGACGGCCGCGGAGGCGCCTCGGCGGGCACGATCCGCTTCGCGCCGCTGAACAGCTGGCCCGACAACGCGAACCTGGACAAGGCGCGCCGCCTGTTGTGGCCGATCAAGCAGAAGTACGGCCGCAGCATCTCTTGGGCCGACCTCATCGTGTTGACAGGCAACTGCGCGCTCGAGTCGATGGGCTTCAAGACGTTCGGCTTCGCCGGCGGCCGCGAAGACGTCTATGAGCCTGAGGGCGACATCTATTGGGGCTCCGAGGGCGAGTGGCTCGCAGACCAGCGCTACTCGGGTGACCGCGAGCTCGAGAACCCGCTCGCGGCGGTGCAGATGGGCCTCATCTACGTGAACCCCGAGGGCCCGAACGGCAACCCGGACCCGCTCGCCGCGGCGCGCGACATCCGCGACACATTCGGCCGCATGGCGATGAACGACGAAGAGACCGTCGCGCTGATCGCGGGCGGGCACACGTTCGGCAAGGCGCACGGCGCGGCGAGCCCGGCGGGCAACGTCGGCCCAGAGCCCGAGGCCGCCAGCTTGGAGGCGCAAGGGTTGGGCTGGATCAACAGCTATGGCAAGGGCAACGCGGAGGACACGATCACGAGCGGCCTCGAAGGCGCGTGGACCTCGAAGCCGACGCGCTGGTCGAACCTGTACTTCGACAACCTGTTCGGCTTCGAGTGGGAGCTCACGAAGAGCCCCGCCGGCGCGCAGCAGTGGCGCCCGAAGGACCGCGCGGCCGACGGCACGGTGCCGGACGCGCACGACCCGTCGAAGTCGCACGCGCCGATGATGTTCACGACTGACCTCGCGCTGCGCATGGACCCGATCTACGGGCCGATCTCCAAGCGCTTCCATGACGACCCGGCGGCGTTCGCGGACGCGTTCGCGCGCGCGTGGTACAAGCTGACCCACCGCGACATGGGTCCGGTCTCGCGCCTGCTCGGCCCGCTCGTGCCCGAGGCGCAGCTCTGGCAGGACCCCGTGCCGGCGGTCGATCACGCGTTGATCGATGACGCGGACGTCGCGACGCTGAAGCGTCAGCTGCTGGCGTCCGGCTTGTCGGTCTCCGACCTCGTCTCGACGGCGTGGGCCTCCGCGGCCTCGTACCGCAACAGCGACAAGCGCGGCGGCGCGAACGGCGCCCGCGTGCGCCTCGCGCCGCAGAAGGACTGGGCGGTCAACGACCCGGCGGACCTGGCGCAGGCGCTCCAGACGCTCGCGCAGGTGCAAGCCGACTTCAACCGCGCCCAAACGGGCAACAAGCGGGTATCGCTCGCGGACGTCATCGTCCTCGGCGGCGTCGCGGCGGTGGAAGCAGCGGCGAAGAGCGCGGGCGTCGAGGTGCAGGTCCCGTTCGCTCCGGGCCGCACGGACGCCGCCCAGGCGCAGACGGACGTCGCGTCCTTCGCGGTCCTCGAGCCGACGGTCGACGGGTTCCGCAACTACCTCGGCGGGACGCCGAGCCGCCGCCCCGAGGCGCTGCTCGTCGATCGCGCGCAGCTCTTGGCGCTCTCCGCGCCGGAGATGACGGTGCTCGTCGCGGGCCTCCGGGTCCTCGGCGCGAACGCCGGCGACAGCAAGCACGGCGTCTTCACGAAGCGCCCCGGCGCGCTGACCAATGACTTCTTCGTCAACCTGCTCGACATGGGCACGGTGTGGACGCCGGCGAAGCAGGGCGCGTATGTGTTCGAAGGGCGTGACCGCAAGTCCGGCGACTTGAAGTGGACCGCGACCGCCGTGGACTTGGTCTTCGGGTCGAACTCGCAGCTCCGCGCGCTGGCCGAGGTGTATGCCTGCGATGACGCCAAGCAGCAGTTCGCCCAGGACTTCGCCGCCGCCTTCGGTAAGGTCATGAACCTCGACCGGTTCGACCTCCAGAACTGATCGCCGCCGGCGAGACCGGCGGCGCCCAGCGCTCGACACGTCTTGGACGCGCCCCCGCGCTCCGCTGGCCCCCAGCGAAGCGCGGGGGCGCGCGCCGCTTACGGCGAGCCCCGGGCTCGCCGCTTTGGGGCTTGTCACCGGGCGCTCCCCATGGGACTGTCAGGGCGATCCCGGAGCGCATTGTGGCGCGCCAGGGCTCTGTCTTTGATCACCAAGAATCGACCTCCACGACGACTCCCATGGGTTCCCACTCCTTGACTCGCACTGCCATCGCTGCGCTCGCGACCGCGGGCGTCGCTGCCGCCCAGAACGACGAGTGCGCGACGGCGATCGCGCTCAGCTTCGGCGTCCCGACTTTATTTGACACGTCCGTCGGCACGCTCAGCGCGCCGGCCTGGACGTGCGACCCCAGCACCGCGCCCGACCTCTGGTACACCGTGACGGCCCCGGGCGCCGGCTCCATCACGGTCGACATCTGCGGCTCGAGCTTCGACACGATGCTCGAGGTCTTCACCGGGACATGCGGGAACCTCACCTACCTCATCTGCAGCGATGACGCCTGCGGGCTTTCGAGCCGCGTGCAGTTCGGCGTGACCACGGGTACGACGTACACCTTTCGCGTCGGCGGCTTCGGCACGGCGATGGGCATCGGCAACGTGACCGCGACGTACACGATGGGCGCCGGCGGGAACGACGACTGCACGGGCGCGACGCCGCTCACGCTGAACGCCCCCATCGTGTTCGACACCTTGAGCGCCTCGACGAGCGCCCCGAACTGGACCTGCGCCGGCAACGGCGGCCCGGACCTCTGGTACAGCTACACGGCGACCGCGAACGGCGAGCTGCGTGTCTCGACCTGTGGGTCCAGCTATGACACGGCGCTCGAGGTGTTCTCGGGCAACTGCGGCAACCCCGCGCTGATCGCGTGCAACGACGACGTCTGCGCACAACAAGCGCAGGTCACCTGGACGGCGACGAGCGGCACGAGCTACTTGATCCGCGTCGGCGGCTACAACGGCCTCTCTGGGCTCGGCACAGTGCTCTTGGAGGTGCCTCCCCCTGCCGGCGTCGAGCTCGTCAGCAATGTGGCCGGCACCTGGATCGACATCTCGGGCACGGGTACGGCCCTGGGCCTCGACGATGACGAAGAGATCGACATCCTCACGACGCTCGGCAACTCGCTGCTGCCTGCTGGGGTCGCGCGCGTCGGGAGCAACGGCGGCGTGCGCTTTGGCGGCGTCGGGACCAATATGATCGCGGTGAACACGGCGATCCCGAACGGGCTTGTGTTCGCTGGAGACCAGACGCTGCTGCCCTTCTGGGACGACGTGAACACAGCCCTCGGCACGGTCGGCGACATCTACTGGCAGGAGACCCAGGGCCGCTTGATCATCCAGTGGGCCGACGTCGGCTTCTACAACGGCGCCGCCACGGACCGCGCGAGCTTCCAGATCCAGGTGCCCGCGACGGGGGCGTACTTCGCGCAGTTCCTGTACCAGGACGTGTCCGGGGCCCGCGCCAACAATGGCGGCAGCGCGACGATCGGCTACCAGGCGGGCGGCGTCGAGAACGACGTGCAGTGGAGCTTCAACCAAGCCGGCGCAGTGATGGACGGCACGGTGCTGACGCTGCTGCCGATCGGAGCGGGCGGGGTCGGCACGAACTTCTGCGTCGCGAACGCGAACTCAACGGGCCAGACCGGGCGGATCGCCGGGTCAGGGTCGGCCTCGGTCGCGGCGAACGGGCTGACGCTGAGCGCGGACCAGTTGCCGAACAACGCGTTCGGGTTCTTCCTCACGAGCACGACGCAGTCGTTTGTCGCGAACCCTGCCGGGAGCCAGGGCAACCTGTGCCTCGGCGGCTCGATCGGGCGTTATGTCGGCGCTGGTCAGATCAAGAACACGGGCGCGACGGGCGCGTTCTCGTTGGCGCTTGACCTGACCCAGACCCCGACGCCGACGGGCTTCGTGTCGGTGACGGTCGGCCAGACGCGCTACTTCCAGGCCTGGCACCGCGACGTCGCCGCTGGAGCTGCGACGTCGAACTTCACGAACGGCCTCGCGGTGACGTTCCAATAACGAAGTCCGCGCGCTGGGTGCGTTGACAAGGAGAGTCACGGTACGCCGCACCGTACTCAACCTTGGCAGCGCACCCAGCCCGGGCGCCGCTCAGATCGTGCCTGCCAACTTACGCAGCACGTAGTTCAAAATGCCGCCGTTGCGGTAGTACTCGGCCTCTGCGGGCGTATCGATCCGGACCACCGCGTCGAAGGTGACCGCCTCGCCGGTCGCGCGCGTCGCGACGACGCGCACCGTGCCGCCCGTCGGCGACCCCGTCTCGAAGCGCGCCGCGAGGCCCGTGATCGAGTACGTCTCTGTGCCATCGAGCCCCAGCGTCTCCGGGGTCTGGCCGGCCGGGAACTGCAACGGCAGCACCCCCATGCCGACGAGGTTCGAGCGGTGGATGCGCTCGAAGCTCTCGACGATCACCGCGCGCACACCCAGGAGCGCCGGCCCTTTGCCCGCCCAGTCGCGCGACGAGCCCATGCCATACTCCTTGCCGCCGAAGATCACAGCCGGGACGCCCGCGGCCTTGTACTTCATCGCGCCGTCATAGATCGACATGCGCTCATTCGAGGGCATGTGCACCGTGACGCCGCCCTCGACGCCCGGGACGAGCTTGTTCTTGATGCGCACGTTCGCGAACGTGCCGCGCATCATCACCTCATGGTTGCCGCGCCGTGAGCCGTAGGAGTTGAAGTCCTTCGCCGCAACGCCGTGCGCCTTCAGGTACTGGCCCGCAGGGCTCGACTCCTTGATGTTGCCGGCCGGCGAGATGTGGTCCGTCGTCGTGTTGTCGCCGAACCAGCCGAGGACACGCGCGCCCTCGATGTCGCTGACGTGACCCGGCTTGGGCGTCATGCCGACGAAGTACGGCGGGCTCTGGACGTAGGTCGAGTCGCTGTCCCACGTGTACGTCGCGCCGGTCGGGGCGACGACCTTCTGCCAGGCCAACGGCCCCTTGAAGACGTCGCCGTAGCTCGCCGCGAACATCGCCGCATCGACCGTGCCGGTCACGACGTCCTGGACCTCTTTCGGGCTCGGCCAGATGTCACGCAAGAACACCGGCTTGCCGTCCGCGTCCATGCCGAGCGGCTCGTTGACGAGGTCGAGGTTCACGTTCCCCGCGAGCGCATACGCGACGACCAGCGGCGGCGACGCCAAGTAGTTCGCCCGCACCTTCTGGTGCACGCGCCCCTCGAAGTTGCGGTTGCCCGACAAGACCGACGCGACGACGAGGTTGCCCGCGTCGATCGCCTCGTCGATCTCGGGCTGCAGCGGCCCCGAGTTGCCGATGCAGGTCGTGCAGCCGAAGCCGACGACGTCGAAGCCGAGGGCCTCGAGCGGCGCGAGCAGCCCGCCCTTCGTCAGGTAATCGACGACGACCTTCGAGCCCGGCGCGAGGCTCGTCTTCACCCACGGCTTCGAGGTGAGCCCCTTGCGCTGGGCGTTGCGCGCCAAGAGGCCCGCCGCGACCATCACGGACGGGTTCGAGGTGTTCGTGCACGACGTGATCGCAGCGATCACGACCGAGCCCTGGCCGAGCTCATAGCCGCCGCGCGGGCCGCCGACCGTGACCTTCGTGTCGGCGTCCTTGCCGCCCGCGGACTCGATGATCTGCTTGCGCGCCGCCTTGAAGACCGCGGGCATCGCGCCGAGCGCGACCCGGTCCTGCGGCCGCTTCGGCCCAGCGAGGCTCGGCTCGATCGTCCCGAGGTCGAGCTGCAGGAGCGCCGAGTACTCCGGCGTCCGGTCGCCCGCTTCCGCGAACATGCCCTGCTCGCGCATGTACGCCTCGACCAGCCGCACCTGGGCCTCGTCGCGCCCCGTGAGGCGCAGGTACTTCAGCGTCTCGACGTCCACCGGGAAGATGCCGCACGTCGCGCCGTACTCGGGCGCCATGTTGGCGATCGTCGCGCGGTCCGCGAGCGGGAGGTGCGCCAGGCCAGGGCCGGTGAACTCGACGAACTTGCCCACGACGCCGTGGGCGCGCAGGAGCTCGGTCACGCGCAGGACGAGGTCCGTCGCGGTCGCGCCCTCCGGCAGCTTGCCGAAGACGCTCACGCCGACGACCTGCGGGATGAGCATCGAGACCGGCTGGCCGAGCATCGCGGCCTCGGCCTCGATCCCCCCGACGCCCCAACCGAGGACGCCGAGGCCGTTGATCATCGTGGTGTGCGAGTCCGTGCCGACGAGGGTGTCGGGGTACGCATAGCCCCCGTCGCCGACCATGACCGTGCGCGCCAGATACTCGAGGTTCACCTGGTGGCAGATGCCGGTCTCCGGCGGCACCACAGCGAAGTTCGAGAAGGCGCTCTGGCCCCACTTGAGGAACGCGTAGCGCTCCGCGTTGCGCTCGAACTCGAGCTCCGAGTTGATGCGCAGCGAATCGGCGGTGCCGTACGCGTCGACCTGCACCGAGTGGTCGATGACGAGCTCGGCCGGCTGCAGCGGGTTGATCTTCGCCGGGTCCCCGCCGAGCGCGACCATCGCGTCGCGCATCGCCGCGAGGTCCACCACCGCCGGGACGCCCGTGAAGTCCTGCATCAGGACGCGCGCCGGGCGGAAGGCGATCTCGGTCTCTGGCGGCGCGGTCGGCTGCCAGTTCACGAGCGCGAGGATGTCGCTCTTCGTCACGCTGACGCCGTCCTCGTGCCGCAGGAGGTTCTCGAGCAGGATGCGCAACGAGAACGGGAGCCGCGCGATGTCGTGCCCCTGCGCCTCGAGGGCTTTGAGCCGGGCGATCTTGTAGGACTTGCCCGCGACCTCGAAAGAGCCGCGGGAGGCGAAGGAATCGATCATGGCGTGGTCGTGGCAGGCCATAGGAGCCTGGCCTGGCGTGTGTTGGGCGCGATTTGGAGGCGCTGATTCTACCGACCAGGGCGCCGCGGGATGTCCCCGAAGACGTGCGAGCGGGACAGACCCCTCGGGCGGCCCGGCGCATGGCGCCCGGGAACGGCTGCCGACCCGCCCCCAGCGGGGGGGCGCGCCAGCACGAGCTGGCGCGCCTCGAGGCTGACAGCTAGCCTTGGATGAACGCGAGCGCTGTCTCGCCGGCGGCCCCACAGGGGCCGCCCTTAAACCCTGCAACCCACTGCCTCTCCAAGCTTTCGATCACCCGACTCTCCGCCGCGGCCGCGCTGCTGACCTCGGCGACCTTGGCCCAGGCCCCCGACATCATCCACTACACGTTCGACAGCGGCGACGCGACGAACAGCGCCACGGGCATGGTCCCGGACGGCGTGCCGAACACAGGCGTCACGTTCGGGCCGAGCGTCTGCGGCGGCGGCTGCATCTCGGTCACCCCCGGCGCCACCTGCTCGATCGACACGGGCTGGACGACGGACCTGGGCAGCGCGGACTGGTCCGTCGGCATGTGGCTGGACCGCACCAACTCCCCGGTGGCGCTCACGTCGCTGCAGTACATCTTCGGGAACTCGTCCGCCGGCGGCATGCGCTGCTTCGTCGGCGGCATCGCCGGAACAGACGGGATCGTCCTGCGCGCGCCGTCCAACGCGGTCACGATCCCCGGCGGGGGCGCCCTGCGGCCGGTGCACGTCGTCTGGTGCTACGACTCCGTGGCCGGGGAGGTGAACGGCTACTTGGACGGAACCCTCGCCGTGACGACGCCCAACGCCGGCGTGACGATCAACGGCACCGCCAACATGACGGTGATGACCTACGGCGCCACCTCGATGGGCATGGGCTACGAGATGGACGACTTCCGCTTCTACCGCCGCTGCCTCTCGCAGCCCGAGATCGCCGCCTGGTTCAACTCATGCAGCGGCGCGATCGGCGCGTCGTACTGCGGCCCGGCCGTGCCGAACTCGACCGGCGCGTCCGCAGCGATGGGCGCGAGCGGGAGCTCCTCGGTCGCGAACAACGACCTCGTCCTCGAAGCGAGCTCGATGCCGACCGGCGCCTTCGGCTTCTTCGTGACGAGCTTGACCCAGGGCATGGTGGCGCAGCCGGGCGGCAGCCAGGGCGTGCTCTGCCTCGGCGGCTCGATCGGGCGCTTCGTGGGCCCCGGCCAGATCCAAAACTCGGGCGCGACGGGCAGCTTCTCGTTGGCCGTCGACCTTACGCAACAGCCGACCCCGAGCGGCTTTGTGACGGTCAACGCGGGCGAGACGTGGAACTTCCAGGGCTGGTACCGCGACGCGGTCGGCGGGGTCGCGACCTCCAACTTCACCGACGGCTACGCGGTGCTCTTCCAATGACCGCACGAGCGCGATCGGTCGTGAGCGCCTCCTGAGGGGCCCAACCGACGACGAAGCCCGGGCACGCCTTGCGCGTCCGGGCTTCTCGCGTGACGGGAGGGCGCTGGGCGGCGCGCCCAGGACGGCTCAAAACGGGTTCGTCGCGAAGACGCTGAACTCGGGCACGAAGCCGCGGGGATCGAGCGTCAGCGCCGCCACGATGGCGTCCGCGATGTCCGAGGGCACGAGCTTCTTCGGCGACTGCGCCTGCTCGCGCCCGCGCGCGTCGAGAACTCGGTCAGGACCTCGCTCGGGTTGACGAGCAGCACGCGCACATCGTGCCGCCGGAGCTCGTCGCGCCAACACTCGGTCATGCCGCGCAAGGCGAACTTCGAGCCGGCGTAGGCCGTGCCGCCCGCGAAGCCCTTCGTCCCCGCCGTCGACGAGACGTTGACGATCGCGCCCGAACGCTGGGCCACCAAGTGCCGCGCGACCTCGCGGCCCATGTGGAACGCGCCGAGGACGTTCGTACGCCATACGGCCTCGACGTCCGCGCTCGTCGCGTCGACGAGCGCCGCAAAGCGCCCAAAGCCCGCGTTGTTGACGAGCAGGTCGATGCCGCCGTGCTGTCGCACGAAGTCCGCGACGATGCGCTGCGCGTCGGCCTCGACGCCCACGTCGCCGGCGTGCGCGGACGCGCCGACGGCGCTCGCCGCAGCCGCGAGCCGCGCCGCGTCACGCCCGTTGATCCCGACCGTGGCGCCCTTGGCCCGCAGGGCCTCCGCGACGGCGAGGCCGATCCCAGTCGAGGCGCCCGTGACGAGCGCGCGGCACTTGGAGAGGTCCATGTCAAACCCGCGCCGGTTGGCGGAACATCCCTGGTGTATAGGCCACGATGCGGCCCTCGATGGCGCTCGCCGCGACAGTCAGCGGAGAGGCGAGGTACAGCTGCCCTGGGCCCGAGCGGCCGCGGAAGTTGCGGTTGATCGCGCTGACGGTCACCTGCTGCGCGTTGTCCGACACGCCCGGCCCGCAGCCGATGCACGCGCCGCAGCCGGGCGCAATGACCTCGACGCCCGCCGCCGCGAAGACCTTGTCGTAGCCCTTCGCGACCGCATAGTCGCGCACGGCCTCGGAGCCGTACTGCACGACCATGCGCACGCCCTCGGCGACCTTGCGGCCCGACGCGACCGCGTCCTGCAGGACGCGCGCGTAGAACTCGAAGTCGTCTTCTTTGCCGGCCGTGCACGAGCCCGCGTACGCGATGTCGATCTTGACGTCGCCCAGCTCGGCGATCGCCTTCCCGTACGTCGGATCACCAGGCTCCGCCACCATCGGTCGCAGCGCCGAGAGGTCGATCGTATGCACACCCCCGTGGTAGTGCGCGCCGGGGTCGGGGCGCACGAAGGTCGCCTCGATCTCAGCGACGCTGCGGCCTGCGCGCCGAGGCGCGAGCCACTCTGCGAGGGCGCGGTCGCCCTCACAGATGCCCGACTTCGCCGAGCACTCCGTGGCCATGTTGCACAGGGTCGCGCGCTCGTCCGGCGACAGGGACGCGAGGCCCGGCCCGCCGAACTCCATCACGCGGTCGAGCGTGTCCTCGCGCTTCGCGTACACATCGAGGATGTGCAGCATCACGTCCTTCGCCGTGCAGCCGGCGTCGAGCTGACCCACGAGCTCGAAGCGGATCGACTCGGGCACGTTCACAAACGTGAAGCCCGCGGAGATGAGGCCCGCGTACTCCGTCGCGCCCACGCCGTAGGTCAGCGCGTTGCTGCCGCCGCCCATGCACGTGTGGCTGTCCGTGGCCTGGATGAAGTCGCCGGGGTCGACGAACTCTTCGCGCGCGACCTGGTGGCAGATGCCCGGCGAGACGCCGTCCACCGCCGAGTAGTCGCGCACCGACGTGTGCGCCTGGAACTCGTTCTGCAGGTCGCGCAGCGTCTGGATCTGGGCCGCGAACGGCTTCATCCGCTCGACGCCGGTGGCATACAAGAGGTGGTCCTCGAACACCGCGAACTTCGCGGGGTTCGGCAGCGTGTAACCCGCGCCGTACTCTTGCTGCAGGAAGTGGTGCACCTGCGCCGTCGTGAACTCATGGCTGTACCCGCCATCGACCTTGACGAGGCACACGTCGCCTGGCTTCACGTGCACCGCCCCAGTCGCGCCGACGACCTTGCTCGCGAGGATCTTCTCGCCCATCGTCATGGGACGCGCGGCGGTGTCGGGCACCGGCACGCCGACCTTGCCGTCCGCGTACAGCTTCGCGAACGGGAAGAGGCCGCCGGACTCGAGCATCACGCGGGTGATCGGGTCGAACTTCGAGGTCAGCTCCGCGAGGGGCACCTCTTCGCCGGCCTGGAGCCGCTCGAGCAGCGCGTAGCCGCCCATGAGCTGGCCGAGGTTCAAGTTGTTGCGCTCGTGGATCGGCGCGAACGAGTGCGCGATGACCAGGCCGATGCCCGACCACTTCTCGCACTGCGGGGCGGTCTCACGCGACGAGCCCGTGCCCTTGCGCTTGCCGCTGACGATGACCTCGAAGTTGCCGTCCATCAGCTCGCGCGTGCCGATCACGCGCGCGCCCGAGGCGTCGAGCAGACCGGCGTATGCGTCGAGCGCGATGTCCTCGGGCTTGTGCCGAAAGCACACCCAGGCAGGGGTCATCGTGTCGGTGTTGATGTCGTCCAAGAGGTCTCCGGGGTCGACGTCCTGCATGCGCAGGTCGAGCTCGCCGCGGAGCTGCTTGCGGATCAGCTCCAGGTCCTTGGTCAAGAACAGCACCCGCTTGCCGGGCGACAGCCGGACGACGCGCGCCCCATCCGGGCGCGTGTGGATCAATGCGTTCACGCGTTTGGCTCCTTTGGCGCCTAGGCGCTGGGGTTCTCGACGAGCATCGCGATGCCCTGGCCGCCGCCGATGCAGGCGGACGCGACGCCGAAGCGCTTCTTGCCGCGCCGCAGCTGGTACAGCAACGTCAGGATGAGGCGCGTGCCCGTGGCACCCAGCGGGTGGCCGAGGCTGATCGCGCCGCCGTTGACGTTGCACTTGTTGCGATCGAGCCCGAGCTCCTTCTCGCAGCCCAGGTATTGGGCCGAGAACGCCTCGTTGATCTCGAAGTAGTCGATCGCGTCGTGGGTCATGCCCGCGTCCGCGAGCAGCTTCTGGATCGCGGGGACCGGGCCGATGCCCATCTCCTTCGGGTCGACGCCGACGTAGCTCCAGCCGCGCACGATGCCCATGACCTCGAGGCCGTCGGCCTTGGCGCGCTCGCCCGTCGTGACGATGACCGCGGCGGCGCCGTCGACGATGCCGCTGGCGTTGCCGGCGGTGACGGTGCCGTCCTTACCGAACGCCGCGCGCAGGCCGGAGAGGCCCTTTAGCGACGTGTCCGGCTTGATGTGGTCGTCCGTGTCGACGACCGTGTCGCCGCGCTTGCCCGGGATCACGATCGGCGCGATCTCCTCGGCGAAGCGGCCCGAGCGCACGGCCTCGGCGCCCAGCTGGTGGCTGCGCAGCGCGTACTCGTCCTGCTGCTCACGCGTGATGCTGTGGCGCGCCGCGATGCGCTCGGCCGTCTGCGCCATGTACGTCTCGCCGTACGGGTCGTAGAGGCTCGAGAACAGGAGGTCTTGAAGCTGCGGCTGGACGCCGAAGCGGAAGCCGTCGCGCGCGCCGTGCAGCACGTACGGCGCCTGGCTCATGTTCTCCATGCCGCCGGCGAGCACCGTGCGCGCGCGCCCGAGCTGGATGTACTCCGCCGCCGTCGCGATCGACTGGATGCCGGAGCCGCACAGCCGGTTGACGGTCAGCGCCGGCACGGAGTGGGGCAGGCCCGCCTTGAGCGCAACGTGCCGCGCGCCGTAGATCGCGTCGTTCGAGGTCTGCAGCGCGTTGCCGACGACGGTGTGGTCGATCGTGTCCGCGGCGACCTTGGCGCGCTCGAGCGCGGCCCTGGCCGCGTGCGCGCACAGGTCGATCGCGGAGATGTCCTTGAGCTTGCCGAAGCCGGGCGTGCCGGAGTATTCGGCCATCGGGGTGCGAGCCCCGCCGACGATGACGACGTCCTGGGTCATGTGCGCGTTTCCTCTTGAGCACGGGCGTTGGAGCGCCCGCTGGCGGGGCCGCATACAGCCCCTTGAGAGTCACCGGGCGCGCGCTGCGCGGCCCGAGGGTGGAACAGTGATTGGACGCGGGCCGCTCGAGCGCGGCCCGCAAACAGAGCGTGTGGTGCGGCGCCCAGCGCGCTGGGATGGCGACCGCGACGAGCCTCGGATCAGGACCTCAATTCAGCGCCCCGTGAAGGCCGCGCGGCGCTTCTCGAGGAAGGCGCTCATGCCCTCGCGCATGTCCGACGTGACCGAAGCCTGACCGAAGTATTCGGTCTCCATGGCCTCTCCAGCGGCTTGGTCCAAGTCCCAACCGCGCAGGACCGCCTCCATGCCGAAGCGCAGCGCGATCGGGCCCTTGGCGAGGATGCTCTTCAGCAGCTTCTGGGTGCCTTCCTCGAGGGCTTCGGGCGCAAAGACCCGGTTCACGACGCCGACGCGGTGGCACTCTTCGGCTGGGAACATGTCCCCGGTCAGGATCCACTCACGCGCGACGCCGGGGCCGGCGATGCGCGCGAGGCGCTGGCTGCCGCCGTAGCCGGGGATGATCCCGAGGCTCGTCTCTGGCAGGCCGAGCTTCGCGTTCGTCGAGGCGGTGCGCAGCGTGCACGCGAGCGCGAGCTCGCACCCGCCGCCGAGCGCGAAGCCGTTGACCATCGCGATGCTCGGCTTCCCGAGGTGCTCGAGCTTGCGGAACATCTCCTGCCCGAACGCGGCGAGGCGCGCGGCGTCCGCGGCGTTGCCGGCGACCGCGAGCAGCTCGTTGATGTCCGCGCCTGCGATGAACGCCTTGTCGCCCGCGCCGGTGATCACGAGCGCGCGCACCGCATCGTCAGCCTTCGCCGCGTCGAACGCCGCGCCGAGCTCTGTGAGCGTGGCGTGGTTCAACGCGTTCATCTTGTCGGGACGGTTGACCGTCACGCGCGCGACGCCGCCGTCGACGGCGTAGAGGAGGTTCGTGTAGCTCATCGCTGGTTGGTCTCGTTCGGGGCTCAGGCCTTGGACGCGGGCTCGATGACGACCGCGCGCTCGATCTTGACCGGCTCGACGGGCGACGAGCCTTCGCCGCCCGGCTGGCACTTGGCCGTCGCGATCGCGTCGAGGACGTCGAGGCCGTCGATGAGGCGGCCGAACGCGGTGTACTGGCGATCGAGGAAGCCCGCCTCGCCGTGGCAGACGAAGAACTGGCTGCCGGCGGAGTTCGGGTCCGACGAGCGCGCCATCGACAGGATGCCGCGCTCGTGGTGGACGTCGTTGAACTCGGCGTTGATCTGCCAACCAGGCCCGCCGGTGCCCCACGAGCGCCGATTGTCCGTCTTGGTGTTCGGGTCGCCGCCTTGGATCATGAACCCAGGGATGACGCGGTGGAAGCGCGTGCCGTTGTAGAAGCCCTGCCGCGCGAGCTTCACGAAGTTCTCCGCGTGCCCAGGCGCCTTGTCGGTGAGGAACTCGAGCGTCATGTTGCCGGCGCTCGTTTCCAGGCGAACCTGGACGCCGTCGAGTGCGTGTGCCATGTGTGTGTGCGTGCCGGAAGTGGCGTTGGGGTCAGCGCTTGCGCGGGGCCTTGACGACGATGGCTTTGGTGATCACTTGCGCCGGGTTCGGGTTGTTGATCGCCGTCTGGACGAAGATGTGGTTCGGGTCGATCGGCGCGGCGCGACGCAGCTCTTTCAAGAGCCTGTAGTTCGCGTCTACGGCGCCGACGATGGCCTCGATGGTCTTCATCGACTTCGGGTAGCTCGCGACGAGCGCGCCGTAGGTCGTGTACTGCCCGTCGAGCTGCGGCGACGCCTTGTGGACGATGAAGAACTCAGAGGTCGCGGAGTCCACGTCGTTGCCGAGGCGCGCCGCGGAGAGCACGCCCTCGACGTGCCGGCGCGTGCTGAACTCCTGCTTGACCTTGCGCGGCGCTTCGCGTCCGTCGCCGCCGCGCCCGCCCTGGACCATGAAGCCCGGGATGACACGGTGGAACAGCGAGCCGTCGTAGAAGCCCGTGTACGCGAGGTCGAGGAAGTTGCGCACGTGGTTCGGCGCGACGTCGGGCCAGAACTCCAGCCACAGGGCGCCGGAGGTCGTCAGGAGCACGACCTGGTAGTCGCCGAGCTGCTCGACCGGCAGCGACATGAAGTCGATGCCCGTCTCCGCGCGACGCAGCCACTGGGCGGTCCGCTGGGCGCCGCCGAGCGCGTGCGTGAGCACGACCTCGCCCGGCAGCTCCGCGGGGCGCGCGGCGAGCAGGCTCGCGAGGTCGATCGTGGTCGAGAGCGTCTGGCCGGGCGCGAGCGTGAGGGTGCCCTCGCGGCGCTCGCCCAGCGGGCGACCGTCGAGGTCCATCGCCGCGGTCATCAGCGCCCACAGCGGCAGCTCGACGACGCGCTCCGCGTTGGCCTGCACCTCGATCGTGAGGGGCCAAGGCTCGCCCTCGAGGGCGAGGTCCGGGGCCTCGATGCGCAGGGTGTAGCCGGGATCGGTCGGCGCCTCCTGTTGCGGCGCCTGCGCCCCCGCGCACACGAGCGGCGCGAGCAACGTGAGGAGCGCGCTCATGCCTTCTTGTCGCCCTCCCAGCGGTAGTACCCTTCGCCCGTCTTGCGCCCGAGCTTGCCCTCTTTGACCTTCTGGACGAGCGACGCCGGGATCTTGAACGCGGGCTCGTTCGGGTAGCGCTCGGTCCACCCTTGCAGGATGAAGAGCGTCGTGTCGAGCCCGACGTAATCGGTCAGGGTCAGCGGCCCCATCGGGTAGCCGCAGCCGAACTGCATCGCGGTGTCGATGTCCTCCTTCGAGGCGTCGCCGCGGTCGAGCATGTCGATCGCTTGCACCATGTACGGCACGAGCAGGCGGTTGACGACAAAGCCAGGCGTGTCCTTGCATGACACCGGCGCCTTGCCGCACGCCTCGCCGAAGGCGCGCGCCGCGGCAAAGACCTCGGCGTCCGTATCGTCCGTGCGCACGACCTCGACGAGGCGCATCAGCTGCACAGGGTTGAAGAAGTGCAGGCCGACAAAGCGGTCCTTGCGGCCAGAGGCGCCGGCCATCTCGCCGATCGGGAACGACGACGTGTTCGACGCGAAGATGGTCTTCGGCGCGCAGATCGCGCCGAGCTCCTTGAAGAGCGCCTTCTTGACGTCGAGGTTCTCGACGATCGCTTCGACGACGAGGTCGGCGTCGCGGAGGTCCTGCTTGTTGAGCGTGCCTGTGATGCGGCCGCGCACGGCGCTGACCCAGGCCGCCGCACCAGCAGCGTCGAGCTTGCCCTTCTCGACCTGCTTCTCCGCGAGCTTGGCGAGGCTCTTGTCGATGCGCGCGAGGCCTTTGGCGAGCGCGCCCTCGTCGCTCTCGACCGCCAACACTTGGCAGCCGCCCTGGGCTGCGACCTGAACGATCCCGTGGCCCATGAGGCCACAGCCGATGACGCCGACTTGTTCGATCTTCATGTGTTGGCTCGTGTGAGAGTGCTGTTTGGAGCGAGGTGCGAGTGTGCGAGACGAAGGGGAGCGCTGGCGCTGAGTGGCGCTGGGGGCTTGGACGGCCCTCGCGGCTCAGAGCCCGTCCCGATGGAAGTGCGCGGCGAGGCCCATGCCGCCGGAGATACAGAGCGTCGCGAGGCCGTGCATGGCGTCACGCCGCTTGAGCTCATGCAGGAGCGTGACGACGATGCGGACCCCCGTCGCCCCGATCGGGTGGCCGAGCGCGATCGAGCCACCGTTGACGTTGAGGCGCTCCGCGTCGAAGCCGAGGGTCCGATCGCACGCGATGACCTGGGCCGCGAAGGCCTCGTTGAGCTCGACGAGGTCGTACTCGGCGAGCGCCATGCCATTCGCCGCCTCGAGGCTCTGGAACGCGGGCACGGGACCGAGGCCCATGACCTCCGGCGCGACGCCGCCTTGGCGGGCCTCGCCGAGCCAAGCGAGCGGCGTCAGCCCGAGCCGCACGACGGCGGGACCAGAGGCGAGGACGACCGCGGCCGCGCCATCGGTGATGCCGCTCGCGTTGCCAGCCGTGACGGTCCCCGTCGTGCCTTTGGCCGCAAAGACCGGGGGCAGCTTCGCGAGCGAGGCGAGCGTCGTGTCACCGCGCGGGTGCTCGTCCGCGGTGACGACGACGTCGCCCTTGCGGCCGGAGACGGTGACGGGCACGAGCTCGTCCGCGAACCGTCCCGCGCGGATCGCAGCGTCGGCGCGCGCCTGGCTCTCGAGCGCGAAGCGATCCTGTTCGTCGCGCGAGATCCCGAGGTCCTGGGCGAGCTTCTCAGCCGTCTCGCCCATCAACATGTCGGCGAGCGGACACATGAAGCCGTCCTTGTACATGCCGTCCACCACGGGCGCGTGCCCGAGCCGGTAGCCCTGGCGCATGCGCGGCAGCATGAAGGGGAGCCCGCTCATCGACTCCGTCCCCGCCGCCACGACGACGTCGCTGCGCCCGAGGCGGATCGCGTCCGCGCCGAGCATGATCGCCTTCAACCCGGACCCGCAGGCCATGTTCACCGTCGTCGCGGGCACCGTGACGGGGAGGCCCGCGCGGACGGCGATCTGTCGCGCGACGTTCGGGCCGCCGCCAGCCTGACGGCCATTGCCGACAAAGACCTCACCCACCGCGCTCGGATCGACCCCCGCGCGCTCGAGCGCAGGCCGGACCGCAGCGACGCCGAGGTCTGCCGCGCTCAGGTCCTGGAATGCGCCCAGGAACCGACCGATCGGGGTACGGACCGCAGAACAGATAGCGACTCGGGACATGGTGCGGGTGGCGCTGCGCGCGGACGTTCGAGGGCCGGGTTTCCACGGACCCTGGCGCGCATTCGGGGCGACTAGGATAGGTGGCGGCCCGCGCCATCACAACCTGGGCCGTCCCGCGCGCCCCTCCCATGCCCCTCGACCCCCATCGCACGCGGCACCTGGCCCATGGCACGCGGCGCAAGGCGCGGGCGCTGGTGGCGCTCTTGCCCGAGGGGCGGCCCGAGGTCCAGCGCGCGCTGGAGGGCCTCGGCAAGGCCGCCCTGCCCGCGTTGCGGGCCGCGGCGGCCGGGTCCGAACCGCTCCTCCGGGTGCGCGCGCGGGGGGCGATGCTGGCGCGGCAGCGGCGGCGGGCGGCGGCCCGCGTGGCCGGGTACGGGCTCGGGCTGGCGCCGCTGGCCCCGGACCCCGTCGCGCTCGAGCGAGGCCTCTGGCTCGTCGATCGGTTCCTGGACCCGGACCTGGACGTGCGGGCGTCGCGGGCGAGCCTCGATGTCTGGGGGCGCGAGCTGAGGGCGCGGATCGCCCTGCGCCCGCCGGGCGCGCGCCGCGCGCTCCAACTGGTCGAGCTCCTCGCGGGCGAGATCGGCTTCGACGGGGCGCGGAGCGAGCCCCACCACCCGCATGGCGCCTCGCTGGCGCGCACCATCGAACGGCGGATGGGGCTCCCACTGACGCTGTGTGTGGTCTATGCGTCCGTAGGGCAGCGCGCGGGGCTCGACGCGCAGCTCCTGCCCTTCCCGGGCCACGTCTTGCTCGAGCTCAGGGACGGCGGCGATCGATTGATCGTCGACGCGTTCGACAAGGGGCGCCTCCTGACCGAGCGCCATTGCCTCGCGCACCTCGCGCGGCACGGCGTGCCCTACCGTGAGCGCTGGTTCACGCCGGCGAGCGCCCGCGACATGCTGCAGCGGCAGCTGCACAACCTGGCGCATTCCCTCGTCCAACGCGGCCTCCAGGGCGAACAGAGCTTGCTGGCCGCGATCAGCGCGGCCCTTTCCGGTCCCCGCGACCGATGACGCCCACGGGGCGCACCCCTCGATGCCGATGCACGGAGACGTCCCCATTCCCGACGCGTGGCCGCCGCCCATGGGCGCAGCGGTCACCGTCCCCATGTTCCCGCTGCGCGGCGTGTTCCTGCTGCCGCGGCAGGTGCTGCCGTTGCACGTCTTCGAGCCCCGCTATCGCCAGCTGATCGAGGACGTGCTCGACGAGCAAGGCCGGCTCGTGCTGGCGACCGTGCTCGACGAGCAACCTGCCAGGCCCGCGCGGGGGGACGCGACCGATCCCACGGGAGCGGATGCAGCGCCCGGCGAGGTGACCGCCCCAGCGCCGGCGCCGCCGCGTGTCCTGCCGATCGCAGGCCTCGGCGAGATCGCGCGCCACGACAAGACGCCGGACGGGCGCTACTTCATCTGGCTCTTCGGCGTCGGTCGGCACGCGCTCGAAGAGGTCGAGTCGGACCGCCTCTACCGCCGGGTCCGGGCGCGGCCATTGCAGGAGCTCGACCCGAGCCCCAAGGAGGCGCGCGCCCTCTCCCCGCGCCTACGCGAGGCGCTCGCGTCGCGGAGCGAAGCGCCGCTCGACCTGCCGAGCGACATCCCGTTGGCCGTGCTCGCGGACTCGTTGTCGTCGAAGCTCCATCTGCCGCAAGCCGCGATGGAGCCGATCTTCTGCGAGCTCGATGTCGCGCGCCGCGCGGCGCTCGTGCTCGAGGCGCACGAGGCGTTCCCGCCGCCGCGGCTCTGACGCCACCCGCACGAACAGCTCTCAAAAGGGCGCGCCCCGGCAGCACGTGTGCTGCCGGGGCGCGCTCGCTCTGGTCGCCGGTCCGAGCCAGGCCCTCGGGCGTTCACCCCGAGGTCTGGGCTCGGGCCGGCGCCCGCTCATATGCCGACCTCACATGCCGACCTGGACCTGGAGCGCGTTCGACAGGTTCGACGTCGCCATGCCGCCGACGAAGTCACGGTGCCAGAACTGGAGCCAGAGGGTCTGGCCGACCGTCGCCGAGACAGGGCCGGACGCGCTCGGGAGCGCGGTGAGGTCGGCCAGGATGCTGACCGAACCCGTCGCGCCCGAGGTGACGACCGAGCCGCCGACGCCGCGCGCGGTCGTGCCGCCGACGCAGAGCGTGCCCTGACCGCCGCCCGCGAGCAGCGTGTTCGCCGTCGTGGTGCCGCGGACGAAGAAGCCGAACGCGTTCAGCGGCAGGTCCGTGACGTTCAGGACGAGGTCGTTCGCGGCGAGCGAGGCGCTGCCGGTGCCGAACATGTTGCCCGTCTTGCCGGTCGAGTTGGCGACCGGGGTGCAGTACTTGGTGCCGACGAGCGCGTCCGTGTAGCAGATCGACAGGACGGTGCCGTCCGAGACCGCGCCAGCGGTGTCGAAGCTCCACGTGGCGTCGGAGCCGATGCCGCCGGCCTGGTAGCCGATGGTCGCGCTCTCCCCGCCGTTGGGGCGAACTTGTTCGATGTCCTGGTAGAGGTACTGCGCGACGACGGGGCCGCCGGCCGCGAAGACCTGCACTTGGAACGTCGCAAACTGACCGGCGCTCGCCGCGCCAAAGAACCCAGCCTGGTTCCACTGGATGATCAGCGTGTCGCCGATCTCCTGCCAGAGGATGTCGCCGATGGTGCCGCCGGCAGTGTTGAAGTCATCCCAGAAGGGAAGGAGCGCCTGGTCGAGAACGAATGCGCCGGTTGACGGGATCGTCGCGTTGCTGAAGGCAAGGTCCGCGCCAGCGCCAGCGAAGCGCACGCCGCCGTTGCTGCCGACGCGGGCGATGCCCGCGGCCAGCAGCCCGTTCCCGACCGTAGTGGTGATGTCGGCCTCGCCGTCATCTGACAGCATGAGCGACGTCCCGGTGGCGGAGATGTCGATGAAGGTGCCCGGGAGGGTGTCCGTGATGACGACCGAGCTCAGGCTCTTGTCGACAAGGGAGAGCACCGTGCCGTTGTGCACGGCGGCGTTGGCGTTGAAGCTGTACTGGACGTCGTTGCTCGCCGGGCCCACGCCGTTCTGGTACCCGATCGTGGCGCTCGCGCCGCCGCTTGCCCGGACGGACTCGATGTCCGAATAGAGAAACTGGGCAAAGGCCGGACCGGACGAGTGGACTTGGACCTGGAACGTCGCGCGGTCTTGGGTCGCGCCGCCTTGGTAGAACGACGCGTTGTCCCACTGGATGATCAGCGTGCCGCCGATCTCTTCCCAGAGGATGTTGCCCCAGAGGCCAAGTTCGGTATCGAAGTCATCCCAGAAGGGGAACAGCACCTGGCCCGGGGTGAACGCCGTGCTCGGGAGCGCGGCGTTGCTGAACGCGAGATCTTGTCCGGAGCCAGCGAACCGGACGCCGCCGTTGCTGCCGACGCGGGCGACCCCCGCGGCGAGCAGCGCATTGCCGACCGTCGTGGTGATGTCCACCTCACCGTCATCGTCGATGTTCAGCGCGGTCCCGGTCGCGGAGATGTCGATGAACGTGCCGGGGAGGCAGTCCGTGATCGCGACCTCGATCACCGGCGGCGGCGGCGGCGCCATCTCGCCGACGTTCAAGACGCCGGTGCCGACGGCCGAGTTGAAGCCCGCCACGCGCACGTAGAGCGGGTTCGTGTCCGGCGCGACCGCCGTGACCTGGCTCTCGAAGCCAACGAAGTCGTCGTTGCACTCGATCGAGGTCAGCGCGCCGCACGTGCCGGAGAGGATCTCGAGGCGCGTGTCGAAGCCGGACCCGAAGGTGTCGACCGTGATGATGCTGCCCGCCGCGCTCGGCGTGATCGTGTACCAGAGGTCGAGCGGCAGAGAACCGCCGCACGGGAACGCCTCAGGGCTCGTCGTCGCGAGCGTGTTGTCGAACGGGGTGGCGCCAAGCGCGAGGGGCAGCGCGCCCGCACACTCATCGTTTTGCGCAAACGCTGCGCCCGTGGTGGCGACACCGAGCACGAGCGCCCGGGTAAAGAGTCCAAATTGCATGGTGATGATTGGCAAGGAAGAGAGTGATCTCTCGGAACAGGGAGAGTCGGTTACTGGGAAGTGTCCATCGCAATTTGCCGCCCGGCAAGTCGCGTCGTGCTTATCCCCGAGATCGATGGGTGGGTCCCATCGCGGGGCAGCGCCGCCACGGCGACCGAGACGGAGTCGCAGCTCAGTCCAACGTCCCCGTCCGCCCCCGCTGAGAGCGCGCGCGGGGCCGTTTCGGGGTCAATCCGCGCTGGCGAACCACGCTCGGCGACGCCCGGCATGTACCATGCTGAGTTACCCCGCGGCGAGACACCCTGCGACCGAATGCCCCACACATCTTCAGGCCCCGATCCCCGGCCCGGCACAGCCCCCGGCGCGCCCCTCGTCGGCGTCATCTTCGGCAGCGCCTCCGACTGGCCGACGATGCGCCACGCGGTCGAAGCGCTCGATCGCTTCGGCGTGCCCAGCGAGCACTGCGTCGTCTCCGCGCACCGCACCCCGGATCGGATGCGTGAGTACGCGACGACGGCGGCCGCGCGGGGGCTGCAGGTCCTCATCGCTGGCGCAGGCGGCGCCGCGCACTTGCCCGGCATGGTCGCAGCGTGGACGACGCTGCCCGTCCTCGGCGTGCCGGTCGAGAGCCGCGCGCTGAAGGGCATGGACTCGCTGCTGTCGATCGCGCAGATGCCCGGCGGGATCCCCGTCGGGACGCTCGCGATCGGCGCCGCAGGCGCCAAGAACGCCGGGCTCCTCGCGGTGCGTGTCCTCGCGGCGCGCGACGCGGCCTTGCGCGCGAAGCTCGAGGAGTTCCACGCTGAACAGGCCCAGAAAGCCCTCGCGGCCCCGCTCGAGTGACGCGCTCCGAACCTCTCACTGTGCTTCACCCCGGGAGCGTGCTCGGGGTCCTCGGCGGCGGCCAGCTCGGGCGCATGTTCGCGCTCGAGGCCAAGCGCCTCGGCTTCCGCGTGGCGGTGTACACCCCTGAGCTCGACTCCCCCGCGGCCCAGGTCGCAGACCACGTCACGCGCGCGGAGTACACGGACCTCGACCGCGTCGCCGCATTCGCGCGCTCGGTCGACGGTGTGACGTTCGAGTTCGAGAATGTCCCCGCGCCCACGGCCGCGACCGCCGCCGAGCACACGCGCGTGCGCCCCGGCGGCCCCTTGCTGGCCATCGCCCAGGATCGCCTCGCCGAGAAGGCGGCCTTCGCGCGCCTCGGCTTGCCGATCGGTCCCTACGCCCCGGTGCGCCGCGCGGAGGACCTCGCCGCGGCGGCCTCGGCGGTGCCGGGCAAGAGCGTGCTGAAGACGGCGCGGCTCGGCTACGACGGCAAAGGCCAGCAGAGGCTCGCCTCCGCGCAGGAGCTCCCGCAGGCACACGCCGCGCTCGGAGCCGTGCCCTGTGTGCTCGAGGAGTTTGTGCCCTTCGTCGGCGAGCTCTCTGTCGTCGGCGCGCGCGGCGCCGATGGGTCCGTCGCGCTGTACGAGCCGTTCCGAAACGTGCACGCCGACCACATCCTCGACGTCACGACGTGCCCGGCAGGCCTCGACGCCGCGGTGGTGCACGATGCGCAGCGCATCGCGCGCGCGCTGCTCGAGGGCCTCGACGTCGTCGGCGTGCTGTGTGTCGAGCTGTTCCAGCTGGCGGACGGGCGGCTCTTCGTGAACGAGATCGCGCCGCGGCCGCACAACTCAGGGCACCTGACGCTCGACGCGCACGTGTGCTCGCAGTTCGAGCAGCAAGTGCGCGCGCTCGCGGGCCTCCCGCTCGGCGCGACACAGCGCACCGGCGGCGCGGGCGCGATGGCCAACCTGCTCGGCGACCTGTGGCAGCGAGGCGAGCCCGACTGGTCCGCCGCGCTCGCGATCCCTGGCGTCCGCCTGCATCTCTACGGCAAGCGCGAGGCGCGCCCAGGCCGCAAGATGGGCCACCTGTGCGCGACCGCGGACGACGCCGAGGCCGCCGCGGCGCTCGTCGTGCGAGCGCGCGCTGCGCTGACGGCGGGCCACGCCGTCGAGACGGCCGCTCAGGACCCCCGGGACGGCTGGGGCGGCGGCTCGGACCGACGCGCTGGCGCGTCATCCTCCTCGGGTTGAGCGCGCGCGTCGCCAGCGCCTTCAGCGCCCTCCGTGCCGCGCTGCTCCGTCGCGTCCTGAATGAGCGCCTTGCGGCGCAGCAGCTCCTCCTCGCGGCGCGCGTTCTTCGCGTTGATGAAGAGGCCGAGCTCGCTCGGTGACAGCTCGGAACCCAGCGCGCGCAGCATCAAGTGCCACGCCCGCGCGTCGCGGTTCTCCAGCGGCGCGCGCCCGAAGACGCGCCGCAGCGAGCGCTCGATCGAGTCCGCCGCAGCCGGCGTCCGCGCGACCTTCCCGGCGAACACCTCCACCATGCGCTCGATCAGGAAGCGGCGCCCTTGGTCCGCGAGCCGCTTCGCGGGCCGCTCGCGCTGGTGCACTTCCGTGCCCGTGAAGAGCGTCCATAGCACGAGCGAGGCCGTCAGCGCGAGGTTGATCGAGGTGTGCTCCTGCGCGGTGCGCACGTGCGACAGCTCCTGGCAGAGGTCGACCTCTTCCCCCGTCAACCCCTCCGCTTCGGAGCCAAAGACGAGCGCGAGGACGTCCTCGCCCGAGTCCGCGAGCGCCTGCGCGCGGGGGGCCACGTCGCGCCAATCCTCGCGCGCGCGTTTGCCGCGCGCGCGCGCGGTGAAGCCGATCGCCCAGGCGGCGCCGGCGAGCGCGTCCTGCAAGGTCGGCACGACACGGATCGCCGCGCGCGCGTCGTGTGCGCCGTGGGCCATCTGCTCGAACTCGGGGTGCACGAGCAACGACGGCCGCGAGGGCGCGACGAGCACGATCTCGGCTGGTCCAAAGTTCTGCGTCGCGCGCAAGACAGAGCCGAGGTTTCGGGGCCCCTCGGTCCGGCACAGGACAATGCGTTTCATGGCGCTAGCTCGCTCGGGCTCTCGCGGGGTCACTCGCCCGCCGGCAGCGAGCGCACGAGGTCCACGACATCAGGGGTCAAGGCTTGGTCCGGGCCAAAGAGGCCAGCAGGGTCGAAGCGCAGGGCGCGCCAGCGGGCGCCCGCCGGCGCCGAGCCGCCCTCGGCCGGCGCCCCATCGAGCCCATAGAGCCCGCCGGTGACGCCTGGCAGCCAGCCTGGCACGACGATGGACAGCTCCGACTCGCTCGCCATGCGGCGCCCCTCGACGCGAATGCGCCGCGGGTCGAGGACACCCTCGCGCCCTTTGATCGCGAACGCAAACTGCTCGTCAGGGCGCTTCTGCAGCGTCACGTCGAACGGCCCGTTCCCCGTGAGGCGCACGACGTCCGCGCGGCCGGGGACCTGCTCCGCGATGACCCGCCCGCCGGCGCTGACGTCGAGCCGATCGAAGGTCGCGCGCGGAGGCCAGACGGTGATGAGCGCTTCGCACGGCCCATCGACGTTGACGGCGAAGCGCCAGGTCGTCCCGACCGTGCGCTGTACGTCCGCGAGGGGGAGTTCCGCTTCGTCCGAGTCGTCCGCGGGCCATGCGACGACGCGTTGCACCATGATCCGCGGGGCGAGCGACTGGGACAGCGGCGCTTCGAGCGCGAAGTCGTCCCGCGCGGGACGCGCGTCTGCAAAAAAGAAGTCGAGGCGCACGTCGGCGGTGCGCTCGGTCAGCCCGAGCCGCAACGCGCCACCCGCGCCGATGCGCGCGCGCCCGGACCTCCGCCTCGCCGTCTCGCGCGACGACGTCAGGTCCTCACTCGCGAGGCCGTCGACGACGACGGACGCGAGCAAGCCCTGCTCGATGCGCCAGCCGACCTCGAGCGGCGAGGACACGTCCTCGGCCGCCCAAACCTCGCAGGTCGCGGGGTGCGCAAAGCGCTCGAACCGCTCGCGATCGACGCGCGGTAGCTGGGGCGGCGGCTCGCCGAGCGAGAACATGCGCCCGGACCGGTGGAAGATGAAGTCCTCTCCGCCGGCCGAGCGCTCGAGCTGCATCGTGCGGGTCAACACTGCGCTCAGCGACAGGTCCGCGGACGTGAGGTACGCGACCTCGGGCGCCAGCTTCGCAGGCTCGGCCAGAGGCGCGCGCTCCGCGCAGGCGACGAGGTCTGTGGTCGGATAGTCCGTCGGCGCGAGGCCGAGCCGAAACAGCCCATCGAGGGCGCGCGGCACATCGACGAGGGACGCGAGCGCCGCGCGCTCACCGCGCGGCAGCGGCGTCGCCGCGTCGCGACGCGGGAAGCGGATGATGAGGGGCGTGCGCACGACCTCCGGCAGGAAGCGCGGCCCCGCCGAGGACTCCGGCGGCTCCAACACGCCGCCCCGCACCCCCACGATCACGACGAGCGTGCGCTCGAGGCGCCCCGTCCCCGCCAGCATGTCGAGCAGCCGCCCGACCTCCGCGTCGAGCGCCGAGGCGCGCCCGTCGCGCAGCGCGCGGCGCCACGCCAACGTCGCGTCCGAGCCACGCGCGCGCTGCAGGAGCTGCGCGAGGTCCGCGAGCGCCGCCTCGGGGCTGCGCTTCGCCTTCGCCAGCGCGTCGGCGACCTTGGCGTTCGAGCTCGCGAGCGGCGCGAGGTGCGCCTCGAGCCAACGCCCGCCGTGCTCACCGGGCGCGACCCGGTCCCCGCGTGCGTCGAGGTCCGAGAGCTCGACGAGGGCGAAGAACGGCTCCTGGGCCTCGGCCCAGCGCGTCAGGGTCGGCAGGCAATCGCCGACCACCTGGTCTGCGCGCCGCGCGGGCTGCGAGAGCGCGGCGACGTGGATCGCCTGAAAGCCGCCCGCGTCCGCGGTGCCGAAGCCGGAGAGGTATGGGTTGAGCTGCGGCGCGCCGGCCGCGAAGAGCGTGCGCCAACCGCGCTCGAGGAAGCCCTCCGCGAGCGTGCGCAGCTCCGTCCGCAGCCGCGCGCGCCCCGACGTCTGGACGCTGCCGACACCGTGCTCGCGCGGGTGCAACCCCGTCAAGAGCGATGCGATGCCCGCGTTGAGCCCCGTCGACGCGAGCACGTGGTCCGTGACGACGACCCCCTCGCGCGCGAGCGCGGCGAGGCGCGGCGTCGTCGGGTGCGAGCCGCCGAGGAACGAGAAGACCTCGGCCGGCGCGGCGTCGAGGGCGATGACGAGCACGCCATCGCAGGCTGTGACGTCGACCGGGGCAGCGACCGCGGCGCGCTCCGGCGGCGGGCTCTGAGCCGCCCCTTGTGGCGACGCGGGTGAGCTGCCTGGGTCGGCCTTGCGCTCGCTGCACGCCACGAGGGAGGCGACACAGGCCAGCGCGACGGTCAAGCGCGCCCGCGCCGGGCGCCAGCGGGGGCAGTCGTGGGGCCCGTCGCTCTTGTGCGACCCACGCGCCGGCACGCCAAGCGTGTGCTCGCTAGCCGGCATGGGAGCCCTCCGACTCGCGCGCCCAGGCGAGCTGCGCGGGGTCCGGGTTGCCGCCTGACACGGTCACGGCGACGCGCAGCGGATCGGCTGCGCTGCGCCCCTCCAGGAGGTCGCGGATCAAGGGCGCGGTGAGCGCGGCGGCATAGGCCGCGGCGCCCGCCGGCTCGACGACCTCGCCGGCCCAGCCGCGCGCGGGATCGGGCCGCACGAGCAAGCGTTGGGCCGCGAGGATCTCCGCGTCGTCAGGCGTCAACATGCCGTCGAGCGTCGCACGACAGACGTCGATGTTGAGCGCGCCCGAGTACGGCGGGCAGAGGCCTTGCACGCCGGTGGTGATGTTCGTGACCGTGACCGGCGCGCCCCGCGCGAGCCCGAGCGTCATCGTCGGCGCGCCGATGGGCTCGCTGCCGAAGACGCGCACGCGCCGGCCGAGCGCGCGCCGCAGCCCGAGGGACGTCCCTGCCGCGAGCCCGCCGCCGCCCACGCACGCGATCACGACCTCGACCTCCGGCCACGCGCGCGCGAGCTCGAGCCCGACCGTGCCGGCGCCCTCGATCGTCCCGCGACGATCGTACGGGTGCACGAGCACGCGGCCCTCCGCGACGAAGCGCGCGGTGAGCTCATCGGCGCCGCCGCGGGTCTCGGACAGCACGACCTCGGCCCCCTCTGCGCGGCACGCCTCGATCTTGTTCGGGTAGGCGTCCTTGGGCATCACGATCGTCGCGGCGACGCCCGCCTGGCGCGCGGCCCACGCGAGGGCCTTGCCGTGGTTCCCCGAGCTCGCCGCCACGACCCCGCGGGCGCGCTCCTCCGCGCTCAACGCCAGGATGTTGTTGAGCGCCCCGCGCGCCTTGAATGACCCGGTCGCCTGGCGGTTCTCGAGCTTGCCCCGCACATCCAGCCGCGGGTCGCTGCAAGGGAGCGCGAGGAGGGGCGTCGCGACGACACGGCCCTCGATGCGGCGCGCGGCGCCCTCGAGGTCGAAGGCGTCGAAGCGCTGCCAGGGGGTGTCCCGGTAGGAGGCCTGCATCCCCGCATCGTATGCGGTGCGCGCCCTTCCGAGCACGGCCTTAAGGCGCGCGGGGCCCTACAATCGTCGCCCGTGACGCCCTCACTCGATCGCCCCGCGGCCTCGCTCGCCGACGCGCCCCACGCCGCGGTGTCGGACGCTGCCGCCCCGCGGAGCGCCGCGGCGCTGCCGTTCACCGGCCCTTGGCTGCTGGCGCCGATGGAGGGGGTGACCGCGCCTTCGTTCCGCGACCTCGTCCTCGCGCGCCACTCCCCCAGCGACCTGGGCGGCGCGTTCACGGAGTTCATCCGCGTCGTCGACCATGGCGTTCCGAAGCGGGTCTTCCTCGAGCACCTCGGGCCGCGCCGGTTCCCAATCCCCGTCGGGGTCCAGTTGATGGGCCGCGCCGTAGACGCGCTCATGGCGTCCGCGCGGCACGCGGTCGAGGTCGGCGCGCCGCTCGTGGACCTGAACTTCGGCTGCCCCGCAAAGGGGGCGCTGCGCGGCTGCGCGGGCTCCGGCGCGCTGAGAGACCCCTGCGGCATGGAGGAGGTCGTCCGCGCCGTCGTCCAGGCGGTCGACGGCGCCGTCCCGGTCACCGCGAAGATCCGCGCGGGGTTCGACGACGCGCGCGACATCGAGCGCCTCGCGCGCGCCGTCGAGGCGGGCGGTGCGAGCCTCTTGACGGTGCACTGCCGCACCCGCGCCGAGGGCTACCAGCCCGAGGTCGATTGGACGCGCATCGCGCGCGCCGTCAGCGCCGTCACGATCCCGGTGTGCGGCAATGGCGGCATCGACACCCACGACGACCTCGTGCGCATGCGGCGCGAGACCGGCGCGCGCTACGCGATGGTCGGGCGGGGCGCGATCGCAGACCCGTGGGTGTTCTCGGGCCACCGCGCGACGCCCGCCGAGGCCGCGGGCTTCCTCCTCGAGTACTACCGCTATCTCGTGTCGTGCGCCGGCGAGCCCCGGAGCCCGGTCAAGCGCGTCAAGCAGCTCTTGCGCTACTGGACGGCAGGCGGGGTCGTCCGCGACGCCGCCGATCGCTTGACTTGGCTGCGCGAAGAGGACTACGGCGCCTTTGTGGCGCGGCTCGAGGCGATCGGGGCCGAGGACCGCGACGCCGACGTCCTAGAGCACGTGTAGGCGACTCAGCGGCGGATCTCGAAGGACGACGGGTGGCACGGGACGACGTCTCGCACCTCGACCTCCGTGACGTGTCCGCCCGACGGACCTCGGGCGAGCCAGTCTTCGAGCGCGCGCACCGCCTCGGCCGGGCCTTCGCACCAAACCTCGACCCGGCCGTCTGCGAGGTTGCGCACCCAGCCAGTCAGGCCGAGGGCGCGCGCTTCAGCGCGCGTGTGCCAGCGAAAGCCGACGCCTTGGACGCGGCCGTCGACGAAGACATTCCGGGCCACGACAGGTGCCACGGGGTCCTCGCCGTCAGCCCTGGACGCCGGCGGGCGCGTCCAGCGGCGGGATCGATGGCGCGCCCACGATGCCGGAGTGGACGCGGTGTTCGAAGGCGAGCCCCGCGATGACCTCGCCCTCGCGCGCGCGGAGCTCGGCGATGCGCCGCAGGACGACGTCGGCCGGGAACGCCTCGCGCGCGAGGCGCACGTACAGCCCTTGGTGCGCCGCCTCCGACGGCAAGAGCTCGCGGTAGAGGTCGCGCAGGGCCGGGTCAGACAGGTGGTGCGCGAGGAGGTGGAAGCGCTCGAGGCTGCGCGCCTCGATGAGGTGCGCGATGACGAGCCGGTCGAGGAACAGGCTCGTGCGGGTCGGCGTCGAGGCCGCGTGCAAGCGCGCCGCGTAGGGGTTCTCGTCCTGCGCGCCGAGCTCCCCGCCGCGCGCGTAGAGCTCCCCCACGACCCGCACGAAGTGCTGCATCTCTTCGATCGCGACCTCCCCGAGCTCGCGCACGAGGAGCCGTTGCTCAGGGTTCTTGGCGATGAGCGCCTGCGCGGTCGTCGCCGCCTTGAGCTCACAGTGGGCATGGTCTGCCAGGAGCGCGAGCGGCTCGCGCTCGACCCACCCGACCCATGCGCAGGGCGTCAGCCAATCGAGGGGAAAGCCCATCAGCGGCCCGAGTGATCCATGGGGTGGCGCGGCCTCATCGGTTCGCGCCCGGCTGCCAGAGGACGTCGGCCTTGCCGCCGTCGTTCGCGACGCGCGCGAGGACAAACAAGAGGTCCGACAGGCGATTGAGGTACTTCAGGACCTCGTGGTTCACGCGGCCCTCCTCCTCGCGGATGAAGAGCTCGACCACGTGGCGCTCCGCGCGGCGGCAGACCGTGCGGGCCATGTGCAGCCAGGCCGCCGCCCGGTTCCCACCTGGCAAGACAAACGAGTTGAGCGGCTCGAGGCCCTCGTTCACCGAGTCGATCCACTGCTCGAGCCGCTGTGTGTACCGCTCGGTGATGCGCAGGCGGTCGCCGGCTTCGCCGGGGACGCAGAGGTCCGAGCCCACGTCGAAGAGGTCGTTCTGGACCAACCGCAACCATGGGACGTACGCCGCGCCGTCGCTGTCGACGACGGCCATCCCGAGGACGCTCGAGAGCTCGTCCACCGTGCCGTACGCGGCGACCCGGGGGTGGTCCTTCGGGAGGGAGCTGCCGTCCCCGAGGTGCGTTCCGCCGTCGTCGCCCGTGCGTGTGTAGATGCGTGAAAGGTGGACCATGTCTGGGCGCTGCTGGGTCAGCGCCGGAGAGAGAGCCGGAAAGAGAACCGGAGAGAGAGCCGGAGAGAGAGGCGGAGAGAGAGCGAGGAGAGAGGATAGACCGTCATCCGAAGGGCCACAGGCCACGATCGGTGATCCAGGTGAAGCCGCTCGAGAGGGTCGCGGCAGCGACGCAGGCGAGCGCAACCACACAGAGCCGTAGGACCAGCCCGCCGCGGCGCGCATCGGGCCGTGACAGGTAACCGACGACGACGAGCACCCCCCCTGCGCCGACCACGTCGGAGAGCGTATCGAGGAGCGATGGCACGCGGCCTGGGGTGTGGGACTGGTGCCACTCGTCGACGAGCCCCCAGGCCGCCACGGCGATGAAGATCGCGCCCGCGCGAGGCAGCGACCAGGCGACCCAGCGCGTCGCGCCGGCTCCGACGCGCGGCATGAGCGGCACAAGGAACAGCGCCAACAGGCCGAAGGCCGTCGGGTGCGCGAGGTCGTGCAGGATCGACTGCAGCCACTCGGGGAGCGACAGCCCCACGCCGAGCACCTGCGACTCCGAAGACAGGCGCCAGATGCACGCGGCCCAAGCGATCGGGAGCCACCACGCGAGCGCGCGCGGCTGCCGCAGCAGCGCGCGCCCGATCGCGCGCAGGATGGCGACAGCGTCCGGTCCCGTACGCGGCGGTGCCGCGACCTCGGGGCGGGGAGCTGCTGCGGCGAAGGCCGGATCGGGGGTCGGAGTGTCAGCCGGCGGCGCCATAGTGGCGTGAGGCTTGGAATGCGAGCCCGAGGCCATCCTCACTGCGCTCTACATCGAGCACGTCGACGAGCTGTGCCAAGAGAAACAGCCCGCGACCGCGATCGTCGTCCAGATCGGGGACACCATCCGGCGGGTCGAGCATCGGTTTGATGGCCGCGGGGTCGCCGCCGCCTTGATCGCCGATCCGCACGCTCCAAGTGCCACCGGCGACCGACACCCAGAGGCTCATGCGGACGTCCCGCTCGAGGTCCTCGAGCTCACGCGCCGCGCCCCCGCCGCCGTGATCGACCGCGTTGTCCAGGAGCTCGCCGGCCACGAACTCGAGGGTCTCGCACTCGCGCTCCGGGAGCCCTTCGGCCTCGGCGAACTGGCGGGCGATACGCCGCGCCATCCGCCCATGGGCGTGCGTCGCGGGCAGATCGAGGCGCAGCTCGTGCGGCTCGTCGCGGCGCACGACCTCGCCTCGCGGGCGGAACGGCGCCGGCGGCCGCTCGAGGTCCCCGGCGCGGTCGGGCGCCTTCCGGCCATCGGGATCGCCGCGCTTGGCCACGCCGTCCGCCTCAGCGCGCTGCGGGGAGCCGTTCCCACGCCCCGGCTCATCGGGGCGTCCGCGCCGATCCGGCGCTCCAGGGGGCGGCAGGCTCATGCGGTCCCCCCGACGTGCACAGGCATGAGCTCCAACGAAATGTCGAGCGCAGGCGCGGAGTGTGTCAACGCGCCGATCGAGACGCGGTCGACGCCCGACGCCGCGATGGCGGGCAGCGAGCGCTCGTTGACGCCCCCCGACGCCTCGAGCTCGATCGTCCGCCCGCGCGCCGCGGCCCGCTCGCGCAGCTCGGGCGCGAGCGCCGCCATGTCCGCCGCGCTCATGTTGTCGAGCAGAACGACGTCCGCGTCGCCGAGCACGGCGGCGTAAGCCTCTTGGGCATCCCGCGCCTCGCAGGTGATACGCACGCGCGGGCCGAGGTCTCGCCGGAGCGCCGCGAGGACCTCTGGGATCGTGCGACCTGCGAGCTCGACGTGGTTCTCTTTGACCATCGCTTCGTCGAAGAGGCCGATGCGATGGTTCTCGCCCCCGCCCGCGACGACCGCGGCCTTCTCGAGCAAGCGCAAGCCAGGAGTCGTCTTGCGGGTGTCGAGGATGCGCGCCCGGCCGGCGGCGAGCGCCACGCAGCGCGCGGTCATCGAGGCGACGCCTGAGAGCCGCTGCAGCAGGTTGAGCGCGGTGCGCTCGGCGACGAGCAGCGCTTGCGCCCGCCCCTCGATGCGCGCGACGACGTCGCCTGGGGCGACGCGCGCGCCGTCTGCCGCAGCGCGCTCGAAGCGCGCGTCCGGGTCGACGAGGCGGACGGCGCGCTCGAAGACGTCGAGGCCGGCGAGCACGCCCGTGCCTTTGACGAGCAGCGTCGCGGTCGCGCGCGCTGCCGCAGGCACCGCGGTGCGCGTCGTGACGTCGCGCCCGATGAAGTCGCCCGGCTCACGGAGGTCGCTGGGGCTGCAGCCCAGGTCCTCGGCGAGGGCCGCCAGGACGACACGTTCGACCGCGAGCGCGACGGACGCGCGATCTGGAGACGGACGCTCTGGGATTCGAACCTCGTTCATGACCACCTCGAGCGAGTCTAACCGGAGCTGGGAAAGTCGCCCGCCCCCCTGCTTGGGAACCCAATGCTCGGGAACGGGACGCTCGGCGCGCCCGAGCTCGATCGGAGTCGGGGCGAAGGCCGCCCGCACGCGACTGGCGAGCAGCGGTCCGAGGCCTGGGATCGACTCGAGGTCGTCCCAGCCGCCCCCAGGTGCGCTGCTGCGGCGCCACAAGAAGCGGGCCAGGTCGACGGCGAGGCCTGCTCCGACGCCCTCGATCCCGCGCAGGTCGCGCGGCGTGATGGCGTCGCAGCCGCGGGGCCGCCGAGCCGCGCCCACCGGGGAGGCGTCCCCCAGCGAGGCACCATCGCGCGCGGCACGCGGCGGCGAGGTGCGTGGCCACGCTGCCCCCTGCGCTGTGGACCCGCGCGTGGGCGCTGCGCCGACCGCGCGCTGCGGGCGACGCGCATCACCCTCATCCGCGTGGACCGCGGCCTCGGCGCGCCGCGCGTCGAGGCGCGCAGCGAGGCCAGCGGCGCAGCACCAGCCGATCAAGGCACAGGTCCAGGCGGGCGCGGCTGAGGGACCGCTCGTCGTGTTCGGCATGCCGCAGAGACGGGCTTCAACGCTGGTTGCGGGTCAATGGGAGTGTCTCGGCGCGCGGGTGTCGTGCCCCTCGAACCCGATCGCGCGCGCCAACGTCGCGCCGACGCCACGGGCAGGGAGGTGCCGCAGCTCTTCGAGGACGCTCCGCTCGAGCGCAAGGAGCGCTTGCCCGAGCGGCGACGCAGGCTCGCCCACACACACCGGCGTCCTGCGCTGGATGCAACGGAACGCCGCGCGGTCCTCCGGGAGCGCCGCGAGGCACGTCAGGTCGCGTCCGAGGAACTTGCGCGTCACATCCGAGAGCCGCCGCACGACGTGCTCTGCGTCCTCTGACTCCGCGCACCGATTGACGATCAGCAGCGGCATCGACAACGGTTGCCTGCGCACGAACACCTTCAAGAACGCGTACGCGTCGGTCATCGACGTCACGTCGGGTGTCGTCACGAGCAGGACCAGGTCGCTCGCCGCAGCGAACGCGACCGTCTGGTTGGAGAGGCCCGCTGCGGAATCGATGCAGAGGTACCGGTAGTCGGGCCCGAGCTCCTCGAGCCCACGCGCGACGATGTGCAGCTCGAAGTCCGAGAGGCCGGCGAGCCGTGCGAACCCCGAGCCACCGGGCAGGAGGTCGAGCGCGCCGCCGCAGCTCGTGACGATGTCGCGCACGCTCAGGCGCCCCTCGACGACGTCGATGAAGCTCCGCTCGGGGTGGACGTCGTGCAGGATGTGCGCGTTGGCGCAGCCGAGGTCGGCGTCGAAGACCAGCGTCCGCGCGCGCTCCGAGAGCCGCCGAGCGAGGGAGGCCGTGACCAGGCTCTTGCCCGTCCCGCCCTTGCCGCTCACCACGCAGATCGAGCTCGCAGTGCGCGCGGGCCTCGGGCGGAGCGCGATCGGCGCGTCGGCGCCAAAGCGCGCGTCCGCCGCATGGGGGCGGTCCAAATGACCGGCGACATGGCCCGCCCGGTGCGGCTGCGACAAGCCCTCCTCAGGTCCCGCGGCGCGAGGAGCAGCGTCGACGAGCGGGCCCACAGAGGCTCCGCTCCGCAGCGAGCGCACGAGGCGCAGCAAGTGGCGCGCCTGTTCCCAGTTCAAAGGTGTCCCATCGCCCCGATCGACCTGCGGAGGGCCCGCGACGCACCGCGGTCCGGTCGCGGACCCGCTCCGTCGTCCGACAAGGTCCCAAATGTCGCAGGGCAAATGCCAGCATCGATCTCGAAATGCGACGGCACCTCGCGCCAGCCCCCCACCACCGGTGGTAGCCCGGCCCTACCCCGGCCCCAGGGAGAGCCTCCTCCCGCGGGCGGGGCGCCGACGGCCGGGGGTCAGCTGAGCGCCGGATCGAGCTCGTCGCCGAGCGCGAGGACCCGGGCGAGCGCAGCGTCAAGGAACCCCTCGACGGCGGCGGCGTCGTCCATGGGGCGCGCGCGCGCGACGCCGTCGACGTGGACCCGCCCCTCGAGGTGCTGTCCGCGCGGCGCGACGGAGCAGACGCTGCGACCGCGCCAACGCCAGTCGAGGCCGTCCGGGGTGCGGAGCACCGCGAGGCCGCCGTCGAGGCGCTTCAGGCGTTCATCCAGGACGTTCGCGAGGGCCCCGATCGCCGGGTCCAGGCTCGCCACGAACGCGCGGAGGGAGGCCGCCCCATCGAGGGCGACGCGGGGCTGGAGGGGCGCGATCCAAGTGGTCACGCCAGCCGCGCTGCGCAGCTCGCGCACCTCGAGGGCCAGGATCCGCTCGAACCCGATCGCGCCGATGCGCCGCACCAGGTCGACGGGGGAGTCCGTGCCAACGAGCACCACCAGCGGCGCGCTCGCCGGGAGGGAGCGATTGAAGTGCCGTTCCAGCAGCGGCCGCTGCTCCTGGGTGCGAGCGACGAGATCGAGCGCGCGCTCGAGGGCCAGCTCGCGCTCTGCCTCCTGCAAGATCAGGACCAGCACGAGGCGCCCCGTCGGACCGACGCCGACGAGATCGACGGGTCGGACCGTCGCGGTGGCGCTGGGGTCGGCGTCTGCGGCGGACGCCGCGCCTGGAGCCGTGGCGGGGGCGTCGGTGGCGCCCGACAGGGCGAGCTGGCGGTCGAGGACCTCGAAGCCACCGAGCGCCTCCGCGATCGCGCGCTGCAGCGCGCTCGAATCGTCGCCCCCCCCGACCTCGGTCGCCCCAGGGGCGACTTCGAGCGCCCCCGGCGCCCCGTAGGACGCAGGCAGTCCGGAGGAGCTCAGCGCCGCAGGGCGCGACAAAACGCCCCGCGCGCTGTCCTCCCGGCGACCTGGTTCCAAGCCCGTCAGCGGTGGATCATCGAGCGACATCGTCTCACGATAGCGCACAAGCGCTCCGTTGCCCCATCAGGAAGTTCCTGACAAACGCGCGCGAAACACGGCGGTCAAAGCCAGGGCCAGGGCGTCCGTGGCGTCGGCCGGCCGCGGTGGCTCGGTCAGCCCCAGCTCCGCGGCCACGCAGCGCGCCACCCGCGCCTTGTCGGCCGCCCCGTCGCCGGTGACCGCCTTCTTCGCGCTGGACGCCTGGATCTGGATGACCCGCGCGCCGGAGCACGCCGCCGACGCCAGGAGGACGCCCCGCCCCTCGCCGATCCGGAGCGCCGACTGGGAGTTGATCGCGGTGTAGGCGTGCTCGATCACCACGGTGCTCGGCCGGAGGCGGCGTAAGAGCTCGTCCACGGAGGTCCGAATGTGGCCCAGGCGCGTCGGGATGGGCGCATCGGCGCTGGCCCGGAGGACCCCCGCGGCCAGGAACCGGGGACCGTCGGGGCGCGAGACGATCGCGCCGTAGCCGACGATCCGAGTGCCGGGGTCGAGGCCGAGCACCACAGGATAGGGCATCCCCGCGGGGAGTTCGGGGAGGTCGAAGAGGTCCATCGCGCGGCGGAAGACGGCACACTACGCCGCGCGGACGCGTGGATCCAGAGGCTCGTGTTCGGGTTGCTGCGCCGCACGCTTCGATGCCCAAACCCCCCGACACTGTCGCGCTCCTGCTCGCCGCCGGCCGCTCGACCCGGATGGGAGGCGCGACGCAGAAGACGCTCCTGACGGTCGCAGGGCGCGCTGTCGCGCTGCGCTCCGCGGAGGCGCTCCTGGGCGCGCCGAGCGTCAGGGGCCTCATCGTCGTCGCGCGCCCCGAAGACCGCGCGGCGCTCGAGGCTGCGCTCCGGCCCGTGGCCGCCCGCATCTTGGCCTGGGCGGACGGCGGCCCCGAGCGCGTCGACTCCGTGCGCGCCGGCGTCGCGGCCGCGCCGCGCGACGCCTCGGTGCTCTTGGTGCACGACGCGGCCCGCTGCCTCGTGCGCTCCGCGCGAGTCGAAGAGGTCGCGCGCGCGGCTGCGCGCGAAGGCGCAGCGGTGCTCGCCGTGCGCGTGCGCGACACGATCAAGCGCGCGCGGGACGGCGCGCACGTCGATGAGACGCTCCCGCGCGCCGAGCTGTGGGCCGCCGCGACGCCGCAAGGCGCGCGCGCCGCGCTGCTCCGCGCTGCGCTGGACGCAGCAGCCCGCGATAGCTTCATGCCGACGGACGACGTCGCGCTGATCGAGCGCTATCCCAGCTTGGGCGCGCGCGTCGTCCTCGTCGAAGACGATGACGACAACCTGAAGCTCACGTCCCCCGCAGATGTCGTCATCGCCGAGGCGCTGCTGGCGCAGCGAGCGGTCCATGGGCAGGAACAATGAGTGAACTGAACGACCTGCGCGTCGGCCTCGGCTACGACGTCCACCGCTTGGCCCCCGGCCGCCGCTGCGTCTTGGGCGGGGTCACGCTCGATCACGCGCGCGGCCCCGAGGGCCACTCCGACGGTGACGCGGTGTTGCACGCGCTCATCGACGCGTTGACGGGCGCCGCGGGCCTCGATGATGTCGGCTCGCTGTTCCCCGACGATGACCCGCGCCATGCAGGCGCAGACAGCGCGGCCCTGTGCGCCGAAGTGGTCGCGCTGGTGCGCGCGGCGGGCTTCGCTGTGGTCAACGTCGACGCGGTGCTGATCGGCGACGAGCCGAAGCTGCGACCGTACCGCGCCGCGATGCGAGAGCGCATCGCGGCGCTGCTAGGGGTCGAACCGTCTCGCGTCAACATCAAGGGCAAGACGACCGAACGCCTCGGCAGCCTCGCGGGCGGCGCAGGCGTCGCGGTGCACGCGGTCTGCCTGCTTTGCCGCGCCGCGCCGCCCGCTTGAGGCATCCAGCCCGAGCGTGACTCGAGCAGCCCAGCCGCTACTGGAACGTCACGCTCAGGCCGTCCGTGAAGTTCGAGGTCGCCGTCCCGTTCACGGCGTCTCGGTACCACGCCTGGAAGTTGCGTGACTGCCCGGCTTGGACGGCGATGAGGCCGTTCGGCGTCGGGGTTTGAGTCAGGTTCAGCAGGAGGGAGAACTCGCCCTGCGCGCCCGAGTTCTTGATCTGCCCCGCCGCGACGTAGCGGCCGATCGCGCCGCCGAGGCAGAGCGTGCCTTGGCTGCCGCCCGGCATCGGCACGGTCGCCTGCGTGACGCTGGTCAAGAAGAAGCCGAACGAGTTGATCGGCAGGCCCGAGGCCTCGAGGGTCAGATCGTTGTCCGCCACGACGACGGAGCCAGAGGCGCCGATCGACGCCGGGCCACCCGTGGAGTTGTTCACCGCGGGGGAGCAGTAGGAGGTGCCGATCCCGGTGTTCGAGTACTCGATCAGGTACTGGTTCGTGAAGCTGTGGTTGAGCTCCGCGTCGTTCCACTGGCCGTTGCCGAACATCTCGCAGTAGTCCTCGGGGCCGCCGGAGGCGCTGATGTTGTTCGGCTCGCCCGGCGCCCAGTTGGTGAAGGTCAACGGCTCGCCGGTGACCCACTCCCAGCCGGAGCCCGGCTCCGAATAGCTCGGTGAAGAGGTGTTCTGGAAGAGGCCGATCCACGGGCGACTCGGCGACACGTTCTGCAGGATGAAGTCGAGCTCGGCCTGGTCGGCGATCGTCGCGAGGTGACCAGCGGTCCCCATCCACGTCGACGCCTGCGCCGCGGCGCTCGCCGAGAGCCAGTCGAGCGTCCCGTTGATCAAGCGGTAGTAGCTGCCGTTCGCCGGGTTGAAGATCGGCGCGTCGAGCGTGATCGTGAAGGCGCCGGCGCCTGCGCCTGCCGCGCTGAACGTGCCCATCTGGATCAAGTAGACCTGCCCGCCGATGGCGTCGAAACTGATGCTCGTCTGCAAGCCGCAGGCGTCATCGTTGCAGCCGAGCTCCGGGCCTGCGCACGTCCCGTCGTAGATCGCTGCGGCGGTGTCGATGCCCGCGTTGCCGCAGGTCTGCATGATGTATGGCCCCGTCGCGGGCGCGGTCCAAGCGAACCAAACGTCTTGCGCGACGTTGACGCAGGTCGGAAAGACTCCGCTGTCCGTTGCGCCGGTGTTGTCGAACGCGTGCGGACCGGGCCCCACGATGGGGGTCGCCATCGCACAGTCGTCGGCGCCTTGAGCGAGCGCGCCGCCGGCGAGCGCAAGGCAGGTGAGGGGGGCGATGAATCGAGCGTGTTGCATGGGCAGAGACTCCCTGTTGGAGCTGGGATCGAAGGGCGGCGTACGGGTCGTCCGTGCGTCCGCCGGTCACGAACGCCCACAACGCTAATCGAACCGCCGAGAGAATCCAGCCTCGCTACGCAGCTCCAACCCAGCCGCTCTCTCCCCCATACAACGGGGGGGTCACTCCCCGAACTGGGCCGCGTGTAGGCGCTGGTAGACGCCTTGTTTGGCCAACAGCTCGACGTGGGTCCCGATCTCCACCACGCGCCCGGCCTCGAGGACGGCGATCCTGTCGGCGTTCCGGATCGTCGACAGGCGGTGCGCGATCACGATCGTCGTACGACCGCGCATGATCGAGTCGAGCGCGGCCTGGACGACCGCCTCGGACTCCGTGTCGAGCGCGCTCGTCGCCTCGTCGAGCAGCAAGAGGTCCGGGTTCTTCAGCAGCGCCCGCGCGATCGTGATGCGCTGGCGCTGCCCGCCCGAGAGGCGCGCGCCGGCGTCCCGCACGTCGGTCGCGTAGCCGCCGGGCAGCTCCTGGATGAACCCGTGGATGTTCGCGGCGCGCGCCGCCGCCTCGACCTCGGCGTCCGAGGCGTCCGGCTTGCCGTAGCGCAGGTTCTCCGCGAGCGTCGCGTGAAACAGGAACGGCGTCTGCGTCACCATCGCCCAGCGCGCGTTCCACGCGTCCAGCGACAGCTCGCGCAGGTCGACGCCGGCGGCGGTGATGCGGCCTTCGGTCGGGTCGATGAAGCGCGCGACGAGGTCGAGCAGCGTGCTCTTCCCCGAGCCGCTCGGGCCGACGAGCGCCAGCGTCTCGCCGGGGCGCACGTGCAGGTCCACGCCGCGCAGGGCGTACTCGCCGTCGGGCTCGTAGCGGAACGAGAGGCCCTCGATGTGGACGCCGTCGCCCAGGTCCGAGATGCTGCGCGCGCCGCGCTGCTCCACAAGGTCGGCCGTCTCATCGAGCAGCGCCTGCAAGCGCCCCGCCGCGCCCTGCGCCTCGGCGACCTGCCCCAGCGTGCGCGTCGTCTTCTTCACGCTCGTATAGACGCGGCTGATCATCATGAAGAAGACCAGGAGGTCGCCCGTGTTGCTCACCAGGTCGTGGTCGAACACGAGCCAGCCGATGACGACGAGCATGAGGCCGAGCCCGACGTGTGTGTAGAGCACGGTCCAAGCTTGGCTCAGCGCGCTGGCCCGGACCATCTTCATGTTGGCCGCGACGAAGTCGTCGTTCGAGCGCTGGAACCGCTGCAGCTCACGCTCTTCCGCGCGGTAGGCCTTGACGGTGCGGATGCCCGAGAACATCTGCGAGAGCACCTGCAACGACTCGCCGAGCTGCGTGAGGCTATGCCGTGATCCGCGGCGCACTTTGCGCAACAAGATGACGATCGGGACGACCAGGATCGGCATCCCGAAGACGACAAAGAGCGTCGCGACCGGCACGGTCGCGAAGGCGACCACGAGCGCTGCCAGCGCGAGCAAGGGCTCCTGGACGAGGTCGCGCAGGACGACCTGGACGATATTGAGCGTCGCGCCGACATCGTTGCTGATGCGGCTCATCAGGTCGCCGAACTTGCGCCCGGAGTGGTAGCGCAGCGAGAGCCCCATCAGGTGCTGCGCGAGCGCCATACGGAGCCCGACGATCATCCGCAGGCCGACCTTCGCGCCCAGGGTGCTGCCGAGGAACTGGAGCAGGCCGGACACCGAGGCGAGCACCGCGACGATGCCCGCGATGCGCCACAGGGCCGCTTTCTTGGCCGGCGTGCCGCCGGCGTCGAGCTCCTCGCGCGTCCCGATGGTGAGCTCGGAGAGGCCCTCGATCGCGTGCTTTGCGCGCTCGAGGAGGTCCGGGGCCGCTGCGGTCTCTGCTGGGGGCGTTTCAAGGGGCGCCCCCTCTGACGCATCTCCCTCAGGCGCATCTCCCTCAGGCGCATCTCCATCTGCCGCATCCGCCTCTGCCGCATCCCCCTCTGCCGCCGCGAGCTCCTCAGGGAAGAGCAGCTCCATCGTCGGCTTGATCAGCCAGATCGTGCTCTGCTGGAGGAGCGCGCCGACCGAGCCGACCAGGACGACGAGCAACAACGCAGGCACATACGGCCGCGCAAAGGGGCGCAGCAGTCGCGCGAGGTCGGACTTCCAGATGGCCATGGGTCGTAGAGCATCGCACACCGGCCCCGGGCGCCGCCAGCGCTCCGCCCCAACAGAGCGCGCGCCGCGGGTGAAGCACCCGCGACGCGCGCTCATGGTCGACAGCTCAAGCGATCCGGGACCGCTCGGCAGCGCCGCTGGAAACGATCAGAGACCGCTCGGCAGCGCCGCTGGAAACGATCAGAGACCGCTCGGCAGCGTCTTTGGAAACGATCAGAGACCGCTCGTTTCGGACATCGCGAGGCTCTCGTGTGCGTAGCGCTGGAAGGCTTTGCGCACGTAGTCCTCCTGGAGCATCTGCAGGTGGCGTTCGTTGGAGACGCGCAGGGGGTTCGTCGGCGCCGTGCGGCTCTCGACGTACAGGATGTAGTACCCCTTCGGACCGAGGTACGGGCCGCCGACCATGCCGGGCTCGAGGTCGAAGAACACCTTGTCGACGACCGAGTCGTTGCCGAGGAAGTGCGTGAACTCGCTCTCACCGATCGCGCGCTTCATGTCGTTGCGCGTCATGGCTTCGTCCTGGAACCGGCCGCGGTTCTTGAGGCCGATCGCTGGCGGCGCCTTGCCCGTCGCGGGGAGCGGCGGGTCCCAATAGTCACTGTTCAGGTCGAGCAGGTTGCGCCACCAAAGCTCGAACGGCAGCAAGTCGTCCGGGCTCGTGTAGTTCTCGCCGGCAGCGACTGCAGCGTCCTTGGCTTGCTGGTCCGCCGCGAGGCGACCGAGATACTCGTCGATCTGCGTGCGCAGCGCGTAAGCGCGCTGCTTGGCGTCCTCCCAGCCGTTCTCTTTCCAACGGTAGTTCGGGAAGTCGAACGCGGAGACGAACAGGACCTCGACCTCAGCGCGGGCCAGGCCCATGATCGAGTTCGCCAGCGGCATGTGCGCCGCCATCTCCGGCTGGAGCTGACCCGACTCGTCGAGCTGCAGCTTGGGCTCCCAAGCGCGGCGCAGCGATTCCACGAGGCGCAAGTGCGCGTTGTACGCCTCTTGCGACGGGAAGCCGTGCCCCTGCAGGGCCAGGAACTCCATGCTGAACATGGAGTTCTGCATCTGCGAGTTGATGTCCGAGACGAGCGCCTGGAACTCCTCCTCGCTCATGAGGATGCCCTCCTTCTGCTCCCGCTGCCGCGTCGCTTCCATGAGCGCGAGGAAGTGCTTCGTCTCGACGACGTCTTGCTCGGAGAAGTAGGAGCGCATCTCGTCGAAGACGTCCTGCGTCTTGATCTCCGCGCGCCAGTCGCCGCCCTCGACGACCATCGCGAGCTCGGGGGGGATCCCCTGCGTCGCCGTCTTGATCTCGGCGAGGCCCCAGAGCGCGTTCATGACGAAGTCGCGCAAGAGGGCCATCATCATCTCCTGCTCGGCGACGATCGGCTCGCCCGAGGCTTCGGAGACGGCCTTGCGGCGCTCGTACTCGCGGGCATAGTCGGCGATGAGGTCGACCTCGGGCGAGCCCGCGTGGATGGCCTCGATCGAGAGCGCCGGCCACGTGTCCGGGTGGTCCGGGAAGAACAGCGCATCGAAGTTCATCGTCTGCGCGACCTGCTCGCGGTACCAGTCGCCGGACGTGTAGGCGCGCTGCAGCTCCACCTCGTGGTCGAGGGTGGGATAGCGCTCTTGGAAGCTCGCCTTCTCGTCAGCGAGGCGCTTCGCGATCGCAGCGGGGTCGGCGAAGTAACGCTGCATGCGGCGGTCGACCTCGGCGGTGACCCCGGCCTCCCAAGCGGCCTTGGCCGCCGCCGCGGCGTCGTCGGACATCGCGCTCACATCGGGCGCGGGCATGTCAGCGACGACCCCTTCGCGCTCGGTGTGGCGCCGCAGCGCGATCTCGTGGTCCATCAGCACCTGCAGCTTGCGCGCGGCGAGAGCGTTGCTGCCGGGGCCGTACACGAGGGCGCGTTTGATCTCCAGGTCGGAGATGCGCACGCCGTTCACGACGACGGGCACACCGAACTCGGAGCCCTCACCCTGAGTGCTGGCGTCCGAAAGCGCGACAGAGGACGTGGGCGCTGGGCCGGTGGCACGCGCCCCCGCGAGAGGGGCCGCGCCGCTCGCCACCGCGGCGAGGGCCAGAGCCCCAGCGCTGAGGCGCGCCAGAGGGCCAGCGCCGAGGCGCTCCAGATTGAGGAAGGCGTTCGTCATTACGAATCGTCGGGGCATATGCAAGGAAGCGACGGAACAGCCGCGCGGAGGTGCCCGAGGCGGGTTACGGGGCGCGGGGCGCAAGAGCGTACGGCGCTCCTGGGCGAGTGAGAGAAGAAAGTCGGATCGTCCGGGGGGCGGCGGAGGGGCCCCGCCCAATGGAGCCGGCCGAGCGGACCCCATGGCCTCGATGCTGGGCGCGCTGAGCCCAGCGCGCCAGGCCCCCCGGCGGTGAGCGGCCCTTGGAGGCCCGCCGCTGATACCCTATTCGCTGCCCCGCACCCCCTATGGACTATCAACCCCGCACGATCGCCCTCGTGGCCGAGCTGCTGCACCCGCCGGTCGGCAACGACCCGCGCCCGATCCAGCGCCTCCACAACGAGCTGTTCGAGGCCGGCCAGCCGGCGTACGCAGGGTTCCAAGTGACGCCCCTCGGGCCGGTGCTGTCGAACCCCATGTCCCTGCCAGGGGCCGTGTCCCAGGTCGCGTTCATGCCCGACCGCGTCCAATTTCGAGAAGAGCGCTCGAGCCTCACCTACGAGACCTTCGCCGAGCGCGTGCGGGCGGTGGCGCAGCGCTCCGCGGAGCTGCGTCAGGTGCCCCTCTTCGTAGCCCAGACGGTCGTGATCCGGAGCCTCGTCAATCCGCGCACCGCGACGGATACACGGGCGTTCCTGCGCGACAAGATGTTCGGGATCGGCGACGCCCTCGGGGTCCTCGGTCACCCAGCGGACCTCGTGGGCCTGCGCCTCGCGCTCGGGCCGGCGCCGCGCGGGCCCCAGGCGGACAGCGCCGACGGTGACGGCGACGCAGCGACGACCGCCGGCGCGTCGTTCTCGCTCCGGATCGAGTCCTGGCAGGAGGACCCACGCTCGCTCTTCATCGAGCTCGCCGGCACGTTCGGACCGGTCCCCCTGGCGTTCGGCGGCCCCCAGGCGGACCCCGACGGGAGCGCCTATGGGGGCCCGGCCCACCGTGGCGCGGCGGCCGCGATCGAGGCCAACGTCCTCGGGACCTACCGCTACCTCGAGCGCAGCGTGCTGCCGTTCCTGGCGCGCTTCGATCGCCGCTCCGAGCCCCGGCCGGACCCGCGCAACCCCGAGGAGCGGAGCGACGGATGACGCGCCCCACTGCTGACCGCCGCGCGCTGCCGGCGACGCCGAAGATGCGACACCTTGCCGCGCTCGCCGGCTGGGTGGCGGCGGCGTGCCTGGGCGGCCTCGCGGGCTGCTCCGACGAGCCGCTGGCGGCGCCAGCGGGCCCGGAATACCCGGCCGGGACGGTCCTCGCGATTGAAGGCGTCCCGATCGGCGCAGAGGAGGTCGATCGCTGGGCGCAGGTCACGGCGGTCCTCGAGCCGGACAAGGTGCAGCGCCATTGGCGCCGGCTCGCGCTCAGCAATGTCGTGCTGCCGATGCGCGCGGCGGAGGCCCTGGATCCCGAGGGGCGCCAAGGGGCGTTCGCAGAGGCGACCCGCCTGCGCGGGCTGGCCTCGGAGCTCGACCGGCTGCCCGACGACGCGAAGCTGCGGGACGTCGCCACCGGTTCGTGGAGCCAGATCGGGCTCATTGACTGGGAAACGGCGCGTGAGCTCGAGGTCGGCGCCTGGTCGCCGGTCTATGAGACCCCCGGCGGGTGGGCGTTCTTTCGGGTCCTCGAGAAGCCCGCCGAGTGGGGCCCGATCGCGCCGGTCACGATCGAGCGCGCGCACGTCTTCTACCTTGACCCCGAGGGCTTGCGCACCTTGGTCGCGGACGCGCTCCACAAGCTCACGATCGACATCGTCGACCCCGAATGGGAGCCGCTCGTGCCGCCTATTTACCTTCAGCACTCGACCCGACGTCCATGAAGCATCGGTCCCATGCCTGGCTGCTGTCCGGCCCTGTCCTCGCAGTGGCGCTCGCACCGAACGGGGCGACCTGCCCCAGCGCCCCGGCGCCCCCGGTGGTCGCGGCAGCTTCGCTCCTGCAGGAGTCGACGCCGCGCCCTGCGGACAGCCCCGCGGAAGGCCGCGCGGCGCGCGCCGCCGGCGAGCTCGACGAGCACCTCGTTGCCTGGCCCGACCTCGCCGATGAGCCCGCGGCGAAGCGTGAGGTCGCGCGCGTCCGCAAGGCGACGTCCGATGAGATGGCCGCCGACGCCGGCGCACAGATCGCAGCATTGGGCGCCGCCGCAGCGCCGTTGCTCCTCGACGCGTTGGGCAAGGAGCGCGACCCCGAAGCGCGCGCGAGGATCACGGGCGCCCTCGATTCGATCACTGCCGCGCCACATACGCGCCTCCTCGCGCGCGAATGGGCGCACGCGAGCGAGTTTGTGCGCGCGTACACGCTCGACCGAGTGGCGGCGTTCCCCGACGCTGGGCTGCTCGAAACGGCGCGCGCCCACTACCTGGCCCTCGTGGCGCGCGCAGCGGACCCGAAGGCGCGGCGACCTCCGAGCGACGGCGAGCTCGACAGCGCTGCGCGCGCGGCGGCCTCCACGGGCGCGCTGGAGGGCCTCCCGCGCTGCCTCGAGCAGGCTGAGCGTGACTGGAAGCGGCTCGCCCCCACGCTGCGGGCCGCGTGCAGCGGCGCGAAGGGCGAAGCGGGCGCCGAGCTGCTCATCGGCAAGCTCACGGGCGCCGGCACGGACGCAGCGCGCGTCGCCGCGCTGAACCTGCTCGCTAGCGTCGGGACCAAGTCGTCGGTCTCGGTCATCCGCCGCTTCCTCGACTCCAACGCCAACAACGTCCGGGTCGCGACGATCAACGCCCTGCGTGGGATCGTAGACGGAGAGCCGCCGATCGAGAACCTGTCGGTGTTCACCGCGATCGAAGAGGCCAAGCGCTGGAAGGACCGCACGTGATGCAAAGGGGCCCGCTCATGATGATTGGCGCTTGCTGGTTGGCGGCTGCGACGCTGACGGCCTCTGCGGCCGCGTACCCGCAGCAGAAGCTGCTCGACCGCTCGAAGCCGTTCCAGGCGCACGCGAACGACCCGTACACGCGCGGCGGCGACCCGGCGCTCGTCGCGGCCGCCGGCTATGTGAACTTCGGGCAGCCGTTCGAGTTTGGCGCCGAGGGCTGGGACACCACGCGCATCTCGAAAGAGCTCGACGCCCCGATCATCTGGCTCGAGACCGCCCACCTCCAGCTCGGCTTCCAGATCCCGGGCATCAAGGTCGACCCCGATGACCGCGACAAGATCCGAGCGGAGCTCGAGCGCCTACAGTTGAAGCTGCCGGACGTCGAGCCGAAGACACGCTTCATGGACCCGTGGTTGCGCGCGCACCTCTTCGCCCAGCGGCTGGAGGAGCACTACACCAAGTTCCGCGACTTCCTCGGCTTCAAGGACGAGGACTTCCCCGACGGCACGAAGCTCTGGAACACCCAAGGCAAGTACATGGGCCAAGGGCCGTACCTCGGCGAGAAGGGCAAGTACGAGGTCATCGTCCTGCCCGGGCTCAGCCAGTACCGCTCGTTCCTGACGGCGAGCTACGGCCTGACGACGAAGAAGCCTCAGCGCTGGAACGTCATCCCGCGGGACACGATGCAGTACGCGGTGCACCTGGACGAGGGCAAGCTGAAGCTCGACGCCGCCCTTCACAACAACTTGATCTTCAACCAGACGATCAACTACTTCGACGGGTTCCAGCACTACTCCTACGAAGGCCCGGTCTGGCTGCGCGAGGGCCTCGGGCACTGGTTCGAGCGCGACAACGACCCGCGCTTCAACACGTTCGATTCCTCGGAGGGCGGCCAGGCCGACATGTTCAACAAGGTCGACTGGGAGCCCGAGGTCGTGAAGCTGATCGCCAAGGGCGACGCGCCGACGATGGCGCAGCTGGTCAATCTCAGGAACTACGCTGAGATGGACAAGTCGCACCACCTCGCGACCTGGTCGATCATCGACTTCTTGATCCGGGCGCACCCTGAGTTCGTGCCGAAGCTGATCGACGCGGTGAAGGGCCTCGTGAACGCCGAGTTCCGCGACGACGGCACCGAGATGCCAAACGTGCAGCGCGAAGCGTTCAAGGAGCTGCTCGGGTGGTCGTACGGGCAGCTCGATACGGCCTGGCAGGAGTTCGTGACCACCAACTACAGGACGAAGTAGTCCAGATAGCTGGGGGACGAGGGAACCGCGTCCCGCCATGGGACGTCGGAGACCAGCACGGATTCGCCAGCGTCCGGGAGCCTCGCGCGCGCGAAAGCGCCCATCTATGCCCCGCCCGAGCCCCGTCGGGGCTCAGGAAGGGTTATCTTGCGTAGGACGTCTCTCCTCACCTGGCACCGCCCCGACTGGTCGGCGCCCGGAGTCTCGCGACCGGACTCGATCTGGCGCGCTCCGGGGGTCGATGACGGAACGGGCGCAAAGCCAACCCTAAGCCGATGATCCAGAAGAAGAAGCGGATCGTCCTCTTCCTGCCGCACCGGGCCGACCCGGCGGAAGGGGTCCGTGTCGCTGCGGACCTCCTGCCTTTGGAGCTATTGCAGATCGCTGCATGGCCCGAGCAGGAGGGCTACGAGTGCGTGATCGTGGACGCGATGGTCCACGACGATTACCTCGAGCGCCTGTTCGAGCTGTGCGACGGCGCGCTGCTCTACGCGAGCTCGTGCATCCTCGGGTTCCAGGTCGCGCATGGCGCCCGCGTGGCGCGCGCGATCCGTGAGCGCTTCCCGGACCTGCCGATGATCTGGGGCGGCTGGTTCCCCAGCGTCCTGCCCGAGCAGTACTTCGCCGAGGGCATCGCAGACGCGGTCGCGCTGGGCCAGGGCGAGGTCACGTTCTGGGAGGTCGTCCAAGCGCTCGACGCGGGCGAGGACCTCGCGACCGTGCCCGGCCTCGCGGTGCAGCGCGACGGCAAGGTCCTCTACACGGACCACCGCCCCGTCGTCGGGTTCGACAAGTTCCCCGACGCGCCGTGGCACCTGATCGACTTCGAGCAGTACGTCGAGCGCCAACAGAACCCGGGGCCGTGGAAGATGCGGCACAAGTACCCGGACCCGCTCGACATGCCGCCGGGTACGCCGGTGCGCGGCTTCAGCTACTTCTCGAGCTTCGGCTGCCCCGAGCCCTGCACGTTCTGCTGCTCCCCCATCGTCACGGGGCGGCGGTGGAAGGCGATCGGCGGCGCGGACCTCGCGGGCCGGCTGCTCGAGCTGCACGACCGCTTCAAGTTCAATGTCATGCGCTTCCAGGACGCCAACTTCGGCGTCAGCGAGAAGCGCTCGAACGAGTTCACCGACGCCTTGATCGCCGCAGGGTCGCCGTTCTGGTGGAGCGGCTGCTACGAGATCGAGACGATCGCGCGCTACAAGGAGGAGAGCCTCGACAAGCTGCAGGCCTCCAAGTGCCACATGGTGTCGCTCGGCGCCGAGGCCGGCTCCGCCGAGCAGCAGGCCGTCATCAAGAAGAACATCGACACCGACCACTTCGAGACGAGCCTCGCCGCGATGTACAACCGCCGCATCACGACGGGCTGCTCGTGGATCATCGGCTACCCCGGTGAGACCGAGGAGTCGATGCTCGCGACGCTCGCGCGCGCGGCCGAGATGAAGGTCAAGTTCCCGCGCGCGGCCTCGGACGTCTTCCCGTTCCGCCCGATCCCGGGCACCGAGGACTTCGAGAAGTCGGTGCGCCTCGGCTACAAGCCGCCGCGCACGCTCGAGGAGTGGGGCGGCTGCCTGGAGTACCGCGAGTCCTTCGACGACATCCAGATCCCCGAGGACGTGCTGCGCACGTGGAAGCGCTACGGCGTTGCGTCCACGTTCTACGACGGCCTCGCGATGGAGGGCGCCGAGTGGTTCCGCGCGGCGCTCAAGAAGATCTCCGCTTGGCGCTTGCGCACTGGGAACTACTCCTTGCCGATCGAACACAAGGCCTTCCACGCCTACGTCAAGCTCACCCGGCAAACCAAGCAGGACAAGCTCAAGCGGGCCGGCGCGCAGCAGCCGGTGCGCCTGGACCGAACCCCGGGCGTGACGCCCTCGGCTCCCCTCTGAATCGGAGCGACGCGCCATGATCCAACGTAAGAAGCGAATCGTCCTCTTCCTGCCCCACCGTGCTGACCCGAAGCGTGGTGAGCGCTTCAGCGCCGACCTGCTGCCGCTCGAGCTGTTGCAGATCGCGTCGGGCCCCGTCGCAGACGGGTACGAAGTCGTGCTCATCGACGCGATGATCGAGCCCGACTACCTGCGCAAGATCGACGAGGCCTGCGAGGGCGCGCTGCTCTTCGCGAGCTCCTGCATCCTCGGCTACCAGGTCTACGACGGCTATGTCGCCTCGAAGATGGTGCGCGCGAAGCACCCGAACCTGCCGATCATCCAAGGCGGCTGGTTCCCGAGCGTGATCCCCGACCTGTACTTCGAGCACGGCATCGCCGACGCCGTCGGGATCGGGCAGGGCGAGCTTACGTTCCGCGAGGTCGTGCGGGCCATCGACGCGGGTGAAGACCTCGCCAAGGTCCCAGGGCTCGCCGTCCAGCGCGACGGGCGGATGATCTACACGGACAACCGCCCGGTCGTCGGCTTCGACAAGTTCGAGCGCGTGCCGTGGGAGCTCCTGGAGTACGACCGCTACGTCGCGCTGCAGCTCGCGCCGTCCGGCAACCTGAAGGTGCGCCACCGCTTCCCGCTGCCAGGGCACTGGACGCCGGACAACCCGCCGAAGGGCTTCAGCTTCTTCTCGAGCTTCGGCTGCCCGGAGCCGTGCACGTTCTGCTGCTCGCCGCAGCTCACAGGCCGGCGCTGGAAGGCGATCCCCGGCAAGGAGCTCGCGGAGGAGATCGCGGAGCTGCAGCAGCGCTTCGGCTTCGACGTGCTGCGCTTCCAGGACGCGAACTTCGGCGTCGCCGAGAAGCGCACGAAGGAGTTCTGCGAGACGCTCGTCGACCTCAAGGTGCCGATCCACTGGAACGGCACGATCGAGATCGAGACGATCATGAAGTACAAGCAGGAGACCCTCGACCTCCTAGAGACGTCGAAGTGTCACCTCCTGTGGCTCGGCGCCGAGACCGGCACGGCCGAGATGCAAGAGCGCATCAAGAAGGACATCGGGATCGACCACATCCCGATCGCCGTCGGCGAGCTCGTCAAGCGCAACATCGTGCCCGGGACGTTCTGGATCATCGGCTTCCCGGGCGAGACCCGCGAGTCGATGGAAGCGACGCTCAAAGCCGCCGCGAACCTCAAGTACCACTACCCCGAGGCGGGCTCGGACGTCTATCCGTTCCGCCCGATCCCGGGCACGGAGGACTTCAACTCCGCGATCAAGCTGGGCTACGTGCCGCCGCGCGACTTCGAAGAGTGGGGCAACTGCTTCGAGTACAAGTACAACTCGCACAACACCGAGCTGCCTGACTCCGTGCGCAACACTTGGCAGCGCTACAACAACACCGCGGCGATCTACGACATGCACGTCCAAGAGGGGCCGCTGTGGATGCGCAAGCTCCTGTCGAAGTTCGCGGGACGGCGCCTCGAGCGCGGCAACTACGCGTTCCCCTTGGAGCAGAAGCTGTACGACCTCTACGTGAAGGCGACGGGCCAGAGCCAGCAGGACCTCTCCGAGGACTACGCGCAGCTCCAGCCGGAGACCCACGCGCAGCTGTCGAATAAGTCGAACGCCCTGCAGGGGAGCTGAGCTTCGGGTATCGGTCGCTGAGCCTTGGGCTGAGCGAGACCGCGCGAACACCCGGCGCCTGGTCGCAGAGACCAGGCGCCGGGTGCTGTCATTCCGCATCGTTTGCCCGGCGACAGGAGCGGCTCGGCGGGGCGAACGCGAGGTTCGGGGGTGTGGCGCTCGTCCTCGCGCCGGTACCCTCCCCTCACCGTGAACCAAACGCCCGCCCGCCAACCCGTCGCGCTGACGATCGCGCTCGTCGCGGCATCGACGCTCGTCTACGAGATCCTGCTGACGCGCGTCTCAGCCTTGCGGCTGGCGTTCCACTTCAGCTACCTCGTCGTCGCCAACGCGCTGCTCGCCGTCGGCGCTGCGGGCGCGCTCCTGTACCTCGCGCGGGAGCGCATCCGAGGGCGCGAGGAGCGCGTGCTCCGCGGCCTCCTGTGGACCTACGCGCTGGCGCTGCCGCTGACGTACACGTTCCTCCTGGGCTACCCCGCGCCCTACGACGTGCGCGTGACGACCGGCGAGCACCTCGCGTCGTTCCTCGCCTACAACCTGGGGGCTGCTCTGCCGCTCTTCTGCGCCGGCGGCGCGATCGGCCTGATGCTGCTGCAGAACGCGCGGGACGTGCACCGCGTCTACGCGGCGGACCTCGTCGGCGCGGCCCTCGGCTGCGTCCTGTGCCCGTACCTCCTGTGGTTCAGCGGCGCGGGCGGCGCCCTCGCAGGCGCGCTGGCCCTGGCGCTCGGCTCGACGTGGACGGCGGAGCGCGGGCGGGCGCGGCTCGTCGCAGGCGCCCTCGGCGCGCTCACGCTGGTGGCATTGCCGTTTGTCGACGCGCGCTTCCCGGTCCCCAGCAAGACCGAGCTGCAGCTGACCTCCGAGACGAAGTTCATCGCCGGGGACCGCATCATCGAGTCGCGCTGGAGCGCGATCAGCCGCGTCGACCTCGCGAGCGTCCCGCCGGCCGAGCAGAACCTCTTCATGCGCGGCCCCGCGGTCGAGCTCCCGCGGCCGGAGCGCCAAGCGTTCCTCATGCAGGACGGGTCCGCTGGGACGTACGTCCACGACTACACGGGCACGCCCGAGGGCTTGGTCGGCCTCTCGCGCTCGCTCTATTCGCTCGCTGCGCGCGCGCTGCAGCCCGAGTCCGTGTTCATCATCGGCGTCGGTGGCGGCGACGACCTGTGGGCGCACCACCACGCGGGCACCGCCCGCATCAAGGGCATCGAGCTCAACCGGCAGATCCTCGACGTACACCGCACGACGCTCGAGCCGTACTCGCGCGCGCTCCTGGCCGACCCCGCGGTCGAGCTCGTGCACGGCGAAGGCCGCACGGCGCTCCTGCGCGAGGCGAGCCGCTTCGACCTCGTGCAGATGTCCGCGATCGACACGTGGACCGCGCTGCAGAGCGGCGCGTACATGCTCGCCGAGAACTTCCTGTACACCCAGGACTCGATCGACGACATGTTCCGGATCCTCGCCGAGGACGGCGCCGTGCAGATCACGCGCTTCAGCGGCGACGTCGAGGCCATCCGCCTCGTCGCGACGCTGCGCGCCGCGCACGCGCGCTATGGCGCGGGCCCGTTCGTGGACTGCGTCGTATGCGTGCCGGGCAACGCATACATGTCCGTGCTCGTCAAGCGGCGGCCGTTCGACGAGGGCGAGCTCGCGCGCCTCGACGCCTTCCTGCGCGAGGGCCAGTTCCCGATCGCTTACCACCCGCGCGCAGAGACCGGCAGCGCGGTCGAGGCCTACATCCGGAGCTCCGACCCGGCGCAGCTGATCGCGAACGCCGCAGTCGACCTGCGGCCCGTGTCCGACGACCGCCCGTACTTCTTCAACTTCCTGCGCTGGAGCGACCTCGGCCACGCGCGCGAGACGCTGGACGCTGCGATCACCGTGACACAGGGGAACCCGCTGTTCCTCTTTGGACAGCTCGCGCTCTCCATCTTGGCGGGCATCATCGTGCTGGGCGCGCCGCTCCTCTTCGCGCGCCGAGGCGCGGCCGGAACCGTGGCGCTCGCCGCGCCGCGGGCTCGCGCCGGCGCCGCCGCGCTCTACTTCGGGGCGGTAGGCGCGGGGTTCATCTCAGCCGAGGTCGCGCTCATGCAGAAGCTCGTGCTGATGCTCGGGCACCCCTTGTACTCCGTGACCGTGACGCTGGCCGCGATGCTGCTCGCCACGGGCCTCGGGGCGTACCTCTCCCGCCGGGCGTTCGCGGCTCCCACGCGCGCGATCTGGTGCGTGCCGCTGGTCCTCTCCGCCGCGTTTGGCCTCCTCGCCGCCTTCGACGCGGACCTCATCCGCGCCGTCGCGCCGCTGCCGACGGCCGCGCGCTTCGCCGTCGCGGCGCTCGTCGTCGCGCCGATCGGGCTCGCGGTCGGCGTCCCCTTCTCGCACGGCCTCGCGCTGCTGGAGCGCGCCGCGCCGCGCCTCGTCCCATGGGCTTGGGCGACCAACGCGATCGCGACCGTCGTCGGCTCGATCGCGACGGTCATCGTGTCGATGAACTTCGGCTTCCGCGCCGTGTTTGTCGTCGCGGTGGCGCTGTACGCCTTGGCCGCCGCAGCGGCGCCGCGCCTCCACGGCGCAGCGCCGCGCCCCTGACCGGGCGCGCTACTTGCGGAAGCCGGACACGAGCCCCGCAGTGCCCGCGCCGGCGGAGGGCAGGCTGCCCGTGACAAACGTCTTGAAGCTCTCGAACTGCTGCCCGACGTTGGCGGTGAGCGAGTCCCAGTAGCCCTGCGCCACCGACCAATCGATCGCGCCGACGATCCCGGCCTTCTGCAGGCCAAAGATCGCGAGCACGACGACCCCTAGGACCACCAGCGTGAGCTTGAGGAACGTGCGGAGCGCGTACCCGGCCGCGAACGCGACAGCGAACGACAGGCCGCCCTTCATGAACAGGGGGCCCCAAGGGCTCACGGGCTCTTCCTCGGTCGGCGCGGCGCTCGGTCCGCCGAGCTGGATCCCGGTGCCGCCGAATGAGCTCGGCGCGACGAGGCCCGTGCCGCCGCTGGACGCAGGCGCGACGTCCGCCGTCGTGCCGCCGCGGGTCATCGCGACCCCGACCAAGCCGAGCACGAGGGCGAGGACAAAAAACGCCTTCTTCCAGACGGGCAGCGGGTCGCGCTGCGGGGATCCATCGGGCGCGGTGGACTCGGGTCGTTGCTCAGACATGATTCGATGGCGCGAGGGTGCACGGGCCGCTCGATGCGGCCCGACGGGGATGGTACCAGCGCAGGGCGCAGCGCAGCGGTGACAGTGCCGTAGGGCGGGCGCGCGCTCCGACCCTGGCCTGGACACGGGCCGGACACCGAGAGGCGCGCCCCGCGGCCTCCGAGGCGCCATGCTGGCGACGGCCCGCTGGACCTGTACGATCGCGAACCAAACCGCTATGACCCCCTCTGAACCCCGCATCCTCGTCGTCGAGGACGACAGCCGCATCCGGACCGAGCTGCTCGACGCGCTGCGCCAGGCTGGATTCGACGTGAGCGTCGCCGTCACGCTCGCGATGGCCCGTACGGCCTCCGAGCGGCGCCACGACCTGATCCTGCTGGACCTCGGCCTCCCAGACGGGGACGGCCTCGAGCTCGTGCGCGAGCTCCGGGGCTCTGGGCGCGCGGTGCCCGTGCTGATCCTGACCGCCCGGGACGCAGCGGACCAGCGGGTCATGGGCCTCGAGGCCGGCGCCGACGACTACGTCGTGAAGCCGTTCCACCTGCCGGAGCTCGTCGCGCGCGTGCGCGGGCTCCTGCGCCGCTCGGGTCGCGCCGTCGAGGGCGGCTTCGCGCGCCACCAGGACCTCTGGATCGACCTCGAGACCCGCCGCGCGGGGCGCGGCGAGGACGGCAGCTCCGAGGCCTTTGTGCTGAAGCCGCGCGAGTTCGACCTGCTGGCGTTCCTGATGCGCCACCCAGGCCGCGCGTGGACGCGGGACCAGTTGCTCGATCGCGTATGGGGCAACGAGTACAAGGGCGACGCGCGCACGGTCGACCTGCACGTGCGCCGCCTGCGCGCCAAGATCGAGGTGGACGCGAGCGACCCTCGTTACATCGAGACGGTCTGGGGCGTCGGGTACCGCATGGCCGAGGACGCCGAGTGACCGAGCTGCCGCGTGTCCGTTGGTACCGGGGGATCAGCGTCCGCCTCGCCCTGATCGTCGCGGTGACGATGCTCGGCTCGATGGTGATCGCGTACAAGGTCGAGGGTTGGGCGTCGCGGCGGAGCGCGGAGTACCTGAAGGAAGTCCCGGAGGGCACAGACTTCGATGCCTACCGCGACGCGGACGGCGTCCCGCGCGACGACTACGGCCGCAGGATGGTGACCCGCCAAGAATGGGAGGTCATCAGCGCGCGCATCAATCGCTACATCGGGATCGGCCTCGCGCTCAGCGGGATCCTGACCTCGCTCGCGGTGGGCTGGGCTGTGTCGTTGCGCGTCACGAAGCGGCTGCGCGAGCTCGCGCTCGGCGCGCGCGAACCTGTTGGTGAAGGCCGCGCGCTCCCGGCGCCCCTCCGCGTCGGGGGCGCGGACGAGATCGGCGTGCTCGCGGCGTCGATGAACGACATGCGCGAGCGCGTGCACACCCTCGTCGAGCAGCTCGCGGAGCGCGACCGCGAACGCAGGAACTGGATCGCGCTCGTGTCGCACGACCTGCGCAATCCGCTGCAAGCGTTGACGGCCTGCATCGATCGCGCGGCGTTCGAGGCGCGCCGGCTCGACGACGGCCCAGCCCGAGGCGGCATGCTGCGACTCCTTGGGACCGCGCGCCTCGACGTCGACCGCTTCCAGGTCCTGACCCAGGACCTGCTCGACATCGCGCGGCTCGACGCAGACAACTCGCTGATCCTCGAGCCCGTGCCCCCGGGCGAGCTCGCCCGCCGCGCCGCGGAGGGCATGCGGGTCCTCGCCGAGGTCAACGGGTGCCACCTGGAGGTCGAGGTCGCGCGCGGTTGCCAGGAGCTGCAAGCCGACGGGCGGCGGATGCTGCGCGCGCTCGAGAACCTGCTGCGGAACGCCATCCAGCACGCTCAAGCGCGCGTGACGCTGCGCGTCGAGCCCCGCACCTGGCACGCGGAAGGGAGCCCGGGACCGGCGCGCCGCGCGGTGCGCTTCAGCGTCGACGACGACGGCCCAGGCCTCCCCACGCTCGAGGACGGCACCGTCGACGTGCCCCGGCTGGGTGCGTACAAGAGCCGCGACGACTCTGCCGGCCTCGGCCTCGTCGTCGTGCGGCGCGTCGCTGAGTCCCACTGCGGGACGCTCGGCGCCTACAACCGCGTCGCGGGCGCGGCCGCGTCGAACCCAGCCGGGGCGGAGGGCGCCGAGGGCGCCGAGGGGCACGCGGCCAGCAGCGGCCATGGGGGCTCCGGCGGGACGGTCTGGATCGAGATCCCCGGTGACCTAGGCGGCGCTACGTCCTCGTCCAGAGGCCCAGACCTCGACGTCGAGGACCCCTTTGACGACGACCTGGACGACGACCTGGACGACCAGTCCTAACCCTGAAGCTGGTCCCCGTGATTGGTACGCCGTCCAGGGACTACCACAGGAGGTATCACATGCCAACGACTCCTACCACAGTGAGTGTCGTACCACTCAAGGGGGCCAACTTCATGGCGAGGGCGCTGGGCTAGGTTGTGGTCAACGTGGTCGGTCCGGCGGAGGGCGCCGGAAACGGCGAGGCGCGCCGGCTCGGGTGAGCAGGCGCGCCTCGGTCGATGAATGGAGCGGCTGAACGGATTTGAACCGTCGACTTCAACCTTGGCAAGGTTGCGCTCTACCACTGAGCTACAGCCGCGTTCGGGAGCGAGAGAATACCCAAGCCTCGCGGCGGCGCAAGGGGGTCCTTCGACTTTCTTGTGGCGGTCCACCCGCGCTCAGGGTGCCGCGGCGTGGATGCGCCCGGCGACAAATTCTCCGGCGGCGCGGGCCGCGTCCGCGAGCGCGACCCGGCGCCCGAGTCCGCACGCGAGGGCCGTCGCGAAGCGGCAGCCGGAGCCCCGGATCCCTCCGCCCGGCAGGCGAGGCCGCGCCAGGGCGGTCGGGTCCTCCCCCATGGGTACGACGAGGTCCAGGAGCGGCGACTCGTCGCCGTGCCCGCCTTTGACCACGACCGCGCGGGCGCCGAGGCGCAGCAGCATGCGCGCCGCTTCCACGCGGAGCTCCGGGCGCGCGCAGAGCTCGGCGAGGTCGCCGCCGGTCAGCTCAGCGAGCTCGGGGAGGTTGGGCGTGAGGATCGGCCCGGTGCGCAGCACCAGGCGCCGGAAGAGCGCGACCTCAGCGCTGCCCCAGAAGCGCGTCCCGCTCGAGGCGGCAATCACGGTATCGATCACGACGGGCAGCTCGAAGCCAGCGCTGCGGGCATGCCCCGCGAGCTGCGCGGCGCCTTCGATCGCGTCGAGGTCGGGCAGCAACCCGATCTTCAGCGCGTCGATGCCGTCCTCGATCGCGTACCCAGCGTCGAACCACCAGAACGGTCGGGGCTCGACGCGCTGGACGCCGCGCTCGTCTTGCTCCGTGTCGGCGCTGACGTACTCCTCGACGTCGGCCGCAAAGTGGCGCGCTGCGTCGCGGTCCGCGTCGAGGCCCGCGCCGTGCGACGAGTCGATGCCACCGATCAACAGGAGCCGGAGCGGCCGAATCACCGGTCGAGCCGTCGCCCCTCGGGGGCGACCGCGTCGTCCCCGTCGCTCGTAGCGATGACCGCGAGCGCGTTCTTGCGCAGGCGCCGCTCGACCGCGCGGATCGCGCTGTCCGTGTCGGCCTCGAGCGCGAGCCTCCCGCCCGCGATGTGGCCGTGCCCGCCAAACGCACCGTCTCCGCCGAGCACGCGCTCCATCAAGGGATACGCCTTGCCGAAGGCATAGTCGGTGCGCAGCGACAGGACGTACTCCCCTTCGAACGCGCCGCCCGCGACGACCCACGAGCAGCCCTTCATGCGCAAGAAGAAGTCCGCCATCTCGGCGACGCTCTCGGGGTTCTCGACGCGCCCGAGCAGCGCGAGCACGAGCGGCCCGTGCTGCCGCGCGCGATCGAGCGCTCGGCTGACATGGCGGTAGTAGCTGCGCGGCAACGGCGGCTTGTCGATCGCTGCGACCTGCTTGCGGTCGGCGCTCTTCAAGCAAGCGACGTAGGCCTCCTCGTCGAGCGCGTGCGCATTGCGCGACAAGTCGGCGGTGTCGTAGCGGATGCCGCAGAAGAGCGCCGACGCCGTGCGCGAGTCGAGCGGGACCTCCATGTCGCGCAAGTACTCGTAGAGGATCGAGCTCGTCGCGCCGAGGTCGATGCGCACGTCGACGTGCGGAATGGCCAGCGCTGCGCTCTCGCCGCTCTGAGGCGACTTGTGGTGGTCGAAGACCGCGATCACGGGCAACTCAGACGGCAACACCGTGTGCCGGAACGCCGGCTGGGTGTCGACGAGCAAGACCCCGCAGAAGCGCGCGGGATCGATCTCGTCGTACTCCTCGAGGTCGAGGTCGAGCGTGCGCAGCAGCGCGAGGTTCTCGGCGCGGTGCACGCGGCCGTGGGTCGCGACGATGCAGCGGAACGCGAAGCCCTTCTCGATCAAACGGCGCAGGCCTTCGCACGCGCCGAGCGCGTCGGGGTCGGGGCCGCGGTGCGTGAGCACGAGGAACGTGCCGGACGCGTCCGTCGCACAGCCCTCCGCGGCGGCGCGCAGCACGCGGCCGAGGTGCTCGACGGGGGGCAGCCCTCGGAACGGCCGTTCGGCGGCCGGCTCGGGAGCGCGCGTGGCCTCGGTGGGCCGGTCCGACGTCGTCGGAATCGCTGGCTCGGTCATAGTCGACGCGCCGACGGTGCGGCGCGAGCGCGTAGTATCGACCGAAGGACCACCCTGGCTCCAGGGGTCGACCCGCCACAACGCGCCTAAAACCCTGTCCCCGAAGGGTTTAGATCAGAATCCAACGCCCAGCAAGTAACTGACGGAGGCCAGGACCTCAGCCCGTCCATGGTGCGGGTGGACGTCGACCGAGCGCAGGGTGGTCGTGGCGCAGTACTCCGCAACCACGCGGAAGTCGATCTCGCCTAGGCCGGGCGGCAGCCCAGACTCATCCTCCGTCCAATCGGTGAGGTGGACACCGAACATCTTCGAGGCGTAGGTGTCGAGCCACTGCCCCTGGCTGATCAGCCCGCGGGATTCGCGGGCGTGGCACCGCGCCGTGCTGTGCCAATAGCCGACCATGGGGTCCGCGAGGTCATCGAGCACCCACCCGAGGGACGTGTAGCCCAAGAGGTCATCGAGCTTCTCGCCAGGCTCGATCGCGATGCGGGTCTCGGGGAACTCCTTGCGCAGCGTGTGCAACGCGCGGCACAGGTGCTCGATCTGCTTCTGGCCGCGCGCCTGGAGCTTCTCGACGAACTTGCGTAGCTCCTCGTGGAACTCCTCGCGGTCGTCGGGCGCCACCTTCATCCCGCGCTCCAGGAGGGCAGCCGCCCGCGTCCGCAGCTTGCCGTCTTCGACGGAATTCCCGCGCACGATGACCGTGTTGGCGCCGAGCGCGTGGGCCAATCGGATGTGCCGTCGGACGCTGTTGAGGGCCATCTCCCGGTTGTCCGGGTCGGCGCTGCCGAGCTTGGTGCCGGACATGTCCGGCGCCAGCGGCTTCAACGCCCCGACGACGACCGCGTCGACGGTGATCCCCGTCTCGCGCGACGCGTCCTCCATGTTCGTGAGGTCCGACGGGGTCGCCGAGAGGCCGAGCTCGAGGGCCCGAAAGCCCATCGCGACCGCAGAGAACGCCTGGTCCTCCACCTTGCGCAGCCTGGGGCCGAAGCAAGAGGTCGAGAGGATGAACGGATTCGGGATGCCCGGTTGGGTCACGGCGAGTTCTTCGGGGGTTGGGTGCCCGCCAAAAAGAGGCGGGCCGACGAAACCTACCTCGCCTAGGCACCTCGGGCGACCTGCCGCAGCAGGCGCGCCCACGGCGTCGCGGGGCGGGACTTGCCCAGCGGAGTCGCATGGCGGCGGGCGCCCGCGCGCCCCTAGGTTGTCTCCTTCGGAGCGCCGAGGGGCGGCAGACTGCCGCGCGAACGCCCGCAGGTCAATCGAGATCGCCGGTACCGCCGCGCGGACACCATGCAAAGCGAGACACTCGCCCTCCCGATCCGCCCCCGTTGGCCCCCCTTTGGGCCCAAGCGCGCCCGCGCCGAGCACAGCTCGGGGCACGCGAACGGCCCTGCATCCGCGGCCGCGTCAGGCAAAACGCCGCAGCCCGCGGGCCTCACTCCGAGCGCCGCCCGTGATGGGAGACCGGTGCCGCGTCAGACGCGCACGTCTCCCGCGAGCGCAACCGCGGCGGGGTGGCGAGCGAGGAGCCCGTCGACCTCCTCCATGAGGAACTCCTCGACCTGCTCGGGGGCGCGGCCGACGTAGCGGCGGCCGTCCAGGAGCTCGTCGAGGCGCGCCGCGACCACGGCAAACGCGGGGTCCGCGGCGAGGCGCGCGCGCAGGTCATTCGGGCGGCCCTCCTTCATCTCGCGCGCCGCCGCGTGGCTGTGGACGCGGATCTGCTCGTGCAGGTCCTGGCGGTCGCCGCCGGCGCGCACGGCCTCCATCATCAGGTGCTCCGACGCGAGGAACGGCAGCTCCTCGTCGAGGTTGACCTTGATGATGGCGGGGTTCACGACCAGCCCGCCCGTGACGTCGATGTAGAGGTTGAGCACGGAGTCGGTCGCGAGGAAGGCCTCGGCGAGCACGAGGCGACGGTTCGCCGAGTCGTCGAGCGTGCGCTCGAGCCACTGGTTGGCGGCGGTATGCGCCGTGTTGCCCAGGAGCTCGATGACAAAGCGCCCGAGCGCGCACATGCGCTCGGAGCGCATCGGGTTGCGCTTCCACGGCATCGCGGACGAGCCGATTTGCTTGGCACCGAACGGCTCCTCGACCTCGCGCCGGTGCGCCAGGAGGCGCAGGTCCGTCGCGAACTTGTGCGCCGACTGCGCGATCGAGGACAGCACCTGGAGCACCCTGAAGTCGAGCTTGCGCGGGTAGGTCTGCCCGGTGACGCCAAAGGCGCGCTCGAAGCCCATCTTCGCGGTGACACGTCGGTCGAGCTCGCGCACCTTCGCGTGGTCGCCGTCGAAGAGCTCCAGGAACGACGCCTGTGTCCCCGTCGTGCCTTTCACGCCGCGGAAGCGCACCGCGGCGAGCGCGTGCTCGAGGTCGTCGAGGTCGTGCACCAGGTCCTGGATCCACAGCGTCGCGCGCTTGCCTACGGTCGTCGCCTGCGCCGGCTGGAAGTGCGTGAAGCCCAACGTCGGCAGCGCCTTCCACTCCCGCGCGAAGCGACTGAGCCGCGCGATCACGGCGATGACCTGGTCACGCAAGAGGGTGAGGCCTTCGCGCAGGATGATCAGGTCCGTGTTGTCGCCGACGTAGCACGAGGTCGCGCCGAGGTGCACGATCGGGCGCGCCGTCGGGCACACATCGCCCCACGCATGCACATGCGCCATGACGTCGTGTCGCAGCTCACGCTCGTAGCGCTCCGCGGCCGCGAGGTCCAGGTCGTCGACGTGAGCGCGCAGCTCGTCGAGCTGCGCGTCGGTGATCGGCAGCCCGAGCTCCTGTTCGGCCTCGGCGAGCGCGATCCAGAGCCGGCGCCAGGTCGTGAACTTCTTGCGGTCGGAGAAGAGCTCGCGCATCGCCACGGAGGCGTAGCGCGAGCCGAGCGGAGAGCGGTACTGGGCGTCGGACATCTCGGCGTCTCGTGTGCGCGGCGGCGAAGAATTGGAGGGCGAAGAGTGTACGACGCGCGCGTGACCTCTGCGCGTCGCGGCGCGTATGCTCGCGCCATGCCCTCGTTCAGCTGCCACGTCTGCGGGTCCACGTTCCAGGTGCCTGAGAAGGTGCTCGCAAAGTACCCCGGCTGGAAGCCAAAGGCCTGTCGGGTGCACCGCGACGCCAAAGGGAAGGGCGGCGGCGCGGGCGCGTCGGCCCAGGGGGCCCCTGGGGCCCAGCCCGGCCTGATCCGCGCGCGGGCTGCCCGGCCTCGCCCCGCGGCGCCGGCGGCGGCTGTGGCGAGCGGCACACGCGCCGCGACCATGCACGGCCACTCGCCGGAGTCCGGCGTCTTCACGGACGGCAGCGCGAGCCCCAACCCGGGGCCGGGCGGCTGGGGGCTCGTGTGGGTGAAGGACGGCCAGGTCCTCGCCGAACAGAAGGGCCATGACCCCGCGACGACCAACAACCGGATGGAGCTCACGGCGCTGATCGCGGCCTACGAGCTCTTGCCGGAGGACGCGGCGGTCACCGTCTACTCGGACAGCCGCTTGTGCGTCGACACGATCACGAAGTGGGCGCCGAACTGGGAGAAGAAGGGCTGGCGGAAGCCGAACGGCGAGATCAAGAACCTCGAGCTCGTGCAGCGCCTCTTCGCCCTCGCCCGCGCCCACCCGAACGTCCGCCTCGAGTGGATCGCGGCGCACGTCGGCCACCGCTGGAACGAGCACGCGGACGGCCTCGCGACCGCGTGGATGAAGGACCGTCGCCGCTGACCGATGCGCGCTCGCGCGTGCTCGACGTCGCCGTCCGCCTGCGTCACTGCACGTAGTAGAGCAGCAGATACGACACGAGCAGGACCGCGACGCCGAGCATCATGGCGCCCGTCGGCCAGGTCTTCGACAGCACCCCGTACGGGCCGCGGTGGCGACGCAGCTGGCGATCGACTTTGGCCACCCACGCCTGCGCATTGCGCGACCCTTGGTCGAGCAGGCGGCGGCCACCACTAGACAGTTGGCCCCAAGCGCGCGAGCCGAGCCGGCGCACGAACCAGTCACTGTCGAGGTTCGTAGAGTGCAGCTCTGGCGGGTAGAGCCCGCTGCGCTGGAGCCAAGTGAAGGCCAGCGCGCTAAAGAGGAGCAGCTGGACCTGCGTGACCACGTGCGCCACGTCGTACGGGTTGTAGTCCGTTTCGAACGGCAGCAGCCCGTAGAGCAGCTGCGGGAAGCACCCGATCAAGACGCAGAGGATGGCGGACGTCGCCATCGCCAAGAGCTGGCTCGTCGGCGGGTCCTCGGCCTTGATCTTTGCATCGTGGCCGTAGAACGCAAAGAACGGGATCTTGATGCCCGCGTGGTGGAACACGCCCGCGGCGGCAAAGAGCAGGATGAACCAGACCCAGTAGAGGTGGTTCTCGGCCGCCGCCGACATGATCATCGACTTCGAAACGAACCCGCTAAACAAAGGGAACGCCGAGATCGAGGCGGCCCCCACCATGCAGAACTTCGCGGTCCAGGGCATCGACTTGGCGAGCCCGCCCAAGTCGGAGGCGTGGATCCGCCCCGTCTGCTGCAAGACCACGCCCATCGTCATGAAGAGCAGGCCCTTGAAGATCACGTCGTTGAACGCGTGCGCGACGGCCCCGTTGATCCCGAGCGGCGTGCCGATGCCGATCCCGACCAACATGAAGCCGATCTGGTTGATCATGCTGTAGCCGAGCACACGCCGCATGTCGTTCTCGATCACCGCGTAGAAGATCGGGAACGCCGCCATGACGGCGCCGATCACGATGAGCTCTTGGGTGCCCGGGAACATGCGGGCCATGCCGTAGACGGCGGCCTTGGTCGTGAACGAGCTGAGCCAGACGGCGCCGGTCGGCGTCGCTTCGGGGTAGCCGTCGATCAGCCAGTTGTGCAGGAACGGAAAGCAGGCCTTCGTCCCTATACCGAGGAAGATCAGCCAGCCGCCAGGCGCGTCGAGGCCGATCTCGGTGATCGCGATCGACTTGGTCCCCGCATAGTAGGCGCCGATCCCCGCCAGCAGGATGAGGCCCGAGATGACCTGCCACAGGAGATAGCGCATCCCCGCCTTCCAGGAGCGCGCAGACTGCTGCCCCCAGATCAGATAGACGGACGACACGGCCATGACCTCCCAGAAGAGGAACAGCGTGATCATGTCCCCCGCGCCGACCGCGCCGATCGCGGCGCCAGCGTAGAGGAGGCAAGCGACGTCCTGACCGGGCCGGTCGATGTGGAGCGAGAACAGCCCCCCGATGAAGGCCGCGATATGGAAGAGGACCCCGAACAGGAACGTCAGCCGGTCCGCCTTGTAGAGGACGAGCTCGAAGTCGAGCAACGGCGCGGTGATCACCGCATCCGCAGACATGTTCCAAAGGTGCAGGAGGCCCACGAGCGGGACCGCCAGCATGATCGTGGGCCGGGTCTCACGGCGGGCGACCGCCATGAACAGCGCGCCCAGCATGAAGATGAAGAACGGCGGGATGCTGCTGACCATCAGTGCTCCTCTCCGGAGGGCTCCACTGGCGCCGGCGACACGCGCGCGGCACGTTCGTAGTAGTCCTCGTCACGCATGACGACTTTGCGCATCTCCTTGGCGACGAGGACCAGCAGGACGCAGCCAGCGAAGCCATACACGGCGTAGAAGCCAGGGATGCCCTCTCCGGGGGGATGTTCGCCCGCTCCGTGCCCGCCCCGATCGATGACAAAATCGAGCGCGAAGAACAGCAAACAGAGCGCGCCGAAGACCCGCAGCAGCCTGGCCACGGCCGGTGACAGTGGCCCCGTGAAGTCGTGCACGTCGTGCTCGACTCGAGGCGCCTCCTCGGCGCCGTCGGCGTCCGCGGCAGCGTCAATTCGATCGGGTCCGCTCATGGCATCGCGACCTTGTGGATGAGCCCGTGCACCATGCCCGGGTAGAGGAACAAGAGGACGGTCAACGAGGCGGTGATCACCATCGCGACGCGACACGCGAGCGGCGCCGGGCCGTGCTCCGCGTGGCTCCCCGCCCCGGCCGGCTCGGGCAGTACGAAGGCCCGAAAGGGCACGGAGAGGAGGTAGACGACGTTCAGGAGCGAGCTCAAGAGCAGCGCCGCGAGCAAGGGCCAATGCCCCGAGGTCGCCATGCCGTCGACGAGCAGGAGCTTGCTCCACATCCCCCCGGTCGGCGGCAACCCGACGATGCAGAGCGCTCCGACGAGGAAACACGCCATCGTCACCGGCATGCGCCGGCCGATGCCATCGAGCTGCGAGACGCGCGACTTGTGGGCCGTCACGAGGAACGCGCCGGCTGCAAAGAAGAGCGTGATCTTCCCGAAGGCGTGCGCCGCGATGTGTAAGCCGGCGCCCTCGACCGCACGCGGCGTCGCGACCATGGCACCGAGGATGATGTAGGAGAGCTGCCCGATGGTCGAGTACGCGAGGCGCTCCTTCAAGTTATCCTTACCGAGCGCGATGATCGACGCGGCGACGACGGTGAACGCGGCCAGGTACGCGAGCACCATGTGCATGTCGAGCTCCCGCATGAGGTCGAGCCCGAAGACGTAGACCGACACCTTGAGGATCGTGAAGACGCCTGCCTTCACGACCGCGACGGCGTGCAGCAGCGCGCTGACAGGCGTCGGCGCCACCATCGCGTTCGGCAACCAACGGTGCAGCGGCATGATCGCCGCCTTGCCCGTGCCGAACACGAAGAGCGCCAGCAGGACGCCGAGCCCGGCCCTTGTCGCGCGCCCCTCCTCGAGCACGGGCCGCAGGATGCCCCCAGTCGTAAACTCCGTCGTCCCGGCGAGCACATAGGTCGCGAGGCACGCCAGGAGCAGGAACGCGATGGAGCTCCCCATCAGGATCCCGAGATAGACGCGCCCGGCGGCCCAAGCCTTCTTGTTGTTGGCGTGAGTGACGAGCGGCCAGGTCGCGAGCGTCAGCGCCTCGTAACAAACAAAGAGGGTCGCGAGGTTCGCGCTGAACGCCAGCCCCATGACCGCCGCGATCGACAGCGCGAAGCACATGTAGAAGCGCGTCTGGTTGCGCTCGTGATGGCTGCGCATGTAGCCGATCGCATACAGCGTCGTGACCGGCCAGAGGAGGCTCGCGATGAGCGCAAAGGCCATCCCGAGCGGCTCGATCGTGAACGCGATGCGCAGCCCGGGGACAGGCTCCGCGACCTCGAGCGTCGGGACCTGCCCGGCCTGGAACGACCCGTACAGGGCCAGCACGATCGCGAACAACGCGATGCCCGAGAAGAACGAGGCGCCTTCCCGGACGTCCTGGTCCCATCGCAGGAGCAGGACGAGCGCGGCGCCGACAGCCGGCGCGATCATCGTGAGCGCAAGGAGGAACTCAGGGCTCATTGTTGGGCCCCCATCAGCGTCACAGCGGCGGCGTGCGCGAGGCGTGAGGAGCTCTCACCGAAGATCCCGAACCAGACGTTCATCAGCGCCAGCACGATCATCGGAATGACCATCCACGACGGCGCCTCTTTGACCTTGGGCGCGCTCTCTGGCCGCTTGGACAGCAGGACGATGTTGAGGATGCGGCCGACATAGACGACTGCGAGGAGCGAGCTCATCAGCAGCAAGACCGCGGTGAGCCACCGCTCCTGCTCGAGGATGGCCACGATGAGCGCCCACTTCGACACGAAGCCTGCCGTCAGCGGGACGCCCACGAGGCTGAGCCCGCCCAAGACCAAGGCGGTCGAGGTCCACGGCATCGCCCGCCCGGCGCCACGCACGTCCTCGACGCGTGCGGAGCCGACGCGATAGACGATGCAACCCATCGCGCAGAACAGCGCGCCCTTCATGAGCGCGTGGTTGAACAGGTGCAAGAGGCTCGCCGAGAGCCCAGACGCGGACGCGAGCCCGATGCCCAGCACGATATAGCCGACCTGAGCGACGCTCGAGTAAGCCAGGGCGCGCTTCAGGTTGTCCTGATAGATCGCCATGAGCGACGCGCTGAGGGCGCCGACAAGCGCGAGCGGCACCAGCGTGTCTGCGATCGGCAGCGTGGCGAACGGGGCCGCGAGCCCGTCGATCGTGTAAAAGACCCGCAGCATCACGAGCACCGCGACCTTGGTCGCCGTCGCGCTCAGGAACGCGCTGACCGAGGAGGGCGCGTACGTGTAGACGTTGGGCAACCAGAGGTGCAGAGGCCAGATCGCGACCTTCAGGCTGAGGCCGACGGTCAAGAACGCAAACGCAGCACGCGCCGTTGTCGTCTGCGAAGTGAGCCCCCCTCCGTTCCAAGCGGGCTCCGTCAGGCGCTGCGCCATGTCTGCCATGTTGAGCGTCCCCGTCAACATGAACAGGAAGCCGATCCCGAGCAGGTAGAACGTCGCGCCGACCGTGCCGACCAAGAGGTACCGAAACGCCGCGGTGTACGCGCGTCGGTCGCGCCCCATGCTGACCAAGACGTAGGTCGAGAGGCTGCTGATCTCCAGAAAGACGAACAGGTTGAACGCGTCCGCGGTCACGGTCATGCCCAACAAGCCGCTGAAGCACAGCATCAGGCACGCGTAGAACCAATGGTGCTTGTGCTCGTCGATCTCTCGCTGGACGCTGCGCCACGAATACGGCACGACAAGCGCGCCGATCCCGGTGATGACCGTCATCACGAGCGCGCCCGCAGCATCGAGCTGGAACGCGATCCCGACCGGCGCCTCCCAGCCGCCCATCTCATAGCTGACCGGGCCAGAGGCCAGGACGCGGTTGAGGAGATAGAGCGCGAGCCCGAAGCTCGCCGACGCCGTAGCGAACGCAGCGGCCCAGGCGCCGACGCCGCGCCCGATCAGGACGCAGAGCGGCGCCGCCAAGAGCGGCAGCACGACGAGCAGCGCGAGGGCATGATCGTGAATCACGTCAACACGTCCTTCTGATCCATCTCGTCTTCTTCGATGGTCCCATAGGTGTCTTTGATCCGCAGGATCAACGCGAGGCCCAAGGCCGTGCTTGCGACACCGACGACGATGGCCGTGAGGATGAGGACGTGCGGCAGCGGGTTGCTGTAGACCTCGATGCCCTCCACATGGATGGGCACCGCGCCACCATTGACCTTGCCCGTCGAGATGTAGAAGACAAAGACCGACGTCTGGAACAGGTTCAAGCCGACGATCTTCTTCACCAGGTTCCGGGCCGACAGCAGCAGGTAGAACCCGGCCATCATCAAGAAGATGAAGACCCAGTAGTTATAGAGTCCGAGCAGCTCCATGGGGCTAGGCCTCCGGGGCAACAGGGCCACGCCGCAGGTAGCCCGCGAACGTGAAGATGATGGTTGAGACCACCGCTGTCACGGTGACGCCGACGCCGAGCTCGACGAGCAGGATGCCATAGTGCAGGCCGTGCTTCGGGTCGTGGCTCAGCGTGCGGTAATCGAGGAACGCGCCGCCCTGCATCATGTCGACGAGGCCTACGCTCCCATAGAGGAGCAGGCCGAGGGCGATGAGCTTCTCGAGCACCTTGGGCGAACAGACGCGCTCAACGGCGTCGACGCCGTAGAGCAACATGTACAGCATCAACCCGCTCGCAAACACGACGCCGGCCTGGAACCCGCCGCCCGGCCCGAAGTCACCGTGCGCCTGGATGTAGCAGGCATAGATCAAGATGGCCGGGATCAGGAGCTTGCTCGTGACACGCACGATGGGGTGCCGCTCTGTCGCGAGGTCCGGCCCTCGGTCCGCCTCGACGAGGCTCCCATCGCGCCGGCGTCGACGGCCGATGAGCGCGAGGACGCCGATCCCCGCGGTGAAGACAACGCCCGTCTCGCCGAGCGTATCGAAGCCGCGGTAGCTCGCGAGGAGGGGCGTCACCATATTGGGGATCCCCATCTCGTCGGGCGACACCCTGATGAAGCGCTCTGCGATCGGGTGCACCTGAATCGGCGCCAAAGGGTCGCCAAAGCGTGGCATGTCCAATGTCGCGTACACGAGGGCGCACCCCGTCACGACGACGACGAACAGCGGCAGCTTCCAGCGCTTGCTGCGCGGCCGCGCGCGGCTGCCCGTCGCCGCCAACGTGCTGAGCATCAAGATGGTCGAGACACCGGCGCCAACGGCCGCCTCGGTCATCGCGACGTCCGCCGCGTCCAAGACGACGAAGACAGAGGCCGAGAGCAGGCTAAAGATGCCGAAGAGCATCGCGATCCCGAAGAGGTTCCGCATGCGGACCGCCGCGACTGCGACCGCGCAAAGGAACAGCAGCAGGACGATATCGATGAGGTTGGTCATCCTGCGTCAGCCTCCTGGCCGACGTTCGGCCGCGCGACGCTCCCGACCATAGGGCCGCTCAAGGGCTCGAGGCCGGACTTGATCGCCGACTTGCCGAGGATGTGCGCTGCCACCGCGGTCGTGAGCAAGAGGAACGAGTACGCGATGCCGAGCTTGAGCGTCATGAGCGTCATGCCCGTCTGGAGCGCGAGGCCGAGGAAGACGCAGAGCGCCCCCAATGAGTCCAACATGCTCGCCGCGTGCATCCGGGTATAGACGTCAGGCAGCCGCACCACGCCGTACCCTGCGACGATCGCGATCCCGCCGCCCGCCAGCAAGAGGACCCACGACAAGAGATCCAACAAGATTGACATCAGGTGCGCTCCTCGGCGCTTTGCGCGGCGCGGGCGGACATCTCGCGCTCATACTCGGTGAAGCGCAGGACCGCGAGGGTGCTCGTGAAGCTGATCAGCGCGTAGATGATCGCGATGTCGACCAAGTCACCGCGGCCGATCATGAACCCGACGGTCGTGATCATAAGGACTGTCGCGGTCCCGAACATGTTGACCGCGAGGATGCGGTCATAGACCGTCGGCCCCTTCAGCGCGCGCACGAGCGCGAGCGCCATGGACACGAGCATCAGCAGGGCGGCAGCGCCATACATCAGGATGGCTCCTTCGTTGCTGGGCGGCCGCCGACCCGCAGCGCGCGGCGCTCCATGGCACCTGAGCGCAGACCCGCGGCGGCGGCGTCCGTGAGCGCGTGAACGGTGACCTCGTTCTCGGAGACCTCCAGCGTGACCGTCCCTGGGGTCATCGTGATGGAGTTCGCGTAGGTGACCTGCCCGAGGGCGCGGCTGTCGCCGACCGGGAGCTTGATGACCTGCGGCTGGATCTCGGGCTCCTTCGACAAGAGCACCGGGAACATCGCGATGTTCGACTTGACGATCTCGCCGATGAGCCACGCTGAGTACGGCGCCGCTCGGTGCACGGCATCGACGGGCACGCCCTCTTCATCGACGAGGTCCATCCGGTACGCGAGCCAGACGACGAGCGCGACCGAGGCGGCGCCCATGCCGACGATCAGCGCCTCGGTGTGGCCCGAGAACGTCAGCCATATGGCGGCGAGCACAACAGCCAGACTGAGATAGCGCACGTAACTTGCGTCTTCCTAGGGTGGGGCGCGAGAGGTACGGGTAGGAGGCGAGCCGTCCCGCCGGAGGGGATGGCGACGAACGGGCGCGGCCGGGGGTCACCGCCACGGACCATCATCCACGCTCATCGGAAGGAATTCGCTCCTTCCGGAGCGAAGCCGGGCCAAATCGCTCCGAGCGGCCCGCGGTGCGCGACGTCCCGCCAGGCCATGCACATCAGCGCACTCGCACAAAACGCCGCCAAAGCGAGGTAATCGGCGCATATGAAGGGGTGAGCGCCCGGTTCCAGCGGGGCGACCGAGCGGCGTGGGTCAACCGCGCAGGGCCGAGGCCGAGCCGCCGTTCAGCGCCCCTCTCCCGCCGCCTTGTTCGGCCCTGCGGGGTCGAAGCACGTCTCGCTGACGTGCCGGACCGGGCGCGCATTCGCAGCGATCTCAGCGTCTCGTGCGACCGCGAGCGCGCGCAGCTCGGCGACGAGCGCAGGGTGCTCGCTCGCCACATCAAACTGCTCGCTGACGTCGCGCTCCAGGTGGAAGAGCTGGTCCCCTTGCAGCAAGAGCTTCCACGGGCCGCGGCGCACGCCGGCGAGGTCCCCGTTCGACGTGTAGTACAGGAACTCAGCCACGGCCGGCGCAGGACGCGCCTCGTCGCCGCCCCCCAGCAGCAGCGCGCCCACGTCGCGCCCGTCGACCGGGCGCCCCTCTGGCAGCGCCAGGTGCGCGAACCCGGCCACGGTAGGGAGCAGGTCCATCGTCGTGATCACATCGAGCGCGACGCGCCCCGCAGGGACATGACCCGGCCAACTGACGATGCAAGGCACGCGCTGGCCGCCCTCCCAATTCGTGCCCTTGCCGCCGCGCAACGGCCCGGCCGAGCCGCCCTTCAGCTTGTATTGCAGCCAGGGGCCGTTGTCGGACAAGAAAACAACGAGCGTGTTGTCGCGCACCCCCGAGCGCTCGAGCGCGGCGACGACCTGACCCACGCTCCAGTCGAGCTCCTCGATCACATCGCCGTAGAGGCCGCGCGCGCTTGTGCCCTCGAACGCATCCGAAGCGTAGATCGGGATGTGCGGCATCGAGTGCGGCAGATACACAAAGAACGGGTCGCGCGCGTGGGCTTCGATGAACGCGACCGCGGCCTCGGTGTAGCGCCGCGTGAGCTGCCGCTGATCGGGCTCCCACTCGATGACCTCGCGGCCGTCGAAGAGCGGCAGGCGATAGGGGTATTTGTCCCCCGGCTTGCGGTGGATCTGCGCCATGTCGTTCGAGTACGGCACGCCAAAATAGACCTCGAAGCCCTGGTCGGTCGGCATGAGGCCCGGGCGATGTCCAAGGTGCCACTTGCCGAAGCACCCCGTCGCGTAGCCCGCGCCTCGCAGGAGATCAGCGAGGGTGACCTCGTCCGTGTGCAGGCCGTAGTCGTACTCGGGAAAGATGACGTGGTGGTGCATGCCCACGCGCTTGGGATAACACCCGGTCAAGAGCGCAGCGCGCGACGGCGAGCAGACGGGCGACGCCACGTAGCACTGCGTGAAGCGCGCCCCGCTCGCGGCGAGCGCGTCGAGGTGCGGCGTGCGCAGCGTCGGGTGGCCGTAACACGCGAGGTCGCCGAACCCCTGATCGTCCGTAAGGATGATGACGACGTTCGGGCCGCGCTCGGCCCCGGGTACGTCGGGCGCTTCGGGCGCATCGGGCGCATCGGGCACGTCGGGCACGTCGAACCTCTCGTGCCCAGCGGGCGCCGCGATCGCCGCACATGGCTGGGCGATGACCAGAGCGACGGCCGGGAACATCGCGGTGAAGGGGCTACGCATCCGAAGAGCATGACACATCTCACTTGGCTCCCCCAGCGTTGGCGCTGCGCCGCGCGCGCGGCGAGGGTCAGCTCGGCGGAGACGCTGTCGCGAGGGCCAGGAACCGCCCCGCGGCGCCGCCTGGTCGTCCGCCTGGCAGCGCCCAATGGAACGTCCGCCGGATCGAGAGGCCCAGCGCGGGCACGGTGCGCAACCTGCCCGCAGCGACGTGTGGCCCGAGCACCCAACGCGAGAGGAACGCGAGGCCGAGGCCCGCTGCAGCGGCGCCGACGATCGCGTCGGTCGTTCCGAGCACGAGGTCGAGGTCCGTCGGCCGCTTGCGCACACCAGCGGCCGCGAGCGCGCGCGTGACCACCGCGCGCGTCCCCGAGCCTTGTTCGCGCCACAGGATGGGTACGAGAGAGAGCTCCGCCGCGCTCCTCGGCCGCCACGGCGCGTCCGCGCCAAGCACCGGGACGAGCTCGTCGTCGACCCACGGCTCGAGGTGCACGCCGCTCGCGCGCGCGTGGCCCTCGACGAGGCCCAGCGGCGCCGCGCCCGAGCGCAGCGCTGCGATCACTTCATCGGTGTTGCCGATCGACACGTGGATGGCGACGCCCGGGTGCCGCTGCCTGAAGCGCGCCAGCGCCTCGGGCAACACATAGGCCGCGATCGTCGTGCTGGCGATGAGCTCGAGGCGCCCCAAGTGCACGTCAGCGCTGGGCACCTCGCGCTCGGCCTCGTCCAGAATGCGCTGCACCTGACGCGCGTACTCCGCCAGCCGCTCGCCGGCCGGCGTCGCTGTGACGCCGGCGCGTGATCGCACGAGCAGCGGGACGCCGAGCGTCTCCTCGAGCCGCCGGATACGCGCCGTCACCGCGGGCTGGGACAAGAACGTCGCCCGCGCCGCGGCGCCGATGCCACCGTGCCGCAGCACGTCGAGGAACGTCGGCAACAGCGACGGATCGAGGGTGAGGTCAGTCATTGCGGTCCGCCAGGGGCTGGGTCGGAGTCGACGGCGTCGGCGCTGGGCCGCGACGGGTGTCTGCGAGGCGTCACCGCGCGGGAGGGTCGCCTCGCCGTTCGAGGAGCTGCGACGGATGGATCGAGCTCGGGCCCCCCGGTCCCCGCGCAGCGGCGGCGGGCCCGCCGGGCCCGAGGACCGGCGCCCCGCACGGCTCCATCATCACCGAGGCTGATGACCCATGCAAGAGAACACCTATTCACGCTGATGTCCGAGGGCCGAGACTACGGGCGTGCAAAGCCTCGCCGCGAGCCCGAAGGGCCTCCTGCTCCGCGCCGTCCGTCCGCCCCTGAGCGCCCGCCTCGCCCTGGCGGCCTTGGGCGCGGCATGGGTCGTCGGCGCGGGGGTGCCCTCGATCGTCGCGCTCGGGCTCGGGGCAGCCCTGGGCCTGGCCCTGGGCGCGCCGGCGTGGGCCAACGGCCTCGGGCAGCGCCTCTTGAAGGTCGGCGTGATCGGGCTCGGGGCGGGCCTCGACCTCGAGTTTGTCCTGCGCGCCGGCCTCGACGGCCTCGGGACGACGGCGCTGACGCTCGCCATGACGTTGTCGCTCGGCGCGTGGCTGACCCGCCGGACGGGCGTGGGCGCAGACGTCGGGACCCTCATCACGGTCGGCACGGCCATCTGCGGCGGGAGCGCGATCGCGGCGGCGGCCCCAGCGCTCCGCGCGCGCGGGGGCGACGTCGGCGTCGCGCTCGGCGTCGTGTTTGCGCTGAACGCGGCCGCCCTCGTCGTGTTCCCCATGGTCGGACGCGCCGCCGGGCTGGACCCGTTGGAGTTCGGGCGCTGGTGCGCGCTCGCGATCCACGACACGAGCTCCGTGGTGGGCGCCGCCGCGACGTTCGGCCCAGACGCCCTGGAGCTCGCGACCGTCACCAAGCTGGCGCGCGCGCTGTGGATCGTGCCGGTCGTGTTCGCGCTGGGCTGGCTCCGCGCGCGCCGCCACGGCGCGGGCGAGGGCGGCCCGACCAAGTTCCCGCTGTTCATCCTGGGCTTCTTGGGCGCGGCCGCGCTCGTGACGCTCGCACCCACGCTCGCGCCCGTGGGCGAACAGGTCGCCGCAGCCGCCCGCCGCGTGCTGCTGCTGGCGCTGTTCGCGCTCGGCCTCGGGACGAGCGCCGCGACGCTGCGCGGCGTCGGCCTGCGCCCGCTCGCGCTGGGGCTCGCCCTCTGGGTCATCGTCAGCGCCGGGTCGCTGGCGCTCGTCGCGCTGGCCTGAGCGCGTACACTCCGCGCATGACGCGCGCGCCCTTCTCACCCATCGTCGCCGGCCTGTGGCGGCTCTCGAAGTGGTCGATGACTGCTGACGCGCTAGCGTCGTGGACGTCCGACGTCATCGATCAAGGCGTCGACACGTTCGACCTGGCGGATATCTACGGCAGCTACACGTGCGAGGGCCTCTTCGGCGACGCATTGCGCGCCGCGCCGGGGCTGCGGGACAAGCTGCGCATCGTGACGAAGTGCGATATCAAGCTGGTGTCACCGCAGCGGCCGGCGCACACGCGCCACGTGTACGACACGAGCCGGGCGCACATCCTCGCGTCGGTCGACGCGAGCCTCCGCGCGCTCGGGACGGATCGCATCGATACGCTGCTCCTGCACCGTCAGGACCCGCTGATGGACCCGCAAGAGGTCGCTGACGCGTTCAGCGACCTCGAAGCGAGCGGCAAGGTGCTCTCCTTCGGCGTGTCGAACTTCACGCCGTCGCACCTCGCGATGCTGGCGTCCTACGTCCGTCAGCCGCTGATCACCAACCAAATCGAGGCCTCCGTCTTGCGCGTCGCGCCGATGCAGGACGGCACGTTCGATCAGTGCCTCGAGCGCCGCATGCGCCCGATGGCGTGGTCCCCGCTCGGCGGCGGGCGCCTGTTCGAAGAGGGCTCCCACGGGGCCTTGCGCTCGACGATGCAAGCGATGGCGCAAGCGCATGGGGTCTCGCTCGACTCGATCGCTTACGCGTTCCTGTTGCGGCACCCAGCGCGCCCGCACCCCGTCACGGGCACGCAGCGGCTCGATCGCATCGTCGCGGCGGTCGCGGCGCTCGCCGTCGAGCTGACACGCGAAGAGTGGTTCGAGCTGTACTGCGCCGCCCAAGGCGCGCCGCTCCCCTGAGCCCCCCAACCACGCACATGACGCAGCTCCATCTGCGACGCGCGACCGAAGCCGATGCGGCCGGGGTCCTCGCGATCTACGGGCCCGCCGTGCGCGATACGGCGATCTCCTTCGAAGAGGTGGCGCCGAGCGAGGCCGAGCTCGCGGCGCGCATCACGACCGTCGGCGGCCAGTTCCCATGGCTCATCGCCGAGCGCGACGGGCAGGTCGCGGGTTATGCGTACGCAGGCGCCTTCCGCGCGCGCGCGGCCTATCGCTGGACGGTCGAGTCCTCGGTGTACGTCCACGCCGACCACCGCCGCGCGGGCGTCGCGCGGCGCTTGATGGAGGCGCTGATCGACGTGCTGCGCGCGCTCGGGTATCGGACGCTCGTCGCCGGCGCGACGATGCCCAATGACGTGAGCGTCCGCCTGCACGAGGCGCTCGGCTTCACCCTCGTGGGCACGTTCCCGAACGTCGGGCACAAACATGGCGGGTGGCACGGCGTGCGCTTCTGGACGCTGGACCTCGGCGAGCTCCAGCGCGATGCGCCGCCGCGCCCGATCGACGCGCTCGAAGACCTCGCGTTGCGCCTCGCGCGCCACGCGGCGCCGACCGCCTCGATCACTGCGCGCGACGCGGGCGGTCAGGGCCGCACGAGCTCGACCTGATAGGGCCCGAAGCGCGCGTCCCCTTGGGCGCACTCCAGCTCGAACTCGACGGCGCCAGCGGGGAACGCCAACGCCCCGAGGTCGTACCGCGCGCGCTCGCCGCCCAGCTCGATCGTCAGCGGCGCCTGGCCGGCGCCAAAGCGCACAAGGACGCGCTCGACGGCGCGCGGCTCCCGGAAGAGGAGCGCGGCCTGCAGCTTCACCTCGCGCTCGAAGCCGAGGTGCCAACAGCCGTTCCTCCCCCAGCCGTCGCCTTGCCGCACGGACCAATCCTGGTGGGTCAGGACGGTGCACGGCACATTCGGCCCGCCCGGGAAGATCCGCGGCGGCGCGAAGTTGTCGGGGCGCGTCGTCGCGACGTCCTGGAACCACGCGTCGTACTCCGCGCGCAGCGCTGCCACGCGCGCGGGCGCCGCGCCCGCCAGATCGCGGGTCTCGCCAGGGTCCTCGTCGAGGTCGAAGAGCTCGAACGGCGCCTCGCCTGGGGCGACCTCACGGCCGAAGCCGCTTGGGCGCACGAGCTTCCATGGCGCGTGGATCAGCGCAAAGTGATGGCCTGCCTGTGGGACGTCGCCGCGGTGGGACTGCAGGACGAGCGCGCGCTCCTCCCACGCTACGTCGGCGCCTCGCAGCAACGGCGCGAGGCTGCGCCCGTCCAGCGCGACCCCGCGCGGCGCCGCGACCGCGCACAGCTCGAGCAGCGTGGGGAAGAGGTCGACGTGCGCCGCGGGGTGAGTGACCGTCGTCCCCGGGTCGAGGTGCCCAGGCCAGCGGACCCAGAGCGGCGAGCGAATGCCGCCTTCGTACACCGAGGTCTTGGCGCCGCGTAGCCCCGCGACTTGGCGACCGGGCTCGGGGCCGTTGTCGCTCATGAAGACGACGATGGTATCGCGCGTGGCGCGGCGCGCGTCGAGGTGGTCCAACAGCGCGCCAAACGCGCGGTCGATGCCCTCGTTCATGGCATAGATCCGGGCGATGTCGTCGAGCTCTTTCGCGGTCGGTGCGCGGCCGTCCGTGCGCGCGGCCGCGCGGAGGTCCCGGGCGCTGTACTTGGCGTACAAGTCGGCCGGCACGTCGTGCAGCGGGCCGTGGGGCGCGTTGGTCGCGATGTAGGCAAAGAACGGCTGGCCGGCAGCGAGGCTCGATTCGATGAACCGGTGCGCGCGCTCGAAGTACACATCGGTGCAATACCCCGTCGTCGCGACTGGCACACCATCTTCGATCAGCACCGGGTCCGTGTAACGCCGGCCGTTCTCGATCGGATCCGCCGGCTGCGCGAGGCCGCCCCCGCGCAACACCAACGAAGTGTCGAAGCCCTGGTCCATGGGCCGCATCGGGTACGCGTCGCCCAAGTGCCACTTCCCGAAGATCCCCGTGCGATAGCCGCCCGCGTGCAGCGCCTCGGCCAGCGTCACCTCGTCGGGCTCCATCTGCGAGCGCCCGACGTAGGTGTCCACCACGCGCGTGCGGTAGTTCCAGCGCCCGGTCATCAGGCTCGCACGCGTCGGCGAGCAGACCGGGCTGACGTAGAAGCGCGCGATCTTCGGACACTCAGCCGCGAAAGCGTCCAGGCGCGGCGTGTCGATGAGCGTGTTCCCATGGCACCCGAAGTCGCCATACCCCTGGTCGTCCGTGACCACGACGATGACGTTGGGCGCTCCGGCGCGCTGTGGCGCCTCGGGCATCCGACGAGGCGCGACGCAAGCGACACACGCCCATGCCCCGAGCCACCCCCACCGATCGATCGAGCCTCGCATGAGGCCGAGCATAGCCGCCTGAGCGCGCCCGCGGCGATGCTCAATACGCGGCGCAATGCGATGCAGCGGGACGCAGTTCGACGCAGCTGGCGGCGCCCCCCACGAGGCACCGCACGAGCTCACCGCACGAGCCACACTGCTCAGGGCAAGACGCGCGCCAGAATGGCGCCCGTGAAGTTCGACGACGCAACGCCTCCGATGGAGTCACGGTGCCAGGCTTGGAAGTACCACGCCTCACCCACGGAGCCCACGACGATCCCCGTGGGGGTCGGCAGCTGATTCGGCTGAAGGACGAGCTGCGCGACGCCCCCGGGGCTCGAGATCTGGAGCTGTCCAGGCCCGACGAAGCGGCCGATGGGACCCGCGAGGCAGAGCGCCCCCTGGCTACCGGCGACGGGGTTCGCTGGGCCGAATGTGCCCGCTGCGAGGAAGAGGTCGCCGCGCCGCTGGGAAACCGGCTTGCGATGAGCACGGACGTCGGCGCGGACGCGCTGAACATGCCCTGGAGTCTATCGCGCCGGGCTGGCCCGTCGAGTTCGCAAGACCTGCGCAGACCGGCGCATCGAGCGGGAAGCCGATCCACTCGACCCGCGAACCGCTGACAGCGGCGATGAGGTCTGCTCGGCCGTCACCATCAAAGTCGGCGCCGCCGTGCCAGCCGCCGGCGCGGAAGGGAAGGTCGAAGCGCCCCGGGTTCGGGAGCGCGGCCAACGTCTCACCGCTGGCGCCGCGGAGAACGAGCGCGGAGACGGCGAGCGTCATCAGCTCATTGCCGAGCTCATAGGTACGGCTGTGTACCAAGAGCTCGGGCACGCCGTCGAAGTCCACGTCGCCGAGGACCTCGAGGTCGTTCTCGTAGCCGTGAGACGTCAGGTTGGGCACGGCGACCAGCGGCCGCGTGTAGATGACCGTACCTGTGCGTCCCGAGACTGCGAAGAGCTCGGTGACCGACGTCACAATGAGGTCCATCACGCCGTCACCATCGAGGTCGGCCATCGCGCGCATCGACAATCCGACCTGTTCGCCGATCGAAGTGCCGGTGCGAGCCCAAAGCGCTTGGCCGGTGCTGCCCGAGATCACCTCGACGCGGCCCGCGGCGGTGACCGAGGGGCTCGTAGAACTGAAGGACGAGGAGGTGACGGCGATGTCCCCGGTGCCGTCCCCGTTGACATCCCCCAGGGCCGCGACGCGCCAGCCGAACGAAGCGTCGTTCGTCAGGTGATTGAGGTTGAGGAGCACCGCGCCCGTCGCGCCCGAGAACAACCGCACCCGTCCGCGGTGGCTCACCGAACCGTCCAGCGCACCAACGAGGTAGTCACCGATGCCATCGCCGTCGACGTCGGGGGAGGGTTCGAGCGAAGCGACGCGCAGCGAGGCGACCGCGTGGGTCCGGATCAGCGCCAGGCTTCGACCGGAGTGAACGTGGACGCTGGCCGAGATCCCCACCGCGCCATCTTCACTGAAGGCGAAGTCCGCCCATCCGTCCCCATCGACGTCGGGCAACACACAGATCTCATGGCCGATGGACGCAAAGGTGCGCGTCCCGCGGACCTCGCCTAGCGGCGCGCCATCGAGACCCGAGTAGTAACCGACGACCCCGGCGCGCTGGATCCCTTGCGGGCTCGCGCCCGGGGTCGCGATCACGAGGTCAGGGACGCCGTCCCCGTTGATGTCCGGGACGGCATCGATGCCGGCTCCGAAATCAAAGGATCCCGACGTCGAACGGTACGTGATCTGTGCTTCAGCGGCAGCGGCGAAGAGCCCCGTCGCACACAGCACAGCCAGATGGATGGGATGAGGGCGCAGCATGGTCTCTGTTCATAGTCTGCGCGATCTGCCCGGCTACGGGTCAAGAATCGTCCAGACCGCCAATTCCGGCTCAAGGACCTGCCCTCGACACAAGTCCCGGATGCGAGCTAGATGGAGCCCAGGAGCCCCTCACGGGCGACATCACTCGGCGAGGTACGCCGCGCGCACGTATTCCCCGACCATCCGGTGCGTGTTGAACGTGCCCGGGAGCGAGACAAGGGACCGCCGCGCTTTGGCCAGCCACCCGAGCGGGAGGCCCGCTGCATCGCGCTCGTAGAAGAGCGGGACGAGGTCCGACTCGAGGAGCGTGACGAGCGCGTTCGCGTCCAGCGTGTCTTGCGCCGCTTGATCAGGCAGCTCCGTGCCGTCGCCGATCGCCCAGCCATTCTCGCCGTCGAAGCCCTCGGGCCACCAGCCGTCGAGGATCGACGCGTTGAGGCCGCCGTGCAGGGGCGGCTTCATCCCGCTCGTGCCGCTGGCCTCATTCGGGCGGATCGGGTTGTTGAGCCACACGTCGGCGCCGCTGGTCAAGACGCGCCCGACCTGCATGTCGTACTCCTCGATGAGCGCGACGCGGCCGACGAACCCGGCCTCCTTCGCGTGCTCGTGCACCTCGCGCGCCATGTCCTGTCCGCCGAGGTCGCGCGGGTGCGCTTTGCCGGCAAAGACGAGCTGGACGGGACGGCTTGCGTCCCCCATGAGCTGCGCGAGGCGCGCCGCCTCCTTGAAGATCAACGGCGCGCGCTTGTAAGTCGCGAAGCGCCGCGCAAAGCCAAGCGTCAGCGCATCCTCGTCGAACATCGAGTAGCACGCTGCGACGCTCGCTGCGTCCTCGCCGCGGCGACGCGCCTGACGCGCGAGGCGCTCGCGGACGAAGTGCACGAGCTTGGCGCGCAGCGTCCGGCGCAGCGCCCAGAGCTCTGCGTCCGTCACCGACGCGAGGCGCGCCCACGGGTCTTCGTCAGGCCCGAACTGACGCCACTTCTTGCCGAGGTGGCGCTCGTACAGCGCATCGGCCTCGGGCGCGAGCCACGTCCCCACGTGTACGCCGTTCGTGATCGACCCGATCGGCGTCGCCTCCGGCGCGAGCCCGTACGCCTTCGCCCACATCTTCCGCGACACTTCGCCGTGCAGCTTTGCGACGCCGTTGACGCGCGCGCTCGTGCGCAACCCGAGCACGGTCATGCAGAACGCCTCCCGCTTGTCGCCAGGGGTCTCACGCGCGAGGTCCGCGAAGCGCTGGGTCGACATGCCGAGCGCGGCGAGGTGCCCCGCGAGGTACTTCGCGACGTCCTTCGGCGCATAGCGGTCGTGGCCCGCGGGCACGGGCGTGTGCGTGGTGAAGGCCGACGTCGCGCGCACGCTTTGCAGCGCTGCCACGAACGACTTGCCCTTCGCGACCAGCGCGCGCAGCCGCTCGACGTTGGCAAAGGCCGCGTGCCCCTCGTTCAGGTGCACGACGGTGGGCGCTTCCTTGACCGCCTTCAGGGCCAACATCCCGCCCACGCCCAGCAGCACCTGCTGGCGCAGACGCAGGTCCGGCTCGCCTTTGTAGAGCCCTTCGGTGAGCTGCCGGTGGGCCTTCGGCGCGCCGGCCAGGTCCGCGTCCAAGAGGTAGAGCGGCACACGACCGACCGGCATGCGCCAGACCTTGGCGCGCACGAGCTGCTTGCCCAAGGGGCACTCGATGACCCTGCCTGTGTCCACGACCGGCATGTCGCCGAAGTCGTAGTCAGGATAGAGCACGCGCGTCGTGCCGTTGGCGCGCAGCTCCTGCACATAGTAGCCGTGGCGGTACAGGAGGCCGACGCCAACGAGCGGCACGCCGAGGTCCGACGCGGACTTCACGTGGTCCCCGGCGAGCACGCCGAGGCCGCCCGAGTACTGCTGCATGCTCTCGTGGATCGCGAACTCCGAGCAGAAGTAGGCGACCCGCAGGTCCGCGTGCCGCTTGCCGTGCGCCCGCTGGAACCACGTCTTCGAGGCCCGATAGGCGCCGGCGCTCGCCTCCGCGGCAGCGAGCCGTCGCTCGAACGCCGGGTCCTCCGCGCAGGCTTCGAGGCGCGCGGGGTGCACACGCCTGAGCACCTCCAGCGGCGCTTGATTCGTGGCGACCCAGAGGTTCGGGTCCAGCATCGCGAACGCGCGCTGGACCTCATGGTCCCAGGTCCAGGCGAGGTCGAGTGCGAGCGCGCGCAAGCGCTTGGTGAGGTCCTTCGGGGTCATGGTTCCGGAGTCGAGGGTCCAGGGTCAGAGCCCGCGCGTCACGCGGCTCGGCCTCACGCGGGCGCGCGAGGAGAAGAGGAGCGACGATCGTTGAGGCGTTCAGTGCGGCTGCCGGTCGGTCGCCAGCGCGAGCTCGCGCGTGCGCTTTGCGAGCGTATGGGACAGGTCGCGCCGCATGATGCGCCAGGACCAGTTGCCAGTGGCGGTCCCAGGCAGATTGGTGCGAGCGACACGCCCGAGGCCGAGCAGGTCCTGCATCTGCACGATCGCGGTGTGGGCGGGTGAGGCACATGCTGCGCGCCACATGTCCCAATGCGCGGTCGCGGCGGCGCCGCCGGTGAAGCTGCGGAAGCGCCGCTTCGTGTCCGCGTCGACGCTCTTCCACCACCCTTGCACCGTATCGTTGTCGTGGGTCCCGGGGTAGACGACCGAGTTCTCCGGGCAGCGGAACGGCGCGTGGTACGAGCCCGCGCCGAAGCCCCATTGCAGCACGCGCATCCCGGGCAGCTGGAAGGCGTCGCGCAGCGCCAGGACCTCGTCCGTCACCGCGCCGAGGTCTTCGGCGATGAGCGGCAGCGCGCCCTCGACCTCGCGCGCGATCGCCTCCAAGAGCTCTCGCCCAGGTGTCCGGCCCCACTTCCCGTGGCGCGCTGTCGTGTCTTGACCCGGCACCTCCCAAGCGTGGTGGAAGCCGATGAAGTGGTCGATGCGGACGGCATCGAAGAGCTCGAGCTGGCGCGCGATGCGGCGCCGCCACCACGCGAACCCGTCGGCGCGGTGCGCGTCCCAAGCGTAGTGCGGGTGGCCCCAAAGCTGTCCGTCTGCGCTGAACGAGTCCGGGGGGCAGTCGGTCAACACGGTCGGCCGGCCGTCCGCGTCGAGCCGGAAGAGCTCACGGTGCATCGCGACGTCCGCGCTGTCCGCGCCGACGAAGATCGGCGCATCGCCCATCACCCGCAGGTTCGCCGCGCGCGCGGCGCCACGCAGCGCGCTCCATTGGCGCTGGAACTGGAACTGGAGGAAGCGCGTGTAACCCTCGTCGCCGCCGACATAGCGCGCCCAAGGCTCGAGCCACGGCGCAGCGTCGGCGCAGAACGCGTCGAACGCCTTGCGCGCGCCGCCACGCTTGCCCCAGGCCGCGAACGCCGCGCGGAGGCGCGGCTCCTTGAAGGCCCTCGCCGCTCCTAGCTGCACCTTGCCCTGCGCCAGCGACGCCGGGCCGTGCACGTCGGTGGTCGCGAGCAACCCGTCATCGACCAGGTGCTCGAGCGACAGGTAAAGCGGCTCACCCGCGAAGGCGGAGCTGGACGAGTACGGCGAGTCACCTGGCCCGAGCGGGCCTACCGGCAGCATCTGCCACCAGCCGAGGCCCGCCTCGGCGCACCAGGCCACGAAGCGGTGCGCCTCGGGGCCGAGGTCGCCGATGCCATGCCTCGACGGCAACGACGCGAGCGGCAACAGAGCCCCTGCGCGACGCGGGAAGGGCACCGGATGCGGCCGGTCCTCGCGGCGGCGGCCAGCGCGCTTGCGCGGCGCGGCGGCGCTGCGGCGACCCTCTTTGCGGCGGTCCTCGTTCATCGCACGCGCGCCCAAACGCGGCCGCCCTCGTCGCTTGTCGCGGCGTCGCCGTCGTCGCCGCCCGCGCGGCACCCCGGGACGCCGACGCGCCCGTCTGCGCGGTCCAACGGGTGGACCGCAGGGCCAAAGATCACCCGCCATTCGCCCGGGGGGAGCGCGAACGACGCGTCCGCCGTGCGCGGCGTCAACGCGACGATCAGCTCGTCGCCGTCGAGCGCCCGACGGAACACCAGGAGGTCCTGCGCGTCGTCCGCGACCAGGGTCTCGAAGGCGCCGATGCGCAGCGCGGTGTGCTCTCGCCGCAGCCGAATGACGCGCTGGTAGTAGTCGAGGAGCGCGCCGTCGACGCGGTCCTCTGCGGCGTTTGCGTACGGCTCGAGGTCGCGCCAGAGCATCGGCTTGCGATTGTTGGGGTCATCGGACCCCCACATCCCGACCTCGTCGCCGTAGTACACCATCGGCGCGCCGACGTACGTCATCTGCAACAGGACCGCGAGGCGCAAGCGCGCGTAGTGGATCGGGTCGGGCTTGCGCGGGTCGTACGTCGAGCCGGCCTCTTGCTCACGGTTGCCTTGGTCGAAGGCGCGGTCGGGGTTCAACATCATCGACACGAACCGGTCTGTGTCGTGGCTGTCGAGCAGGTCCATCAGCGCAGACGTCGACTCGGCGGGGTACGCGAGCCGCACGAGCGCGAGGCGTCGATCGAGCTCGCTCGCGCTGATCTTGTCGGCGCGGTGCCCGATCCACGCGACGACCGTGTCTGCGAAGCGGTAGTTCATTACCGCGTCGAAGCGCTCGCCGTCGAGCCAGGACTCCGCGAGGTCCCAGACCTCGCCCGTGATGTACGCGTCCGGGTTGATGGACTTGACGAGGTCGCGCCACTCTTCCCAGAACGGCATCGCGACCTCCATGGGGACGTCGAGGCGCCAGCCGTCGATGCCATCGGACGGGTCGCCGTCGCCGTCGGGGTCCATCCAGCGGCGCGTAATCGCGAAGAGGTGCTCCTTCACGGCGTCCGAGGCAAAGCCGTGCGGCGCCTTCGCAAACACCGGCAGCTCGCCAAATCCAGCCCATCCGACGTAATCGAACGGCTCCCACGAGCGCACGTCGAACCAATCCGCGAAGCGCGAGTCCTTGCCGTTCGCGAGCACGTCCACGAACGCGGGGTGCCGCACGCCGACGTGGTTGAACACGCCGTCGAGGATCACGCGGAGCCCCCGCGCCTTGCACTCCTTGAGGAGCGTCAAGAAGACCTTGTCCGAGGGCGTGAAGACCCACGTCGATGGATCGAGCAGGTCCTCTCGCGCGGTCGCCTCGTGGTAATCCTCGCCGGCGCCGTAGCCCGTATCGATGTGTCGGAAGTCCGTGGCGTTGTACTTGTGGTGCCCGGGCGCCTCGAAGATCGGGTTGAAGTACAGGGCGTTCACGCCGAGGGCGACCAGGTGATCGAGCTTCTGCCGCACGCCCTCTAGGTCGCCGCCGTACATGCGGCGAAAGACGAAGTACTCGTAGAAGCGCTCGCCCGTCGCGAGCTCCGCCTCCGAGGGCTCGTACCACGCGCTCGTCCAAGCGCGCGCGTGGGGAGGGTCGTTCTCGGGGGCCCCGTTGCGAAAGCGATCGACCATGATCTGGTACCAGATCGCGTGCTTCGACCAATCGGGCGTGCGGAAGTGCGGCAGCTGCGCCGCGTCCAACTGGTACTCGCGCGGGTCCGTGCCGATGAGCGCGCCGTCGCGCAGCAGGAAGCCGTAGGTCAAGGGCTCATCGGCGACGTCGAGGGCGGCCTCCCAATAGAGGAAAGCGCCGGTGCGTGCCGCGACCCGCATGGGGACCTCGCCGACCCCGCGCACGACGACGGAGACGGCCTCGACGTCGTCGGCCAGCGTGCGGTAGCGCAGCAATGCGCGCCCGTCGGGGGCCGGCTGCAAGTAGAGCGAACGCCCGGGGTCGTGCTCGAGCGCGGCGGTCACGACGACGCCATCACGGACGCTGGCGGTCAGCGTCTCGGGCCGTGCGACCGCGCCGAGGCGCAGCAGGGTGTTCTCGCCCGTGAACCCGTCGGACTCACGGTCGTCGTTCACGGGATCCGGCACCCAGGCGGCCCGGTCCAGCACGAACTTGTAGGAGTGCACCCCGTCCGGGACGCGGATCCGGGTCCGCCAGCGCCCGTCAGCGTCGCGCTTCAGCGGGTGCTCGGTGGCGTCCCAGCCGTTGAAGGTGCCTGCGATCGAGACTTCGCTGGCGCGCACGCTCGAAGCCAGCGAGAACGTGACGAGCCAGCCGCCCGTTGGGGCGGGTTCGGCGGTCACGGAGGCGGGCAGCGGGCCGGCCTCACCGGGCTCGACGGCCAGCGCGGGCGCGACAGGCCAGCCGGAGGCCAGCCGGTCCGAGGACGGCTGGTCGGCGACGGCGGAGTCCGCGGAGCGAGGCTCCTGGGCGGACCCTCCTGCGAGCAGCGAGAGCAAGAGCGAGGTCGGGTGCATGGGGCGGTGACACAGCAGAGGGCCCGAACGGGCGTCCGCCGAACCGTGAGGATACCGAGGCGCGGTCCGAGGCGGATCCGAGGGCTGGAATCCGGGGTTTCGAGCGTCACCTCTGCGAACCTGCGCGACTATGCACCGTGACTTGGCTCGACTCACACCAGAACCCTGTAACGATGCACCATCTGCCAAACACTGTCTCGAAGCTCGCTCGAATCGTCGCCGCTGCCGCGGTCGCTGGGCTCGCCGCGCCGGCCGCAGCGCAGGAGGTCTCGATCCGGCTGTCGGGGCATGTCTCGAGCCTCGCGCCAGCCCCGACGAGCGGCCCATTCCTGGGCGCCAGCGTCGGCGAAGCCGTCACGCTGGACCTCGTCGCCTTGCTCCCCGGGTCGCCGCACCCTCAATTTGATGCGCGCGGCTACTCCGTCGATCCGAGCCGGTCGGTCCTGCGGGTCGGCTCGCGCGAGGACTCGTTCGCGCTCGCCGGTTCGCCGAGCCTCGGAGTGTGGAACGACTACCTCGGGCTCCGCGATTGGTTCCAGATGTTCAACGACCCGCTCAGCCAAGGCGGTCTCGTGCGCTTCGACCTCCTGGACAGTTCACGCGCCGTCGTCGATTCGTCCCAGCTCGAGCTCCTGCGAGGCACGTACTCTGCGGCCCAGTTCTCTACGACATCCTTCGGCGCGCAGGTCGGCGGCGGGTTCTTGGAGTTCTCGTTCGATGAGCTCATCGTAGGCAACGGCGGCATCGGCGAGGTGTACTGCGCGCCGGCGATCGCAAACTCGACGGGTTCTGCCGCGTTGCTCCAGGTCATCGGGAGCGCTGCGCTGTCGGCGAACAGCCTGACGCTGCAGGCGCGTCGGCTCCCGACGAATACGTTCGGCTGCTTCTTGGTCTCGGCCACGCAAGCCAGCGTCCCGAACCCGGGCGGCAGCCAGGGCCGGCTGTGCCTCGGCGGAGCGATCGGACGGTACCAGGCCTCGGTGCTGAGCTCGGGCGCGAGCGGCTTCATCGAGCTCGCAGTCGCGCCGTTGGCGCTGCCGCAACCCACGGGCCCGGTCGCGGCGCAGGCCGGCGAGACGTGGAACTTCCAAGCGTGGTATCGCGATGCAAACCCGCTGAGCACGTCCAACTTCACGGACGCGGTCGCTGTCACGTTTCAGTGAACCGCGCGCAGCACCGTCGAACCGTGTGCAGCGCGAGGGGTAGGTACGAGAGCCGGTACGATCCGACCACTTGAGCGCACCCCGCTCGCCGTCTTCCGCCTGTCTCGACTAGATTGGTGGCTGGACCGGCTCCTCCACCTTGGCATCCCCGCTCGGCGACCCCGACATGTCGAACTCCACCGCACTCGCGCTCTCGCTCTTCTCCCTGACGCCGGCGCTCCTGGCCCAGGGATCAGCAGGCGCTCCCGCCGCGAGCCCCCAAGAGCTGCTGCGCCAATGGCGCGGCACCCACGGCGAGGCATGGCGCACCCACATCAACCCCCTCACCGGGACCATCGAGCTCCTCTTCGGCGGCAACGCCGCGCCGAGCTTCGAGCCGGACACGAGCGTCGACTCGGACTGGTTCCGCCTCGCCCAGGAGTGGATCGCAGCCACCGAGCCGATGCACGGCGTCCCGCTGGACGAGCTCGTCGCGGACCGGGTCTTCTTCCTGCCGCTCGCGCAAGGCAATACCACCGACAAGATCACCGTCCGCTTCCGACAAGTGGTGCAGGGTATCCCCGTTGAGGGCGGCTCGATCAACACGCTCTTTGACCTGTCAGGCCGGCTCCTCGCCTTGCAAGCGACGGCGGCGCCATCCATCGAGGACCCTTCGCCCCGCCCGTCGTTCGACGCTGGCTTCGCGACGCTCGTCGCGCGCGAGGACTTCCGTAGCTTCGTCGGGAGCGAGCCGAACCACTACGGCGCAGCCTCGCTCCTCTTCGCGCACGTCGATGACCAAGAGGTCCGCCGCTGGACGCTCGCATGGCAGGTCGACGCGCAGTGGATCGAGGCAGGGGCCGAGCCGCGCGGCTACACGTACACGATCGACGCCCGCACGCGGCGCGTGCTGCGACGGGAGACCTCGGTCCACGCCCTCGACGTCTTCGGCACCGTCCGAACGATGGCGACCCCCGGCGCCGAGGCGGACCACCCGGGCAACCCGCCCACCGCCCAGCCCGTGCCTTATGTGCGCGTCACGTCGAGCGCCGGCACGACCTTCACGGACGCCAACGGTGACTTCACGATCCCCGGCGTCAACGCTCCGCTGGATGTCACGATCGACTACACGGGGACCTTCGCGAACGTCTTCAATCAAGCTGGCGCCAGCTACTCAGTCACGTTCAACGGGCTGCAGCCCAATCAACCGAACTCGCTCCTCATGAACCCGGCGGCGGGGCCCCTGACCAACAGCGAGGCCAACGCGTTCCTCTGGGTCAATCGCCAGCGGGACTGGATCCGCAGCGTCTTCCCGAACGACACGACGGCCGACTTCTCGTCGAACTCGCTGGTCAACCTGAGCAACAACTGCAATGCGTTCTTCACAGGGAGCACGACGCAGTACTACAGCGCGAGCTCTGGCTGCTACAGCTCGTCCTTCAGCTCGGTCGTTGCGCACGAGATGGGGCACTGGCTCAACGTCCTCTATGGCACAGGGAACGGCGCCGACGGCATGGGCGAGGGCAACGCCGACATCTTCTCGGTCTACATGCTCGATGAGCCCTTGATCGCGGCAAACTTCTATACCAACGGCACGTCGATCCGCGACGCGAACAATCAACGGCAGTTCTGCGGTGACACGAACCCTGCGTGCCACGGCGGCGTGCATGACAACGGCGAAGTCTGGATGGGCGCGGCTTGGAAGGTCCGGCAGCGCCTCAACCAAACCCTGGGCAACGCCCTCGGCGACCTGCAGTCGAGCCTGCTCTTCCTCGGCTGGATGAACAGCTATGACCAGACCACCATTCGCTCGGTCATCGAGTCGCAATGGCTGACGCTGGATGACAACGACGGGAACATCAACAATGGCACGCCGAACTACAACGAGATCGACAGCGGCTTCCGACAGCAAGGCTTCCCCGGCTTCGGCCTGCAGTTCGTCCAGTTCAGCAATGTGACACGGCTGCCGTCGACGACGGATCAGGCCGGGCCATACGGCATTCAAGCGGACCTCAGCGCGACGATCAACCCGCCGCTGCAGTCGGCGACGCTGCGCTACCGCGTCAGCGGCGGTCCGGAACAGCGCGTCCCCATGACGTGGCTCGGCGGCACGACGTATTCGGCGGCGATCCCAGGCCAACCCGCTCCGGCGAGCGTCGAGTACCTCATCGAAGGCACGGACAACCTGGGCGCCCTGGGCGCCTTCCCATCCAACGACCTCGCCCAGAGCTACAGCTTTGCCGTCGGCCAGGTCAATACGATCGCGCACTTTGACTTCGAGGCTGCTGCCGCGGAATGGATCCCGACCGGCCTGACGGCCTCGACAGGTCGCTGGGTCCAAGGCGACCCTGTCGGCACTGCCGCGCAGCCCGAAGACGACCACACGCCCGCGCCAGGCGTGAAGTGCTGGTTCACCGGCCAGGGCCTCCCCGGCGGCGGCGTCGGCGCGAACGATGTCGACGGCGGCGAGACCACGTTGCGGAGCCCGAGGTTCGACCTCTCGGGGACGCTGCTCGGGCAGATCTCCTACTGGCGCTGGTTCTCGAACACACAAGGGACATCACCCGGCGAGGACACATTGCGGGTCGAAGTGTCCAACAACGACGGCATGACGTGGCAGACCGTTGAGCAGGTCGACCCTACAGGCCCCGAGGCCAACGGCGGCTGGTACCGCCACGAGTTCATGGTCAACTCGTTCGTAACGCCGACGGCGAGCATGCGCCTGCGCTTCGTCGCTTCGGACCTCGGCGGGGACTCGGTGGTCGAGGCGGCGATCGATGACCTGACCATCGCAGCGATCGATAGCATCGTCGCACCTCCGAGCACCTACTGCACCACGACCCCCAACTCCACGGGCAACACGGGGCTCATCATCTTCACCGGGAGCCAGAGCGTCTTCCGGAACGCTGCGGTGCTGCGCGGCGAGCGGCTCCCCGCAAGCTCCGCGGGCCTGTTCTTCTTCGGCAGTCAGCAGGCACAGCAGTCGATCCCAGGGAGCGCCGGCGTCCTGTGCATCGGGGGGACGACGTACCGCTTGCCCGTCATCTCGACGGACTCCCTGTTCGGCGCGGCCTACTACGCTCTCAACTTCACCGACCCCAATACGACGGCGCGCTTCATCGCCCCCGGCTCGACATGGAACTTCCAGTTCTGGCACCGCGACTCGGTCGGCGGCGCGGCGACGTCCAATACGAGCAATGCGGTGAGCGTTGAGTTCGGCCTGTGAGCCGAGCGTGGGCAAGGAGCTGCCGCGCGGCTGAGTTCCCCCCACGCAGCGGTCGACGCCCCAAGGGCCAGCGCCTACGATGCGCGGCCCTTGGGAGCGCCCGTTCTAGACCTGCCTACGGGCCCCAGTCCGCCGCGGTCGCCCGCGCCGGCGGCCGCCTCGAGGTTCTGGCGCGCGCTCGCCACTGGCGCGCTGGGGCTGGTGATCCTGTGGGCGTTTGGGCGCGTCGTTCGACGCGACGTATTCCAGGGCCCCACCAGCGGTGACTCGACGACGCTCGTTGTCATGCACTGGTCTGGCGGCGCTGGCCAGGAAGAGGACCAGATCGTCCGCGATGCGCTCGCCCGCTTCGAGCGCGCGAACCCTGGCATCCGCGTCGAGCGGATCAACCCCGGCGACGCCGGCAGCTTCTATACGAAGCTCCAGACGATGATGGCCGCAGGGACGCCGCCCGACGTCTTCTACGTGGGCGACGAGCGCCTGCCCTCGCTGGCGCGCATGGGGGTCCTGCAGCCGATCGACGACTGGCTCGCGCGCGATGCCGCGGCTGGCGCGCCGTTCGACACGAGCGACTTCTTCGACGTGACGCTGGACGCGTTCCGCTACGACGGTCAGCGCACCGGCGCCGGGCCGCTCTACGGCATCCCGAAGGACTTCACGTCGATCGGCTTCTACTACAACAAGGACCTCTTCGCGCGGGCCGGCCTGCCCGAGCCCGCCGGCGACTGGACCTGGGACGACTTCATCAGAGCTGCGCGCGCCATCGGGGCGCTCGACGGCTGTACGGGCGCAGAGTTCGTGACGTGGCCACGGATGCTGCGCCTGTACCTCATGACCGAAGGCCTTGACGTCGCGCCGCCCGACTTTACGACGCTGCGCGTGCAGGAACCCGAGGTCGAAGCAGCGCTCCAGCGGCTCGCCTCGTGGCGCTTCGACGAAGACAACACGCTCACGAGCGGCAAGTCGCGCGTCGCCTCGGGCGAGACCGTATTCCTGACCGGCAAGGTCGGGCTCGCGGGCCCGTTCGGGCGCTGGGTCGTCCCGAGCTACCAAAAGATCGAGGAGTTCGAGTGGGACTTCGCGCCGATGCCGCGCGGAAAGGTCAAGACAAACGTCGTCGCCGCCGTCGCGTGGTCCGTCTCGAGCCGCACGAAGCACCCAGACGAAGCGTGGCGCCTCGTGCGCGAGCTGTGCAGCGTCGAGAGCCAAACGGCGCTCTCCCGCCTCGGCCTCGCGATCCCCCCCCGCCGCTCCGTCGCGAACTCAGACGCCTTTGTGGACACGACGACGCCCCCAGCGCGTGACGACGTGTTCCTCGCCGAGGCCGAGATCGCCGAGGTCCTCGCCTTCCCGCCGAGCCCGAAATTCGACTCCCTCATGGAGACGCGGCTCAACCAGGCGGTCCTGACGGGCGACCTCTCGGTCGCGCAAGCGGCGCGGAACTTCGCCGACGCCTGGGCGCTCGAGGGCACGTCCCCGCTGATGCGCGGCGAGTTCCAGCGCATGCCCTGGGGGACGATCACGCGCTGGGCCTGCGCGCTGCTGGCGGCCGCTGCGCTCGTCCTCGGCGCGCTGTGGTGGCGCACGCGCCCGGGGCTGCTCGGCCGCGCAGAGGAGCGCGCGGGGTGGCTCCTCGCCAGCCCGCTCGTGCTCGGGCTCGCGCTCTTCATGGCGTTCCCGATCGGGCTGTCGCTGCTGCTGTCCTTCACGCGCTGGACGGGGATCGCGGGCGTCGAGACCGCCCAGTTCGTCGGGCTCGCGAACTACGAGCAGCTCCTGCTGCACGACGGCCGGTTCTGGACGTGCCTGAGGGTCACGGCGTACTACGCGCTGCTCGCCGTGCCGCTCGGCCAGGCCTTCGCGCTGGGCGCGGCGCTCCTGATGAACAGCAAGGTCCGCGGCATCGGCTTCTTCCGCGCCGCCTGGTACTTGCCAAGCGTCCTCGCGGGCGTCGGCGTCGCGGTCCTGTGGCGCTGGGTCTTCGATGGGGACGGCGGGCTCATGAACGCCGTACTCGGGCCGCTGCTCGCGCCCATTGGCCTCGCGCCGCCCGACTGGTTCGGCTCGGACGCTGCGGTCTTCGGCGCCCCCGCGTTCGCGATCATGAGCCTCTGGATGGTCGGGGGCTCGATGATGATCTACCTCGCCGGGCTGCAGGGGATCCCGGCCGAGCTGTACGAAGCCGCCGAGCTCGAGGGCGTCACTGGCTTCGAGCGCTTCCGCCGCGTGACGCTGCCCATGCTGTCGCCGGTCCTGATCTTCAACGGGATCATGGCGATCATCGGCTCGTTCCAGGTCTTCACGCAGGCCTTCGTGATGACCCGCGGCGAGCCCGGCGACCTGACCCGCTTCTACGTCCTGTACCTCTACAACCAAGCGTTCGACTTCTACGAGATGGGCTACGCGTCGGCGATGGCGTGGCTCCTGTTGCTCGTCGTCCTGGCCCTGACCGTCCTCGTCCTGCGCGGCAGCCGCCGCCACGTCCACTACGAGGCGCTGCGCTGATGCAGCGCAAGGCCAAGCAGAGGTTCGCGCTGGCGCTGCTCATCGTCGGCGCGGCGCTGATGCTCTTCCCGCTGTGGTGGATGCTCGTCGTGTCGCTGGAGACCCCGGCCCGCGCCGGCGCCGCGACGGCGGGCGCAGGGCTCATGCAGCTCTGGCCCAGCGACCCGCAGTGGCACAACTACCCCGACGCGCTCGCCGAGGTCGGGACGCGCCGCTGGGACGGGTTCCTCGACGCGCTCGCGAACTCGATCGTGATCACGACGTTGGTCGTCATCGCCACGGTCCTGTCGTCGAGCCTCGTGGCGTATGCGCTGTCGCGGATCGACTTCCGCGGCCGCGGGGTGCTCTTCGCGGTGATGCTCGGCACGATGATGCTGCCGCCCCAGGTGACGATGATCCCGTTGTTCCTGCTGTTCCGCAGCCTCGGCTGGGTGGATTCGATCCTGCCGCTCATCGTGCCCGCCTTCTTCGGCAACGCCTTCTTCATCTTCATGTACCGCCAGTTCATGGCACAGGTGCCCGAAGCGCTCGTCGAGGCCGCTCGCCTAGACGGCTGCGGTCACCTCGAGATTTGGCGGCGCGTGATGCTGCCCCTGTGTCGCCCAGTCAGCGCCATTACGGCCGTGTTCACGTTCATCTTCGTTTGGAACGACTTCCTCGGCCCGCTGATCTACCTGCACTCCGAAGAGAAGGCCACGCTGGCCATCGCGCTCAACTCGTTCCGTAACCAGTACGGCGGCCTCGAGGACGTGCAGTACCTGATGGCGGTGAGCCTCGTCACGATGCTGCCTTGCATCCTCCTGTTCTTCGGCGCACAGCGCGCGTTTGTCGAGGGCCTCGGAAAGGGCGCGGTGAAGGGCTGAGATGACCAAGGTCACGCTTCAGAGGCTGTCGAAGGTCTACCCCGGCGGCGTGCGAGCCGTCGACGCCGTCGACCTCGAGGTCGAGAGCGGCGAGTTCGTGGTCCTGGTGGGGCCATCGGGCTGCGGCAAGAGCACGACCTTGCGCATGGTCGCGGGGCTCGAAGAGATCAGCGGCGGCACGCTGACGATCGGAGACCGCGTCGTCAACGAGGTCCCCGCGCGCGACAGGGACATCGCGATGGTGTTCCAGAGCTACGCGCTGTACCCCCATCTCACCGTCAGTGAGAACCTCGCCTTCGGCCTGGAGCGACGCCGAACGCACCGCTCGCTCTTGCGCCGGCTCCTCTCGCGCGACTATCGCGGGGCGGCGCAGCGCGAGGCCGAAGAGGTGCGCGCCAAGGTCCAGCGCGCTGCCGCGACGCTCGGCATCGAGCCGCTCTTGCGCCGCAAGCCCGGCGCGCTCTCGGGCGGGCAGCGCCAGCGAGTCGCGGTGGGGCGCGCGCTCGTGCGCGAGCCCAAAGTGTTCCTGTTCGACGAGCCCTTGTCGAACCTCGACGCGAAGCTCCGCGTCGAGATGCGCGCGGAGATCAAGGAGCTGCACCGCAAGACCGGCGCGACGATGCTGTACGTCACGCACGACCAGGAGGAGGCGATGACGCTCGGCGACCGGTTGGTCGTCATGCGGGATGGCGTCGTCCAACAGTGCGCGTCGCCGCGCGAGGTCTACGCGCGCCCGGCGAACCGCTTCGTCGCGGAGTTTGTCGGGACCCCTGCGATGAACTTCATCACGGGGCGCGTCGAGCTGAGCGGCGCGGACGCGCGCTTCGACTCCCCCGCGGGCTCGTTCGACTTGCCGCCGGAGCTCGCGCGCGCCGCGCAGGCCAGCGGGCCGTGGCACCTCGGCGTGCGCCCGGACACGCTGCGCGTGGCTCCGGCCGGAGGTGCGAGCGACGAGCGCGCCGCAGGCGCCCCTGGACAGGCGAGCGCCTCCGTGACTCTGGACGCGGAGCTGCGCCTCGTCGAGGACCTCGGCGATCGCGTCGACCTGCGCCTCGTGCTGCGTGACGGCTCCCGCTGGATCGCGCGCAGGCCGAGCAGCGAGCGCCCCGCGCTCGGGGCGGTCTCGGTCGTGCTCGACCTCGGCGCAGCCCACCTGTTCAAGGACTGACGAGCGCGCTCACCCCGCCGGATCGGTGACGCGCCCCATGAACAGCAACGCGCCGCTCGTTCGCTCGCGGATCAAGAAGAGGAACGGTCGGTCGATGTCGACGAAGGGGGTCAGCGAGCGCACGCCGACGACGGCCCCCGAAGCAGCGGAGGCCTCGGTCCCCGCCTCGTCGACCCTCAGCGCTGCGGCGTGGAACGCGCCTGTCACATGGAGGCCGCGGACCGTCGCGCTCGACCCTGGCTCCGACGCCTCGGGAGCCACGAAGCCCGCAAAGTCCGCGGCGCGCTCGAGGAAGGCGTCCTTCACGCCCAGGCGCTGCAGCGGCGCGGCGAGGTCGTAGCGCGGCTGCAGCGCCAGCTTTGGCATCCGCAGCTTCAAGCGCGTCGGCGTCAGGCCCGCGAGGCGCGCAGCGAGGACCTCGCTGTCGAGCGAGCGCTCGAGCTGCGCCAACGCCTGGAAGTCGTCTGGCATGGCGATCACGAACGAGAGGCCGTCACCCGCATAGGGCAGCTCGAGCCAAGTCGAGCCGTCCTTGCCCGGCGGCCAGGGGCGGCGCGACGCGCCGGCCGCATCGAAGCTCGCGACGGGCAAGGACACGGCCTCACCCAATGCCATGTACGACGCGTTGACGGTCGAGCCATTGGCGCGGCGGAACGGCGCGCGGTGCGTCGCGGCGACATCAAACGGCGTCTGCCAGCGCGCGTGGAAGTGCGCCGCGTCCGTCAGCACGAGGCGCGTCAGCGGCGTCACCGAGCCGCTCGGCAGCAAGCCTACGATGTTGCCCCCTGTGTGCTCCTTCACCCAAGCGTTGATGTGCTCCCGCGCTGCCTCCGGCGCGCCGCCGAAGTCGAGCGCGCCCGCCTCTGCCGCGAACGTGCTGCGGAGCGCTTCTCGGGCAGCAGGGTTCAGCGCGAAGCTACGCGCGTGCCAGAGCGCGTCTGCGAAGGACAGCGTCGCGCCGTGCTGCGAGGCAGCGACCTGATCGCGCAGCGCCGCGAAACCGACGCGCATCGGGTTCGCAGCGAGGCGCAGCGTGCCGGTAGTGCTCGGCAGCCGCAGCGCCGCAGCGAGCTCGCGGCGCGTCGCGCCGCGGGCGCCCTCGTGGAGCATCGCGAGCAACGTCCAGACAGAGAGCGGCGAATGGAACGCGTTTGCATCGGGCGTCGCCGCGGTCAGCTCACGGTGTAGATCCAAAGCGAACGCGCTCTGCTGCCCGACGAGCGCCCGCAGCGCCGCCGCGGTCCTTGCGCGCTCGTCCGCCATCGGAGACGAGTCCTGGGCTGCGTCCGAACGGTCCATGCGAGCGCGCCACGGTGTGCGGCCGAACGGCCCGAACGCCCCGCATGCACTGAACGCCCCACATGCACTGAACGCCCTGGGCCCGCCGAAGAGCCGCGCCGCGCCGAACGCGCCGAACGCGCCGATGACCCGGCGTCGATCGAGCTCCGACCTCAGATCAGCGTCCATCTCGAAGCGCGCCCCAAGGGATCACTGCTCGGCGTCAGCGATGCAGTACAGGTGCTTCCAGCCGCGCAGATAGAGCTCGCCGCCGACGATCACGGGCGACGCGTCGAAGGTATCGTCCAGGGCGTTCACGGCGACCTCACGGTAGCTGGGGCCCGCGGCGAAGACGACCGTCGTGCCTTCGCGAGACGGCGCATAGATGTGGTCGCCGCAGCTAGTGAGCGAGCTGTAGACCGACTTGACGTCGGTGAGGCGCTGACCGCTGTAGCGCACCTCGCCCGTCGCGGCGTCGACGCAGGACAGGACCCCGTTGTTGTTCCGCACGAAGTACAGGTTGCCGCCGGTCAGGACGCCGGAGGGGACGTAGGAGGTCTCTTGGCTGTGGCGCCACAGGACCGCGGGGCTGTCGGCGAGGTCTCCCTTCGCGTCCGCGAGGCGGATCGCCTGTAGCATCGCGCCGCGGAAGCCGCTCATGAGGTACACGACGCCTTCGTGATAGATCGGCGTCGGGATGCAGTTGGTCGTCATGCCACCGATCGACCAGATGAGCTTACCCGTCTCGAGGTCATAGGCGCGCGACGCAGCCGTCGCGGTCGTCACGACCTGCATGCGATCGCCGACGGGCACGATGAGCGGCGTCGACCACGTCGTGACCTCATCGCGCTTCTGGCGCCACTTCTCCTTGCCGGTCGCCTTGTCGAAGGCCGCGATGAAGTCCTCGCCTTCGTGGTCCCACACGACGACGATCGTGTCGCGGTACAGCGCCGGTGAGGCGCCCTCGCCGAACTGGTTGCGCGTCTGCATCCGCCCGAGGTCCTTTGACCAAAGCACCTTGCCCTGCATGTCAAGGCAGTGCAGCCCGCGCGAGCCGAAGAAGGCGATGATGTGCTCGCCGTCAGTGATCGGCGATGAGGAGGCCTGCGTGTTCGTCTTGTGGATCGACTCGTGCGGCACCGTCTCAGCGACCTTCGTGCGCCACTTGGTGCTGCCGTCTTTGCGATCGAGGGCGAACACGGTGAACTCCTGAACGCCATTGGGCTCCGCGCCCTCGGCCTCGATCGCGCTCGTCACGTACAGCGTGTCCCCCCACACGATCGGGGTCGAGCTGCCGAGGCCAGGTACGGCGACCTTCCAGCGGATGTTCTTGTCCTCGCTCCACACTGTGGGCGCGCGCTCGCTGCGCGCGACACCGTTTGTGTCAGGGCCGCGCCAATTCGGCCAGGTCTCCGCCACATCGCGGGTCGCTTTGTTGACGACCGCGGCCGGCGCGCCGAGCGACGCTTGGCTGCCGCTCGCGGCGAGGACGGAGATGGTCAGAGTCAGGAGGTGGAGCATGAGTTGAACCTGTGGTGAAGGCGCCGATTGACCGCATCAGTGTAAGCCTCGCGCGAGCCTGTGGCGCGAACGACCACGCGCACACCGTCGAATCGCGCGCCGAGCGCTACGATGCGGCGCCTGGAGCCACCCGCCATGACCTTCGCCTTGCGCAGCTTGAACACACTCACCAGCCTCATGGTCCTGAGCCTCGGCGCGCCCGCCCAGGACTGGTCGAATTGGCGCGGCCCTGCGCGGAACGGGGCCTCCACGACGGAGAGCGCGCCGCTGCGCTGGAGCGCGAGTGAGAACATCGTCTGGCGCGTCGCGCTGCCGGCGTGGGGCGGCGCGACCCCGATCGTGCACGGCGACAGGGTCTTCGTGACAACTCCCTCCGCAACGCCAGAGGCGGCCGACGCTGCAGCGCCCAATGAGCTGGGAGAGCCGGGCGGGCGGACTGACTCAGGGCGACGCGGCGGCCGAGGCCGCGGCCAGGGCGGCGGGCGCGACCCGGGCGGCGACGACATGTTGCTCCTGTGCATTGCGCGCGCCGATGGCCGCGTGCTGTGGCGCACGAAGCTCGATTCCGGCAACGCGCTGCACCGCAAGGGCAACCACGCTTCGCCCTCGCCCGTCGCCGACGACGCGCGGGTGTACACGGTGACCGGCAACGGGACCGTCAGCGCGCACACGCTCGAGGGCGAGCACGTCTGGCACCACAACCTCCAGACGGACTACGGCGGCTTCGGGCTGATGTGGGGTTATGCGTCCTCGCCGGTGCTGCACGACGGCCAGCTCATCGTGCAAGTGCTGCACGGCAACAACACGGATGACCCGTCGTACCTCGTCGCCTACGACGCGGCGACGGGCGCGTTGCGCTGGCGCGTCGAGCGCGAGACCGATGCGCCGCGCGAGTCTCCGGACGCCTACACGACGCCGCTCGTGCGCGGAACGGCCGACGGGGCGCAGGTGATCGTGACCGGCGGCGACTACGTGACCGGGCACGACCCTGCGACCGGCGCGGAGCTGTGGCGGCTGGGCGGGCTCAATCCGCAGAAGGCCCCGAACTACCGCATCGTCGCGTCCGCCCTGTGCGTGCCCGATCCAGCGGGGGACTGGGTCGTCGTCCCGACGCGCGTGCGCCCTCTGACGGCGTTCCGGCTCGGACCGGATGGCCAGCCCATCGAGGCGCCGATCGCGTGGCAATGGAACGAGCGCGGCGCGCCGGACGTGCCCTCGCCCACGACGGACGGCACCCACCTCTTCATGGTGGACGACGGCGGCATGGTGACCTGCCTCGACGTGCGCACCGGCGCCGCGCTCTGGGGACCGGAGCGCACGCTCGAGGGCACGGTCTCCGCTTCCCCGACCCTCGCGAATGGCATGCTCTACGTGACAAACGAAGAGGGCGTCACGGTCGTCCTGCGCGCCGGCCCCACGTTCGAGCGCATCGCGGTGAACGAGCTCGACGGCAGCTACACGCTGTCCACCCCCGTCGCGGCGGACGGCCACCTGTACGTGCGCACAGGCGAAGCGCTGTACTGCATCGGCGCGGCGCCTCAGGCGCCGGGCGGCGCCGCGGACCAAGCCTCAGACGAAGCAGGCGCGACGCGCGACAAGTGAGTCAGCGCGCCGCTGCGATTGCGACGCGCTCGAACTCTGTGGCCAGGACCTCTGCGAGGACCGCGCAGCCGGCCGCGTTCAGGTGCCCATCGCTGCCCTTGGGCCACAGCGCGCGCTCGTCCTCCAACGCAGCCAGCAAGGCCGGCGTCGGATCGAGGACTCGGATGCCCGCAGCCTGCGCGACCGCCTCGACGCGGAGGGTCGCAGCGGCCTCGGCCTCCCCGAGGCGCTCGAGCCCATTGGAATCGGGCAGCGCGCGGCGAACGAGCAGCTCGTGATACAGCCGCTCCTTGGTTGGAATGATCAAGAGCGCGAGCGCGGTCCCGCGCTCGGCGCAGGCGCGCGCGATCTCACCGAGCGCGTGCTCGGTGATGCGCAGGCCGTCGCGGATCTCGTCGCGCTGGAGGTCGAGGGCGCCCAAGCGATAGGCCGCGCTGAATTGGGTGCGCAGCGGCCCGTCATCAAACGGCCCAGGCGCACCCGTCCGCCCGTAGGCGCGCGACAACAAATCGGAGCTCTTGATGGCGAGCTTGAGGTCGTACGTGAGCCGCTGAAGCACCCACGAGCGCTCGATCGCGCCGTCGATCAGCGCGAGCGAGAGGTTGCCGGACACGTCATCGCGCGGCGCGAGCTCGGTCAGCTCCTCGTAGCTCAGCGCCGGGTCGCGCAAGCTCGCCCAGTGCGGGAGCGCCGCGAAGCGGTGCGCGTCCGCCAAGTCATTGCCGAGGTAGAAGCCGAGCACCACGAGCCGCGGCTTCAATGACAGCGCCTGGTCGATCAGATGCTCCATCTGCAGCGGCCCATAGCCGCCGAGGCTCATGTTGTAGACCGGTCGGCCGATCCGAGCTGCGAGCTGCTGCGGATAAGCGTCCGCGCGTCGGATGTTCTCACCGTAGGTCTGTGAGTCACCCAGGCACACGACGTCCGCGCGTTCCGGAACGGACGCGTTGCGGAAGCCCCACGCGTCGATCGAGCCGCGGTTCGGCAGATGCACGCGCCCGAGCGCAGCGTGCGCTTCGAAGCCGGGCGGCGCGAGGGCGCGCAGCTCGAGCGACCGCGCGGTCACCTCGAGGCCGGCCGAGGCGACGACGACCGCGCCGATCGACAGGGACAACCTGCGCCACAGGAGCGAGGCGCGCGCGCCAAACCACCGAACAGTGAGGGCCGGCGCCGCGCACAGGATGCCGACGAGGTACGCGACGGCGCGGTGGCGGACCTCCGCGCCCTGGTGGCCGTCGAGGATCAGCCCGATACCGAGCAGCAAGAGACTGAACCTGAGGTAGCGCAGACATCGAGTCCAGGGCGTGAATCGAGCCCCCTTGGGCTCTGGGCTGAGACCGCGCCTCGCGACACGCTCACTGGCACCTTGTGCACTGGCACCACGCTCACTGGCACCACGCTCACTGGCAGCAGGCCCGACGACAACGGACACGGCGCCGCCTGACACCGCCCGAATTCGAGCTAGGCCCAGGGTCTGGCCGAGGGCCGCACGGTCCCCAACCTCTTGGCCCCCAGCGTGGATGTTCGCTTCTCCTGAATGCACGACTGCACGACGGCGGCAGGCAGCGCGAGCTGGCTTCAGGGTACACGCATGACGCGGAATCCGACATGGCCACCGACAAAGTCGCGCTCGACCGAATACCGCGCCGACGCCCGCGCGCGCTTCGGCGGGTCGTACCAAGATCCACCTCGGAGCACGGCCTTCGCCGCTCCGAGCACCGCCGCGCGTGCGTCGAGGGGCGTCCGATGGCGAGCGTATTCCTCGGCCATGAACCCGCTCGCCGTCCACTCCCAAACGTTCCCTAGCAGGTCGTGGAAGCCGAGCGCGTTGGCAGCGCGGCCGCCGACGGCGTGCGGCATGCCGTGCGCATTACCCCGATGCCACGCGATCTCGTCGAGCGCGCCGTAGCGCGGACGCGGGTCCCCCGCGCGGCAAGCGGCCTCCCACTGCGACTCCGTCGGCAGCCGCAGCTCGGTCTCTGCGAGGAACTCATGCACGCGAAAGAGCGCGACCTGCTCGACAGGTGGACCGAGCTCGCCCGACGCGCGCCCGGACTCACCCGTAAAGAAGCTCGGGTTGTCCCCTAGCACCCGCTGCCACTCTCCTTGGGTCACCTCGTAGCGGCCGAGGTAAAACGGCTCGACGACGACGACGGCGTGTGCTGGCCGCTCATCGTCCGTCGCCTCAGCGTCATCCGGCGCAGCGCCTCGGGAGAACGTCCCGGTCGGGACGAGCAAGAGCTCAATCCCCGAGCGCCGGTCGCGCACGCGCCACGGGAGCCCCGTCGCGCTGAGGCGCGAGCGCAGCTCGGGGTCTGCGACGACGGCGGGGTCCGGCGCGGCCTCTAACACCTCCGCCCAGGGGAGCTCGAGCCCAGCCCCTCGCGCGGCCGGAGGGGTCGGCGCGGGCGCTGGCGACGTCGCGACCGGCGCCGGCCCGCGCCCACAGGCTGCGCAGAGGAGCGCGCCGTACAGCGCGGCTCGCGCAGGACGTCTGCCCCAGACGGACGCGCGCGCGCCCGGCGTCAGCGCCCCTTCCATTCCGGCTTGCGCTTCTCGACAAACGCCTTGGGGCCCTCGACGAAGTCCTCGCTGCGCACCATGCGTTCGAGCGCCGGGTACTTCGCATTGAGCGCGTCTTTCACGGTGCCGAAGCGCATGCCCTCGATCGCACACTCCTTGGTCGCGAGGATCGACAACGGCGCGCACGCCGCGATCTCTGCCGCCCAGCGGCGCGCGACCTGCATCAGCTCCGCGGGCGGCGCGACCTCGTTGACAAACCCGAACTGCAGCCCTTCCGCAGCGGTCACGCGACGCGCGGTGAGCAGCATGCCCATCGCGTGCTTCAACGGGATTTGACGCGAGAGCCGGTGGATGCCCCCTGCGACCGCCGCCAGACCAATACGCGGCTCCGGCAGCGAGAAGAGCGCCGTCTCGGCGGCGATGACGAGGTCGCACGCCAACGCGATCTCAAACCCGCCGCCGGCGGCGATCCCGTTCACCGCCGCGATGATCGGCTTCGTCCCGCCGTAGCGCTCCGTAAGGCCCGCGAAGCCCGTCAGGGGCGCGTCGGGGAGGCGGTCCGAAGAGGCCTGTGACTTGAGGTCGAGGCCGGCGCAGAAGGCGCGCTCGCCTGCGCCCGTGATGATCGCGACGCGGTGCTCCGTGTCGGCCTCGAATGCGTCGAAGACGGTCGCGAGCTCGAAGCTCGCCGCGGGGTGGAGCGCGTTCAGGACTTCAGGGCGGTCGATGGTCACGACGAGCAGGTGCCCGTCGCTCTCGACCTTGCAGAACTTCGTCATCTCAGCGGTGCCGGGTTGGGGTGGACCCAGAGAGTGGCAGGAGGGGCCGCAGGATGGAAGCGCCCCCCCGTCCCAGGGCGCGCGGAGGCCGATCCTAGGGAGCGACCGGAGCGCAATTCCGGATTGGCCGCCCGCTCCCTCCTCCGGCGTGCTACACCATTCCCCCGGGCGGAGGCGCCGCGTCCTTCAGACGCGCTGGCTCCGTTCCGATTCCACAGGTGTCCCGTCCGGTGGTTCCGAAGTTCCACTAGGGTGCACCCCCCCCTCCTCGATGTCCGACCTGCCCTCCGTTCGCCCGCACGGTTGCCCGAAAGCAACACGGCGTAGTCCGGTCTGTCAGGGAAGCCTTCGATAGGAAGCCAGCAGAGATCCGGCCGAGCCGGAGAGACCGATAGACCGATGACAGCACGACTCTACGTAGGCAACTTGTCCTACGACACCGACGAACAGACCCTGCGGGATGCCTTTGGCGCGGACGGACGCTCCGTGAAGGACGTCCACGTGATGATGGACCGGGAGACCGGTCGCCCCCGCGGCTTCGCCTTCGTTGAGATGGCGAACTCGCACGATGCACAAGCGGCCATCCACGCGCTCGACGGAACCGAGCTCGACGGACGCCCGCTCAAGGTGAACGAGGCGCAAGAGCGCCCGGCCGGCGGCGGCGGTGCCCGTCGCGGCGGCGGCGGTGCGCGTCGCGGCGGCGGCGGCGGCCGCGGCGGCTTCGGTGGCGGTCGCGGTGGCGATCGCGGCGGCTACGGCGGCGGCGGCGGTGACCGCGGCGGCTACGGCGGCGGCGGCGATCGCTGGTGATCCGCAGCACCCCTCGATGAGCGATGGAGCCCCTCGGGATCAACCTGGGGGGCTCCTGACGTTTCAACGAATCTCGCTCTGCGCAGCGCAGCCATGGTTGGCGCGCCCATCGCGCGGAGCTCGAGCCACCAAGAACACGAGACCCGAATGAGCCGAATCTATCTGGGCAACCTGCCCATGTCCGCCGACGAAGCCGCGCTGCGCGAGTTCCTCGTCGAATGCGGCCGCACGCCAGCCAAAGTCGACCTGAAGAAGAAGGCCGCCACGGGCCGCTCGCGCGGCTTTGCGTTCGTCGACTTCGACAGCGAAGAAGCGGCTGCCGCCGCGATCACCGAGCTGAACGGCAAGACCTTCGTCGGCCGCGAACTCCGCGCGGCGGACGCCAAGGCGATCGTTGCGCCGCCCCGCGAGAGCGAGGACGACCCGTACCACGACCGACGCGGGCGCCGCGGCGGGCGCCGCCGTCGCTGAGCCGAGTGTGCGGCGCGTGAGCGCGTGACCTCCCCCTGCGGGTTGCCATCCGATGGCGCCGCGGGGGGTGGTCGTTTTTGGGGTCCGGTCACGCCAGCCGCCGCGCGGCGCGCACGGGCGCCCGCCCCCTTAGGCCCCAATCGGAGGCGGCGGCAGCCGCTCCGCCCCTGGGATGCGTCCCGCTTCAAGCCACCCCGGGAAGTTGCCGGGACAAAAAGCGGCCGTTCTGGTGCCACCAGGCCGTATTTTGAGTGGAAACGGCGCTGCGCCTCCTATGCTCTGTCGATGCAACCAGGTTCCAAACGTGTCACGACCCGCAAGGTTGGCCCGGCCGCGGGCAGCGAAGTGCGGCAGCGGGTCGAGTCCCTTGGAACTGCGCTCGCGAATGGACTCAGCGCCATGCTCGCCGGGCTGCCCAAGCGCACGACCGGACCGCAGCGGCTCGCCGAAGCGCTCGGCATCACGACGGTCACTGCGAGCCGCTTGCTGAAGGCGCTCGGTCAAGCGGACCCCGTCGCCACGCTGCAGCTCGTGCCGGGCCCGAAGCCCCTGCGCGAAGTCATCGCTGCCGCTGGCGCTGCGGGCGCGCCGCCCGAGCTGTGCGCGCGAGCGCTCAACGACGTCGAAGAGTTCGACCAGCTCATCCGTACCCACGGCGGCGACCGCGGCGCGCTGCGCGCGATGCTCAGCGCTTGGCTCCCCGAGGAGCGACGGGACTTCGAAGCCCAGCGTCGGCAGACGATCTACAAGGCCACCGCAGAGCTCGAGGGCGTCTCGTCCGAACTCGAGCTCAACGCGATGGTGTTGTTCCCGAGCGACAAGCCGGGGTTCATCGACATCGTCAGCATCAAAGGCCTCCTTGGGATCGACCGCATCCGACCCGACGCGTGTGTCAAGCTCGCGACGCGTCGCCTCGTTCTGCCCGACGAGATCGAACCCGTCGATGGCCCGCGCCTCGAAGACTCGCCGCGCATGCCGCTCAACCTCGACGGTGATCCCGCCGTGGATGGCCTCCACACCGTGCGCCTCGATGCCTTCTGCGCGGCGCCGCCGGCGCCGCTCGAGGCGCGCACGTTCGGGCAGTCGGTGCAATACTCGCTCGGGCCGACGGGCTTCGGCCCGGCGTCGAAGGTCGACCTCGTCATCGCTGAGGTGAACCGCGCCGAGCTCCCCCACCGCCGACCCGGCCTCGACCGCACCCCATACTTCTTCACGATCCCCGAGATGGCCACGCGCCGCCTCGTCTTCGACTTGTTGATCCACGAGGACGTGTACGGGGGCACCGTGCCGACGCTCATGACGTACGACACGACGGGCCAGGGGCCGGCCGCAGCGAACGACCCCGCCCGCCAGCTCGACCTGCGGCCCGCGACGGAGCCTGCCCAGTCGCTCGGTGTCGGGCTCTCGCGGCTGCGCGTGCTGGAGTTCCCGCGCTACACACAGCTCATCGAGTCGACGTTCGAGCGCCTCAAGCTCGATCCGACGCGCTTCCGCTCGTTCCGCTACGCCCAGATCTACCCGCTGCTCGGGCGGCAGATCACCTTTGCGTTCGTCGGGGAGCCAAGCGCCTCGACGCCGCCCCCCTTCGAATAGAGCTCGCTATGCATTCAGGTCTTTCGCTCGCCCGCACCCTGCCCCGTATCGTGTGCGCGCTCGCGTGCACCGTGTCGGTCCATGCCCAGGTCGTCACCGAGGACTTCAGCATCGGCAACACCGACGGCTGGGGCGTCGAGTTCGGCGCGCCCGCGGCCCACATCACCAGCGGCGGCAACCCGGGCGGCGCGATCGAGCTGAACATCTCGAGCGCAGCCTCGAACCTGCCCGCGGCGATGATCCTCCCCGGCGCCGTCACCCACCCCTGGGGCGGGGACTTCCGCGCGCTCGGGGTCTCTGGGTTCCGCTTCGACCGCGAGGTCGTGTCCGGCTCGGCGAACTTCGGCACACGCCCATACCTCGTGCTCGGCAATGACAACGGCACGCGCACGGACTTCGCCGACGACATTTGGGTGTGGATCTGGACCGGCGACAACTTCCAGTTCGGCGCCTCGCCGTGGACGACGATCAGCACGCCGATCCCCGCCAACGACGTGTTCCTTCCCCAGGGCTGGGGCACGGTCGCCCTGCCGAACAATCCGAACACGGGGACGATGGACCTCGACCTCCTCTGGAACACCGTCATCCAGGACGTCGACTACGTCGGGATCGCGATGAACACGCCGTTCAATGGCGGGGGTTGGTTCGGCACGCACGTCCTGCGGCTCGACAACCTCGTGCTGGAGGGCACCGGCGTGGGCGTCGAGTACTGCAGCCCCGCGGCGCAGAACTCGACCGGCGCCCCGGCTGTGATCCGCGCGCAGGGCAGCCCGCTCTTGGCGTCGAACAACATCGTGCTCGGCGCATCGTCGCTGCCGCAGAGCTCGTTCGGCTTCTTCCTGACGAGCCGCACGCAGGGCTTCGTCGCGAACCCGGGCGGCAGCCAAGGCAACCTGTGCCTCGGCGGGGCGATCGGACGCTACGTCGGCGCGGGGCAGATCCAGAACTCGGGCAGCGCGGGCACGATCGCCCTCCCCATCAACCTGCTGACGATCCCGCAGCCGAACGGCACGGTGGCCGCGATGGTCGGCGACACGTGGAACTTCCAGGCGTGGTACCGCGACGTGGTCGGCGGCAACGCGACGTCGAACTTCACGTCCGGCCTCGCCGTGACGCTGCAGTGAAGTCTGACGGGCCGCGCGGGGCCGCTATCCGCCGACGACGAGGCTCGTGCCCGGCGTCGGCGGCCACGCGAGCGCAGGGATCGGCCGAGCATCTACGACGAGGGTGATCCGTCCGACCGGACTCCACAGGGTCACCGGGCCGTGCTCACCGACTCGTGCTCACCAACTCGTCCTCACTGGGCCGGTTGCGCGCTCGGGATAGGGCGCGGCGCAACCGCTCCTCGGAGCAGCGCCTCGCGCCGCGCCTTCGAGCTACTGCGCCGCGATCGCGGTCAGGTGGCCACGTGAGCGGAAGTAGAGGACGCCTTCCGAGATCGCCGGGGTCGCCATGTGCTCCTCGCCGAGCGTGCTGCGCGCGAGGACTTCGAAGGTCGGGCCGGCCTTCACGGTCACGACCGTACCCTCCTCGCTCGTGAAGTAGACCTTGCCGTCGCCTGCGACGGGCGAGCTCGTATAACCCGAGCGGCCTTCGTCCAGGCGCTCGGAGTAGTGCTGCTCGCCGCTCTCTGCGTCGTAACACGTCACGACGCCGTTGTCGCGGCAGAAGTACGCGAGGTCGCCGAGCACGAGCGGCGTCTGCATGTAGTTGCCGCGCGACGGCGTCCCCCACTTCAGGTACTGGCGCTCGGCCTCTGCGAACGAGATGGGACCGGTCGCGTTGGTGTCGATGGCGAGGATCGGCGCCGCGCGCCCGTGCGCGTTCGTAATGTACGCGAGGCCGTGCGCGACGATCGGCGTCGGCACGGGGATGTCGCCGCCCGGCGTCACGCGCCACAGCTCGGCGCCGTCCGCGAGCGCGTACCCGCCCATGTGCTTCCAGCCGTTGCAGATGATCTGCGCGCGGCCGCCGCCCTCATAGACCGTCGGGGTCGACCAACCCGGCGCTTCCGCGCGCGCGACGCGCCAGATGTCCTCACCCGTCGCGCCGTTCAGGACCGCGAGGAAGCTGTCATCCTGCACGTCGCACTGCACGACCACGCGGCCGTCGTGCAAGACCGGCGAGCTCGCGAAGCCCCATTGCGCCGTCTTGTCCATGAAGAACCCCGAGTCGAGCAGGCCGAAGTCACGCTTCCACAAGAGGTTCCCGGCGTGGTCGAGGCAATAGAGGCCCTCGGTGCCGAAGAACGCGACGACGCGGTCCGCGTCCGCTGCCGGCGTCGACGCCGCGTGGCTGCCCTTCGGGTGGCGCTTCACCGCGGGCACGCCCTGCCACAGCGTGCGGTGCCAGCGCGCCTCGCCGCTGCGCTTGTCGTAGCAATGGAGCTCGAAACGGAATTCACTCGTGTCCTCGACAGGCTCGATGTCGCCGTACAGCCCGACGCGCAGCTCTTGCTGACCGTCGATGCGCACCGCAGTCGTGACGTAGAGCGCATCGCCGTACACGACCGGCGACGAGTGCGCGAGGCCAGGGACCTCGACACGCCACTTCACGTTCTCGCCCGTCCCCAGGTCGAACGACACGGGCAGCGCCGCGCCCTCCGAGACGCCCGAAGCGCGGGTGCCGCGATACTGAGGCCAATGGGGCGAGCGCGAGGGCACGTCCTCTGCCGCCGCCTGCTCGTCGCCGCCGCCCGGCGCCGCGACGTCTGCGGGCACGATCTTCCCGAAGATCTGCCCGCCGTGGCCCGCGCCACTCCACACGCCGACGTACTGCCCGTCGTAGAACAACACGCGCGCGTCGTACGTGCCCATCAACGGCACGGAGAGCTTCGTCACCGAGATCACGGGCGTGTCGCCAGCCCACTCCACTGGCAGCGAGATGGCCAGCGGCACGGGGCGCTTGCCGAAGTGGATGACCGCCTCGAACTTCCAGCGGCCGTCGGCCTGCTTGGAGACCTTCGTCAGCGAGTAGCTGTCCGCCTTCAGCCCCTCCTCACCCGACATCGTCGTGAAGCCCTCGAGCCGCACGTTGGTCAGGAGCTGCGCGAACTCGGCCTCGCGCGCCGCTTGGGCGGCCGCGCCAGCGTCGGCGGCCTGCGCGGCTGCAGGAGCAGGCTCGGTGCCGGACGGGGGGAGCTGGGCGATCCCCGCGCGAGCGGTGAACCACGAGGCTGCCAGGAACGAACAGAGGGTGGCGATACGCATAGCGAGGTGCACGAACGGGCCCGAGGGTGCTCTGCGGGGCGGCGCACCGATTGTAGGCGCGCACCCCGCAGCGTGGCTTTCGCGACCTACTCTGTACGCAACGCTTGCGCGGGCGCGCGGCCCGAAACCAGCGCGACAGCGATCAGGATCCACAGCGCGCCGCTGACCGCGACCGCGGCCAGCAACAGCGCGACGTGCGCCAAGGAGCCCTGACCCGACGCAAACGCCGGCACCATCGCGAGGGCCGCGCCGATAGCGCCCGCCACGAGCCCGGCGGCGAGGAGCGCGCCGTACTCGGTGAAGATCACTGCGACCACCGCGCGGCGCCGGAAGCCGATGGCGGAGAGCAGCGCGAGCTCGCCGCGGCGCTCCGCCGTGTTCCGCAGCACGAGCAGCCCGAGCCCGACGCTGCCAACGAGCAGCCCCAACGCGCCCAGCGCCTGGAAGATCGAGAGGTAGGTGTTCTGCACGGCGTGGAACGCGTCGAGCCGCTCGCCAGTGCGCTCGAGCGCGAGCCCGATGTCCGCGAGGCCGCGGGTGAGCTCCGCGCGCGCCGCGTCCTCACGCGCTGCGAGCGCTGCTGGCACGCTCCCGTCGCCCGGCGAGCGCGCCCGCGTCCCCTCGTCCGCGAAGTCCACGAGGACGCGGCGGTAGCCGCTCTGGCCCGGGAAGCGCGCCTCGAACGCCGCCTCGGCGATCAAGAGGTCGCCCTGAAGGATCGTGTCCGACAGCGCCGCGACGATGCGCACCTGGAACGGCGCGCCGCGCTCGTCGACGTAGTCGAGCGTGTCGCCGACCCCGACCTTCAGTTGCCAGGTCAGGCTCGTCGCGTCGCCGATCGCGGGGACGGCGCCGTCGCGCTGCGGCACGGACAGGAGCAGCCAAGGATCATCCGTGGCGTGCGCCTTGCCCGTGAACGAGAACGCGTGCCTGGACGCGAGGGCCTCGGGGTCGACGCCCAAGAGGCGCGGCGCGCCGGGACGCGCGAGGTTCAAGCAGCTCGCATCGTCGCCGTCGCGCACGCGCATGCGCACGAAGCTCGCGCCGGCGAGCGCCGCGGCGTCGAGGCCGAAGAACGCGCGCCCTTCCTCCGTGGCCAGGTCGTGCAGCAGCGGCAGGCTCGTGCGCCCATAGAACGCAAAGCCGCCCGTGCCGCTCGAGCGGTCGTGCACGTCGCGCGTCGCGCCGAGGCGGTTGGCGCCGACGGCGAGCACGAGGAAGACGCCGAGCGCCATGGATGTGATCGTGCCGAAGCTCTGTCCTCGGCGCCGCGTCGCGTTGGTCACGCCGAGCTGGGCGCGCGAGGCGAGCGGCGTCGCGTCGGCGCGGGCGGCGCCCAACCCAACTCGCACCAGGCACAACACCGCCGCCATCAGCGCCGCGCCGCCGCCGAAGTAAGCCCCCGCCGCGCGCGCGCCGCCGAGCGGGTCCACCCCGAGCGCGATCGCGCCCGCTGTGGCGACGAGGACGAGGGCAGCGCCCCAGAGCCACGCTGCCGACCTCCGCGCAGAGCCTCCTCCCGCGGCAGGCTTTGGCGCGGGGCGCGAGTCCTCGAAGATGCCGCGCTCGCTCTCGAGCAAGCGCAGCGCGGGGCGGCGCGAGAGCCCGCGGAACGCGGCCGCAGCCGCGCCGAAGGCCGTCAGCAGGGCCAGACCGCCGCCGAGCGCGACGGACACCGCGGTGGCATGGAACTGGATCGGCGTGCGCGCCACGGCGTCCGCCCACAGCGTGTCGAGGCCGCGCAACACCGCGCGCGTATACACAAGCCCGAGCGGCGCCCCGAGCGCCGCGCCGACAGCCGCGACGCACGCCGTCTCAGCCATGACGATGCGCCGTACGCTGCCGACGCGGAAGCCGACCGCGCCCAAGAGCCCGAGCTCACGCGCGCGGGCCTCGACGCCAAAGAGGAAGAGCTGCGTCGAGAGCAACAGCGCGGCGACCAGCAGGAAGAAGCTGAGCCCGATGAAGAGGCCGCCAAAATCCGTCGGAGACTCGCTCGCGCGCTGCGCGGCGCCTCGCACGTCGCGCAACAGAAGGCCGACGCTGGACGCGTCGAGCGCCCCACGGAGCGCGGCGAGCACCGCGCCCTCGTCCTCTGCGAGGAAGCGCGCGCCGGTGAGCTCGCCGAAGCGGCTCGACCAAAGCGCGCGACCCGCCGCGAGGGTCACGAACGCCTTGGGCGTGCCGCGATAGTCGTCCCAGTACGCCTCGTCGACGTCGCGGATGCGGTCGAGGTCGACGGGGGTGCCCGGCTCCCACTCGCGGCAATGGTCCGCGTCCGCGAGGCCCGGGAAGTCGGGCATGAGCTCGCGCCCGAGCGCAGAGCCCTCGAGCGGCGCGCCGAGCACGTCGGGCGTGACGCCGGCGAGCCGCAGCGCCTTGCGCGCCACGACCAGCTTGCGCGACGCATCGACGACGTAGTAGTCGAGGGTCACGGTGGCGGCTGCGGCGCCGACGCCGGCGGCCCCATCCCGTTCGAGGCCCAGGTCCGCCATCGCCCACGCGTTCAAACGCACCTCGTCGTCCGCGAGGCCGTCGACCAGCGCGAGGAGCGGGTCAACAGGCCGCGGCCCGCGACCGAGCGCGCCGAGGGCAGCGACCATCGAATACGGGATCGTCCGGCCGCCGACCTCGAGCCCGTTCACGAAGTAGGTGAACACGCCTGTCAGCGGCGCGACGTCCGACGCGTCGAGCGCGGCGCTGACCGGCTGGTCGAAGAAGATGCGCCGCGTCACGAGCTCGCGGCGGCCGTCCGCGAGGTCCTCGACGTGCAAGGACGCATCGTCCAAGGTCCAAGCTCGTTCGAGCGCGGCCTGCAGCGTCGCCGTCGCGTCCGCCACTGCGTGGTCCGTGCGCGCGCCGCGGAGCGCGCTCGGCGTCGGGAGCAAGGCCAAGTTCGCGCGGCCGTCGACCTGCATCTCGCGCTGGAGCCACGCGAGGTCCACGAAGACATTCGCGGTCGCGCCGGGCGCCGCGTCCAGCGCGAACTCGCCGAACGCGTCGCCGTCGAGGACGCGCTTGACCTCGACGCGCAGCGCCGCGCTGTTGTCGTCGGGCGCGAGCGCCAGGTCGCGCGGAATGGCGCTCGGGCGCTCGACCCGCACGATGAACGTATCGCCGACGCCGACCCCGAGGCCGCGGGCCACCGCCTGGGAGATGAACGCCTCGCGCGCCGCCGGCGGGGCGCTGGGCGCGTCGGCGCCATGCCCCGGCGCGAACCCGAAGAAGCGCGCGTCGACGCCCTGGACGCGCACATCGTGGACGCGCTGGTCGCCGCGCGGCGTCGCTGCGACCCCGAGCAGCTGCAGCACCGGGGCAGCGGCGGGCCCGCCGACCTCGTCGGCGAGCGCCGCACGGAAGAAGCGATCGCCGCCGGCGAGCACCGCTTGGAT
>JAWKUK010000014.1:0-216401 GCA_041398605.1 Planctomycetota bacterium
TCGCGCGCGAGCTGGTTGCCCGGGTCGGCCGCGAGGATCAAGTCGGCCCAGTTCTCTGACTGCGCGTAGTTCTGCTCGACGAACGCGCGGTTCGCGTTCTCGTAGTAGCTGCGCAGCTTGTTCTCGCGGCGATCGGCCTCCGCTTGCTCGCGCTGGCGCGCGGCCTCGGCCGCGGCCTCGCGCTCGACGCGGACCTTCTCGAGCACGGCCTCGTCGCGGAGCTTCGCGGCCTCTTGCAGCTTGCTCTGCACGATGCGCTCGTCGAGCGACTCCGTCGCGATCAACGGGTAGTTGCGCAGCACGATCTCAGCCTTGCGGTAGGCCTGGATCGCGTCGTCGTACTTGCCGCTGGCGAGGGCGACGTCGCCCGCGGAGCTGAAGCTGTCCGCTTGCATGCGGGCCCACTCCGCCTTGACGAGCAGCACCTGCGAGTCGTCCTTGAACGATTCGGCTGCCTGCGACGCGGACATCCCCAGGGCGTCCTCCGTCGCACGGAAGCGCTCGCGCGCCTCCTCGTTCTGCGGGTCGAGGCTCAGCGCCTCGGCGAAGTTCGCGAGGGCGCCTTGGAAGTCAGCGCGATCAAACGCCGCCTTGCCGTAGTCGACGAACGAACGGGCTGTGGTTTGCCGGGCCTGGCGCAGGCGGAGGACCTTGGCGGCGTCATCGACCGGGCTTCCGCCCTGGGCGCCCGAGTCCTGGCCAGCGAAAGCGGGCTCTGCCGTGGCGCGCGGCACGAGCGTGGGTACGACGGCCGCTGCGAGGAGCAGCGAGAAGGAGTGCAGACGGGTCCGCATGGGGTGAGAGTCTCGAGGAGAGAGGCTCGGTTGGGGGGGATGGATCGCGAACGCCGAGCTCAGTGCTCGCGACGATTGCTGGGGGGAAGCCGGCGCGAAGCCGAGCGGCCGCGGAGGTCGGGGGAGGATACGGGGCCGCGACGGGGGGGTCAACCGATCGGACGCGGGGCCCGCGCGGGAGGCGGGGAGGGTACCCCAAGCGGGGCCGGTTGTTTCGCTTTCGCTCGCAGGACCTACGCGGGGGGCGCGCGCGGCCCAGGGGGCGCGCGGGGCCTGGCGTCAGCCCCGCCCCGGGACGGGCAAGCCGGCGGCGCGCAGCGCGAGCTGGATGTCCTGCCAACACGCGCGCTTCTGGCTTGGATCGCGCAGGAGTTCGTCAGGGTGGAACGTGACGACGAGCTGCCGCCCGGCCAGGTCGTGGACGCGCCCTCGTAGCTGTGCGAGCGGTCCCTCGAGCCTAAGCAGCGCGGCCCCGGCCTCCGCGCCGAGCGCGATGACGACGCGGGGGGCAAGGAGCTCGAGCTGGCGCTCGAACCAAGGGCGGCAGCCTTCACGCTCGGCGGGGGAGGGCGCCCGCCCGCCGGGCGGATGGCACTTCACGAGGGTCGTGACCGCGACGTCTCGGATTCGCTCGAGCCCCATCCCTTTTGTGATGATGTCGGTAAGTAGAGACCCACTTGGGCCCGAAATGGGCGCCCCGATGCGGTCGTCCTCCGCGCTCGGTGCGGCGCCGACGAAGAGCACCCGTCGCGCCCCCTGGCCCGCGCCGGGGACCGCCTGGGTGCGCGCGGCGCCCAGCGGGCAGGCCTGGCATGCGGCGACCCCCGCAGCGAGGGCGGCGAGGTCGCGGCAGCCAGCGGCAGGGCTCGCGACCTCGGGGCCCGCGGGCCCCTGGCCAGGCTGCGCGCCAGACGTCCAGCGCGAGCCCATGGCGCGCCGTCGCCGGGCCAGGCGCGCGAGGCCGTGGGCGAGCGCGGCCGCCGCGTCGGTGTCCGCCTCGGCCGAATCCGGGGCCGCGCCCTGTTCCCTGGCGCCCTGTTCCCAGGTGCCCTGAGCCCCGGTGCCCTGTGCCCCAGTGCCCTGTGCCCCGGTGCCCTGAGCCCCGGTGCCGTGCATCCCGGCGCCTTGCATCCCCATGCCTTGCATGCGCGCCAGGATAGTCGAACCTATCCTCTTGTCCCCTGATCGGTCCCCTGCGCTTGCGCGCGGTGCGCCCTCCAGCCCCATGACGCCCCCCCGCATGTCCGACTTCGCCAACCCCGTCCACTACCGCGCGTCCGCTTCCACGGGGCGGCGCGTCGCTGCGGGCCGAGCCTGCCCGCGGATCCTGCTAGGTGCCCTGGCGCTCGCGAGCGCAGCGGGCTGCGGCGGGGACCCCAAGGGCGGCCAGTCCGGGGTCGTGGAGCCTGCACCGGCGACGCTGCGAGAGCGCGACATGTCGAGCGCCGCGGTCGCGTTGCGGGCCGCCATCGACGCCGGGCAGGCGGGCAGAGCGGAGGAGCTCCTGGCCGCGCTCGAGGGTCGGCTCGGCGTCGAGGAGCCGTGCTTGCGCGCGCGCCTGGCGTTCCTGCGGGGCGAGGAGTCTGCTTGGCTCGCGGACCTCGAGGTCGCGCGCGCGGCCGCGCCGCGCGATCCTCGCTCGTATGCGACCGCCGCGGAGCTGTGGGCGGCCGCCGGGCAGCTCGACGCGGCGCGCGCCGAGCTCGACCGCGGGGTCGCGGCGACAGGCGAGCTCACGCCGGAGCTCGAGCGCGCAAAGGGCGTGCTCGCGCTCGTGCAGCCGGGCGGCACACGCGTCGGCTTCGAGTGCCTGCAGCGCGCGCTCGCGCGCGATCCACAGCTCCCGTTTGTCGCGCGCCCGATGGGGCAGGCGTACCTGTTGCTCGCCAAGGCCGCGCTCGCGGAGCAGAACCCCGCGGCGGCCCTCGAGGCCCTCGATCACAGCATCGCCTACGACCCCGACGACCTCGAGACGCAGGAGCTGCGCGCGCAAGCGCTCTACGCAAACGAGCGCTTTCGCGAGGCGATCGACGCGTACGAGGACCTCCTCGCGCGCGGCCGCGACGTGCGCGGCGAGCTCGCGCTCTGGCACAAGAACCTCGGCTTCCTGGCGCAGGTCGCCGGCGACGACGCCGCCGCGCAGCGGCACTACTTGCGCGGGCGCGAGCTCGGGCTCTCGGACGACGAGCTCGGCACGGGGCGCCACTTCCTGCACGCGGCCGCGCAAGCGGCGCTGTGCGCCAGCGCGGAGCGCGAAGCCGCGGGCGTGCGGGGCGCGCTCGACGCGGGCCTCGTCGAGGTCGAGCCGCTCGTGCGCGACGTCGCTGCGCTGCGCGGCGAGTGCGCGGCAGAGCTCCTGCAGCGCGCGATCGGCGCGCTCAGCGGTGAAGAGGTGGTCGCAGCGCAGGGCGCGCTCGCGTCTGTTGAGGCGTCGCTCTTGCTCGCGCCAGAGGTGCGGCTCGCGCGGATCCTGCGCGCGAAGCTCTACTTCGCGGCGGGCAGCTTCCTCGAAGCGGCCGAGGACTTCGCTTGGGTCGTCGACGACGCGCGCACGACGGGCGATGAATTGCCGGAGCCGGTGCACTTGCACCTCTCCGCGTGCCTCGACGCGTCGGGCGAGCCCGCCGCGGCGAAGCAGGTCCTCGACGCGTACCTCTTGGATCACCCTGAAGGGCGTTGGCTCGAGACGACGCGCGCGCGCTTGCGGCAGCTCGGCGAGTGAGCTTCGTGCCGCTCGCCTCAGCGTCCAAGGGCAGCGAGCCGCGCGCGCGCTTCGCTGTGCGTCGGATCGAGCGCGAGCAGCGCTTCGAGCTCCGCGCGCGCGCGATCGGATCGGCCTACGGCGCGCCAGAGCTCTGCGAGGGCTAACCGCGGCTCCGCCGCAAGGGGCGCGCGACGCTTCGCGTTCGAGCGCGCGCGGAACACCTCGTGCCAACGCGCGCGGCGGTCTGCTTCTGCGCGCAGCGCGGTCGCTCCCGCGGCGTCCCTCCGCGCGAGCGCGTGGCGCGCCAAGAGGTGCAAGGCCGATGGTGCATCGGGGTGCAGCGGCGCGAGCTCGACGAACCGCGTGAGGCAGCGATCGGCGCGCTCGCGATCGAGCGCTCCTTCGGCGGCGCGGCCTCCCTCGCTGCGGGGCTCGCCACCTTCTGCGCGGCGCGCGAGCGCGCGCCCGGCGACGAGCCATGCGAGCGGCGCTTCTGGGAAAGCGAGCGTCACCGCGGCTGCGGAGGCAGCGGGCGCATTGGAGGCAGCGGGCGCAGCGCGCAGCCCGACGAGCTCGAGCGCGCCTTCGAGGTCGTCCTCTGCGAGCGCGATGGCGGCCTCTGCGAGCGTCCATTCGAGGTCCGGCGCCGCGTCGTCCCGCGCGCGCGCCGCAGCGAGCAAGCGGCGCGCGCCGGCGACGTCGCCGGCCGCATGCAGGCCGCGCGCGACCAGCGCGACGGCCTCGGAGTCGCCTTCCAACGCGCCGCCAGGCGCGACGAGCGGCGCGCCCTCCGTCACGAGCTCCGCCACGTCCGAGGCCGCGAGCGCGGCGCTCCATTCCTCGAGCAATTGCGCGCGCTCCGACGGCGTCCAAGCGGCGCGCGCTTTGGCCGTGGTGCGGGGCGCGCTCGACTTGGGCGTGAGTGCGCTCAGCCCTGCTGTCGGTGACGGGGCCGCATTGGAGGCCTCGTTCGGGGCCCCCTTCTGGGTCTCCTTCTGGGCCTCCCTCTGGGCCTCGTCCTGGGCCTCGTTCTGGGCCGCAGGTGCGCCCAGCGCCAGTTCAGGCGACGACGCAGGATCGGCGGCGCGCAGCACCTCGCTCGCCACGATCCCTTCACCCTCGTGCACAAAGAGCCGCCGCCCGCTCGCGCCGGCGCCGAGCGACTCGACGCGTCCGGAGGGCCAGCGGACTGTCAGCGCGTCATAGGTCTCCGCGCGATCGAGGCCAAACGAGACCCAGGGGCTCGACGAGGACTGGAAGCTCCCCGAGGTCGTGACCTCGCGCAGCTGCGTCGTCCCGTTCACTGTGAGCGTCACCCGCGCGCCGCTGCCGTCGCGGGGGCTCGCGTCGCCGGTCAGGCGCAGCTCCAGCCAGCGCTTCCCTTCGAAGCGATTCATCCCGAGCGCGGCCGGGCCGTCGATGCGCGACACGACGAGGTCGGGGCGACCGTCGCCGTCCACGTCGCCGAGCGCGCTGCCGCGCGACGCGCTCCGCGCGAACAGCAGCGAGCGCTCGGTCACCGGGGCCAGCGCTTCGACGCGCCCGTTACCGATGCGCCACAACGAGTCGCGCTGCCCGTAGCCTGTGCCCGTGTGGGGCGCGTCTGCCACGGGATGGACGTGCCCGTTGGCCGTGAACAGCTCGAGGCGTCCGTCGCCATCGAGGTCGACGAGGTGCGCGCCCCACGACAGCAGCGCGCGCGACTCGCGCCCAAGGCCCGCGCGGTGGGTCGCGTCGCGGAAGCCGACGTCCGCGCCCAGCAACAGGCGCGTGGGCTCTTCACTGAAGTTCGTCAGGACGAGGTCGAGCCGTCCGTCTCCGTCGACGTCGCCCGCTGCGATGCCCATGCCGGCCTCCTTCTGGCCGTCGGGGCCGAGCGCGACGCCTGCGGCGTAACCGAAGTCCGTGAAGCGCCCTGTGCCGTCGTTGACGAGCAAGAGGTTCGGCGCGCTGTCGTTCGCCACGCACAGGTCGACGTCTCCGTCAGCGTCCGCGTCGAGGGCCTGCACGCCCAGGGTGTAAGCGGGCACGTGCGCGGTGAGGTGCGTCGCGCTCACGGCGCGGAACGTCCCATCGTTGCCGCCGAAGAAGAGCGCGTCCGGCTGGGGCGTCAAGCCGCGCGGGCCGCAATAGACCGGCATGCCGCGCCAGGTGCAAGGCACGGCGAGGGGGCCCTCACCGAGCGCGCCGAGCGGCGGGTCCGCCGGGTCGAACTCGAGATAGCGGCCGGCGTAGAGGTCGAGCGCGCCGTCGCCGTCGAAGTCCGCGAGCGCGAGGCTCGTGAACCAATCCGGCGGCTGCGCGGCGCTGGCCGCGGTGGGCCCGGCGCGGGGGCGCCCCGGCGTGAGCCGCGCGCCTGGCGCGCACAGCTCCGTCGAGGGCACGAGTCGGCCATCGACTTGCAGCAGCACCGTGAGCGCTCCGAAGCCCCCGGCGATGAGGTCGGCGTCGCCATCGCCGTCGATGTCGCCGGCCGCGAGGCCCGTCCACCAGCCCGAGAGCCCTGGGCCGGCGGCGCGCGTGAAGCGCCCAGCGCCGTCGTTCAGGTACACCTCGAGGTCGGCGCCGGGGCCGGCGGTCAGGGCCTCCAGCGAGCCGAGCCCCTGCGTGAACACGACGTCGAGGTCGCCGTCGGGGCCGAGGTCGAGCAGCGCGACGCCGCCGCCGTTCGCCTCGAGGATCGTTCGCTTCTCTGGCCCGCCGCAGCGATCGATGTGCACGAGGCCCCGGGCGAAGGCCTCATCGGGCAAGGGCTCCCAGGGTCGGGTTGCGCTGGGTTGGGTTGCGCTGGGTAGGGGCTCGCTGGGCGCCTGTGCGCCAATGGGCTGTGTGGTCGTCGGGCTCGAAGTTGGGGCGCGCTGCGGCGCAGCCTCGCCGGAGCACGCGGCCAGCCAGAGGGCACACCAGGCGCTAGCCAGCGCGGCCCGTTGTGCTGCGGCGCCATGGCGTTCGAGGCGGCGCGCGAGGTCCTGGCGCGCGCGCGGGGGGCGTGAGCAAGGCGACGCTGCGCAGGAGCCGTTCGATCGATCGAGCACGGTCGAGAGGGTAGCGCGGGCAGCGCTCCGCCTCACGCCGCTGGGCTGGGTCTGGACCGCGGAACGAATTTGAACCGAGCGCATGGAATCGTCATGCTCCAGCTTGGGCGGGCGGCCTGGTCCGCGCGGCCCAGCCTTCGGTCCACATGGCGCCAGCGTGTGTTGGGAGCATGGCCGCCCGCGGGGTCGCAGTCGATGGGCGTGGTGGGCGTTGGGTTCGTGTCAGTGAGGCCCGCCCGGGCCGCATTCGAAGGGATTGGAACGAGTCGTGGCGAAGAGCAAGACCAACATGTTCGAGGCGTTCCGAACGGTCGCCGAGCGCGGCGCCGCGGCGCCGCCGGCCGTGACCCAGCGCGGGGTCGCCCATGCGCCCGAGAGCGACGCGCCGTCGCCCAAGGGGCATGACGCGCCGCGGACCTCCCTCCCGCTGGCTTCGCCCGTCGTTCCGCGGAGCGCCCCCGCGAGCGCGCGGCCGTCGCTCGATGCGCGCCACGGGGCGGCGCCGGAGCTCGACGCTTACGGTCCTGGTTTCCTCCTCCCGTTCAGCGGCGTGACGTTCCTCGTCCTGCAAGTCGGCCTGCTCGCGGTCGCGTTTTATCTGGGGCTCCTGTCGGGTCGCGACGTTGCCGCCGCGGGACCTGCTGCGGGGCCGGACGATCAAGGCGCGGCGACCATCGGCCTCGACCTCGGGGGCCCAGACCTCGGGGGCCCTAACCAGGCGGATGGCCGCGTCGCCGGCGCTGCCCCGCGGGGGCGCGGGGCGGACGTGGCGCGCGGTCGCGGCTTGGACCAGGCGGCCGCGGGCGCCCTCGGTGACCGAGCCGGGGCGCGTGGGGCGACCGGCGGGTCAGGGGCGCCTCAGCCCGCACCCGCCACCGCACCGGTGACCGCGGCTGACCCGCTCCTCGCGGCCTTCCTCGATCCGACCAACGTCTTCACGCTGCAGCTCGTCTCATACGACGACACGGCCTCGGGCCGTGAGCTCGCCAAGCACTGGCTCGGCGTCCTGCGCGCCCAGAACCTGCCCGCGGTGCTGCGACAGGTGGGGCAGAAGTTGACCCTGTGTGTCGGCGCGAGCCCGAACGCCGTCGGCATCGAGGAGCTGCGCGGGGCCGTGCGCGATATCCGCGGCACCCGGGGCGAGCGTGTCTTCGTGGACCCGCGGGTCATGCCCCTGCGCGATTTTCGGTAGGGTCCCCCTTTCCCAGCGCCGCCTCGGACCCTAGCCTGTTCGGCTCGCACGCGCGGATCAAGCCGCGCGCGCGCCTCCGCAATCTTCCTTTCGACGTCTCCGACGCCCACTCCGACGCCATGTCGATCCACCCGAGCCTCCGCGGCATCAACACCCTCGTCGGTGAGCGCAGCGTCTTCACCCGTCGCGAGCGCCTGGAACGGCTGATGCGCGACGGCAAGATGACTGCCGACGCCTCAGCCTACGGCCTCCCGAAGGTCCGCACGATCTTCAAGCTGAAGAGCAAGCGCGTCGTGAAGAAGGAAGAAAAAGAGACCAAGAAGGGCGGCAAGAAGGGCAAGTGACCTCACTCCAGGTCGCGGCCCCTGTGCTGGAGGTCTTCGCCTCCATCCAGGGCGAGGGCCGGTATGTGGGCGAGCCCCAGGTCTTCCTGCGGCTCGCTGGTTGCCCGCTCCGCTGCGCTTGGTGTGACACGCCCGGCTCGTGGACGGTCCGTCCTGGCGGGACCGCGCGTGTGACGCGCGTCCTCGACGACGGCTCCTCGAGCGTGCTCCGCGAGGACCCTTGGGTCTCGCCGTTCCAGGCCGCGGTCTGGGTCGCGGGGGCAGAGCCCGGTGAGCCCCGTACGGTCTCGGTGACGGGCGGCGAGCCTCTGCTCTGGCCCGAGTTCCTGCGCGGCCTGCGCCCGATGCTCGGGCAGCGGCGCCTGCACCTCGAGACGGGCGGAGGCCACCCCGAGACGCTCGCGCGCGTGCTCGAAGCCTTCGATCATGTCAGCCTCGACCTGAAGCTGCCCCAAGACATGGGGGCGCCGGTCGAGCTGGACCCCGCGGCCATCCTGCCCGCGGCCGATCATCAGCCTCCGACCACTGAACCCGCGCCGCGGGACGCCGCGGACTGGACGGTCGCGCGGCGGCGCGCGCTGGTGCTCGTCGCCGACCACGACGCGTGCGTCAAGGTCGTAGTGGCGGGCGCGCGCACCCCGCGTGACTTCGAGCCGCTGCTCGAGGACGTCGCGCGCCTGGCGCCGAAGCTCCCCCTCTTTCTCGCGCCCGCGACGCCGATGCACGGCGTCGAGGCGCCCGAATTCGACACGGTCATCGAGGTCGCCGAGCTCGCGCGCGAGCTCGGCTTGATGACCCGTGTCCTCCCGCAGGTGCACCGCCTGCTCCGCATTCCCTGAGCACTCTTCCCGTGAACAACGGACCCCACAGCGACTCCGACGCCGGCACACAGCCGGGCTCCCCTCAGGTGCCCGGCCGAGGGGCCGAACCGGCCGCGCCCGCGCGCGGACGCTTGCAAGAGCGCGAGCGCTTGCCGCGGATCGCGATCGTCGGGCGGCCGAACGTCGGCAAGTCGACGCTCTTGAACCGCCTCTGCGGCAGTCGTGTCGCCATCGTCGAGCCGACCGCCGGCGTGACGCGCGACCGCATCTCGGTCCCCGCGCGCCTCGACACCGAGGACGGCCCGCGCTGGGTCGAGGTCATCGACACCGGCGGCCTCGGCATCGTCGATCGCGATGACCTCGGTCCGCACGTCGAGGCCCAGGTCGACGTCGCCGTGCGCGGCGCGGACCTCGTGCTGTTCCTCGTCGATGTCCGCGACGGCCTTACGCCGCTCGACATGGAGGTCGCGACGCGCTTGCGCCGCACGAAGCTGCCCGTGTTGCTCGCGGTGAACAAGTGCGAGGGGCGCGCGCTCGAGTGGGACGTCGACGCGTTCCTGCGCATGGGCGTGGGGGACGAGCACTTCGCGATCAGCGCGCAGAACGGCGAGGGCCTCGACCCGCTGTTCAACGCGATCGTCGAGCGCCTCCCGTGGGCGCCGAGCGAGCGCCGCGAAGAAGCGGAGCCGGTGCTTAAGATCGCCGTCGTGGGGCGGCGGAACGCCGGCAAGTCGACCCTCGTGAACCGCCTCGCGGGCGAAGAGCGCATGATCGTGTCCGAGATCCCGGGCACGACGCGCGACGCCGTCGACGTCGTGTTCGAGCGGCGCGGCGAGCGGTTCATCGTGATCGACACCGCGGGCGTGCGCAAGCAGACGAAGTTCGCGGACGCGATCGAGTTCTTCTCAGATGCGCGCGCGAAGAAGTCCGTGCGGCGCGCGGACGTCGTCATCCTGCTCTTCGATGTGACGCAGCCCCTCAGCGCGATCGAGAAGACGCTGGCGCGTTTTGCGGTCGACCGGCACAAGCCGCTTGTCCTCGGCGCGAACAAGTGGGACCTCGTCGAGGACCGCGTCGAGCCGGAGAAGTTCCGTGAGTACCTCGACGCGCAGATGCCCGGCATGAACTTCGTGCCGATCGTGTTCCTTTCGGCAAAAGAAGGCGCGCGGACCGACGAGCTCATCTCGGTCGCCCGCGACCTGCTCGAGCAGGGGCGCCGGCGTGTCTCGACGGGCGAGCTGAACCGTGTCCTCGAGCAGGCGCTCCAGGCCCGGCAGCCGAACTCCCGCGGATACCGAGTGCGTGTCAAGTACGCGACCCAGGTGGACGTGTCGCCGCCGACGTTTGTGCTGTTTGTCAACGACCGCAAGCACATCGGCAAGGACTGGCTTCGGTACCTGACCAATCGGATCCGCCAGGATCTGCCCTTCCCCGAGGTCCCTGTGCGTATCGTGGTGAAGGACAAACACTCCGCTGAAGAGGACGACGAGAGCAACGGATGAAACACGGACCCCTACACCTGGCACGACTCCTGCTCGTCCTGGCCCTCGCCTCGTGCCGCTCGGGGCCGGAGCCCGTGTGGGCCGCTGACCGCTTCGAAGCGCACAGCGAGCGCATGCTGTGGGACGTCCTGCGGATCGCCTTGGATCACGCTGACTTCAAGGTCGGCGGCGGCGCGGAGCCCGAGGCGCGCCGGATCGAGTCCGGCTGGAAGGTCGATGCGTCGCCGTTCAAGGGCCAGGGTTGGCGCAAGAAGGCGCGCGTCGAGTACGCGCCTGCGCCGGACGCAGAAGGCGCATGGGACGTCAAGGTCCGGGTCCAGATGGACACGAACGAGAGCTTCAAGGGCATCGACCTGCGCTACGCCGACTGGCAGCCCGCGCCTGACGACGAGGTGGCGGCGAAGCGCGTCTTGCAGTTCGCGCGCTCGCTCCTGGGCGGCGGCGAGTTCGAGGTCGGCCCTGAGCGGCGCGGCGTCCCGACCTCGCGCGAACGGATGATCGAGGACCTTCAGAACTGAGGCCCTTCAGAACGGAGGCCCTTCAGAACGGAGGCCCTGAGCTTGGCCTGGGGCCCGCGCCGTGGGCGCCCCTCAGCGGCCGCGCAGCAGCGCGCGCAGCACGTGCCCGGCGATCGCCGGGTTCTTCTTGAGGCGCCGCGTCGAATAGGCGCGCCAGTCCGGCCCGAAGGGGACGTACACGCGCACTCCGTAGTTCCGCGCCCGCCAGCGCTCCCAGAGCGGCTGCTGGACGCCCAGCAGCACCTCGAATTCGTAGCGGTCGCGCGCGACCCCCAAGTCGGCGGCGAGCTGCAAGCAACGCGCTGCCATGTGCTCGTCGTGGGTCGCGAGCCGGATGCGGTGCCCTGCGCGCCATAGCTGCTCGCACGCCGCGACGAAGGCGTCGCGGATCGGCACGTAGTCCGTGTGCGCGATGGCCGCGGGCTCGATGTAGATGCCCTTGACCATCCTTACGTCGGACTCGGGGGGCAGGTTGCGGATGTCATCCGGCGTCCGCATCAGGCGCGACTGCAGCACGATGCCGACGTTGGCGAACGACCTCCGCAGCTCAGCGAAGATCCAGAGCGTGTCGTCGGTCGTCGTGTGGTCCTCCATCTCGACACGCAGGAACTGGCCGCGTGACGCGCAGGACCGCGCGAGCTCGGCATACAGCTCGAGCGCGAGGTCCCGCGAAGTGCGCAGGCCGAAGTGCGTCGGCTTGACGGAGACGTACGCGTCGAGCTGATGCGTGTGCATCGCCTGCGCGATGACCTCGTACTCTTGCATGACGCGGCGCGCAGCGGGCTCGCCGTGCACGTCCTCTCCGAGCAGGTCGATCACCCCGGAGTATCCTCGCGCTCGGAGGTCGGTGAGGCACGTGACGGCCTCCTCCAACGTTTCGCCCGCGATGTAGCGGCCGGAGATCCGGCGCATGATGGCACGTGGAACCAGCGGCAATGCGCTGACGATCGCCTTCTCGAGGAGCCCCATGGGGCAACGATTCTACGCGCCGCCGCGCTTGGCGATAGCATTCTCCGACATCGGCCATCCAGCGGGTCGCCGCAGGCCCCAACGGGGGCGCGCGCTACCATGGGGGGACATGGCCGATCCCGTCTACGTCGTCCTCTGCACCGTCCCGACCCGCGACCTCGCGCTCGAGCTGGCGCGGACCGTCGTCGACGAGCGCTTGGCGGGTTGCGTCCAGGTCCTGCCCGGGTTGACCAGCGTCTATCGCTGGAATGACGCGGTCCAACAAGACGACGAGGTCCTCATGGTGCTCAAGGCGCCGGCGGCCCGCCTCGAGGCGCTCGAGGCGCGCCTCGTCGCGCTGCATCCTTACGACGTGCCCGAGTTCGTCGCCCTGCGCGCGGACCGGGTCGCACTCCAGTACGCGAGCTGGCTCGACTCGTCCACCCGCTGAGGGGTGCTACGTATGGCGACAAGCGAAGATCGGCTCGCGGAGGAGGGCGCGGACTGCGACGGCGCCGAGGTGAGCGCGCCGCGCGTGCGCTCGATCGGCGGCGTCCTCGGGGTCTGCGGCTTCTTCTTCTGCCTCATGTGGCCGGGGCTCCCCCTCGACCTGCCGCAACGCAAGGTCGCCGCGGTCACCGCCTTGACGGCGACCCTCTGGATCACGGTCGCCGTGCCGGTCGGCGCGTCATCGCTCTTACCCGCGGTGCTCTTTCCGATCCTGGGGGTCATCCCGGCCAAGTCCATCGGCGCGCACTACATGCAGGACCTCGTGTTCCTGTTCCTCGGCGCGTTTGTCATCGCGCTCGGCCTGGAGCGCTGGGGGGTGCATCGCCGCATCGCGCTGTTCCTGCTCAGCCGGATCGGCGCGTCGCCGCGACGGCTCGTGCTCGGGTTCATGGTCGCGACCGCGTTCCTGTCCCTGTGGATCAATAACACGGCCGCGACGCTCCTGATGTTGCCGATCGCAACGGCGACCTTGGCGCAGGCTTGTGAGGGGCTCGACGACCCGCGCGCGCGCCGGCACTTGAGCTGGTGCCTCCTGCTCGGAGTCGCGTACTCCGCGTCTGTCGGCGGGGTCGGCACCTTGGTCGGCACGGCGCCCAACCAAGTCTTCTTGGGCCAGTTCGCCGCGCGCTTCCCGGGCGCGAAGGCCCCGACGTTCGGCGAGTGGTTCCTCGGCTGGATGCCGCTCGTGTTGCTGTTCATCCCGCTCGCGTGGTGGTTCCTGACGGCGGTGATGTACCCGGTCCCGCGCCAGGGCGGCGCAGCGCTCGAGGTCGTGCGCGCCGAGCGCGCCGCGGCGGGGCCGATGAGCGTCGCCCAGCGCCGCATGGCCGCGCTGTTCGCGCTGGCTGCGCTGGCGTGGGTCTTCCGCGCGGACCTGCGGCTCGGGGACGTCACGGTGCCCGGGTGGGTGCGCCTCGTGCTGGGGAGCGCGGCCAGCGACCCGGCGTACTACGCGGCCCACCGCGACGACCTGAGCGACGCGACGGTCGCGCTGGCCCTCGCCTGCTTGGCCTTTGTCATCCCGGCCGGCGGCGCGGCGCGTGGGCCGGGCGGCGAGCGCGTGATGCTGATGGACTGGCGCACCGCCGGGCGCTTGCCGTGGGACGTGCTGCTGCTGCTCGGCGCGGGCTTCTGCCTCGCGTACGGGTTCAAGGTCACGCAGCTCGACGCGGTCTTCGGTCGAGCGCTCGCGCCGCTGTTCGAGGGGCGCTCGACCTGGGTGATCGTCGCTGGGGTCGCGCTGCTGGTGAGCTTCCTGACCGAGGTCACCTCGAACACGGCCACGACGGCGGTGTTGATGCCGGTCCTCGGCGCGGCGGCGGTCGAGGCGGGCCTGCACCCGCTGCTCGTGATGACCCCGGCGACGATCGCTGCGTCCGCGGCGTTCATGCTCCCCGTCGCGACGCCGCCGAACGCGGTCGTCTTCGCCAGTCGGCGTGTGCCGGCGCCGGTGATGGCCCGGGCTGGCTTCGTGCTCAACCTGCTCGCGGTCGCGCTCGTGACCCTCGTGTTCCAGCTCTGGGTCCGGCGGGTCTGGGGCATCGGGCAGGTCGCGCCGGAGTGGGCCCAATGAGCGTCGACCCCATGCCGGCTGACGCCGACCCAGCGGACCCCAACGCCGAGCCCCACGCCCGCCTAAGGCGCGCCCCCCCGTCGCCTATGCCCGCGTCGACTCTGCCCGAGTCGGGCCTGCCCCCGTCGGCCCTGCCCCTGGCGGCCCTGCCCCTGGCGGCCCTGCCCCTGGCGTTCGCCGCAGCCGCCCTAGCCCTCATCGGCCTCGACGCCGGTGTCCTGCCGGACGCGCTCCGTGCCTGGTGCGCGGCGCCGCTGCTCGCGGGCGGCGCGGCGTGGCCGTGGCTCGTCCGCGCGGCCCCGCGCGAATCGTCCGCGGTCAAGCTCGCGGCGTTCAGCGCGCTGCTCTCGACGCCCTACCTCGCGCTCTTGTTCGGTCTGGCGAGCGCTTGGTTCGGGCCAGGCGCGGGCGCGCAGCGCGCGGTCTACATCACGGTCGCCGCCTCCCAATGGCTCGTCCTCCGTCGGCGGCACGGCGCTGCATCGCCCGCGGCTGCCGCCGACGGCGGCCGCGGGCGTCGCGCGCCGCTCGGGCGCGCGCCGCTCGCAGTCCTCGCGGTCTGCGTGCTCGTCGGCGCAGCGCTGGCCCTCGCCTTCTTCGGGGGCGACGGCGCGCCGTTCCTCGCCCGGGGCGAAGTGATCTGGCACGCGGGGGTCGCGGATCGCATCGCTCGACACGGGCTCTTCGGCGCGCTCGAGCACCCGTGGTTCGCCAGCGCACCGTTGCCGACGAGCCCGGTCGTCGCAGCGCTCGCCCAGGCCATCGCCCAGTGCGCAGGGATCGCCTCGACGAGCGCGCTCGGCGTGCTCGCCGTCGGCGCTGCGGCCCTCTCGCCGCTGCTCGTCTATCTCGCAGCAGCGGCGGTGTGGCGCGACGCGCGCGCGGACCTCGCGGCGGTCGCTGCGAGCCTCTTGGGTTGGAACGCGCTCGGAGGGCTCTGGCCCCTCGCGCCCGGCAACGGCGGCTCGGGCTGGGCGCTTGAGCTCGCCCGAGGAGCGCCCTTCGCGGCCCGCGACGCCGTGCACTACGGCGGCAGCGCGTGGTTGGTCGCAGGGGCGTTGCCCGTCGCGCTCGCGCTCTCGCTCGGCGCGCTCCTGGCGGGCGTCCACGCGGTGCGCCACGGCGCGCGCCCGTGGCCGGGGCTCGCCGCGACGTGTGTCGGGCTGACGGCGCTCGTGCACCCGGTGCTCGGGACGGGCCTCGCGTTTGCGTTGATCAGCGCCGGGCTCGGCTTGGGAGGGACGCCGCGCGCGCGCCTCGCGACGCCAGTGCTCACCGCCCTCGCGCTCTTGCCCGCGGTCGCGTCCGTCGCGCGTTTTGGCTTCGAGCCGGACCCGGTGTCCGCGCCCGTGACCGCGCTCGTTCGAGCGAACCTCGCGCCCGCGCTCGGGCTGCCGGCGGCGCTGCTCCTCGCGCCGATCCTCCTGGCGCTCGCGACCCGCGCGCGCGCTCCGTTCACGCGGGCGCGTGTCATGCAGGAGCGCGCCCCGTTGGCGCTCCTGGCCGGGGCCTGCGTCGCGCCGGTCGCCTTGGGGCTCGCGCTGCCTGACGGGCCGGGGCTCGCGGCGACGCTGGGCGCCGCGTTGTCGCTGCCGCTCGCGATCTTGGCGGGGGGGGCGCTGGCGGGCACTTGGGGGCGCCCGCTCGGCGCGCTCCTCGCCCTCGCGCTCTTGGTCGGTGGGGGGCGGGCGACCTCGCACGCCGTTCAGGCCCACGTCGCGTTGGCGCGGGGCGCCGGCCCGCTCGCGATCGAGGGGCAACGCACCACGCTGGCGTTCACCGCGCCCGTGAGGGACGAGTCCGATGCGCTTGACCGCGAGGTCGTCGACAGCCTGCGCTGGATTGCCACGCAGGCGGAGCTGGTGCGGCGCGATGCCGTCCTCGTGATCTTTGGTGAGCTCGGTCCACGTCGTGTCGGCGGGCCGCGCGCGCCGCACCTCGCGGCGCTCGCGACGGGGCTGCCGATGTACTGGGACGAGCCCGGCAACCTCGTCGGGCGCTCCGGCCTCACCGCTGTGGGCGATGATTGGAGGATGCGGGCCCGGGCCTTGACGCCGCTCTATACGGAACGCGACAACTGGGACCCCAACATCGCTCGGCTCTTGCGCGCCCTCGGCCGCCCGCTGGTCTTCGTCGTCGACGAGGCCCACCGACGCGCCACGACCGAGCGCGGATCCGGCCCGCGCGGCATCGACATGCGACTCCTGCACCTCGGGGCCCAAGAGGTCCATGCCACCGACCTCGTGTCGGTGTGGACGCTGCTCCCAGAGGCGATCCGTTGAGCTTCTTCCGGCGCCCCCTCGTCGTCCGCGCGGACCGCTTGAGCGCGATCGGCGCGTTCTTGGTCGTGCTCGCGGTCTTCGGCCTGACGTTTGTTGGCACCGCAGAGCTCAACGACGCGGAGGTCGAGTTCCAGTCCACGAGCGCGTTCGCGCGCGCGGGGAGCCTGGCGCTGCAGGGCACGCCGGAGGCGGACCGCATCGAGGCGGACCTGCTGCGTGACCCCGACCTCGCCAGCGACCTGCACGTGCGTGTCGTCGAAGCGCGGGCCGACGCGGGCGCAGCCGACCGCGCGCCACGCAGCCCGCGTATCTATGGGCGCCACGGCGTCGGGCAGGTCCTCGTCGCGCTGCCGTTCTACGCGGCCGGGCGGCTCTGGGGCGCGCTCGCGCCGGGCCTCGAGGAGCAAGCGGTGCGGCTCGCCTACGACGGCGTCGAGGCGTCGGAGCCCCTCGCGCACCTCGTCGTGGGCCTGCGCAACCCGTTGCTCGGCGCGGGCACGATCTGGCTCGTCGCTATGTGCGCGTTGAGGCTCGGGGTGCGCCGCCGGCGCGCCATCGGCGCGGCGCTCGCGCTCGCCGGCTCGACCTTCCTGTGGCCGCAGGCCCGCTCGAGCCTCTCTGACGTGCAAGCGACGTTCTTCTTGCTGCTCGCGCTCCACCTGGTGCTCGTCGCGCGCGAGCGCCTCGACCGCTTGGAGATGCCGCCCGGGCGCATCGCGTTTGGCATCGGCGCTGCGCTCGCGATGGCGTTCCTGTCGCGCATCGCGGTCGCGCCTGCGTGCGCGCTGATCGCTGCGGTCGGCGAGAGCGTGCTGCGCTTTGGCGCGCGGCGCATCGCCGCCTCGCGCTGGACCCCGCGCGGCGGCAGCGGCGTGACGCCGCAGCGGGCCCTGTTGCTGGCGCTCGCGCCGATCGCCGTCGGGTGCGCGGTGTTCGTCGGGACCAACCTGGCGCGCTACGGGAAGCCGTTCGATTCGGGCTACGGCAGCATCTTCGATGGCACGCTCTTCCAAGGGGTCGCCGCAGACGGGCTGAAGGGGCTCTTGCTCTCGCCCAGCCGCGGCCTCGTCTGGTTCGCGCCGCTCGTGCTCCTCGCGCCCATCGGGATCGCGCGCGCGTTGGCCGAGCGCGAACGCCTCCTGACCTTCTGCTTGTTCGGCGTCACCGCGCTCGTCGCGCTCCCCGCGGCGGCCACGGTCGACTGGCACGGCGCCTCGACGTACGGGCCGCGTTATCTCTTGCCCTGCTTGCCGTTCCTCTGGCTGTTTGTGGCGCTCGCGCTCGAGGAGGCCTCGCGGCGGCCGTGGATCGGGCGCGCGGCGCTGGCGCTCTTCGTGCCGGGGTTCGTCGTCGCGTTGGGCGGCGTCGTCGTCGATCACCGGACCCACGACGACCTCGCGCGCCGCGCCGCGGAGATCGAGTGGCCAGACGCGCCGTCGCTCGGCTTGCCCATCACCGCCTCGCTCGAGGACATCCGACGCGAGCGGTACAACCGCACCCTCTGGGACGTGCGCTTCGCCGCGCCGCTGGCCCATTGGCGCATCTTCCGCCACCGCGTGGCCGGCCTTGGGGAGGCCTTCCCGGTCGACGAGCTCTATCACGTCGCAGGCGCAGCCGTCCTGTCGCCGCGCAGCGAGCGGCACCGTGAGTTCCATCACTTCGGCTGGCGCGAGTTCGTCCGGCGCTTCGACGGCCCTGGGACCGTGCCGATCGGCGCAGCGGTCCTGCTCGTGCTCTTCGGTGTGATCGCCTTGGTGCGTGGGCTGGATCGGACCGCGCAGTAACCTTGGCCAGGGTTCTGGGACGGACCCTGGCGCTGATCCTGGCCAGCGCCTGAGCGGCGGCGCGGGTCAGCTTGGGTCGCGCACGTCGTCCTCGAGCGCGATCCGGATCGCCGGGGTCTCGAGGTCGTCGAATTGCCCGCCGCGGACGGCCCACAGGAACGCCGCGAGGGCGCCGCCGCCGAGGACGAGCGCGAGGGGGAGGACGATGAAGATCACAGACATGGGGTCACCTCGGGCGGGCGCGGGCGCCGGCCGCCATGGATCGAGACCAGGGCCAACGCGAGCACGGAGGCCGAGCTCAACGGCATCAAGATCGCAGCGGTGAGCGGCTCGACATAACCGGCCATCGCGAGGGTCACCGCGACGCCGTTGTACACGAGCGACAGCGCCAAGTTCCGGCGAATCGTGGCGACCGTGCGCCGTGACAGGTCGACGAGCTCGACGAGGGGGGTCAGGCCCGGGCGCGCGGAGTAGGCGTCGGCTGCGGCGAGGCTCGCCTCGGCGCCGCCGTGGACCGCGACGCCCACGTCCGCGGCGGCGAGCGCCGCCGCGTCGTTGACGCCATCGCCGACCATCACAACGGGCTCACCGCGGGCAGCGAGCTCGCGCACACGGGCGAGCTTGCCCTCGGGCTCGATCGAGCCGCGCGCCTGATCTGCCTCGAGGCCGACCTCTCGCGCGACGCGCGCGACGGCGCCTTGGACGTCGCCCGACAGCACCTCGGGCACGAACCCGCGGGCGCGGAGCGCCGCGATCGACGCCTGTGCGTCGTCGCGTGGCGCATCGACGAGCCCCAGGATCGCTGCGCAGCGCCCGTTGCGCGCGACGCCAACGACCGTGCGCCCGCGCGCTTCGAGGGCCACAGCTTCGCGCCTGAGCTCGGGGAGAGGCGCCGCGCCGTGCGCCGCGAGGTGCTCCAGCGAACCGACGCGGACCGTGTCGCCGCCGACCTGGCCGACCACGCCGCCGTCCAGGAGCTCGCGCACATCGGCCGCGTGCACCCCGACGACGGCGTCGGCTTCGAGCGCCTTGCACAGCGCCCGCGCGATCGGGTGTTGGGAGCGCGCCTCGAGCGCCGCGACCGCGCCGCGCAGCCCGCGGTCCCCGACCCAATCCACGAGGGCCGGCGCGCCGCGGGTGATCGTGCCCGTCTTGTCGAGCAAGAGGCGTCCGCCGCGCGCGAGGCGCTCGAACACGGCCGAGTCCTTGACGAGCAAGCCTTGGCGCGCGGCGCGGCCGACCGCGACCGCCAGCGTCAATGGCGTCGCCAAGCCGAGGGCGCACGGGCACGCGACGATCAGCAGCGCGACCGTGTGGTCGACCGCGACGCCCACGCTCGAGAGCGCGCACCACGCCGCGAACGTCCCCAGCGAGAGCGTCGTCACGATGACGACGAACCAGCCCGCGATGCGGTCGGTGAAGCGCTCGATGGGGGGCTTCTCGGTCAACCCTTGCTGGACGAGGCCCATCAGGCGCCCGATGCGGCTCGCGGCGCCGACGTCGGAGACGCGCACGTGCAGGGCGCCGCCGACGTTCTGGCTGCCCGCGTGGACGGCGTCGCCGACGCCGACGGTGACGGGCTCGGACTCGCCCGTCAACAGCGCGCGGTCGATGCGCGACGCGCCGCGCTCCACGACGCCGTCCGCGGGCAGCGGCTCGCCTGACCGAACCAAGACGAGGTCGCCGGCCGTGACCTCTCGCAGCGTGACCTCTTCCGTCACCTCGACGCCGTCGCGCTCGCGCACGACGAGGCAGCCGACGGGGGTCAGCGCGCGCGTCAGGTTGACCGAGTCGGTCGCGAAGCGCTGCTGCCGCGCTTGGACGTAGCGTCCGGCGAGCAGCAGGAAGACGAGCACCGTGAGCGAGTCGAAGTAGGACTCGCCGCGCGCCGCGACGGTGTTCCACGTCCCCGCGAGCGCCCCCGCGACGAGCGCGATCGAGATCGGCACATCGAGGTTCGCGACGCGCGCGCGCGCCGCGCCGAGCGCGCCGAGCAGGAACCGGCGTCCGGGCCAGAGCAGCGAGACCCAGCCGAGGACGAGCCCGGTCCAGCGGAAGAGCGCTGCGTGGTCGGGGGCGAGGTCGCTGCCTTGCCCAGCGGCCCCGGCTTGGCCCGAATAGAGCGCGAAGGCGACCAGCATCGCGTTCCCCGCGCACACGGCCGCGACGCCGAGGTCCACTAGCAAGCGCCGCTCGCTGCGCTTCCCGAGGTCCTCTTGCGAGGTGCCGCGCGCTGGATGCACTGGGTACCCGAGCGCGTCGAGCCGCGCGGCGACCTCGGACAGCGCGACGCGCGCGGGGTCGTACACGAGCGACAGCCGCGCGTCGCGCAGGCGCAGCTCGGTGGACAGCACGCCAGGCATGCAGCGCGGGAGCTTCTCGACGAGCCAGACGCAGGCGGCGCAGCGCACGCCCTCGAGCAGGAGCTCGACGCGCGCGGTCCCCTCGACGACGGTCACGTGCTCCGCGAGAAAGACCTCACGGTCGAACGTCGCATAGCTGCGGCGTGATCCGCGCGCGGGCTCGCGGTTCGCGCCGTCGTCAAAGCGTGCGCGCAGGTCGTAATAGTCGCCGAGCCCCGACTGCAAGAGCGTCGCGCGTACGGCGCGGCAGCCGCTGCAGCAGTACTGCTCGTCCGCCTCGGGCTCGACGAGCGCGGCAGGGACATGGAGCCCGCAGTGCGCGCACGCCGCGGTCGTGGCCCCTTGGGCCGGCAGCGTCGCGCGCGGGCGCTCGTCAGCGAACTGCATCCGCGGCTCCCCCTCGTGCTCGAGGCGCGCCCGCTTCGTCGGCCGAGCGCGTCGGCGTCGCCTGTGCCGCGTGGCCCGCGCAGCACGGCGGCAGGGCGTCCGGCGCCGGCGCCGCGAGCGCCTCGCCGCTGGCCTGCACCGCCTGGGCCTCGACCGCCTGTGCGAGCGCTAGGGGCTCGAGCGTCACGCGACCCGCGAGGGTCCACAGCCCGAGGACCACGAGCGCGACGCTGGCGACGGCCTGCAGCCGCGGCCCAGCGAGGCGCGTCGCGCCGCGGACGGCCGCGCCGAGCGCGACGAGCACCGGCAGCGTCCCGGCCCAGAAGACCGCCATGACAAGCGCGCCGCGCGCGGGCGCGCCTGTGCCGGCGGCGGTAACGGCAAACGCGTAGAGCCAGCCGCAGGGCAGGAACGTCGTCGTGGCGCCGATCGCGAGCGCGCGGGTGACTGGCGGCATCCGGAGCGCGCGCGCTTGCGCGGCGCGGAGCGCGCGCGCAGGGCCCTCGGGCAGGCGCCAGGCGCGCGCGCCCGGCGTGCGCAGGCCCGCGAGGCGCGCGAGGGCGACCGCGCCGAGGACGACCAGCGTCAGCCCCGCGAGCCCCGCTGCGAGCGGGCGCAGCCCAGTCAACGCGCCCGCGAGGTCGATGAAATGCCCCGCGGCCCCTGCCGCTGCGCCGAGCAGCACATAGCCGAGCCCGCGCGCGCTGTGGTAGGCGAGCTGCAAGCGCAGCGCTCCGTACTGCCGCGTTGCGCGCTGCGGTGCGCCGGCCGGCGCGGACGCCTGCGGACCCGCTGGACGCGCGGGGCCTGCCCCGACGACAAACGCCAGGAACGGCCCGCACATGCCGGCGCAGTGCAGCGAGCCGACGAGGCTCGCGGCGAGGACGGCTGCGAGGAGCGCCTCCATCAGTCGCGTGCCCCCGCGTCGCGCCCGGGAGCGCCCTCCGTCACGCTGCTGTCGCCCGTCGTCGCGGCGTTCCGCTGTTGGTACTCGGGCAGCAGGTCCGCGCCGCGGCCATCATTGGCGATGCGCACCGCGAGGATCATCGCGCACACATGCGCCGTGAGCAGCCCGACGATGAGGAAGGGCCACGGTGAGCGGCGCGCGCGCGCCTCGGGCGCGGCTGGCGTGGAGGGGTCGGTGGGGGTGGATCGGGTCATTGGGTGGCTCCAGTCGGTCCAAGCAGGATGCAGGGCTTCGCAGCGCTCCAGCCTTGGTCGTCGGTGACGTTCAGCGTCGCATCGATCCGGCCATGGACAAAGGCGGACTGCGGCGCGATGACGTGCAGCGGCTCCGTGAAGGTCTTGCCGGGCTCCAGCACGACCTGGGCGCCCTGCGTGTGCGCGTCGAGCGTGAGGCCCTGCGCGGTCGTCGCGCTGAACGTGTAGGTGCGCGGCGCTTCCGTGCGGTTCGTGAGCTTGACCCGCATCGTGTTCTCGACCATCCCGCCTTCGAGCGCGATGAACGGCCGGCCGAGGCTGCGCATCAGCGTCACGTCAGCAGCGGGGCGATCGGAGACGAGCGTCGCGAGCAGCACGGACAGGCCGAGGATCAGCGCGCCGTAGATCGCGATCCGCGGGCGCAAGACCCGCGTCGGCTCGCCCTCCACGGCGGCTTGGGAGCTGAAGCGCACGAGGCCGCGCGGCTGGTGCGTCGCGTCCATGATCGCGTCGCACGCGTCGATGCACTGCGTGCAGTTCACGCACTCGAGCTGCAGGCCGTTGCGGATGTCGATCCCGGTCGGGCAGACGTGCACGCACATCTTGCAGTCGACGCACGAGCCCAAGCCCGCCTTGGCGCGGTCCTCTGCGGACTGGCTCTTGTGCATCGGCGCGCGCGGCTCGCCGCGCCCGGGCACGTAGGTCACGATCTTCGAGTTCCGGTCGAGCAGCACCGACTGGAAGCGGCCGTAGGGGCACCCGATGATGCAGAGCTGCTCGCGCCAATACGCGAAGTCGATCATCATCAGGACCGTCAGCGCGATCACGATGAGGAACGGCGCCACGTGGGCTGCGGGGGAGCTCCACATCCAGTGCCGCACCGCGTCGACCCCGACGAAGTAGGCGATGAACGTCTGCGCCAGGTGCAGCGCGAGCACGAGGTAGATCGCGTACATCGCGAGCTTGCGCCAGCCGGCGATCGACTTCCGGGGCGCGCCGCCGACCCCCGCCCGCCCCGTCAGCAAGCGCTCGATCGGCCGGAAGAGGAACTCCATGTACACGGTCTGCGGGCAAGCCCAGCCGCACCACACTCGCCCGAAGATCGCCGTCACGAAGAAGATCGAGAGGAACCCGATCAGCACCGTCAGGGCGAGCAGGACCGTGTCGGTCGGCAGGAACGTCGCGCCGAAGAGGACGAACTTGCGGCTGGGCAGGTCCAGCAGGAACGCCGGCGCGCCATCGATCTTGATCCAGGGCAACCCGGAGTAGATCAGCACCAGCGTGTAGGCGACGATGCGGCGCCGCTGCCACAGGCGTCCCTTCGCGAGGCGCGGGTGCAGCCAACGGCGGCTGCCGTCGGACTCGAGGGTCGAGAGGACGTGCTCCTCAGGGGGGAGCAGCGCGGAGGGGTTGCCGGACATGGTGTGGTGAGAGGCGGGCGCGACCGAGCGGCTGCGCGGCCGCGCCCGGTGGTGTCGGGCCCGATCGAGTCAGGCCCTGGGTCGATGTCAGTTTCCGCTGGGTGCCGGAGCGGCGGCGGCCGCGGGCGAAGGCGCGTCAAAGGGCGGGATGACCTCGCCCTCGGCCGGCCTCGGGCTCGGCACGTTCTGGCCGCGCAGCGACGCGATGTACGCTGCGACGAGCACGATCTCGTTCTGCATGAGGCGGTTGCCCCAGGCCGGCATGCCCTTCGCGGCGGAGCCGTTGACGATCGTCTTTGGGATGTCCTCGATCGTCTTCACGAGCAGATAGTGGTCGTCCGTCATGTTGGGCCCCGTCACGCCCGAACCGTCCCGCCCGTGGCAGGAGACGCAGTTCGTCTGGAAGATGGCGCTGCCGACGGCGAGCCACTTTTGCTGCTCGGGGTCAGTGACGAACGAGAGCAGCGTGTCGCGGTCCATCGTCAGCTCCCCTAAGGTCGCGAACTGCCGCTCGAGGTTCCTGGCGATCTCACGTTCGTAGGCGGCGCGCGTGCTGGTCCATTCGCTGCGCACGAGCGAGACGAACAGGTACGCGAACGTAAAGACGATCGTCCCCCAGAACAGCGCGGTCCACCAGCCCGGGAGCGGGTTGTCGTACTCCTGGATCCCGTCGTAGACGTGACCCGTCATTGCGGATTCGTTGGCTTCAGCCATAGTCGGAATGGGTGCTGGGATCAGAGCGGGGATTGGGGAGGGTGCGCTTCGGCCGCGACCGCGCGCGGCTGGGCCGGCGCGTCGTCGTCGGCCGCCATCGGGAGCCGTGACCAGGTCTGGATCTCGCCCTTGGTGCGGGTCAGGACCCAGATCGTGACGCCCACGAACACGGCGACGAACATCACGAGGCCGATCGTCGCGAAGTGCGTGAGCGAGCCGTCGGAGAGGACCTCTTTGAGCATCAGCGCGTCCCCACTTTCACGTCGCCAGGGGCGGCGGCCCCGACGGGCTCGCCTTCGGTCGGTGCGGGCGCGAAGAGGTCCGTGCCCATGCGTTGCAGGTAGGCGATGAGGGCGACGACGCGGCTCTCCGCGAGGTCGATCGCCTGGCCGCTCGGCGTGACGTACGGTTGACCGCCGTTCTGCACGATGAACTCGTCCGTGATCTTCCGCGCCTGGGCGCGCGCGTCATCGACGGCGCTCGCGACCTCGGCGTCGCTGTACGGCACCCCGAGCGTCTGCATGGCGCGCATGCGGACCGGGATCGACGTGTAGTCCAGCTTGCGCTTCATGAGGTGCGCATAGACCGGCATGATCGAGTCCGGCGTCACCTGCTGAGGGTCCTCGAAGTGCAACACGTGCCACTGGTGCGACTGCTTCCCGCCCTCACGCGCGAGGTCCGGCCCGATCCGGCGGCTGCCCCACTGGAAGGGGTGGTCGTAGACGAACTCGCCAGCTTTCGAGAACTCGCCGTAGCGCTGCTTCTCCGCCAACATCGGCCGGATCATCTGCGAGTGGCAGTTGTAGCAGCCCTCGGAGACGTAGAGGTCACGCCCGCACAGCTCCAGCGGCGTGTAGGGCTTGACGCTCGCGATCGTGGGGATGTTCGAGCGGATCACGAAGGTCGGGATGATCTCGAACAGCGAAGCCACGATGACCGCGACGCCGACCCAGATGGAGAACCTGAGCGGCAAGCGCTCCCAGCGGCGGTGCCACCAGAACGTCGAGAAGACGTCGATCTTCTTGGCCGTCTCCGTGACCGCGACGAGCGAGGTCGCGGGGCGCGGCTCCTGCGGGTAGGTCCCGACGAGCGCGGGCGCTTCGTGCATCTCGACGGCGTACACCTTCGGCCGCGCGCCCCACGTCTTCAGCAGGTTGTACGCGCCGATCAGCGCGCCGCCGAGGAACAGGAGCCCGCCGATCGCGCGGAGCCCGTAGAACGGGATGATCCGCATCGTCGTCTCGATGAAGTCGGGGTAGGCCAGCTGGCCCTCCGGCGTCAGCGCGCGCCACATGAGGCCCTGCGTGACCCCGGCGACGTACATGGAGATGACGTACAGCAAGATGCCGATCGTCGCGGTCCAGAAGTGCATCGTCGCGAGCTTGACGCTGTAGAGCGGCGTCTGGAAGAGGCGCGGCGCGAGCCAGTAGATCAGGCCGAAGGCCATGAAGCCGTTCCAGCCGAGCGCGCCGGCGTGCACGTGGCCGATCGTCCAGTCGGTGTAGTGGCTGAGCGAGTTGACCGACTTGATCGAGAGCAGCGGGCCCTCGAAGGTGCTCATGCCGTAGAACGTGACCGCGACGACGAAGAACTTCAGGACGGGGTCCGTCGTCACCTTGTGCCACGCGCCGCGCAGCGTCAGGAGGCCGTTGATCATGCCGCCCCAGCTCGGCATCCAGAGCATGAGCGAGAACACCATGCCGAGCGTCGAGGCCCACTCAGGCAGCGCCGTGTAGTGCAGGTGGTGCGGGCCGGCCCAGATGTAGATGAAGACGAGCGACCAGAAGTGGATGATCGAGAGCCGGTACGAGAAGACCGGCCGCCCCGCTGCCTTCGGCATGAAGTAGTACATCAAGCCGAGGAAGGGCGTCGTCAGGAAGAAGGCGACGGCGTTGTGGCCGTACCACCACTGCATGAACGCGTCCTGCACCCCGGCGTAGATCGGGTAGCTCTTGAAGAGCCCCGCGGGCACGACGAGGTTGTTGAAGATGTGCAGGATCGCGACGGTGATGATCGTCGCGATGTAGAACCACAGCGCGACGTACATGTGGCGCTCGCGCCGCTTCGCCAGCGTCATGAAGAAGTTGACGCCGAAGAAGCCGGCCCACACGACCGCGATGAGCAGGTCGATCGGCCACTCGAGCTCGGCGTACTCCTTGCTCTGCGTGATGCCGAGCGGCAGCGTCACGGCTGCGGAGACGATGACGAGCTGCCAGCCCCAGAAGTGCAGCTTCCCGAGCAGCGGCGACCACATCGGCGTCTTGCACAGCCGAGGCGTCGAGTAGTAGATCGCCGTGAAGATGGCGTTGCCCGCGAAGGCGAAGATCGCCGCGTTCGTGTGCAGCGGGCGCAGGCGCCCGAACGTCAGCCATTCCTGGCCGAACGACAGCCACGGGAGCGGCAATTGGAGGGCGATGTAGAGCCCTGCGAGGAACGCGACGAGCGCCCACAGGTACGTCGCGAAGAGGAACTTCCGGACGATGGAGTCGTCGTAGGAGAACCTATCGACGCGGGCGCCTTCGCCTGGGGCCCGTGTGGCCGTGACCTCGGTCATGGTGATTGGATTGGGGGAGGAGTGGGGTCGAGCGAACGGCGGCCTCTGGGTCAGGGCGTGGCGTCGTCGCTGTTCTCTGGGCGGGGGGACGGCTTGGCGGTTCCTGTGGAACGCCCAGCCGTGTTGGGGTTCCGCGTGCTCGGGTCCGACGTGTCGGGACCTTGCGCCGCCTGGTGCGCGCAGACGCGCAGGCCGGTGCGGTCGCACAGGGGCGCGAGCGCCTCGGTGTCCTTGATGAGGTCGCCGATGAACGTCTCGCTGAGCACCTTCTGCTCGGCCAGGAGGATCTGGTTGAGCAACGAGTGCAGGGGGCACAGGCGGCCCCGATGGCCCTCGAGCTCCAGCGGGCAGCACTCGATGAGCTGCAAGGGGTCGACGTGGTTGACGACCTCGAGCAGCGTGATGCCCGCCGCGTCGCGGCGCAGCGAGTACCCGCCGCGCAGGCCGCGCTGGCCGTTGACGAGCCCGCCGCGGATGAGCGGCTGGAACACCTTCGGGAGGTAGCTGACCGGCACCTTGGTCGCTGCCGCGATCTGCTGGGTCGTCTGCGGCTGGCCCGGAGTCTGCTGGGCCAGCCAGACGACCGCGCGGAGCGCGTACTCGACGGTTTGGGTCAGTGCCATGGGGTCAGGGGAGGTGGGGCCTCTGGAGGTGTGGGCTCGGGCGTGCGCTCTGGATTAAAGGAGTTGGAGAGCAAGATATCGGCTCGATGTTCGCGTAGAAAGAGACTTCTTGGTCGTTTTGTGTGGAATGGCCGCGACGGAAGTCGCCGTCGGGCAGGGACTTGCGCTCGCTGCGGCCAAGGACCGCGGCTCGTCGGCCCCCGGCAGGGCGCGAGTTCAAGCTGGGACGGTCTCGGACCGATCCTTGGGGGCATGTGGAGCGCCTTTGTCCTCGCGGCTGTGTCCTATGTCCTCGCGGCGCTGCCCGTCGGCGCTCCGGAGGCGCCCGCTGCACCCGTCCACCCTTGGAGTGCGGCAGCGCCGTGGGCCAAAGCGGCGCCGCTGGGCGCCGGGCTCGACGGGCCGCGGTCGCTCGCGCTCGGGCCCACGGCCCTGCGGATCGAGTGCTTCGCCGTGCGACGCGGGGGGGCCGACTCGGACCCCGTGGCCGTCGTTCGCTGGCTGCGCCTCGACGGCGCGGCGCACACGCTGCTCGAGCGTGAGGTCGTCTTCCGCGCCGAGGGCTGGCGCATCCACCAGACCGAGCGCCTCGAGGGGACGTCGCGGCGCCTCACCTGGCGCGAGCAGGGCCCGACCGGCGCCCGCTCCTGGACCTCGGACTGGGACCTCGCCGACGCGTCAGGGGGCGCGCTGGCCGAGGTCGTGGGGTACGGCTGGCGGCGCGAGACCCACGAGCGCTGCGCCGCCGACGCGCCTTGGATCGGGCCGCTCGAGTGGCAGGAGGTCGCGCGCGCAGGCGCCCTCGCCGACCTCGGCGCGGTCGCTTGGCTGTGCCCGCCGCGCGCCCTGTCCGGCCGCGCGCGCAGCTCGGCGCCGAGCGGGCCGAACATTGGACCCGAGGGGCGCCTCAGCTTCGCCGACGGCGCGGGTGGGGCCGAGCTCGTCGAGTTCTGCCTCGGCGCGCCGGACCTCGTCGCGACGCCCCTCGACGCCGTCGAATACGGGCGCCTCGCCGCGCGCTGGGGGACGCCGCCCGTCGGCCGCGCGCCCGCGGTTGAGGCCGCGCTGAACCGGGACGAGACCTTGCGCCGGATCGCCGCGCTCTTTGCAGCCGGCCACCCCGTGCGCTGGTGACGCAGGCCAGGAGCCTGCGCCACAGAACACGATTCGCATCGCGGCGCTCCCGTACGCCGGAGCGGCGTTGCAGCCAGGTCCCAAATGGCATCAAGCCATGAGGAACTTGCTGCGCCTTGCGCCGACGCACGGGAGCCCCACGCTGCGAACCGCGTTCTGTGGCGCAGGCTCCTAGGCGCAATCCTTACGTGCCGAGGCATCTTCCGGCGCCTTAGCCCGCGACGCAGGGCCCTCCGGGCCGTTACCTTGCGTCGGGCGCATCCTGCGCGCCCCCCGGGCGAACGCCCGGTGCCCTCCGCGGTTTCCCCCTCCGCGGCCGTCCGATGCATCGAACGCTCCACCTCCGCCCGCGGGCCACGCTCTTGGCCGCCCTCTGCGGGCTCACTTGGCTCTCTTGTCGTTCGCCCGAGGCGTTTGTCGCCGAGGCCGACGGGCAGGTCTACGACCTATTGCATGCGCGCCTCGAGGCGCTGAAGTCGGGGGACCTCGACTTCGACATCGCGCCGCCGACGGACAGCCTGCGCGCGAAGATCGTGGCGGGCGAGACGACGACGGTCGGCCCGCTGACGCTCGTCGAGTGCCTCGAGATCGCCGCCGAGGACAGCGAGCGGTACCGCACCGAGCGTGAGGCGCTCTTCCTCGAGGCGCTGAACCTGACGCTCGACCGCTGGCGCTTCGGCTGGCAGCCGACGCTCGACGGCGGCGGCGCGCTGTCCGGCACGGGCGGCCAGAGCTCCAGCGCCTCGATCGACAGCAACCTGCGCCTGCAGCGCCTCTTCGGCTCGGGCGCGCGGGTCATCGGCGACATCGGCGCCAGCCTCTTCCGCGTCCTCTCGACCGGCGACGCCTTTGACCTGGTGTCGGACCTCGGCCTCAGCGTCACGCAGCCGCTGCTGCGCGGCTTCGGCTCCGCGATCACGCTGGAGCCCCTGACGCAAGCCGAGCGCGACCTCGTCTACCGCGCGCGCAGCTACGAGCGCTTCCGGCGCACGTTCTCCGTCGACGTCGCGACACAGGTCTACGGGCTCCTCGAGGCCTACGACAACCTCGCGAACGAAGAGCGCAACTTCAACAACCTCGTCGTGCTGCGCAAGCGCAACGAGGCGCTCGCCGAGGCCGGCCAGATGTCCGACATCCAGGCCGACCAGGCGCGGCAGGACGAGCTGCGCTCGCAGAGCCGCCTCGTCGCCCTGCGCGGCGACCTGGAGCGCCGCTTGGACACGTTCAAGCTGTTCCTGGGCCTGCCCATCAGCTGCGAGCTCTCGCTGGACCGCGGCGAGTTCGACCGGCTGACGGACGAGGCCTCCCTGCTCGACTCGCTCGAGGGCTTCAACACGGAGCGCGTCGTCGACTTCGCGTGCGCAGAGCGCCTCGATGTCGCGACCTCGGCGCAGGCCGTCGAGGACGCCGAGCGCGCCGTGCGCATCGCCGCGGACGACCTGCGCGCGGGCCTCGATCTGCGCGCCGGCGTGAACTCGACGAGCCCGGACGGGAAGCCGCTCTCACACCATAGCGACGACGTGCGTTGGTCGCTCGCGCTCGACGTCGACCTGCCGATCGATCGGCTGCCGGAGCGCAACGCGTACCGCTCGAGCCTCGTGCGCTTCGAGGCGGAGCGCCGCGGCCACGAGCGCTTCCTCGACCGCGTGTCGACGGACGTGCGCGACGCGATCCGCCAGGCGCGCAACGCGCGCGCCTCGTACCAGATCCAGGTGCGCGCCGTGCAGCTCGCGGACCGACGCGTGCGCAGCGCGAACCTGAACCTCGAGGCCGGCCGGGCGAGCACGCGTGACGCGCTCGAGGCGCAGTCTTCGCTGCTCGAGGCGCAGAACGCGCAGACCGCGGCGCTGATCGACTTCAACCTCGCGATGTTCGACCTGTACCTCCAGCTCGAGGTCCTGCGCGTCGACGGCGATGGCATCCACGTCGACGCTGACCTCGTGCAGCGACTCCTCGCAAACGGGTGACCCAGAGATCCAACACCGAGCGCAGCACGGGCCGCGCACCCCATCACCTGTCAGGACCACCGGACAGGACCACCTGCTAGGGGCGATGCGCCCCTCAGGAGCACACCATGGCGAAACGTAAAGGCAGCGGGCTCAAGTACCTGGTCTTCTTCGGCGTCCTCGCGGGCGGCGCGTACGGCGCGCACCGCGCGGGCTGGACGGACCAACTCCTGGCCAAGGACGAAGTCAAGCTCATCGAGGGCGCGCCCGTGCGCCGCGGCGACCTGCGCGTGAGCGAGGTCGTGCGCGGCAACCTCGAGGCGAAGAACAGCGTCGTGCTGCGCTCGCAGCTCGAGGGCCGCTCGACGATCATCTTCCTCGCCGAGGAGGGCACGCGCGTCGAGGCAGGTGACCTCGTCGCCGAGCTCGACGTGTCGCAGGTCGACGACGAGCGCGTGCGCCAGGAGATCGCCGTGCAGCAGGCCGAGCTCGAGGTCACGAAGGCCGAGAAGCAGGTCGAGATCCAGGTCATCCAGAACCGCACGGACCTGGCGGCGGCGGCGCTCGAGGTCGAGCTCGCTGAGCTCGACCTGAAGAAGTACGGGGACGAGGAGAACGGCGACTGGGTGCTGGAGCTCGCCAAGGCCCAGGAGTCGGTCACGATCAAGGACGAGGAGTACAAGCGCGCCGACAACGAGCTCGTTTGGACCGAGAAGCTCGCGGAGGAGGGCTTCATCCAAAAGAGCCAGCTTGACGCGGACCGCCTCTCGAAGCAGCGCGCCGCGATCGAGCTCGAGCAGGTGAAGCGCGAGCTCGCGTCGAAGATCGCCTATGGCACCAAGCGCAAGCTCGCCGAGCTCAACGCAGAGGTCGAGAACCGGAAGAGCCTGCTCGAGAAGACCGAGAAGCAGGCCGAGGCGAAGATGGCGGACTACACCGCCGCGCTCACGTCCGCGACGTACAAGCTCGAGCGCGAGCGCGAGAAGCTCACCAAGATCCGCGACCAAATCGGCAAGGCGAAGCTCTTCGCGCCCGAGGCCGGCCTGGTCGTCTATGCCCGCGAGCAAGGTCGCATGGGCTCGACCGAGGTCATCGACGAGGGCCAGGAGGTCCGCGAGCGCCAGGAGATCATCTCGATCCCGCGCGCAGGCGGCATGGTCGTCAAGGCGAGCATCCACGAGACGAAGCTCAAGAAGATCCGCACCACGATGCCGTGCCTCATCACGGTCGACGCGTTCCCGAACCGCGTGTTCAACGGCACGGTCGACTTCGTCGCGGTGATGGCGGACTCGGGGAGCTGGCGCTCGAACCCGAACACGCGCCTCTACAAGGCCGAGATCGGCCTGTCCGACGGCATTTCGGAGATGCGGCCGGGCATGTCGTGCAACGTTGAGATCTTGATCGACGACCTGAAGGACGTCCTCTACGTCCCGCGCCAGTGCGTGCTGCTCGACGGCGGAGAGACGATCGTGTTCCTCCAGCAGGGCGACGACGCGGTGCGCCGCAAGGTCGAGGTCGGCCTGGACAACTCCAAGTGGGTCGTCATCAAGTCGGGCGTGACCGAAGGGGACGTCGTGCTCCTCGCGCCGCCGGCGAACTTCGACCCGGCGCCGGCACCCGAGCAAGAGGTCGACCCCGCGATCGCTGCGGCCGCCGCGGCAGCCGCCGCGAACGGCGCGCCCGTGATGCCCAGCGGTGGGGCCCGGCGGGCGGGCCGCCGGCCGGCTTCGACCCGAGCCGCATGCGCGGCGCGGGCGGCCAGGGCGCAGGCGCGGGCTTCGACCCGAGCCGCATGCGCGGCGGCGCTGGCAATGGCGCGGGCAGTGGCGCGGGGGCCGCGCCCGGCGGCGCAGGTGACGCGGCGTCCGGGGCCCCGACGGGCAGCGGCCGCGGTCGGCGCGGCGACGGAAGCACCGGCGGTCGCCCCCAAGGCGCTGGCGGCGCCCCGGGCGCCGGCGGTGGCGCGCCTGCCGGGGACGGTACGGGCCGGCCGGGTCGACGCGGCGGCGCCCCGGGCGCGGGCGGCGCTGCCCCCGCGAGCGGAGGCGGCGACCAGTGACGGAGGCGGTCCCTACCGCGCGGTCGCGGCACCGTTCGACCCCGGACATGCCAGCCGTCGCCGAGCTCGTCGACGTCCAACGCGTCTATCGCATGGGCGACCAGGACGTGCGCGCCCTCGCGGGCGTCTCGTTCACCTTCCGCCAGGGCGAGTATTGGGCGATCATGGGCAGCTCCGGCAGCGGCAAGTCCACGCTGCTGAACATCCTCGGCTGCATCGACCGGCCGACCGGCGGCGCGTACAAGGTCCGCGGCCGCGACACGAACGAGCTCGACGATGATGAGCTCTCGACGTTCCGCGGCGGCCAGATCGGCTTCGTCTTCCAGTCGTACAACCTGCTGCCGCAGTTGAACGTGCTCGAGAACATCCTCGTGCCAGTCATGTACCAAGAGGACGTGCGCGACGACATCGAGGACCGCGCGCGGATGCTCGCAGAGCGCGTCGGCCTCGGGACGCGCCTCGACCACCGCCCGTTGCAGCTCTCGGGCGGCCAGCAGCAGCGCGTGGCGATCGCGCGCTCGCTCATCAACGACCCAGCCTTGATCCTCGCGGACGAGGCGACGGGCAACCTCGATAGCAAGACCGCGGACGAGATCCTCGATCTCTTCGACGAGCTGCACGCCGAGGGCAAGACGATCTTGCTCGTCACGCACGAGCCGGACGTGGGCGCGCGCGCCGAGCGCGTCCTGCGGTTGCGCGACGGGCTCGTCGACACCGTGACCGAGAACCGCTGACCCGCCGGCAGCGCCCCACTCGACCTCGAACCAGGCGACACCACCGGCCCACCGGTCTCCATGCGCGGTAGCACACTCTTTCGGACGGTTCGGCTCGGTATCTCGAGCCTCCTGCTGCACAAGCTGCGCAGCGCGCTGACCATGCTCGGCGTGCTGTTCGGCGTGTCGAGCGTCATCGCGATGCTCGCGGTCGGCGAGGGCGCGAGCGAGCAAGCGCAGGAGCAGATCCGCAAGCTCGGCAGCCGCAACATCATCTTGCGCAGCGTCAAGCCGCCGGACGACGGCAACAACGACGCGGAGGTGCGGGTCGCGGAGTATGGCCTCACGCGCGATGACCACGCGCGCATCGAGGGCTCGTTCCCCGGCGTGCGGCGCGCGGTGCCGGTCCTGCAGTCGCCGGTCGAGGTGCGCGAGAGCGACCTCATCTGCCTCCCGCGCGTCCTGTCGACGCTGCCCGAATACCAAGAGGTCACGCGCCGCGAGCTGTACGACGGCCGCTTCTTGACGCCCCTGGACGACGAGACGCGCGCGCTCGTGTGCGTGCTCGGCTACGAGGTGGCGCGCTACCTCTTTCCGTTCCAGTCGGCGCTCGGCCAGCGCGTGAAGCTCGGCGAAGACTACTTCGACGTCGTCGGGGTCATGTACCCTCGCGGGCCGATCGGCTCGATCAGCTCGGACTTCAACTCGGAGACGGGCGGCGAAGTGTTCGTGCCGCTCGCGACGGGCCGCGCCTACTTCGGCGAGCGCCAGACGATCATCCGCGGCGGCACGATGGACTCACAAGAGGTCCAGCTCCACGAGATCGTCGTCGAGGCCGAGCGCGACGAGGACGTCGCGTTCATCGCCGACGCGTGCCGCGAAATGCTGCGCCGCGGGCACAACCAGAAGGACTACGAGGTCATCGTGCCCCTCGAGCTCCTGATGCGCGCCGAGGAGACGAAGAAGATCTTCAACCAGCTCCTCGGCAGCATCGCCGGCATCTCGTTGCTCGTCGGCGGCATCGGCATCATGAACGTCATGCTCGCGACCGTGACCGAGCGCACGCGCGAGATCGGCGTGCGCCGCGCGCTCGGCGCGCAGAAGCGCCACATCGTGACGCAGTTCTTGGTCGAGACGATCGTGCTCTCCAGCACGGGCGGCTTGCTCGGCGTGCTCGTCGGCATCGCGAGCCCGTGGGTGATCTCACAGGTCTCCGAGAACCCGACGCCTGCGATCGTCACGCCGTTCGCGCCGATCCTGGCGTTCTCGATCTCAGTCGCGATCGGCGTGATCTTCGGGCTGTACCCGGCATGGCGTGCAGCGGCGATGGACCCGGTCGAGGCCCTGCGCCACGAGTGAGCCGCGCGGCAGCGCTGCGCCCCCCGCCTGGCCCAGGGGGTGCAGCGCAGCCTCAGCGCACGTCTTGCAACGTCACTTGCACCTCGCTGCGCGCCGCCCCGCGCCGCACGCGCAAGGTTACGGCCTGCCCGACGTCGCGCGTGCCCAACAGGCGCAGAAGGTCCTCGCGGTTCCGCACGGGTTCGCCGTCGATCGCCTCGATGACGTCGACCGTGCCATCGCTCGCGGAGAGCCCGCGCAGGCCCGCGAGCGCCGCTGCGCCGCCCGGCGATACGTCCGCGATGACGGCCCCAATGAGGCCGGCGCGCTGCGCGTCGGCGTCGGAGAGCAGGAACACCCCGAGCCCCGCGCGCTCGGGCTTGCCGCGTTGGATGAGCTGCGGCACGACCCAATTCACCGTGTCGACAGGCACGCTGAAGCCGATGCCCGCGCTCGCGCCCGAGGGGCTGTAGATCGCGGTGTTCACGCCGATCAAGCGGCCCGAGCTATCGAACAAGGGCCCGCCGCTGTTGCCGGGGTTGATCGCGGCGTCCGTCTGGATGACGCCGTCGATCGGCCGCTTCGACACCGAGAGGATCGAGCGGTCGAGCCCGCTCACGACCCCCGTGGTGAGCGTCCACCCGAGGCCGAACGGGTTGCCGATCGCGAGCACTTTCTGGCCGACCTCGAGGTCCTGCGAGGTGCCGATCGTGACCGGCCGCAGCTCCCCGCGCGGGCGATTGATGCGCAAGACGGCGAGGTCATGGTCGGGGCTGCCGCCGACGAAGAAGCCCTCGTACGAGCCCCCGTTCTCGAACGACACGAAGGCGCGCTCGGCGCCGTCGAGGACGTGGTAGTTCGTGACCACGTAGCCGTCGTCGGACCATACGAAGCCCGAGCCCTGGCCGTGGGGGACGTCCTCGACGCCCAAGAGCTGGCGCCGCGAGCGCACACGCTCGGTCGTGTGGATGTACACGACGCTCTGGCGACACTCCTTGAAGAGCGCGATCGTCTCGGCCTCGTCCGACTGGAGCGCCCCCCGCGGCGCGACCTCACGCGGCGCCGCGTCGGGGTCGTGCAGCGGGCGAAACCAGGGGCGCACTTCGCGCACGAGCAGCACGGTCGACACCAGCAAGAGGGCCCAGAGGACCCAGGGCGGGCGGGCGCCGGCGGCGTGCGGCGCGCGCGCGCCTGGCGGAACGGGCGGGGCGGGCTGCCCGAACGGCGAGAACGGTTGGAAAGGGGCTTGGGGCATGGGCTTCGGGGCCCCCTTGACGGGGCGTCGTCGCCCGGATGACCGCGGCTCCCTTGCGCCGGAGACTGCGGGCGATTCTGGATCATAGGCCGAGCGTGTGGCACCCTGCACCCGTCGTCCGCGAGGGGCGGGCGACCGACCGTCCACCGTGCCATGGGGCATTCCCCGGAGCTCGAGATGCGGAACTGGATCAAGGCAAGGGGCTCCGCGCGGAAGTCCGCGGCCAAGGCCGATCAACCTGGCGCCCAGGCGGATCCGGCGGGGCGTCCTGACGCGACAGCGTCGTCGGGCGCGGCGGGCTCATCGGGCTCGGCGGGCTCGTCGGGAGGGTCAGCGGCGCGCTCGCTCGCGCTGGAGAGCGGGCTCGCGCAGAAGCGTGTGCAGGCGCTCGAAGCGGAGCTCGCGCGGCACCGCGAGCAGGCGGCGGCGGCGGCCCTCGAGTCGCAGAAGATCGCGCAGCACGAGGCGACGATCGCGCGGCGCGCGCTGGAGGAGGCGGGCGAGGCGCGGCTCGAGCGCGACGAATACCGCCGCGTGCTCGCCGCTGCCATCGCCAACGAGAAGAAGTCGCTCGAGGAGGCGCGCACGGCGCGCGAGGCCTACGACCTCGTCGAGGGCCGCCTCGCTGCGAAGCTGGCCGAAGCGCACTATGCGCGCGGCATCGCGGACGGGCGCGCGCGCGAGCTGGAGCGCTCGAAGGCCGAGCTCATGGCGCGCCACGCGACGGACTTGGGCGAGCTGCGCGACCGCGAGTGGGCCGAGCGCGAGGAGCGTCGGCGCGAGGTGCAGCGGCTCCTGTTCGAGCTCGGCGATGCGCGCGCGACGGTGCGCGCGCTGCAGGCGCGGCTCGGGCCGGAGCCGGCGCTCGGCTCCGCGGCGCACGCGCGCGCCGCGGCGACACGGCGCGCGATCGCAAGCGCGCTCGCGGTCTTCTGCGGCCTGTTGGCGCTCGCGCTGGCCCCCGCAGCGATCATCGCGGCGGTCGCGCCCGGGCGCGCCGCATATTTGACCCTCGCGCTCGGGCTCGGGCCGTGGGCGCTCGTCTTGTCGGCGGCCGGGTTCGGGCTCGTCGCCCTCGGCTGCGCGACGTTGGCGCTGCGCGCCGAGCGCGCGCGGACGGCGGACGACCGGGGGTCGTCAGCTCAGCGGGGCGCCGAGTCGGAAGGTGCCCGGTCGGAAGGTGCCGCGTCGGGAGGCACAGGGCTCGTGACCTCTGGGCTCCTGACCCCTGGGCGCGCGACCGGCGATGCGCCGCGTGCCCAGGCTGACAGCGCCACGAACGGCGCCTTGGACGCTCCACGGCCGCGTCGCTGACGCGCCGCACTCATGCACGCGGACCGATGATGACTCACGCCACAGGGAACGAAGTGAACCGAACGCGCTGGCGCCGCCTCTGGGGGACGCCTTGGGCGCTCGCTCTGCTGCTCGGCGGGCTGTGGTACGCCGGGCCGCTGCGGGGCCAAGACGGCGACCTGCAGGGCAAGGTCGACGCCCCGCGCACGGTCGCCGAAGCCAGCGCCTTCGCGCGTACATCCACCAGCACCGAAGCGCGCGCGTTCTTGGACGCGCTGGCCTCGCAGCCCCACGCCGCGCGCCTGCGGCGCTCTGTGATCGGAGCGACGATGGAGGGCAAGCCCATCGAGCTCGTCACGGTCGCCGAGCCGATGCCGGCGGACGAGGCCGCGTTGCTCGCCTCACCGCGGCTGCGGATCTTCGTGAACGCCAACATCCACGCTGGCGAGGTCGAAGGCAAGGAGGCCGTGCTGCAGCTCCTGCGGGAGTTCGCCCAGGGCGAACACGCCGCGCTCTTGGAGCACGCCGTCCTGTTCTTCGTCCCGGTCTACAACGGCGACGGTAACGACCGCATCCGGCGCTCGAACCGCACGTCGCAGAACGGCCCCGACGAGGGCGTCGGCGAGCGCGAGAACGCCGCGGGGCTCGACCTGAACCGCGACTTCATGAAGCTGGAGTCGCCCGAGGCGCGCGCGCTCGTCCCGTTGCTCGCGCGGCTCGACCCGCACCTGTTCCTCGACCTGCACACGACCAACGGCACGGACCACGGCTATGCGCTGACGTACGCGACGAGCCTCGTGCCGTCGCTCGACCCCGAGCTGGAGCGTTACGCGCACGGCACGTTCCTGCCCGATGTCTCGCGGCGCGTGCTCGAGCGGCACGGCGTCCACACGTTCGACTATGGCAACCTCGGCCGCGCGCGCGCGGACGAGGCGCCGCGCTGGCAGACTTACGATCATCGGCCGCGCTTCGGCACGAACATGCTCGGGCTGCGCAACCGCCTGACGCTCCTGTCGGAAGCGTTCAGCTACCTCGACTTCGAGGCGCGGATCGCGGCGACGCGCGCGTTTGTGTTGGAGGCCATCGAGGTCGCGGTGCGTGACCGCGAGCGGCTCCGGCGGATCACGTCCGAGGCGGACCAGCGTGTCCTGACGGAGGCCGCGCTGCCCGTGGCGATCGACGCCGACTTGGAGCCAGGGACCCCGTTCTCGCTGCGGCTCCAGCGCGTGCGCGAGGTCGAGGTCCCGTTGGAGGACGGCGCCAAGGGCACGCGCCGCGTCGCGACCGGCGAGGTGCGCACGGTCGACGCGCTCGCGCAGGTCCGCTTCGTCGCGACGCGCGACGCAGGCCTCGACCTCGCGCTCGACGGCGCGTGGGTGATCCCCGCGCCGAGCGACGCAGTGCTGCGCACGCTCGCGCTGCACGGCATCGAGACGCGGCGCCTCGAGCGCGCGCTGCACGTCGAGGACGCGCGGGTCTTTGTGCTGCGGGCGGCGCCGAAGGCGCGGCGCCCGTTCCAGGGCCACCTGGAGCGCACCTTCGAGGGCGAGTGGCGCGCGCGCGGAGCGGACCTCCCTGTGGGCGCGTGCATCGTCCCGCGCCGCCAGCGCCTCGCGCGCCTCGCTGCGTGGCTCCTGGAGCCGGAGAGCGACGACTCGCTCGGCACGTGGAACTTCTTCTACGCAGAGGTCGACGCGGCGCTCCCGCGCGGCGACGACGCGGTGTTCCCGGTGTGGCGCGTGACCCGCGGGCTGTGAGCCTGCGCCGCGCGGTCAGCCCGCGCGCTCGCGGTAGGCGGTCGGCGTGCACCCGAGCGCGCGCTTGAACGCCACCGTCAGGTACTCGACGTGCTGGAAGCCCGTCCGGCGCGCGATCTCGGCGATGGACAGGTCCGTCTCGAGCAGCAGCGTCCGGATGCGCTCGACGCGCGCGCGCAGGATCTCCTGGTGGGGGCTGCGCCCGAGCCGCTCCTTGAAGCGCGCCTCCAGCACGCGTCGCGAGGCCGCGGCAGCGCGCACCACGTCGTCGACGCGGATGCCGTCGCACGCGTGGTGGTGGATGAAGTGCAGCGCGCGCGCCAGCACAGGGTCCTCGATCGCGAGGACGTCCGTCGAGCGCCGCTGGACGAGGCCCAGCGGCGCGACGAAGCGCCCCTGCGCGGGCACGGACTCGCCCTCCATCAGGCGCGCCAAGAGCTCTGCCGCGAGGAGGCCCGTGCCGTGGGCGTTGAGGGCGACGCTGGACATCGGCGGGTCGGAGAGCTCGCACAGGAGCTCCTCGTCGTCCACGCCGAGCACCGCGACCTCCTCGGGGACGAGCAGGCCGGCGACGCGGCACGCATCGAGCAGCTCGCGGCCCATCTGGTCGAAGCACGCGAAGACGCCGAGCGGCCGCGGCTGGCCGGTGAGCCACTCCGCCAGCGCAGCGACGCGGTCCTCGCCGGGCGGCGCGTGGTACAGGCTGATCGTGCGCACGCGCCCGGTCGCTTCGCGCTCGAACGCGGCGCCGCGCAGCGCCGACCAAGGGAAGCGCTGGTCGCCGCAGAACGCGAGGTGCTCGAAGCCACGCCCGCGCAGGTGGTCGACCGCGAGGCGCGCCACCGCGGTCTCGTCGACCTCCACCCAGGGGAGCTCCGGCAAGAGGCGCCCCGCAGAGAGGTCGATGGCGGGCACGCCCTTCGCCCGCACGGCTTCGGCGATCGCCTCGTTCTCGATGCGCGCGAGCAGCCCGTCACCGCGCCAATGCTCGAGCCAGTCCGGCACCGGCCCGCCGCGGCCCATCTCGGGGAGCTGGATCGACCACCCCCCGTGGGCCCGCACGTACGAGGCGACGCCGCGCAGGAGCCCGCGCCCGTAGGCGTTGGAGCTCTCGACGAGGAGCGCGACGCGCGGCCGGCGGGGGACAGGGGGGGGATTCGGCATCGGTGGGATTTCTCGGCTCTAGAGCTAGACTAACCCATTCTTAGCCCCTGGCTAGGGATTGTATAAGCGTGAACTCTCCGAACAACGGAGCGCGAACTCCTCGCAGGACTGCGGCCGAGGGTCTAGCCTCGTCTCTGTGAGCCGAACCCCGCGCAACGCCTCCTCGCAGCGCGCCGCTGCGTCCCTCGCCCTGGTCCTCCCTGCCGCCTGCGCCCTCGGCGCGGCGCTCGTAGTGACCACAGGAGCCGCATCGACGCGGGCCTCGGCGCCGCAGCGAGGCGCCGCGCGGGCGGAGCGCCTCCAAGTGCTCTTCCTCGGCGACGACGGCCACCACGTGCCGCGCGAGCGCGTCGCGTCCGCGCACATCCCGCTGTTCCAGCGCGGCATCCAGCTCGAGTACACCGAGGACGTGACCGCGCTCACGGAGGAGAACCTGGCGCGGTTCGACGCGCTGCTCGTGTACGCGAACCTCGTGCAGCTCGAGCCCGAGCAAGAGCGCGCGCTGCTCGGCTTCGTGCGCGGCGGCGGCGGCCTCGTCGCGCTGCACTGCGCGTCGTACTGCTTCTTGAACTCGCCGGCCTACGTCGCGCTCGTCGGCGCGCAGTTCGCGAGCCACGGGACGGGCACGTTCACGACGCGCGCGGTCGCGCCGGAGCACCCTGTCCTCGCCGGGCACGCGCCGTTCACGAGCTGGTACGAGACGTACGTGCACACGCGGCACGCGGACGATCGCACGATCCTCGCCGTGCGCGAGCGCGCGGCGAGCGAGCCCGGCGGCGCGGGGGACGAGCCGTGGACGTGGGTCCGGAGCGAGGGCGAAGGCCGCGTCTTCTACACCGCGTGGGGCCACGACCTGCGCACGTGGACGAACCCTGGCTTCATCGACCTCGTCGCGCGCGGCACGCGCTGGGCCGCGGGCCAGGGCGCGGCGGACGCGCTCTCGGACTTGCCGCCGCTCGAGCGCATCGCCACGGACACCGCGGTGCCCGACTACGTGCCCGGTCAACGCACGGCGGCGCGCAAGGAGATGCAGGCGCCGCTGTCGCCGGAGGCGTCGCTCGCGCGGCTCGCGGTCGCGCCGGGGCTCGAGGCGCAGCTCTTCGCCGCCGAGCCGCTGCTGCAAGGCAAGCCGATCCACATGGCGTTCGACGCGCGCGGCCGCGCGTGGGTCCTGGAGACCGTCGACTATCCGAACGAGCGCAAGGACACGGGCGGCCGCGACCGCATCCGCATCCTCGAGGACACGGACGGCGACGGGCGCGCGGACCGCTCGACCGTCTTCGCCGAGGGCCTCTCGATCCCGACGTCGCTCGCGTTCGCGCGCGGCGGCGTCGTCGTCTTCCAGGCGCCCGACACGCTGTTCTTCCGCGACACCGACGGCGACGACGTCGCGGACGAGCGCACGGTCCTGTTCAGCGGCTGGGGCACCGGCGACACGCACGCGGGGCCCTCGAACCTGCGCATGGGCTTCGACAACCGCCTGTGGGGGACCGTCGGCTACAGCGGCTTCAACGGCGTCGTCGGCGGCGAGCGGCACGCGTTCGCGCAGGCGATCTTCGCGTTCGAGCCCGACGGCTCGGCGCTGGAGGTCATCGCGTCGACGACGAACAACACCTGGGGCCTCGGGTTCTCCGAGGAGGGCTCTGTCTTCGCGTCGACCGCGAACGGCAACCCGAGCGTCCACGCGGCGCTCGCCGCGCGGCACTACGAGCGCGTGCCCGGCCTCGCCCCCGGCGCGCTGCAGACGATCGCCGCGCACATGGACCTGCACCCGGTCACGGACCGCGTGCGGCAGGTCGACTTCCACGGCAAGTACACCGCGGCGGCTGGGCACTCGCTGTACACCGCGCGGCTCTTCCCGCGGCGCTACTGGAACCGCATCGCGTTCGTGAACTCGCCGACAGGGCACACGATCGGGCAGTTCGAGCTCCAGCACGACGGCAGCGACTACCGCGCAGGCGACGGCTGGAACCTGCTCGCGAGCGACGACGAGTGGACCGCGCCGACGTTCTCCGACGTCGGCCCCGACGGCGCCGTGTGGGTGATCGACTGGTACAACTACATCGTCCAGCACAACCCGACGCCGCCCGGCTTCGAGACGGGCCGCGGGAACGCGTACGTGTCGGCGCTGCGCGACAAGACACGCGGCAGGATCTGGCGCATCGCGCCCGTCGGCGCTGCGCCGGCGCGCGCCGCGGACCTCGACCGCGCCGACGCCGCGCAGCTCGCCGCGGCGCTCGCGGAACCGACCCTGTTGACCCGCCAGCACGCGCAGCGCTTGCTCGTCGAGCGCGGCGGATTGGACGTCGCGCCGGCGTTGCTCGCGCACCTCACGACGCCGCGCATCGACGACGTCGGCAATGACCCTGCCGCGCTCCACTCCCTGTGGACGCTCGCGGGGCTCGGCGCGTTCGCTGGCCGCGCGGACCTGGGCGAGGACCTCGCGGCGCAGTGCGAGGACGCGCTCGTGCGCGCGCTGCGCCACCCCGCGTGGGGCGTGCGCCGCGCCGCATTGGCGTGCCTGCCGCGCGTCGAGTGGGCGCGCGACATGATCCTGACCTCGGGCCTCCTCGCCGATGCGCAGGCCAAGGTGCGCTTGGCTGCGCTCGTCGCCCTCGCCGAGATGCCGCCGTCCGACGAAGCCGGCGCCGCCGCGTTCGGCGCGCTGCAGGGCGCCGACCGCGAGCGCGACCGTTGGCTCGCTGACGCTGCGACGATCGCGGGCGCGGCGCACGACGCGGGCTTCTTGAAAGCGCTGCTCTCGAGCCGCGCCGCCGCAGAGGCGCGCGGCAGCGACGACGGCCCGCGCCCGAACCTGATCGGGAACGCCTCGTTCGAGGAGGGCCCGGACGGCCGCGCGCGCGGCTGGGAGGAGCGCAGCTACGGCGGCGAGGCGAGCCACACGATCGTGCGCGGCGTCGCGCGCACGGGCGAGCGCTCGCTGCGCATCACGTCCGAGCGCGGGGCGGACACGAGCATGTTCTGCGAGGTGACCCTCGAGCCGACCGCGACCTATCGCCTGTCGGCTTGGATCAAGACCCAGGACTTCCAGCGCGGCACGGGCCGCGGCGCGCAGCTCAACGTGCACGAGCTGCAGTCGCCCGAGCCGGTCCGCACCGAGGGGCTCGAGGACGCCCCCGAGTGGCGCCGCGTCGAGGTCGTGTTCGAGGCGCAGGGCCGCGACCGCGTGTCGATCAACTGCCTGTTCGGCGGGTGGGGGTGGAGCCGCGGCACCGCGTGGTTCGATGACGTGACCTTGGAGCGCCTGCAGGGCGACCTGCTCGCTGGCCCGCTCGGGCGCGCGATCCCGCGCGTGATGCGCGCGTACGCGGCGCGGGGCCCGGTGGACAGCGTCGTGTCGACGCTCGCGCGCCTCGGCGAGGCGCCGGACGCGCTCGCGGGCGCGCTGCTCGAGGGCCTCGTCGCCGGCTGGCCGGCGGGCGCCGCGCCGCGCCTCGACGACGCGGACCGCGCGACCCTGAGCGCGCTGTCGCGCGCGCTCGGGGACGAGCCGCGGGCGCAGCTCGCGGAGCTCCTCTCCGCTTGGGGTGTCGACGCGGGCGCGGTCGTCGACGTCGAGGCGCTCGCCGCGCAGCTCGCGGCGCGGGTCGCGGACGAGGCGCAGCCCGTCGCAGCGCGCGTCGCCGCGACGGAGCGCCTGGTGGCGCTCGGCCAGGACGCGGGCGCGCTCCGCGCTGCGCTCGCGAGCGTCGCGCCGACGACGGAGCCGGAGCTCGCGGCGGGCCTCGTCCGCGCGCTCGGCGCCAGCGCGCGCCCCGAGGTCGCCGCGGCGCTCCTGGACGCGTGGGGGCAGCTCGGCCCGCAGGCCCAGCGCGCGGCCGTCTCGACGCTGTTGCGCCGCGACCCGTGGACCGAGGCGCTCCTCGGCCGCATCGCCGCCGGGGCGCTGCCGAAGTCGCTGCTCGACTCCGTGCAGTGGTCGCAGCTCGGCGAGCGCGCGACCGGGACGCCGTTCGCAGCGCTCGTCGCGACTGCGCGCGGCGCCGGCGCAGACCCCGACCGCGCGGCCGTCGTCCAACGCTTCGAGCCGCTCCTGAAGCGCCAAGGCGACCCCGAGCGCGGGCACGCAGTGTTCTCCGAGCACTGCGCGAAGTGCCACGTCATCGCCGGCGAGGGCGTCCGGATCGGGCCCGAGCTCGACGGCATCGGCGCGCGCGCGCCGGACGAGCTCTTGATCGCGATCCTCGACCCGAACCGCAGCGTCGAGGGCACGTACCAGCTCTGGACGGCGCGCACGAAGGACGGCGTCCTCGTCGCGGGGCGCCTCGTCTCCGAGACGCGCACGTCGATCGAGCTCGTCGACGCCAACGGTGAGTCGCACCTCCTGGAGCGCGCCGAGCTCGACGCGGTCGTCCCTTCAGCCCTCTCGTTGATGCCCGCCGGGCTCGAAGCGGACCTCGGCGAAGAGGGCCTCGTCCACCTGCTCGCGTTCCTCGCGCGCCAACACTGACCCCAACGCCTCGAGCCTCGCACGCCAACCTTCACCCTGCCTCGCACGCGCATGCAGACCTTCAACGCAGCCATCGTCGGCCTCGGCTTCGGCGCCGAATTCATCCCGATCTATCAGCGTCACCCGCGGGCGAACATGCTCGCCATCTGCCAGCGCGATCGGGCCAAGCTCGACGCCGTGGGCGACGCGTTCGGCGTCGAGCGGCGCTACACGGACTACGCGGCGCTCCTGCGTGACCCGGACATCGACTTCGTGCACATCAACACGCCGATCCCGGACCACGCGGCGATGACGCTCGCGGCGCTGGAGGCGGGCAAGCACGTCGCGTGCACCGTGCCGATGGCGACGAGCGTCGAGGACTGTCGCCGCATCGTCGAGGCCTCGGCGCGCGCCGGCAAGAAGTACATGATGATGGAGACCGTCGTGTACAGCCGCGAGTTCCTGTACCTCCAAGAGCTGCACCGCAAAGGCGAGCTCGGCAAGCTGCAGTTCCTGCAAGCGAGCCACCAGCAGGACATGGACGGCTGGCCGGGCTATTGGCCGGGCCTGCCGCCGATGCACTACGCGACGCACTGCGTCGGGCCGGTGCTGGGGCTGCCGCGCGCGGACGCGGAGGCCGTGTCGTGCTTCGGCTCGGGCACGATCCGCGAGGAGATGATCCCGTGTTATGGCTCGCCGTTCGCGGTCGAGTCCGCGCACGTGAAGCTGCGCGGGACGGACCTCTCGGCGCGGATCATCCGCTCGCTCTTCGACACCGCGCGCCAATACCGCGAGAGCATCGACGTCTACGGCTCGAAGAAGGCCTTCGAGTGGCCGCTCGTGGAGGGCGAGGGCGCGGTGTTGCACACGGCGAAGCGCCCCGAGCACGAGATCCCCGAGCGCGTCGTCGTGCCGGATTACGCGCACCTCCTGCCCGAGTCGATCCGCGACTTCACGACCAAGGGCGTCTACGACATGGCCGAGAACGAGCACCTGTCGTTTACGCAGGGCGGCGGCCACGGCGGGAGCCACCCGCACCTCGTGCACGAGTTCCTGATGGCGCTCGCCGAGGACCGCGAGCCGTGGCCGAACGCGAAGCAGAGCGCGAACTGGACGTGCGTGGGGATCCTCGCGCACGAGTCGGCGCTCGCTGGCGGCGAGCTCAAGCGCCTGCCCGACTGGTCCTTCACGGAGTGACACGATGAGCGCGCGCCGCCTCGGCTTCAGCTTCCTCTACTTCACGCCGCGGGTCGGCGACGCGCACCTCCCATGGCTCGGGCGGCTGCGCGCGCATGGTTACGACGGCGCGGAGCTGCCCGTCGTCGACGCGACCGACGCGGAGCTCGCGGCGATGCGGCGCGCGCTCGACGCGGAGGGCCTCGCGGCGACGGCCGTCGGCTTCGCAGTCGCGGACGCGAACCCGCTGGACCCGGACCCGGCGGCGCGGCGCAAGGCGGTCGCGCACCTCGCGCGGCTCGCCGAGAAGAGCGCGGCGCTCGGCGCGGGCGTCCTCGCGGGGCCTGTGCACTCGGCCTACGGTCGCTTCACGGAGGCGCCGCCTACGGGTGACGAGCGCAAGTGGTGCGCGGACGTCCTGCGCGAGGCCGGCGCGCGCGCCGCGGCGTACGGCGTCACGCTGGCCGTGGAGCCCTTGAACCGCTTCGAGTGTTACTTCTTGAACACGGCCGCAGACTGCGCCGCGCTCGTGCGCGAGGTCGGCCACCCGAACGTAGTGGGCGCGCTCGACACGCACCACGCGCACCTCGAGGAGGACGACCTCCCCGGGGCCATCCGCGCGATGGGGGCGGCGGGCGCGCAGACCGGAGCCGGCGCCGGGACGCTGGGCCATGTGCAGCTGTCCGAGAACCACCGCGGCACCCCCGGCCGCGGCCAGGTCGACTTCCCGGCGGTGCTCGGGGCGCTCGACGAGCTCGGCTACGAAGGCTGGCTCGTCGTCGAGGCGTTCTCGCGCCAGGACCCGGCGTTTGGCAGCGCGCTGCGCATCTGGCGCGCGCTCGACGCCGGGCCCGAAGAGGTCCTGGCCGCGGGCGCCGCCCTGGCGCGTGCGGCGCGATGACGTATCCTCCGCGCCCCCCCTCTCTCACCTCGGCCGCGACCGCGGCCACCCCCCCAGGAGCTTCACCCTTGGCCCACATCGTCCGCGCGAGCGACCTCACCCCCCGCGAGAAGAAGCTGCTCTTCTGGGCGAGCTTCCTGTCCTTGATGGCCGCCGGCGTCGGCTTCGCGTTCCGTGTCGCGATGCAAGGCGACTACGGCGCTGAGCTGCAGCTCACGAACCAACAGGTCGGCGAGGTGTTCGGCGCCTCCCTGTGGCCGATCGCGCTGACGATGATCGGGTTCAGCCTCGTCATCGATCGCACGGGCTACAAGCTGCCGATGATGATCGCGTTCGCCCTGCAGGCGGGCTCTGGCATCGGGACGTACATGGCCAGCGGGTACTTGGGTCTCTACTTCTCGGCGCTCGCCGCGGGCCTCGGCCACGGCATCGTCGAGGCGGTGATCAACCCCGTCTGCGCGGCCGTCTACCCGAAGGAGAAGACGAAGTGGCTCGCGATCCTGCACGCCGCGTGGCCCGCGGGCCTCGTCGCCGGCACGCTGTTGATCTTGGGCGCGAACCAGTTCTCGGACGGCGACCTGGCCTGGCGCACGCAAGCGCTCTGGATCCTCGTGCCGGCGGTCGCGTACCTCTTCATGTACATGCCCTGCAAGTTCCCGATCGACGAGCGCGTGCAAGCGGGCGTGCCGTTCCGCGAGATGCTGCAGCAGGTCGGGTTCCTGACGGCGTTCCTCGCCTCGGGCCTGATGATCTACGAGATCGGCAACCAGATCGATCAGCTCACCGCTTGGGAGAAGCCTGTTCGGTGGTTCGAGTACAGCTTGGGCCTCGGCGCGGTCGTCGGCGTCCTCTTCGGGATCGCCGTGCGCAGCGTCGGCCGGCCGCTCTTCTTCTTGATGTGCGTCCTGATGATCCCGGTCGCGACGGCCGAGCTCGGCACCGACGGCTGGATCAAGGGCCTGATGACCCCCGTGCTCGAGGGGCGGAGCATCAACCCCGCGATGGCGCTCGTCTTCTCGGCGACGATCATGCTCGTGCTGCGCGTGTTCGCCGGCGGGATCCTGAAGTTCTTCAGCCCGCCCGGGCTCCTCTGCGTCAGCGGCATCTTCAGCGCGGCGGGGCTGTATTGGCTCTCGTCCGCGACGGGCACCTCGGTGTTTGTCGCGTTTGTGCTGTATGCCCTCGGGCAGACCTACTACTGGCCGTGTGTGCTCGGGTTCACGTCGGAGCGTTATCCCCAGGGTGGCGCCCTGACTTTGAACACGGTCTCGGCGATCGGCCTCCTGTCTGCGGGCATCGTCGGCACGCCGCTGCTGGGCGCTGCGTTCGACCGCTCGATCCATGACACGGTCAAGGTCGAGGCGCCGGCGCTGGAGGCCGCCGCGAGCGGCGAGGGCGCGTTCATGTGGATGAAGCACCAGAAGATCGAGCCCGAGAAGGCCGCGGCGTTTGTGGCGGCTCTGCCCGAGGCCGAGCGCGTGGCCGTGGCCGCCGTCTATCACGACGGCAGCCCGCAGGGCGCCGCGCAGCGCCGCGCGGGCCGCGACGTGCTGCTCTACGCGGTGCGGTTCCCTCTGCTGCTCTTTGTCGTCTTCGGCCTCATCGCGCTCTATTTCCGGATGCGCGGCGGCTACAAGCCGATCGAGCTCGACGCGTCGCACTGACCCTCTCTCCGTCCATCGAAAGCCCCGCCAGTGGATCCCTACATCCCGACCCCCGCAGACCGCTTCACCTTTGGCCTCTGGACCGTCGGCAACCCCGGCCGCGACCCGTTCGGCGGCCCGACGCGCCCGGTGATCGACCCGTGCGCGATCGTGAAGGGCCTCGCCTCGATCGGCGCGTACGGCGTCAACTTGCACGATGACGACCTGGTGCCGTTTGGCTCCAGCGCGGCGGAGCGCGACCGGATCGTGGGGGACTTCAAGCGCGCGCTCGCGGACCACGGGCTCGCCGTGCCTATGGCGACGACGAACCTCTTTGGCCAGCCGATCTTCAAGGACGGCGCGTTCTCGGCGAGCGACTCGCGGGTGCGCGCGTTTGCGTTGGCGAAGACGATGCGGGCGATGGACCTCGGGGTCGAGCTGGGCGCGAAGGTCTACGTGTTCTGGGGCGGACGCGAGGGGACCGAGGCGGACGCGTGCCGCGACCCGCGCTCGGCCTTGGGCTGGATGCGCGAGTGCATGGACTTCCTGTGCGAGTACGCCGTCGACAGCGGCTATGACCTGAAGTTCGCCCTCGAGGCGAAGCCGAACGAGCCGCGCGGCGACATCTATCTGCCGACGACGGGGCACATGCTGCACTTCATCTCGACGCTCGCGCGTCCAGAGATGGTGGGCGTGAACCCCGAGGTCGCCCACGAGACGATGGCGGGTCTCTCGTTTGTGCACGGCGTGGCGCAGGCGATGGAGCAGGGCAAGCTCTTCCACATCGACTTGAACGGCCAGAAGATCGGCCGCTACGACCAGGACCTGCGCTTTGGGTCCGAGGACCTGAAGCAGGCGTTCCTGTTGGTGCGCCTGCTCGAGGGCACGGCGGGCGGCGCGCGCTACGAGGGCTCGCGCCACTTCGACGCGCACGCGTACCGCACGGAGGACCAGGAGGGCGTGTGGGAGTTCGCGCGCGGCTGCATGCGCACGTACAAGCTGCTCGCGTCGCGCGCGGCGGCGTTTGACCATGACCCGGAGGTGCGCGCGCTGGTGAGCGAGCGCCGTGACGCGGCGAGCGACGCGCTGCTGGGCGGCTACACACGCGCGAAGGCGCAAGGCCTGAAGGCGCTCGACGTGGACGTCGAGGGCATCGGCGCGGCGGGCCTAGGCTACGAGCGCCTCGACCAGCTGATGATCGAGCACCTGATGGGCGCCCGCTGAGGGGCCCGCGGGCAGCGCTACCGAGCTCGGCGCTCCCATTGCGGCGGGCTCGGATCGGTGGTCACCTGAAGGGGGGGGAGGCGGTAGTCTCTGCATGCGCCAAAGCGGCCCCCTTCCCACGTGCACATCCAGCGTCTATCTCTATCGAACTTCCGCCGGTTCGCCGAGCTCGAGCTCGAGCTCGAGGTGGACCTGACAGTCTTGGTCGCCCGAAATGGCTGCGGCAAGACGAGCGTGCTCGACGGGATCGCCGTGGCGCTGGGGCCATTCGTCGGCGCGTTCGATCGAGGCACATCGGTGGGGTTCCTGCGCACGGACGCGCGGCTGAGACGGACCGAAGCCCAACCAGAGGGCGTCCCGCAGTATCCCGTGAGTGTCGCGGCGACCTTCGGTTCACCCGACCTCGATGTGCAGCGCGAGTTAGGCGGTCCGAAGGCGCGGACGACGGTCCGCGGCGCGACCTCATTGGTCGATCTGGGCCGAACGCTCCAGGAGGGCGTCCGTGCAGGCGATCCGGGTGAGCCAGACAAGCCCGTCGAGTTGCCCGTCGTCGCTTACTACGGCGCTGGCCGTCTCTGGCGGGTCCATCGGGACATGACCCGTCGCGAGGTCTTGAGCGCGGATCGGACGATCGGCTACGAGGACGCGCTCTCGTCCGCGTCGAACTTCGCACAGTTCCAGCGTTGGTTGGAGCTTGCGACGTTGGCTCAATTGCAGGAGGGCGAGCGCGGAGTCCTCGGCGCGGTGTCCTATACGGATCGACTGCAAGCGGTCCGTGATGCGGTCGGTGTGGCCCTCGAGACGGAGGGGTGGCGCGATTTGCACTACAGCTTTGCGCTCGAGGTGCCCGCCATGGTGCACAGGGACCTTGGCACGCTTCCTGTGTCGCAGTTGAGCGATGGAGCCCGCGCCATGGTGTCCTTGGTCGCGGACCTCGCCTTTCGGTGCGTTCGGTTGAACGGGCACTTGGGAGCGCTTGCGCCCAGGGAGACGGCCGGAATCGTCCTGATCGACGAGGTCGATCTCCATCTGCATCCAGCTTGGCAGCAGACGGTCGTCGGCGCGCTTCAGCGCGCGTTCCCTCGGGTCCAGTTCGTGTTGACGACCCACAGCCCGCAAGTTCTGAGCACCGTTGACGCGCGCTCGATTCGCGTCCTCTCGATCGACGCGAGCGGCGCTGCCGATGAGCCCACCACGTTGGTCGGGCGTGTGTCGGTGCAGACAAGGGGCGGCCTCAGCTCGGATGTGCTCGCGGAGGTGATGGGCACCTTCCCGATACCCGATATCGAGCCGACCCGATGGGCGGATGACTTCGCGCGGCACGTGGAGCGGGGCACTGGCGAGTCGGACGAGGCGCAGGCGCTCATCCAGAAGGTCCTCGCGCATTTCGGGGCCGAGCACCCGGCCGTGCAGCGACTTCGGCGGCTTGAACGCGCCGAGTCGCTCAAGCGACGTCTGGCGCAGTGAGGGCTAGAAGTGCGGCGCTTGCATCGTGCTCCAGACGGCCCGCGCTTTCTGCGTATGAAGGCGGGGGACTGGGCAGACATGGCTCCAGCCGAGAAGCACGAGGTCTGGAGCGCACTGGGTGAGATGCAAGGGACGCGGTGCGCCTACTGCGACCGTGGGCTCGACGAGAAGAAGCGCCACATCGAACACTTCCGCGAACGGAGGCAGTTTCCTGAATTGACCTTCACGTGGTCGAACCTCTTTGGGTCGTGTGACGACGAGCACTCGTGCGGAAAGAAGAAGGGCCGTGCGCGCCAAGGCGACGTGGACTACGCGCGGTTGCTGAAGCCCAATGACGTCGATCCGGGCGAGTACCTCATTGTGTCCTCGACGGGTCGGATCGAGCCACGGGACGAGCTCGACGACGCCGAGCGCGAACGCGCGAGGCTCACCATCGAGGTCTTCGGGTTGAATCACCCTGGCTTGGTGTGGCAGCGGTCCCAGATCATCGAGGGGGTCACTGCGTATCTGAGTGACCTCGCGTCGCTCCTCAAGGAAGACGGAGACCTGGAGACGGCTCGCCAGTTGCTTCGCGAAGACCTGCGGCCGCTGCAGGAAGATCCCCTGGGGTGGGTCGTCGAGCAGCGCACTCGGGGGCTCGGTCTGGTCTAGTGTCACAAGGGCGGGTCAACCCGCGACCCACCCTGTGATTCGCGCCCGCGCAGGTGTAACTGGCGCGGCAACTACCCTGCCACTTGGGGGGGCGGTGGGTTCGGCGCCCAGTGCCCAGGATTTGGGGCGCGCGGTACGCTGGAGCGATGCATGACCCGCTGCGTCCCACCTTCGCGCGCTTGGTCCGGGGCCACGGCCCGGACGAGATGGCGGCCCGCGTCGCGGCGGCGCTCGCGGCGCCGGGGGGCGGCCTCCCGCACCGCAGGGCCGGGCGCCACTTCATGGTTTGGCTCCCCGCAGAGCAGCGGCATACGTGGTCGCCTTGGCTGCACGTCGACGTCAACGAGGTCGCGGATGATCCGCACGCGAGCGAGCTCTTCGGCCGCTTCACGCCAGCCCCGAACCTCTGGACGGGCGTGATGCTCACCTACCTCGCCCTCGCCACGCTCGCCATCGGCGGCGGGCTCTTCGGATACGCGCAGTGGTCGGTGAACGAGTCACCCTGGGGCCTCTGGCTCGTCGGCGGCGCGTTCGCGTGTGCGCTCCTGATCCTCGCCTCGAGCCGCGCCGGGCAAGCCCTCGCGCGCGGCCAGATGCAAGCCCTCTCGTCCGCGGTGGAGCGCGCGCTCGACGACCCAAGTCACCCTTGAAGGTTGACCCCGAGGAGCACGGCGAATCGACTGGCCTCATGCTTCCGAGCGAGTCGCTGGCTCGCCTCGAGCTCTCGCAGGGCGGCAGCCTCTACGTGAGCATGCTCCCAGACTCGACGCTCAAGCTCACGCCCTACGACCCTGAGCGCGCGGAAGCGCCGCGAGGCGCGAGGGAGCTGCCCCGTGGGTCAAACACGCCTCGCAAGCTCGCTGAATGGCTCGTCGGCCGCAGCGCTCCGCCGCCGGCCGCTCAGAACCCGACGCCGAGCTGGACGTACGGCATGATGCCGGTCACGTCGAGGTCGGAGCCGCGCTCGAAGTCGAGGGTCGCACCCGTGACGAAGCGGCCGCCGAACGACAGCAGGACGCGGTCGTTCAGCCACGTGCCGAGGCCGCCCTGGAGATAGAGGCCGAAGGCGGACTTCGACTCGTCGCGCACGCTGCCGACCGTGATCTGGCCGTCGAACCAGCCGACGCCGGCGCCGATGTAGGGCAGCAGGCCGCCGCTGATCGGGTGGAACGCGCGGTGGTAGCCGCCGTAGACCTCGATGAGGTCCGAGTCGATGTCGAAGCCCGAGCGCGTGCCGCTGTCCGAGCCGAGCAGGAAGCCGACCTCGAAGCCGTGGCCGCCCTCGGTCAGGGTCTGCGCGTAGTGCAGCCCGTAGGTGAACTGCGAGTCGGCGGGGGCCCAGTCCTCCTCGAGGTTGCGCAGCCCGAGGTCGAGGTTCAGCACGCGCTGGGGGACGTCCGGTTCGCCCGTCCGCGTCTCCCAGCGGCTGCCCTGGCATCCCGTGAGGAGGAGCACGGCGCAGGCGGCGCCAGCGGCGATCGCGCGCCCGGCGGCGCTGCGCCGGGCCGAAGAGTGCGGAGCGAGTTGCATGGGGGATGGGGTGGCACGCCCGGCTGGATTCGAACCAGCGACCATTCGCTTAGAAGGCGAGCGCTCTGGGGCCGAAAACCGTGGCGGGGACAGCGTAGGGCAGGGTCGGCCGATCGCGCGGAAGGTCGGCGGATGGGTTGGGGTGGCACGCCCGGCAGGACTCGAACCTGCGACCTGCCGCTTAGAAGGCGGCTACTCTATCCAGCTGAGTTACGGGCGCTCGGCCCCCTAGGGTAGCGGCCCGCCCGAGGGGGCTCTACCGGGAGGGTCCTGGATCCAGCTCCACCCACCCCGTAGGTTCTGGGCGCCATGATCGACGATCCCCTTGCCAAGCGGCTAGGCGAGTTGGAGGAGCTGGAGGGCTCCCTGCTCGACCTGGCGATGAAGTGCATGCAGGCGTATGGAGGGGCCGTCTACCCGATGGACCTCCTCGCCAACGGTGCCAGCAACCGAACGCTTGCCCTCTGCTCCGGCTTCCGGCGCATGATCGCGGACAGAAACATGATCTGCGCCGGGTCCCTACTTCGCCTGCAAGTCGACACCGCACTCCGGTTCTATGCCGCGTACATCGTCGAGGACCCGCATGCGTTCGCGACCGAGGTGCTGAAGGGCACGCGAGTCGACAAGCTCAAGGATCGCGATGGGAAGCCCATGCAGGATGCCCACTTGGTCAAGCGTTTGGCCGAAGCCGAGGCGCTCGAATGGCTACCTAGCGTCTACCGAGAAACCTCCGGCTACGTTCACCTATCAAGCAAACACCTCTTCAATACTTTCAACAGCGTTGACGAGGCGACGCGGACGGTTCAGATCAAGGTCGGCGCGGCCGACGGCGACCTCCCGCAAGACATCTACATCGAGGCAGTCGATGCGTTCATCGCCGCGACGCGACTGTTCATGCGCTACCTCCACGGCTGGGGACTGACGAAGCAGAACCCCGAGGAGGTCGCCCGGATGCGGGAGGCGCGCTAGGCCAAGTAGTCCGCGCTGGACCCGCCCCCCGGCGAGGGCATAGGGTGTGCCAACCTATGCAACTCGCCGACAAGATCCTGGCCATGCGCGAGGAGGCCATCGCCCGGGGCGTGGCCCCGGTCGCCGACGTACTCCAGGGCGTTACCAAGGACCGGATTGCCGAGGTGCTCCGGGCGCTGGACTTGGAGACCACAGACCGCGTGGACGCTGTGTTTGCGCTCCTCGACAACGAGCGCCGATCCTGGTTCACGACGCTCTCGGACGGCGTGACGTTCTCGCAAGGGGCGTCCATCGCTCATCTCGGGTGCCACGTAGGGATCCTCCAGCGCGGCAAGTCAAAGCTCGACCGCGAGGGGCGCGACTACTGGATCAAGCCGCTGCGCGAGATTGGGGCCATCGAGGCAATCTACCTCGACGCGGGCACCAAGGCGTTCCTGCCCGGCCATCCCAAGGCGAAGTCCCCCAACTCCGCGTACAGGCTCGATCCGGGCTTCGTCGAGATCCTGCGCGCGCCAGAGACGGGCTGGAGGGCGAAGCTCGCTGCGTGGAGCAGCGAGGACGCGAAGCGCGAGCGGCTCGCGTTCCGCGCGACCCAGGCGGAGGCGACCCGCGCGGCGACGGACACGGCCCACGTGGACTTGATCCAGGCGTGCCGAGACGTGTACGCGCCGCGCTTCCTTCCGGGCTACGAGGTGCTGTACGTGGACGACGCCGACGGCGACCGCGTTTCCGAGCCCGAGCGAGAGAGGCTCTACGGCTCAGGCATCGAGATCACCCTCGCCGATGCGATGCCCGACGTGCTGCTCTGGAACCGGGAAACCGACGCGCTGTGGATCATCGAGGCGGTGACGAGTGACGGCGAGGTCGATCACCACAAGGTCGATCAGGTTCGCGCGTTTGCCCAGCGCAACGGCAAGTCCACCGTCGGCTTCACGACCGCGTACCCCACGTGGAAGGTCGCGGCGCAGCGGCAGGGGCGGCACAAGAACATTGCGCCGGGGACCTACATCTGGATTCGCGAGGACGCGGCCAAGCACTTCCTCGCGGAGTCCTTCCCGGTCTAGGCGAGCGCGGCGTCCACGATGGCGTCGAGCCCGGCTTGGTCGGGGAACGCCTTGCCGATGCGTTTGCCCATCGCCTTGAGCGCGTCGGGGGCCGGATAGCGAAGGCTCCGCAGGTCGGTCGCGTTGACCTGCGTGTGCCCATTGAACTGCCGGAAGTATCGATCGACGAGCGAGCTGTTCAGGTACGCGGCGAGCCCCCGCGCGAGCCCCTTGGGCAAACCGCAGCCGTTCGCGTGGAAGTAGTTGACGTGGTTCTCGATCCCGAGTTGGGCAACGTCCGCCGGGAGCCGCGACGGGTCACACACGACAGCGACGACGCGACGGCGCTCCTCCTTCGAGGTGAAGCGCTTGGTCAGCACGTAGGTCGCGTTGGGCACCATCAAGGTCTGCGTCGCGTCCTCGTCCGCGAGCGCGTTGGCTTTGCGCCCGCCGAGCTTCGGCCACGCGACATACCCACCGTTGAAGTGCGTCGGGTAGATCAGCGGGACGGTGTTCGAGTCCGGGTCGTCGCGGAGGAAGTCGCGCGCCCGGAAGTCCACGACGCGGCCAGTCGAGACCGTGATGCCCAAGTCGGCGAGGGCACAAGGGAGCGACGCCATCCGCTCGGCCACGTTGGCGTCCTCGTTCGAGGTCGCGAGGTGAATGAAGGCGTTGGGGTCCTTCGGATCGACGACAACTGAGTGGGCCACCGAGCGCTCCGTGACGGGCTCTCCTGGCGCTGCACTCGACGACAGGACGACCTTGCCGCGCGGGGCACCCTTCCTCGCGTGAAAGATGATGTTCTCCTGGAGCACGGCATCGTGCCGGAACGCGCGGTTGCGACTCTCGAAGACGTGGACGCGGAGCAACGCGGCCTCTTCGAGGAGGAGGCGTCGGAAGGGTCGGAAGTACGGCCCGTTGCAGAAGCTCCGGGGCGTGATCGCGACCAGCTCCCCGCCGGGCTCCAGGAGCCGGAGCGCGAGTCCGACGAACGCCGTGTACAGGTTGCTCGTCTCGATCCCCGCAGCTCGGAGCTGGAGCCGCTCGCGAGAGTGGCTGCTGATCTTGCGGTAGGGCGGGTTCAGGATCGCTGCGTTGAAGCGCGGGGCCGTGCCCTCGCGGAACAGGCCCACGTCAAGCAGCGATGCGCCGTCCTCGATGAAGTCGCGCTCGACGACGCGCCCCACGAATCGAGCCCGGGCGTGGCGCGCGGCGACCTCGCACGAGTCGAACACGTCGCGCAGGCCCGAGAGCATCACGCCGTCCACCTCGTAGGCCGTGGCCTCGATCACCCTCGCCTTCGGCGACCGCGCGAGGGCTTCGTGGACGACGGCAGCGGTCAGCGAGCCGACCCCCGCGCCCGCGTCGAGGAGCCGGACCTCGGGCCCGAGATCCCGGAACATGGACGCCATGAACGAGGCCACGACCCCGGGGGTCATGAACTGGCCCAGGGAGGCCCGGGTAGCCTCGTCCAGCGCCGAGTTGGCCCGCTCGCGGGTCGTGTCGGCGTCGGCCAGGAGGGCGTTGGAGGGGAGCGGCATGGCGTGGACCCTAACGAATGCCGAACAGCGCGTCGAGGGGGCTCCCCAGCGGTTCCGGCAGCTCCGATCGTACCGACCGGCCACGGCCGATCCGAGAGCGTTCCAGGCCGCACAGAGCGACTTCCTAGCCGTCCGACGCCCCGGGGTGCCCGATCCAGCGCGGCGGCAGCACGGGGGCTCCTGGAGCGTTTTCGCGGGCGGCGGGCGGAAGGCGGGTGGATCCGGCCCAACGGCGACGGAACACTAGGCCAATGGCGAAGGCAGAGGCAACGGTCGAGGAACTCGTCGGGATGATCGAGCGGGGCGAGCTTCGGCTCCCCGAGATGCAGCGGCGATACGTCTGGAAGCGCACTCAGGTCCGCGACCTGCTCGACTCGCTCTACCGGGGCTACCCCTCGGGGGCGATTCTCGTCTGGGACACCGACGACAAGGACGTGCCCCTCCAGGACATGGCCGTCAGCCAGCAGGCGAACCCCTACAAGAGCACTCGCCTCCTGCTCGACGGGCAGCAGCGGCTGACTTCGCTCTCGGCGGTGATCCGGGGCGAGCCCGTGACCGTGCGCAACAGCAAGAAGCCCGTCGAGATGCTGTTCAACCTGGATCACCCAGAGTCGCTCTCGGTCGTCACCGAGGTCAACGAGGACGGCGCGGACGATGACGACGACGAGTTGAACGAGGACGAGGCGGACTCCACCGAGGACGAGCTTCAACAGCGGTTCAACCGCATGACCTTCGTCGTCGCCGACAAGAAGCTAGAGCAGCTCCCGCAGTGGGTGCGGGTCTCCGAGGTCTTCAAGAGCGACAACCCATCGAGCTTCCTCAAGAAAGCTGGGGTGTCGGGGTTCGACGACCCGCGCTACGAGCGCTACTCGCAGCGGCTCGGGCGTCTCCGCGCCATCCGCAAGTACACCTACCGGATGGACGTGCTTGAGCGTGGCCTCTCGTACGACGAGGTGACGGAAATCTTCGTCCGCGTGAACTCGCGCGGCGCGAAGCTGCGCAGCTCGGACCTCGCGCTGGCCCAGATCACGGCAAAGTGGCGGAACTCGCTCAGCACGTTCCAGGCGTTCCGCGCGCAGTGCGCCAAGGCGGGCTTCGACCTCGACCTCGGCGTGCACCTCAAGAACCTCGTCGCGTTCGCAACCGGGCAGTCGCGGTTCGCGACCGTTGGCGGCCTCGCGGTCGAGAGGCTCAAGGATGGGTGGGCCGACTGCTGCGACGGGATGGACTTCGCGCTCAACTTCGTCAAGAGCAACGCGGGCATCGAGAGCCCTGCGCTGCTCTCATCGCCGTTCCTGCTCATCGCGCTGGGCTACTTCGGGCACAAGCGCGAGTACAACCTCAGCGAGGAAGAGTGCGCTCGGCTTCGGTACTGGGTCCTGGCGGCGAACGCGAAGGGCCGCTATTCGCGCGGGTCGAGTGAGACGATCCTCGACCAGGACCTCGCCACGCTGCGCTCCGGCGGCGGGCCGAAGGATCTCACGGACCGGCTGCGCCAGCAGGTCGGCCGCCTCGACATCGAGCCCGAGGAGCTGGAGGGCCGCAACCAACGGAGCGCCCTCTTCAAGACCATGTTCCTCGCGTTCCGCGCGGCGGGGGCGAAGGACTGGCGCTCGCAGGTCGCGATCGCGCTCAGCCACTCCGGCGCGCAGCACAAACTACAGTTTCACCACATCTTCCCAAAGGCGATCCTCAAGGCGAGCTACACCGGGCGCGAGGCCGACGACATCGCCAACCTGTGCTTCATCGGCGGCAAGACCAACCGGCAGATCAGCGACAAGTCGCCCGCCCAATACTTCCCGGGGATCAGGGAGAAGGCGGGACCGGGCGTGTTCGCGGCGCAGTGCATCCCGACGGACCCGGCGCTGCTCGCCGTCGCGGACTACAAGGCGTTCCTCGCCGAGCGACGGGCCCAGATCGCAGCGCGGCTCAACGAGTACCTCGGCTCTTGACCGAGGGCGCTCTAGGATGCCGCGAGCGGCACGCGCGCGGCCGGGGGTCCCGGAGGCCAGGAGCGCCAGCGGTCGCGGCAGGGGCGCGCAGGGAGCGCCAGCGCGGCGCAGCCGGGTGAACGAAGAGAGCCTCGACCCCGCGCGATAGCGGAGCCGAGGCTCGTGGGGTGGTAGGGAGTCGAGGTCAGGCGACGGCGGCGTGCACGTCGTCCGCGAAGATCGGCTGGGCCTCCTCGCCCGCGCGGGCGATGTCGAAGAACCAGGCGGCATCGTCGCTGTCGCGGTCCATGAAGCAGAGGCAGATCGAGACGGGCTCGCCCATCGGGACGTAGCGCTCATCGGACGGGTCCGGCAGCTCGCTGGCCATGACGCCCTCGATGCCGTACAGCTCGTCCCCTTGCCCTTCGGCAAGGAACTCCAGGACCCTTGCGTAGGACGCCTCGGTGAGCCGCGCGGTCACGTCGTACTCGCCCGAGAAGCCCCACAGGTAGTGGGCGACTTCACCCGTCGGGTACTGAACCTGGAAGAGTTGGCTCCGCGCTCCCTCGACACACTTGCTGATGTTGTGTTTCACGTTGTCATTCCGGCTTGGGTTTCGCCCAAGGTCTTGGGCGGCGCTCGCCACTCGAACCGCTCGGGCTTGACCTCAGCCTCCCTCGCTCACCGGGCACTTGACGGGGCGTCTCGGAGCGCCGGTCGAGCGCTCGTGCAGGTCCGTCCGAGAGGCCCACGGGTACGCCCAGGCTCGCGCGCAGATTCCTGGCGGAAATCCAGAGCGTCTCCCCCTGGGTCCGGCGCTCCGCGTGGGCCGATCGTGGTCCCCGGTGCCGCGCGTGGGGGCGGTCAGCGGCACGCGGAAGGCCCGCGCGCGGGGCATGGCTACTCGGTCAGCAGGCCGCGCAGTCTTGCGAGGGCGCGCGATTCGAGCTGTCGGACTCGTTCCGCAGTGCACCCCAGCGCCTCGGCGATCTCGCCGAGGGTGAGCGGCGGCCCGTCGAGCCCGAAGTGCCACGCGATGACCTGCGCGTCCCGGCGCGGGGTGAGCTGGTTGAGTGCGGAGCGGACGCGCTCCCGAAGCTCGCTGCCGACGGCAGCGGCGACCGGGCACGTGGTGCCTTCGTCCTCGGGCTCCGGCGCGTCGTCGTCGAACGAGGCGACGCTCGGGCGCGGCGCGGTGGGGTGCTTCGGGACCCTGACGATGCCCAGGAGGCTCGGCAGCTCGCGCTGGATCGCGTCGCGGATGCTGGAGAACGCCCAGGTGGAGAAGGTCGCGCCCGACGGGTGCGCCGAGTCGAACAGCTCCGCCGCGCGGCGCAGTCCGGGGAAGGCGCAGGAGTGCAGATCCTCGTAGGGAATGCTCGGGAACCTGCGTCGCCAGTAGCCAGCCGCTTGCGAGAGGAGGTGCAGGTGCGACTCGACGAGCTTCTCGACCCGGCACCGTTCCTGATGGCGGAGGATCCCCGCGAGGAGCCTAGCCCTGGACAGGGAACCTGTCCGCCATTGCTCACGGGTGCGGCGGGCGCGTGGGTTCTCGGCGACGGCGATCAAGCCCGGTACAGCCAGCCCTCGACCGAGGCGGTGATGCGGTTCGGGCCGGAGGAGACGACGAACAGGCCTTGCCCGGCTTGCCCACGGCGGGGCGGGTCGAACTCGTGGACCTGTTGGCCGGGGCCCGCAGAGGCGAGGACGACCGAACCCGCAGCCGGGGATCCGGCCGACTCGGCGAAAAACAGCGTCGGGAGACCCGCGCCGGTGGTGAGGCTGGCCGTCTCGACTTCGAGGCGGTCGGCTGGCTGTAGGGTCAGCGCCTCGTCGTTGCCCTCGGCGTAGAGCTCGACAGCTTGGGCCGTGTCCGCGATGGCGTCGGCGCGGCCGTGGAATCGGATGCGTTGCTTCATGGTCAGCGGTTCTTGTGCTGCGTCGTCGCCCGCCACTCGCGCGCCGCGCGGAGCTCAGGGTCGCGCGCGTCGTCGCCGCCGGTGTCGAGTCCGGTCACGAGCAACACGCAAGCGGGCACGCTCGCCCCCTCCTCCTTGGCGAGGCGGCGGACGGCCTCCTCTCCCATCGGAGTGCCGATGGCGCGCTCGAACACGAGGGCCGCCGCCAGGACGTGGCGCGTCTCGCGGCTCAGGCGATCGAGGAGGGTGTGGCGCGCCATGTCGTTAGCAGCCGTGGACGGCGGCGTAGGCGTCGCGGATGGTCGCGTCCTCGTGGAGCAGGCGACTCGCGCACTGCTCGACGGTCTCCCCGGCGCGCTTACGAAGGCGGGCAATGTCGAACAGGAGCCGATCGAAGCGCTCGTCACCGGACGCACCCTTGGCCAGCGCCACACGCTCCTCGGCAACGTCGGCGGCGTGCCCGAGGTCGTACAGCTTCGCCATGCGCGAGTCGGTCTCGCAGAGCCTGGCGAACGACACGGCGACCGACTCGCCCGGCCGGGCCTCGCGCTTCGCCAGGTCGAGCATCGCCGCTTCGGCGGCGTCGCGGGTCACGGTCGGGGGCGCACCCTTCGACACGCGCTCGGCCTCGGACAGGATGTTGGACAGGCTGTCGTCGCACTTGCCCACCGAGGCGGCGTCGCGCGCCCGTACGCGATCGGCCGCGAACAGCAGCGCCGTCACGTCCGGGTTGCCGTTGCCCGCCACGCGGGCCATCGCATCGGCGACGTTCTCGCTCGGCTTCTGCTCCGTGCGCGCGATGGCGAGGAGCGCGGCCTCGTACTCGTCCGCCTTGTAGCGGGGTTCCTGGCCGTCCACGTGCACGCCGACGGCCTCCTTCACGATGTCTTCGGTGTTCATGTTCTTCCTGAGGATTGCTTGGGCCGGGGCCTGCGCCGGTCGATCGACGGCGGAGACCTCGGCGAGGTCGAGCGAGCGGAGAATCCGGCGCTTGCGCTTGGGGTTGCTCATGGTTCAGCGTGCCGCGCGGTCGGCGGCCCTGTAGAGGATCGAGACGACGCCCGATCCGTCGAGGATCAGGCGCAGGAGCGCGTCGTGCGCGTCCTCGCCCGGGCGGGCGGAGTGCTGGGCGAACTCCAGGGCGCAGACGTGGTAGTCCCGCGCCGTCCCGAGCGGATCGCAGCGGCCCGCGCTCACGTCGAGCGCGTGCTCCAACAGCGCGAGGCTCGGCTCGCTCACTCGGCGTCGTCCTCGACTCCGGCGAACTCGCGCACCGTCTTGCCCACGGCATCGGCGAGGGACGTGTGGTGGGCGCGCATCGGGCGGACGTGCGGCTCGATCACCTCCCGCGCGAACTCGGGGGCGGCGTGGAACAGCGCGGCGGTCGCGGCGTAGCGGGAGCGGCGCGACAGGCGCGACGCGGCGGCGGCGTCGCCACCGGGGTCGGTGGCTTGGTACTCGCGGTACGCCTTGCCCAGGGTGAGGAGCGCGGCATCGACCTTCTTGGCGGCGGCCACGCGTTGCTTCCTCGCTGCGTTAGCTGCCTTCTCGCGGGCTTTCTGCTGCCGCTGGGCCTCGGCCTGGGCCGCCTCGCGCGCGCGGCGCTCGGCAACGGGGAGGGCGCTCCGCAGCTCGTCGGCGATGCGCTCGGCGCGGGCGGCGTCCTCGCGCGCTTCGGCGGCGGCCTCGGTGTTGTCGTCGGCCACGGCGACGCCCAGGCGCTCGCGCGCGTCGGCGAGGTCGGCCTCGGCTCGGGTGAGTGCGGCGCGCAGCTCGGCCACGCGGTCTTGGGTCTTGGTGCTCGTGCTCATCGGGTCAGGCTTGTCCGGTCAGGTGGAAGTGGGGCCGCCGACCCCTGTAGAAGCGGCGGCCCCGTCGGTGCGACGCAACCGAGGGGACCTCGCGACCGGAAGCCGTGGCCACGAGGTGGAAGGTGGGGAGCCCAACACGAGGACAGCGTGTGGGCTCCCCGAGGAGACCGAGGCGACCAAGCAGCTCGGTTCCGTGGCGCTCCGCAGACCGGCCGGACCAGGCAGTCTTGCAGCGCGCGTCTTCTACGATCCGGCGCTCCGTGCGCGCGGATCCTGTGTTCGATGTGGCGGGCACGGCGACGTTCAACGCTCGCGCTCCCCGTTCGGAAGTCCGGCGGAAGGTTGGGTGTCGTTCGAGCTGGGCTCGACGCCATTCCGGCGGGCCAGCTCGTCCTCAAGGATCTCCTTGAGCTTCGCGCGGTTCGAGCGCGACATGCTGGAGAGGTAGGCGTCGAGCGACTCGTTGCGCGTGGTCTGCGTCACCGTCTGCTCGACGACGGCCTCGACGCGCTTCACGGGCTGGTGCTCCTTGAGCCGCCCGCGCATGAGCTCCAGCAGCACGCGGTCGCTGGCGACGACGCGCTGCCCGATCACCGTTCCGGTCGGGCCGATCACGTCCACCGGGACGCCCTGGATGCCGCGCCGATACGCCTCCTGGCGGATCTTGTCGCGGAACGCTTCGAGCGCGTCCTCGACGGCAGCGCCGAAGCCCTCGGGGTCGCGGCGGCGCGCGTCGCGGAACGTCGCCGAGGCGTCGCCGTCGGCGCGGGGGCTCGCCTCGCGCGCGGCCTGCCCGATGTTGCCGCACTCCGCGAGCGCGGCAAGGAACAGCTCCTTGCGCTCTTCGGTCAGGGGTTGCTGTCGGCGTCGTCCGGCCACGCCTATTCGTAAGTCGAGGCCCACAGGCGAGACAAACGCAGGGTGTGCAGAATCCGCAGAAAATCGACGGGCCTCGACGTGCGTGAGCCGGTCCCCTGCGCCTGCCCAAAGGGAGGTCGGCGGGGCGCGTTCGCTTTGAAGCGCGCGGCGTTCGCTTTCGGATCCAGCAAAGCGAACGTCACTGTTCCAGCTTCTCGACACCACCCGCTGGGTTTTCTTCTATCTCGTTCGCTTCGTTCGCTTTAGAGAGAGAGTTCGTAGTAAGGTCGGAGACGAGCGCCGCGCCGGGCACGGGGGAATCTGCAAGAAAAACCGCGCGAAGCGAACGAAGCGAGAAACCCCACTCCGCAACACCGCGAAGTGGGGTCCCACACGCTCGGTTCCGCGCGACCCGCGCGCTTTGAAGCGCGCGCCTACCCTGGGCCCACCGGCCGGAACGTCTCGTGGGCACCCTGGTCGAAGTCTCGGATGCCCCAGTCGTCGGCCGCGTCCCAGCTCGGCTCTGCCCATCGCCGGTCGTCCCAGCACCGCCGCGCCTCGGGCAGGGGCGGGATGACGTAGCCCTTCGTCCGCGAGCCCGGGGACGGGTCCTCGGCCTTCTCGAAGCCCATTCCGTCCTCGCCAAGCAGGCGGCCGACGGCATGGTCCGAGCAGTCCTTGTCCTCGCGCCACCGCTCGCGGGTGCTGACGTACTCGGCGAATCTCCGCGTCGGGAGGAACACGCTGCCGTCCTGGAGCCGCTGGCAGAACGAGGGCAGCTCGCCCGACCACAGGGCATCGTGCCAGACGGCTTCGAGCCCGCGCAGGCTGGCGCGCTTCTGGTCGGCGTGCGCCGCCGTCACAGGCCGGTCCTGCCGGGGGTGCCAGGTCCCGAGGTCGCGCGTCAGGAGCGTGTGCAGGAGCTTCTCCCGCCCGCCGTTATTCAGCTCGTCCTTGATCGCGTTGAAGTATGGGCCGTCCTGCTTGTGCTTCTCGCTGACGTCCAACACAACGTAGCGGCGGTCGCCGTTCCCGACGGGCACGACCCACCGCTCGTTCGAGGCCATGAAGACGTGCAGGTGGTTGTCGACCATCTCCGCGTCAACGCCCTTCGACTCGGACATGACCTCGGCTTCGGTGATGAGGGCCTTCAGCTTGGCCTCGGCGCGCGGGTCGTCGGACGCTACCGCCTCGTCGGCGTACAGGATGATGCCCTCGGCGAGGTGGCCGCTGAACCTGCCAGTGAGCAACTCGTTGCTCGTGACGGTGATGAAGTGCCGCCCGAACAAGGACCCGAAGCCCACGACGTACACGCCCTTGCCCGTGCCCTGGCCGCCCCGGAGGACGATGGCGACTTCGGCGGGCTCAGCCGGGTTCTGGACGATGTGCGCCATGTAGTTGAGCAGGTACTCGTAGTGCGCCTCGTTCCCGCAGCAGATGTTCTCGCGCACATGCCGCAGGTACAGCTCGCACGACCCGTCAGGGCTCGCGCTGCACGCGAAGCCTCGCCAGCGGTTGTATTTGCCGTCCACGACGGGCGGCTTGCCCGGCGCGAATGTGACGCCCTCGAAGTAGCGCCCGAGCGCATGTTCCAGCCACCAGACCGCCGCCGGCATACTCTGGGCCTTCCCGTCGTTGTCGATCCACTCGCGCTTCCGCTTGCGGTAGCGCAGCATGAAGTCGGACTGGCTCTGGTAGACGATCACCGGCCGACCCTTCGCATCCTTCTCCTCACCGAGGATTCGGCACAGGCCCTTCGTCCCGATCGAGCCGATCACCGCGTGCCGATCGTTCAGCTCGCGCAGGATCGGGTCCACCGCCTCCTCTCGCGCCCGCTCGATCTGCCGCAGAGCGTACTCCTCGATGCCTGAGCCCTTGTCCAGCACCGACGCCGAGACGCCGAAGTCGGGGTCCGTGATGACGGAGTAGATCGCGTCGTCCGAGCAGCCAGCCCGGACCATCTCGCAGCAGACGAAGAACAGCCACTCAGACCGCGAGCCCTTGAACTTGTCGGGGTCGTCGGGGTCGTGACCCTGGACGATGACGACGCGGCACTGGGCGCGCTCGGGTCCGCGAAGCTCCTCGATGTCGTCCACCGAGGAGAACCGCGCGACGTTGCCGGAGACCGTCACCGTGCCGCCGGAGAATCCGGGAGCCTCCGAGGCGACCTGGGGGGCCTTGGTGAAGCGCGCGAGGTCGTGCAGCTCGGAGTTGAACTCGACGACCTCGGCCAGCTCCTCCACGCGACCCTTGGCGCGCTTCCGCGCGTCCGGCCTGTTGATCGTTCCCGGCAGGCGCATCAGCCGATCGACGTTGTGGCAGTTATCGCCGCCCAGGGTCAGCTCCAGCTGCTTGTTCCAGCGCTTCGCCTCCTCGTACTGCTCGGCGGAGCCGTCCAGGATCTCGGGCAGCTTGAGCCTCCAGAACGCCTGGTAGCCGCCGCCCGAGAACACCACGCACGTCGGCTTGGGGATCCCGAGGCGCGTCGGGTCGAGGAGCAGCGCACGGATGCGCTCGCGCTCGGCGTCGATGTCCTCGCCCGCGCGCGGGTCGAGGTCCACATGGAGCCAAAAGAGGCCCGCGATGTGCTCGCGGCTCGGCTTCGTCTTGAGGTGGCGTCGGACCTGATTGACGGTCCAGTAGATGTTGCGCTTGCGCTTCGAGCCCTGCTCTTCGAGCCAGTCGAGGAGTCGGCCCTTGCCGTCGCGCCCAACGTCCACGCCACCGAAGGTGTCGGCGTCGAGACCCTTCTTGTTGGGGTCGATGGCGACCAAGCACCATTCGCCGCCACGGCGGACGTTCTGTAGGAACTCGATCGACGCCTGGTAGTCCGGCTGAGGAGAGGACATCAGAAGGGTCCTCCCCGCTGCGCGCGCTTGGCCTTCTTGCGATCCCACCAGACGTGCAACTCGGCAACGTCCCAGCGGTGCAGGCGGTCGCTGATCGCGACCGGCCGGGGGAACTCGATGCCGTCGTCGCAGGTGCCCTTTCGGAGCCAGTCCTCGACGACCCGCTCGGAGTCGAGGCCGAACATCACCTGCACGCCGTACTTCGAGACGGCCATCGGCTGGACGGTCTCCAGCGCGACGCGGGCACCCTTCGTTAGGGGCTTGCCGTCGCCGAGGCCGAGCGCCTTGAGGAGCGCGAGGGCGCTCGCGGGGGAGTCCGCGCTCATCGCGTCCCCCCGTGGCTGCGGAACGCCCAGGCGATGACCTCGGCGCGGTTGTAGAGGGCCCGCCCGCCACGCCCGGTTGGGCAGTAGCGTCGCGGTCCGACACCCTGGGCGTGCCACCGCAGGAGCGTCTTGATGTGTACCTTGAGGAAGTCGGCGACTTCCCGAGCCGTCATGGGCTCGACCGCCTCGCGGTCGAGGGTCAGGTGCTGATCCACGTCAGCCTCCGTGTGAACGAAGGTCGATCTCGGGATCAGCGTCCTTGCCCGGCTGGGGTCTCCCTGGGGACCCCGATAGGGACGGCTGAAGTACAAGCCCCGGGCCGTTGATTCCGGGGCGGCTCCGAAGGCGCGATGAGATCAGGCTGCGCCCAGCAGTGCCTTCAATCCGTAGGCTACCCCACGCTACGCTTCGAGGTCGGGCGGGCCGAAGTTTCTCCCGACATGGCCTTCGCCAGCAGGAAGTCAGCGATGCGCTGCACCGGCTCCCTGAACATCTCGGGCGTGTAGCCGATGTAACCCTCGGTCACGTCGCCCCGGGGCAGGACGTGGTTCATGAGCACCTTGATCGTGCGCATCTCCAGCTCCCGCCGTGGCGGCGGCGGTCGCGAAGGTGTCTCGCAGGCGATGGGGCGAGGGAGGAAGTTGTACTTGCGGCCGTGGCCGTCGTAGCGCTGCTCGCCGACGCGGTGGACGTGCGAGACCGCGCCGCCCGCGTCCGTCGAGGGGAACACCCAGCCCTTGTCGTCGGGGTAGATCAGGCGATTCTGCTCCCGGCGGCGGCGGAGGATCTCCAGCGCCGGGGTCGAGAGCGGCACCGTGAAGGCGCGGTCCTCACCGCCCTTCGGCTTGGGCCGGTGGATGCAGCCCGGCGGGATCTCGACGGAGCCCAGGTACACGGGCTCGTCGCCGAGGTTGATGTGCTCCCAGCGCACCGTCTTTGCATCGGTGGCGCGGAGCCCCGTAAACAGGATGAATAGTTGCAGGTCGCGGCGGATCGGGTTCGCGATCGAGTCCACCTTCGCCCACCACGAGGGAGCGCGTCCCACGTGATCGGCTCGCGGCGGCGGCGCTCCTTGTTCATCGTGACCGCGACCACCGGGCACTTCGGCAGCTGGTCGTTCGCGCGGGCCGCCGTGTTCCAGGCGGCGCGAAGCATCCGCATGGCGCGGTTCGCGACGTACTTGCCGCGCTCGGTGAGCTGGGCGTGCCGCTCCATGCACTCGGCGCGCGTGATCGACGCGAGGGGCCGCGCGAGCCAGTCGGGCATGTAGCGCTCGGCGTCCTGGTGGACGTGGAGGATCGAGCGCTCGGCGCACTCCCGGGCGCGCATCGACCGGACGTGCAGTGCGATCGCGGCGGCGAGCGTCATGCCCTCGACTTCCTCCCGCCGCTCCTCCTCGGCGGGGTCGAGGCCCTTGAGCATGTAGTTGAGCAGCTCGACCGCGCGGGCGCGCGCTCGCTTGACCGTGTACAGGTCGTCGCGCGTCTCGTCGTGCCCGTGGCGGCCGATCGTGAAGCGGCGCGTCCGCCCGCGAACGTCGCGCTGGAAGATGAACGTCCGCACCGGCGGCGCGGGCTTGCCGGTATCGGGGTCGGTGCGGGGACGGCCGACGCGAACGCCGAAGCCCGGCACGTCCTTGTCCCAGTAGATCGTGTCCTTGACGGGCTTCCCGGTCGCGGTCGTGGCGTCGGGCTCGGGCGGGAGCGCCTCCTTGCGGATGCGGTCCTCAGTGAAGGGAAAGCGCTGCATGCTCGACTCTACCCCGCGATCACCTTCCGCGCGGGGTCGAATCGCAAACGCGGAAGGTCCGCGCTCGGCCCGCCGCCCGTACGCCTCTCGGGTGCTTCTCGGACGCTAAGGCGTGGCCCAGCGGGCGATTGCGCGGTGCGTTCGGGCGCTTTCCGGGTGCCTCTCGGATCAGCCTTCGGGGCTTAGAAGGCGAGCGCTCTATCCAACTGAGCTACGGGCGCTTGTGCTGCGGGGCATCGATCGGGGCCGCTCGCGCCCGTGTGGGCCGAGGTGGGCCGAGCTGGGCCGAGGTGGGCCGAGCGGGGGGGGCCTGTGACTCCGCTGCCGCCTGGCGGCCCCGAGAGGGCGCCAGGCGGCAGGGAGCGCGAGCCGAGTGACTGGGACCGAGGGAGCTCGGACCTATGGGCTCGGGCCCAGGTCCACGGCGTGGGCGTGCCTACGACGATGGGAGGGAGGTGGTCGGGGTGACTGGACTCGAACCAGCGACTCGAAGCACCCAAAGCTTCGCCTCTACCAACTGAGGTACACCCCGGCCCGGTCCAGGATCGTAGCCCGCATGGGACCACCGGGGGAAGGGGCGCACGCTCGGAAGTGCGCGGCCCCTGTCCGCCGGTTATCCTCTTCGCCCGCGCGCACGCCCCGCCCCGCGCCGGAAGCTCCTCCCATGAAGGTCCTCGTCGTCGGCTCGGGGGGGCGTGAACACGCCCTCGCCTGGAAGATCAAGCAGTCACCCCTCGTCACCGAGGTGATCTGCGCGCCCGGTAACGCCGGCATCGCGAGCGTCGCCCGCCTCGAGAAGGTCGCGGCCGACGACGGCCCCGCCCTCGTCGCGCTCTGTGAGCAGGAGCAGCCCGGCCTCGTCGTCATCGGCCCCGAGGACCCACTGTGCGCAGGCCTCGCCGATCTCCTGCGCGAGAAGGGCTTCAAGGTCTTCGGCCCCGGCAAGGCCGGCGCGCTGCTCGAAGGCTCCAAGTCGTTCTCAAAGGACCTCCTCGAGAAGTACCGCATTCCCACGGCGGCCTCGCGCTCGTTCGATCGCAGCGGCGGCGCCAAGGGGTACCTCGAAGGCTGCACGACCTGGCCGCAGGTCATCAAGGCCGACGGCCTCGCCGCAGGCAAGGGCGTCTACATCGTCCACGACGCGCGCGAGGGCAAGAGCGTCATCGACGCCCTGATGGAAGAGGGGCGCCACGGCAAGGCCGGCGTGCGCGTCCTCATCGAAGAGCACCTCGAGGGCGAAGAGGCGAGCATGTTCATGCTCACCGACGGCCAGACGCTGTGCATCCTCGAAGCGGTGCAGGACCACAAGCGCGTCGGCGACGGCGACGTCGGCCCGAACACCGGCGGCATGGGCGTGTTCTCGCCCGTCCCGGAGCTCGGCAAGCGCGTCCACAAACAGATCGAGTCGCACGTGTTGCTGCCGACCGTGCACGCGCTGCGCCGCGAAGGCATCGACTTCCGCGGCGTGCTGTTCGTCGGCCTGATGATGACCGAGAGCGGCCCCAAGGTCATCGAATACAACGTGCGCTTCGGCGACCCCGAGTGCCAGGCCTTGATGCGCCGCCTGAAGTCGGACCTCGTCCCGCTCTTGCTCGCGACCGCCGAAGGCCGCCTGGAAGAGGTCGAGCCGCCGACCTGGGACCCGCGCGCGGTCGTCGGCGTCGTCGCCGCCGCCGAGGCGTACCCCGAAGCGCCCCGCAAGGGCGACCCGATCAGCGGGCTCGAAGCCGCCGACGAGGTCGAAGACGTCGTCGTCTTCCACGGCGCGACCAAGCGCGTCAAGTCGCCCGCCGGCGAGCTCGCGACCGTCACCAACGGCGGCCGCGTCCTGTGTGTTACGGCGCTCGGCGAGAACACGGACGTCGCGCGCGAGAAGGCGTACCGCGCGTACGACCTCATTAGCTGGGACGGCAAGTTCTGCCGCCGCGACATCGGGCGGCGGCGCGAAGCGCGTCGCAACGCGGCGCGGCCGTGAGCGCCGGCCTGCGCCTCGGCGTGGGCGTTTGCGCCCTCAACGAAGAGGCGTCGCTGCCGCGCCTCCTCGCGCGCCTCACCGAGGCGGGCGAGGTCGCGGACCGCGCGGCGCACGTGGTCGTCGCGGACGGGGGCTCCAGCGACGGGACCGTCCGAGTCGCGGCCCGCTTTGGCGCGGCGGTCGTCCCGACCGCGCGCGGCCGCGGGGTCCAACTCGCGGCCGCCGCGGAGGCGCTCATGGCTTGGCAGGACGCGGCCGGCCAGGGCCTCGATGTGCTGATCTTCTTGCACGCAGACGCGGTGCCCGACCCCGGCGCGCTCTCAGCGCTCGCGGCGCGCTTCGCTGCCGGCGCCGAGGCCGCCGGGTTCTCCCAATCCGTCGAGGGGCCTGGCCGCGCGCTGCGCTGGATCGAGCGCGCCGCCGACGCGCGCGTGCGGCGCGGCATGATCTATGGGGACTCCGGGCTCGCGCTGACGCCCGCCGCCTACCGCCGCGCGGGCGGCTTTGAGCCCCTGCCGCTCTTCGAGGACGTCGCTTTGTCCCACGCGCTGCGGCGCGCGGGCGTGCGGGCCCAGCTCGTCGAGGGCGCGCGCCTCCGCGTCTCCGCCCGACGCTGGCAACGCGAGGGCATCTTGCGCTGTACGCTCCGGAACTGGATGCTAAGGGGGCTCTACGAGCTAGGTGTGTCGCCGCTGCGGCTCGCGCGCTCGTACCGGCCCCATTCGAGCCCGTGAAACACGCCGCGATCATCCAGCGCTTCGAGGACTACCTGCGCCAGCAGAACCTGCGCATGACGCCGCAGCGGCGCCAGGTCTTCGACAAGGCCTTCGAGACCCACGACCACTTCTCCGCCGAGACGATGTACGAGTGGCTCAAGGCCGAGTCCGGCGCGGCCGTGTCGCGCGCGACGGTCTACCGGACGCTCGACGTGCTGCAGAAGGGCGGCTTCATCGAGGCCGTCGAGACCGGCAACGGCGTCGTCTACGAGCACATCCTCGGCCACGAGCACCATGACCACATGGTCTGCACCGTCTGCGGCGGGATCGAGGAGTTCCGCGACGAGGAGATCGAGGCCTTGCAGCGCAAGAACGCCGAGGCGAAGGGCTTCATGATGACCGGGCACATGCTGCGCCTCTCCGGGATCTGCGGCGCGTGCGTGCAGCGCCTGAAGCTCGAGGGCCGCCTCGAGCAGCTGATCGGCGAGCTGGCCCAGTGACGCTCGCGCCCGCGCGCGCGCGCCCCCGAGGTCACTTCCCGACCGAGACCGCGTCGTCGAGCTTGACGAGCACGAGGTGCGCGAGGCCAGCGTTGTGCACGCCAAACTTGCGCGCGCCGACGAGCAAGCGGCAGCGCTTGGCGCCCGTCGCCTCGACGCGAATGGCGGCGCGTCCGCCCTCGATGACGAGCTCGGCGGTGCGCGCCGCGTCATCGAGCACCGGCGCGTCGTCCAGCGCCAAGTCGAGCGTGGCCGCGCGCACGGCGGTCCAGACGTCGCCCGCCTCGCGGTCGTAGTGGATGACGTGCGCGTTGTCGATGAACTCGCTGCTGACGAAGATCCCGACGCCGCTCGCGGCGACCGCGAGGCAGCTCGCGAGCGATGCGCACACGGCGAGCGCGAGCGCCGCAGCAGCGCCGCCGATTCGAGTCCGGGGTACGGCCTTCATCGCGGTCCTCATCAACGCAGGTCAGAGGCGATGCGGTCTTGCACCATCGTCGCGATGTCGTCGTTGTAGACGAGCAGCTTCTTGGCCGCGGTGCGGATGCTCGTCTCGCCGAGGTCGTAGCGCTCGACCTGCACCGTCACGAGCGCGTTGTCGACGTAGGTTTGGAGGGCGCGCATGTCCTCGTCGACTTGCAGCAGGTCGGTGGTCATGTGCGCCATCGTGCTCTTCACCGAGGCCCAGACGTAATCGACGTCTTGCTTGACGATGTCGAACTTCGCGTGGTCCATGAACTCGTCGTTGACGACGACGGCTGCGCCGACGACGGCGAGCGGCGCGCACCCGCCGAGCGCGACCGCGACACAACCCAAGATCCCAAGCCCGAAGCTCTTCGGCATCGACATCTGCCCTCTCGTGTGATTCATCTGCTCCCTCGTGCCAGGCAGCGCGCGCCCTTGCGAACTCCTGGCGCGGGCCGTGCCCGCGCGCCTGGATCATAGGGACCCGCGCGCCGCCACTTCCACCATCCCGCGCAGGACGTGCCCAAGATTTCGCGCCGCCCCAGCGCGGCCGCGGCGCCGCTGGTGGGGGACCCTGCTGTCAAGCGGCCCCATGCGTGGCACGCCCGCCCGGACGGGCCCGTTCCGCTGCGAGCGGCTAACCTGCCATTGCGATGCGACCCGGCGAAACGAGCGACGACCGCCTGGACGCCTACCTCGACGCGCTCCTGCGGGGCGAGGAGGTGGCGCCCGAGGAGTTCCTCGCCCAGCGCGACGCGCGGGACGCCGCGGACGGCGGCGCCACGCGTGAGCGCGCGCTGCCGGGCTGGCTGCAGGACGTGTGGCGGCTGGTGAACGGCGAGGCCGATCCCGCCGCCGGCCGCGCCGAGGACCCCGTCGCGAGCGACCTGCCCTGCGAGCGTGTCGGCGCGTTCCGCCTCCTCCGGCGCATCGGCGAGGGCGGCATGGGGCGGGTCTACCTCGCGCGGCAGATGCCGCTCGGCCGGCTCTGTGCGGTGAAGCTCCTGCGGCACGAGCACTCCAACTCTCCGACCGCGGCGGCGCGGCTCGACCGCGAAGGGCGCCTCCTGGCAGCGCTCCGGCACGAGAGCCTGCTGCGCGTCCTGGACGCGGGCAACGAAGCCGGGGCGCCGTGGATCGCGCTGGAGCTCGTGCCCGGGCGCAACCTCGATGAGCGGATCGCCGATGCGCGGCCCTCCGTCGCCGAGGTCCTGCGCTGGGGCGTCGAGCTCGCGGACGGGTTGGCACACGCGCACGCGGCGGGCATCGTCCATCGGGACGTGAAGCCGTCGAACGTTCGCATCACGCCGGACGGGCGGGCGCTCCTCCTGGACTTTGGGCTGGCGCGCGATGTGACGCGGGAGACGCTGCGCCTGACGCACTCGTTCGCGGGGACGCCGATGTACGTCGCGCCCGAGCAGCTGCGCGGCGCGCCCGTCGACGGCCGCTGTGATGTGTACAGCCTCGGCGCGACGCTCTACGAGGCGCTCGTCGGGGCGCCGCTGTTCGAAGGCGACTCGGTCGAGCGTGTGCTCCACGCGGTCGCGCACGAAGCGCCGCGGTCGCTCGCGCAGCGCGGCCTGCGCGTCCCGAGCGACGTCGAGACGGTGCTCGCGAAGGCGCTCGAGAAGGACCCCGCGCGGCGGTACGCCACCGCGGCGGCGCTGCGCGACGACCTGCGGGCGGTGCTGGAGCTGCGCCCGATCCAGGCGCGGCGGGCGGGGCCCTACCGGCGCGGGCTGGCCTGGGCCCGGCGCCATCGGGCCCTCGTGGCGACGGCCGTGGTGTTGTCCTTCGTGCTCGCAGCGGTGTTCGTGCGCGATCGCTGGCGCGACCGGGCGCAAGCTGGGGAGCGCCAGCGCGAAGCGCGCGCGCTCGTCGTGCGCGCGCGCGACTTGATCGACCGGTACGGCGCGGGGCGCGCCGCGTATGAGCGCGCCAGCTTCGACCTGCGCGGCAGCGCGTCGATGGCGGAGATCGAATACACCTCGGCCGCAGAGATCCGGCGCCTCGGGCCCGCGCGCGCGCTCGTCGCGGACTACGAAGCGCTGCGCGTCTCGCTCGAGGAAGTGCCCGTCCTGCTCGGCCGCGCGGAGCGCCTCGATGCGGCCGCTTCCGGCGCCGTCGATGCCTGGGGCGCGTATTGGTTCCAGCGCTGGATGGACGTCCGCGACGACGAGCAGCGCGCCCTCGCAGCGCACTGTCGGGCGCGCATCCTCGCGCTCGATCCGGCTGGAGAGTGGGCGCAGCGCGTCTCCGGGCGCGTCGCGCTGACCGTGCGCGCAGCGCCCGGCGAGGCCGCTGTGCACCTCTTTCGAGTCGAGCGATTGTCGGAGCCAGCCGGCGCACGCTACGTGCCGCGGCCGCTCGGGAGCCCAGACAACGGCAACGAGTTCGGCGGCTTCGCGCTCGAAGTGTCAGAGGATCGTGGGCCGCTGCGCGCAGGGGACCTGATCGTCGAAGTCGCTGGGGGGCCCGTGCGCGGATCGGTCCTCAAGGCGCGCACGAGTGAAGGCTCTCGTGATGTGCTTTGGGACCGCTTGCTCGCTGTCGGTGATGAACCGTGTGAGGACCTCTGGGGCGCGCGACAGCTCGTTGCACGGCTCTGCGAGTCACCCGCTGCGCAACCCATTGGCCATCTCTTGCAGCAGCTCCAATGGGCCTCGCAGCTCGTCGGCGATGACGCTTCGGACCTGGACCCGGCGACGTGGTGCACCCCCCAGGCAGCGGTCGCGCGCGGGGGCATGGAGGTAGAGGTTCGGCGAGGTGACACGCGGCTCACGCTCGTCTGTCCCGAGGGGGTCGTCGCGCACACGACCGGCGCGCCGCTCCTCGCGGATACAGCCTCCTATGTCGGGCAGACGCCGCTGGAGTTCCCAGCCTCGGAGCCTGGTTATTACGTGGCGTTGTTGGTGTGCCCGGGGTACGCGCCGCACCGCGTGTCGTTTCACTTGGACCATGCGTGCGAGCACTACGCGCGTGGCCTGACGCTCGAGGCGCGGCTCGTGCCGAGCGCAGAGGCGCCGGCGGGCTTCGTCCGCGTGGACGTGCACGCGCTCGGCGATGGCGTCGCGGCGTTCTGGATGCAGCGCTACGAGGTCACGACCGGTGAGTATCTCGAGTTCCTGCGCTCCGACGAGGCGCGCGCCGCGCTCGCGGCGGGCGCGCTCGAGCTGCCGCTGGTCAGCGCTGGGCCGATGGCGGGGAGCGCGTGGCCCGTCGATGCCGCGGGTCACCCGGCATTGCCGCCAGAGATCGGCCTTGATTGGCCGATCCTGGGGGTCTCGAGCGTCGGCGCGCGCGCCTACGCGCGGTGGTTTGATCGGGTCGGCGGGTATGCCTCGCGCGGGCTGCGGGCGGACCTGCCGACCCTCGACGAGTGGCGCTGGGGCGCGTTCGGCGGCGACGGGCGGGCGTACGTGCACGGCCCGACCTTTGCACCCTCGTGGGTCAAGTCGCGCTTCACGCGGCCGGTGCCCGTGCCAGAGCCCGTCGGCGCGCTGCCGCTCGACGAGTCGCCTTGGGGCATCCACGACCTGGCCGGCAGCGCCGCGGAGTGGGTCCACATCGACGACCCCTGGCGCCCAGCGCGAGGGCGCGCCGTGGCCGAGCCAGCGGAGACCGTGTGGGCGCTCTGTGGCGGCGCGTGGAACCTCGCGGCGGCCCAGGACTTCGCGATCGGGCGCACGCGCTACCTCGCCGAGGACGACGTCGATGTCGGCGCGGGGTTCCGGCTCGTGCTGCGCGAGGAGCCGCGATGAGCGGCGACCTCGATGCACGGATCTTGGCGCAAGAGGGCGCGCTCCGGGCGTACCTCACGCGGCGTTGCGGGAGCCTCCTGCGCTTCGAAGAGCTCGATGACCTGGTGCAGTCCGTCTTCGTGCGCGCCTTGGGGCGCGCCGGCGAACCCGAGCTCGAGAGCGAGCCGCAGCTGCGCGCCTGGCTCTTCACGATCGCGGCCAATCTCCTGGAGGACCGGCGCGAGCACTGGCGCACGTTGAAGCGCGGCGCCGGGCGCGTCGTGCGCTTGACGCTGTCCGAGCGGCCCCGCGATGGCGCAGCGGCGCCGCCCGCGCTGCAGTCGGGGCCCGCGACGAAGGCCGCGCGGCGAGAGCTCTTGGTCCTCACGGCGCGAGCCTTGGCGGCCCTGCCCGAGCAGGACCGCCACCTGGTCAAGTGGCGCTCGGAGGGGGTGCCCGTCGAGGAGCAGGCGGTCCGGCTCGGGCTGTCCTACGCCGCGGCCCAGCGCGCGGGGCTGCGCGCCTTCGAGCGGTTCCGCAAGGTGTTCGAGCTGGCGACGCGCCGCGCTGGACGCTGAGCTGGGCGGTCGACGAGCGCGGGCTGGCGCGCGCTCGAGCGGCCCCCGCCGAATTCCGCTGGATTCCTTGTCTGCGGGCTGCGTGGTCCCCGTTCCAGGCCCCGCCCCGCGACCGGAGTTGGTCCGTGGGGCGCTCCTGTAACGCGAGAATCCCATGCACTCCCAAATCCGATCGACGTACACGCTCCAACCCTCGAGTCGGCGACTGGCTGGCCCCGGGGCATTGTGCTTTGGCCTCTTGATGGGCGCGTCCAGCGCCCAGAAGTTGCTGCATACGCACCTCGGCGACGCCGCGCAGCTACGGCTCGGAGGGACGATCCGCGCTGCAGGCGACGTCGACGGTGATGGGACACGCGACTACCTGATCGGTCTCCCCGACGCGGACCCGAACGGGCTCTCATCGGGTGAAGTGCGCGTCTACTCCGGCGCGACCGGCGGCGTCGTCCGCACGTTGGTGGGGAGCGCCGCGAACGACCTCTTTGGCGGCTCCGCCGTCGGGGTCGGGGACCTCGACGCCGACGGCTTCGACGACCTGCTCGTGGGCGCGGTGGGCGCCGGCGTCGGCGGCACCGCGGCGGTCCTCTCCGGCCTCGACGGCAGCGTGATCTACAGCTACGCGGCGGCGTCAGCGAACGACCGCTTTGGGTGCGATGTCGCGTCGCTCCGAGACGTCGACCTCGACAGCGTGCCGGACTTTGCCATCGCGGCCGAGAACGACAACTCGGGTCCCAACGGCACGAGCGGCGCGGTCCGGGTCTACTCGGGTGCGACGGGCGCCCTCGTCTTCGTCAAGTACGGTGACAGCCACCTCGACCGGTTCGGCGCCAGCGTGCGCGGCGTCGGGGACGTGACCGGCGATGGGCGCAGCGAGCTGCTCGTCGGCGCGACCGCCGATGACGACGGCGGCGCTCAGTCGGGCGTCGTGCACCTGTTGTCGGGGCTCGACGGCGCGACGCTGTGGCGCGTGTTCGGCGAGGGCGCAGGGCACGGCTACGGCGCGACGCTAGACGGCGCGGGCGCGGACATGGACGGTGACTCCGTGCCGGACGTGCTCGTCGGGACCGCGACCGGCGACTACGCGCACGTGCTGTCGGGCGCCACCGGCGCGCGCATCCGGCGCCACGACCGGACGGGCAGCGGTGGCGGCTCGCCGCTCTTTGGCCACGGCGTCGCGGCCCTCGGTGACATCGACCTCGATGGGCGCGGGGACTACGCGATCGGCGACAACGGGGCGTACCTCTTGGGCCAGGTGCGCGTCTATTCCGGCGCGACGGGTGACGAGGTCTATGTCATCAGTTGGATGGACCAGAACCACGACTTCGGCGGCACGATCGCCAACGTCGGCGACCTCGACGGCGACGCGCTCGACGAGTTCGGGATCGGCGCTGCGGGTTATGACAACGGAGCGCTCGGCAACGCCGGTCGCGTCGGAATCTACTCACCGCAGGCGCCGATCGGCGTGCACTACTGCGCGCCGGCGAACATCGGCTCGTCTGGACGAGCTGCCGTCACGCGCGCGTACGGGGCGACGTCGGTCGCTGAGAACTGCTTCAGCCTGACGGTGACGGCGTTGCCGGTGGCGACGTTCGGCTACTTCATCGCGGGCACCGCGCAGACCAGCTTCCCCGCGCCCGGCTCGCTCGGGATCATCTGCATCGGGGGCGCCAATGTCGCGCGCTTCAATGCGCAGGACCAGATCTTGCGCGGTCCCGGGGGATCGGTGCTGGTGAACCTCGCTGCGATCCCGGGGAATCCGCCGCGCCCGGTGATGCCGGGGGAGACGTGGAACTTCCAGTGTTGGTTCCGCGACTCGACGCCGGCTGGGGCCGCGACGAGCAACTTCTCCGACGCCGTGAGCGTGCAGTTCCAGTGAGCGCGGACGCGCTCACTTGCTCGCGAACTCGACCATGCGTCGCCAGAACGACAGGCCTTCGCCCGCTTCGCGGCGTTGGCCGGCGGCTTGCAGGCGGGTCCATTCCGGGTGGTTCCACGGGTCGATGTTGCGCTCCGGGTGCGGCATGAGGCCGAACACGCGGCCCGTTGGATCCGTGATGCCCGCGATGTCCGCCACCGCGCCGTTCGGGTTCGCGGGGTAGCCCGCGCCGCCGGCGCCCTGGCCGACATACGTGAGCGCGAGCTGGCCGTTCGCGCGCAAGCGCTCCAGCGCCGCGGCCGTCTTCACGACGAACCGGCCCTCGCCGTGCGCGACGGGGCACGGCCACTCGAGGCCGTCTTGCAACCACGCGCAGTTGCCGCCGTGCTCGCGCAGCGTCACCCAGCGGCACTCGTAGTGGTTCGACGCGTTGGCGTAGAGCGCGATCGAGCGCTCCTCCGGCGCCGCGTCGGGCTCGAAGAGCCCCGACTCGACGAGGACCTGGAAGCCGTTGCACACGCCGAGGATCACGCCGCCGCGGTCGACGTGGCGGCGCAGCGCGTCGCCGAGCCCGCCGGCGCGCAGCTCGCTGCCCCAGACGCGGCCCGAGCCGAGGTCGTCGCCGTAGCTGAAGCCGCCGGCGAACACGAGGATGCCGTAGGCGCCCAAGCGCTCGACGTCGCGCGCCGCGGCGTCGGTGCGCGCCATCTCGGCGTCCGCGCCCGCGCGCTGCAGCGCGCGCACGCTCTCGTCCTCGCAGTTTGTGCCCGCCGTGCGGAGCACGAGCGCTTTGACCTTGGTGCCGATCGCTGAACTCATCCTTGGAACCCTCCGTGGAAGGCCGCGTGGGCCTCGTCGACCGAGACGTCGATGACCGAGCGGCCGTCGACGCCCTTGACCTTGATGCGCGTCCCGCCCGAGACGCGCCCGATCGGGATGCAGGGCACGCCCATCATCTTCGTCTGGAAGTTGAACTTCTTGCCCGGCTCGACCTCGACCAGGAAGCGCGTGCACGACTCCGAGAAGAGCAGCGTCGCGTCCGTGTCATAGCCAGCCTCGAACGCCTCGTGGTCGATGACCGCGAGGTCGACGTCTGCGCCGAGCCCGCCCGCCATGCACATCTCCGCCAGCGCGACCGCGAGGCCGCCCTCCGACAGGTCGTGGCAGGCGAGCACCTGCTTCAGCTTCATCGCGCCGTGCAGCTTCGCGAAGACCGCCGGGGCCTTCTTCAGGTCCGGCGCCGGCACCGTGCCGCCGTGCAGGCCGAGGTGCGCGTGGTACTCGGAGCCGCCGAGCTCCGCCTTGGTCCCGCCGACCAGCAGCAGCAGGTTGCCCTTCTGCTTGACGTCCATCGTCACGCAGTTCGCGACGTTCGGGACGATGCTCAGCGCCGAGATGTAGAGCGTGGGGGGGATCGCCAGGGACTCCTCGCCGATGCGGTACTCGTTGTTCAGCGAGTCCTTGCCGGAGATGAACGGCGTCCCGTACGCCTTCGCCGCGTCGTAACACGCGCGGGACGCCTTCACGAGCGCGCCGAGGCGGTCGGGCTTCTTGCAGTTCCCCCACGAGAAGTTGTCGAGCAGCGACGTGCGCGCCGGGTCGCCGCCGACCGCGACGACGTTGCGCAGCGCCTCGTCGATCGAAGCGAGCGCCATGCGCTCGGGCTCCAAAATGCCGTAGCGCGGGTGCGCCGCGCTGCCGAGCGCGACGCCCTTCTGCGAGCTCGCCAGCGGCTTCAGCACGACCCCGTCGGAGGGCGCGTCGCGCCGCACGCCGGCGAACGGCTTGACGACGCTCATGCCCTGCACCTCGTGGTCGTATTGGCGCACGATCCACTGCTTGCTCGCGACGTTCGGGCGGCGGAGCAGCGCGAGCAGCGCGCCGTTCCAGTCGGCCGACGCCGGGTCGTCGCCGGGCGGCGGGCAGCCCGGGTCGGGCAGGTTCGGCGCGGTCCACGTCGCCTTGCGCGTCGGGCGCGGGGTGCCCTCGTGCAAGAAGTGGAGGTCCATGTCGCCGATGACCTCGCCTTCGTAGCGCAGGACGAGGCGGCCCGTGTCCGTGAACGTGCCGATCGCCGTCGCTTCGCAGTCTTCTGCGGCGAACGTCGCGATGCAGGCCGCGAGGTGCTCCGGCGGCACCGCGAGCACCATGCGCTCTTGCGCCTCGCTGATCCAGATCTCCTCGGGCGCGAGGCCCGGATACTTCAGCGGCACGCGCTCGAGGTCGACGAGCGCGCCGCCCTTCGTGGCCGCGCCGGCCTTGGTCTTGCCGGCCGCGCCCATCTCGCCGATCGCCGACGAGAGGCCGCCCGCGCCGCAGTCGGTGACCGCGCGATAGAGCCCCAGGTCCCGCGCGCGTAGGAGGCCGTCCAGCACGCGCTTCTCCTGGATCGCGTCGCCGATCTGTACGGACGCGGCGTCCTCGGTCTCGCTCTCCTCGTGCAGCTCGACGGACGAGAACGTCGCGCCGTGGATGCCGTCGCGGCCCGTGCGGCCGCCGACGACGAGGATCACGTCGCCGGGGAAGATCTCTTTCTCGACGCAGTCGCGCGGCATGAGGCCGACGGTGCCGGCGTACACCAAGGGGTTCGCGACGTAGCCCTCGTCGAACCACACGCCGCCGCTGGTCGTCGGGATGCCCATGCGGTTGCCGTAGTCGCGCACGCCGGCGACGACGCCGCGCAGGATCCGGCGCGGGTGCATCGAGCCCTTGGGCACGCGCGCGTCCGGCAGGTCCATCGGCCCGACGAAGAACGCGTCCGTGTTGGCGATCGGCTTCGCGCCGAGGCCGACGCCGAGGATGTCGCGGATGACGCCGCCGATGCCCGTCCCCGCGCCGCCGTACGGGTCGATCGCGGACGGGTGGTTGTGCGTCTCGACCTTGAAGGCGAGGCACCAGCCGCCGCGCTCGGGGTCGACGTCGGGCTCGAACTCGACGACGCCGGCGTTGTCGTGGAAGACGGACACGCACCAAGGCTTCGCGAGCTCGTGGGTCGCGGCCGCGATCGTGGACTTCAGCAGGTTGTCGATCACCTGGCCGTCCATCTCGATCAGCCCGCGGAACGTCTTGTGCTGGCAGTGCTCGCTCCAAGTCTGCGCGATCGTCTCGAGCTCGGCGATCGAGGGCTCGCGGCACGCCGCTTGATAGTGCGCTTGCACCGCGCGCATCTCGACGAGGTCGAGCGAGAGCTGGCCGCTCTCCGAGAGCGCGAGCAGCGCCGCGTCGTCGAGCGTCGACAGCGTGACGGTGACACGGCCGTGCTTCGGGCGCGCGCTCGGCACGCCGTAGGACAGGGCCTCGGAGCCGACGGTGATCGTCTCGATGACCTCGTTGCCGAGCCCGCGGCGGGCGGCCGCTGCGAGGGCCGCGGCGTCGAAGCCCGCGCCGTGGGGGACCTCGAAGGCGCGGAACGTCGCGACGTGGCCGCCCTCTTCCGCGCCGAGGATCCCTGCGCGGCGCAGCGCGCGCTCCAGCGTCAGCGCGCTCGGGTCCATCACGCCCGGCTTGCGCGCGACGAGGACGCGGTGGGCCGCGCTCGGCGCGGGCACCGTCGCGGGCGCATAGAGCCGCACGTCGTCCAGCACGGGGTCCGCCAGCAGCTCGCGCACCGCGCGCGCCACGGCGTCGGGCGACAGCGTCGGCGGCAGCAGGTAGCCGCGCCCGAGGCGCACGTCGCCGAGGCCCGCGAGGCCGACCTCCGCGAGCGCCGCCCGCGCGTGACCGCCCTCGGGGTCATCGACGTCGCGCCGCCGGAAGGCCTCGACGCGCCAGGCGTGCGGGCCGCTGGGGCTCGGCACGGACGCTGCTGCGGGCGCTGCGGCGGGGGCGGACACGGGGGAGGTCGACTCTGAAGTCGACGTGGGGGTCGAGTGCGGGGCCGCGTCGGGCATCGGAGCTCCCATCGGGTGGACCCGCGCGAGCGAGGTCCTGGCTGAGTTGAGGCGCCGCGCGCCACCCGGCGCGCTGCGAGGCGAAGAGTGTAGTGTCCGGGCCGCGGCGGGCCCAACGGTCCGACCGGGCTGCGCCGCGATTCCGCCCCAGGTTCCGGCGCCGCGCGCCGTCCGCGGGGCGCGGGGCGCGGCCCAAGGGCGCGCGTGGTCCGCCTCAGCCGCCCATGGGTGCTCCCGGGCGTCGCGCCGGCGCCGCGCGGGTGGTGCGCGGGTGGTGCGCGGGTGGTAGGCGGGGGCCGGGCGCGGGCCGCGTCAGGCGGAAACCGGCGCTGTGCGCGCCCTTGGGGTTGCCTCGGGACCCTCCGCTCGGGACGATGGCCGGCCACCGTGAGCGAGAAAGACCCCACGAAGCGTAGCGAGCCGCAGGTCCTCCCCTTCGAGCGCGAGATCCAGGACATGGAGAAGAAGCTCGCCGAGCTCGAATCCATGAGCGACCTCGACATCGGGCCGGAGGTCGAGGGGCTGCGCGCGAAGCTGCGCGCGCGCCTCGTCGAGACGTACCGCGACCTCTCGGCCTGGGACCAGGTCAGCGTCTCCCGCCACCCCGACCGGCCCGTCGTCTCGGACTACGTCGTGCACAGCTTCGACGAGTTCCACGAGCTGTTCGGGGACAAGCTCTATGGCGATGACCGCGCGATCGTGACCGGCTTCGCGCGCATCGACGCGCAGCGCTTCATGCTCGTCGGCCACCGCAAAGGGCGCACGACCAAGGAGCGCCTCGAGTGCAACTTCGGCAGCGCGCACCCCGAGGGCTACCGCAAGGCGCTGCGCAAGATGCGCCTCGCCGAGAAGCTCGGGCTGCCGATCGTCACGCTGATCAACACGCCGGGCGCGTACCCGGGCATCGGCGCCGAAGAGCGCGGCCAAGCGGCCGCGATCGCCGAGAACATCATCCACATGTTCGACCTCAAGGTGCCGATCCTGACGATCGTCATCGGCGAGGGCGGCTCGGGCGGGGCGCTCGGCATCGGGATCGGCGACCGCGTGCTCATCTGCGAGTACGCGTATTACTCGGTCATCACGCCCGAGGGTTGCGCAGCGATCCTGTGGAAGGACGCAGCGCGCACGCCGGACGCAGCCAAGGCCTTGAAGCTGACGGCGAAGCCTCTGACGGACCTCGGCCTCGTCGACGGCGTCGTGCCAGAGCCGCTCGGCGGCGCGCACAAGGACCGCGAGGCGATGTTCAAGACGCTGCGCGAGACGATCGCGACGGAGCTCGCCGCGCTGACGGCGCGCCCCGCGGAGCGCCTCGTCGCGGAGCGCCGCGACAAGTTCCGCCACCTGGGCGCGATCGAAGGGCGCTTCCCGCTCGTCGGCGCCCGCGAGTAGCCGCGGTCGCTCGGCCTTGCGCCATAGGCGCGGGTGCGTTCGACTGATCGCGTGCAACATCCGCCCCGAGGTCCGTTCCCGGTCGACCCCGACATCCGCGCCGCGCGGACGATCGATCCGCGCGTCTTTAGCGATCCGGCGGTGCACCGCGCGCTGATGCAGCGCTCGTTCGCGCGCTCGTGGCAGCTCGTGCGGCTCGGTGAGCCGCGCGGCACGGCGGACGCGTTCACGCTCTTGCCGGGGGCGCTCGACGAGCCGCTGGTGTGGACGTCGGACGGCGCGACGGAGCGTGTGCTCTCGAACGTTTGCACACACCGCGCGAACCTCGTGCTCGACGAGCGCGCGCCGCACGCTGCGCGCTGCGAGCGGCGCGAGCTCGTGTGCGGCTACCACGGCCGCCGCTTTGCCCTCGACGGCCGCATGCGCTCGATGCCGGCGTTCGAGCAGGCGCTCGACTTCCCATGCGAGCGCGACGACCTGCCGGCGCTCGAATGTGAGCGGCTCGGGCCGCTGCGCTTCACGCGGCTCGCGCAGGACCTCTCGTTCGATGTCTGGAGCGCGCCGCTGGCCGCGCTCCTGGCCGAGTTCGAGGGCGAGCCGCTGACCTTTGCGCCCGAACACACACGCGACTTCGAGGTCGCCGCGCACTGGGCGCTCTATGTCGAGAACTACCTCGAGGGCTTCCACGTCCCGTTTGTCCACGGGGGGCTGCACGAGGTCCTCGACCCGTCCACGTACCGCACGGAGCTCTTCCCGCTGGCGGTGCGCCAGGTCGGCATCGCGCGCGCGGGCTCGGATGAGCCGTGCCTCCGGCGCGCGAACGAGCCGCGCGTCGCGGCGGACTATCTCTGGCTCTGGCCGAACTTGATGGTGAATGTGTACCCGTGGGGCATGTCGGTCAACCTCGTCGAGCCGACCAGCCCGACGACGACGCGCGTGCGCTTCTTGAGCTGGGTCGCGCGCCCGGCGCTCATGGAGCGCGGCGCGGGCGCCGGCCTCGACACGGTCGAGCTAGAGGACGAGGCGATCGTCGAGCGCGTGCAACGCGGCGTGCGCGCGCGCCTGTACCGCGGCGGCCGTTTCTCGCCCGCACGCGAGACCGGCCCGCATTGGTTCGAGCGGCTCTTGTCCCGTGAGCTCGAGGCCCTCGCCGAGGAGCGGTGACACGCGGGGCGAGCCGCGCGCTCGTGCTTGCATCCCGCAGGGTCTCAATCCTGCAGGGCCTCGATCCCGCAGGGCCTCGATCCCGCAGAGTTTCAATACGGCAGGTCCCGATCCCCGCTGCGCCTCAATCGCCGCCGAGCGCGCGCCACGGCGTCAGCCACACCCGTACGTCCCTGTGCTCGCCGGGCGCGAGCACGACGTGGCACGTCGGAGGCTCTCCGAGGATGCGTCGCTCTGCGGCCGCTGCGCGCTCACGGAACGTGATGTACACGGCCCCGGCTGGCAGGTCCGCCAGCAGGAACGCGCCGTTCGCTGCGACGGGCGCCGCGCGGTCCAGCGTTTCGACGTACGCCTCGAGGCCGGACGCGTCCAGCACGCCCGCGATGTCAACGCGGCCGGCCAAGGTGGCGCTGCGCGGCAGGTCGAGCGCGCCGAGGTCGAGGCCTGCGTCGGCTGAGAACTCGACGCCCGCGACCTCGAACGTCGGCCCGGCCCCATCGTCGATCGTGACGGCGTAGCGGCCCGATGGGAGGGTCCCCATGCGAAACCGCCCCTCGGCGTCCGTGCGTGTTGCGAGGGTCCCGCGCGACCCGAAGACGCGCACCCAACGGTGCGTCGGCGGCGGCCCGTCGAGCCCGAGCACCCGTTCGGGTTGGAACACCTGCACGTCGAAGCGTGCGCTGGGATCGGCGTCGACGGGCGAGCGCTCGACGGTGTCGCCCGCGAGGTGCAGGCGCTCGCTCGCAGCGCGCAGCCACACAGACGCGACGCGCACCGGCGCGCCGGCGACGGGGCGCCCGTCGCGCGTGACGACCCCCGTGAGCCCAGGGCGGCGCGCCAGAGCGACCACCTGCGGCGCGCTCCGATCGTCGCGCGCCAGCACCTCGACCACGGCGCTGATGTAACCCGGCGCTGCGAGGGACACTCGATCGAGGCCCGGTCGCGCCGTGGACGCGAAGCGGCCCTCAGGGCGCGTCATGGGCGCTGGCGCACGTGCGCTGGAAGCCTCCGCGTCGCCGCGCAGCACGCGCGCGCCAAAGCGCTCGAGCGGTTCGCCGCTCGTGGCGTCGATGACCCGCAGGGTCGCAGCAACGGCCTCGCGCCGCAAGACCACCTCCACCGCGGTCTCGCCGCCGCGGAAGAGGCGCGCGGGCAGCGGCGCCACTTGCACGGTGCCCTCGTGATACGTCTCCAGCGGCCGCGCCGCGCCGCGCCGGACCGGCGCGATGAAGCGCCCTTCCCCGTCGGTCTCTGCGGTGTCTTCATGGGACCAGTTGCCTGAGAGGTTGACGTGGACGCCGGGGCAAGGCGCGCCCGAGGTGTCGACCACGCGCCCCTGGACGACGCGCTCCTTGTCGACGACGAGCTCCACGGGGCCGCAGGTCTCGCCGAGCTTGATCGTCACGGGGAGCCAGCGCTCGGGCGCGGTGAAGTAGCGCTCGCCGTAGACCTCGAGCAGCGCGGGGCCAGGCGACACATGCCCGAGCATGAACGTCCCGTCGGGCTCGGTCACTGCGTCGCCGGCGAACCCGGCGAAGCCGATCGTCTCAGCCTCCGTCGAGCCCGGACCGAGCAGCCGGATCCGTTCGCCGGCGACGGGCGCGCCGTCTTCGTCGATGACCCGGCCGAAGACCGCGCCAGCAGGTTCGAGGCGCACGACGCCGATGTCGTCGACGCCGGGCGCGCGCGGCAACGGCAGCCTCGCTGCGGACTCATCCGCGAGCTCGAAGGAGAACTCGCTCCGGTGCGGCCCGGCGTCGACGACGAGGCGCGCGGCGGTGAACGGCTCGAGCGCGCGCAGCTCGCGCGCGGTCAAGGTCAGCTCGAAGCGCCCGTCGTCGCCCGTGAGGGCCTGCGCGTGCGGGGCGCCGCCCTCGTCGCGGGCGCGCGGCGGGCGCGACCCCGTCGCCAGCCGTACGGAGGCGCCGACGACCGCCGCGTCTTCGAGCTCGACGACCTGCCCGCGCATGCGGTAGAGCGCGCTGGGGTCGGGTTCGGGCGCGCTGGCCTCTGCTGTCGCGTCGCGTCGCGCTGCGCCGTCGGACTTGACCGTCGCGAGCGTCGGCGGAGGGGCCTCTGGTTCGAGCTCCGCCGCCGCGAGGGTCGCCTCGCCCGGCCCCAGCGGGTCCTTCGGCGCCGGGCTGCGCAACGCCGTCGCGACGAGCACCGCGATGGAGCCGAGGACGGCGAGCGTGAGTGCGGTGACGCTGACGCGTCGGGCGCCTTCGAGCATGAGTGTGGCCTTCTCGGTGGGCGGCAAGAGCGGCGCCCAAGGGGGGGGAGCTGGGCTCGACGGCAGCGGAGGCGCCGCGATCGAGAGGGGGGCAGCGAGGGTGAGGCAGGCGCCGCGCAGCGCGTCTGCGTCGGCCCCCTCACCCTCGAGCCGGCGGCGCAGGGCGGCGAGCGCGCGCTGGGCACGCGCATGGACGGTGCTGTGGGGGGCGCCTTCGCGCCGCGCGATCTCTGCCAATGAGAGGCCCTCTTGGAAGTGCAGCAGCAGCGTGCTGCGCGCGGGCTCTCCGAGCTCGAGCACGAGCGCGGCGAGCCGGCGTCGCGCTTCGGCCCGCGCGACGAGCTCGCCTGCGCTCGGGAGCGCCTCGCGCCGCGCGGCGTCCGCTTCGCGCGCTCTGCGTCGCCGCTCGCCGCGGCGCGTGCTCCACGCGAGCGCGCGGAGCCGGTCGAACAGCCAGCGCTTCTCGGGCACGACCTCGCGCCCAAAGCGCTCGACCGCGAGCGCCCAGGTCGACTGCGTGAGGTCCGCCGCGAGCGCGCGATCACGCACGAGCCGGCGCGCGCAGGCCTCGGTCCAGCGCGTCGCCGCGAGCTGTGTCGCGGGGTCATCCGCGCGCGGGGGCCGAGCCTGAGGGCCCTCGCCACCTGCGCCGTGTCCGGCGTCACAGGGCTCGTTCATTGCGCTCGTTCATTGGGCTCGTTCATTGGGCTCGTTCATTGGGCTCGTTCATTGGGCTCGTTCACGGGGCTCGTTCACGGGGCTCCTCGCGCTGCATCGCGTCCATCCTCCCTCACTGCGCCGCCGTCCGCCTGGTCATCCAGCCGGATCGCGCGATTCTCTCGGGCGACTGCGACCCTCCTGCGCGGCCGCGCGCGCGCCCCCCGCGACCGTGGGGCGCTCGGCCGCGCTGGGCCCCGCGCCTGGGTATCCTCGTGCGCGATGTCCACCGTCCCTGACGCAGCCCACCTCCCGGCGTCCCGAACCGAGCCCCGCCCCTTCCTCGAGATCGCGTGCGACGCCGCCGAAGACGTGGCGCTCGCTTTCGAGCACGGCGCCGACCGTGTTGAGCTCTGCGCGGCCCTCGAGGTCGGCGGGGTCACGCCGGGCCCAGGGCTCTTGCTCGAAGCGCGCGGGCGCACCGCGCTGGAGCTGATCGTCCTCGCGCGTCCGCGGCGCGGCGACTTCGACTACGACGCGAGCACCTTCCGAGCGCTCGTGCGAGACGTCGAGTTCGCGCGCGACCACGGCGCCGATGGCGTCGCTGTCGGTGTCTTGACCGCGGATCGCGCGCTGGACGTGGCGCGCACGCGCGAGCTCGTCCGCGCTGCCGGGCCGCTGACGGTGACGTTCCACCGCGCCTTCGATCAGATCCCGGACCCGCGACGCGCGCTGGCGCAACTGAGCGACCTCGGTGTGCGGCGCGTCTTGACCTCCGCGGGCGGCGCGCGCGCGGTCGAGCGCGCGCGCGAGCTGACCGCGCTCGTCGAGGCCGCGGGGCCGGACCTGCAGATCGTCGCGGCCGGAGGAGTGCGCGCCGCGCACGTCCAGGAGCTGCTCGCAACGACCCCTCTGCGCGCCTTCCACGCGAGCGCGAGCCGGCTCGAGGCCACGGGGCCCGCGGCCGTTGGGCTCGCGCCTTCGCTCATGCCCGCCGAGCACGAGCTGCGCCGCGTCGACCTGCGCGAGGTCGCGGCGCTCAGGGCCGCGCTGCGCGGGGCCCCTGGCGGCTCTCCTGGCGGCTCTCCTGGGGCGGCCCTCGACGGGGCGCCCTGAAGCGCGCAGGATGGCGCCCATGCCGCTCAGCCTGATCCTGGCCGCGCTCGCCGCGCTCGTCGCTGCGTCCCCGCAGCAGTCCGCGGATCCGGCCTGGCGCCGTCCGCCGCCTGCGCTCGAGGCGCTCGCGCTCGCCGCCCCGGTGCCGACGGTTGACTACGCGCCCAACGGGCGCTTTGCGCTGATCGTCGAGCGCGAGGGGCCGCCGCCGCTCGCGCGCCTGGCGCGCCCGATGGAGCGCCTCGCAGGGCTCCGCATCGACCCCGCGACCCACGCGCGCTTCACGACGGACCGGCCGACCAAGCTGACGGTGCGTTCGCTCGTGGCGGACATCGATCCGCCGCTCGAGCTCGCGCTCACCTTCCCCGCGGACCAACGCGTGACGGACTGGGTTTGGTCGCTCAACGGTCGCCAGCTCGCGCTCGTCGTCGAGTCCACGGAGACCGCCAGCACGACGCTTCAGGTGCTCGCGCCGGAGGCGAGCGGCGCGGCCCTGACGCTCGCGACCGATCGCCTGCACCCGCTCTTCGTTCGACCGCGCTGGACCCCCGAAGGGGACGCGCTGCTCGTCGCGCTGGTGCCGCGCGACGCAGGCCCGTTGCCGGAGCGCGCTGCGCTGCCGGCGGGGCCGACCGCCCTCGAGACAGCGGGCGCGCGCTCGCCGTTGCGCACCTACCAGGACCTCCTGGGAGACGCGGCCGACGCCGCGCGCTTTGCGGCGCTCGCGCGCTCCGAGCTCGCGCTTGTCCCGGCCTCGGGCGGCGAAGCGATGCGCTTCGAGGGCCTCGGTCCGGACCTGTGGGTCAGCGCCTCGCTCGCGCCCGGCGGCCTACGCGTCCTCGCGACGCGGCTCGCAGAGCCGTTCTCCTTGCGTCAGCCTTGGAGCGCCTTTGCGCGGGTGATCGAGGTGCACGACTGGAGCGCCGGCGCCCACCGCGTGCGCGAGCTCGTGGCCTTGCCCGTCGCGGCCGACGTGCCCATCGGAGGCGTCCCGACCGGGCCGCGCGACGTGCAGTGGATCCCTGGCCGCACATCGAGCTTGACCTGGGTCGAGGCCCTCGACGGCGGCGACCCGCGCCGCGCTGCGACGTATCGTGACCGGTGGCTGCGGCTCGACCTCGACCGCGAGCTGAGCGGTGCGCCGACGACGCTCGCAGAGGTCGCGGAGCGCGCCGCAGGCATCCTGTTTACGGACGATCCCGATCGTTTCATCCTGACTGAGGTCGACCGCGCGCGGCGTTGGCGTCGCGCGACGCTCGTCGATGGCGCGGGCCGCTATTCGCCCGTCGTGCTTGAAGACCGCTCACAGAGCGACGCGTACGCGGACCCAGGCGCCTTTGTGACGCGCCTTGACGAGCGCGGGCAGACGATCCTGCAGCGCGACGGCGTTTGGGCCTATCGCGCGGGCGATGGGGCGACGCCCGAGGGCGACCGCCCGTTCCTCGCGCGCCTGAACCTCGAGAGCGGCGAGCAGCGTGACCTTTGGCGCTCCGGTGCGGGTGAATACGCGCGTGTGGTCGCTTTCCTCGCGGGCGACACGTCAGGGGCGGTCCTCGTCGCGGTCCGCCGCGAGACGCCGAACGACCCGCCGCGGGACTCGCTCTTGCCTGTCCCGCTGCCCGGCGCCGAGCGCAGCGACCTCGCGTCGCGTGACATTTTGGTCGCGGTGGACCCGCAGCCGGCGCTGCGCGCGGTGAAGAAGGAGCTCGTGCGCTATCCGCGCGGCGACGGCGTCGAGCTGTCGGCGACGCTGTACTTGCCGCCTGGCTACGACGGCGCAGCGCCTCTGCCGCTCTTGATCTGGGCGTATCCGCGCGAGTTTACGGACGCCGGCCTCGCGGGTCAGGTCCGCGGCAGCGCGCAGCGGTTCACGCTCGCGGCTGGGGCGTCGCACCTGTCTTTGGCCTTGGCGGGGTTTGCGGTGCTCGACGGGGCGACGATGCCGATCTTGGGCGACCCGGAGACCGTCAATGACACGTTCGTTCAGCAGCTCGTCGCGAGCGCTGCTGCGGCGATCGACTATTGCGTGGAGCGAGGGGTCGCGGAGCGCGGGCGTGTGGCGGTGGGGGGGCACAGCTACGGCGCGTTCATGACCGCGAACCTCTTGGCGCATTCGGACCTCTTCGCGGCGGGGATCGCGGAGAGCGGCGCGTACAACCGCACGCTGACGCCGTTCGGGTTCCAGTCGGAGCGACGCGCGCTGTGGAGCGCGCGCGAGGCGTACTTTGCGCTGTCGCCGTTCCTGCACGCGGAGGGCATCCAGGAGCCGCTGCTGCTCCTGCACGGTGACGCCGACTCGAACTCGGGGACGTTCCCCGAGCAATCCAAGCGCTTGTTCGCCGCGCTGCAAGGCCTCGGCGGGACCGCGCGGCTCGTGATGCTGCCGTACGAGGACCACGGCTATCGGTCGCGCGAGGCGGTGCTGCAGGTCGTCGCGGAGCGCTATGACTGGCTCTTGGCGCACATCGGCCAGCGCTGAGGGTCAGCCAGGCACAGTGCTCGATCTTCGCGCTGCGCAGCCCACGGCACGCGCTCGGAACCTACCAGGTACCGGACCTGCCTCGCGCCGGTTACAAACTCCTCCATGCGCAACCTCAAGGGTCTCCTCGCCGTCGCCGCCGGGGCGACCGCCCTCCTCCTGACGCTCCATGGGCTCGGGCTCATCGAGCGCCTCGAGCTCATCACGCTCGACGCGCGCTACACCTCCGGCGTCGGGCGTAGCGCGCCGCGTGAGGACGTCGTCATCGCTTGGATCGACCAAGAGTCGATGGACTACATGGACGAGAACGGGTTCTCGTTCCCATGGCCGCGCTCCGTCTACGAGGCGGTGCTCGGGTACCTGAACGAGGGCGGCGCCCGCGCCGTCGCGTTTGACTTGCTCTTCGACCAGCGCGGCCTGGCCGAGGACGACGAGCAGTTCGCCGCGGCGCTGGAGGCCGCGCCCAACGCCGCCCTCGCGCTGAAGTTCGTCCAGTTCCGCGCAGGCGGCCGCAACGCCGACGAGACGGCGCGCCTCGCCGCGCGCGCCAGCGCCTTCGGGCCGCTCGGATCCCCCGGGACGCCCCGGCCCTCGGGCGCGCCCGTCGAGCGCGGGGCCGTGCTCCCCCTCGATGACCTCGAGCACGCCGCTCAGTGGCTCGGGTTCGTCAATATTCGCCCCGACGCCGACAAGGTCTATCGCCGCTATGACGTCGCGCGTGCGTGGAGCGGCGACGCGGCCGCGCCAATCGGCGCGCTGCCTTCGCTCGCGGCCGCGGCGCTCCTCGCCGGCGGCGCCGACGCGGCCCCGTTGAAGGAGCGCGACGACCAGCGCTTCCTGCTGAACTTCCGCGGCCCGGACTACACGTTCGAGCACGTCAAGTTCGTCAACCTCTTCGTCTCGATGAACAACGTCGCGGACGGCCTCGAGCCGGTCTACCCCGCGGCGCGCTTCAAGGACAAGTACGTCCTCATCGGGATCCACGCGGAAGGCTACGAGGACATCCACCCGACGCCGCTCTCGCGCACGTTCCCAGGGGTCGAGCTGCACGCGACGGCGCTCGACAACCTGCTGGCCGGCGACGCCCTGCGCGAGGTCGGCGACGGGCGCGCGGCGGGCGTGCTCGGGGCGCTGCTCGGCGTCGCGGCCGTGTTCGCCCTCCCTGGCGTCGTCGGGCCTTCGCTCGCGCTCGCGGCGCTCCTGGCCGCGCTCATCGGCGGCGCGTTCGCGGCCTTCGGCGCCGGCTACGTCGTGCCGCTGGCTGCGCCGGCGCTCGGGCTGGCGCTCGGCGGCGCCGGCAGCTTCGTCTGGCGCGTCGCGATCGAAGGGCGCGAGCGGCGCGAGATGAAGCGCGCGTTCTCGTCGTACATGGCGCCCGAAGTGCTGGCGGAGGTCCTCGCGCACCCCGAGCACGTCGCGCTCGGCGGCGAGGCGCGCGAGGTCACGTTGTTCTTCAGCGACCTCGCGGGCTTCACGGGCCTGGCGGAGCACATCGGCCCCGAGGCGCTCGTGCGCTTTCTGAACGACTACTTCACGCGCATGTGCGAGCCGTTGCTCGCTGAGCGCGGCGTCATCGACAAGTTCATCGGCGACGCGATCATGGCGCTGTTCGGCGCGCCGTTGCGGGGCATGAACCACGCGCACCAAGGCGTGCGCGCAGCGCTCTTGGCCTCTGACGTGAGCGCGCACATCGCCGCGGAGCTGCGCGCCGCAGGGCGGCCCGCGATCGAGACGCGCATCGGGGTCCACACCGGCCCCGCGATCGTCGGCAACATGGGCTCCGCGAAGCGCTTTGACTACACGGCGATCGGCGACACGGTGAACCTGGCCTCGCGGCTCGAAGGCGCCAACAAGGCCTTCGGGACGCGCATCCTCGTCAGCGAGACCACGTGGAGCGCGGGGCGGGAGGGGGTCGCCGCGCGCGAGGTCGGCCTCGTCGGCGTCAAAGGGCGCGAGGCGCCGATCCGCGTCTTCGAGCCATGGGCGCTCGAGGGCGACCTGGCGGCGGCCGATCGCGCGCTCCTGGGACGCCACGACGAGGCGCTCGTGCGCCTGCGCGCCGGCGATGCTGTGGGCGCGCGGGCGGCGTTCGAGGCCCTCGCCGGCGAGCCCCGGGGCGGCGCGCTCGCGGCGCGCTACGCCGAGCGCTTGGCCCTCGCCGCGACGTCCGGCGAAGCCTGGGACGGCGTCTGGCGCCTCGACGCGAAGTGAGCGCCGTCAGCGCGCGCTCGAGGGCGTGCTCGAGGGCGTGCCGGCGGGCGCAAATAGCTCGAGCGCGATGCCCATCGGGGCTGGCCCCTTGTCGTTGCCGCGTTGGTTGAACGGCCCGGCGCCGGCGCGCTCACCGGTCGCGACCAGCTGGAACGCCACGAAGCGCGTGTCGCGTTCGGACCACGTCGCGCGGCCGTAGAGCGTCGGCGCGAAGCGCTTGTTCCCGTCGTCCATGCGCCCGTGGCCTTCGTACTCGAGGTCGCGCACCGGGCCGTGCTCGGGGTCCTCGCGCCGCGCGACTTCGCGCACGGTCAACGTGGCGTCGTGCACGTCCTCGGCGCGCCATACGCCGTTCTGCCCGCGCACGTTGTCGACGAGCGCCGTGCGGAAGAGCTGGTCGACGATGCCCGCGTCAACGGCGGTCGCGGCCCCATCCAGAGCCTTGTCCTCAGGCTGGCTCGCGAGGTCCGCGCGGGGCAGCAACCCCCGCGCGTCGCGCACACCCAGCCAGTTCTGGTTCCAGGCCCACTCCGTGAACGCCAACCACGGCTTGCCTGCGCGGTCCGCGGCGCTAAACCGTCGCCCTGAATCGTCGCGCCCGCCGCGCGGCAGGTCACGCAGCGAGACTCGCAGGATGAGGCCGTGCTCACCGCGCGCGAGCGCGTCGAGCTCCGGCGGCGCGACGGCCGCCGCCGGCGGTACGGGCAGATTGGCGTAGCCCTTGGTCGTGCGCACGGACTCCCAGCGTTCGAGCGCGCGCGCGAGGCGCTCTGCGAGCTTCGCGGCGCTGCCGCTCGCCGCGTGCGCGCCCTCGAGGTACTCGCCGTCGGGGCCGAACATGTAGATGCCCTGCTTCGTGCCCTTGGTGTTCCACTCGCCGGCCGGCACCTGCTCGCCGTAGCGCTTGAACAGGAGGTGCCCTGGGTCTTCCGCGAGCTTTGAGAGCGCCCATTCGCTCTCGGGGTAGAGGAAGTGGACCTCTTCTGCGACGGCGACGAACTGGCGCGCGAGCGTTTGGATCTGCGGGTCTGACCAGACCAGCTGGCGTCCTCGGACGCCGTTGTTTCATGTGCAGCCGAGCGGGTGACCGTTCATGGTCCACAGGAGGATGGGGCGCCCGAGCGCGCGCGCCTCCTCGACCGCGGGCCAGAACGTGTTGCGCCACCCGATCCGCTCGTAGGAGCGCTCCGACTCTGTCGGCCGGATGAACTCAGCCCACGCGCGGTAGGTCTCGGCGCTCGGCCGCTGGGCCCCGAGCGGGTTCGGCCGGCTCCGCGGGGTCTGCGGGCTCTGCGGGCTCTGCACGCTCGCCGTGGCGGGCGTCAGAGGCAGGCCAGCGGCGGCCAAGCAGGCGAGGAGGAGGGCGCGCAGCATGGGGGCTCTTCTGGTGGGCGTCACGCGGACGGTGCGGGCCGCCGGCGGGCGTCCCGAGACCCAGTCTACACCCACTGGAGCGTCCCGGCTGGCGGCGGTGCGCCAACGCGCGGGGCCCACCGCAAGCGCTGCGGTGGGCCCCGTTCGAAGCGTGTCAGAGGCCAGGTGACCCCTCGCGATCGCTCAGAAGAACTTCACGAGGCGCGCGTTCGAGAAGTTCGACGTCGTCCCGCCGGCGCCGTTGGTGTCACGGTACCAGTACTGCCACGCCCAGGTCGTGCCGCCCATGACCGACACCGGACCGCCCGGCTGGGGCATCCGCGTCAGGTCGACCTGCAGCTCCACCGCCCCGTTCGCGCCAGAGTTGAGCAGGTTCGCCGCATGGCGACCTTGGCTATAGCTCGCGATGCACAGGTCCCCCTGGGCGCCGGCCGGGGTCAGCACCGTGAAGGGCAGCTCGGGCGAGTTGATGAAATAACCGGCCGAGTTCGGCGGGAGGTAGTGCACGGTCAAGAGCACGTTGTTCTGGGCCGCCAAGGTGCTGCCCGTGACCTGGAAGCGCGCGACGAACCCCGTCGAGTTCGGGTTCCCGACGCAGACGCCCTGGTTCGGGAGGCCGGCGGGGCTGCGCACCGCGATCTCCATCTCCGCGTTCAGCGCGGTCGTCGACTCGATCGCGGTGCCTGCGCCCGTCACGAGGTCGAGGGTCGCGAAGGTCCCCGAACCTCCGCCCGTGTAGAGCGCCGCGTAGAGCACGTTGTTCGTCCAGTCGAAGTCCATCCCCTGCGCGAAGTTCGTCGCGAAGCCCGTCGGGCCGAGCAACGTCGCGGTCGCGGTCATCGGGTCCACCCGGTAGAGCGAGTCGTTCGTGATCTCCATCGCGTAGAGGCGACCATAGGCGTCCGCGGCGAGGTCGATGAAGAGGTCCGTCCCGATGGTCCCGACGAGCGAGAAGCTGCCCGTGGTGATATCGCCGACCCACAGGTTGGCGCCGACCCCCGCAGCGTTCTCGAGGAGGTACCACGTCGCTCCATCAGCGAGCGCAGTGAGGCCGGCCGCGCTCGTCGGGCCGCTGAGGGCGCCGACGACCTGGAACGCGCCCGTCGTCAGGTCGAACTTGCCGTAGTTCGCGCCTTCGACGCCCCAGAGCGTCGTGCCGTCGGCCGAGAAGTCGATCGCGAACGCCGAGCCTGCGTATGACGCGAGCGCGTTGAAGCTCGCGCCGAAGGCCGCGGTGTCGGTCGTGAAGATGCGGTCCTGGCGGAAGTCCACGCCGAAGATCGGCGTGCGCGCAGGGCACTTCTGGAGCTCGAAGTACTGGTTCCCGGCGAACGCGCCCAGGTCGAAGTTCAAGGCGCCGGTGAAGTTGCCAGCCCCGTCGCCGCCGAGGTTGCACTGCGGGCCGGTGAACCCGCCGACAAACTGGTTCGAGGCGTAGTTGTGGCCGCTGCCGTTGATGAACGCGCAGACCTTGACCGGACCGGACGGAAAGCCGACGTCGCTCAGCGCGACCGAGAGCTCGAGGCCCGTCATGACGGCCGCCGCGTCGTTGGCGACCGCCGGGTTGCATCCGCCGAGGACGCCAGCGGCGTTGCTGCCGTTGTAGGCGACCCGGATCGGCGACGTGTTGAGGCCCGTACCCGTGTCGCCCAGGCCGAAGTCACTGCCGGCGAAGATGTCGCCGTAGCTGGAGTAGTTCGCCGTGCCGAGCTGCGCGAGGTCCACGTCGAGGCGCGGCCCGCCGCCGGAGTCACCGCGTCGGACGATGATGTGGTAGTCGGCTTCGAAGCCTGGATCGAACCGCAGGCCGGCCATGACCCCGGCGCCGTCGTTGCCGGGCAGCCCCGACAAGATGTTCTCGCCGCCTGGGACCGAGTCGATGAAGATCTCGAGCTTGTTGAAGTTGCTCTCGAGGTTGCCCGTAAAGGCTAGATAGAGCCGCCCGTTGATCAGCGCGCCGTAGGCGCCGTTGATCTCACTGGCGTTGTCGCCAAACTGCGTCTCGACCGTCTGGATCGAGGACGCGCAATAATTGTCGCCGGCGATGGTTCCGTTCACGGAGACCTGGCCGTATGCGAGCGCGGAGGTGAAAGCCACCGGAAGAAGGAAGTGGGGCTTCATGTTGTCGTTGCGGAGGCCGCAATCCATTTCCTCGCCGTGAGGAGCGCCAATCCTTCGAGGACTTGAACACCAAGTGCGGGCGATGCTCTGCTGGAGCGGACGCCGTGAAGTGGTTGGCCGAAGAGTCGGCGAGGCACCAGCAACGTATCACTCCCGAGGGGGCGAATGTGGTGCGCGCGTGGGCGCCTGTCTCGAAACCGGTCCGCGTGCGTCGGTCGGGATCCCGTTCGAAACACGCCCCAGCGGGAGCCAGCCGAGGCGCCCCCCAACGGGCGCCGGGCCAGGGGTGCGCCGGGACGGTAGCAAGGCCGAGCGCGGGGGGGGCCGGAAGCTGAGGCGGGCGGCGAGGCGGGCGGCGAGGCGGGCGCGGGCCCAGGCGCCTGAGTCCCCCTCGGGGCGCAGGGGGCGAGGTTCCAGGCGGCGGTTTCGCTATCGTGTCACTTGATGAAGCAAAGAAAGCGACTCGCCTCCGCGCCCGCGCGCACCGCGCTCGCGTTGGCCCTCCTGGGTGTGGCGTCGGCTGGCAGCCTGGCCCTCGCGGTCCAGGCCAAGGGCGACACCCTGACGGTCACCCGCAAGGTGACCAAGCTCCGCAACGCGAAGCGCGCCTTTGCGACCGCCGTCGCGGACCTCGCCGAAGGCGACCGCGTCGTCGTGGTGAAGAAGGACGGCGCCTGGTTCGAGGTGACGTTCTCTCCCGCAGGGGAGGTCGCGCCGACGCCGCTCGCCGGGTTCGTGCACGCGGGCGACGTGTCCGCCAAGAAGGACATCCGGCTCTCCGGAGAGGGCGTGCGTGAGACGTACACGTCTTCGGAAGCCGCGGCAGCGCGTAAAGGGTTCAACCCCGAGGTCGAGCGCGAGCACCGCGCGAACAACCCCGACCTCGACGCGGCCTTCCAGCAGGTGGACGCCATCCAAGCCCGCGCCGTTTCTGACGCTGAGCTGATGGACTTCCTGACCGCCGGCGGCCTCGGGCTGGGCTCGGGCAGCGCCGCGAACGAAGGGGGCGCGCGATGAGGCCCCCCTTCCGTACCGCGCTCACGCTCGCGGCGCTCGTGCTCCCGATCCTCGCGTGCGCGAGCGTCATGAACGCGCTCGAGCAGGCCACCGACCCGAACAGCGCCGAAGGCAAGCTGGTGCGCGGCGCGAACCGCCTGCGCAAGTCGTTCCAGGACCTCGACCCGAGCGAGGCGCACTACATCGGGCGCTCCGTCGCCGCAGACATCTTGTCCCGGCCCGAGTACCCCTTGTCGTCGGACGAGCGCCTCAACCGCTACCTGAACGACATCGGCCTCGCGCTCGCAGCGACGAACGAGGACGTCCTGCGGCCGTTCGGCGACTACCGCTTTGCGGCGCTCGAGACCGACGAGGTGAACGCCTTTGCGTGTCCGGGCGGCACGATCTTGGTCACGCGCGGCCTCCTGTCGAAGGCCTCGAGCGAGGACGAGGTCGCTGCGATCCTCGCCCACGAGATCGCGCACGTGACGCTCAAACACGGCCTCGCCGCGATCCAGAACGCGAACCTCGCCCAAGCGTTCACGTTCCTGGGCGACGGCGTCGCGCAGGCGACGATGAAGGACGAGGACCGCGCCAAGCTCACCGAGCTCTTCGACGGCTCCATCGACGACATCGTGCAGACGCTGATCACCAGCGGGTACTCGCGCGAGGCCGAGGCCGCGGCCGACGCGCTGGGGCGCAAGTTCCTGGCGGGGACGGGCTATGACCCCGAGGCGCTGCGCCGCGTGCTCACCAAGATGGAGGACGTCGGCGGTGACGGCGGCATGTTCGCGACCCACCCGGCGCCGGAGGCCCGCATCGCGTCGCTTGGGGCGCCGGTGGCGTTCGGCGGCGATGCGGCGGCGTACGCGCGGCGCACCGCCCGGTTCCGCGCCGAGGCGCGCCTCTGAGCGCGGCTGAGGGCGCGCCCGGGGTTGGCAGGGACCTCGAGCCCTTGCACAGACCTGGGCCCCTGCACAGACCTGGGCCCCCGCACAGACCCTGAGCCATGGACAAGCTCGTTCAGATCGCGCCGTATCTCGTGGCGTGGGCGCTCCTGACGCTGCTCGCGACGTTCGCCGTGCGCGCGCTGGAGAAGCGCGCGCACCCGCTCGCCGTGACGGCGCTCGCGGTGCGCAACCTCCTGCTGCCGCTCTTGCTCTGTGTCGGGGTCCTGCGCGGGCCGTTCCATGTGTCCGACAAGGACACGTCGATGCAGCTCCTGCTGACGCTGCTCGGGATCGCGGTCATCCATGTCGTGCTCTCGTTCGTCAAGGGCACCGCGCTCACGCGGCAGGAGGGCGATCGCTATCAGACGCGGATCCCGAAGCTGCTCGTCGATATTCTGCGCCTCCTGCTGCTCCTGATCGGCGGCGCGGTCGTCGTGAGCAAGGTCTGGGGCCAAGAGCTCGGCGGCCTCTTGACCGCGATCGGCGTCAGCTCGATCGTCCTCGGCCTCGCGCTGCAGAATACGCTCGACAACGTGATGGCGGGCATCTCCGTCCTGATCGAGGGCCCCTTCGAGGTCGGCGACTGGGTGCGCATCGGCGACGTGACGGGGGAGGTCGTCGAGATGAACTGGCGCACGGTGCGCGTCCGGACCCGCGACAACGACCTCGTCATCGTGCCGAACTCGGTCATCGGCAAGGAGACACTGATCAACGTGTCGCGCCCGACACGCGCGCACGCCGAGCGCATCGTCATCGGCTTCAGCTACGACGATCCGCCCAACAAGATCAAGCGTGTCCTGCACAGTGTCGCGCTGCGTACGCGCGGGATCCTGACGCAGCCCACCCCGCAGATCCGCGTCAAGAACTACGCGGACTTCTCGATCGAGTACGAGGTGCGCTTCACGATCGACGACTTCGCGCGCTTGCCCGAGATCCTCGACGAGTTCATGACGATGGTCTGGTACGCGGCGAAGCGCAACGGGATGACGATCCCGTTCCCGATCCAGACGAGCTACGAATACCACGCAGACCTGCCGCCGCGGATCGACCCGAAGCGCGGCGTGCGGGAAGCGCTCAGCCGCGTTCCAGTCTTCATCCCGCTGGACCCGAACGAGCTCGAGTCCTTGTCGGACGAGGCCATCCGCGAGGAGTACGGCCGCGGCGAGCGCGTCGTGAATCAGGGCGACAAGGGCGCGTCCTTCTTCTTGATCCAAGAGGGCGCTGCGATCGTCAGCGTCAAGGACGCGGACGGGCAGGAGCGCGAGGTCGCGCGCCTCGCGCGCGGCGAGTTCTTCGGCGAAATGTCTGCGCTGACGGGAGAGCCGCGCTCGGCGACGATCACCGCCGGCGAGGACCTCGTAGTGCTCGTGGTGCACAAGGGCGCGTTCCAGCGGATGCTCGCCGCGCGCCCGTCCCTCGCCCAGGAGATGGCTGAGATCGTCGAGGCACGTCGACAAGAGCTGCAGGCCGTCCGCGGGATGCGCGCTGATGCCGCTGAGCAGCGCGCCGCGATTCGCGCCGGCGCCAGCGAGCTCGTCGGCCGGATCAAGCGCTTCCTCGGCCTGTGAGGCGCGAGCGCGCCCCTGTGAGGGGCTCAGCGCGCACACGTCGGTCCATTTCAGGCACGCGCGGCTGGTGCGCGGCCCGCTCCGCGGCCAACATGTGGGGCCCACCTTGAGCAGCCGCACCGAACCCTCCGCCGCCGCGCACGACGCGGCCTCCCGATCCTTGGCCTCCGAGATCGCCGTCACCGTCACGACCCGCGTGGAGGCCGAGCGCGCTGTTGCGCGCCTGATCCTCGACCTCGTCGAGGCGCGACGCCTGGCCGGCGACGGCTGCGCCCTCGGGCTCGCCACCGGCGGGACGATGGTCGGCGTCTATGCGGCCCTCGTTGAGCTCGCCGTGGCCGAGGGCGCGTCGTTCGAGCACGTCGCGACGGTCAACCTCGACGAGTATCTCGGCCTCGGCCCCGAGCACCCGCAGAGCTTCGCGGCGTTCATGCACGCGCACCTCTTCGGGCCGCTCGCCGAGCGCTGCGGCTTGGCCCTCGAGCGCACGCTGGTCCCCGATGGGCTGCTGGCGGCGTCGGACCCGATCCGCGCGGCCCGCCTAGTCGAAGCGCGCATCGCGGAGCTCGGCGGGCTCGACCTGCAGCTCCTCGGCATCGGCCGCAACGGCCACCTCGCGTTCAACGAGCCGGGCGCCTCGCACCGCAGCCGCACCCGCGTCGTCGCCCTCGCGCGCGCGACGCGCGAGGACGCAGCAGCGACGTTCGGCGGCCTCGCCGAGGTGCCGCGCCGCGCGCTGACGATGGGGCTCGGCACGATCCTCGACGCGCGGCGCCTCGCGGTGCTCGCGTTTGGCGCGGGCAAGGCCGAGGCGGTCAGGACCGCGCTCTCGGGGCCGATCGACCGCGCGCGGCCGGCGAGCGCCCTGCGCCGGCACCGGGACGTATCGCTGTGGCTCGACGCGGAGGCCGCGAGCCGCCGGCCATGACCTCCGGGCGCGCCGTGCTCGCCGGCGACGCCCTGTCGAAGCGCAGCGCCGTTCACGGCGTGGACCCCAACGAACGAGAGACCCGTTGATGCTGAAGTCCGTGACCGAGTCGGCCGTGCTCGCCGTGCAAGAGGTCGTGTTGCCCGGAGGCTTTGGGCCCCTCGACATCTTCGTGATCTTTGGCGTGCTGATCGGCACGACATGGCTCGGGCACCGCCTCTCGGGGCGCCAGAGCTCGACCCACGACTTCTTCCTCGGCGGCCGGCGGCTCCCTTGGTACGCGGTGTCGGCGTCGATCATCGCGACCGAGATCTCGGCCGTGACGTTTGTCTCGCTGCCGTCCGTCGTCTCGCGCCCGGGCGGCAACATCACGTACTTGCAGATCGGCCTCTTTGGCTCGCTCATCGCGCGGGTGCTCGTCGCGTGGCTCCTGGTGCCGCGCTACTACGAGCGCGAGGTCTACAGCCCCTACGATTGGATGGGCCAGCGCCTCGGCGAGGGCGTGCGCCGCGCGACGACCGTGCTGTTCGCGATCGGCGGCGTGCTAGGCCAAGCGGCGCGGGTGTACCTCGCGGGCAAGATCGTCGAGGTCCTGCTCTACGAGCCGTTGCACGCGCTCTGCCAAGTGGCCGGCGGCACCCCGATGGCGTGGGCCATCCTCGGGATCGGCGTCATCGCGGTCATCTGGACGTGGATGGGGGGCATCGCGACGGTCGTCTGGACCGACGCGATCCTCTTCCTGCTGTTCATCTTGGGCATCATCACGATCCTCGTGACGGCGTTCTCCGGGCTGCCGCTGAGCGTCAGCGAGGTCTTCTCCAACGCGGTCGAGGCCGGCAAGCTGCAGCTCATCGCCGCGGCGCCCCCCGCGGGCAGCGACCTCGGGTTCTGGCCGTGGCTCTTCACCGAGGCCGACACGCTGTGGGCAGCGCTCTTCTTCGCGAGCTGGGGCATGGTCGGGCCGTATGGCACCGACCAAATGATGGTGCAGCGGCTCCTGTGCTGCAAAGACGTGCGCGCGGCGCGCAAGGCGATGGTCGCGAGCTACGCTGCGATGGTCGTGACGGTGCTCGTCGCCGGCGTCGGGATCGCGCTCTGGGCGTGGTACGGGGCGTTCCCGCCGATCGGTGACGCGGCGGCGCTGCTCGCTGCGGACGTCGAGCGCACGCTGCCGCTGTTCGTGCGCGACGTGCTGCCGGCGGGCTTGCGCGGCCTCGTTGTCGTCGGCGCGCTGGCGGCTGCGATCTCGAGCCTCGACTCCGTGCTCGCGGCGCTCTCGCAGACGACGTTGCACGCGTTCGTTCAGCCGTGGCAGCGTTGGCGGCGCGGCGAGCCCGCGCTGCGCCCCGACGCGCCGCGCGGGGCGGGTGCCCCGGCGGGCGGCAGCGACTCGGGCACAGGGGGCCTCTTCGCGAGCCGCGTGCTGGTGCTCGTTTGGGCTGTGCTCCTATGCAGCGCGGCGCTCTCGATCGAGGGCATCCGCGGGCAGTACAAGTCGCTCTTGCAGCTCGCCCTGGCCAGCGCCGGCTTCACCGGCGGCGCGCTGCTCGGCGCGTTTGCGCTCGCTTGCCTGCCCGGAGGGCGCGGCGCGGCGGGGTTCCTCTGGGCCGCGCCGCTCTCGGTGCTGACCGTCGTCTTCACGAAGTTCCACTCCGAGGCGGCCTATACCCTGAGCTGGGTGGCCGCGGCGGTCATCATGGCGCTGTGGATCCCGCTGGGGCTCTCGCGTAGGTCGCACCCCTTCGGCGTGATCCAGACGTTGCTGCTCGCGTTCTACCTGTTCTTGCTGACGCGGCTCGCAGAGGTCGGTGAGATCGTGCCGGCTGTGGGCGACGCGGCCGAGCGGTCGATCTCGTGGCCGTTCTACGTGCCGATCGGCTGCACGGTCTCGTTTGTGTTTGCGCTCATCCTCGATCGCCCACGGCGCCCTGTGTCACACTGAGCCGCGATGCAGTCCCATGTCCGTGCGCGGCCGCTACGCGTGTGTGTCGCCGCCTTCGCGGCGGCGGTCGCGGCAGCCCTTGCGGGTGCTCTGGGTTGCGCGTCCTTCGGCGCCCATGGACGCGCGGCCGGGGAGCGTCTCGCCGTGCATGTCTCCCGCGCGAGCTGGACCGAGCCCTATGAGCTGCTCGCGCTGATCGACGGCGCGGCCGAGGTCGGCTTCGACACCGTCGTCTTCGAAGACCGTCGGTACGGGACTGTGGTCCACCCGAGCGCTTACGAGCCTTGGTCCGAGGCGTTGAACGGTGTGGATCCGGGCTGGGACCCGCTGGCGGTCGCGTTGGAGCGCGCACACGAGCGCGGCCTGCGCTTCCTCGTGGCCATGCAGGTCATCCCTGTGTGGTACGGCGCATCGCCACCGCGGGACGCGCGTCATCCTTGGCAGGCCCTCTCCGCGTGGCGCTGGCGCGACGCGTCGGGCGAGGAGCAAGCGCTGCGCGCGGACGCCCTCGTATCGCTCGACCCGTGCCTCCCCGAGGTGCGGCGCTACCTCGCCAACGTCGTTGTCGAGCCGCTGCGGCGCTATCCGATCGATGGGCTCCTCCTGGTCGACGCGCGCTTTCCGAACGAGTACCCGGCCCTCCCGCGGGGGAACCCGGGCGACGCGCCGCGCAGCGCGCGCGCGCTCGAGCTCTATCGGGCCGCGACGGGCCTCGCGCCGGACGACGATGCCGCGGCGTGGCTGCGCTGGCGGGCGAACCAGTTGACGGCACTGGTCGCGCTGATTCGCAGCGAAGCGCGCGCGGCGCTCGGCCCCGACCGGTCGTTCGAGCTCGACGCTGAGGTCTGCCCCGAGCGCGAGGTCGCAGAGACGCAGCAGCAGGATTGGCGCGCTTGGCTTCGAGAGGGCCTCGTCGATGCGGTCGTGCCATTCGACGACGGGCTGCGCGCGCCGGTCGTGTGGCGCGAGCGGCAGGCCGAGTGGCGCGATCGGGCCGCTGGCGGCGCGCGAGTCATGCCCGTCTTGACTGTCGAGCCCGACCCCTTTGGCGTGGCGCTCACAGGGGAGTGGGGGGCGCGGCTCGCGGGCGCGCGCGCCGCGACCGGCGCCGTCCTGGTCGCCGGCGCGGAGCCATGGCTCGCGAGCGGCCTGGCCGACCTCGCCAGCGGGAATGGGTCGCGCTCGGCGCTGGCGCGCGCGCTCGCGGCGAGTCGCTGATTGAGGCGCGCGTCACTTGTCGACCTGACTCTCCTGTGGGACCTTACAGGCACAAGGAGAGCCTCGATGTTCCTGCCTGCCTGCGCGTCCCTGTCCCTGGCGTTCGCCTCCATCCCCGCGCCCCAGGCGCAATTCGTGGACCTCGGCCCGACCCAGGGGTCGTTTGTCGGCCGCGCGTCGTTGGGTCGGGACGGCAGTGAGGCCCTCGTGCAGGCCGCGTGGGCGAACGTGGGCCTCTGGTCGAGCCGCTCTGGGGCGCGCGATTTTGTGCCGCCTGGTGTCTCGCTCGCCTCAGGGAGCTCCCTCTACGGCGCAGCGCTCGACGCAGCCGGAGAGACCATCGCGTTCACGTCGCTCCCTGCGTCGGGCGGCGGGCAACAGGACCTGCGCGCGGAGGTATGGGCGCCTGCGAGCGGGCGGCAGACGCTGGCGACGCCGCCGAACGGGTCGGGCCTCGCGGTCGCGACGGCCATCAGCGGGGACGGTCAGTTCGTCGTCGGGGCCTTCGAGCCCGCGGGCGTGTTCAACGCCTACACCGAGGCCTACCTCGCGTGCCGCTGGACCGCCCAAGGCCAAGCGCTGCCCCTCGGTCAGTTGCCAGGCGGCGAGGCCTCGAGCGTCGCGGTCGCCATCAGCGACGATGGCGCTGTGGTCGTTGGGAACGACAGCGTGGCCCTCGTCGGGAACGGCTACGGCGTTTGGTCGATCGACGGCGGCTTCGTCTGGACTGCGGCGACGGGGATCCAGGCGATTACGCAGCCCGCGGAGGACTTCCTCGCCAGAGACGTGTCCGGCGATGGTCAAGTCATCGTCGGCTCGGGGCGCGGGCCCGCGAGCGGCGCGCCGAGCGTCGCCTTACGCCGGGTCGCGGGGCAACCGATCGAGGAGCTCGTGTCGCCGCAAGGGACCAGCTTCTGTCTCGCGACGAACCTGGACGGCACGGTGATCATCGGATACGTCACGGGCGGGGCAGTGTCGCCCTACACGAGCTACACCGGCACCTTCGTCTGGGTGGAGGGCCAGGGCGCGTTTGCCCTCGCCGACTACCTCACGGCGCGCGGCGCGGTGCTGCCTGCGAGCTACACCTTGACGCGCGCGCTCCAGATCTCGGCGGACGGGAGCGCGATCCTCGGGCTCGGGCTCGACGCGGCCAACGTTCAACACGTCTGGCTCGCGTATGCCGCGCCGCCGCGCTTCGAGTTCGGCGCCGCAACGTGCGCTCCGGCGCAGGTCAACAGCGCGGGGCACCCCGCGTCGTTGCACGGCGTCGGCTTCGGCTACCTCGGCGGCGGCGGCGTGGCGCTCGAAGTCGCTGACGCGCCGCCGGGCGCGACGTGCCTGTTCCTCGCCTCGCGCGCGGGCGGCTCGGTCCTGTTCCCCGGCGGCAGCCAGGGCGAGCTCTGCCTCGGCGGCAGCATCGGGCGCTTTGCCGCGCCGCAGGAGGTGCGCGTCGCGGACGCGTCAGGGGCCGCGCGGCTCCCGCTCGACCTCGCGTCGCTGCCGCAACCTGCTGGGCGTGTCGCGGTGCAGCCGGGCGAGACGTGGCACTTCCAGTGTTGGTACCGCGACGCAAACCCCGGGCCGACCTCGAACTTCACGTCAGGGCTCGTCGAGGGCTTCGAGCCGTAAACGGGCTCGGCGCACGGCGCGCCCTCCGCGCAGCGCCGCGGGCGCCTCAGGGCACGGCGTCGAGCCCCGCGCTGAGCGCCTCGGACGTGATCGGCTTTGTGAGCACACCGTCCATCCCGGCGTCGAGGCAGGCTGCGCGCTCTTCGAGCAGCGTCGACGCGGTCAGCGCCAGGATGGGGAGTCGACCCTGACCCGCATGCGCCTCTCGGTTCCGCAGCTGCCTCGTCGCTTCGAGGCCGTCCATGAGCGGCATCTGCACGTCCATCAGCACGAGGTCGATCGCGGAGAGGTCGGCCTCGAGCACGCGCAGCCCGTTGTCGACGATCGTTACGGAGTGGCCTAGGCGCTCCAGCATCAGCGCTGCGACCTTCTGATTGACCGCGTTGTCCTCCGCTAGCAGGACGCGCAGCGCGCGCGCCGGCGCCGCGGGTCCGTCGGGCCGTTGCTCGGACGAGGTCGACTCAGTGGGCCTGGACGCTGTCGCAGGACGGGCGGCACGCGGGAGACTGACGGCGAAGGTGCTGCCTTTGCCTGCGACGCTCGTAACAGCGACAGCGCCGCCCATGGCCTCACAGAGCTGCTTGCTGATCGCGAGGCCGAGCCCGGTTCCCCCGAAGCGACGGCTGTTGCCCTCATCGACCTGCGTGAAGCGCGTAAAGAGCCGCGGCAGCTGCGCCTCCGGGATGCCGATCCCCGAGTCCTCGATGGAGATCGTGACCTGCGCCTCGTCGCCGTGGACGCGCACGGTGACGCTGCCGCGCTCGGTGAACTTCAGCGCATTGCCGATCAGGTTCAACAGGACCTGGCGGAGCCGCTGCGGATCCGCGTGGATCCACGTGTCCGGCGGCCCGCCCTCGAGGCGCAGGTCGAGGCCGCGCTCGAGGGCGACGGCGCGCAACGACTCGAGCGCCTCGCCCGCCGCGGCGAGCGCCGGTACGGGCTCGACGTGCACCTGCATGTGCCCGGCCTGGATCTTGGACCAGTCCAGGATGTCATTGATCAGTGTCAGCAACGACCGCCCGCTGTCGCGCAGCGTCACGAGCATGGAGCGCTGCTCTGCGTCGAGCTCAGACTGCTCCAGGAGCTCGGCCAACCCGAGCACGCCGTTGAGCGGCGTCCGGATCTCGTGGCTCATGGTCGCGAGGAACGCCGACTTTGCGCGATCGGCGCGCTCGGCCGCTTCACGCGCGGCGACGAGCTCCGCCTCATGTCGGCGGGCCTTCGTGATGTCCGCGAAGGTCGCGACGACCGCTTCTGGGAGCCCGTCCGCGTGCTTTCCTACGGGGCGCGAGTTGACCATGATCCAGCGCTGCTCGCCGCCGGTGAGTCCGACGCCCATGACGACGTCGTTCAAAGGTGCGCCCGTCCTCAGCGTCACCATCGCGGGGTGCTCCTCGCCAGGAAACGGCGTCCCATCCTCGCGCACCGCGTTCCACCGCGCGTCGAGCGAGGTGCGTCCGCACATCTGGTCCGCTGTCAGCCCCAGGATGCGCTCGGCAGCAGCATTGCACGAGGTGATCGACCCGTCGCGGCGCTGCACGACCATGCCATCGTTCATGGCGGCGATGCTCGCTTGGGTCCGCTCTTCACGCAACTGGACCTCCATGAGCTGCTCCTCGAGCTCGCGCTGGCGCAGGCGTAGCTCCAACAATACCTCGGCCTGTCGCGCGAGCAGCTCGAGCTGCTCGAGCTGTGTCGTCGTCAACTGGCGCGGCTCGTGATCGATGACGCACAACGTCCCGATCGGAAGGCGCTCCGGGCCGACCCGCAGCGGCAGGCCCGCGTAGAAGATGACGCGGGGCTCGCCCGTGACGAGCGGGTTGTCATCGAACCTCGCGTCGAGGCGCGCGTCCTCAACGATCAACGGCGCCTCGGCCGCGACGATGGCGTGGGCGCAGAACGCCACACGGCGCGAAGTCTCGGCCGCGTCCAAGCCGTGGCGGGACTTGAACCACTGGCGTGTCTCGTCGACGAGCGAGACTAGCCCGATCGGGGTCCCCGCGATCCTAGAGGCGAGCCTCGTCAGCGTGTCGAACTCCGCCTCAGGGGGCGTGTCGAGCACTCCGCAGCGGAGGAGGATTGCGACGCGCTCTGCTTCCAGGTGGTGGGGCTGTGGGCTCTGCATCCAGGTCGACCCTAGCGCGTAGGGGGGACAGCAGTCAATTGAGGTGGCCGCGACAGGCCTCGACGCGCCGCGCCCCGCGCGTCGTCGCTCAAGGTGCGCCGTTGAGGGCCCTGGCGCCCGGTCGGCGCGACCTGCCCTTGTGGGCAATGGGGAGGCATGGAACAGTCTTAGGGGGCGGTCGCCGGCGCACATGGCGCGCGCCGTAAGGCGAGCGCGATTGCCCGGGCGGGGCGCCTCGTCGCTCCTCCGCTCCCCTTGTATCCCTCTCGAGCCCCTCGCGGCTCCGACCCTCCGATCCTCCCAGAATGCTGACTCCTCACTCTCTCGTACCGGGCGCAGTGGTCGCCCTCCTTTTGGCAGGCACGGCGTTCGCTCAGAACGATGAGTGCGCCAACGCGATCGTGGTCGGCCTCGGCGCCACCGCCTTCGATACGGCCACCGCGACCCTGAGCCCCGAGGTCTGGCCATGCGCCGGGGCCGGCGGCCCGGACCTCTGGTACTCCTACACGACCACCTCAGACATGGCGCTGAGGTTCGAGACCTGCGGCTCGACGTTTGACACCGCGCTGGAGGTCTTCACAGGCGATTGTGGCGCGCTGAGCTCGGTCGCGTGCAACGACGATTCCTGCGGCACGCAGAGCGTCATCGAGTTCGGCGCGCAGTCCGTCGGGACCACCTACCTGGTCCGCGTCGGCGGCTTCTCCGGCGCGGTCGGCGTCGGCGCGCTCACGGTCTCGGAGTTCTTCCCGCCGCCCGCGTTGCCGATGAGCTGCGCCGAGACGGGGTTCCTGGGCGGCAACGGCGGGAACGCAGGAGGCGCGGTCTTCTTCGACTTGACCGTCAATGCGGACGTTACGGTCTCGGCCGTCGAGCTCAACACTTCAGTCGCCGCAGGCCTGCCGATCGGGATCGAGGTCTTCGTGACCCAGACGACCTATGTCGGCAGCGAGACGAACGCTGCTGCTTGGATGCTCGTGGCGCGCGACGACGGCAGCGCAGTCAGCGCAGGCGAGAACGCGCCCTCGCTCTTGCGCCTCGATGCGGCGCTGCAGCTGCCGCCTGGGGCATACGGTGTCATGGTCATCGGAAACAACACCGTGACGGGGGCGATGTTGGATCACCGCTACACCAACGGCACAGGCATGAATCAAGCGGCGGCGAGCCTGAACGGCGCGCTCTCGTTGACCCTTGGCAGCGCGCAGAACACGCCCTTCGCGAGCCTGCCCTTCGCGCCGCGCGTCGCCAACATCCGGCTCTGCGGCGCTCAGTGTGTGCCGACGTCGGCTGACGTCCAGTTCACGGAGCTCGGGACGATCAACCTCGATTCGACGGCCAGCACCGCGAACGCTGAGTACATTGGCTCCAACCCTTCGGCGATCGCGTGGGACGGTCAAGACCTCTACGTCGCCGGCTTCAACAGCTCTGGTGTCGTGGCTGATGTCGCGATCCTCCCGATCGCCAATGCGTTGACCGCGCCGACCCTAGGGGCGACCTTCGGGCTCCTTTCGACCCCGAACCTCCGTGGTTACTCGGGCCTCGACGTCTCCGCGGCGGGCGTCGCGGCGGCCTACGACGACGGGGCCGCAGACCCGAACGGGATCGCGCTGTACAGCGGCGCAACCGGCGCGCAGCTCTGGGCGAAGAACGGTCGCGGCGGCAGCGGCGTCGGCATCGACCCGGGCTTCGCAGGCGTCGACAGTGGCGTGGCGTGGTCGACCTTCGGCTCAGGTCGCCGGATCTTGCAGGACAGCGCGACCGGGGCGGACCTCTACACCTCGGCGAACGGCATGATCATCAACGGCGCCGGCACGGGGACGTTCTGGCGTGACATGGACTTCAATGACGCGACGGGCGACATTTGGCTGCGCGAGGGCAACAACCTCATCAGCGCGGTGCGCACGGGAGGGAACGGCGTCGCGACGGCGCAGTTGATCGTCGACGAGCCCGAGGCTGACAGTGTCGCGGGCCAGAACCTGGCGTACCTCAGCGGCCTCGGCCGTGAGGTCGTGATCTACAACGACCGCGAGGTCACCGGTGCTGGGCAGCTCTTTACGGACGTCGTCAAGGTCGTCTTCCCGAACGGCACTGCTGCGACGGTGGACTGGGGCGGCTTCGCTCCGGCGAGCGGCGTCGGCTACTACGACTTCTCTTGGCACGCGCCGTCCCAGACGCTGGCCATCCTCGACTTCGCGAACCGCAACGTGCACCTGTTCCGGGTCGCGACCGAGATCGGCGACGTGTGCTGCGAGGCGGCCCTCAACTCGCGCACGTTGCCTGGTCGCATGCGCGCGAGCGGCTCGCTGAGCGCGCTGGACAACGACCTGCGGCTGATCGTGTCGGACCTGCCGACAGGCTCGTTCTCGGTCGTCCTCGCGTCGCGCGCGCTGGGATTCGTCCCCTACGCAGGCGGTGGCCGCGGGAACCTGTGCTTGTCCGGTCCAACGGGGCGCGGCGTCGGCGGCGCGATCTTCCCGACGGGGGCCGCAGGCGGCTTCTCGACGATGTTTGACTTGAGCGCGGTGCCGACTCCGGGCGGCCTCGTGCCGGCCCTGGCCGGTGACACCTGGTACGTGCAAGCGGTGTACCGCGACATGAGCCCCGTGGGCGCCGTGTTCAACTTCACCAACGCGCTCGGCCTCTCGATTCAGTGAGCTCGACGACATAGCTGCGCGCAGCCGGGGGGCGCCTGACCCGCCGGCTGCGCGCGTCGTGCGAACGAACGAGCGCGATCGCTCGGACCGCTGCGCGGCCTCAGACGGCGCTCGACTACGTCAGCCGGAGCGCCTCTTCAGCGATCTTCGCCGCGAGGTCCTCGCGTGGGCGCGCGAGCGTCGCAACGCCGCCTTCGATGACCACCTCGGCCGGCAACGGGCGGGCGTTGTAACCCGACGCCATCGTCGCGCCGTACGCGCCGACGTCGTGTACGAGCAACAGATCCCCGCGTTGGAGCGCTGGCATCAACCGCGCGTCTGGCTCGCCCATCTTCGTCTGGGTCAAGAGGTCGCTCGTCTCGCACAGGGGGCCCGCCACGACCTGCGGTGTCATGGGCGTCCCGGCGCCCTCGTTGCATATGAGCGGCGACACGTGGTGGTACGCCCCGTACATCGCCGGGCGGATCACAGAGTGGAAGCCCGCGTCGACCATCAGGAACGTGAAGGCCGGAGTGCGATTCGAGCCCAGCACCTCGGTCACCAAGACGCCCGCGTGCGCGACGAGATAGCGCCCGGGTTCGACCTCGAGCTCGAGCGGCGCGCCGCTCCGAGCGCGCTCCCAGTCGAGCTTCGCAGCGCGCCAGCGCGCCAGGAACGGCGCCGGATTGAAGGGGGCGTCCTCCGGGCGATAGGGGACCGGGAGGCCGCCGCCGATCGAGACGCGGGCAACGCTCGGGCCCATCAGAGCCAGCATCTCGGACGTGAACGCGATCATCTCTTCGAGCCGCTCCTGGGTCGCGCCCGAGCCGACATGGAGATGGAGGCCCGTGAGCGTCACTCCGAGCGCGCGCGCGAGCTCGACAGCGACCTGCGCGTCTGCGTGCCAGATGCCGTGCTTGGTGCCGGGGCCGCCGGTCGTGACCTTGGCGTGGTGCCCGGCGCCGAAGCCGGGGTTGATACGCAGCGCCGTGCGTGTCCGGCCGAGCGCTGCGATGTGGCGCAACGCGTCGAGCGAGCCGACGCTGAGGTCGACGTCATAGGTGAGCTCGCCTGTGTCGCCCCGCGCACCGACGAGCGCCGCGAGGTCGCGATCGAGCGCGTCTGCGGTGACCTGGATGTCGCGCGGCGCGAAGCCCGCCGCGATCGCGCGCAGGAGCTCACCAGCGGACACCGCGTCGATGCGCGCGCCTTCTCGCGCGAGGCGCCGCAAGAGCGCCAAGTTCGTGTTCGCCTTCTGCGCGTAGCGCACCGCGTCGAAGCCGGCGCGCTCCGGCTCCAGGGCGCCCGCCGCGGCCGCATGACCGCCTGCTGCGACGCCTCGGCGCGGCTGCGTCAGCCGCGCGAGGCGCGCCGCAGCATGGTCGAGGTCGTACACGTACAGCGGCGTTCCGTGCTCGCGCGCGAGGCGGCCCAGCAAGGCGCGGTCGAAGTCCGGGCGCTCTCCCGGCGCGCCGGTGGACCAGGCGTCCGTGCGCGACGCGCGGCTGCCGGGCGCGGGGGGGAGGTCGCGCGGCGCGCCGCGGTCGCACGTGGAGGGCTCCGTCATGTTGCAGGGAGGGCGCGTCAGATCGCGTAGAGGTTTGAGGGCATGTGCTCGGACAGCGCTGCTTCCAGCCGCGCCAGCTCATCGCCGGTGTGTTCGCTGCACACCGTCAGGCGCATCTGCGCGGCTGGGCCGCCGCCGGGATAGCGGATCACCGGCGCGTAGAGCGCGTCATGTCGCAGCGCGTCGGAGAGCTCGGTGAGCCGCGCGTCGCTCGCCGCCGCGTCCCCCTCCAGGACGAGCCGGAGCACCGGCAGGAACGTGCCGCGCGGCGCGCACCCGAGGCGGCGCGCCATCCTGTGCAGCGCGCCTGTGTTCGCGCGGAGCCGCTCGACGCGCTCGGCGTCGCGCTGCAGCACGCCCACGGCGGCGAGCGCTGCGCCGGTGGACGCCGGGTTCAGCGCTGTCGTCGCGATGTAGGGCGCGGCGCGCTGGCGGATCCGCTCGATCCGCTCGCGACTCCCCGCGATCACGCCGCCTGCTGCGCCGAGCGCCTTCGCGAGGGACGACGTCACGACGATGCGTGGGTCGCGCAGCCCGTAGACCTCCAGCGTGCCGCGCCCCGTGTCACTCAGGACGCCGAGCGCGTGGCTGTCATCGATGACGAGCGTGTCGTTCGGCGGCAAGAGCCGCAGGAGGTCGGACGCGGGCGCGATGCGCCCGTTGCCCGTGAAGACGCCGTCGGTCATGACCACGGCCCGCCCCTGCGCCATGCGCCCTCGGTCGAGGAGCGCGTGGAGGCGCGTCAAGTCCGTGCCCGCGTAGGTCTGCACGGACCGGCCGGAGAGGCGCGCTGCGTCGACGAGGCTCGCGTGCGAGTCCTGGTCTACGAAGAAGAGGTCCGCTTCGTCCGCGAGGCCCCGGGCGACGGCCAGGTCCGCCACGTAGCCGTCTTCGACGACGAGCGCCGCCTCGACGCCGAGGAACTCGGCCAGCGCGGCCTCGAGCGCCAGGTGCGCCTGGGTGGTGCCCGAGGTCGCGCGCGAGGCCCCGCTAGCGACGCCGTAGCGCTCGATCGCTGCGACCGCAGCAGCGCGCACCTCGGCGTGCTGAGAGAGGCCGAGGTAGTCGCAGCCAGCGAAGAGCGTGCACGGGGCGCCGTCGACCAGGCCCTGGGTCGCGGACCGACGCTCAACGACCCTCGGCGCCCGACCGTCCCGCGGCGCGCCCAGACGAGCCCCATCCGGATGGGGCTCGTCGCCCGCCGGACCGCCTGGCTGCGCGCTCTCGGGGGGCCGCTGCAAGGCTCAGCCCTGCTGGCCGCGGGCCCACCGCGGCGGACGCACGTCCGCGACGGTGCGCAGCCCGGAGGGCGCCTCGCGCGCTGAGAAGACGCAGTGCAGCAACAGCGCTGACGTCGCCACGTCGCCGTGCACGCCGCCGCGGATGACGAGGTCGACATCCGGCTCGCCCCGGATCAACACGGCGTCGCGCGGCTCGGGCTGACCGATCGCGGCGATGAACTCGAGGTGCAGCACCTCGCGCTCCTGGCCGTTCGGGTCGCGCACCGTGCCCTTGGCGACCTGACGCACGCCCGCAGCGACGCCGGGCGCGATCGGGCCGAGCTTGCACTCGAGCGCTTCCGTCGCGATCACCGGCTCGATCGTCTCGGTCCAGTTCTCGATCTTCCAGCCGAGCCCGTGCGCGACGAGGTGCAGCGATTCCCCGAGCCCGACATGCCGCAGCGTGCCCGCAGCGACGGCGGCGTCGAAGCCCGCGCGGTCGAGGCCGGCGCCGATCTTCTTCTGGAAGGGGACGCGGCGCGTCGAGGCATCTTGGATCCGCTCGATGCGGATCGAGCGTACGTCACGGCACACGCCCGTCGTCACGAGCGGCAGCAGGTCCATCACGAAGCCCGGGTTGACGCCGGTCCCGAGCAGCACGCGGTCCGCGCGGCGCGCGGCGAGGTCGAGCTCCGAAGCGAGCTCCGGGTGCCGCAGCCACGGGAACAGGAGCTCCTCGCAGGAGCTCACGATGTGCACCTTGTTCGCGAGCAGCTCCTCGAACGTGTCCGCGCACTTGTCGAGCGCTGACGACGTGGTCACGACGGCGACGTCGACGCGTGTCCAGTCGATGTCGTCGAGGTCCCCCTGAACCGTGATGTCCGGCACCGTGATGTCCGGCGCGACGCCGGGGAGCAAGGTGGCCAGCGGCTTGCCGGCGACAGAGGGGGACACGTCGACCGCACCGACGATCTCGACCACACCGCGGTTCACGGCGTCTTCGAGGACCTTGATTCCGAGGGGCCCGAGCCCGACTTGAACGATTCTAGGTTTCATGGAGGAGAGCGCGCATCCAGCGGCTCGCTGGGGGCCGAGGATTATGCCTCGAACACGCGTCGAGCGGATGGATTCAATCGGACTCCGTCGCGATCGGCGCGACGGGATCGAAGGCGTACGCGACGCCGCCCTTCTCGAACCAGCACTTCTCGAGGTCCTCGCGAAGGTAGGTGCGGCGGACCTCGCCCGGCCAATAGGCGGCGGGGTCGTTGACCCGGACCTGGCCGGCGGGCCCGATCCCAGTCACGACCAGGAGGTGCCCCTCCGTCGCCGTATAGGGCGCGCCGCGGAGCTCCCCCGGCTCTGCGCGGATGCTCGCGACGAGCGGTACGCCGCGCTTCAAGAACTCTGCGACCGCGTTCCAGGACGAGACGCGCACCAGCGAACCTGGCACGCCCGAGCAGAACGCGCCCTGCACGGCGCGCGACCAATTGCCATAGATCTCGTGGGTCGGATCGAGCAGTGTCGCCGCGAGCGAGGCCGTGGGCACTTTGACTCCGTTCAGCTCCATCACCATCGCGACAGAGGTCGGGCTGCACACCGAGCCCGCGATGCGCGGGTCTTCCAGGCGCTGGCTCCGCACAGGCACGCGCACCTCGACCGGGGCTGGCCAGTCTTCGACCGCAGCCTGGGCGAGGCGGGACGGGAGCGCGCGCCGGTCCGTGAACACCAGGCTCGTCCGGTGCACCTCGAGCTCGCCGGGCCCGCCCGTCCCCTCGATGCGTAGCTGAGCGCGATCCCAGGCCACCTCCGACTCGAAGACATCGACGACCACCTTGCCGCCGTCGAAGAGCGTATAGCGCGTCGTGACGGGGGTGCCCCAATCGCCGATCAGGAGCCACGGGGACCAGTATCCGTCCTGCGCCCGACCCACGCGGATGTCCACGCGGAACGACGCGCTGTCGGGCGCGGCCACGTTCCAGCTCGGCAACAGGTCGGTGAACGGCTGCTCGCGCTGGACGATGCGCGAGGTGTAGCTCCCTCCGTCCGCGGCGAGCCGCAGTGAGCGCCCGCCGACCTCGAGCCGGCCCTCGTGCAGCGTGTCGCCCGGGCCGACGGACAGCGGCGCGAGAAAGACGAAGCCGTGCAAGGGCTCCTTGAAGCTCGGCGCGAGGTCGGTGTCTGGGGGGCTCGACGCGGGCGCTGCCTCCGGTGCGAGGGGCGGCGGGTGCTGGACCCCGTGGCAGCCCACCAGGGCCAGCCACAGCCACGCCACGGTCCGCGCGGCGCGCGAAGAGGGTTCGGGTGCGCGTGTCATGCGCCACCTTTATACGCTTGGGGCGTGGCCAGCCAACAGACGTCCCTCCCTTCGCGCTCGCCCCGAGCGCCGCTACGCAGCGGCCCCCCCCTGACGTGCGGCCCCCCTTTGGCTTGCGGCCCTCCTTTGGCTTGCGACACTGCGTGCGACACTGCGCGCGGCACGGGACGCGGCACGGGGCGCGGCACGGCGCTCGGCGCCGCCTGCGTGCTCCTCGCGGCCCTCGCCGGCGCCGCCTGCGGCGCGCGCAGGTCCGTGGTCGCCGACGTCGTGCCGGTGCGCGTCGCGCCGACCGAGGACCCGCTGCTCGACGTCGCACGTTGGGACCCGCGCATCCGCGTCCGGCCGGTCTACGCGACGCCCGACAACTTCGTCGGGGAGGCCCTCTACCCCGTGCCGCGCGTGCTGCTGCGGCGGTCGCTCCTCGTGCGCCTCTCACGCGTCGCGGACGCGCTGCAGGCCGAAGGCTTTGGCCTGCTCGTCTACGACGGCTATCGCCCCTGGGCGGTGACGAAGCGCATGTGGGACCTGGTCGGCGACCCGGACTTCGTCGCGGACCCGCGCCGCGGCTCGCGCCACAACCGCGGGATGGCGGTCGATGTGACGCTCGTCGACCTCGCGGGGCGCGCGCTCCCGATGCCGACCAGCTTCGATGCGTTCCTGCCCGAGGCCGCCGCCGCCGCCGAGGTGCCGCCGCCAGGGAGGAGGAATCGCGACCGGCTCATCGCAGCGATGCGCGCGGAGGGCTTCGAGGTCCTGGCGTCTGAGTGGTGGCACTTCGACGCCGAGGGTTGGCGCGAGCGCGACGTGCTCGACGTCGCGCTGCCGGACGTGCCGACCTTGTCCGATGCCGAGGCGACCCGCGCGGCGTTTGTCGGGGTGAGCGCGGGAGCGGGGCAAATGAGCGCGGGAGCGGGGCAGTTGAGCGCAGGAGCGCGGCAATGACGAGCCCGAAGCGGCTCGGTCCGTCCAGCGAAGCAGCGCCTCTTGGCGACGCGTCCAGGGAGTCCACGGCGCCGCGCGCCGCGCCTGTTGCTGGCCCCCCGCCTGCGGGGCGCGCGCTGTGGGGCGGCCTCCTGGGCGGCCTCTGCCTCGCGGGGTGCGCGCTCGCTGGCGGGCTCGCGGGCGCCGCGCGCGAGCCGCTGCTCGTGTGGGGCGCCCTGTCCGCCGCGCCGCTGGGCGCGCTCGCCGCCGCGGCCTGCCCAACGGCGACGGGACCCGTGCGTTCGCTCGCGCGTCTTGGCCCTGGCGGGCTCGTATTCGCCCTCCCTGCGCTCGCCCTCGTGCTGCCCGCGCTCGCGTTGGGTCCCGCGCGACCTTGGGCTGCCACGGTCCTGCTGGGGCTCTTTGCCCTGGGCGCCGGCGTGGCGGGTTGGGCCCCGCGCACCCGCGCGGAGCGCCACGGGGCGCCCGGCGCCGGCCCCGCGCTCGCGCTGCTCGCGCTCGGCGCCCTCTTGCACGGCGCCCCGGTCCGCTACGGCCTCGGGCGCGCGCCTTGGCCGCCCGCGGTGGCCGCGCGCGCCCTCGACCTCGCGCCGAGCGCGCTCGTGATGGAGGCCGCCGGCGTCGACTGGCTCCGCCGCCCGGCGCTCTACGGGCCCGCCGGCGCGGACTCGATCAGCCCTTCGCTCCGCGCTCCGTGGCGCCCTGCGCTTGCAGGCGCCGTGGCGCTCATGCTTGGATTCACCTCCCTCGCGGCCGCTCGGGTCGCGCAACGCCGACGTCAGGCCTAGACATGTCACCCCGCAAGTTCTTTTGCACGTTCCCCCAGGAGCTGATCTCCGAGCCGATCGTGTCGCACACGCTCGGCGACAAGTTCGGGGTGGTCCCCAACATCCGTGCCGCGAGCATCTCCGACACGATGGCGCTCGTCGCGGTCGAGATCGAGGGCACGGCGCAGCAGATCGAGGACTCGGTCGCCTACCTCCGCGAGCGCGGGGTCCGCGTCGAAGAGATCGCCGAGGGCGAAGGGTTCCCGAAGCCGTGAGCGCTGCTCGCCCTGCCGCTTGTGCGGCGCCCCGCAGCGCCCGAGCGCGCCGGGGCGCGGCGTCGTACGTCGGCCTGCTCTGCGCCTCCCTCGGCGCGGCCGCGGCGGGGCTCGGGTGCCGTGGCACCGACCCCTTCGTCGAGTCCGTGCACGTCGTGCGGCCGTCCGCGGGCGCGGTCGTCTCCGAGCACCCGCTCGCGACGCGTGTCGGCCTCGCGGTGCTCGACGCGGGCGGCAACGCCGCCGACGCTGCGGTCGCGACCGCGCTGGCGCTCGCGGTCGTGTACCCGCAAGCCGGCAACCTCGGCGGCGGCGGGTTCGCGGTGTGGGCGCCGGCGAGCGGCGACGCGGCCACGCTCGACTTCCGCGAGACGGCGCCGAGCGGCTACACCCAAGACCTCTACCTCGGCGCTGACGGCGAAGTGGTGACCGAGCGCTCGCTCGTGACGCCGCTCGCCGTCGGCGTTCCGGGTTCGCCTGCGGGCCTGTACGAGCTCTACCGTCGCTTTGGTTCGCAGCGCCTCTCGTTTGCACAGCTCTGTGAAGGCGCGATCGCCCTCGCAGAGGACGGGTTCTCCGTCGACGCTTGGTTCGCGCGCGACCTCGCGCGGGAATCGACACGGAAGCTGTTGACGCATGACCCCGGCGCGGCGGCGCTGTTCTACCCCGGCGGCCGCGCGCTCGTCGAAGGGGACCGCTTTGTGCAGCCGAAGCTGGCGCAGACGCTGCGGCGGCTCGCGTTGCGCGAGCCTGCGGCGAGCTTCTACAGCGGGCCCGTCGCCGACGCGATCGTCGCGGACTTGCGCGAGGCGGACGAGCGCGCGGGGCTGGTGGCTGGCGAGCGCCTGATGTCACGGGCGGACCTCGCTGGTTACGAAGTGCGCATGCGCGCGCCGCTCGAAGGATCGTTCGCGGGGCGGCGGGTCCTCTCCATGGGGCCGCCAAGCTCCGGCGGGATCGTGTTGCTGCAGGTGCTCGGTGTGCTCGAGGGGCTGCCGTTGCAGCACCAACGCGGCGCGCGGCGCGAGCGGCTCGCGCTCGGGCTCGACGAAGTCTCGACCGATGAGGAGCGCGCGGCAGCCGAGGTCGGCCTCGACGCCCGCGCCGTCCATTGGTGGATCGAGGCCTTCCGGCGCGCGTTCGCCGATCGCGCAGAGCACCTAGGTGACCCCGACCATGTCGACGTGCCCGTCGCGGCGCTCCTCGCGCCCGATTGGATCGCAGAGCGCCGCGTGTCGATCGGTGAGCGCGCGGACCTGAACGTCGGAGCGCGGGTCCTGCCGCCGGTCGAGGGCCCGGGCGAGACGACTCACCTCTCCGTCGTGGACCGCGAAGGGAACGCCGTCAGCCTCACGACGACGTTGAACGGGACGTTCGGCAGCGGCATCTACGTCGATGCGGCGGGCTTCCTGCTCAACAACGAGCTCGACGACTTCTCGATCAAGCCGGGCACGCCCAACATGTTCGGGCTCGTCGGGAGCGCGGCGAACCAGCTCGCGCCGCTGCGGCGGCCGCTCTCGTCGATGACGCCGACGGTCGTCTTGGGCGCGGACGGCCGCGTTGAGATCGTCATCGGCGCGCCTGGCGGCCCGCGCATCATCACGGCGGTGACGCAGGTGCTGCTGCGCATGCTGGCGTACGATCAGTCGCTCGAGGACGCGATCCGCGCGCCGCGACTGCACCAACAATGGCGGCCCGAGACGACGCGTTTTGAGGAAGGTTGGCCCGCCGCGTTGCTGACGACGCTGGCGCGTGACCATGCCCAGCCGCTGCGCGATCCCGAAGACCGGGGCTTCGCGAGCGTGCAGGGCATCTCCGTGGCCGAGGACGGGACGGTCGACGCGTTCAGCGACCCGCGCCGCGGCGGCGCGGCGGGGATCCAGGGCAAGGGCCTCGCGCGCCCGGCGCTGCCGCCGCAGCGCTGAGGGCCGCGCGCGCACCTGGACGGCCTTGGGGCCTGCATTCCAGCGCGGCTCGTTCGCCCCTGGCATAGGAAGCAGCGGAGCCCGCGCGGACCACAGGTCGGCGCGGGCTCCGTTCGATCAGTCAGCGTGGTCGTGGGTGGTGGGCCCGCTTCCCGCGCCGCTCAACCGCCGAGGTCGGACAGGTCGAGGTCGTCGACATTGATGCCGAGGTCGCCCTCGCCACCGCCGCCCGCGGCCGCCTTCTCCATCTCTTCGAGCACCTTGCCCTTCGCGAGCTTCTCGCGGAAGTAGCGGTCCGGCGCGGCCAAGTGGCGGCGCCACACGTCGTGCAGCTCGACGATGAGGACCAGGTTGTAGTACAGGTCCTTGCGCTCGAGCTCGCCGCCAGAGACCGCCGGCGTCCGCCAGTCGAAGGCGAGCACCTTCTCGGCGTCGACGCCGCCGCCGCCGCGGATGCGGTCCAGCAAGCGCTGGGCCTTCATGCCGAGGACGTTGTCGTCGGGGTTGCGAAGGTTCAGCTTGATGAACTCGTTCGTGATCGCAGGCCAGGCGTTCAGGCCCGCCTCTTCGAGGCGCTTCTCTGCGCGGTTGCCCTTGGCGCCCGCGTTCGGGTCGAACATGAGCTTGGCGTCGTCCGAGAGCGCCGTCCAGGTCGCGTCGTCCATCCCCGGGGGCTTGCCGTAGGGGGTCAGGACGGACAGATCGACGCCGTTCGGGTCATTGACCTGGTTCGGGTTCTTCGTGATCGCGAGGACGTTCCATGCGTCGGGGTCCTTTGCGCTCGGCAGGTTGCCGAGCGCTTCGCGGATCGCCTTGGCCTTTTCGACCTCGTCCTCGGTGGGGGCCTCCGGCTTAGCGGGCATCGCAGCCTTCGCCCCGGCACCGTCGGCGGGCGCGCCGTCTGTCGTCGCGCTCGGCGCGCCTTCGCCGGCGCCGCCGGCGTCCGCGAGGGTGGCGTCGCCGTCCGGGTTGGTGTCCGTCTCACCGGTCGCCCCGGCGACCGGGGTCGTGCCCGTCGGCGCCGGTGTCTCCTCGGGCGGCAGGTTCATGAAGTAGTAGCCGCCCGCCGCTGCGCCGATCACAACGATGCCCGTCGCGATCATCGGGATCGGGCTGCGCTTCTTCGGCTGCGCGCGGCAGCGCGTCGGCGCCCGCCGCCCTCGCCGTCGCCGGCCGCCCGGGCCGGGCGGGCGCCGCCCGCCTTGCCTGCGCTTGGGCCGGCGCTCGGGCGCGCAGCCGGTGCTTTGCCCGCCGCAGCCTTCGCGGCGGGGGCCTTCGCAGCGGGGGCCCTGCCTGCCGCGGGCTTCGCGGCGGGGGCCTTCGCGGGCGCGCTGCCCACGGCCGCCTCTTCTGCGCGGCGCTGCGCCAGCAAGCGGTCCTTCATCGATTGACCAGCGGGCTGTGCCGCTCCGGTCGTCTTCGCCTGGCCCGGCTTCTTCGCGGGCACGCGGCGCGGCTCGTTCTTGTCGCTCATCGCTGGTGAACTCTGTTCGTGGGGAGAGGTCTGTGCGGGGGGTCCGGAAAGGAGGCGTTCGCAGCGCGGCTCAGCCGCCCGCGCGCTCCCGCTTGATGCGCTCGAACTCCTGGCGCTCGCGCTCCGTGCGCGGCTGCCAGTCCGGGTCGTCCATCAACGGGTCGTCGGCGAGGCTCGGCTTGCCGTCGTACTTCTTGTACTTGCGGTCGTACCAGCCGAACCACTGCTTCAGGCCTGACTCGATGCGCTCTTTCGTGGCGCCGAGCGATTCGTCGGGCTTGAAGGTCGTGTTGTAGTTCGTCAGCTCGAAGAGCGTCTGGTGCACGAGGCCGAGGCGCATCAGCTCCGTGCTGCGCGCTTCGTCGTTCGGCCCCGTCAGGATCGGCATCGCCGTGTGGATGGTCGTCAAGAGCGGCGCGATCGCCGGCTTGCCGATGGCCACGAGGTCGGCGTTCGCTTCGGTGCGCACCCGCGGGCGCGCGTCGAGGTCCATCCTCTTGCGGATGAGCTCGTCGATCCGGTCGCGCTCCGCTTGAGGGACATCGTCTTCGTACGGGATCGCGCGGATATCACCCTCAATCACGAAGGAGCCGTCCGCGAGGGTGCGCTTCGTCGTCTTCTTGTGCTTCTTCTTCCGCAGGGCCGCGAGCTCCTCCGGCGACAGGTAGCGACCCCAGCCCGCGACGCGCCAACGGGGCTCGCGGCTGCCATCGGAGCGCTTGTCGACGAGGCGCCATTCCATGGTGCGGTTCGTGCCGTCGTCGTCGACCAGGCGCATCATCTTGAGGTGCACGATGCAGGTGCCCTCGTCCATCGACGCGACGCTGCCCTCGAAGGGGCGCCACGTCGTGAGGAGGTTGTCGGGCTCGACGACTTGCATGCCCGCTACGAGCTGATCGAGGTAGAGGTTGCGGTCGATCAGCTCGAGCTCGCCCCAGGTCGGGATGGCCAGGGCCTCGGGCACCGGGGTCGGCTCGACGCCTTCCCCCAAGTTCTCGTTGGCTGCGACGGCGTCCTCGATCGCTTCCGCGTTGGCTGCGAGCTCGCGCCCGCGCCAATCCGCGTAGGCCGAGGGCGGGTCGATGGCCTCGAGCAGCTTCGGGCTGTTCTGCGCGACGGCGGCCGCGTGGAGGTCGCGCGTCAGCTTGACGGCGGGGGAGTCCCAGCCCAACTCGTCGACCATGACGGGCGGGGGCAGGCTGACCTCCTCGGTCTCCACCGGTGGCGCCGGCGGGTCGCCGCCAGTGGCGATCGTGATGATGATCGCGGCCGCGATCACGACCCCGCCGATGATGAAGTACTTGGTCGGGTCGTCTTTCTTGGCGGCCTTGGCGCCAGGGCGGCGAGCGACGTAGACGTGGCTACAGGTCGCACAGCGGACCTTCGCGCCTTCCTTGCTATCGGGGATCTTGGCCTGCGCGCCGCAGGACGTGCACTGGATGAGCATGGGTGGTTTCCGACGGGGGCGCTCCGGGGGGGCGGGGCAGAGGCGCCTCGCCGTACGGGGTCCTCCTAGCGCAGTGGCGTGTCGTCGGGGACACTACCGGGCCCAGGGAAGTGGCGCAAGGCGCCGCGCCCCCGGGGGACCCCCATGAAGCCCCGCCGCCGCTCCGGATCCCGCCCCGCCGCTCGCTCAAAGTCCCAGCCCGGGGGCGCCGCAGGTGGCACTGCGGCCGGCGGTGACAGTGAGGGCGCCCAGGCGCCCCAGGCGGCGCCGTTCGCCCCTGCGCCCCTCCCAGAGGGCGCGGACCCGACCAAGTTCCACCTCGCGTGCCCGTACGAGCCCATGGGGCACCAGCCCGGGGCCATCGAGGGCCTCGTGCGCGGCCTGGCCGAGGGCGTCCCGCGCCAGTGCCTGCTGGGCATCACCGGGTCGGGCAAGACGTTCACGATGGCCTCAGTCATCGCGCGCTCGGGCCGCCCGGCGCTCGTGCTGTCGCCGAACAAGACCCTGGCGGCGCAGCTGTACTCCGAGCTGCGGGACTTCTTCCCGCACAACGCGGTCGAGTACTTCGTCTCGTACTACGACTACTACCAGCCCGAGGCGTACGTCCCCTCGAGCGACACCTTCATCGAGAAGGACGCCAGCCGCAACGAGAACATCGAGCGCCTACGCAACAGCGCGACGCGCAGCCTCTTGGACCGCCGCGACGTGATCATCGTCGCGTCCGTGTCGTGCATCTACGGCCTCGGTAGCCCGTCGAACTACAGCCGCATGGCGGTGACGGTCGAGGTCGGGCAGGAGCTCGGCCGCGACGTGTTCCTGCGGCAGCTGACGCAGATGCAGTACGCGCGGAACAACATGGACTTCCGGCGCGGCACGTTCCGGGTGCGCGGCGACGTCGTCGAGGTGTTCCCGTCGTACGAGGAGGACACGGTGCTGCGCTTCGAGTTCTTCGGCGACGAGGTCGAAGCGATCACGCGCGTGAACCCGCTGCTGGGGGAGGTCCTCGGCGACCTGCAACGCGTCTCGATCTACCCGCAGAACCACTACGTCGCGCCCGAGGACCGCCTCGCGCAGGCGATCCCGAAGATCGAGGAGGAGCTCGAGGCCCGCCTGCGCGAGCTGCGCCTGGCGGACAAGCTGCTGGAGGCCCAGCGCCTCGAGCAGCGCACGCGCCACGACATCGAGCTCTTGAAGACGGTCGGCGTCTGCAACGGGATCGAGAACTACTCGCGCTTCATGGACGGGCGCGAGGTCGGGCAGCCGCCGTTCACGCTGCTGCACTACTTCCCGAGCGATTGGGTGCTCTACGTCGACGAGAGCCACGTGTCCGTGCCGCAGGTCGGCGCGATGTACAAGGGCGACCGCTCGCGCAAGGAGACGCTCGTCGAGCACGGCTTCCGCCTGCCGTCGGCCCTCGACAACCGGCCCCTGAAGGGCGAGGAGTTCGAGGGCATGCTCGGCCAGGTCATCTACGTCTCTGCGACGCCCGGGGCGTACGAGCGCAAGGCTGCCGGGCCGCACATCGTCGAGCAGATCGTGCGCCCGACGGGGCTCTTGGACCCGCTGATCGAGGTGCGCCCTGCGCGCACGCAGGTCGATGACCTCCTGGCCCAGGTGCGCGCGACGGTCAAGCACGGCTTCCGCGTGCTCGTCACGACGCTGACGAAGCGCTCGGCGGAGGACCTCACGAACTACTTCGCGGACCTCGGGGTCCGGGTGCGCTATCTGCACTCGGAGATCGACGCGCTGGAGCGCTCGTCGATCCTGCGCGACCTGCGCCTCGGTGAGTTCGACGTGCTGGTCGGGATCAACCTCTTGCGCGAGGGCCTCGACCTGCCGGAGGTCGCGCTCGTCGCGATCCTCGACGCGGACAAGGAGGGCTTCCTGCGCGGCGAGACGAGCCTCATCCAGACGTGCGGGCGCGCCGCGCGCAACGTCGAGGGGCGCGTGATCTTCTATGCGGACCGCGTGACGGCGGCGATGCAGGTCGCGATCGACGAGGTGACGCGCAGGCGGATCACCCAGGAGGCTTGGAACGCCGAGCACGGCATCGTCCCGAAGACGATCTTGAAGCCGATCCGCGCGGGCATCGAGGCGCTTTACGAGATGGACTTCGCGTCGATCCCGGACGTGCCGGACGCGCCGGAGGACCTCGCGCGGGTGCGGCCCGAGGACGACCCGCGGCAGTGGCCGCTGCCGCGTTTGCGCGGCGAGATCGAGCGCACGCGCGCGGACATGTTCCTGGCGGCGAACGAGCTGCGCTTCGAGGAGGCCGCGCGTTTGCGGGACCGCTTGAACGAGCTGGAGGCGATCGAGCTCGCGCGGTGATGCGCCGCCCGGCTGCGCCGCCCAAGTGGCTCATTCGGGCGGGTCAATCGGGCGCGTCGCACTGGAGTTGCCCAGCGCGGGGCTGGATCGGCGCGCGTGTGTGCACGATGATGGGGCGGCCTTGATCGATCCTCCTTGGTGGTCCGATGACTTTCCGCGCCGGCCGGGCGTGTACATCTTCCGCGACGCGGACGGGAAGGTCCTCTACGTCGGCAAGGCGTCGAGCCTCAAGGCGCGCCTCGCGAGCTACAAGCGGCACGGCGGGGACGGCCGGTACTTGATCCAGTTCCTGTCGGACGAGGCGCGCACGGTCGAGACGATCGTGACGCGCACGGAGGGCGAGGCGCTGCTGCTCGAGGACACGCTGATCAAGCAGCACAAGCCGCCGCACAACATCCGGCTGAAGGACGACAAGTCCTTTCGGATGCTGCGGTTGGACCTGTCGGAGCGGTTCCCGCGCCTGAAGCACGTGCGCGCGCACTCGCCCGACATGGGCAAGGAGGGCGGCCGCAGCCGCTATTTCGGCCCGTACGCGAGCGCCGGCGCGCTGCGCCGCGCGATCAGCGACTTGCACCGGGTCGTGCCGCTGCGCGACTGCCCGGATTCCGTGCTGGACCACCGCAGCCGGCCGTGCCTGAAGCACCAGCTCGGCCTCTGCAGCGCGCCGTGTGTGGGCCTCGTCGGCGAAGTCGAGTATGCGGAGCTGGTCGCGCGCGCGGCGCGGATCCTGTCGGGCGATACGGACGAGCTCGAGCGGGACTTGGGCGAGCGCATGCAGGCGGCCTCGGCGGCGTTGGACTACGAGCGCGCGGCGTTCTGGCGCGATCGATTGTTCGCGCTGCGGCGGACGGTCGAGGGCCAGGGCGTGCGGCCGCGCGATTCGGTCGCGCGCGACATCTTGGGGCTCGCGCGGCGCGGCGATACGGCGTGTGTGCACCGCTTGGCGTTCCGCGACGGGCGGATGAGCGAGTCACGCACGCACACGTTCCGCTCGCAGCTGCCGGATGACGAGCTCTTGCACACGGTGATCACGGCGCTGTATGCGGCGGGCAGGCGCACGCCGCCTGAGGAGCTCGTGGTCGCGTTCGAGCCGACGGACGGCGCGCTGTTGAGCGAGTCGCTCGGCGTGCGTATCGCGGTGCCCGTCAGCGGCGAGCGGCAGCGCATGTTGGACCTGGCGGGGGAGAACGCGCGGGCGGCGCTCGTGAAGGACGGCGCGGAGGCGGCGCGGGACGAGGAGGCCTTGGCGGAGCTCGTGGACCTCTTGGACTTGGATGCGGCGACGGAGGTCGTCGATTGCTTCGACGTGTCGAACTTGATGGGGACGCACGTCGTGGCGAGCCGAGTGCGCTTTCGGCGGGGGCATGCGGATCGCGCGGGCTATCGGCGCTTCAAGATCCGAGATGTCGATGGGCAGGACGACTTTGCGTCGATGCAGGAGGCGGTGCGTCGTTCGTTGACGCGCGGGGTCAAGGACCGTGACTTGCCTGACCTGGTCGTGATCGACGGCGGCCCGGCGCAGCTCGCGCGCGCGTTGGAAGCGCGCCAGGAGGCGGGCGCGTTCGATGTGCCGATGGTGGGCTTGGCGAAGGCGCGTGCGGAGCGCACGGTGAAGGGGCGCAAGAAGGAGGCGGTGGAGGAGCGTTTGTGGCTGCCGGAGGCTGAGGCGCCGATCGAGCTGCCGCGGCACTCGCAGGCGCGCCTCTTGTTGGAGCGTATCCGGGACGAGGCGCACCGCTTCGCGATCACGTACCACCGCAAGGAGCGCGGCCGCATCACGAGCAAGCTGGATGCGATCGTGGGGGTGGGCCCGGCGAAGCGCCGCGCGTTGTTGCGCCAGTTCGGCAGCGTGGCGGGCGTGGCGGCGGCGAGCGTGGAGCAGATCGGCGCCGTGGACGGGATCTCCCCGGACCTGGCGCGCGCGATCGTCGAAGCCCTGCGCCAGTGACGCGCGCACCTTGTGCGCAGCGCGGTGCGTTCGGGTTGGAGGATGCGCACCACTTTGCAACTGCACGGACTGCACACGCACGAGGTGCCTGCACTCGCAGGTCGTGCGCTGGCAAGGTCGAGTACGGTACCAGGTACGTCTCCGCCACCTGCCCAGCACGCGCGAGCTTCGCTCGGGCGCGCCGGGCAGGTGTCCGATACGTACCAGTTACCCTCGTCGCCCTTGCCACTGAACCCGGCCCGCGCTGTATCGCTCGCTCGACACCGGCGCGAGGCCGCCCCATCGGACTCACCGAGCCGCGCGAACACAAATGAGTGAGTCCGCGCTGCGCAGCAACAGCGCCCCCTGCGCCGACGAGGGCGTGCCCCAATACGTCCCTTCGATGCGGTTCGTACCCACGAGCTCGTACACGCGGGCAGCCTTCAGCACAAACGTCGTGCCGCCCTCGCTCAGCACGAACACGTGCGCGCCGTCGGTCCATGGCGACGCGACAACCTGGAACGCATCCGGCAGGCGCTCGCGGTACAGCTCCGCGCCGTCTGCTGCGTCGCGGCAGGTCACCACGCCCTGGCCGTCCACGACGAAGACGAGCCCGCCTGCGACGACGGGCGAGGAGAAGCTCGGGCCCGCGCGCTCGACGATCCACTGGAGCGGGCTCGCGGCGCCCTCCTTTGGCGCCGCCTCGGCCCGGAACTCGACCACACCCCGCGCGCCCGCCGCGAGCGCCGCCAGCGGCCCGCGCCGCTGTTGGGCGCTGTTGCCGAAGATGAGCCGCTCGCCCGCGACGACCGGCGACGCGCTGAACGTCCCGCCGATACCCTCGACGCGCCAACGCACTGCGCCGCTCGCCGGCTCATACCCGGTGACCGCGTCGGGGCCAGAGACGACCAAGTCCGTGCCCCCCGCGGTGCGCCACGCGAGCGGGCTCGCCCAGCTCGTGCCGCGCGGTCGCTCGACGCGCCACACAGGCTCGCCGTCCGCCGCCCGGAACGCAGCGAGGAAGCTCGCCTCTTCGTTGTCGCACTGCACGAATGCGAGGCCGTCGATGAGCGCAATGGAGCTGCCCGTCCCGAAGTCGGCGGTCGTCGCGTAAGCGCCGACCTCGCGGCGCCAGAGCTCGTTGCCCTCGAGGTCGAGGCCTGCGACGAGGCCGATCGCGCCGAAGTACACGATGAGCCGCGCACCGTCACTCGCCGGGGTCTCCGTCGCGAAGGAGTTGGACGGGTGGATCCCGTGCGCTGGCACGCGCGACGCGAGGTCCCGCGACCAAAGCAGCGCGCCGTCCGCGAGGCTGTACGCGCGCGCTTGAAAGGTCACCTCCGCGGTCGGCTTCGGCGCGCCCGCGCCGCGCGTCTCGGGCGCGCGCACGCCGCCGGCGAAGCCGAGCGGGCGGCCGCCGTCCTCGCGCGCCGTCTGGATCGCGGTCGTCACGAAGACGAGGTCCCCCGCGACCAAGGGCGACGACCAGCCGCCGCCGGGGACCTCGACCCGCCATGCCAGGTTCTGCTCCGCGCCCCAGGTCGCGGGGTGCGGCGCCGGGACGACCGCGTCCCCATGGGCGCCACGGAACGTGGGCCAACCGGGTGATTCTTGCGCGGCGGGCGGCGGCGCCGGTGCGGCCGCCTGGGCAGCCAGCAGTGCGATGAGGTTGAGCGTGCTGAGCATGTCGAGCGTGGAGCGTGCGAGAGCGTGCGCGATGGGGGGTCAAGGCCCACCCTGGGGCTATCCGCCGCGCAAGTGTGCCTGGATGCGGCATGGCCCGTGAAGTCGCCGCGCCAGGCGCCGTGAGCTACATTGAGCGCGTGAGACCTTGTCTTGTCCTGCGCCTTGTCGGACCCGCCTTCGTTGCGCCCATGCTCGCCGCGCTCTCGTTCGGGGGCTGGGGCGGGCCCGGTGCGTTGAGGGTCGTCGACGACCCGCCCGCCCACGTCGCGCAGGGCGCCGTCTTCACCGTCCAGAGCCGCTGGCGCAGCGAGAAGATGCTCGACGGTCATGTACGCGAGGTCTCGCGCGTGCTCGATGCGGTCGTCGCCGCTGTCCGTGACGCGGGCATGGCGCCGCCGGACGGCGCGCGCTTCACCGTCGAGCTCTACGAGACCCCGCGCGAGCTCGAGCGCGCGCTCGCAGCAGTCCCAGCGCTCGCTGCCGCGGAACGCGGCGGGTTCGAGCGCGCCCGCGGCGCGGCCGTGGATCCCGCCACCGGCACCCTCTACCTCACCCTCCGGCCGCGCGTCGCCGACCGCGTGCACGCGCGGATCGGCACCTCGCCGTTCCTCCTGCGACGCGCCGCGCACGAAGCCGCGAGCGTCCTCGTCGCCGCCTGGGCCGACGCACACGCGCTGCCGACCCAAGGCGAACATGCCTGGGCTGCCCGGGCGCTCGCGCTCGCCGTCGCCGAGGATGGTCTCCGCCGCGCCGCTCGCAGCCTCAGCCCCGCCGAAGAGGTCGCCACCTCGCACGGGCTGGTGTTGCTCGCGCGCGCCCTCGACGGCGGCGCCGATCCGATGGCGCTCGCCCGCGCCCCGCGCGTCGAGGACGCGAGCCACGGCGAGGAGTACGACGCCGGTGACGCTGCGCGCCTCGCCATCGGCGCCGCGGTGTTGGCCCAGGTGGATGACCCGGCAAATGCCTCGACGACCACGCAGCCCGGCCGCGCCGCGACGTTGCTCGCGCACGCCGTGGACGGCACGAGTGACGAGGCCCAAGGCTTCGCAGCGCTCGTCCGCGCGGCCGCCGCAGCGGGCGGTGCGTGGGAGCAGCTCGGGCCCGGCACCGCGAGCCAGCCCTCGCTCATGCAAGCGGGTGTGGACGGCGGCGAGCCGACCGTGCTCGAACCCGGCGGGTTCGTTCAATGGGCGACGCTGCGCGTCGATGCGCTCGCGCTCTCGACGGCGCCGATCCATACGCAGCAGTACCTCATCACCGGGACCTTCGAGCCGCACGTGCTCGGGGGCGAAGGCGGCGCCCAGGCGGACCTCGCGTTCGCAGACCACGGCGGCGGCGACCGCTGCCTGTGCGTGTTCAGCACGCGCGAGGGCACATGGGTCCTCAAGCGCGATCCGAGCACAGGTCAGTACGCCCAGATCGCCGGCGACCCCAAGGTGCGGCCGATTGGCGGACAGGTCAACTCCTTCGAGCTCCGCGTCGACGGCGACACGGTGGTCGTCGCGCTGAACGGCGAGGTCGTGCGCGCGGGCCGCGCCACCGGCGTGGACTTGTCGGGCCAGTACGGCCTCGGCGCGCACGTCGGCAGCGCAGTCATTTGGCGCGGCGTCGCGGCCCAGGCCGGCCGCTGAGCGCTGCGCCTTGAATGCGCCGCGCGCGGGCCTGCGAGGTTGCCGGCGCGCCCCTTACGCCCGCGGATGGTGCATCCGGTGCACAGTGCGGACGTGGTCCACGTCGAGGTGCGTGTAGAGCTCCGTCGTCCGGATCGAGGCGTGCCCGAGCAGCTCCTGCACAGCGCGCAGGTCTGCGCCGCCCTCGAGCAGGTGCGTCGCGAACGAGTGGCGCAGGCCGTGGGGGGAGAGCGTGCCCGGCAGCCCCGCCGCCAGCGCCGCCGCCTTCACGCGCCGCCACGCGGCCGTGCGGTCGAGCGGCTTGCCGCTGCGGGTCAGGAACACCGCGCTCGTCGCGTGGCCGCGCGCGACGGCGCGGCGCCCGCCCGCGAGCCAGGCGGCGAGCGCGATTCGCGCGCGCTCGCCGAGCGGCACCGTCCGCATCTTGTCGCCCTTGCCCAGCAGCCGCAGCGCGCGCAGCGCCGGGTCCAGGTCGTCCGTGCGCAGCCCGAGGGCCTCGGAGACCCGCGCGCCGCTCGCATACAGCACCTCGAGCAGCGCCCGGTCGCGCTCGGCGCGCCAGCCGTCGCCGGTGGGGGCGGCGAGCAGGCGCTCGACCTCCTCGGGGCTCAAGGTCGAGGGCAGGAGCCGCTTGAGCTTCGGCGACGCGAGCTCTGCCGTGGCGTCGCGACGCAGGACGCCTTCGGCGATCAGGAAGCGCAGCAGCACCCGGATCGAGGTCAGCGCGCGCGCGACGGACGCGTCCGCGGCGCCGCCGCGGCGCAGGTCGCCGAGGTACGCGACGAGCGCCTCCTGGTCGATGGCCGCGAAGTCGGTGACCCCGCGGCGCGCCGTCGCGCGCAGGAAGCGCGTGAGGTCGCGGCGGTAGGCGGCCAGGGTGTTGGGGGCCAGCCCCGCCTCGAGGCGCAGCGCGTCCAATAGGTCCGCGAGCCCGCGCGCAAACGCGGGCGCAAGGGGCGGCTGCGGGGTTTGGTCGGAGGCCACCACGGCCCAGAGCCTCGCGCGCCTGCCCCGTAGATGCAAGCGCGCGCGCGCGCCCATGCCGTAGACTCCGCGGCCAAAATCTCCGCGCCCGCCTGGCCGTACAGCCCGTACAGCCCGTACAGCCCGTACAGCCCGTACAGCGCGCGCGGGCGCCGGACCCAACCTCAACCCATGACCGCGACCGAACCTGCGTCCCAAGCGCCCGTGGTGCCCTCTGCCGCGGGTGGGTCCACCGCGCGCCGGACCCTCGCATGTCTTGTCGTCGTCGCGGCCCTCGTCGCGCTCGATCTCTGGAGCAAGGCGACCATCTTCGCGTGGTTCGAGGACCCCGCGCGCGCCGGCGACTTCGTCCGCTCGGCCCACGGCCACCCGCGCTACCCCCTGGTCGGCGGCTGGCTGGCGTTCATGGAGAACCTGAACTACGGCGCGGCGTTCGGCCAAGGGCACCAGTGGCCCTGGGTGCTCGTCATCGGCCGCGGCGTGGCGGTGCTGCTGCTCGCGGTGCTCGTCACGCGCGTGCCGCGCGGCCAGAAGGTCTACCTCACCTCGCTGGTCCTGATCCTGTCGGGGGCGCTCGGGAACCTGTACGACAACCTGTTCTACACCCCGCGCTTCCCGCAGGCGGACAAGCCCTTCGGGCCCGTGCGCGACTTCATCGACGTCTACTTCTCCGTCTGGGACTGGCACTTCCCGACCTTCAACGTCGCGGACTCGTGCATCACCGTCGGGGCGATCCTGCTGCTGCTCTCCGGCTTCTTCACGCGCCCGCCGGTCGCGGAGCCGCAGGCCGAGGCGGCGCCCGAAGCCGACCCTGCGCTGCGCGGGCCGGCGCTTCCGGGCAAGCGAGAGGTATCCAGCGAGGCGCGCGAGGGGTAGCCTCCCACGCCATGGTCGCCGATCTCTCGGTGGAGCTCGCGGGGCTCCGGCTGAAGAACCCGATCCTGAGCGCCTCCGGGACGTTCGGGCACGGGCTCGAGATGCGCTTTGTCGTCCCTCCGTCGGCGGTGGGCGGGCTCGTCAGCAAGACGGTCACACGCCTGCCCCGGCCCGGGAACCCGATGCCGCGCATCGCCGAGACCGAGGGCGGGTTCCTCAACTCGATCGGCCTCGAGAACCGCGGGATCCGCGCGTACGTCGAGAAGACGCTGCTCGAGGTCGCCGGCGCGGACACGGTCATCATCACGAACATCGGCGGCCACAGCGCGGCGGAGTTCGCGGAGCTCGCCGCGATCCTCGACGGGCGCCCCGAGGTGCACGCGCTGGAGGTCAACCTCTCGTGCCCGAACGTCGACGGCGGCAAGCTGCCGTTCAGCACCGATCCCGCGGTCGCCGAGGCCGTCATCCGCGGCGTGCGCGAGGCCACGCGCAAGCCGCTCTTCGCGAAGCTCTCGCCCAACGTGACGCGCATCGAGGACATCGCGGTCGCGGTCGAGGCCGGCGGCGCGGACGCGATCACCGCGGTGAACACCGTGCTCGGCGTCGCCATCGACTGGCGCACGCGCAAGCCGCGTTTGAACACGATCGTCGGCGGGTATTCGGGGGCCGCGATCAAGCCGATCGCGCTGCGCTGCGCCCTCGCCTGCGCGACCGCGGTCAAGATCCCGGTGATCGGGTGCGGCGGGATCTCGACCGCGTCCGACGTCCTCGAGTTCCTGGTCGCGGGCTGCACGGCGGTGCAGGTCGGGACGGCGAGCTTCGCGGAGCCCGGGCGCCTCGCGGCGCTCGCGGAGGAGCTGGAGGCGTTGCTCGATGGCGCAGGCATCGGCGCCGCGCGCGACCTCATCGGGACCCTCGATCGCGCCCCGCGCACGCCGCTGCGCCCCGCGGGCGAGTACTGAGCGCGCCGGCGCGCGGCTCGGTCAAGGCCTCTCCGGCAGATCAGCGGCTTAGAAGTTCATCGGGCAGTCCACCGTGCGTCTCGACCAGCTCACCCCCGAACACGTGCGCGCCGCGATCGCGATCTACCTCGAGCACGCCTGGCCGGCGAGCGCGGGGCGGAAGCCGCCGATCACGCTCACGGACATCGAAGGGCCGAGCACCTTGCGCGAGCTGCGCGAGCTCTTCGAGCACCCGCGCAAGGCCGAGGGCGTCGCGCACCGCCGCTACACCCTGCGGCTCGGGAACCACCGCTATCCCTTCATGAAGTTCGTCGTCCAGGAGTACCTGGTCGACGGCGAGTTCTTCTTCTCGGCCGACACCCACGACGAGATGCGGGTCGACCCGACGATGCCGGACTACGCGGAGTGGCAGGAGCTGCGGGCCTTCAACCGCCAGCTCAAGCTCGACATCGAGCGCGCCTGGTCGCGCGAGGGCTTACCGACCCACGATGACCTGCGGGCCCTCTGCGAGGGCCTCGCGCGCCTCGAGCAGACCGACCACGCCGCGGGCGCGCGCGGCCGGCTCCTGGTCGTCGACGACGAGGAGGCGGTCGCGGCGGGCCTCGCCGCGGTGCTGCGGGCCCACGGCTACGCGGTCGAGACGGCCTTCGACGGACGTCAAGTCCTGGAGCGCATGGCCTGCGACCCTTTGCCCGACCTCGTCGTGCTCGATTTTGCGATGCCCGAGCTGGACGGCGAAGAGGTCATGCGGCGCCTGCGCGCCGACCCTCGCACGGCCGCGGTGCCCCTGCTGCTCGCGACGGCGTCGGATATCGATCTGACGTCGCTCCAGCGCGCGAGCGGCCTCCTGCGCAAGCCCTACCCGCGCGAGATGCTCGTCGGCATGATCGACCGGCTGCTGCGCGCCAAGTGACCGTCGGGGCGGGTCCGCGGCGCGGGATCCCGTGCCCGGCGAGGGGCGGAATGCGGCGCCCAGACCCCTGGAGCGCGCCTCTAGGGTTGCGGCGCCCCCTCTGCGGGACGATGATGCTCCGCCCCGCGCCTCGCCAGAGAGGCCTGGACCTCGGGTCCGACGCCTCGTCGGCCGCGCACTTCGTTATGGATTGGGACAAGTTCACAGACAAGGTCTCCTCGCTCGGGGAGGGTGTCGGCCGCTTCGCCAAGCGCCTCATCGGCTCCGAGAACGAGCGGGAGGTGCGCAAGCTCACCCCCTTGATCAACAAGATCAACGGCCTCGAGGCATGGGCGCAAGGCCTGGACCGCGAGGGGATGCAGGCCAAGATGCGCGAGCTGAAGGCCGCTGTCGCCGCGGGGACGGCGACCCTCGACGATTGCATGGCCGAGGTGTTCGCGCTGACCCGTGAGGCCTCGCAGCGCACGCTGGGCCTGCGGCACTTCGATGTGCAGCTCGTCGGCGGCTACGTCCTGCACTCGGGCAAGATCGCCGAGATGATGACGGGGGAGGGCAAGACGCTCATGGCGACCCTCGCGCTGACGCTGAACGCGCTCTCCGGGCGGCCGTGTGTCCTCTGTACGGTCAATGACTACCTCGCGCGCCGCGACTCCGATTGGATGCGGCCCATCTACGAGTACCTCGGCCTGCGCGTCTCGTCGATCCAATCGACGATGATGCCCTGGGAGCGCCACGACGTTTACAGCGCCGACATCGTGTACTCGACGAACAACGAGCTCGGCTTCGACTATCTGCGGGACAACATGAAGACCCGCCGGGAGGAGCAGGTCCAGAAGGACCTCTACTTCTGCATCGTCGACGAGGTCGACTCCATCCTGATCGATGAAGCGCGCACGCCGCTGATTATCTCCGGGCCCGCCGAGGACCACATCGGCCGCTATAAAGAGGCCGACATGGTCGCGCGCTCGCTCGAGCGCGACGTGCACTACGAGGTCAAGGAGAAGGAGCGCCAGGCGAGCCTCACCGAGGAGGGCATCGTCAAGTCGCAGGAGCTCCTGGGCGTCGAATCGTTCTACGTCCCGGGCTTCGAGGACTGGCCGCACTACATCGAGAACGCGCTGCGCGCGCACACGCTGTACGAGCTCGACAAGGAGTACGTCGTCGAAGAGGGCGAGGACCAGCGCACCGGCCAGAAGGGCATGGAGGTCGTCATCGTCGATGAGTTCACGGGCCGCAAGATGCCCGGCCGGCGGTGGTCGGACGGCCTGCACCAGGCCGTCGAGGTGAAGGAGGGGCTCGTCCCGAAGCAGGAGACGCAGACCCTCGCGACGATCACCTTCCAGAACTACTTCCGGATGTACGACAAGCTCGCCGGCATGACGGGCACCGCGCTGACGGAGGCGGCCGAGTTCCACAAGATCTACGGCCTCGACGTCGTGTCGGTCCCGACGCACCGGCCGATCACGCGCGCGGACCACCTCGACGTCGTGTACCGCACGGAGCCCGAGAAGTGGAACGCGATCTGCGACGAGATCGAAGAGGTCACGGCGACGGGCCAGCCGATCCTCGTCGGCACGACGTCGGTCGACAACTCCGAGAAGCTCTCGAAGCTCCTGCGTCAGCGCGGCGTGAAGCACGAGGTGCTGAACGCAAAGAACCACGAGCGTGAGGCGCAGATCGTCGCGCTCGCGGGCGCCAAGGGCGCCGTGACCGTATCGACGAACATGGCCGGCCGTGGTACGGACATCAAGCTCGGCGGCAACTTCGAGTTCCGCCTGCAGCAGCTCCTGGACAAAGAGAACCTCGAGGCCGGCAACGACGAGCACCTGGCCCGGATCGAGGAGATCCGCGCCGCGCTGCGCGAGGTCGCGGACCGCGACGAGGCCGAGATCCTCGCCCTGGGCGGCCTCTACGTCCTCGGCACCGAGCGCCACGAAGCGCGCCGCATCGACAACCAACTGCGCGGGCGCTCGGGTCGTCAAGGCAACTCCGGCGCGAGCCGCTTCTTCCTGTCCTTGCAGGACCCGCTGATGCGCATCTTCTATCGCGATTGGGTGACCAACGCGATGGAGCGCCTCGGCATGAAAGAGGGCGTGCCGATCGAGTCGGGCATGGTCGCGCGCGCGATCGAGCGCGCGCAGAAGAAGGTCGAAGAGCGCAACTTCGAGATCCGCAAGAGCCTCCTCGAGTACGACGAGGTCATGGACCACCAGCGCACGGAGATCTACGCCGCGCGCCAGGCGGTGCTCGAAGGCGAGGACCTGCGCGAGCGCATCGAGATCATGCTCGCGAACGTCGTCGGCCGCATGGCCGCGGTGTACGCGAACGACGGCCAGGGCTTCACCGACTGGGCGCTGCGCTCGTTCGGCGTCGAGCTCGAAGAGGCCCTCGTCGAGCGCGCCGTGCGCCCGGATCGGTCGGACATCGAGGGCGTCATGGGCGTGCTGCGCGCCCGCTATGCGGAGCGCTCGGCCGAATGGGGCCCCGAGCTCACGTCGCGCGTGCAGAACTACCTGGTCCTGACCGCGATCGACCAGAAGTGGAAGGACCACTTGCACGCGATGGACGCGCTGAAGGCGGGCATCGGGCTGCGCGGCTACGGCCAGCAGGACCCGAAGATCGCCTACAAACAAGAGGCCTCGGAGATGTTCGCCGAGCAGCTCCTGCCGGCGATCGAGACCGACGTCGCCTCGAAGATCCTGCGCATCGAGGTGGCGCGCCCTGCGCCGCAGCAGCCCGCGGGCGAGGGCGAGGAAGGCGGCGCTGGCGAACCCGAGCGTGCCGCCCAGGGGGGGGCGCCGCAGGCGGCGGCCGATGGCCTGACGCCGCGTGGCATGGTGCGCGTGGCGCCCCCTGGCGGCGCGCCCCGGCCCGGTGGCCCGGGCGGACCTGGCGGCCCAGGTGGGCAGCCGCAGCGTCGTGTGATCGATCCCTCACAGCTCACACCCGAGCAGTTGGCCCAGGTGCGTAAAGCGATCGCTGCAGCGCAGGCGCGGCAAGCGATGCAGCAGCCGCCGTCCGCGACCAACGCGTTCGACGTGATGCGGCGGCGCCAAGCGATGCTCGAAGCGCAGCAGCGCGCTGCGGCCGAGCAAGCCGCCCGCGCGAACCCGCCCGCGGAAGGGGACGCGGCGGCTGACGAAGGCGGCGCGCCCGATGCGCCGGCGGCGCAGGCCGCGCCCGCGCCGCAAGCGAACGCGCCTGCCCCGCAACCGAGCCCGGTGCCCGCGGCGCGCCCCGTCGCAGCGCCTGTCGCCGGCTTCGAGGGCGTCGGAAGGAACGATCCGTGCCCGTGTGGCAGCGGCAAGAAGTACAAGAAGTGCCACGGGCAGTAGGGCTCCGCGCACTCGGGACACGGGCCGTCGTCCAGCGATCTGTGACGGCGCGCCCGGCAGCGAGCGCGCGCCCGTGAGGGCGTGTCCAGAACGGCGTGCAGAACGACCAAGAGCGCTCGAAGCCCACGGGCAGTGAGGACCTCACCCCTCGCCTCGACTTGCCCGGTGCGCCTGAGCTCGCGGGTGCGCCTGAGCTCATGCGTCCACCTGCGTCGACGCGCGGGTCGTCGGACTTGCCGCCGATCACGTCGCCCCCGAAAGCGACGGGCGGCATGCACGTGCTGTACGTCGTGTACGACTGCGCCCTCGGCCTCATCTGGGCGCTCCTGTTGCCGGTCTTCCTGCTGCTCGGCCTCGCGAAGCCGCGGCTGGCGCGAAAGGCGCTCTCCCTGTCGACCGTCGGGCTGCCGAGGCTGCCATCGCCGGCCAAGCCGCGGGTGCTCGTGCACGGCGTTTCGGTCGGCGAGGTGAAGGCGTCGCAGTCGCTCGTGCGAGCCCTGCGCGAGCGCTACGACGTCGTCATCAGCGCCTTCAGCGACACCGGCCTCGAGGTCGCGCGGCAGCTCTACCCGGACCTCATCGTCGTGCGCTTCCCGATCGACTTCGTGCCGCTCGTGCGGCGCTTCTGGCGCCGGATTCGCCCGCACCACGTGCTGCTGATGGAGCTCGAGGCGTGGCCGTGTTTTCTGCGCGAGGCCAACCGCCGCGGCGCGCCGGTGTCGATCGTCAGCGGGCGCATCACCGAGCACAGCTTCGCGCGTTATCGCCTGTTCGGCGCGCTGCCGCAGTTCGACCGCATCTCGCTCTTCGCGGTGCAGGACGAGACCTACGCCGAGCGCTTCGCGAGCCTCGTCGGTACGCGCGCGCGCATCGTCGTCACGGGCAACGTGAAGGTCGACGGGCTGCGGCTCGGCCCGGCGCCGCGCGACGAGCGCTTCGACGCGCTCGCGCGCCTCGCCGGCGGCGCCCCAGGGCAGCGCGTGCTCGTCGCGGGCAGCACCCACGAGCCCGAAGAGCGCCTCGTCCTCGACGCGTTCCGCGCCGCGGACCCGAGCGCGCGCATCGTGCTCGTGCCGCGCCACCCCGACCGCGCGGACGAGCTCGAGGCGTCGCTGGCCGACGCGCGCCCGCAGCGGCTCTCACGCTTGCGCGCAGGCGAGGCCCCCGACGCCGCGCGGCCGCTGATGGTCGACACGATCGGCGAGCTCGAGCGTGTCTACGCGCTCGCCGACATCGTGTTCGTCGGCGGGAGCCTCATCCGCCACGGCGGCCAGAACATGCTGGAGCCCGCGGCCCAGGGCAAGTGCGTGCTCTACGGCCCGCACACGGACAACTTCGTCCAGGAGACGACGCTGCTCGAGCGCGCGGGCGGCGCGCGCCGCGTCGCGGACGCGGCGGCGCTGGCCGTGGCGGTCCGGGAGCTCGTCGCCGACCCGGCCGAGGCGCGCGCGATGGGGGAGCGCGCTGTGCTGGCCGTCGAGCGCCAGCGCGGCGCGACGGAGGCGACGCTGCACGCCCTCGCCGAGCGCGCCGGGCTGGTCACAGGCGCCCACGCCGGGCGTGCCGCGCTCTGATCCGCGTGGCAGCGGGGCGCGGCCCGCGCCGAAGGGCGGCGCGCCGGTCGAGCTCGCCCCTCAGCCCGGCGCGTCTCGCAGGCGGCTCGCGGGCCTCGAGCTCCGGTCGCGCGTGGGCCGCCAACGGCCGCTGACCGTGGCCTCGGAGGTCCAGAACGGTTATTGTCTTCGGCTGCAACTGCTCTCCGACCGATTTCCCTGAGAGGCTCACAGTGAGCCCTTTCCAGGCCTACTCCAACCGCCGATTCCGATGACCCGCACCCTGTTCACCTCCGAGTCCGTGTCGATGGGCCACCCCGACAAAGTGGCCGACCAGGTCTCGGACGCGATCCTCGACGCCCTCCTCGCGCAGGACGCCGAGAGCCGTGTCGCTTGCGAAACGCTCGTCACGACCGGCGTGGCGATCATCGCCGGTGAGATCACGACGAAGGCGCGCATCGACTACCAGGACATCGTGCGGCAGACGCTGCGTGAGATCGGGTACACGGACGACCACTTCGGCATCGCCGCGGACACGTGCGCGGTGATGGTCATGCTCGACCGTCAGTCGCCCGACATCGCGCAGGGCGTCGACGAGGGCAAGGGCCTGCACGTCGAGCAGGGCGCCGGCGACCAAGGCCTCATGTTCGGCTACGCGTGCGACGAGACCGACGCGCTGATGCCGTTCCCGATCCACTACTCGCACTTGCTCGTCGCCAAGCTGGCCGAGCTGCGCGAGACGAAGGTCCTCCCGTGGCTCCGCCCGGACAGCAAGTCCCAAATCACGGTCGAGTACGAGGGCGACAAGCCCGTGCGCGTGCACACGGTCGTCATCTCGACGCAGCACGACCCGGTCGTGAACGGCAAGTCCGAGGACGCCGAAGTGCTGCAGGAGATCCGCCGCGAAGTGATCGAGAAGGTCATCCAAGCGGTCCTCCCGGCTGACATGCTCGACGAGCGCACGATCTATCACGTCAACCCGACGGGCAAGTTCGTGATCGGCGGGCCCCACGGCGACTGCGGGCTGACTGGGCGCAAGATCATCGTCGACACCTACGGCGGCATGGGCCGCCACGGCGGCGGCGCGTTCTCCGGTAAGGACCCGTCGAAGGTCGACCGCTCGGCCGCGTACGCGGCGCGCTGGGTCGCGAAGAACGTCGTCGCGGCGGGCCTCGCGAAGCGCTGCGAGGTCCAGCTCAGCTACGCGATCGGGATCGCGGCGCCGCTCTCGGTCCGCGTGGACACGTTTGGCACCGGGACCGTGGATGAGGCCGCCCTGTCCGATGCGATCACCAAGGTGTTCGACCTGCGCCCGGCTGGGATCATCAGCGCGTTGCAGCTCAAGCGCCCCATCTACCGCGCGACGGCGGCCCACGGCCACTTCGGGCGCGAGGGCTTCCCGTGGGAGTCCACCGCCAAGGTCGCGGAGCTCAAGGCGGCCCTCGGCGCAGCGGCGGCGCGGAGCTGAGCCGCCGTCGGACGCCGGCGCAGGCTCACAGGCCCCGCATCGGTTCCTCGTTCGCGACCTCGTTTGGCGCCCCTTCCAGGACCGCCCGCGACCTCGCGGGTGACTTCCCAGGTCGGGGCGGGTACGACCGACATCCGCAGAACCCGGTACAACTAGGGACCGGTCGGCCCACTGCGCACAACGCGCGGTGGGTCGGGCCCGTCCCGGTCCGAGATCCAATATGAACCGAGCCCGTCGTCTCTCTTCCGCCACTGCAGCCAGCCTACGGGCCGGCTTCACGCTCCTCGAGCTCATGGTGGTCATCCTGATCATCTCGATCCTCGCGACCTTCCTGGTGCCGCGCATCACGTCGGCTGTCGAGCGGGCCGAGGTGACGGCCTGTCAGGCGAACCTCCAAGAGATCGGTCGCGGCCTGATCGAGTACCGCACGAAGTACCAGCGCCTGCCCAAGGGCTCGGGCGTCGGGTTCTTCTCGAGCCTCATCTCGGACCGCGTGTGGGAGCCCGAGCAATCGACGTCGAAGCGCATGTTCTGCCCGGCGGTCGACCGCAACACCTTGACGCCTTCGCAGGAGGGCCTGCCGCTGCAGGACTGGTACAAGGACGCGGCGCAGGTCGACGGCTCGTGGTCCTCGTACGCGGGCCGCGACTCGGAGCACGCGATCAAGAAGTTCCCCGGCTCGGAGTCCGAGGCCATCGTCGCCGACGACAACGACGGCGGGGCCAACCACGGCACGACGACCAATGTCCTCTGGGGCAACGGCACCGTGTTTGCGCTGGAGCTGATCGACCTCAAGAAGGACGGCACCGTGCCCGACGTCGAAGAGATCGACTTCCTGTCCGTCGGCCCGGATTCGCCGGTCGAGGCGCTGCGCAAGCTGTCGCTCGACGACTGAGCTGACGGCCCACAGACGCACGCGCGGTCGGACTCGACGCGGACCCGGATGCGGGTCCGGCGCAGCTTGCCATGAACCCGTTGGCCCTCCTCCGCGCGATGCGCCCACACCAGTGGGTCAAGAACGTCTTCGTGCTCGCCGCGCTTGTGTTCGCGCTCGGCGAGACGGGGGCGGACCTCGCGGCGCAGTCGGACCGCATCGTGCGCGTCCTCCTGGCGACCGCGTCGTTCTGCCTCGGTGCGAGCGCGATCTACCTCTTGAACGACGTCATGGACGTCGAGTCGGACCGGCTGCATCCGACCAAGCGCGACCGCCCGATCGCCGCGGGCCTGGTCTCGGTGCCGCTCGCGCTCGCGACCTCGGTCGTCTGCGTCGTGGGCGCGCTGTTGCTCGCGCACCGCGCGACGCCCGACGGCGGGCGTGACGTCGCTTGGGTGGTCCTGGCGTACATGACCCAGAACCTCGGCTACAGCATGGGCCTCAAGCGCGTCGCCATCCTCGACGCGTTCCTGATCGCTTTCGGGTTCCTCTTGCGGGTCCTCGCGGGCGGCCTCGCGGCCGGGGCGCCGGTGTCGCGCTGGCTGATGCTGTGCACGTTCTTCCTGGCGCTGTTCCTCGCGTTCTGCAAGCGGCGCGCGGAGATCGACCTCTTGGGGAGCGGCGCGGGGGAGCACCGCAAGAACCTGCGGGACTACACGACGGGATTCCTGGACCAAGCCGCCGGGGTGCTGGCGGCTTCGACGATCATTACGTACGCGATGTACGCGGTCGACAATGCCACGATCGCGCGTTATTCCGGCGGGCAGTACCTGGTGTGGACGGTGCCGTTTGTCGTGTTCGGCCTCTTCCGCTACTTGCTCTTGGTGCAGCGCAGCGAGGGCGGCGGCAACCCGACGCGCATGCTGCTCGGCGGCGACGCGATCTTCGTCACGAACGCGGTCTTGTACGGCGTCGCGCTCGTCTTTGTGCTGTTCCACGGCCGCCTCTGACGGCGGCCGGGTTGTCGCCGCGCTCCAACGCGGCGCGGATGGCGCGCTTCTGCTCGGCGCCGCTTTGGACGGCTCGATCCAAGCGGCAGTCACGGTCGAGGAGCCGGCGCTCGAGGCCGCTGCGAGCGGCGAGGGCGCGTTCATGTGAATGCAGCGTCAGATGATCGAGCGCGAGCAGGCCGGGGCGTCTGTGGCGGCTTTGCCCGATGCCGAGCGCGCGGGCCGCGACGTGCTGCTCCATGCAGTGCGTTTCCCTCGGCTGCTCTTTGTCGTCTTCGGCCTCATCGCGCTCCATTCCCGGATGCGCGGCGGCGACAAGCCGATCGAGCTCGATGCGTCGCGCTGACCCTCTCTCCGTCCATCGAGAGCGCCGCCCGTGGATCCCTACATCCCGACCCCCGCCGACCGCTTCACCTTTGGCCTCTAGACCGTCGGCAACCCCGGCCGCGACCCGTTCGGCTGCCCGACGCGCCCGGTGATTGACCCGTGCGCGATCGTGAAGGGCCTCGCCTCGATCGGCGCGTACGGCGTCAACTTGCACGATGACGACCTGGTGCCGTTTGCCCAGCGCGGCGAAGTGAGCGCGACCGGATCGTGGGACTTCAAGCGCGCGCTCGCGGGACCACGGCTCGCCGTGCCGATGGCGACGACAAACCCCTTTGGCCAGCCGATCTTCAAGGACGGCGCGTTCTCGGCGAGCGACTCGACGCTCGCGCGTCCAGAGATGGTGGGCGCGAACCCCGAGGTTGCGCGCGAGACGATGGCAGGCCTCTCGATTGTGCACGGCGTGGCGCAGGCGATGGAGCAGGGCGAGCCCTTCCATATCGACTTGAACGGCCAGAAGATCGGCCGTTACGACCAAGACCTGCGCTTTGGGTCCGAGGACCTGAAGCAGGCGCTTAGGTCCGCGGGTTGTCCCGATCGGCCTCCACGACCCGCAAAGCCCACCCTGCCCGGTCCCGACACCACAACAGCCGGAGCGTGGATCGCCGAGCCGACGGTCCATTTCTTGAGAATGTCCATGGCGAGGTGCTGCACTCAAGGCAAGACTCGTCGATCATTAGGAGGACACCCAGATGATCGCTTGCCATCTCGCCGTCTCGCCCTCTCGCATTGGCTATTGCGAGTCTCGTTTTGATCCTAGCTCGTTCGAGCTCAATCGCATCCGCTGCACCGCAGAACCCGACCAGCCGCGTCGCGTTGTATCCCGTCGAATTCCCCTTTTGACCTAAGTGCAGTGAACGACCCGACATCGTCGGGACCGACGCTCGCGTCGCGCAACCTCACTGACATGATCTAGGCTCTCCTGCTGCTTTAGGGACGAAAATCAGGGCGTGAGAAGGCAGGTGTGACGTGAACGCCCCCGCAACAGAGGTGAATGAGTGCCATGAGTGCGAAGGCGTCATGGAAGCCGAATGCTCTGCGAGTGATGGTCCTGATCTTGCCATTGAGGCCCTCGGTCCTGGCATTCGTGAACCGCGTGCGGATGTACTCGACGACGCCCTCCAGATGTGTCTCGATCGTCTTCGCGACTCGGCCGAAGTGGCGTAGTCCAGTCGCCCGAGCGTCGGCAATCCACGCCGAGGCGAGAAATCGGCCGATATTGATCGGGGCGCCTGGCCAAGGACGTCGACAAACGCACTCCCCGAGCAGGTAGGCCGTGTACAGCGGCTCGTTAGCGATTCGGAGCCTTCGCTGAGCGTGAGTCGATCAGCGTCGGTGAGGTTCCAGGCGCTCTTCTGGGTGGGGACTCGCGTGCCCTTGAGCCGCGAGCGTTGATCTCGATCCTCCGCGGTCTGAACCTCGACGACGGCGCTGTCTCGTCCAGGGCGTCCTGCACGAGTCGTTGAACGTGGAAGCGGTCGAAGATCGCACGCCCCGGGCACGTGCTCGTGGACTGCCTTGATGAACGCGCCCGACATGTCGATGGTGACGGATTCGAGCTTCGCGCCCGTTCGGGGGCCTCAGAGCCTCGAAGAACGCGCGAAGGCTCCTGCGCCTTTGCCCTTGTACTCGTCCACACGACCGTACCGCGTTCGTGGTCGACGACGGTCGGACGTACCAAGCGGTGCTTGTGATAGCCGGAGCCTCGTCAATGCCGATGTGTCGGAGGCCGTTGAGGGCGGGCCCCTGTGCGTAACGAGGTTGCTGAACCACGCTCCGGATCAGATTCGCGCCACCGAGCGATAGGTCGTCCGGAGCGTCTGGCTGACGAAGGTCATGCTGGCATGCTTGGTGAAGTAGGCACACCGCTCCTCAAAGGCCAGCGTGAAGTGGCTGTCGTGTGCAGCCCAGGGGACCTTCTCAGTCGTGGTCTTCCGGCATCGCCTGCACTTGACGCGCCGCATCTCGTACTGGAGGTGGACCTTCCAGCCCAGACAGTCGAGGTGTTCCACGGTGATGCAACCCCATTTCTGTAAATTCAGCGGCGTGTTCGGGATCAGTTGGTCTCGAAGGTGGAGTAGGTGCGGCCGGACTCCTCTAGTCGTCAGAGATCTCGACGGCGAGAGCGGTGGCCAGTCTTAGGAGTGACTTCGTGTTTTTGGGAAGAGGGATGCGACTCGAGTGCGCCGCTTTAGTTCGCGGCGATAATGCCTGACGGAGTTGGAAGTGCGAAGGCGTCGCCGGTGATCGGAGCAGACGGAGAAGACGGCGAGCCCTCGCGCCGTTCCGTCGGTTTTCGGCCGCGGCGAGCCAGCCGGACTTGGCGTAGCGTTCGACGGTGACGCGGACGAGGGCCTCTGCGTGCGCGAGGTCCGGCGCGCGAAGACCGCGCGGATGTCGTCGGCCACAGAACTGGCTACGGTCGAGCTTGCTGACGTATGCCTGAGCGTTGCGTTGCAGGTGGAACTGGCACCGCTGCCAGGCCACGCGCCAGGAAGGAGGCGCGAAGGGCGGCCTTGATTCCGGCGTGGTCGTCGCTGGTGACGAGGCTGGACACCGCGCAGTCCGCGGAGGATGAGGCTGTCGATGAACGCTCTCCAGTGAACCTCCGCCTCGGAGGTGGCGACACTCGATGCCCAGGAGGACACGCTTGCCGTCCTGCCTAACGCCCATGGCCACGAGAATGGCGGCGCTGACGACGACGCCGCCGATGCGCACTGCAGCGGCGTCGAGCACGAGGCAGCAGGTCCACCGCGTTGGCGCTACGCGGCGAGCCTCCTCTCGTCGAGGAGGGCCGTAGCTCGAGAGACTTGGAGGAGGAAACCTCTGTCCCGCAGAGTTCCTCGGTGATCGCCTTGACTCGACGAGTGGAGACCCTGGATGTACATCTCGGCGATGGCGGCTCTTGAGCGCGCGCTCAGAGCGAGGCCGCGCTCGAGAGCGTTGGGGTAGAAGCGCTCACCGTTCTCGCCAGCCTGGCGAACCTGGGGAACGCCGACTGGAACGCCCATGCGGGTCGTGAGGTCTTGGCCTTGAAGCTGTTGGCCTGGGGCGCGCCGGTCGTCGGAACGTTCGTACGGGGACGCGCCGAGATACTTGGTGCGCTCGATCTTCATGGCCTCGTTGAAGAGGATCTGCAGGACGTTGGCCATGCTGTCGAAACCGTGCTCGTTCAGGAGTTCCAGGGCGAGGCTGAGGTTGGTAGGCTCGGAGGAGTGGTGGGTCATCGGTGGCTCTGGTGGTTAGAGGTATTCACCACGAGACCAATCGATGGCCCGCCACGCAACCGTCAAGCTGAACGACCAGCCCACGAAGGGGCCAGGCCGATTCCTCGTGCCCGCCGAGATGTTAGGCGGGTGCGAGCACGTTGCTTGTTCCATCGAATCAGCGGCAAGGCAGGCGCCGACCGGCCCCGCCTTGCGGACCCGACGGTCATGGACCCTGCGGCACTTGCAGCCGCACAGCGAACATCGGGGCACTCGCCAGTGCGGTCGCACATCGGCGACGATGCCGTCGGCGTCGAGGGTGAACCCCGTGACGAAGACGTGGTAGATGGCGAAGAGCAATCGGAGTAGAGTCGTGGCGCGCATGGGGTGGGTGGAGCTGAAGGCTTCGATACCCCCAGCATGCCGCTCACCTCACGCGCACTCACGCCCTTCTCCGGAAACATCGAGGAAAGGGTCCAATCGTCGATTCGAGGCCGAACCCGCCCATCGCACCGTCCCTAAAGCAGCAGGAGAGCCATGATCTACCGGGCCGCTCTGAATGCTTCTGGCCAGTGGCCGCCGAACGGGCGCGACCTCAACCCGTTCCTCCACCTACGCTTCTCCGCTTGGGCAGGCGGCGCGGCGGCTCCGGGCATCGTCTGCCTGATCGCTCTGGTCCCCTGACCCAGTCAGGGAGTCATCCACGATGAAGCCAATCCAAGTCTTCCTTCTTGCCTCACCGTTCGCGTTGGGACTTGCCCAAGCTACTCAGCAGCCGGTCCAGATCATTGATTCGACGATCATTCCGAATCTCGAGGGATTCTTCGGGCTCTCCGTTGATATGGATGGGGGGACTTTGGCGATCGGGTCACGGGAAGTGATCCCTGGGAATTCCACGCGAGGCCGAGTCGCCGTCTATTCCCAACCGTCACCCTCGGGGCCGTGGGTCCATACTCAGGACCTGGGGCTTGAGCCGTTGTTTCCGAACCCGGGGAGTTCGACGTTCGGCGCGATGATCGAGATCGCTGGTGACTCACTGATGACCGCGGGCATTTTTTGTTGGGAATTCATGCGCGTCGGTGGTCGATGGCAACAGCACGAGGAGATTCGCACGCCGACGATTCCGGGTTGGTACTTCATGGGCGGAATCTTCTCAATGTCATACGACGGCCAGACGCTCCTGACTGGGTTCCATCAAGCGCAAATCGCGCCCGGCGTGCTCGACCCAGCCGCGACGTTTTGGGAGCGGAATGGGACGTGGACGCCCGTCTGGACTGTCCGTGGCTCCGACTTGGGCCTCCCGGTGGACAACACGGGTTTTGGGGCATTCACGGCACTGTCCGGAGACCTCGCGGCGGTCTCCGCCTGGAGAGCACCGTCCGGCAACGTCACCGATGTCGGCGCGGTCTTTACATTCCGCCGCGTGAACGGCGTTTGGCAATACGAACAGACACTCAATCGACCAGGGCAGGCAACCCACGACCATCAATTCGGAGTCGCGTTGGCGATGGACAACGACTGGCTCTTCGTTGCGTGTTTCTATGACATCGGCGACGTCTCCTCGATCTACGCCTACCGCAGGGTCCCTGGGCTCGGCTGGCAATTCCATTCGAAGATCAATCCGACCGTTGGCAACACCGCGGGCCTGCCGTTCCTTGGGCTCGCCGGAAAGATCGACTGGGTGGCTCCCTACCTCGCGGTGACGGCCGGCTCCTACATCGCCCCGCCCGCGACGCCCGGCGCGCCAGCAAACGGTGTTGGAGCGGTGTTTGTCTACGAGCTCTGCGGGGACGTCTGGAACCAGCACCTCGGACTGGCGGCGCCCCCAGTCCTCGGCTATTCGGGCATCGGCACGGAGCGAGACGGCATGGCCTTCGACGGCGAGACCATCGCCGTCGGCGGCCCCAGCTGGTGGGGCGGGAGCCCGCCCGTCAACGACCGCGGCATAGCGGCGGTCGCAGAGTTCCGCCCGGGCAACCCCGGGTCTTGCCTCGAGGTTGGGCGTATCGCCTGTGACCCGAGCACGCCTGAAACGACGGACTGTCCGTGTGGCGTGCCGATGACGCCGGGGCGCGGTTGCCCGAACCCGGTCGGGCCCGGGGCGCGCCTCTACGTCCAGGGCGGCTTCAACGAGGCCGAGGCGCGGCGCGTGCTCGTCGAGGGCTTGCCGCCCGAGAGCACCGTCCTGCTGGCCGTCGGCCGCTCCGTCGCGAGCCAATTGCCCGCGGCGTGGTCAACGGCGACGGCGTGGTGCATCGACCCCATCGTCCGGGCCTCACCCGCGTCGCGCGCGCCGACGCCGCCGGCAACGCGGTCTTCGACCATGTGATCCTGCAACCCCACGCCTCCGGCACGACGGGCTGGCAGATCCCCCTACAAGCGCTCTACCGCTCGCCCGCGCCCAGCACCTGCGGCGGCCGCTGGAACGCCACCCAAGCCGTACAGTTCACCATCAGCAGCTTCGGCTACCACCTCCCGTAGCGCCCGGCTCGATGGCGAGGAACGGATGATCCGTTGGCTCCGCCACCGCCTAGCGGTTGTCGTTCCCACCGGTGGCGCGGCGGCTCCAGGCCTCGTCTGCCTGATCGCTCTGGTCCCCTGACCCAGTCAGGGAGTCATCCACGATGAAGCCAATCCAAGTCTTCCTTCTTGCCTCACCGTTCGCGTTGGGACTTGCCCAAGCTGCTCAGCAGCCGGCCCAAGTCATCGAGACGCAGTTTGTCACCAACTTCGAGGGATTCTTCGGGCTCTCCGTTGATATGGATGGCGGAACTCTGGCGATCGGGTCACGGGAAGTGATCCCCGGGAATTCCACGCAAGGCCGAGTCGCCGTCTATTCCCGACCGTCACCCTCGGGGCCGTGGGTCCATACTCAGGACTTGGGGCTCGAGCCGTTGTACACACAGTCCGGTGGCGCGGGATTCGGCACCATGATCGAGGTCGCGGGCGACTCGCTCATGACCGCTGGTGGACTGTGTTGGGAGTTCAAGCGCGTCGGTGGCCGATGGCAGCAGCTCGAGCAGATTTTCCCTCCCACGATTCCGGGTTGGTACACCTTGAGCGGTGTCCTCTCAATGGCATACGACGGCCAGACGCTCCTGACCGGGTTCCATCAAGCGCAGATCGCGCCCGGCGTGCTCGACCCGGCCGCGACGTTTTGGGAGCGAAATGGGACGTGGACGCCCGTCTGGACTGTCCGCGGTTCCGACTTAGGCCTGCCGGTGGACAACACGGGTTTTGGGGCCTTTACGGCGCTCTCTGGAGACCTCGCTGCGGTGTCCGCCTGGAGAGCACCGTCGGGCAACGTCACGGATGTCGGCGCGGTCTTTACGTTCCGCCGCGTGAACGGCGTTTGGCAGTACGAGCAGACACTCAATCGACCTGGGCAAGCGACACACGACCACAAATTTGGGGTCGGGTTGGCGATGGACAACGACTGGCTCTTCGTCGCGTGTTTCCGTGACATCGGCGACGTCTCTTCGATCTACGCCTACCGCAGGGCCCCTGGGCTTGGCTGGCAGTTTCATTCCAAGATCAATCCGACCGTTGGTAACACCGCGGGCCTCCCGTTCCTTGGGCTCGCCGCAAAGATCGACTGGGTGGCGCCGTACCTCGCGGTGACGGCCGGCTCCTACATCGCCCCGCCCGCGACGCCCGGTGCGCCGGCAAACGGTGTTGGAGCGGTGTTTGTCTACGAGCTCTGCGGGGACGTCTGGAACCAGCACCTCGGACTGGCAGCGCCGCCATCTTTCGGATATTCGGGCATCGGCACACGCCGAGACGGCATGGCCTTCGACGGTGAGACCATCGCCGTCGGCGGCCCCAACTGGTGGGGCGGGAGCCCGCCCGTCAACGACCGTGGCATCGCAGCGGTCGCGGAGTTCCGACCAGGCAACCCCGGGTCCTGCCTCGAGGTCGGGCGTATCGCCTGCGACCCGAGCACGCCTGAAACGACGGACTGCCCGTGTGGCGTGCCGATGACGCCGGGGCGCGGCTGCCCGAACCCGGTCGGGCCCGGGGCGCGCTCACGTCCAGGGGCGGCTTCAACGAGGCCGAGGCGCGGCGCGTGCTCGTCGAGGCTTACCGCCCGAGAGCACCGTCCTGCTGGCCGTCGGCCGCTCCGTCACCAAGCCAATTGCCCGCGGGCGTAGTCAACGGCGACGGCGTGTAGTGCATCGACCCCATTGTCCGGCCTCACCGCGTCGCGCGCCGACGCCGCCGGTAACGCGGTCTTCGACCATGTGATCCTGCAACCCCACGCCTCCGGCACGACGGGCTGGCAGATCCCCTACAAGCGCTCTACCGCTCGCCGCGCCCAGCACCTGCGGCGGCCGCTGGAACGCCACCAGCCGTACATCACCATCGGCAGCTTCGGCTACCACCTCCCGTAGCGCCCGGCTCGATGGCGAGGAACGGATGATCCGTTGGTCCGCCACCGCCTCGCGGTTGTCGTTCCCACCGGTGGCGCGGCGGCTCCAGGCCTCGTCTGCCTGATCTGGTCCCTTGACCCAGTCAGGTCATCGTGAAGCCAATCCAAGTCTTCCTTCTTGCCTCACCGTTCGCGTTGATTGCCCAAGCTGCTCGGCAGCCGGCCCAAGTCATCGAGACGCAGTTTGTCACCAACTGAGGGATTCTTCGGGCTCCTGTTGATATGGATGGCGGAACTCTGGCGATCGTCACGAGTGATCCCCGGAATTCCACGCAAGGCCGAGTCGCCGTTGTTGACCGTCACCAGGGCCGTGGGTCCATACTCAGGACTTGGGGCTGAGCCGTTGTACACAGTCCGGTGGCGCGGGATTCGGCACCATGATCGAGGTCGCGGGCGACTCGCTCATGACCGCTGGTGGACTGTGTTGGGAATTCAAGCGCGTCGGCCGATGGCAGCACGAGCAGATTTTCCTCCCACGATTCCAGGTTGGTACACCTTGAGCGGTGTCCTCTCAATGTCATACGACGGCCAGACGCTCTGACCGGGTTCCAAGCGCAGATCGCGCCCGGCGTGCTCGACCCGGCCGCGACGTTTTGGGAGCGAAATGGGCATGGACGCCCGTCTGACTGTCCGCGGTTCCGACTTGCCTCCCGGTGACAACACGAACTTTGGTGTTGTCACGGCGCCTCTGAGACCCGCGGCCATCTCGGCCACGCGAGCACCGTCCGGTAACGTCACGGATGTCGGCGCGGTCTTTACGTTCCGCCGCGTGAGCGGCATTTAGCACGAGCAGACACCATCGACCCGGGCAAGCGACACGACCATGGATTTGGCATGTCCCTACGTGGATCGAACTGGCTGTTCGCACACTGCTCGCGCGATTGGCGACGTTCCTTCGATCTACGCTACCGTAGGACGCCAGGCCTGGTGGCAGCTTCACTCGAAGATCAGTCCGACCGTTAAGCAGCACGGCGGCTCCCGTTCTGACTCGGCGCAAAGTTGGACTGGTGGCGCCGTACCTCGCGGTGACGGCCGGTCCTACATCGCCCGCGACGCCCGGCGCGCCAGCAAACTGTCGGGCGGTGTTTGTTTACGAACTCGCAGGGACGTTGGAACCAGCACCTCGACTGAGCGCGCCGTCCTTCGGATATTCGGGCATCGGCACGCGCCGAGACGGCATGGCCTTCGACGGCGAGACCGCCGTCGGCGGCCCCAATTGGGGGTGAGGCCCGCCCGTCAACGACCGCGGCATAGCGGCGGTCACGAGTTCCGCCCAGGCAGCGGGTCTTGCCTCGAGGTTGGGCGTATCGCCTGTGACCCGAGCACGCCTGAAACGACGGATGTCCGTGTGGCGTGCCGATGACGCCGGGGCGCGGTTGCCCGGCCGGGCCCGGGCGCGCCTCTACGTCCAGGCGGCTTCAACGAGGCCGAGGCGCGGCGTGCTCGTCGAGGCTTGCCGCCCGAAGCACTCCTGCTGGCCGTCGGCCGCTCCGTCGCGAGCCAATTGCCCGCGGGCGTGGTCAACGGCGACGGCGTGTGGTGCATCGACCCCATCGTCTCGGGCCTCACCCGCGTCGCGCGCGCCGACGCCGCCGGTAACGCGGTCTTCGACCATGTGATCCTGCAACCCCATCGGCACGACGGGCTGGCAGATCCCCCTGCAAGCGCTCTACCGCTCGCCCGCGCCCAGCACCTGCGGCGGCCGCTGGAACGCCACCCAAGCCGTACAGTTCACCATCAGCAGCTTCGGCTACCACCTCCCGTAGCGCCCGGCTCGATGGCGAGGAACGGATGATCCGTTGGCTCCGCCACCGCCTCGCGGTTGTCGTTCCCACCGGTGGCGCGGCGGCTCCAGGCCTCGTCTGCCTGATCGCTCTGGTCCCCTGACCCAGTCAGGGAGTCATCCACGATGAAGCCAATTCAAGTCTTCCTTCTTGCCGCACCGTTCGCGTTGGGACTTGCCCAAGCTGCTCAGCAGCCGGCCCAAGTCATCGAGACGCAGTTTGTCACCAACTTCGAGGGATTCTTCGGGCTCTCCGTTGATATGGATGGCGGAACTCTGGCGATCGGGTCACGGGAAGTGATCCCTGGGAATTCCACGCGAGGCCGAGTCGCCGTCTATTCCCGACCGTCACCCTCGGGGCCGTGGGTCCATACTCAGGACTTGGGGCTCGAGCCGTTGTTTCCGAACCCGGGGAGTTCGACGTTCGGCACGATGATCGAAATCGCTGGTGACTCACTGATGACCGCGGGCATCTTCTGTTGGGAATTCATGCGCGTCGGTGGTCGATGGCAACAGCACGAAGAGATTCGCACGCCGACGATTCCGGGTTGGTACTTCATGGGCGGAATCTTCTCAATGTCATACGACGGCCAGACGCTCCTGACCGGGTTCCACCAAGCGCAGATCGCGCCCGGCGTGCTCGACCCAGCCGCGACGTTTTGGGAGCGGAATGGGACGTGGACGCCCGTCTGGACTGTCCGCGGCTCCGACTTGGGCCTGCCGGTGGACAACACGAACTTTGGTGTTGTCACGGCGCTCTCTGAGGACCTCGCGGCCATCTCGGCCACGCGAGCACCGTCCGGTAACGTCACGGATGTCGGCGCGGTCTTTACGTTCCGCCGCGTGAGCGGCGTTTGGCAGCACGAGCAGACACTCCATCGACCCGGGCAAGCGACACATGACCATGGATTTGGCATGTCCCTTGCGATGGATCAAGACTGGCTGTTCGCACACTGCTCGCGCGACATTGGCGACGTTCCTTCGATCTACGCTTACCGTAGGACGCCAGGCCTGGGGTGGCAGCTTCACTCGAAGATCAGTCCGACCGTTGGCAACACGGCAGGGCTCCCGTTCCTTGGACTCGGCGCAAAGTTGGACTGGGTGGCGCCGTACCTCGCGGTGACGGCCGGCTCCTACATCGCCCCACCCGCGACGCCCGGCGCGCCAGCAAACGGTGTCGGAGCGGTGTTTGTTTACGAGCTCTGCGGGGACGTCTGGAACCAGCACCTCGGACTGGCAGCGCCGCCATCCTTCGGATATTCGGGCATCGGCACGCGCCGAGACGGCATGGCCTTCGACGGCGAGACCATTGCCGTCGGCGGCCCCGACTGGTGGGGCGGGAGCCCGCCCGTCAACGACCGTGGCATCGCAGCGGTCGCGGAGTTCCGACCAGGCAACCCCGGGTCCTGCCTCGAGGTCGGGCGTATCGCCTGCGACCCGAGCACGCCTGAAACGACGGACTGCCCGTGTGGCCTGCCGATGACGCCGGGGCGCGGTTGCCCGAACCCGGTCGGGCCCGGGGCGCGCCTCTACGTCCAGGGCGGCTTCAACGAGGCCGAGGCGCGGCGCGTGCTCGTCGAGGGCTTGCCGCCCGAGAGCACCGTCCTGCTGGCCGTCGGCCGCTCCGTCGCGAGCCAATTGCCCGCGGGCGTGGTCAACGGCGACGGCGTGTGGTGCATCGACCCCATCGTCTCGGGCCTCACCCGCGTCGCGCGCGCCGACGCCGCCGGTAACGCGGTCTTCGACCATGTGATCCTGCAACCCCACGCCTCCGGCACGACGGGCTGGCAGATCCCCCTGCAAGCGCTCTACCGCTCGCCCGCGCCCAGCACCTGCGGCGGCCGCTGGAACGCCACCCAAGCCGTACAGGTCACCATCAGCAGCTTCGGCTACCACCTCCCGTAGCGCCCGACTCGATGACCTGGGAAGCGGCGCGGGGGAGCACCGCAAGAACGTGCGGGAGTCCACGACGGGGTTCCTAGACCAAGCCGCCGGGGTGCTGGCGGCTTCGACGATCCTCACGTACGCGATAGATGCCGTCGACAATGCCACGAACGCGGTCGTGTGTGGCGTCGCGCTCGCCTTTGTGCTGTTCCACGGCCGCCTCTGACGCGGGCCATTCCCCGCGTCGCTCAGCGCGGCGCGAACGGCGCGATGAGCGCCGCGCGCGCGCGGCGCCGCGCCTGGACCTCCTCGGGGCCGTGCACACGCTCCAGCGGCGGCGCGAGCGCTTGCCAGAGCCGCCAGGCCGCGCCGTGCGCGCGGTCCTTGGGCGCCGCGCGCTCGAGCCAGCGGCCTAGGAGCGCCTCGGCCGCGCCCGCGTCGCCCAGCGGGTCACCGAGGCGCGCCAGGAGGTAGGGGAGCAGCGCTTCGGCGTCATCCGCCGCCAGCGCGGCCTCGGCCGCCGCCATGCGTAGATCGTCGGGTTCCCCTGTCGCGCGGGCCAGCGCGGTCAGCGTTGGCAGATGCGCCCCATCGGCCAGCCGCCCGAGGCTCCGAACGGCCGCGACGCGCAGCTCGTGCGGCGTCGCCGCGGCCGTGCAGGCCTCCAACCGCGCGAGGGCGCGCGCGCTGCCCCGCCTGCTCGGTGGACACGGCCGAGCCTTCGGCCAGGACCGCGCCGAGGGCCTCCGCCGCCGCGCCCGCGACTCCCGCATGCGCGTCGTCGAGGCGCGTGGTGAGCGCCGTGATCGCGCAGCGCGCCCGCGGCCCCATGCGCTCGAGCACCTGAGCGACGTGCAGGCGGACGAAGGGGTCCTCGTCCTCCAACGCGAGCGCGAGCTCCGGGATAGCGCGCGCGGGGAGCCGCGCGAGCGCATAGCGCGCGTCATCCACCCCGCGCAGCTGGAAGTGCGCGCCGCTCAGCTCCGACACGCTGCGCCACACGGCATCGCGCAGGGCAGGGCTCAGGGGGGGCGGCGCCGCCGCCCCCTCCGCGCTGCGCGCTACGGCAGGCAGCGCTCCGTCGAGCCAACCGGCCGCGAGCGTCGCAGCGTCGACGCCAAATGGCTCGGCGACCCGTGTGAGCTCGCCCGCAGCCGCGGCCGCAGCGGGCGTCGTGCCGGCGGCGAGCTCCATCAGCCGCTCGACTCCGGCGAGGTCGCCGAACGCGGCGAGCGAGCCCGAGAGCCACACCAGCGCCTCGGGGTCCTTCTCGTACTTCAGGCGCAAGAGGAGCCCGACGAGCGCGCCGTCGGCGCCGTCGAGCGCCGCGGTCTCCCGCGCGCGCCAAACGGCGAACTGGCGGACCCACGCCTCGGGCGCCCGGTTCGCGACGTGCAACAGCGCGCGGGCCGCGTCGCCAGAACCCGTCGCGGGCAGGAGGTCGACGGCCGCGCGGCGGGCGCCGTCGCTCGCGCTCGGGTCGAGGGCGACCGTGACCAGCGCGCGCAGCGTCGCCGCGCCCTCGGCGGCGATGTCCCGCTGCACCGCCTCGAACGCGCTGGCGTCGGCCGCGAGCTGGTCCGTCATGGCGCGCACAAACTCGAGCAGCTCGCGCTCCTCGGGCGCGAGCGCTGCGAGCGCCGGCGGCGCCTCGGACAGCGGAGTGAGCTCGATGGGGTCGCCGCTCGCCGCTGCATCGGTCGGAACGAAGTGGTCCGAGACGTCGCGCAGCGCCTGCGCCGCGGCGAGGCGCTCGCGCAGGATCGGCCGCAGCGGCGCGGCCCCCATGGCGCGGTCGGCCGCGGCGGTGCCGGTGGCCTGCCCTGTGCCCTGCCCAGTGCCCTGCACCGTGGACGTCGCGCTGGCGGCGCCCACCATGGGCGCGTCCGCCGCTGTCACCGGGGCGGGGCCAGGTGCGGGCACGACGCCGGGTCGCGGCGCGGCCTCCTCGGCGCAGCCCGCGAGGCCCCACGCAGCGGCGCCGAGCAGGCACGCGAAGACGGGGGGCGCGACCCGGACGTCAGTCGCTCGCGCGGCGCCCTGGCCAGCCCTCATGGGCGCGCCACCACGCGCTGGACGAGCTCGGAGTCGATGAACGGGTCGGTGACGCTCTCCGTCGCGATCGGCGCGCCCGTCGTCGGGTCGCGGTAATAGGGCGCGCGCTTGTAGACGAGCGCGACCTCGACGCCTTGCGCGGCGTCCGGGTCGTCGATGACGAGCGCGCGTCGCTCGCCGTACATCAAGAGCGTGCTCACGAGGTGCGTCTCGTCGCGATACGGATCGCGGATCCGGTGCAAGTGGCGCCAATCGCCGCCGTCCTTGGTCACGCCATTGGCGTCGAGCTGTGCCGCGTCCGTCGCAGGACCTGTGACGGGGCGCCACCAGAGGTCGGACGCGCGCGAGCGCTCGTCCGTCGGGTAGCTATGGCCAGCGCCCGTGTTCGTGACGGCCACCTCGAAGCCGCCCTCGGGCCGCGCCGTGGCCTCGAGGGTTACGGCGCTGCGCACGACCTCGATGTAGTGCCCGCCGGGCATCGTGTGCACGCGCCCGTCGGCAGGGTCCGCCGTGCGGTTCGGCATATGGCACTGGATGCAGCCGATCCGCTCCTCGGCGAACGGGGTCGCCTTCCACTGCTGCACCGTCTTGTGCTGGTCATGGCAGCCAGCGCAGAAGTCCACCCGTTGCAGCTCGCGCCGAATGGTCGGACGGCACGGCGCGGCGGGGTTCTCGACCGTGCCGGCGATGCGGCCGTCGGGCAGCAAATGGCACGTCAAGCAATCGACGCCCTCCGCGCGGCGCGCGGCGCGCGGCATGACGCGCTCACCGATGCCGGACTCCCAGACCGGCTGCGGCGCGTGGCAGTCGATGCAGACCTTGTTCGAGAAGTCCTTCGACTGAACGCGCACGTCCTCGTTGTTCCACGAGTTCGCGTGCGGCGACGCGAGCCACTCGTCGAAGATCTGCGTGTGGCAGTCGCGGCATTGGGCGGAGCTCGTCCATTCCGTCGGCACGGAGGCGACGTTTGGCGCGCTGTTTGCGCTCGGCGACGCCTGCTGGGCGCCAGCGCCCGAGGCGCTGGCGGGCACGGCGTGCCGCGCCCCGGGACCGTCAGCGACCAGCGCATAGACGAGCCAGCCCGTTAGCCCGAGGAGCCCGAGGCCAAGTATGAGCCTTAGCATGGGCGGGGCGCCTCCTGCGCGAGCTCCGTGACGCCGCCCGCCTCGAGGGTCAAGACGCGATCGGCGACGCGGCGCGCTTCGTCGGGGTCGTGGGTGACGTGCAGCACCGTCAAGCCGAGCCGCCGTTGCAGGGTTTGCAGGCGGTCGAGCAACCCCGCGCGCCGCGGCGCGTCGAGGGGCCCGAGCGGCTCGTCGAGCAGCAGCACCTCTGGCTCGGCGGCGAGGGCGCGCGCGAGCCCGAGGCGTTGGGCCTCGCCGCCGGAGAGCGTCGCGGCGCGGCGCTCTTCGAACCCGGCCAGGTCGCACAGCTCCAAGAGCTCACCGACCCGCGCCTTGCGCGCCGCGCGCGCCACGCCGCGCCGGGCGAGGACGAAGTCCAAGGTCCCACGCGCGCTCATGTGCGGCCACAGCGCGGCGCCTTGGAACAAGAGCCCGACGCTGCGCTCCGCAGGCGGGATCAGCACCCGGCCCGGCTCGCTCGCGGCGCGGCCGAAGAGCGCGATGCGCCCGCGCGTCGGCGCGACGAGGCCCGCGATCGCGCGCAGCAACGTCGTCTTGCCGGAGCCCGACGCGCCGACGAGCAAGACGTGCTCGCCGGGCCAGAGGGCGAGGGTCGCGCCCGTGAGCAGGGTGCGCCCGCCGACGCTGACGGAGACGTCGACGGCCTGGACCGCCGGCGCGCCCGACCCGGCGCTCCCAGTACTCCCAGCACTCACGGCGCTCGCGGCGCGCGACTCGACTTGCATGTCCATCACGGGAGGAACTCCATGCGCTTGCGCGCGAACAATGACCAGAGCAGCCCGGGCAGGAGCAGCACGAACACGACCAGGAGGCACAGCGCCGAGACGAAGTCATCGCGCCCGAAGTGCACCGCGTTGAACACACGGAACAGCACGGTGTCGTTGGCGGCGGGCACGAGGATCGCCGCATCGAGCTCGCGGATCGACAGCACGAACACCATGGTCCATGCTCCGACGAGCGATGGCCAGAGGGCGGGCGTGACGATCGAGAAGAGCCTGCGGCTGGCGGACGTCCCCGCGAGGGCCGCGGACTCCTCGAGGCGCTCGTCCACGGAGGCCGCCGCGCGCGACAGCGCCAAGGTGGGGAAGGCCAAGAAGCGGCCGACATACAGCAGGACGACGATCGCGCCCGACTCGTAGATCCGCGCCGTGAGGTCGTGGTTCCACAGGGCGATCGCGCCGATGCCGAACAGGATCGCGGGCGCGGCGAGCGGGATCACGACGAGCAGCTCCATGAGCCGCCCGCGGCGCCGGCGCGCGGCCGCATGGCCGAGGATCAGCGCCAGCGGCACGGCGAGGGTCGCGGCGAGCGCGCCGAACACGATGCTCGAGATGAGCGAGCCGCGGGACAGCTCCAACGCGCGCGCGAACGAGCCGCGCAGGTTGCGCCCGAACTGCGCGAGGCGCTGGCCGAGCGGGCCGCGGTCCTTGGGCTTGCCCGCGGCGGCCTCGGCCTCCGCCGCGGCGGTGGCCGCGGCGGCGGCGACGGCCTCGGGGGAGTCGCGCTTGAAGCTGCCGACGGCCGCAGAGTTCGACGGCTTCGGGAACGTCGTCGGCGCGCCGCTGTCGCCCGCTGCGGGCGCGGCGCCAGTGGGCGCGCCCGCCGCGGGCGCGACGCCGCCGAGCTGGCGCACGGTCGCAGCGCGCGCCGCCGCAGAGGCCGCCGCCGCGACCGCGGCCCGGCGCTCAGCGCTGTCCACGATCGCTTGTTCCGTGGGCGCGCCAAGCGCCGCCGGGCCGGCGGGGGGGGGCACGACCTGCGCGGCGCCGCCGCCCTGCGTCCAAGCCGCGCGGCGGATGGACCCCGACCCGAAGAGGCGCGAGCCGCCGCCGGCCTCAAAGGCGAGGCGCGCGATCGGGACCAGCGCGCCGAGCGTCACGAGCAGCGCGCAGAACCCGAACGCGGCCCAGCGCCCGCGCCCGAGGCGCAGCGGCGCGGGGCGCTGGAAGTCGCCCGCGACCACGGCCGAGCCGCGCCGGCGGAGCGTCAGCGCGGGGATCAGCGCCAGGAGCGACAGCCCGACGAGCGGCGCGGCGATCGCGGCGGCGCGCCCTTGGTTCCCGTCCACCTTCGAGGCTGTGAAGACCTCCGTCGCGTACACGCCGAACTTCTTCCCGACCGACGAGACGTAGTCGGCCAGCGAGAAGTCGTTGACCGCGAACACAAACGCGAGGCACGCGCCCGCGAGGACGCTGGGCAGGACGAGCGGCAGCTCCATGCGCAGCGCCGCGGGGAGGCCGCCGACCAGGAGCGCGGCCTCTTCGCGGCGCGCGTCGATCTGCTCGAACGCCCGCGCCGTGAAGAGCGCGACGAGCGGGAACGTCGCCAACGCGAGCAAGAGCGCCGTCATCACCGGGCCGCGCAGCGGCACCAGCATCGTCCACGTCATCGCGAGCACGAGCGGCGGCAAGATCAGCGGGACGATCCCCGCGGCCCGCAAGAACCCCGCGCCCGGCACGTCCGTGCGCGCCACGAGGAAGCCGAACGGCGCGCCGACGAGGACCGCGAGGCCCGCAGCGCTGAGCCCGAGCAGCGCGGTCTTCGAGAGCAGCCCGAGCGTCCGCGCGTCGTAGACGTCCATCAAGAACATCGACGGCCCCGCCGTGAACGCGTCGCGCAGGAAGGGCGACACGACGCTGGCCAGCGGCCCGAACCCAAAGAGGGCGAGCGCGGCCAGCGCGGCGCAGAGGAGCGGTGTGCTCGAGCGGCTCAACGGACAGCCTCGTTCAACGGTTGAAGAGCTTCGTCAGCTCTTCCGTACGCGCCGCGATGTCCTGGCCGAGCGCGACGTAGTCGACCTGCATGGCCTTGAAGTCGCCGAGGCGCCCCACGTGCGCGGGCCGCGCGACGCGCTCGCGCACGGGGATCTGCGCCGAGCGCGACGCCGCGAGGCGCGCCTCGACCTCGGGGCGCAGGACCCAATCGATGAAGCGCTTCGCGTTCTCGGCGTGCGGCGCGTCCTTGAACAACATGATCGTGTTCGGGATGAGCAGCGTCCCGATCGGCGCGCCGTCCTTCATGAGCGTGCCCGGGGCCTCGACCTGGTCGGGGTAGATCCGCGCGACGGGCGCCCCGTCTTGCTCGGCGACGTAGTAGTCGTCGGTGTCGGTGAAGGCCCAGGCGAGCTCGCCGGCCTTCGTCAGCGTCATCGACTGCCCGTTCGAGTTCGGCAGGTTGACGAGCCCCTCGGCGTTCGCCGCGGCGATCTTCCCAAAGAAGTCGCGCGCCCACGCCTCGCCCATGACCTGGTACAGCGCCGTCGCGTGGGTGAGCGTCGTGCCCGTCAGCGGCAACGCGATGCCGGCCTTGCCGGCCCAGCGCTCGGCCAGGAGGTCGAGGGTGCCGTGCACCTCGTCCGGCTGGACGAGGTCCGTGTTCGCGATGAGGACCCGCGCGCGCGCCGCGAAGCCGGTCCAGCGCCGCTCGGCGTCGCGGAAGAGCGCGGGGATCTCCGCCGCGGAGGGGGAGTCGTAGGCGGCCAAGAGGCCCTGCTCCGCCAGGCGGATCGTCTGCGCGATCTCGTTGTTCCAGAAGACGTCCGTGCGCGGCCGGCCGGACGCGTGCTCGGCCAGGATGGCGCTGACGTGCCCGACCGTCTTCGACTGCTCGATGTCGTACTGGGCCTGGACCACGAGGCCCGTCTCACGTTCGAACTCGCGCACGAGCTCCTCGGAGAAGACTTGGTCGAGGGAGATCCGGACGACGAGGTCGGGAGCCTTGCCGCAGCCCGCGAGGGCCGCCGCGGCCAACAGGGCGGCGCCGGCCGCGAGGGGTGAGGCCAGGGTGTTGGGGGTTCGGGGTGCCATGTCGAGGAGGGTAGTCCACCCAAGCCGCGTGGCCACACTCGAACGGACGGTCCCTTGTGATCGGGAGTTTCCGCGCGGCGCCTGTGGCGGTAGGGTGCTCGGCCCAGAGCCCGCCCGAGCGCGGGCGCGCGCGGCCGATCGTCGCGCCTCCCCCCGAGATTCCGCGTCAGATCCCCCGTATGAAGCTCGCTCAGCGCATGTCGGTGCTCGGCACCGAGACCGCCTTCGAGGTGTTCGCCAAGGCCAAGGCCCTCGAGGCCCAAGGCAAGGACATCGTCCACCTACACATCGGCGCGCCCGACTTCCTGACCCCGGCGAACATCGTCGAGGCGGGGCGGAAGGCGCTCGCCGACGGCTGGCACAAGTACACGCCGGCGAAGGGCATCCCTGAGCTCCGCCAAGCCGTCGCGGACGACATCAAGCTGCGCCGCGGCGCGGACGTCCACCCGGACCGCGTCCTCATCGTGCCCGGCGGGAAGCCGACGATGTTCTACGCGATCATGATGTTCGGCGAGCCAGGCAAGGAGATCCTGTACCCGAACCCGGGCTTCCCGATCTACGAGAGCCTCATCCACTGGTCGGGCGCGAAGGCCGTCCCGATCGAGCTGCGCGAGGACAAGGGCTTCGCCTTCCGCGCCGAGGACGTGCTCGCGCAGATCACGCCGAACACGAGCCTCCTGATCCTGAACACGCCGGCGAACCCGACGGGCGGGATCATCCCGCGCTCGGAGATGGACGCGCTCGTGAAGGGGCTCGCCGCGCACCCGCACGTGGTCGTCCTGTGCGACGAGATCTACTCGCGCCAGCTCTACGACAACGAGCAGCACGTCTCGATCCTGCAGTACCCCGAGATGCACGAGCGCGCGATCGTCCTCGACGGTTGGAGCAAGACGTACGCGATGACCGGCTGGCGCCTCGGCTACGGCGTCTGGCCGACGTCGCTCGTCGCGCACGCGGAGCGCCTGCAGATCAACTCCAGCTCGTGCGCGAACGCGGTGACCCAGGTCGCCGCGGTCGAGGCCCTGCGCGGCCCGCAGGACGAGGTCGACCGGATGGTGCGCGCGTTCGACGAGCGCCGCAAGATCATCCACGCCGAGCTGAACGACATCCCGGGCTTCTCGTGCATCATGCCCAAGGGCGCGTTCTACGCGTTCCCGAACACTTCAGGGACGGGGATCGCCTCGCGCGTCCTGGAGGACGAGCTGCTCAACGTCGCCGGCGTCGCGTGCCTCTCTGGCACGAGCTTCGGCAAGTTCGGCGAGGGCTACCTGCGCTTCAGCTACGCCAACAGCATCGACAACATCCGCGAGGGCCTGCGCCGCGTGCGCGAGCACCTCGCTGCGCGCGCCGTGGCGCGCTGAGCGCGCCCTGCCACCTGCTGAGCGCGCCCTGCCGCCCGCTGAGCGCAGGCGGAACGGCCGCGTGCAGGTGATCCTGATCGTGAGAGCACCCAGCGGGCGTCATGGGACGCCCGCTCTTCCCTGAGAGAGCCATGTCCGGCGCCGACTTCCGCAGCGACACGATCACCCGCCCTTCGGCCCGTATGCGCGCGGCGATGGCCGAGGCCGAGGTCGGCGACGACGTCCTCGACGGCGACCCGACCGTGCGCGCGTTGGAGGCCGAGGCCGCGGCGTGGCTCGGCCAGCCGGGCGCGCTCTTCGTGCCCTCGGGCACGATGGCGAACCAGGTCGCGCTCGGCGCGTGGACGCGGCCGGGTGACGAGATCGTCGTGCAGCGTTATGCGCACGTGACGACGTACGAGGCGGGCGCCGCGGGCTACTTGCACGGCTTGCAGTCGATCACCCTCGGCGGCATCGAAGGCGACTTGGACCCCGCCGAGTTCCAGGCCGCGCTCCGCCCGCTGTACATCCATTGCCCGCGCACGGCGCTCCTGTGCCTCGAGCAGACGCACAACGTCGCGGGCGGGCGCGTCATGCCGCTCGAGCGCTTCGACGCGTTGACCTCCGCGGCGCGCGCCGCCGGAGTGCCCGTGCACCTCGACGGCGCGCGCCTCGCGAACGCGGTCGTCGCCAGCGGCGTGCCCGGCAGCGAGTGGGGGCGGCGCGTCGATTCGGTGTCGCTGTGCTTCTCGAAGGGCCTCGGCGCGCCGGTCGGCTCTGTCATCGCCGGCGGCCCCGAGTTCCTCGAGCGCGCGAAGCTCGTCCGCAAGCGCCTCGGCGGCTGGATGCGCCAGTGCGGCATCCTCGCCGCTGCGGCGCGAATGGCCCTCGCCGAAAACGTCGCGCGCCTCGCGGACGATCACCGCGTCGCGCGTGACATCGCGGCCCGCCTCGGGCGGGTGCCCGGGCTCGCGGCCGACGTCGAGGGGGTGCACACGAACATCGCCAACGTGCAAGTGGTGCGGGGGGACCTAGACGCGGCGCGCGTCGCGGCGGCCCTCGCCGAGCACGACGTCCAGGTCTTTGCGATGGGGCCGCGCACGCTGCGCTTCGTCGCGCACATGGACCTCGCGCCCGACGCAGCGGCGCGCCTGGAGTCTGCGGCGCGACGTGTGCTCGCCTGAGCGCGCGGGCGCACACACCCTCTCTCACACACTCTCTCTCGCTCACTCATTCATTCACGCGCGCGCGAGCGCCCTCACGCGGGCGTCGAGTGCTTGACCAGCTTGTAGCCGACCCCGCGCACGGTCTCGATCAACGGGCGCCCGTGGCGGTCGACCTTCTTGCGCACGCGGCCGATGTGCACGTCGAGCACGTTCGTGCCCGGGTCGAACGAGATGTCCCAGACCTCGTTCAGGAGGTCCTTGCGGGTGACGGCCTCGCCGTCTGCGCGAGCCAGCGCAAAGAGGAGGTCGTATTCGCGCGGGCTCAGCCAGCACGGCTTCCCGTTACGCGTCACGCGGCGGCGCGCGAGGTCAAAGTGCAGGTCGCCGAAGCTGACCGGCGCGAGCTGCGTGCGGCGCCGCATCACGGCCTCGATGCGCGCCTCGAGCTCCTCGAAGTGGATCGGCTTGGTCAGGTAGTCGTCCGCGCCGAGCCGCAGCGCCTTGACCCGGTCCTCGACCCCTTCGCGCCCGCTGATGACGATGATCGGCAGCTCGTCGCCGGCCTCGCGGACGTCATGGATGACGTCGAAGCCGGACCGCTCGGGCAGCTCGAGGTCGAGCAGCACGAGGTCGTGCTCACCGAAGCGGAGCGCGTCGAGGGCGAGCTCTGCGTCGGGCGCCTCCGAGACGTCGTGGTTCGCTGAGGCGAGCGCGATGCGGAGCGTGGTACGGAAGTCGGCGTCGTCTTCGACGAGGAGGATGCGCATGGGGGTCATAAGTGCGAGGGGCGCCCCGTCGATTGGGGAGCAGGCGCCGGTACGCCGCGGGCTCGCTTGGCTTCAGGCTGCGGCGCCCGGTTGAATGCCTTGTCATGAGCTTGCCGCGCATAGTGCCCGACAATCCACCTCGACGTCGCGGTCCCGCGGTCAGATCCAATGGGGACGGGCCTTCGCGGGGTCCGCGCTGTCATGCCGAAGGCACTTCCCGCCGGAGGCAGCCCGCGGTCCGCCCCTCGGGGCGGGCCGCGGGTCCCTGTTGCGCCGGCGCCCGGTCTTCGGGTCCCTGGCGCGCTGGTGCTCGGGCTCCAGGGGGCCAAGGCGCGACGAAGCGTCACCTCGGCGACGCTCGTCCGACCTCGAGGGCCTGGATCGGGCAGAATAGGAGTGGCGGTCCCGTGCCTGGACCGCCGCCGCCTCCCGTGAATCCCAACACGCCCGAATCCCCGGGCGGGTCCGCGTCAGCCCCCGAGGCCGACCAGCTCGCTCGTATCCGCGACCTCCTCTTCGGGGAGACCGCCCGCTCCATCGATGCCCGCCTCGCGACCGCCGAGCGGACGCTGCTCGCGGAGTGCGAGCGCGCGCGCCGCGAGTCGAGCGAGCGCATCGCCGCCTTCCGCGTCGAGCTCGACGCAGGGCTCGTGCGGCTGGGTGCGGCGCTCGAGCGTGACCGCGCCGCGACGCAGAGCGCCCTCGCCGCGGGCCATACCGAGCTCCTCGCGAAGCACGACGAGGAGGTCGCGCGGCGCGACGCGACGGCGCTCGTCCTAGGCCAGCGCATCGAGGCCGGGGATACCCAGCTCTCACGGCGGCTCGACGCAGAGCTCGAGGCTCGCACGGACGCGCTCGACGCGCTCGATGCGTCGATCGAGACGCGGATCGAGGCCGTGGAGACCACGCTGCACGTGGAGCTCGACGCGCGGGTCGAAGCGCTCGACGGTCGCGTCGCGGAGCAGCTCGTGGCGCTCGAAGCGCGGCTCTCGGCGCGCTTGAACGCGCTCGAAGCACGTTGCGACGAGCGCGTCGATGCGCTCGGCGATGAGCTCCGCGGCGCCGTCACGGCGCTGCGCGGCGCAGCGGTGGACAAGGCCGCACTGGCCGCGGACCTCGGGGCGCTCGCGCGGCGGCTCACGGGTGACAGCGGGCTCAACGGCGAATCCAAGCCACGCGGCGACCGCGAGGTCCCGCTGCCTGAGGGGCGCTAGAGGTGGGGTCCCAGGACGTTGAGCGGGGCGAGCCGTGGCGCGAGGTCGGCCCGCGCCCTGACCCGGTCGCCACGAACGGCGCAACCGCCGAGCGCGTGAGCGCGCCGCAGCGCGCGGGCCTCTCACCGCGCGCAACAGGTCCCGAGACCGGCGACACGCCGCAGGGCGCGGACGCGGCGGAGCGCTCCGATCCCGGCGCGCGCGCCCTGGCGGAGCTGCGCGGCTTGCTCGTCGGCGGCGAACGGGTCCGGATCGAGGCCCTCGAAGCGCGCCCAGAGCGGCCGAGCGTCGAGGACGTCGCCGCGCTGCTGCCGGACGCCGTTCGGCGGCGCGTCGCCCACGACGAGGACCTCGCGCGCGCGCTCGCGAGCACGATTGAGAGCGGGCTCGAGCGCTCGGCGCGCGCCAACCCGACGGCGCTCGCGGAGGCGATCCATCCGGCCCTCGGCCCCGCGATCCGCAAGGCGATCCAAGCGGCGCTGTCGCAGGCGCTCGAGAGCTTCAACGTCGCGCTCGAGAACAGCCTCTCGCCGCGCGGCCTCGGCTGGCGCATCGAGGCGCTGCGCACTGGGCGGCCGTTCGCAGAGGTCGTGCTGCTGAAGAGCCTCGTCTACCGCGTCGAGCAGGTGTTCCTGATCCATCGCAAGACGGGCGTCCTCTTGGCCGAGGCGGCGCACCCCGCCATCGCGCGCAAGGACCCGGAGCTCGTCTCGAGCATGCTCGCCGCGATCCGCGACTTCGCGGTCGACTCGTTCGGCGGCGACCCCGACGCCGACCTCGACCGGATCGACCTCGCGGGCCTCCGCATCACGCTCGTTGGCAGCCCGGACGCGGTGCTCGCGGCGGTCGTGCGCGGCACGCCGCCGGAGCGCCTGCGCGCGCAGCTCGAGGCCGCATTGGAGACGATCGGCGCGAAGTGCTCCGGCGCGTTTGCGACGTTCCGCGGCGACTCGACGCCGTTCGAGGCCCAGGCGCATGTCCTCGAGGACTGCCTCGGCGGCGAGCAGCGCCAGACGAAGCGCAGCCCCGTGATCGGGCTCATCGCGCCGTCGATCGCCCTCGCGCTCTTGGCGTGGGGCGGCACGCGCGCGTGGCGCGCGTACGGCGTGTCGGCGCACCACGCAGCCGTCGTGCGCGCGCTCGAGGCGACCCCCGGCCTCGTCGTGCTCGGGACCCGTGAGCGCGACGGCGTGCTGCGGATCCACGGGCTCGCCGATCCTGCGGCCACGGCGCCCGAGGCCGTCGCCGGCGCGGTGGACGCAGCGCGCGGCCTCGCAGGGATCGCGCTGGAGTTCACGCCCTACGACGCCCGCGGCGCAGAGTTCCTCGAGGCCCGCTTGCGCGCGCGCCTCGCGCCGCCGAGCGGCGTCACGCTCGACGTGGGCGCGGACGGACACGTCACGCTCGCCGGGAGCGCCCCTGGCGCGTGGATCACCCGCGCGCTCGCGGTCGCGCCCGCGGTCGCCGGCGTGTTGAGCGTCGACGCAGCGGGCCTCGTCGACCGCGACCGCGCGCAGCTCGAGGCGCTCGTCGCGAGCCTCGGCGGAGTGACCGTGCACTTCCCGCTCGGTCGCGCGGACTTGCCCCCTGGCGAGCCGGTGGCCGCGGAGCTCCCAGGACGCGTCGCGAGCGTCGCTGCCGCCGCGGCGCGCGCTGGGGCGCTCGTACGGGTGCGGCTGTCGCCGGCGCGCAATGCGCTGGAGCGCGACACCGCCGAGCTCGCCCTGCGGCGAGCGGCGGCCGTGCGCGCGCTCATGCAAAGCGCCGCGGGCCCGGGCCTCTTGTTCGAGGTGGACTTTGTCGTGGACGGTGCCGTGCCCGTGCGCGACATCGGCGGCGTGCAGCTCGCCTTCGAGGTCGTGTCCGCGCAGGCCCCCGCGAGCGGCTCAGCGGTCGCGCCAGGGCGGTGATCCGGCGCAAGATCTGCTTGCTCGGCGCGTTCGCCGTCGGCAAGACCTCGCTCGTGCGGCGCTTCGTGCATTCGCTGTTCGACGAGCGCTACCAGACGACGATCGGCGTGAAGATCGACAAGAAGCTCGTGCTCACGACGACACACGACGGGCGAGCGCTCGAGGTCACGCTCGTCATCTGGGACATCCACGGCGAGGACGAGTTACAGAAGGTGCGGGCGTCGTACCTGCGCGGCTCATCGGGGCTCCTCTTTGTCGTCGACGGCACGCGGCGCGCGACGCTCGATGTCGCGCTCGAGCTCGAGGCGCGCGCGCGCGCTGAGATCGGCGACATCCCGACGCGTGTGCTCCTGAACAAGGCGGACCTCGTCGACGCGTGGGAGGTCGACCCCGCGGAGGTGCGCGCCGCGTCGGGCGGGCGCTGGGCGCCGGTCGCGACCAGCGCGCGCTCAGGCGCGGGCGTCGAGGAGGTCTTCCAATCCCTCGTGCGCGCCATCGCGCTGGCGGACGCGGGCCAGGACACGCCGCCCGAGGGCGTCTGAACGCATGCACCTCGGTGACCAAGAGCCGTCGGGGGGCGCCGCGCCCGGCGAGGTGCTCAGCGCGCTCATCGGGATCGCGGGCGGCGAGCGCGGCGCTGCGTGGGCCTCGTTCGACGCGGACGGGCGCGTCGTCGCCGTCGGCGGCGCGCTCGCCCCGCACGGCCTCGAGCGCCTCGCGCCGGGCGACGCGCTCGTGCACGCCGCCCTGTGGCTCGAGGGCCTGCCCGTGCCGCCGCCCCGGCGCATGGTGCTGCCGGCCCTGGCGGTCGCGCGCCACCATGTCGACGTGCACCTGTGGCCGACCTCGAGCTCGGCTGAGGGCCCCGTCGCGGGCCCCGTCGCGGGCTACATGGTCGTGGTGGACTCGACGCTGCGCGTGCGCGAGCGCGCCACCGTCCTCGAGCGCTTGAACGAAGCGAACCTCTTGCAGGAGCAGCTCGCCGGCGCGGAGCGCGGGCGCAACAGCGCGCGCCTCGAGCGCTCGGAGGCCCTCGGCGCGCTCGGGGTCGAGGTCCTGGAGCGCGGCGGCGACGGCCTCTTTCGGCCGCAAGGGGCGCCCTCCGAATGGCTCGCCGCGGTCTGCGGCTGGGAGGGCGCGCTGGACCGCGTCATCTCGGGCGAGGACCCGCTGAGCTTCCTCGGCGCGTTCCTGGCCGAGGCCGAGGAGACGCTCGACGGCGACAGCCCGGCGCTCTTGAGGTCAGGGATGTGGTCCCAGGTCATCGCGGGGCGCGAGGAGGTCTTCGAGGCGTTCGCGATGGTGCTGTCCACGGGGCGCCGCATCGTGATGGTCGAGCGCCTCGACCTGCGCTACCGGGAGCGGCAGGAGCTCCTGCAGCGGGCGCGCGAGGCGAGCCTCTCCCACGAGGCCGCCCGGCGCGGCGTCGAGCACAAGGACGTGCTGTTGCACTGCATCGTGCACGACCTGCGCGCGCCGCTCGCGTCGATCGCGGGCGCGCTGCGGCTGCTGCGCGGGAGCGGGGAGGGCGCCGCGCGCCCGGCCGTCGCAGCGGACCAAGCGCGCGAGCTGCTCGACATCGCGCTGCGCCAGGCGGACCGGCAGGACGCCCTCATCCGCGCGGTCCTGGAGGTGTTCCACGCCGAGGTCATGGACCTCGAGCGCTTCGACGACGACCCGCGGTCGGCGCCGGACCTCGTCGAGGTCGCGCTGGATGGGGTCGAACGCGCGCGCCCCGCGTTCCTCGAGCGCGGCGTCCGGCTGGTGCTCGGAGCCGGCGCGCCTGCGGCGGCCCCCGTCGTCGGGGCCAGGGACCGATTGGCGCGGGTCCTCGACAACCTCCTGCAGAACGCGCTGCGCCACTCTCCCCAGGGCGAGGCGGTGGAGGTCTCGGTCGCAGCCGGGCCCGACGGGCCCGCGCTCCTGGTGTCCGACCGCGGCGCGGGGGTCCCAGAGGGCTTGCAGGGGCTCCTCTTCCGGCGCTTCGTGCGCGGCACGGCAGGGGGCGCGGCGGGGCTCGGCCTGTACTACTGCCGCATGACGGTCGAGCGCTGGGGGGGCAGCATCACCTACCGGGATCGCGACGGCGGCGGGGCGCAGTTCCACGTTCAGCTTCGCGCGGCGCGCGCGGTATCCTCTGCGCCCCCCGCCCCGGGCGCTTGAGGCCCGGCTCCCCCGGACCGGTCCGCGGCGCAGCGCGGCCGCCAGAGAGAGGGCCCACAACCGTGACTCAAATCCAGCCCAAGAAGCTCACCGTCGTCGGCGCCGGCTACGTCGGCGCGACCTGCGCCCAGCTCGCGGCGCAGAAGGACCTCGCCGACGAGGTCGTGCTGATCGACATCGTCGAGGGCCGCCCGCAGGGCATCGCGCTCGACATGAACCAGATGGCGGCCGTCGAGGGCTTCTCGTCGCGGGTCATCGGTACGAACGACCCCGCGGACACCTACGACTCCGACGTCGTCATCATCACCGCGGGCCTGCCGCGCAAGCCGGGCATGAGCCGCTCGGACCTCTTGGAGGTCAACGGCAAGGTGATCCTGAAGGTGGCGGAGTACGTGCGCCGCGGCTCGCCCGAGAGCGTTGTGATCGTGGTCACGAACCCGCTCGACTCGATGGTGACCCTCGCGCGGCACGCGCTGGGGTTCCCGAGCCGGCGCGTGATCGGGATGGCGGGCGTGCTCGACTCGGCGCGCTTCTGCTGGTTCATCGCCGAGGAGACCGGCGCGTCCGTGAAGGACGTCGACGCGATGGTGCTCGGCGCGCACGGCGACTCGATGGTGCCGCTGCCCGACCGCTGCACGGTCAACGGGGTGCAGATCAAGGACCTCGTGCCGCAGGCGCGCATCGAGGCGATGGCCGAGCGCACGAAGAAGGGCGGCGGCGAGATCGTCGCGCTGCTCAAGACGGGCAGCGCGTGGTACGCGCCGGCGGCGTCGTCCGTGGCGATGGCCGCGTCGGTGCTCCGCAACGAGCGCCGCATGTTGCCCTCCGCGTGCCTGCTCAACGGCGAGTACGGCCTCGAAGGCGTCTACATGGGCGTGCCCGCGATCCTCGGCAGCAACGGCGTCGAGCGCATCGTCGAGCTGCCGCTCACCCTCGAATCCCGCGCCGCGATGCAGCGCACGGCCGGGTCGATCCTGGACGACGTCCGCCAGCTCCAAGACCTCGGCTTGATGTGAGCCCACGCGCGCGGCGGAGCGCCGCGCGGCCCGAGACACGAACATGACCAGCCTCATGCCCACGCGCACCGAAACCGACTCCTTCGGCCCGATCGAGGTGCCGGCAGGCCGCCTCTGGGGCGCGCAGACGCAGCGCTCGCGCCAGAACTTCAAGATCGGCGGCCACACCTTCACGCGCCCGATGATCCGCGCGCTCGGCCTCGTCAAGCTGTGCGCGGCGCGCGTCAACCAGGCGCTCGGCGAGCTCGACAAGCTGACGGGCGAGCAGCAGGAGGCGCTGCTGCAGGCCGCGCGTGAGGTCGTCGCCGGCGAGCACGACGAGCACTTCCCGCTCGTCGTTTGGCAGACGGGTTCGGGCACGCAGTCGAACATGAACGCGAACGAGGTCATCTCGAACCGCGCGATCCAGATCCTCGGCGGGGAGCTGGGCACGAAGAAGCCGATCCACCCGAACGACCACGTCAACCGCGCGCAATCGTCGAACGACTCGTTCCCGACCGCGATGCACGTCGCTGTCGCTGAGCAGCTCGTGCACGCGCTCGTGCCGTCGGTCGAGGCGCTCGTGAAGGCGCTGCGCGACAAGGAGGCTGCCTGGGCCGGCATCGTGAAGATCGGGCGCACGCACCTGCAGGACGCGACGCCGTTGACGTTGTCGCAGGAGGTCTCCGGGTGGCGCCACCAGCTCGAGGACGCGTTGCGCTCCGTGCAAGGCACGCTGCGCGGCGTGTACGAGCTGGCGCAGGGCGGCACGGCCGTCGGCACCGGCCTCAATACGCACCCCGAGTTCGCGGCGCGCTTCGCGACGGCGATGGCCGAGGAGACCGGGTTGCCGTTTGTCACCGCGCCGAACAAGTTCGCCGCGCTCGCCGGGCACGAGGCGCTCGTGTCGACGAGCGGCGCGCTGCGGACGCTCGCGGTGGCGCTGAACAAGATCGCGAACGATGTGCGCTGGCTTGGCAGCGGGCCGCGCTGCGGGATCGGTGAGCTGAAGCTGCCGGAGAACGAGCCTGGCTCGTCGATCATGCCCGGCAAGGTCAACCCCACTCAGTGCGAGGCGTTGACGATGGTGTGCGCGCAGGTGCTTGGCAATGACGTGACGGTCGGCTTCGCGGGCGCGCAGGGCAACTTCGAGCTGAACGTGTTCAAGCCCGTGATCGTGCACAATGTGCTCGAGTCGATTCGGTTGCTGTCGGACGCGTGCGACTCGTTCCGCGAGAACTGCGTCAACGGGATGGACGTCGATCGTGCCCGTATCGAGGACTTGATGCAGCGCTCGCTCATGCTCGTGACGGCGCTCAACCGGCACATCGGCTACGACAACGCCGCCAAGGTCGCCAAGAAGGCCTACGTGGAAGGCACGACCCTCGAGGAGGCCGTCCTCGCCCTCGGCCTGATGACGAGCGAGGCGTTCCGTGCGGCGGTCGTGCCGGAGGACATGGTGGGCCCGCGCGCGGGCGATTGACCCGCCCTGCAGGTCCCGGCGCGCGCGCCAGCCGTGGGCGCTCGTGGTCCAATCAGAGAGAGCGGGGCCGCGGCGGAGCGCGCTGCGCTGGCCGCGACCGCGGCCCCGGGTCGATGCGCGCCCCCTGACCCTAAATCGCGACGCGATCGGCGGGCTCGACACCCGGCGATCACGCCTGGCGCCTGAAGCAGGGGTAGGCTCCTCTGCATGGACGCGCCCCCGGACCACGTCGATCGACTCGCGCTCAGCGGCGAGCCCGCGGGTCTGGAGCAGGCGCTCATCGGCGTACGGCCGCGCGTCGCGCGCATGGTGGCGCTCCGGCTCGACCTGCGCTTGCGCGGCCGCCTCGACGCGTCCGACGTCCTGCAGGAGGCCTTCATCGAAGTGCATGCGCGCATCGGAGAGTGGCGCGCGCGGAACGACCTGCCGTTCTTCATCTGGGTGCGCTTCCTCGTCGGGCAGAAGCTCGCGCAGCTGCATCGGCGCCACCTCGGGACGGAAGCCCGCGATGTGCGCCGTGAAGTGGCGTTGGCGCTCGGCGGTTCGCCCGCGGCGAGCTCCGTGACGCTCGCGAGCGCGCTCGTGTCCGGCGGGCTCTCGCCCTCGGGGGTCGCGATGCGCGCCGAGCAGGAGGCGCGCCTCGCGGCTGCGCTCGACGACCTCCGCCCGATCGATCGAGAGGTGCTCGCGATGCGTCACTTCGAAGGCCTCTCCAACGCCGAGGTGGCCACGGCGCTCGGCCTCGAACCCGCGACCGCGAGCAAGCGCTACCTGCGCGCGCTGACTCGGTTGCAGGAGCTCGTGCGGCCGAGGAGCGGGAGATGAGCGCCGAGGACGGGCACGCGCCGCACGCTGCCGATGCTGGTCTCGGAGACGGCGCCCGTGGCGGTGTCGGAGATGACGACCGCCTGGCGGATTGCGAGGACCCATCGGACCCCGAGCGCGACCTCCTGATCGATCGCCTCGTCGCTGCTTGGCTTCGCCTCGCACGCGCGGGCGCGGCGCCCCCGATCCCGGTCTACGCGGCAGCGCACCCGGACGTGGCGGAGGAGCTCAAGCAGTACCTCTTCGGTGCGGCGTTGTTGGAGGGGCTCGGCGACACGCTGCGTGACGCAGCGGACCTCGCCTCGGGCGGCCCAGACCGACGCGGCGAGCGCATCGGCGACTTCAGGATCCTCGGCGTCCTGGGCCGCGGCGGTATGGGCGTCGTCTACGACGCGTTGGACGAGAAGCTCGGGCGCCCCGTCGCGCTCAAGGTGCTGCCCGATGGGCGGCTCAGCGACCATCGCGCGCGGGAGCGCTTTCGGCGCGAGGCGCAAGCCGCGGCGCGCTTGCAGCACCGGTGCATCATGCCGGTGCACGGCGTCGGTGAGACCGACGGACAACGCTGGTACGCCATGCAGCGCATCGACGGCGTCGGGCTCGACTTGCTCGTGCGCGCGCTCTCGCCCGTCCCGGACCTCGCGGACGTCGACGCGGGTCGCGCGGCCCTCGCGGCGGAGCTCGCGGCGCGCCTGCGGTCGGGGCGCGTCGAGGCGCCCGAGCGCGGCGGGCACTCGGGCTCTCACGGCAGCGCCGGCGTCGAGCTCCATGGGGCGCTCCACGCCAACGCAGCACGCATCGCGCGCGACGCCGCGGAGGCCCTCGCGCATGCGCACGCGGAGGGCATCCTGCACCGCGACGTGAAGCCCTCGAACATCATGCTCGACCGGCAGGGCCGCGCTTGGGTCGCCGACTTCGGGCTCTGCAAGACGGACGAGCACGGCTCCGTCACCGCGGCCGGCGATGTCGTCGGCACGCTGCGTTACATGCCGCCCGAGCGCTTCCGCGGCGTCGAGCTCGCAGCCGGTGACGTCTACGGGCTCGGGCTCGTGCTCTACGAGCTCGTCACGCAGACCGCGGCGTTCCCCGACGTCGGCCGAGCGGACCTCGTTCGACGCGTGAGCTACGAGGAGCCGCCGCGCCCCGGCAAGCTCGCCCGCGACCTCCCGCGCGACCTCGAACGCGTGATCGTCAAGGCGATCGCGAAGCTGCCCGAAGAGCGCTATGGGAGCGCAGAGGCCTTCGCGCGCGACCTGAACGCCTTCCTCGAGGGGCGCCCTGTCTCGGCCAGGCCGATGGGCGCGCTCTATCTCGGGCGGCTCTTCGTGCGCCGCAATCGCGGGCTGGTCGCGCTGGCGGCTGTCGCCCTGTGCGCCTTTGTTGTGGCGACCGTCGCTTATGTCCTCGGGCTCCAACGCTTGGTGCGTCAGGTGGGTGCTGCGCGCGCTGCGACGGACGTCGAGGCCACGCGCTCGCAGCTCGCGGCGGCGACGAGCGCGCTGCGCGACGCGCGCTTCGGGTTGGCGCGCCGCTTCCTCGAGGACATCCCGGCCCAAGAGCGCGATTGGATCGCGGAGCACCTAGAGCACCGCGCCCGCTCCGGCGGGCTCGTGTTCGGCGGCGGCCAGGGCCGCGTGTCGCAGCTCGTCGAGCTCCCCGGGGCGCCCAGCGAGCAGTCGCGCGGCGCGGCCATTGCGGTCCTGCGCGGCGATTCGATCGCGGTCCATGACCAAGCGGACGGCTGTTTGCTCGCGCGCGTGGAGCTGCGCGGAGCGGAGCAATTGCAGCGCTGGCCTGGCAGCGACGCCCTCGCCTGGATCTCTCCCGACGGTGGGACGGTGCTGCGCTGGGACTGGCGGGCCTCTGCGCACCCCGACGCGTCGAGGACCTCGGGGAGGGCGTCGTGGCGCTCCAGCTCGACGCGCGGCGCGCCGTCGTCGTGCGACGAACGGGCAGCTCGAGGCGCTGTTCGGCGGGGCCGGTGAGGCGTATCAAGGAGCGCGACCCCCCCGGTGCAGCTCCCGACCGCCGCTGGAGTGGGGCTCGCGGTACACGGCGACCTCGCCCTCGTCGCTACGCCTGGCGGCGGCGCGCTGCTCATCGACCTCGCGCGTGGCGCGCGTGAGGCCGTGCCCTTCGCCGCGCAGGACGCGACAGGGCGCGTCTGGCTCGGCGCTCGCGCAGGCGTCGTGGAGCTACGCGGGAACCGCCTCGTCACGTTTGCGCCTGCGCCGGCACAGGCGCCGAGCCTGTGCGAGGGCGCGCGCGAGCGGGCGCTCGGCGCGCGCGTGACCGCCTTCGTCTACGACGACGCGCAGGAGCGCCTGCTCTGCGGGACGTACGTCGGCAACCTCATCGCGGCGGCCGCTCCGAGCGCGCGGCTCGAGCAGATCGGACAGATCCACTCGTCCGCGGTCACGGCGATCCTGCCGCTGACGACGAGCGCGCGGGTCGCGACCGCGTGCGAGGGCGGCGAGGTGCGCATCGGCGACGCCCGCCTCTCCACGGACGGCCAGCCGGGCATCATGGAGGGGCGCGCCTCGCCGGCGTGACGGCGCTGGCCGCGTCATCGGACGGCGCGGCGCTCGTCAGCGGCGACCGCAGCGGCATGCTCGTGCGCTGGGACCTCGACCAGGTCCTGCCGATCGCAGCGTCGTGGGAGCTCGCCCCGGCCGCGCGTGACATCGCCCTGTCGGAGCGCAGCGCTGCGGCCCTCATCGCGGGCGATTGGACGCGGCTGTGGCCTGGCAACGAGGGGGCCGCCGTGCTCCTGCCGGTCGGCCCGACGCTCGCCGTGTCGTGGCGCGAGCGGGTCGAGGCTGACGCGGGCGCGCCCTCGGACCTGGCACAATTCGTGCTGGCCCGCGGCGCGATCGAGTGCTGGTGCATCGAGCGCCGCGAGCAGCTCGCGGTGCTCGAGCCGCCGCCCGCGCTCAGCGGTGAGGAATGGTCGTGCGCGACCTTCGCTCGCGAGGGCACGGTCGCCGCGCTCGGCGCGCGCTCCGGCCGCGTGGTCGTCGTTCATCTGCGTGAGCCCAGCCAGCCCAGCCAGCCCGCGTGGAGCGCGGAATGGCGCGACCTCGGGCTCGTCACGGGGGATGTCCGCGACGTGGTCCTCGACCCAGCCGGTCGCGCCGTCGCGGTGGTGGATGGGGCCGGGGTCTTGACCACGTGGGAGGACCTCGCCGGCGCGCGCTGGTTGAAGCTCGTTGCGACCGAGCCAGGGGAGGGGCGCAACGCCCTGACGAGCGTCGCCTTCGGGCGGGCCGGGCGCTGGGTCCTCTCGGGCGCCGAGTCTGGCAGCGTCATGACTTGGTGGCGCTCCACGGGTGACCCGGGCGCCGAGCTGCTCAAGATATGGCCGCATACCACGGTGATCGCCGTCCCCCCGGCGGGGCCTCCGCTCATCGTCGGGGACGCGTTCGGCAGGCTCTCCGTCTTTGCTACGGCGGCCCCAAAGCTCGCTGGAGGCCAGCCCGGGGCGCACCCTCGTCGGTGGGCGCAGGCCCTCGAGGACCCCGCCGCGATCCTGGCGCAGCTGCGCCGCGCGGCGGAGCCCGACGGCCCAGAGGCCCTCGTCGAGCCGGCGCAGGCGGCGATCGGCGCGCTGCTCCGGCGGCAGCGCTTCGGGCGCTTCGAGCTGTCCCCCGCGTCGCGCGCGGAGGTGGACCTCTTGGCGGCACGCTTGGCGGAGCGGTCTGGGTCGGGCGCCCCAGGTGCGCTCCCGCCGCTGGAACGCGGAGGGGGCCCTGAGCCGACCGCCGCTGGGCAGCCGCCCGTGTGGCGCCCCGAGGATTGACGGCCCGCGCCCGCGCCAGGCTCGCGGCCCCGCCAAGAGGGCGCCAAGAGGGGGCCGCGCCTGAGCGCCCCTCTGGCCCCGCGGGCGGCCCACTGCGGCCCGTCACGATCGCGCCGTGATTCCTCGTGACGCCCAGCGACCCCCGGCCTAGACTCTTTGGCTCGATTCCCTACGCCGACCGCTCGCCTCTGATCCAGGGGGCGCGGACGGCCTAGCCCTAGCACGACCGACACCGGCCCGCCGGGAGGCGCCCGCAATGCACGTCAAGATCCGCAGCAGCAAGACCAAGAAGGCCAAGAAGACTGGCTTCCTCTCCCGTCAGCGCACCGTCGGCGGGCGCAAGATGAACCGCCGTCAGCGCGCCAAGCACGGCTCGTTCTGACCCGGCACCCCGCTCGGACCTCCTGAACCGACGTCCAGCGGCGCCTCGAGCGGGCGCGCGCCCCACGCGCTGGCGGCGGGTTCGCATGTCCAGCGACCGCACGCCCAGCGACGGCGTGTTGGTGGCGCAGCGTCCTGCTGCCATTGTTTTGCTGGCCACCTAGGCCGCACGGGCTGCGAAGCCCAACGAGACCGTATCCATGGCGAGGCCAGCCCAGCGCGGCGACGACCCCCGACTCCGATTCCTGCCACGCACGCGCGCCGAGATGGCCGCGCGTGGCTGGGACGAGCTCGATATTGTGCTCGTCACCGGCGACGGCTACGTCGATCACCCGTCGTTCGGCGGCGCGGTCATCGGCCGCGTGCTCGAGGCCGAGGGCTATCGCGTCGGCATGCTCGACGTGCCCGAGTCGGAGCCTGACGGCTCGGGTTGGGATCGCCTGCCTGCGCCGCGGCTCTTCGTCGGCATCACGGCGGGCACCATCGACTCGATGGTCACCAACTACACCGCCGCCAAGAAGCGGCGGCGCACGGACGTGTACCGACCCGGCGGCATGCCCGGCCGCCCGAACCGCGCGACGATCGCCTACACGGCGAAGGCGCGGCACCAGTACCGCGGCGTCCCCGTGATCATCGGCGGGCTCGAAGCCGGACCGCGGCGGCTTGCGTACTACGACTACTGGGACGATCGCTTCCGCCGCTCGATCCTGATCGACGCGAAGGCCGACCTCCTCGTGTGGGGGATGGGCGAGCGTCAGATCATCGAGGTCGCGCGGCGCATCGCCGAGGGCGAGGCGCTCACGGGGATCCCCGGCACGTGCGAAGTGGTGCGCCCGTGTGACGTGCCCGCGGGCGCGCGCAGCGTGCCCTCGTTCGAGGCCTTGGAGCAAGACAAGGAGCAGCTGATCGAGCTGTTCCACGCCACCCGCGAAGAGAACAGCCCGTCCTCCAAGGTCCTCGCGCAGGTGCACGGCGACCGCGTCGTGCTGCAGCACCCGCCGCTGCCGCCCGCGCCACAGGCCGAAGTGGACCGTTGGTTCGACTTGCCGTTCACGCGCGACGTGCACCCGGACCACGCGGCCAGCGGCATCGCGGCCCTCGAGCCCGTGCGTTGGAGCGTGAATACGCACCGCGGCTGCATGGCGGATTGCTCGTTCTGCTCGATCACCTTCCACCAGGGGCGCAGCATCCAGTCGCGCTCCGAGGAGTCGATCTTGCGCGAGGTCTCGCAGCTCTCGAACCACCGCGACTTCCGCGGCACGATCACCGACGTCGGCGGACCCACCGCCAACATGTACGGCCTCGGGTGCAAGCTGCTCGAGAAGGGCGAGGCGTGCCTCGGGCGCGATTGCTTGACGCCTGATCCTTGCCCCGCGCTGCGCCTCGACAAGACGACTGAGGGCTACCGCCGCCTGTTGTCGACGATCCGCACGCAGAAGGGCGTGAAGCACGCGTTTGTGTCGTCAGGCATCCGCTACGACATGCTGCACGGCAAGGACGGCAAGCCGCTGCCGCTGCACAAGGACCTCGTCGAACACCACGTGTCGGGTCGCATGAAGCTCGCCCCCGAGCACGCGTCGGACCGCGTGCTGCAGGCGATGAACAAGCCCGGCTTCGAGGTCTACGAGAAGTACGAGGCGGAGTACAAAGAGACCTGCAAGGACCTCGACCGCGACCAGCACCTGGTCAACTACTTCATCGTGGGCCACCCGGGCACGTCGATGGGGGAGGCGGTCGAGCTGTTCGAGAAGCTGCTCGAGCGCAACTACTCGCCCGAGCAGGTGCAGGAGTTCATCCCGCTGCCGATGACGCGCGCGAACGTGCAGTACGTCACGGGGATCGACCCGCTGACGCGCCAAGAGGTCTACGTGCCGCGCCGCGAGCGCGAGCGTCGGATCCAGAAGGCGCTCGTCCGCTGGAAGGACCCGCTCAGTAAGAAGCTCGTCCTCGAGGGCCTCGCTGACGCCGGCCGCGACGACCTCGCGAAGCGCTTCTTGGCGCACCCGCACGTGCGCAATCCCCGCCCGCCCCATGGCGGCGGCAAGGCGAAGTCGAAGGGGCCCGCGCGGCCCGCGACGCTCGACCTCGACACCTGCGGCTGAGGTCCTCGGCGCCGGGGCACCGGCGCTGCATCAGGGGGGCTCGCACTAGCGCGCGACGTCGGGCTTGCGCGCGACGAGCGCGTATCCTTGGCACACCGCGGTGTCGTTCGTCAGCTTCGACGCGAGGTGGAAGGCCACCTGGATCAGCGCGGTGAACGGCAGCACGAGGACGCTGCGCCAACGCGAGAGGATCACGCTGCCGTCGCTCTGGTGCTCGGCCGCGCCGACCCAGCGCAGGAGCCACTGCGAGAGCAGCGCGCCGTTGGCCGAGGCGAAGTTGCCGCGCGCGGTGACCGACTCGACCTCGAGCCCGGCGTCCTCGGCGAAGTGGCGCAGCGCGCTCGGCGTGAAGCGGAAGTAGTCGCTCGGCAGCTCGTGCAGCGGCTGGATGAACGGGACGGTGATCAGGACCTTGCCGCCCGGGCGCGCGACCCGCGCCATCTCGCGCACGAAGAGCTCCGGGCGCGGCACGTGCTCGAGCACCTCGGTCGCGAGGACCGTGTCGATGCTCGCGTCGCGGATCGGCAGGCGGCTGCCGTCGCCGAAGACCTGCACCGGCACCTTCACGCGCTCGAGGATCGCCCACATCTCGGGCTGCTTGTCGAGGATCGACGGCGGGTACTCGAGGCCGACGTAGCGTGTGACCGCGCCGCTGAAGAGCGCGCGGTACGGCGCCTCGGACACGCCGACATCGAGCAGGACGCCGCGCGCGTGGGGGCACAGGGCCTCGACCGAGCCGCGCAGGCGCGCCCAATCGAGCCAGTAGGGTTCAGCGGCGTCCGCTTGCGCCACGCGTTCAGCCGCTGACCGAGCGATCCTCGGTAGACGACGACTCCGACGCGGCGGGGGTTCGGCATTGGGGCGGGTCAGGACGGCGAAGCGGGGCTGCGGCGGCTCAGGCGCGGCGGAAGGCGCGCGCGAGGGTCAGGTCTTGCCCCTGGTAGCTCGCGCCGCTGCGACCTTGACCGTAGATCCGTTCGGGTCGACCCGAGGCGCGGAAGAACTTGAGCCGGAAGAAGACCTGGCCGTCCTCGACGAGGAAAGGCACGTCGTGCGCGCGCACCTCGAGCACCGCGGGCGTGCCGCAGCCCAGCGGCTGGCCGGCGGCGTCCTCGTCCCAGCCGAAGCCGTTGTCGAAGAACCCCGCGTAGTTGTTGCGCAGCTCGCCGATGCCGATGTCCACAGGCAGCATCTCGGCCGCATGGGTGGGGGGCACACGCAGGCGGTGGCGGCTCGCGAAGATGTAGAAGCTGCCGGGCGCCAGGATGCAGCGGCCATCGGGGGCGTGCACGGGCTCCCAGAAGGCGGCGGGGTCGTGGGCGCCCTCGCGGCTGAACTCCAGGACATCGGTGTGCTGCGACGCGCGCCAGCCAGCGGGGGCGCGCCCTTTGAGGCCGAGGTCCAAGAGCAGCCCGCCGTCGTGGTCGAAGCGCAGCTCGTGCGGCGCCAACGGGCGCGCGCCGTCGAACACGAGGGGCGCCTCGAGGCACAGCGCGCGCAGCTCGTCCGTCGTGAGGCCCGCGTCGTCGCGGGTGAGGCGTAGCTGGGCCAACCGGTCGCCGCGGCGCAGGCGCACCGGGAACGACAGGGGCGCGATCTCGAGCCAGAGCGCGCCTCGATAGCCAGGCGGGGCGTCGTCGAAGCGCGGGTGGCCGGGGCAGAGGACACGCGTAAAGAGGTCGCAGCGGCCCGTGGACGAGCGCGGGTTGAAGCGGCCCGCGAGGTCGCTCGGCAGCGCGAGCTGTTCCTCGAGCTTCACGAGGTAGACGAGGCCGCGCTCGAGCACGCCGCCGTCGCCCTCGAGCGAGACGGCGCTCGTCGCGAGGGTGGCGAGGCGCTCTTCGATCGGCGCGCCGCTCGGCAGAAACCCGGCGCGGACGCGGTAGGCCGTCGGCCCGAGGCGCAGGTCGAGGCTCGCGGGCTGGAACTGGTGGCGCTCGATCGGCGCCGCGCCGGGGCCGACGCCGAGCGCGGTGCCGACCAGGGCTTCGAGCTCCCGGTCGATCAAGATCGAGCCCTTGGCGGGCCTCGGCGCAGCGCCGTCCCGTGCCCGATCCGCCGTACGCGTGTCCGTCATCGCGGGAAGGGTAGCGGATGGCGGGCGCCGGAGTGGAGCCCTGGGGTCCCCGCGGTTAACCTCTTTGCCTTCCTTTGCCCCCCAGGGGCCACGAGCGGGGCCCCGAGCGGGGACCCGGGCTGGCCCCCGCCGGAGCGGCGCACGCACCCCGAGAGAACGCGATGAACATTCACGAGTACCAGGCCAAGGAGCTCTTCCGAGCCGCCGGCCTCGCCGTGCCCAGCGGGCACGTGTGCGACACCCCGGCCGAGGCCGCGGCGGCCTACGAGGCGCTGCCGACGGACGTCTGCGTCGTGAAGGCCCAGATCCACGCAGGCGGCCGCGGCAAGGGCGGCGGCGTGAAGCTCGTGAAGAGCGCCGCGGAGGCCGAGGCCGCCGCGAAGGCGATCCTCGGCATGATGCTGAAGACGCCGCAGACCGGCCCGGAGGGGCAGCGCGTCAAGAAGGTGTGGGTCGAAGAGGGCTCCGCGATCGCGGATGAGCTCTACGTCGGCGTCGTCGTCGACCGCGGCTTCGGCACGCCGGTGATGATGGCGTCCTCCGAGGGCGGCATGGACATCGAAGAGGTCGCCGCACACACGCCGGAGAAGATCCTGAAGGCGCCGTTCTCGCCGGCGACGGGCCTCGGGCAGGCGGACGCGGAGATGCTGGCCAAGGGCATCGGCGTCCCCGCGGCGCTCGTGCCGCAAGCGGTCGAGTTCTTGCAAGGGCTCGCCCAGGTCTTCTGCCAGAACGACTGCTCGCTCGCGGAGATCAACCCGCTCGTCGTGACGAAGGACGGCCACATCCGCGCGCTCGACGCGAAGTTGAACTTCGACAGCAACGCGCTGTTCCGTCACCCCGAGATCGTCGCGCTGCGCGACCTCGACGAGGAGGACGCGAAGGAGATCGAGGCCTCGAAGTACGACCTCTCGTACATCGCGCTCGATGGCAACATCGGCTGCATGGTCAACGGCGCCGGCCTCGCGATGGCGACGATGGACGTCATCCAGCTCTACGGCAGCTCGCCCGCGAACTTCCTCGACGTCGGCGGCGGCGCGACGACCGAGAAGGTCACCGCGGCGTTCAAGATCGTGCTGTCGGACCCGAAGGTGAAGGGCGTGCTCGTCAATATCTTCGGCGGCATCATGAAGTGCGACGTGATCGCGCACGGCGTCATCGAGGCCGTCAAGCAGGTCCAGCTGGACGTGCCGCTCGTCGTGCGCCTCGAGGGCACCAACGTCGAGCTCGGCAAGCAGCTCTTGCGCGACTCCGGTCTCCCCATCATCCCCGCGGACGATCTCGACGACGCCGCCCAGAAAATCTGCAAGGCCGTCAAAGGAGCCTGAGCCATGAGCATCTTCGTCGACAAGAACACCAAGGTCATCTGCCAGGGTTTTACCGGCAAGACGGGCACGTTCCACAGCCAGCAGGCGATCGAGTACGGCACCCGCATGGTCGGGGGCGTCAACCCGTCGAAGGCCGGCCAGCGGCACCTCGACCTGCCCGTGTTTGGCAGCGTGCGTGAGGCGCGCGAGGCCACGGGCGCCAACGCGACGGTCCTCTACGTCCCGCCGCCGTTCGCCGCCGAGGCGATGATCGAGGCGATCGAGGCTGGCATCGAGCTGCTCGTCACGATCACCGAGGGCGTCCCGGTGCTCGACATGGTGCGCGTCAAGGAGGCCCTCAAAGGCTCCGGCTCGCGCCTGATCGGCCCGAACTGCCCCGGCGTCATCACGCCCGACCAGTGCAAGATCGGCATCATGCCGGGCTACATTCACAAGCCGGGCCGCGTCGGCGTGGTGTCGCGCTCGGGCACGCTCACGTACGAGGCCGTGTTCCAGCTGACGAGCCGCGGCATCGGCCAGTCGACCTGCGTCGGCATCGGCGGTGACCCGGTCAACGGCACGAACTTCATCGACGTGCTGTCGGCCTTCAACGACGACCCCGACACCGACGCGATCATCATGATCGGCGAGATCGGCGGCACCGCGGAGGAAGAGGCCGCGGAGTTCATCGCGGCCAACGTGAAGAAGCCGATGGTCGGCTTCATCGCGGGTCAGACCGCGCCCCCCGGGCGCCGCATGGGCCACGCGGGCGCGATCATCTCGGGCGGCAAGGGCACGGCGAAGGAGAAGGTCGCGGCGCTCGAGCGCGCCGGCGTCCTGATGAGCCCGAGCCCGGCGCGCCTCGGCGAGATGATGGAGCAGCGGCTCAAGGAGACGGGCCTCCTGACGGCGCGCTGAGCGCCCCGGCGATCGAGCCCCAGCGCTCCATCGCAGCCAGTCAAGCGGGCGCGCGCCTGAGCGTGTGGAATGGTCGCTTACCCGCGTCGACCCTCTCGCCCCCAAGCGCCGCCAACCATGCCCGTACGCCCCGAACTCGTCGCCGATCAAGCCGAGCTGACCGCTTGGCGCCGTGACTTCCACCGCCACCCCGAGCTCGGCTACCAGGAGGTGCGCACGTCGAACCTCGTCGCGGAGCGCCTCGCCGCGTGGGGGATCAAGGTGCACCGCGGGATCGGCAAGACAGGCGTCGTCGGCGTCCTGCACGGCAGGCGCGACGGCGCGCGCGCGATCGCGCTGCGCGCCGACATGGACGCGCTGCCGATGACCGAGGAGAACACCTTCGAGCACGCGTCTGCGACCCCGGGCGTGTTCCATGGCTGCGGCCACGACGGCCACACGACGATGTTGCTCGGCGCAGCGCAGCACCTGGCGCGCACACGCGACTTCGCTGGCACGGTGTACTTCGTCTTCCAGCCCGCTGAAGAGGGCCTCGCAGGCGGCAAGGCGATGGTCGACGACGGCCTCTTCGAGCGCTTCCCTTGCGACGAGGTCTACGGGATGCACAACTGGCCCCAGGAGCCGCTGGGCGTCGTCGTCGCGCGCTCCGGCCCGATGATGGCCGCGAGCGACCTCTTCGACATCGAGGTCGAAGGCGTCGGTGGCCATGCCGCGATGCCGCAGGTCACGGTCGACCCGATCGTCATCGCGGCGCACATCGTGACGGCGTTGCAGTCTCTCGTCGCGCGCAGCGTCGACCCGGTCGATTCGGCGGTGGTCTCGGTGACGAGCATCGAGGCCGGCAGCACCTACAACGTCATCCCGCGCGTCGCGCAGCTGCGGGGCACGGCGCGAACGTTCAAGCCGGCGACGCGCGACCTCGTCGAGGCTGGGATCGCGCGGATCGCGACCCATGTCGCCGCGGCCTTCGGCGCGGTCGCGCGCGTCGACTACCGCCGGAACTACCCGGCGACGATCAACAGCGAGCGCGAGACGCTCTACGCGCAGGCCTCCGCGGCGCGCGTCGTGGGGGCGGAGAACGTCGTCAGCGATCGGGACCCGTGCATGGGGGGCGAGGACTTCGCCTTCATGCTCGAAGAGCGCCCGGGCAGCTACGTCTGGCTGGGCCAGGGCGGCGGGCCGAGCGCCTGCAACGTCCACCACCCGCGTTATGACTTCAACGATGCGCTCTTGCCGATCGGCGCCAGCTACTGGGTCGAGCTCGTCGAGTCGCGGCTCGTGTAGGGGGCGCTGCAGCGGAGTCGGGGCACTTGTCAGCGCGCTCCGCGCCCACGCGCGGTATCCTCTTCCGCGTGGAATCAGAGGTCACGCGTCCAGGATCGGAAGCCGCAGCGTCCCCCGAAGTTGCGCCCCCCGAAGTCGTGCGCCCCGAAGTTGTGCGCGCGGATATCGACCGCGATCGCGGCGCCCTCTTTGGCGCCGGGGTCGGCTTGACGATGTTGTTCCTCCTGCAGGCGATGATCGCGGGCGCCTACCAGTTGGCGACCCGCGGCCAGGGCGAGCTCCTGGGCCCGGTCAAGTTCGCCGGCTTCACCCAGTTGATGTACGTCGCCCCGACGGTGCTGCTCTTCGTGAACCGCAAGTGCCCGAAGATGGCGACGGGCGCCGCCCTCGTCGCGGCGGCGGTGTTCGTTGCGAACATCATCTACATCATCGCGCGCTGACGTCAGGGTCGCTGACATCAGGGTCTGGGACCCGCCGCGCCCGTCGCTGGTCGCGCGTGTGTTGGCGCAGCATGCGGGTCGGCCGGCGTGACGTCGCCGCAGAGCTCGACGCCGAGGGCCGCGAGCTGGCGCTCGGCTTGAGGAGCCCAGCCGCGATTTGCGACGGGGCTCGCAGGGGAGGGATGCAGCACCGCTCCGATGCGCGGCGCGCTCGGCGTCGCAGCGAGGGCCGCGCGCGCGCGGTCCTCCGCGAACTTGCCGACGCCGATGACGAGGCCGGGCTTCAGCCAGGCCACCATGCGCCGCAGCGACTCGTCACACACCGCGTACAGCGCGTCGCGCTCGGCCGCAGGCAGCTTGTCCGGCGTGCGGTTCTTGCCCGACTCTTCCATGAAGACGAGCGGGCAGTAGTTCCACACGAAGAGGCGCTTGAAGAAGGCCTCGGGCGTGCCGCAGCGCTCGCGCGCGAGGCCCCAGAGGCGCTGGCCGCTGACCTCGCTGCGGGCGCACGCAAAGCCCTCGATCGGGCGCTTCGGGTGCTCGTTGGCTGGGCGCTCGACCGGGGCTTCGAGGCCGAGCCAGTCGCGCACGACGCTGACCTCGCCGAACGGCACGCCCGTCTGGGCCATGCCGTAGGGGCCCGGGTTCATGCCGAGCAAGAGCGCAGGCACGCCTTCGCGGGCGAAGCGCTCGAGGTAGCGCTCGAGCGGGCGCTTGGCGTAGACCAGCGGGTTGTAGACGTGCGTCGTCGGCGGGGCGAACACGAGCGCGTCGACCGCGCGCGCGAGGTCTTGGACGATGCGCTTGGGGTTCGGTGCAGCGCGGGGGGCCATCGCGCTCAGTGTAGCGCCGACCATCGGCGTAGGCCCGGGGGGGACGTCAGGCGCGGCGACCGCAGGGGCGCCCGTTCCGCGGCAGTTCGGTTATCTTCGGGCCCGTGGCGATCCTTCAGCGCATCTGGCTCGCGCTCCGGCGCATGTTCGCGAAGTCCGGCGGCAACTACTTGTGCGACACGTGCAAGTACGACTACGGCGCCGCGTGTTCACGTCCCGAGCGCCCGAACGCGCGCACGTGCCCGGACTACAAGCGGCGCTGAGGCGTGGCACAGCGCCGGCGCTCACGCGCCCCCGCGGTCGAGCTCGCGTGCGAGGTCCGGCGTCAGCTTGCGCTCGAAGATCGGCAGCACGTCGCGGCGCAGCGCCTCGAGCGTGCCCGCGCGGATGGCCTCGCGCACGCGGTGCATGAGGTGGTGAAAGAACGCGAGGTTCTGCAGCGTCAGCAGCATCCCTGCGAGCATCTCGTCCGACACCGCGTAGTGGCGCAGCACGCCGAGCGGGAAGCGCGAGACGTGGGGGACGTGCAGCCCAGGGTCGAGCGGGCCGTCGTAGTCCTTCCAGCCCCCGTTGCGCACGTTGACCTTGCCGCGCGTCGTCCACACTTGGTGGTTGCGCCCGTGGCGCGTGGGCGTCACGCAATCGAAGAGGTCGACGCCGCGCGCGACCGCGTCCAGGAAGTCGCGCGGCGTGCCGACGCCCATGAGGTAGCGCGGGCGGTCCTCGGGCAGGCGGGGCGCGGCGGCCTCGACCGCGATGAGCATCTGCTCGCGGTCCTCGCCGACGCTGACGCCGCCGATCGCGTTGCCGACGAAGCCGTGCGCGGCGACCTCATCGACGCTCTTCTGGCGCAGCTCCGGGAACGCGCCGCCTTGCACGATCCCGAAGAGCGCCTGGCCCGTCGCGAGGCCGCCGTCGGCGTCGTAGCGCGCGCGGCAGCGGCCGAGCCAGCGGTGCGTGCGCGCCGTCGCCTCCTCGACCAAGCGCCGATCCGTCGGGTCGGCCGGGCAATGGTCGAACGCCATGAAGACGTCGGCGCCGAGCGCGCGTTGGATCTCCACCGCGCGCTCGGGCGAGATGTGGATGCGCGCGCCGTCGATGATCGACTTGAACGTGACCCCGTCCTCGTTCAACGTCGAGATGTCCGCCATGCTGAACACCTGGTAGCCGCCCGAGTCCGTGAGGATCGGGCCGTCCCACGCCATGAAGCGGTGCAGCCCGCCGAGCTCGCGGACGAGCGCCTCCCCGGGCCGCAGGTGGAGGTGCAGCGTGTTGGCGAGGATCATCGTCGAGCCGACGTCCGCGAGGTCGCGCGGCAGCACGCCCTTGACCGTGCCGCGGGTGCCGACGGGCATGAACGCGGGCGTCTGGACGTCGCCGTGCGGCGTCGTGAAGACGCCGACGCGCGCGGGGCCTGAGGGCGCGCGCGCGAGCAATTCAAAGCCGAACGGGCCGTGCGGCGTCTCGAAGCGTGAGCGCGGCAAGTCGGTCACGTTGGGCGCGCTCGCGACGGGCGCGCTCGAGTTGGGCGCGCTCGAGTTGGGCGCGCTCGAGTTGGGCGCGCTCGAGTTGGGCGCGCTCGAGTTGGGCGCGCTCGTGGCGGGCGCGCACGGCTCCGGCTGGCGAGGCGGCTCTCGGCGTGGGTCGCTCACCGGCGTGCTGCCGCGTGGATGGCGCGGCCCTCGGAGGCGCGCTCGATGCGAGCGCCTGGGTAGTACAACGCGAGGATCTGCTCGGCGCTCCACCCGTCGCGCGCGAGGTCGCGCGCGCCCTCTTGGCACAGCCCGACCCCGTGCCCGCGCCCGAGGCCTTCGAGCACGAGCCCCGAGCGGATCGGCTGGCCAAACGCGGGCACCGCGCGCACGAGCCGCGCGCCTTTGACCACGCCGTAGCCAAGCGCGCGGCGCAGGTCGTCATACGGGATGACAGTGAGCCCCTTCGGGCCGCGCACTTGCGCGTCGAGCCAGCGGCCGCTCGCGTCGAGGCGCTTCGGCGCGACGGCGAGGATCGCGCCGCCCAGGCCGAGCGCCTTGCCCGCCCGCGCGAGGGCCTCGTGCGGCACCGTCACGCGCCAGCCGAGCGGGCGCTTGGCATCGGGCTGGCCCGCGGCGGCCTCGCGCTGCGCGCGCTCCTGGCAAGGCGGGCAAGGCGCGCCCGTCGGTCCGGGGTCGAAGCCGGGCTCGGTGAAGATGTCCGCGAAGCTCGCGGTGTGGCCGCCGCACGAAGCGTGGAAGCGCGCTTCCTCGAGCTGGTCGCCGCGCATGAGCACCATCCCGTGCGTGGCGCGCACGGCGGCGTCGAGGCGCTCTGCGATGGCGCGGGTCGAAGCGTTGTTCGCTTGGTAGAGCCCGCGATAGGCCTGGTCCTGCACGCCGTCGACGAGCTCCACCAACGCGCGCTCACGAGCGCGGTGGCTCAACTGGCCGAGCGCATAGGTGCGCGCGGCGATCGCCTGCGCCTCGAGCTCCGCGGGGGGCGCGCTCCAGATCGAAAGCTCGCTCGCGACGACGCCGGCGACGTAGCCTTCGAGCGGCGCCTCGTTGTAGACCGCGAGGCCTGACGCGGGGTGCGCGCTGAAGGTCAGCGCGCCCGGGTAGGCGTTCCCGCCGAGGCGCAATGCGCCGTCGGTGGGGGCGGTCAATGTGACGCTTCGGCCCCTTTGTCCAGTGGACGCGACGACGTCGTCGCCGACCCGGCGCACCGTGATCGGGTGACCGTCCGCGAGCACCACCTCGACGAGCGCGCGCCGCTGCACGGCCTCCAGTCGCACGCGCACCGTCGTTGGGAACGCGAGGCGTTCGGGTTCGAGCGGCGCGGCCTGTACCGGAGGCGCGAGCGGCGCTGACGCGCGCAGCGCGCCGCGCTCGTAGGCGCCGTTCGAGCGCGATGGGGGCAGCGCGCAGGCGCAGAGCGCCAGCGCCGACAGCGCGGAGAGACGTCGCATCAACTGAAGAGCCCGCCTTGTTCGCGTCGCTCGTTCTGGCGCTCGGGGGAGGTCGCTTGCGCTGCGGCGTTCGAGCCCTCCTCGGGCAGCGGGCGCTCGCGTCCGATCGCGCGCCAGCCGGCGGGCGCGAGCATCCGTCCGCGCGCGGTCTTGAGGATCAGGCCTTCGCGCAGGAGGTGCGGCTCGAACACGTCCTCGATCGTGTCGTCGGTCTCGCCGACGACGGCGCCGATCGTCTTCAGCGCGACCGGGCCGCCGGCTTGGTCGGCGAGGCAGCGCAGCACGCGTCGATCCATCTCCTCGAGGCCGAGCGCATCGACGCCGAGCCGCTGCAGCGTCTCCTGGGCGAGCGCGAGGTCGAGCTGCGTCGCGCTCGCGACCTGCGCGTAGTCGCGCGCGCGGCGCAGGAAGCGACCGGCGATGCGCGGCGTGCCACGGGCGCGCTCAGCGAGCAACGCGGCGGCGTCATCGGTGACATCGAGCCCGAGGATCCGCGCTTGGCGCAGGATGATCTCGGCGAGCTCCGAAGCGGGGTAGGGGTCGAGCCGCTCGAAGAGCCCGAACCGCTCGCGGAACGGGCGCGACAAGAGCCCTTCGCGCGTCGTCGCGCCGACGAGCGTGAACGGTTTGATCGTGATCGGGAGGACACGTGCGTGCGGCCCGCTGTCGACCGTCATCTCGATGCGGAAGTCCTCCATCGCGGTGTAGAGGTACTCCTCGACGGTCACCGGGACGCGGTGGATCTCGTCCAAGAACAGCACGTCACCCACTTGGAGGTTCGTCAGCAGGCCGACCAGGTCCTTGGGGCGCTCGAGGGCCGGCCCGGTCGTCGCGTGCAGGCGGGTCCCGAGCTCCGCCGCGAGGATCCGCGCGAGGCTCGTCTTCCCGAGGCCGGGGGGCCCCGAGAACAGGATGTGGTCCGGCGCCTCACCCCGCTGCATGGCGGCCTCGAGGTGGACCCTGAGGTCCATGACCACGCGCCCCTGGCCGACGAACTCGGTCAGGCGGGTCGGGCGCAGGCCGGCCTCGATGGCCCGCTCGGGAGAGGGCTCGCCCGGGCCGGGCTCGAAAGCGTCCATGTGGAAGACATGCTCGTCGCCTTGCATCGGGACAGAGGATAGGGCCCGCGCGCGCCGAAGTCGCGCGCCTCCCGGCGCCCCTGTGGGCGGCCCGCCCGCGGGGCGCCCGCGAGGTCCCGCCCCGCCGCGCCTGGGGGGCCGCGGGCCAGGTCGCTGGCCTCGGCAAAGCCTGTGCGCGCTTGACAGTAGGGGGGGTACGTCTACACTCGGCGCTCTCCCCCCAGTCCAGCGGCGTGCGACTTTGCACGACGACCCGGTGATGGGACCGCTGTGGAGGGCTCCGGAAGGGCCCTCACCGAGCGGTTTCGATCGACATAAGTCTCACTCCAGTAGCTCGTTACAACGGTTTCCCCCCACGGACGTCAGACCCCGGGTCCAGCGGCACGCGGGTTGAACGAGGGAATTCCGGATCCCTCTATCCACCCCCGAACGCATCCTGTGCCCCCACGCCGCGGCGATCCTCCCCCGGGTCGCACGTGCGCTAGCCCCGAGCGCCGCCCCCAGGCGCACCCTATCGAGGTTTCCATGACTCAAGATCATCTGCAGCGCCCCTCGGTCTTCCTTGGCGCAGCCGTCGTCGCAGCGCTCGCTGCGAGTTGCGGTGGCGCCGACAACTCGAAGAACTCGATCCCTGGTGTCCAGGGCTCGGGCGCCACGCTGCGCGTGTTGGAGGTCAGCAACGGCTTCGGCCAGCTGATCCCGCACCGCGTGCGCGAGCTGAACTCCAACGGCACGCCCACGGGACAAGTGATCCCGATCACCAGCAACCAGGTCATCGCGACGCACGTGCGCCGCTCGAACCCGATCTTGCCGGTGCCGCAGTTCCCCGAGACCGCGGTCTTGCCGAGCGGTGTCCCAGGGAACCAGTTCTTCGTCGCGCGCTTCTCCCAGGAGATCGACATCGCGAGCGTGCTCGATGCGTCGCCGGGCGCCCAGGGCAGCTCCGGTCTGACGGGCTCGGTCAGCGTGACCTCCCTCGACCCGCTCGCCGGCACTGCGCTGCCGATCCTCGGCCGCGTGTTCGTCGGAGGCAAGACCTACGCCGGTCTGCCGTCGGGCTCGCCGCCGCAGCTCGAGCTGCAAACTTGGGTGGAGTACGACGAGGCCACAGGCCGCCTGATCCCGCTCGTCCCCGAGGCCAACAACTTCCCTGGGGTCGCGTCGCCCCTGGCGAACGCTGCTGAGCTCGTGCAGCCGAACGCGATCGTCTTCGTCGCGGACAACGATGGATCGCTCGATACGCTCGAGACCTTCCCGACCAACGTCGCGATTCGCTTCCGTGTCACGACGGCGCTGCGCGCGACGAACGGGCGCTCGCTGACGGAGTCGGTGCTGGCCTCGACCACCGTGGGCGTGGACACGCTCGGGCCGGAGGTCGTCACGACCCCGCCGCCGCTCAACGCGCCGCGCATCACCCCGGGCAACGGCGACTTTGACGTCGACCCGCGCTCGTCGATCCGCATCGAGTTCACCGAGCCGGTGCAGCCGTACTCGGTCGGCGTCACGGTCAATGCCGAACCCCCGGCGTCGTCCAGCTCGATCGCGCTGCAGTTCGGGCCGTCCTCGAAGCGCACGACGATGCCCTTCGCCGTGCTGCCCGCGAGCCCGTTCGACCTGTCGACGTACGACCTCTTTCCCGCGTTCTTCTTCCCGGGCGCCGGCCCGGAGCTCGCGGCTTGCGGCACGTTCTCGCGCATCGACGTGACGGTCAACCCCGGCCTCGTCGAAGACCTCGCGAGCAACCCGGATCCGAACAACGCCGGTCAATCGATCCCGAACACCAACCTGCTCGGGACGACGACCTTCTTCGAAACGGGCGAGGGCCCGGGCATCGTGAACGCGCCCGTGTTGCCGGACGTGATCTACGTCGCCCGCCTCGGCGCCCTGCCTGGCCTCTCCGTGCTCGACCTCAACGGCTTCGGCGGTGGTACGGGTCTCCCGAACGACGAGACGCCGGTCATCGAGCGTGAGAAGTCGAAGTACCCCTTCAACTCGAACGTCGCGCAGAACCTGAACATTCGCCCGCCGCTCGCGGTCGGCACCTGCACGATCGACGGCGGTTCGGCCGGCGTGTTCACGCTCACCCTCGACAGCGCTCTGAACGACAAGGTCGTGCGCGCGCCGATCGTGGCGAACATCCAGGACATGCACATCGGCCACGGCCTCGACACGCTGTTCAACAACGCGTCGCCGCCGTTCGGTTGCTTGGCCCAGGGCGGGGACCCGTGTGCCCTCCCCGGTCTGAAGCTGATCTCGCCGACGCTCGCCGGCGCGAACACGCTGGGCCCGGTGCAGCAGGGTCAATTCGGCAACATCCAGCCGGGCTACGAGAACTTGATCTCGTGGGCGCCGCACCCCAACCCGCCGCCGCTGGTCTTCCCGCCGCTCTGCATCACGCCGTTCCTCAACGGCCAAGAGCCGTCGTCCATCGACAACGTCGCCGCGGGCGTGACGAACCTCCTGGTCCCGGGTGATCCCTTCGGTCGCCCGCTCCAGAACCCGCCGGCGCCGCCTTCGGGTCTCCTGACGACGGAGCAGAACGCGTTCTTCCTCGGGCCGTCGTTCGCGCAGCCCCAGAACCTCTGCCAGCCGTACCAAATCCGTCAGCAGGTCGGGCAGTTCCTCTACGTCGCGGACCGCCCGCGCAGCGAGATCGTCGTCCTCAACTCGAACCGGATGACGGTCGTCGACCGCATCCAGGTCCCCGACCCGACATCGCTCGCGATGGGGCCGAACCTGGACGTGCTCGGAGTGACGAACCAGCTCGCGGACACCGTGACGTTCGTTGACATCGACCCGAGCTCTGCGACGTTCCACCAGGTCATCAAGACGACGGTCGTCGGCAACTCGCCGCGCGGCATCGCCTGGGACCCGCTGAACGAGGACGTGCTCGTGTGCAACGAGTTCTCGAACTCAGTGTCGGTCATCTCGGCCGCCACGCTCGAGGTTCGCAAAGAGGTGCGTTCGCAGCTCTCGCGCCCCTTCGAGCTCTGCATCACTCCCCGTCAGATCGGCGCCTACGGCTTCGGGCGGAACGTGTACTACGCGTACATCCTCAACCGGACGGGCAGCGTCGCGCTGTTCGAGTCGGGTCCGAACGGGCTGAACGGCTGGGGCTTCGACGACATCGTCGGCGTCGTCCCGTTCACCTTCCAGAACCCGAAGGCGATCCAGTTCGACCCGTTGAACGTCGACGCGTCCGTGTACATCGTGCACGAAGCGCCGATCAGCCTTGCCACCGGCCAGCCCGGCAACGCCGGTGAAGGCGCGATCTCGCGCCTCCGCTTCAGCGCGGCCATCGCCGGTCAGATCCCGCTGCAGATCATCGGGATCCAGATTCCGACGCTGCGGGACATCACGTTCGGCGTGCCGGTCTCGGTGGGCGCGAACCGTCTCTCGGGCATCCCGATCGACATCGCGTTCGACAACCAGCGCAACGTCGGTGGCTTGCAGGCGCCCGCCAGCACGTTCAGCGCTGGCTCGCAGCTGCCCTCCAACGGCAAGCACGTCATGCGCCCGGTCCCTGGTGGCTTCATCAATACGAGCGAGCCTCAGTTCCTCTTCGCGGCGGTGCCGAACCCGCTGGGTGGCAGCGGCGTGATCGACGTGCTCGAGCTGGGTGGCGCAGGCCTCCCGCGGATCGATACCGATCCGTACGTCGCTGGGATTCAGTCGGTGCCCGTCACGAACGTCAGCGTCGTGTCGGACTTCTTCAGGCAGTGATGCTGGGGGGCGGCGCAGAGCGCCGCCCCCTTGTTTGAGTTGAGGGGGTGGTGCAGAGCGCGGCCCCCTTGTTGATGCTGGGGGGCGGCGTAGAGCGCGGCCCCCTTGTTGATGCTGGGGGGTGGTGCAGAGCGCCGCCCCGTCGTTTGATTCTGGGGGGTGGCGCAGAGCGCTGCCCCCTTGTTCAATTTGAGGGGGTGGTGCAGGGCGCCGCTCCCGCGTTCGATTTGAGGGGGGTGGTGCTGAGCGCTGTTCCTTCGTTTGATCTGAGGTGCGGCTTGGTTTGGGTTCGGGGAACGGGGTCGTGAGGTTGGGGCGGGGATCTTCCATAATGGTGGGCCGATGCCCGAGCCGCGCGCTGTCCGATCGATGTTCGCCCGCATCGCGGGTCGTTACGATCTCCTCAATCGGACCCTGTCCGGGGGCATGGACCAGCGCTGGCGGAAGCTCGTCGCAAGACGGCTCGCGCCGCTCGCAGGCAAGGTCGCGATCGACGTCGCCTGTGGGACGGGCGACCTCGGGCTCGAGCTCGCGCGCGCAGGCGCGCGCGTGATCGGGGTCGACTTCACCTTCGAGATGGTCGCCCGCGCCCCAGACAAGGCCCGCCGCAAAGGGCAACGGGTGACTTGGGTGCAAGGGGACGCGATGGGGCTGCCGCTGCCCGACGGGGTCGCGGATGCCGTGACGATCGCGTTTGGTTTGCGGAACGTCGTGGACCGCGGCGCGTGCCTCGTCGAGCTCGCGCGGGTGCTCCGGCCCGGGGGCACGCTGATCGTGCTCGAGTGCGGGCTGCCACGGAATCGCGTGTTCGGCGCGGTCTATCGCGAGTACTTCACGCGCGTCCTGCCGCGCCTCGGCGGCTGGATCTCCGGTGATCGCTCGGCCTACGAGTACCTGCCGGCCACCGTGCTCGCTTGGCCCGGGCCCGATGAGCTCTCGCGCGAGGTGGCGGCGGCGGGCTTCCAAGACACCCAGTTCCTGTCGCTCTCGGGCGGCGTCGCGTACCTCCACTCCGGCGTGCGTCGCTAGGGTGAACCATGGCGCGGCGCGACGCAAGCGAGGGCGAAGACGACGGCGATTGGGATGACCTCTTCGACGGCGTCGACGAAGCCAGCGACGCAGGCGCGCTCTCGCGCGGGCTCGCGTTCGGCTTCCTCGCCATGACGCCGCTCTTCCTGCTCTACGAGCTCGGGGCTGCGGACGGCTCGCGGCGCTCGGCGGCCGAGCTCGTCATGACGTACCCGCTCCGGCCGCTCGGCGTCGACCTGGCCAGCGTGCGCCAGGTGCTCCTCGTGGTGCTCGCGACGCTCTCGCTCGTGTGGTGCGCCAAGCGCCATTTTGCGCTAGGCCCGCGGCTCTTGCGCGTGCCCTTGGAGGGCTTGCTCGGCGCGCTCTTCATCGGGCCGGCCACGGCGCTCCTGATGCAGGTCTTCGACGCGGCGCCGCTGGCTGCGCCCGGCCAGTCGGCGGGAGGCGTGCCGGGCCAAGCCCGAGCCGCCTTCGTCGCGGGCGCCGCGGCCTGGGAGGAGGTGCTCTTTCGTGTCGGGCTCTTCTCGCTCCTCTGGATGCTCACGCGCCGCGTGATCGTCTGGTGCGGCGGCAGCGGCCGCGCGTCGGTCATCGGCGCGGAGCTCGTCGCGCCCATCGGCTCGGCGCTGCTCTTCGCGGCCTTCCACCTCGACGCTGTCCTGCGCTTCCTCGGGCCTGGCGGCGAGGTGTTCGACCTCGCAGTGTTCTCGTGGCGGGCCCTCGCCGGCCTGCTCTTGGCGATCCTCTTCCGGCTGCGTGGCCCCGGGGTCGCGGCGTGGTCGCACGCCTTCTTCAACGTCTCGCTGTTGCTCGGCGCGGGGCCGCAAGTGTTCCTCTGACGGGCCCCCTGGCCTTCCTTTATCCTTCCACTGCGACCATGGCGCGGCTCAGGTTTTTTGTCGGGATCACCGGTGCGAGCGGGCACCTCTACGCGGAGCGCCTCGTGCAGGAGCTCGTCCGCGCGGGCTGCGACGTGGACCTCTGCGCGACGGACGCCGGCTGCAAGGTGCTGCGCCACGAGCGCGGGATCGACGCGGGCGCGCGCGGCGAGCGCCTCGCCGAGCAGCTCGCGTCGTGGCTCGGCGCGGACGTCGCCGAGCACGTGCGCGCGTTCCGCTCGGACGAGATCGAAGCGCGCGCAGCCAGCGGCACGTCGCTCACCGGCGGCGTGATCGTCGCGCCGTGCAGCATGGGCACCCTCGCGCGTGTCTCTGCCGGGTTCAGCTCGAACCTCGTCGAGCGCGCCGCTGACGTCGCGCTCAAAGAGGGGCGGCGCCTCCTGCTGATGCCGCGCGAGGCGCCGTTCTCGATCATCCACCTCGAGAACATGCTGCGCGTCGCGCGCCTCGGCGGGATCATCGTGCCCTGCGCGCCCGGCTTCTATCACCTGCCCAGCACGATCGACGACCTCGTCGTGCACGTCGTCGGCAAGGTGCTCGATCGCCTCGAGGTCCCGCACACGCTCGGCAAGCGCTGGCAGGGCCTGCCCGAGCCGCCGCCCGAGCCGGGCACAGAACCACCGCAGGGGACGCTGCGAGGGACGCCTACGGGGTCGCTGCCAGGGGCGCCTACGGGGTCGCTGCCAGGGACGCTGCCAGGGACGCCTACGGGGACGCTGCCAGGGACGCTGCCGGCGCCGGCGGAAGGAGGGCGCCCATGAGCCGCCTGCGCGCCGTCCTCGGGCTCGTGAAGTTCAGCCACTCGATCTTCGCGTTGCCCTTCGCGCTCGCAGGCGCTTGGCTGGCCGCGGCGGGCCCGCCGCGCCTCGCGACGCTCGGCTGGATCGTGCTCGCGGCGGTCGCCGCGCGGACGGCCGCGATGGCGTTCAACCGCCTCGTCGACCGGCACATCGACGCCGCGAACCCGCGCACGGTCGGGCGCGAGCTGCCGCGCGGCGCCATGCGCCCCGCCGCTGTCGGCGCGCTCGTGCTCGTTGCCGCAGGCGTCTTCATCGGCGCCGCGTTTGCGCTCGGGCCGGTGCCTGGCTGGCTCGCGCCGCCGGTCCTGGTCGTGCTGCTCGGCTACAGCTACGTGAAGCGCTTCAGCGCTGCCGCGCACTTTGTCCTTGGCCTCGCGCTCGCGCTCGCGCCCTTGGGCGCGTGGGTCGCCGTGCGCGGCGCGATCGAAGGGCCGCTCGCGCCGGTGCTCTGGCTCGCGCTCGCCGTCTGGACCTGGGTCGCGGGCTTCGACTTGATCTACGCGTGCCAGGACGTCGACTTCGACCGCGCGCGAGGGCTGCACTCCGTCCCAGCGCGCCTCGGCGTGCAGCGCGCGCTCGCGCTGTCGCGCGCGCTGCACGTGGTGACGGTGGTGGCGCTGACGCTCGTCGGCCTGAGCGCGGGCCTCGGCGCGGTCTACTTTGGCGCGGTCGCTTTCGTCGCGGCGTTGCTGGTGTACGAGCAGCGACTTGTACAGCCGGATGACTTCTCGCGCGTCGACCTCGCCTTCTTCACGGTCAACGGCTGGGTCGGCGTCGCGTTGTTCCTCGGCCTTGCCGTCGACCTCGCGTTGCATGTGCCGGGCCGCCTCGCGCCGGCTGGCTCTGCCGTCGGCGTTGCGCTGTCGCTGCTCGGAGGAGGCCGCTGATGGCCGCGAGCCGTCGACGTGGCGCAGCAGCGCCGGCCTCGCGCGGCGCCGCTCGCGGCGCCGGCCGAGGCGCCAGCCGAGGCGCCCGTCGCGGCGGGGGCGGCGGGGGCGGCGGCAGCGGGCGCGAGCCGCACCCGGGCGAGGAGTTCGCGCGCCTGACCGCGGCGCTGCGGCTGGGGCTGCCCTCGATCGTCATCCTGCGCGGCGAAGAGCGCTGGTACCAAGCCCGCGCCGTGCGCCTCCTGGTCGACGCGGCGCAAGCCGCAGGCATGGAGGTCTGCCGGCACGACGCGCAGGACCCGGACTACAACGTCGGCGCGCTGATGGACGACCTGTCGACCGGCGCGCTCTTCGGCGGCGCGCGCTGCGTCGTGTTGCAGTCGGCCGAGCGCGTCGTCGTCGAGCGCGCCTCGAAGGCGTCCTCGGCGGTGCGCGAGGCGCTCCTGGCGCGGGTCACGGCGCGCATGGAGGGGCTGATCGTGCTCGCCGCGGACAAGCTGATCGTCACGCACGCGCTCGTGAAGGCGGCCCAGGAGCACGGCGGCCTCGTCATCGGCTGCCGGCGGCTCTGGGACTCGCCGCCGCCGTGGAACCCGGACCCGCGCCTCGCGGAGCCCGTGCAGTGGCTCGTCGCGCGCGCGCGCGAGCGCAAGCTCGACCTCGCCCCCGACCAAGCCGCGTACGTCGTCGCCGCGACGGGCAACGACCTCGCGGCGCTGGACGAGCAGCTGCAGCGCATCGTGTCCTCCGGCGGCGCGGCGCTGCGCGAGGTCGTCGGCTGGGAGGCCGGCGCGTCGCCGTACGACGTCGCGGAGCACATGCTGATGGGGCGGGCGCCGCGCGCGCTCGCGGGCATCGAGACGCTCTTCCGCGGCGGCGCGTCCCAGCGCGATGGCACGAAGGTGCTCGACGTCGCGTCGATCACGATCCAGCTCGCCGCGGGCCTCTCGGCGAAGCTGCGCGAGGCGCTCGCGGGCGCGCGTGCGGTCGCGGCGGGCCTCGACGGCCGCGCCGCCGCGGCGGCCGCGGGCGTCAAGGGCCCGCCGCAAGCCGTGCAGGCCTTCGAGCAGCGCCTCGCCGCGCGCGACGCCGCCGCGTGGGCGCAGATGCTCGACGACCTGGCGCAGCTCGAGCGGCGCTCGCGCACGGGCGCCGGCGCCGATGCCACCGATTTTGCCCAGCTCGCCGTGCGTTGGCGGGCGGCGGACGTGCAGCGCGCCCCCGCCGCGCGGAGGACCCGATGACCGACACCCATCTCGAGCCGCGCATCGCGGTGCTCCCCGAGGTCGTGCGCAATCAGATCGCCGCGGGCGAGGTGATCGAGCGCCCAGCCTCTGTCGTGAAGGAGCTCGTCGAGAACGCGATCGACGCCGGCGCCACGCACATCCGCGTCGACCTCGAGGAGGGGGGCGTGAAGCTCGTGCGCATCGTCGACGACGGCGGCGGGATGGGGACGGCGGACCTCGCGCTCGCGTTCGAGGCCCACGCGACGAGCAAGCTGCGCCGCCCTGAGGACCTCGAGCACATCGCGAGCCTCGGCTTCCGCGGCGAGGCGCTGGCCTCGATGTCTTCGATCGCGCGGTGCCGGATCCTCTCGCGGCTCAAGGGCGCGAGCGAGGCGGCGGAGGTCCGCGACGAGGGCGGGCGCCGCTCGCAGGTCATGCCGGCCGGCGCGCCGGAGGGCACGACGATCGAGGTGCGGGACCTTTTCTTCAACGTGCCTGCGCGCCGGCGCTTCCTGAAGACGACGAGCACCGAGTACTCGCGGTGCCTCGACGTCGTGCAGCGCGCCGCCCTCGCGAACTCGACGCTGGCGGGCGGGGGCGTCGGGTTTGTCGTGACACACGACGGCAAGCGCGCGCTGGACATCGAGCCCGACATGCCGCTCTTGGCGCGCATCCGCAGGCTGTTCGGCAACGACATCGTCGCGGAGCTCGAGCACGTCGATGCGACGGACGGCGCGCTGCGGTTCTCGGGCTACGTCGCGCCGCCGCGGCTCGCGCGCCGGGACACGTCGCGGCAGATGTGGTTCTTGAACGGGCGCAGCGTGCGCGACAAGGTGCTGGTGCGTGTCCTGAAGGAGGCGTACCGCGGCGTGCTCGAGGACGGCCGCCAACCGGTCGCGTTCTTGCAGCTCTGGATGGACCCGGCGTTGGTCGACGTCAACGTGCACCCGGCGAAGAGCGAGGTGCGCTTCCGCGACGAGCGGCGCATCTTCGGCTTCTTGGTCGGCGCGCTGCGCGAGGCCGTGCGCCGCACGGACATGGCGACGCCGGGTGAGTCGATGTTGCAGAGCCTGTGGCGCCGCGAGGGCCGCGCGCCGGAGCCGCAGCGCGGGCCGTACCTGCCCGACCCTGGCCCGTTGCGGACGCCGGGGAGCTCGCTCTTCGCGCCGCGTCGCGACGCGGGCGCCGGCGCCTCCAGCAGCCCGTACAGCAGCCCATCCGGCAGCCCATCCAGCGGTCCCTACAGCGGTCCCTACAGCGGCGCGCCTGCCGGTTCAACTGGCGCCGAGCGCGACCTGCTCGCGCCTTACCCGCCCGCGCGTCGCGCTGAGGGAGACGCCGGCGACCCGCACGAAGCCCCCGTCGGCGCCGCGAGCGAGCGTGTCTCCGAAGCGTGGGCGCCGGTCGACGACCTGCGCGGGCCGTACCTGCAGGTCGCGAAGACTTACATCATTCGCGCGTTGCCGGACGGCTTTGAGATCATCGACCAGCACGCGCTGCACGAGCGCTTGACGTACGAGGGGCTCTTGGCGGACGTGCGCGCGAACCACGTCGAGATCCAGCGCTGGCTGACCCCGGAGCTGGTCGAACTCGGCCGCGCGGACGTCGAGCTCCTCTCGGGTCACTTCGACGCGTTGCGGCGCGTCGGGATCGACCTCGCTGTGTTCGGCGAGGACACGGTCGCGGTGCACGGCTTGCCTGCGCGTATGAAGCACCCCGACCCGGAGGGGCTCGTGCGCGACCTCGTCGAGCTGATCGGCCGCACGGGGCGCGCCCCGGCCGCCGAGGACGTGATCGAGGAGGTCCTGCACCGCGCCGCTTGCCGCTCGTCGATCATGGCGGGCGACGTGCTGGACCAAACGCAGATGGAGGCCCTCCTGCGCCGCGCGCGCGGCACGGGCGAGGACCAAACCTGCCCACACGCGCGCCCGACCCGCGTGCGCTTCAGCCTGGCCGAGCTCGAGAAGGCCTTCCACCGCCGCTGACCGCGAGTCACCAAGTCCACTTCTGCCTCTAACGAGCTTGGCTCGGCTTCGCGTTCGATCGCTGGCTCCGGCATGGTGTTGTGCGGCTCTTAGGTGCGCGGTGTGTTGCTATTTCCAAAGACCTCGCCGGGGCCTCGAGTGCGGCCAAGACCGCGATACAGGCGCAATCATCCGTGTTCCCAAGCTCTTGGGTTTCTAGGTGGGGGCGTGATCCGATCGTCGCTTGATCCGTTGGTGCGTAGAGCGAGGGTGCCCTCGGCTAGCTTTCTGTAGGCCCCTGCGCCCGCCTCCCGCTGCTGAGAGCTCAGCGAGCCTGGGCGCAACTCGTGGCCTAGGAGCCTGCGCCACAGAACGCGATTCGCATCCCGGCGCTCCCGCGCGCCGGAGCCGCGTTGCAGCAAGGTTCCAAATGTCATCAAGCTATGAGAAACTTGCTGCGCCTTGCTCCAACGCACGGGAGCACCACGCTGCGAACCGCGTTCTGTGGCGCAGACTCCCAGGTTCCATTCGCGCTACTTTGTGGGCATGACATAATCCTCGGGCTTTGCATGTGCACGATGTCCCTTGCGCCTACCCGTTGCCTTGCGCTCCAAGACGACCAGAGGGGTCTCGTCGCCCCTGGCCTTGACGCGTTTGAACGCGCGAGGCAGCGCCAAGCGCTAAGGACAATCGAGCCGTGCAAGGGTCAGGGGCCGGATGACTCGCGAGGGGCAGGCTAATGGTCGACGACTCAGGTGAGCGGAGCGGGCGATCCGCATCGAATGGGCACTCCGAGCGGCCTGCGGGGGCTGAGGAGGTCGACCCGTTGGTCGACCCGCTGCTCCGTGATGTCCCGCTGAAGGACGGGCATAAGTTCCTGTACCCCGTTCGAATCCTGCGCCGCTTGGGCGAGGGCGGCATGGGCGTCGTGTACCTCGGGCAAAACGTCGAGCTCGAGAACGAGGTCGCGGTGAAGGTCCTCAAGCCTTGGATCGTTCGAGCTGGCGACGGTGTCGACTCCAGGTTCAGGCGTGAGGCGAAGCTCGCCGCCGAGCTGAACCACCCGAACCTCGTCCGGGTGCTCTCGCGCAAGACGGCCTACGGCCTCACCTATCTGGTCCTCGAGTATGTCGACGGCGTCGACGCCGAGCAGTACCTCGCGCAGCGCGGCGGCGCGCTGCCCGCGCGCGACGCCGCGTGGATCGTCTATCAGGCTGCAAAGGGGCTGAGCGCCGCACACGCGCACCGCTACGTCATCGTGCACCGCGACGTGAAGCCGTTGAACATCTTCGTCTCGGCGGACGGGCGCGCCAAGGTCGGCGACCTCGGGCTCGCGACGGCCTTGGATCCGAGCCACAGCTTTTCGCACAAGACCAGCGGCATCGTCGGGACCCTGCGCTATCTAGCGCCGGAGCAATGGACGCCTGACTCCGGATTGACGGGACCCAGGACCGACGTCTGGGGGCTCGGCGCGACGCTGTTCTTCCTCTTGTCGGGGGGGCACTACGCGCGGGGCGAGACGCACTCTCAGGTCTATGCTGACCTCTGTGAGCGGCCTTGGCGCGACCCGTGTACGGACCTCGCGCACGCCCCCGGCGCGCTCATCGACATCGCAACGCGCTGTCTCCAGCGCGACCCGGCGGCGCGCTATGCAGACGCCGGTGAGCTCGCGCGGGCGCTGCGGTCTTACTTGAATCCCCGCGCTGTCGCCGCGCCATCGGACGCGGCGCGACCCGCGACATCCCGCAGGACGTTCATCGGGCTGGGTGCCATGGCCCTCGCTGCTGCGTCGTACTTCGCCTTGCGCGGCGATGCAGGACGGGCACCAGAAGGTTGGGAGGCCGTCGATCCAACACCTGGGGATGGCGGCTGGGCGAAGCGCGTGCGCGAGCCGCGCTCGGGGGTCGTGCTGCGCCTCGTCGAAGCTGGGATGCTGGAGCGGACCACGAAGTCGACCCTTGGCTCGGCGGTGCCCTTGACGAGCGCTCAACCGGTGGCTTCCTATTACCTCGCTGAGCACGAGACGACAGGACCTGAGTACTACCGCGTGATGGCCAAGCGGACCAGCTCTCCGGACTCGACCAGCCTGCCCGCATCGGGCGTGCTGTTTGAAGCTGCCGCGGAGTTCTGCTCGCTCGTGGGCGGCGCGCTGCCGACTGCGCTGCAGTGGGAGTACGCCGCCCGCGCGGGGCGTGTAGGCGACTACGTCTGGGGAAGCGATCCGGCCGCAGGCGGGCGCGAAGCGAACCTCTACGACGTCAGCGGACACCGTGCGCTCATGATGCCGGGACGCAGCGAAGAGCACTTCGCCTTCGACGACACGTATCCTGGGCTGGCGCCCGTCGCCTCGCTCCGCCCAAACCCATGGGGCTTCTTCGACCTCGTCGGCAACGTTATGGAATGGTGTCGCGATGGGAAGCTGTATGGCGGTGCATACGACATGGGGCCACGCGACACGCCGCTGCATGTCGGGGTCCGGCTCCGAGACGATGTCAAATTCGGACAGGACCGAACCGGCTTTCGCCTCGCGTATGACCTGCCCTGACTTTCGACCGAGCGCCCTTCACTTGAACCATTCGAACACTGTCATGCGAACCCAACCCAAGCTCCAAACTGCGCTCTTGCTGCTCCTCCTCGGGGCCTGCAGCGCGCCAGACTCGACTCGCGCAGGGGCAAGCGCAGTCGTCCCCGCCGCCGGTGCGCCCGCCGGAGGGCCGCGCGAGGCGCGCCCCGTCCCGGCGCCGGTGGGCGGACCGAAGGAACGCTCGGCCCACGAGGCGTCCGCGCCCGCGGAGGACCCGCTGCTGCGAGCACGGGGGCGCGAGGCCCAGGACTGGGAGCTCTGGTGCAAGCGTGTCGCCGCAGACGCGCGGCACGTCGCCGGCAAGGGCGACCGCGAGCGCGCGCGTGCGTTGATGGTAGAAGTGCTGGAGACGTATATCGCGGGCACTCAGCAGTACATCACCGAGAACCAAGTCGATGTCCTCGGCGGCTTCCGACTGACGGCCAGCGAGCTGGGCGTCAAAGACCTTGCTGCGCTCGCTTGGATGCGCTTTCGCTTCAACGTCGCTCACCCGGGCGAACCCTACGACCATGAGCGGGCGCTGCGTATGGATGAGATCGACATCGAGTGGCGTATGCAGGCACCAACTACGATGCCAGTCCCGAGCCACCCCGCGATGACGCCGTCAACGGCACTCCTCGACGAGCCAACGCCCGTTGAAGCGAGCGCGCCCCATGGCGAGGTCGGGATTCAGGCGGCCAGCGGCGAGATGCTGACAGGTGACGCGCAGGAGCCCCACGAAGCGAGCGCCCGCGCGGCGCAGGAGCGCGGTGATGAGGTCGAAGCGCTGCGCCATTACCGCGCCCTCGAGGCGGAGCTCCTCGCCGCGCGGCGCGCCCAAGCGGACGGGCTCGAGGCGCTCGACCGCGAGCTGGCTCGGGTGCGCGGGATCATCGCAGCGCTCGAGTCGCGCCGCGCAGCGCGCCAAGGTGCGGACCCCGTTGCGGCCCTCGGCGCAGCGGCGACCAGCGAGTCGGCGGGGGACCCGGAAGGGGCCCGAGCGGGGCTCGAGCAAGCGCTGGCGCAGGCCGACGAGGGCGGCGCGGAGGCGCGTGAACGGCGCAGACGCTTGGCCTTGCGTCTCGGCCAGCTGGCCCTCGCGCTCGGGGACTATGCGGGGGCGTCGCGCGCGTTCCAGGACGCGCGATCAGGGGCTGACGGCGCCGGAGACGGCGCGGACGCGGACCTCGGGCTCGGCGCGGCGAGCCTCGCGAGCGGCGATCCGGACGCCGCGTATCGACACTACGAGGAGGCGTCGAAGCGCATGGCAACGGGCTCCGACACGCACTACAAGTGCATCGCGGCCGAGCTCGGGAAGGCGCGCAGCAAGGATGCGCGGGGCGACAGCGAGGGAGCGCGCAAGGCCTTGGAGGACATCGTCGAGCGCATGTCGAGCGAGTCCGTCGAAGGCGATGACCCGCAGCGCTTCGAGTCGACCCTGCTGCTCATGCAGCTCAGGGAACTTGCTGGGGACCTGGATGGCGCGCGCGAGCTCGTGCCCTCGCTCGACCAGCTCGCGGCCTTCGATCCGAGCGACATGCGCCGGACCGCCGTTGGGCTGGCCAAGCTCTCGCTCGACGCGGCGTTCGCAGCCCGCCGGTGCGACCACCAGGAAGCGTTGACGCTGAGCCAGGAGCATGTCGCGCGCTTGCGCGCGGGCGGGCACACGCGTTCGCGCCACTTGCTGCACGCGCTGCGGCGTATGGCGGCGCTCGTGCGTACGCACAATTCAGCGAATGACGCCGCGGCGCTCGAGGACGAGGTCGCCGATCTGCTCGCTGCGCGCGCGAGCGATCCCGCCGCGACCCGCGCCGAGGACGACGCAGCGTGGCGCCGGGTCATACGGGACCTCCTTCCGCCCTACGTGACGGCGGAGCCGCCTGAGGCGCTCGCGGGGCGCGCTTTTGCCCTCGACGTGCGGGCCGTGGACTCGTTCGGAATTGACCAGCTGCGCTGCATCCAGGATGGCCGCGAGGTACCGGTGGATCCCAGCGGCGAGCTCACTGAGGACGAAGATGGCCGTGGCGTCACGCTGCGTATCGAGCTCGTCGTACCGGACGGGCAAGACGCGTCGCTCGTGTCATTCATGGCGCGGGACAGCGGCGGGCTCTGGAGCGATCCTGTGCACGTTGAGCTGGTCCCATGAGCGGGCCGGCCGCGGCGTCATGCGCTGCGGCCATCATCCCGTTCCTCGCGGCGAGGTCCTGCGAAAGGGCCTCATTCCGCACGGTTCGTGTCGGGCGTGGAATCCGAGGTCATAGGTCTCGGGTGGGGCTCCGGTTGCCAGCTGCGCCCCTGTGAACAGCATCAAGAGAGCGACCAAGTCTCGGCGATTTTTTGGCAGATGGGCTTCCGCTTGGAGCAACGGGCACGTCGTCCAGGTCGAAGGGGGCCCCCGGCGACCATTGACATCCATGGGCGCGGCTCGGGGCCTTCGGAGTTCGACTGATTGCCCAGATTCAATGTCTACACGAGCCCTTATTCGCGTCCTTGTCGTATCGATCGCGTCATCCGGAGCGCTCACACCGTTGCGGGCCCAAGGTCCCCCGCAGCACGGCGTCCCTGCAGGAGGCAGCCAGGTTGGGTCGAAGGCGCCCCAGGCGACGAGGTCCGGCGCTCCGTCCTTGTCCTGGAGGCTCGACTTCGCGGCGGCGAAGTCGAACGCCGCCCAGCACGAGGCGGCGACGCCCGTCGTCTGCGGCGTGGTGCTCGCCCCCGACGTCGTCGTGACGTCTTTGAGCGCGGTCGCCCGCGCCAAGGGCGTGAAGGTGGTCACCGGCAAGGTGTCCGTGGCCCTGGAGGCTCATCGCCGGGGACGTCGGAAAGGACCTCGCCGTCCTGCGCCCGAAGAAGGCCCTCAGCGGCTGCGTCCCGCTCGGGGCGACCTCCCGGCTGGGTTGGGCGGACGAGGGCACGTTCACGCTCGACGTCGACCCCAACCGTCCCGCGCGTGATCGGGCCGTCCCGCGCGCCGAGGTGCTCTCAGGGCCAGAAGGTGGCATCGACCGCGGCGCCTTCGGTCGCCGGATCGGCAACCTCCCGATCGTTGACGCAGACGGCGGCCTCGTCGGGATCTGGCGCTGGACCTCGCCCAAGCAAGCCCCGTGGGTGGTCCCCGCGGCGAGCGTGTGGAGCACCGTCCAGAGCGCAGGTGTCATCGCCCAGGCCGAGCCCGTAGCTGGGGCACGTCTGTCCCTCGCATACGTTCCCGTTGCTGCGCTGGGCTGACACGGGCAAGGACGCCTACAAGAACGCGCTCAAGCGCTGCGGCGAGCTGCAGTGGAACGTGCAGTGTTCGACCTGCGCGGGCCGAGGGTACGGGATCGTGAAGCGAGAGTTCCGCGAGGGCAAGAAGACGCGTCGTGTGGAGGAGCATCCGCCGTGCGAGCGTTGCGCTGCAGGCCGCCTTCGGAGCCGCGATGAGATTTGGTCCACCGTGCGGAGCCTGGCCGCGATCTTGACGCGTGTCGCCAGCGACGCGCCCGAGCTGCACCGCGTTCAGGGCGCGCTGGAGGCTGGCGTGCGCGACGCCGTGGCTTTGAATCCGCTCTTGTTCCGCGAGCGCCTGCAGGACGCAGCCATGGAGGCCATCGTCCACACCAAGGCGGTGCCCGGGCAATCGGTGGCGTTCCTCGTCCGCGAGGAGGAGTGGCCCCAGGACGATGTCGGTGACTGGTACCAGGACGCGCTGCCCGTGCGGACGAACAACAACGGGCGGCTGTTGCTGGTCGAGGCCCAGGCCCGCAATGTGCGCGGCGAAGCACGCGACGCCTTGGTCGTCGGTACGATCGCCGGGACCATCCGCTGGAACGATGAGGACTGGGTCGTCGTGGAGCGCCCGCTGGCCGTACCGATGCCGACCGTCGGCGTCGTCCCGGCCTCAGGGACGCGCAAGAAGCGCTGATCACCCTCGAACCCAACGGACCGCGGCGCGGGCCGGGTGCGCGACGCGCACCCGGCCCGCGCAATTGAGTCTTCGGTCGACGTGGCGCCGACGAGATCCCAGGTGGGCTGGAGGACCTCCAGCCGACACACGCGGCACGCACCGCCACTGCAGCGGGGAAGGGGGAACGGAGCGCGGACCACGAACGCTCGAGCCACGGCATCGCCCGAGGCGCGCCCTTCCATCGGTTGGCGACGGGCAAAGGGCTCGGGGGTGGGTCGTTCGCCGAGGGTCCCGCGAGCCTCGCGCGATCGCGGCGCAGCGGGCGCGCGCTCCGGGCTCGCGCTCCGGGCGCGCGCGAGATGGGCACAAAAAAGCGCGCCCCGCAGCCCGATGGGCTGCGGGGCGCGCGTCGCGAGCGGTCAAGGGGTGAACGTGATCGTCAAGGCGTTCGAAGCGTCGAAGAACGCGCCGCCTGCCGCTGGGTCGCGGAACCAGCACTGGAAGTGCAGCGTGCCAGCGACGCTGACCTCAATGGGCAGGTTCAGCACCTTCGTCGCTCGGTTGCCCGTCGCTTGTTGCACAGGCCCGAGGCGCCGGATCGGGTTCGCGATGCACAGCGTGCCGTTGCCGAAGACGGAGTTGCCCTGCAGCGGCGAGCTCAAGAAGAGCGCGAGCTGGTTCGGGATCGGCCCTGCGACGAGGGTCAGGTCATTGGCCAGGATGCTGGCGCTGCCCACCGCGCTGATCGTGGCCGCCGAGCCGGTGGAGTTCGCCTCGGAGGTGCAGTAGCGCGTGCCGATGTTCCCGACGTCGGACAGGAGCAGTTCGACGCGGTCAGCGAGCCCGTTTGGGCTGCCGTAGATGTAGTCGTATTGCACTGCGAGCACGATGGTCTTCGCTCCCCCGGGGACGAGTTCACCGGAGCGGCGCTGCAGGAGCGTCGTCTGGTTTGCTCGCTCTGCGGGGGTGACACGCGGGAGCGAGATTTGGTTCCCGACCGCGACACCTTGCACGTTCAGGAATGTGACGTCGACGTGCGCACCGTCTGGGTCGGTCCCGACACCTCCCAGCCATGCTGACGCTTCCAGGCGCAGGCGACCCTGGTTGATGAGGTCTTGAAGCCCCTCGAGCGTGAACACTTGGGTCAACCGCGCGTTGCCGCCCGAGTCTACGCCGAGGTTGCTGCCGAGCCCGTTCGCTGTGGCAAGCGCCGGCGCTGGGACGCTGCCGCTCGTTCCGTACTGTTGGACGAGGACTTGCCCACCCTGCGCCACGAACCACCCGTTGGCGTCGTTGAGGTCGAGCGGGGACCCCGGCAGCGTGCCGAGCTCGAATGAAGAGTTGCGCACGACGTTCACGTACAGCGGCAGGGGCGACTCCGTACTCGGCGGCACCAGTCGTGCGGTGACGTTGTCGACGAGCGCGTTCGGGGACCCATAGACGTATTCGCAGGCGACCAGGACCTCGATGTAGGCCGTCGCGGCCGGGATGGTCCACTCTCGCTCGCGTGCGACGACAACCGTTTCGAAGTTGCGCGCTTCACGGAAGACCGGCCCTACCGGTGCGTTCGGTGCGCCGACAGGGGCGCCGAGGCTGTCCAGGAAGCGCAGCTCGACCCTGGTGTAGTCGGGGTCCGAGCCGACTCCGCCGGCATAGGCGCGCAGCTGGAGGGCGAGGCCGTTCGCGATCTGCGCCGCGTTTCCTCGCACGTCGAGGGTCTGCACGAGCCGCCCGTCGCCGAGGTCGACGGCCAGCCGCGTGCCACCTCCGACGATGTTCGCGACGGCGGAGCCTGGCACGTTGGGGTCCGTGTCAGAGTAAGGCGCGACACGAAGCGCGCCGCCGCGACCTTCCCAGCTTTGACGGTCGATGAGCGTCAAGGGCGACGTCGCGGTCCATCCAGACTCGAACCCAGGGTTGGTCAGCAATTGCGTGCTGAGCGGTAGCGGCGGCGGAATCAGAGAGCCGGTGAAGGCGACCAGGCTGACGTTGTCGACCGTGGCATCCGGAGACCCATAGAGGTAGCGGCACTCAAACCGCACCGCGACGTCGGTAGCGCCCTGGGGGATCTCGAACTCACCCTCACGCAGGATGAGCACCTGCTCGCGGTTGCGCGCATCGACCGTGCCGTAGCCGAGCGCGCGAGTCGCGAGGGCGCCAAAGGGGTCGCGGAAGATCAGCAGCAAGCGCGCGTCGTCGGCGTCGTTCGCTCGCCCGCCGACGAACCCGCGGAGGCGCAGCTTGGCACCGGCCGGGAGCCCGGCCAAGGGCACGACTTGCTCGTAGATCGAGTTGCCACCGGTGTCGAGGAAGACCCGGTTGCCGCCGCCGATGTGCGTGCCGACCGCGACGGACGCGATGTTGGCCTGGCTCCCGTAGGGGATGACGCTCCCCGACGAGCCCGAGACCCGCGTCCAGCCGGTCAGGCCTTGTTCGAAGCTCGGGTTCGTGAGGAGGTTCTGTGCGTTTGCGGTCCCGAGCGCCGCGCTGGCAAGCAGCGCGCCGCCGAGATACCGTTCTAGGATGGTCTGCATGGTCAGTCGCCCGGACCTGCCGGGCATAAGGAAGTGAAGCGGTCGCGGAGCGCTCCGCGACCGGGCCGAGGTCCGAACCGGTTCGGACCCAGGCCGCTCACCAGGCCAACGGACCACGCGTCGATCCCGGGAGGCGCCCCGAAACATTCGGCGCCACTTCAGGTGCGCTCACGAAGCGCGACACCCTTGATGGCACACCAGCACGAGCCCCGGCTCCCTGAGCACCTGCGCCTCGCCGCGCTCGAGTGGCTCCAGGCCCTAGGACCCGACGCGTCAGAGGGTCCCTGCGTCCAGGAGGCCGAGCAGGCGCTCGCCGGGGCGCTGCGTGATTGGCTCGCAGGTGAGGAGGCCAAGGCCCAGCTCCAGGCCATCGACGGCGAGCTGCTTCAGGCGCTGGTGCTCGCGAGCCGCCGCGCGCTCCTCGCCGGGCTCGAGCGCATCTTCGAAGACGAGGCGACGATGGCCGAGATTCGCCGGCGCGCGCAGCAGACCGCCTCGAGCCTGAGGCTCGACCGCTTTGTCGACTCTTCCAACGCGCGCCAGGACGTGATCGCCAAGATGGTGGCGGACTGCCAGCAGGAGTTCCGCCAACCCCTGGACCCCAAGGGGCTCGAGCGCTACGTCCAGGCCGCGATCACGAACCGACTGAAGGACATTCGGCGCGCGACCAAGTCGGACCCCGCCGCGCTCGACGAAGACGTCGTCGCGGAGACCGAGCGCCATGACCAGAGCATCCTGGGCGAACTGGCCCATGTGGACGAGCTCTTCGCCGACAGCCTGCGCTTCGCAAAGGTCGAGGAGCTCCTGGCGCACGAGCCGCTCCTCACGAGGGCCGCGGTGCTGCTGAAGTTCAACTACGGCTGGACCTATACGATGCTCGCGGACGCCTTCGCGCGCGAGGGCGAGGGGAAAGAGCCCGACACCGTGAGGCAGCGCCGCGCGGAGGGGATGCGGACCCTCGTCAACGCCTTTTTCCGCAGGGCCCGTAGGCAGCTCGAATGAGCCGGCGGTCGCCGCGTTCGCGGGTCCTGCGCTCCGACGGATTGGCCTGTTGGTCGCCCGTGGAGGGAGCCGCTTATTTGGCGGGGCGGAACGACTCGATCGGCAGTGGGGGGCCGCCCAGGGTGCCGCCCGGGAGCACAAAGAGGTGGATCGACGCGCGGTTCTTGAAGGCGAGCGCGTTGAGCTCGCGCTCCGCGCCCAGGGCCTCGCGCAGCTCGAAGAGGCGCGTCTCCCGCGGCAGCCAATGGCCGGTCGCAGCGTTCGGGTCGGCGGACTCGTTGCCATAGCGGTGCCAGTCCGAGAGCTGCATCAGCGCCGCGCCCGGCGCCACGAGCGGCCCCTCCGTGCGGCCCGTGATCAGCGCGAACTCGGGCAACGCCAACGCCGGATCGAGGCCGAGCAGGACGCGCCGCGCCGCGCTCTCGCCCGGGGCCTCACGCCACACGCGCACGTCCGGGGTCACGATCTCGAGCCACACGAGCTGCGCGGCGCGCTGCGCGATCGAGGTCGATCGATCACCCGGCACGAGCGGCTCGTCCGGCAGGACAACGGCGTCGTCCTCGCCGAACACAAGCGTCCGCGCGCCGACGCCCGCGGGCGTCGCCAGCCGCGCGCGGCGCGCCTCCATCCGCATCAGCCGCAGCCGCGCCGGCTGCTGGATCAGCAGGAGGTCATGGCACAGCGCCGCCCAGCCGTCGAGCTCATCACGGCTCTCGGAATAGTCCTTGCCGATCAATGACAGCACCGAACCGTCCTTGAGCACCTGCCAATACGCGGTCGGGCCCTCGGGCTTCGGCCCGCGCATCTGCGCTTGCTTGACGCTCCCGTCCGCGTTCAAGAACGCGCCATAGACGTACCCGTCGTCCTGGTCCAGGTAGCGCAGCTCCGTCTTGCGGGCCTCGTTCGAGCCCGAGTCCGTGCGAATCTCCACGTCGAAGCGCAGCGCGAACGAACGTACTGCCTCCGCGCTCGTCAAACGACCTGCGAGCTCGCCGAAGCGCTGGCGAGCCTCGTCCGACGTGCCCTCCGGTACGCGACCCGGCGCGGCCGGCTGGCCGTCCACGGCGAGCCACCCGCCGCGCGCCTGGCTGTGGGTCCCGGGCACGACGTCCGGCAACGCAGGGCCATCGCCTCGGCCGCCCCCTTGAGTGTGCGCCGCCGGTGCGAGGCTGATGAGCGCGAGCGTGGCCCAGAGGGAGCGAGACGTGTGCATGTGGAGTACTTGGGACGAGCGGGCGCCTGGTTCCATGCGAGGCGCCCATAGAATGCCTGCTGATGTCGGTACCGACCACCCGAGATGTGCTCGACCACGCACCGCTGCGCTTCATCGTCGGGCCGACGGCGTCCGGGAAGACCGCGCTCGCGCTCGCGCTGTGCGAGCGGCTGGGCGCGGAGGTGGTCTCCCTCGACTCTATGCTTGTGTACCGCGGCCTCGATATCGGGACCGCCAAGCCGACCGCCGCCGAGCGCGCGGCCGTGCCCCACCACATGCTCGACCTGGTCGAGCCGAGCGAGCGCTTCGACGTACAGCGCTACCTCAATGAGCTGCGCGGCACGCTCGCCGACCTCGAGCGGCGGCGGGTCCCCGCCTTGCTCGTCGGCGGCACCGGGTTCTATCTCGCAGCGGTCCTGCGCGGGCTCTTCGAAGGGCCACCCGTCGATCCCGAGGTGCGCGCGCAGCTCGAGCGCCGCGCGCAGGAGGTCGGCCCCGAAGCGCTCCACGCCGAGCTCTCGGCCCTCGATCCTGTCAGCGCTGCACGGCTGCATCCGAACGACGTGCGCCGCGTCGTACGGGCGCTGGAGGTCGCGGCGCAAACCGGGCGCACGCTCTCCGATTGGCAACGCGAGTGGGGCAGCGGGCCGGGACCTCGCGAGACCCGCGCGCGCCTCATCGGCTTGGAGGTCCCGACCGATGAGCTCGATCGGCGCATCCGCGCGCGCACCGCCGCGATGCTGGACGCCGGCTGGCGCGAAGAGGCCCTGCGCGTCCGTTCCGACCCAGGGTTCGGGCCGTCCGCGATCCAGGCGCTCGGCTACCCAGAGGTCCTCGCCTGGGCCGACGGCGCCGCGACCCGCGCGGAGACCGAGGCGCTCATCGCGCTGCGCACGCGCCAATTCGCGCGGCGTCAACGCACCTGGTACCGCAAGTTCGCGATCCACTGGCTGCCTGTCGACGCGCCCGACCTCGTCGAGCGCGCGTGCGCTTGCCTCGACCCCGCGACCTGAGCGCCCGGCGACCTCTGCGCTGACGCGTTGGGGCGCGGGACTTGCGCGCGCACGCTGTGCGCTGTGCGCTGTGCGCTGTGACGAAGAGACGGCTCCCCGGCGCAGCGCTGCGCCAGGGCGCCGACTCAGCCTCCTCGTGTCACGGCATGCCTCGTGTCACGGCATGCCTCGGGTCGCGGCGCTGGCTCTCGCTCGGAGGGCTCGCGCTCGCGACGACGGGCTCACATGTTGGTGAGCGTCGTGACTTCGCCAGTGTCGAGGTCGTCGACGTACATCGCCGGCGTCTCGGAGGCGGTCAGGACACCCTTGCCCGTGAGCGACGCAGAGATCCCGCGGCGGAACTCTTCGCCGCCGCCCGGCTCGAACGAGCCGATGAGGGAGTCGAGGGGGAGCGGGAAGAACGCCGCGCCGCCGCCGGTGATCGCCCAGCCGAGGAGGATGCCCTCCAGGTGGATGTAGCGCAGCGGGCTCGGCAAGATCGAGTGCACCGGGCGCCCCTGATAGAGCGTCTCGTCGAACTCCTGGAAGGGGTTCTCCGGGTTGTCGTTCAGGAAGTGACGGCGCAGGGTCATGTTGATGTCCTTCTTGCGCTGCCACTGGAAGTCACGGTACGAGCCGTCGCTCGCGGCGTCGTAGCCGAGCACGGCGCGCGCCATGCGCGGCGGCACCGAGGCGAAGTTCCAGTGGTCGTCGATGTCACGGGCCGCCGACTGGCAGCCAGTGCCGAGCGTCAGCAGCGCCGCGCCGGCGAGGGCCGACTTCAGCAACGTCGAGGCGGAGATGGGCATCCTTTGCATGATCCTGAAAGGGTGAGAGGGGCACGAGCCAGCGGCCCTGGGGGGCTGGGCGGGCTCGGTCTCGGCTCTCGGAGTGAGTTGGGGGGCGGATCTCCGGGCGGCTGGGACCCGGACTGGGGGGAGGCGGGGATTCTCGGCGGCGACGCCGCGGATGTCCAGACCGGAGCGCGGATTGCGGCGCGGGACCGGGGTCTGGCCTTCGGAGGCAGGCCCGAGTTCACTACCCTCTCCGAGCGCGCCGGTCACGGATCCCGCCGGGCGCCCTCCCCCCGGGGACGCAGCGCCCCCCGACACCCCGCGTGACTGCCCGCCTCCGCGCCGCCCTCTACGGCGGCTCCTTCGACCCTGTCCACGTCGGCCACCTCGAGACCGCCCGGCGCGCCGAGCGCGTCTTCGGCCTCGAGCGCGTGCTCTTCGTGCCGGCCGCGCGGCCCCCACACAAGCTCGGGCGCCAACTGGCGGACGGGCCCCTGCGGCTCGCCATGCTGTACCTGGCGACCGTAGAGCGCGCCAGTTGGGCCGTCTCTGAGGAGGAGCTCGCCCGCGAGGGGCCCTCGTACACCTTCGACACGGTGCGCGTCGCCCCGCGCCTGTTCGAGGTGCCAGCGACGGCCCTCGACCTGCACCTCATCATCGGGAGCGACAACCTGCCCGGGCTCCCGGACTGGCACCATGTGCACGACCTCCTCGAGCGAGTCCAGCCGATCGTGGCCTGGCGCCACGGGGACCCCGACGAGCTCCTCGCGGGGCTCCGGGGGCGCCTCGCGCCGCAACAAATCGAGAAGCTCGAACGAGGGTTCCTGCGCCTGCCGCCGATCGAGGTCAGCTCGAGCGACCTGCGCGCGCGGCTCGCGGCCGGCGAGGACTGCACGGGTTTGATCCCTGACCTCGTGCTCGACCTCATCCAGGAGCGAGGCGCCTACGGCTGGCCCGCCGCGACCGGGGCCGAAGAGAACGGGGCCGACGAGGACGGGGCGGCCGACCCTGACGCAGCCGTGGGGGGGAGCGATGCCTAGCGGGGGCGCCACCCTCGTCGCCCTCGCGGTCACCGCGGTCGCGACGCACCTGCTCGCGCGCCAAGCGCTCGAGCGCGGCTGGATCGACCTGCGCGACGGCGCCGAGGAGCGCAAGCCGCGCAGCTCGCCCGTGCCGCTCGTCGGCGGGGCAGCGCTGCTCCTCGGCCTCCTCGCCTGGGACCTCTCTGGGGGCCATGGCCTGCCATGGCCGGCCCTGCTCGCTGCGTTCGGGCTCGGCTTCGTGGACGATGTCGTGCCCGGCGGGCTCAGCCCACGCTCGAAGTGGATCGGGCAGTGCGTCGCGGCGGTGCTCTTGGCGCTGTTTCCCTTCGGCGCGGGCGTCGAGGGCCTGCTCGACCACATCGCGCTCGCCGTCGTCGCCGTGGTCGCGATGAACGCCGTCAACACGTTCGACAACGCCGACGGTGCCGCCGGGGTGCTCGGGATCGCCGCGCTCTGGCCGTTCGGGGGCGCGCGGGGCGCGCTCCTCGGCTTCTTGCCGTTCAATCTGTTCCTGCGCGGCCGCGGGGCGGCCGGCGAGCGCCCGCCCCGCGCGATGCTCGGGGACAGCGGCAGCCACGTCCTCGGGATCCTCCTGGCCGCGACGCCTGGCGCCGAACCGTTCCTGCTCGTGCCCCTGCTCGACCTCGGGCGGCTCGCGTTGGTGCGTGAGCGGCTCGGGCGCCGCCCTTGGGAGGGCGACCGGCGCCATTTGTCGCACCGCCTCGAGGCCCTCGGATTCCCGCCTATCGCGGTCGCCGGGTGCATCGCGGCCATACTGCTGCCGACGTGGCTCGCGGTCCTGATCGGGGCCGACGCAGAGCTCGTTCCGCTCGGCCTCATGGGGACGGCGGCGCTGTATTTCCTGGCGCTCTACCTCACGCCCGACCCGGATGCGCTTGCTCCAGACGGGTCGAGCCCCGATAGTGGTCCCCCCTGACGCCGCCCGGGCCCCCTGACCGAGGCGTCGCGCGCCCCCCCTCCGACGTCTGGGCCCTCACCGGTGACCTACCCCCTGACCGCCATCCTCAGCGACCTGCACGGGAATCGCCCCGCGCTGCAAGTCGCGCTCGCCGACACCCGTGCGCGCGGCGTGCGTCGCTATGTGTGCCTCGGCGACATGGTCGGGTACGGCGCCGAGCCGCGCTTCTGCCTCGACGCGATGATGCCGCGCTGCGGCGCGCCAGCCTCGGACGCGGACGCGCTGCCGGAGGCGCCGCCGCTCGAGCCAGGGATTTGCCTCAAGGGCAACCACGAAGAGGCGCTCTTGTACAGCGCCGACGACTTCAACCCGAAGGCGCGCGCTGCGATCGAGTGGACGCGCGACGAGATCAACCGCGACCTCGAGCGCAGCGAGGCGTACTGGGACTTCATGGGCAACCTCTCGGCGTCTGCCGAGGACGACCTCGCGATGTACGCGCACGGCTCACCGCGCGAGCCTGTGCGCGAATACGTGCTCCCGCGGGACGTACGGGACACGTCCAAGATGCGCGCGCTCTTTGCTCACCAGACGCGGCCGGTGTGCTTCATCGGGCATAGCCACGTGCCTGCGGTGTACTTCGAGGACGGCAGCTACTTCTTGCCGAAGGGCAGCGAGGGCCCGTTCGAGCTCGCTGACCTCGAGCAGAACCGCGCGATCGTCAACGTCGGCTCGGTCGGTCAGCCGCGCGACGGAGACCCGCGCTTGTCGTACGTCCTCTTCGACGGCAAGCACCTGTCGTTTGTGCGCCTCGAGTACGACGTCGAGGTCGCGGCCGCCGCGATCCGCGCGGTGCCCGAGCTGCCCGCTTACCTCGCGGAGCGGCTCGTTGTCGGGCGCTGAGCCCATGCGCCCCCGACCCTCGCCCTTGAACCCATTGCTCCGTGCCCCTGGCGCGGCCCCTCGCGGTGCCGTCGCTCGTGCGCGAGTCACCTGCGCGTGGATTCACAGCGCGCCCCTGGATCTGCAACGAACATGAGCCTCGAGAAGCGACTTCCGCTCGCGCTACTTCTGTCGTTCGTCGTGCTGTTCGGCTGGAGTTGGCTCCAGGGACCGCCGGCGAAGCCCAACCCGGATGGGGGCGCGGTGCCTGCGTCGGGCGACCCGGCGAATGGCGGCCCCGCGAATGCCGACCCCGCGAATGGCGACCCGGCGATTGGCCTCGGCGGCGCGCCCGAGGCCGAGTCAGGGCCCGTCGCGCCCGGCGCTGCGCCGGAGAGCGTGCCTGCGAACATGGCCGAGGACGGCGACGCTGCGCTGCAAGCGGCCGGCGCGGCCG
>JAWKUK010000015.1:0-204678 GCA_041398605.1 Planctomycetota bacterium
AGGCGGCGCGCAGCGCGCGAGCGCGCCCCCGCGGCGCTTCAACGGCACGCCGTCGCGCTGCGAGGCGTGCCATGCCGACGCGCACGAGGGCGCCTTCCATGCGCGCCAGGCGCAGCTCCAGGCGAACCGCGCCGGGACCTGCGCCGAGTGCCACGGGACGACGCGCTTTGACGAAGCCCACGGCTTCCAGCACGGACACTTCACGGGCTTCGCGCTCGTAGGCGCGCATGCCGAGAGCGACTGTGCGACGTGCCACGCGCCCGAGGGCAGCGCCGACGCGCTGGGCCGCACGTTTGGTCGCGCGGCGCTGCCAGACGGCCGCGACGCGCGAGCGGCGCGCGAAGACGGCCCACTCACCTGCGCCGTGTGCCACGCGGACCCGCACGCCGGCGCCTTCAACGCGCGCGACGCAGAGGTCGCGTCCGGCGCCGATTGCGCGCGGTGCCACGGAGAGAGCTCGTTCCGCGACATGAACGATGGCTTCGACCATGGCCACGAGACGGGCTTCGCGCTCGAAGGGGCGCACGCCCGCGCCGCTTGCAGCGCGTGCCACACCCCGCTCGAGGGCGCCGACGCGAGCGGCCGCACGACCGCGCGCGCTGCGGGGACGCGCTGCGCCGACTGCCACGCCGACCCGCACGCGGGCCAGTTCACGCGTGCAACGCCGCCGCTCGACGCGCAGAGCGGCCAGCGCAAAGCGCCCCAGACGACGGGCGCCGACTGCGCGCGCTGCCACTCCCCGCGCGGCGCTTTCGCGGCCGACAGCTTCGAACACGAGTGGGACACGAACTTCCCCCTCGACGGCGCGCACGCCGCCCTCGCCTGCGCTGCCTGCCATCGGCCCGAGCAGTGGACGTACGCCGGCCGCGAGGTCGAGGGCGTGCGTTACCGACCGCTCGGGATGGACTGCGTGGATTGTCACGGTGAGCAAGCGGGCGCGCTGCGCCGCCGTGTCAGGGGAAAGGGCAGGTAATGTGGGAGTTCATGTTGTGCGCCGCGTGCGGGGGCTTCGCGCGGTCAAGCCAAGCGGCAGAGCCGCCCGTCGCCCCCCAATCCGCGCCTGCGGCACAGGTCGTGGAGGCGCCGAGCACGGTGCGAGGCGACGCTGCGCAGGACGCGCCTGAGCCGCCGCCGGGCGCCGCGCCAGCGCGCTTCAAGCTCGCGGTGCGCGTCAGCAGCCAGCGCGCGGATGGCCGCGTCGTGATCGACCGCGGCGCGCGTGACCGCGTCGCCGTCGGCGACCTGGTCTCGTTCCAGCCGCGCGGCGGCATGGAGGTCACGGGCCTCGTGCGCGATGTGCAAGAGCAACGCGCCGAGGTCGAGCTCCACGGCGCGCGCCCGGGCGACGCACCGACCCTGGCCAGCGGCACGCGCGGGGTTGCGCTCATCTCGCGGGCGGCGGACGCGCCCGCGCCGCGCGCCGCGGTCGCTCCCCCAGCGCCGCTGGCAGGCGCCGGGCCAACGAGCGCGGCGCCCGCCTTGCGCGAGGGACCGTTGGAGCGGCAGCCAGACGCGGCCGCGACCGACGCTGAGCGCTGGCGAGCCCTCGACGACGAGTGGACCTCGGACATGCCGTTGCTGGCGGCCGTTGGGACGCAGAGACCTGAAGCGCGCCCGCGGCGCATGACCGGGCGCGCCTGGACCTCGTTCGACGCGATCTTCGGGGCCAGCGGCGAGCGCTCGGACTCGTTCTTCCGCGCGGGCATGGACCTCGCGCTGGAGAACCCATTTGGGCGCGGCGGCGAGCTCGCCTTCGACGGCGAGCTCGTCGGTCGCCGCGCCGACCTGCCCGAGGACGCCAACGGCGGCGAGGAGGACGACCGCTACCTGCGCGTCGATCGCTTGTACTACGGGGTCGGCGGGACGCGCTTCGCGCCCGACCGCTGGACGTTCGGGCGCTTCGTCTCGCGCGAGCTGCCCGACGTCGGGGTGCAGGACGGTCTGGAATGGAGCCGGCGCACGGACGAGGGCCACCGCTTCGGCGTCTCCGCTGCCTTCTTGCCCGAGCCGGACGGCCGCTTGGACGGCACGTCGGACCTCGGCTTCTCCGGGTGGTATCGCTGGGTCGCCGATGAGCGCGAGGAGACGATGCTGACCGCTGCGTTCCAGCAGACGTTCCACGACGGCGCGAACGACCGCCAACGCGCCATCCTGAAGGCGCACCACCTGCCGAGCGACGGCTGGACGCTCCTCGGTTCGGCGTGGCTCGACCTGCACGACGCGGAGGGCCTCGAGGGCGGACCGCAGGTCACCGAGGCGCACGCGAGCGCCGGCAGGCGCTACGAGGACAGCCACGACGTCCGCGTCGTCTACGACCACCGCGAGTATCCCGACCTTGCCACCGACGAGGCGCGCTCGATCGGCGTCGAATCGATCTCGGACGGCAAGCTCGACCGGCTCGGGCTCGCCGGCTCGGTGCGCCTCGCCGGAGACCGACGGCTCTTTGGACGCGCAGGCGCGTGGGCCGACGAGCGCGACGGCGGCGGCGACTTCGAGCTGGAGCTCGAGCTCCCGCTGGCGCAGTTGGACGGCGCGCGCGTCCGGGTCGGCAGCTTCGTGGCCCAAGGCAAGTACAGCGCGCTGCGCGGCGGTCGCCTGTCGCTCGGCCGCGCGCGCGAGCGGTGGGGCTGGCAGCTCGTCTACGAGGTGCAGCTCGACTCGTTCGAGGGCTTTGAGACGATCAACGACGACGCGGTGCAACACCGCTTCCGCGCGAGCTCGGAGCTCTTTGGGCGCTCGGGCTGGACGCTCTCGGTCCACGCCGAGCTACAGCTACAAGACATCGAGGACGTGTACCTCGCAGGATTCCACTTTGGGAGGAGCTTCTGATGCGCCGCCGCCATTGGATCGGGCTCGCGCTCTTGTGCTACGCCACGCTCGTCGCGTGTGTGTCCAGCGACGGGTCCTGGCGCACGCTCGATCGGCACCGCTGGTGGTCCGGGCTAGGCCCGGTCATCGCGCACGACACGTTCCCGGCGGACTGCGCGCTGTGCCACTCAGGGAGCGGCTGGAACTCGCTGGTGGACGGGTTTGCGTTCGACCACGCGCGAGAGACCGGGGTCGAGCTCATCGGCGCACACCGCGACGCCTCGTGCCTGCGGTGCCACAACGACCGCGGGCCCGTCGCGACCTTCGCGGCCCGCGGCTGCGCGGGGTGCCACGAGGACGTGCACCGAGCGCAGCTTGGTGGGACGTGCACCGAGTGCCACAACGAGGTCAGTTGGCGCCCACAGGGCCAGCTCGAGCTGCACCGCAGGACGCGCTTCCCGTTGACGGGGGTGCACGCCTCGACCTCGTGCCGCGGCTGCCACCCAGGCTCGGAGGTCGGGGTGTTCGCGCCCACGCCGATCGAGTGCGTGGACTGCCACCGGGCTGACCTCGCCGCTGCGACGACGCCGGATCACTTTGCCCTCGGCTACGTCGACCGCTGCGACCGGTGCCACGTGCCGTTCTTGTGGAATCGGGCAGAGCTTGGGGGCGACTGACCCGAGGCCGTGCCAATGATCCGAGGAGCCTGCGCCAAAGAGCGCGGTTCGCAGCGTGGTGCTCCCGTGCGTCGGCGCCAGGCGCAGCAAGTTCCTCATAGCTTGATGCTATTTGGGACCTTGCTGCAACGCCGCTCCGGCGTGCGGGAGCGCCGCGATGCGAATCGTGTTCTGTGGCGCAGACTCCTGGGAGCCTCGGGGTTTTTCCTCATGGATTCGCGGCTGGGGCCCGATCAGAACGGAGAGCCCACTCCCCGCCCATGCCTGCCAAGCCACCCACCGATCGATCCGAGAGCCTTTCAGGGGCGGAGCACGCCCGGATCCGTACGGAGATCCGATCACTCAGGCGAAAGCTCAGGTCCGCGCAGCTCTGCCTGCTGGCCTTGGCGTGCATGGGCATGGTCTCGGTCCAAGTGGACAGCGTGACGGCCGCCTCGCAGCACGTCGTGCTCAACGCGACCCAGGAGGAGATCGGCAACGCAAAAGAGCTGTTGCCGCTGCTCCTTGGCGCGCGAGCGACGCAGGACGCGGGCAGCGTCGAGGTCCAGGGCATCGCGAACCGGAAATTGGAGCGCTGTCGCGCGCGACAGGTCGCGCTCTTCGAGACACTTGACCAGCGGACATCAGCGGACTTCGGGGCCGAGCGCGCGGCGCTGACCAGCGCCCTGAACGAGCTGGAGATCGCAGCGGGCGCGCCGCACGGCCCGTCCGCGGTGCAAGGGCTGAACGCCGCCCACGAGCGCTGGCTCGAGGGGCTGCAAGGCGTGCTCGCGCGCGTCAACGCCATTCACTCGTACGATCGCGCGCGCAATGCGTGGGTGCTGCGCGGCGCGTTCCTCGCCGCGCTCCTGGTGATGCTGGCGAAGTGGGTCCTCATCGTTCGCCCAGCGCTGCGCCGGCGGGAAGACCTCGCCCAGAGCCACGCCGAAGAGGCGGAGCGCATGCGCCTGCTCGTCGAGACGACCAACCTCATCTACTGGGAGTACGACCCGGCGCGCGAGGCGTACACCTATGTCGCGCCGCAAGTCGCGCGTTATGGGTACACCGTCGCGGAGTGGAAGCAGCCCGGGTTCTGGGCGTCCACCCTGCACCCAGACGACCGGGAGAGCGCGATCCAACTCTGTCGGGACGCGACCCTGCGCGGCGAGGACTTCCGCCTGCAGTACCGAATGAGGACCTCGGCAGGCGACGTTTGGTTCGATGACATCGTCTCTGTCGTCCATGACGGGCCACGCGTGCTGCTGCGAGGGGCGCTGATCGACATCTCCGCGCAGAAGGCGGCCGAGCGCGAGCTCGAGGTGCTGCGTGAGCGCGCGGAGGCCGCGAACCGCACCAAGAGCGAGTTCCTGGCCAACATGAGCCACGAAATTCGGACGCCGCTCACGGCGATCCTCGGGTACGCAGAGCTGCTCCGCGACGACGGTGACCTATCGCGGGCGCCTGAGAGCCGCTTGCAGATGATCGACACGATCCGCAGCGCGGGCAGTCACCTGATGACGATCGTGAACGATGTGCTCGACCTCTCCAAGATCGAGGCTGGGCAGATGTCCGTCGAGACCTTCGAGGTCGAGCTCCCGAGCCTGATCCAAGGCATCGTGTCGCTCGTCGAGCCCGCCGCGCGCACCAAAGGGGTCAGCCTGGCCTGCGAGCTCGACGGCGAGCTGCCGATTCGGGCCGCCACGGACCCGACCCGCCTGCGCCAGGTCCTGTTGAACGTGCTCGGGAACGCGGTCAAGTTCACCGAGCAAGGGCAGGTGACGTTGCGCGTGTCCGTGACGGCGGAGGGTCGGCTCTTGCTGCAGATCGAGGACACGGGCCCTGGCATGACCCCAGAGCAAGCGGCGCGCCTCTTCAAGCCGTTCCTCCAGGCCGATGGCTCGGTGACACGGAAGCACGGCGGGACGGGCCTCGGCCTGACGGTGTCGCGCCGCCTGGCGCTGTTGATGCATGGCGACGTGCGCCTCCTGCGCAGCGCCCCTGGGGTCGGATCGGTCTTCGAGATCGAAGTGCCGCTCGTCATCTCCGAGGGCACGCCAACAACGGGGCGCATCGACCGCGCGCCAACGGCGCCGGATCAGCCGTCCGCGCCGGAGTCGGCGCATCAGTTGCGGGGCCGCATCCTGTTGGTCGAAGACGGCCCGGTCAATCAGCGGCTCGTCCGCGCGATCTTGGAGCGCGCTGGGGCCTCGGTCGTGGTCGCAGCCCATGGCGCCGAAGCGCTCGCGCTGCTCGAGGACGCAACCGAGCGCGGCGAGCCGATCGACCTCCTCGTGACCGACATGCAGATGCCCGTGATGGACGGTTACACCTTGGCGCGCGCGCTGCGCGCCCAGGGCGCCACCATCGGGATCATTGCGCTCACGGCCCACGCAATGGCCGAGGATCGCCAGCGCTGCCTCGACGCCGGGTGCGACGACTACACCACGAAGCCGATCGATAAGGCGCACCTGATCGCGACGTGCGCTCGGCTGATGCGGGTCGAAGCGCAGCTCGGGCACGCAGCCTGAGCCGCGCCCCACCGCGGGGCACTCGCGCGTGATTCGCGCAGAGTCCTCGAACGGGGCATCAGGTCGCGCGAGGTCTGGTCGATCGAGGCCCCCGCGCGAGGCGACGCTCGCCGCGCGCGGGGCCGGGGGGAGCGAAGGGGGTCGGCGCGCCCTGAGCGGGGCAGCGCCGGATACGTGCAAAACCGAACGATGGGCTTGGTGCTCGTCATCGCAGCGGCCTTGGCGGGCTGCTCCGGCGACGTCAGCACGTCAGGGGGACGCGAGGCGCAGTCGTGCATGGTGTGCCACAACGGCTCGCCGCAGCACGACTACGCCGGACCGGGGCTCGAGAACCCCCATCCGTTCCCGGGCGCGGACAACCTCTTGTGCACGGCGTGCCACGGAGGCGACGGGACGCAGGACGAGCAGGAGCGCGCGCACGTGCCGCCCCCGCCCGAGCTCGGCGACCGCGCGCACCAGGACCAGAACGCCGAGGCGTGGTTCAATCGCCTGACGTTGGCCGGGGTCGACAAGTACCCGGACTACGAGGTCAACGGGCGCGCCTACACCGCGCTCGACTACCTGCAGTTCATCAACCCAGGCGACCTGCGCGTCGTGACCGAAGGGAAGAGCTGCGGCGCGTGCCACGGCGGGCACGCCGAGTGCGTCGCGGGCGGGATGCTCGCGACCTCGACGGGGATCTTCTCTGGCGCGCTGTACGCCGCAGGGGCTGCGAACCGGGTGCCTGAGCAGCAGGGCCTGTACGAGGACACCGCCGCGGACATGGGCGTGCGCGCGGTGACACGAGCGGCGTTCGGGCTCGCGCTCGCCCCGTTTGGCGGCGTCGGGCAGCTCGTCGAGTTCCCGGTGTTCAGCCAACGCACGGCGACGGGCCCAGACGCGGTCCGCAACAACCCGGAGTACGACGCGGCGGCCCTCGTCGACGACATCGGCGGCGACGGGCGCGTCGTCTCGGGCTCGCCGCTCGCGAACCTGTACCACGAGATGGTCGCGTTAACGTGCGGCGACTGCCACCTGGGCAGCGCGGGCGCGAACAACCGCTATGGCGACTTCCGCTCGTCCGGCTGCACGGCGTGCCACATGCCGTACAGCCTCGACGGCCGCAGCCGCAGCCGCGACCCGCTCGTCAACAAGACGGAGCCCGTGAACCCCGACGCGATCGACGACCCCGAGCGCGCGCACGTGCGCGCGCACCGCATCGTCAGCGTCGCCAAGACCCTCGCGAACGGCGTCGAGGTCCAAGGCATCGATGACGCGACCTGCGCGGGCTGCCACCAGGGCTCGAACCGCACGGTGATGCAGTACTGGGGCATCCGCCTCGACCAGAACCAGGACGTCCGCCGCGGGAACCAGTACCCGGCGCAGCCGGCCTCGTTCTTGCGCAGCTTCGGCGACACGCGGCTGTTCGACCCCGAGGTCGGCAACAACACCTTCAACGGCCGGAACGGCAACCAGTACCTGGTCCGCGAGGACTACGACGGCGACGGCCGCGACGACACGCCGGCGGACGTGCACTACGAAGCAGGCATGGGCTGCATCGATTGCCACGGCAGCCATGACCTGCACGGCGGGGATGTCGCCGCGGGCGCAGCGCACCTCGAGTCGCGCATGGAGCAAGCCGTCGCCATCCGCTGCGAGAGCTGCCACGGATCGGCGGATGCGTACGCGGACGTCGTCGCGGGCACGACCTACGACGGCACGAGCGCGGAGGTCGCGTTCGACGCGGAGGGCCTGCCGCTCCGGCACGTCCACCGCGACGCGCAGGGCAACTTCTGGCTGAAGAGCCGCCTGACGGGCGCCGTTCACTACGTCCCGCAGACGCGGGACACGGTCGTGAACTCCGGGCGGACGCACCCTGTCACCGGCGCGACGCTGTACAGCGCCAAGGCGTCGTACGCGATGGGCCGCGTCGACGGCGACACGGGGACGGGGCTCGGCCCGATCCAGACGAGCGGCGCGCACCAGGGCTTCAGCCACATGGACAACATGGACTGCGCGTCGTGCCACAGCTCGTGGACGAACACGTGCATGGGGTGCCACCTCGAGGGCGAGTACGACAACGGCAACAACTTCAGCAACATCACGGGCGAGCGCATCGTCTTCAAGCAGAAGTTCGCAGAGTTCGTGTACCAGAGCCCCGTGTTCTTCCAGCTCGGCGTCGATGCGTCGAACAAGATCACCCAGACGAGCGCGAACACGAAGGTGTTCTTCCGCTGGGAGGACCGCAACAACAACCGGAGCCAGGTGTTCACGTTCAGCGACCGAAACGGCGGCGGGGCGAGCCCGTTCGCGCAGTTCCCGTCGATGAGCCACAACGCGTTCATGGCGCACTCGATCCGCGGCCGCGTCGACGCCGAGAACGAGGGCCCGCGTTACTGCGTCGCGTGCCACCTGACGACGGACGCGGTCGCGAACTACGGCGCCGAGTACGACGCGTTCCGCGCGGCGCTCGAGAGCGGCGACTTCGGAGCGCTCGACTACCCGCTGTTGAAGCAGCACATCGGTCAGAACCCGGGCAACCAGCTCAACTCGCCGTTCTTCGTGCACCAGGTCGCGGGGCTCGGCAGCGGGCTCTTCCTGTTCGACTCCAACGGGGCGGCCGTGAACCCGCTGGACCAGAACGCGAACCGGTACGGCACCGACGGGGTCGCGCCAGCGACGAACTTCGACCCGGGGCGAGTCACGCTGAACCTCGACCGGGTCGTCGAGCCGAACGGCGTCTCGAACGGCTCCAGCAACCACGCGCTCCTCGACCCGACCACCGGGCCGAACCTCCGCGACGGCGCGCTGGATCCGGCGATGGCCGGGCCGCTTGGGGCGACCTTGCTGCGCAAGCTGACCGATCCGCAGCACGGGCTCGTGCTGGACTCGTGGATCGACGCGGACGGCGCGGCGGGCGGTGACGCAGCGACGCACCTCGCGGGCCAATAGCGCGGCGATCCGCGATCGCATGGGGCGTCGCGAGGGCTTACGCTCTCGCGCCGTGGAGGAGCGCAACGAGACAGAGGCGCCGGCGCCGCAGGCTGCGGCCGTGGCCGTGGGCCAAGTGAGCGCGCGCGCGCGCCGCTCGCTCGTCCTGCGGCTCGGCTGGACGGCGCTGGGGCTCGGGTTCGTCGCGCTCGGCGCGGTCGGGGTCGTCGTCCCCGGCTTGCCGACGACGCCGTTCCTGCTGCTGGCGGCCGCGTGTTTTGCGCGCGGATCGGCGCGCCTCGAGGCGTGGTTGCTGTCCGACCCGGTCTTTGGGCCGCTCATCCGTCAGTTCCGCGAACACCGCACTGTGCCGCGGCGCGCCAAGGTCCTCGCGCTGGTGATGATGTGGGGCTTCGTCGCCTATGCGCTCGGCCCGGGGATGCCCGAGGGGCGGGTCATCCCACGCGTCGTCGTGGCGCTGGCAGCCCTCGCGGGCACGCTGTACCTCACGTCGCTGCGCAGCGCGCCACGTGGTGAGCCGTCGGGAGGGCCATAGCCCCTCGCCCCGGCGCTCTCGGGCTACGCGGCAGCCGCGACGTCCTGGGGGAGCCACTGGCGGAGCTTCGCCAGGAGCACCTCCGTAGAAGCGGGCTTCGCGAGGAAGTCGTCCATCCCGCACTCGAAGCAGCGCAGGCGCTCTTCAGGCAAGCAGCTCGCGGTCAGCGCGATCACGGGCGTCCGGCTCGAGCCGGCGCGGCGCTCACGGGCGCGCAATTCGCGGGTCGCCTCGAAGCCGTCGAGCACCGGCATTTCACAGTCCATCAGGACGACATCGAAGCGCGATGTCTCGAGCGCGGCCAGCGCTTCGCGCCCGTCCGAAGCAATGACGACGGCGACGCCCGAGCGCTCCAAGAGCTTCTGAGCGACCCTCTGGTTGACGAGGTTGTCCTCGACGATGAGCACCGTCGAGCGCGTGGTCGCGCAGGCGCCGCTGTTCGCGCGAGGACCAGCGTCCGTTTGCGCAGCGCCGATCGAGGCCGCTCCGGCGGCCGGCGCCGCAGGACGCGCTGGCCCCGCAACGTCGCGCTGGCTCCGCTCTTCGAGCGCGACCTCGAGCTCGCGCTGGCTGAGCTCGGACAGCCCGAGCGCTTCGTTGAGCAGCTCGTGAATCTCTCGCCCACAGGCCGCGATGGTCGCGACGTATTCGGCGCTCAGGCCGGGGAGCTTCGTCCGTTCGAGCAGGCCGACGACTCCGAGCAGCCCAGCCAAGGGCGTGCGGATCTCGCGGTTGACGAGGCCGAAGAGCTCGACGCGCAGCCGCGCGGCGCTGTCCGCAGCCAAGCGCGCCTCGGAGAGCTCCAGGTTGCACTTGACGAGCGCCTCGACGTCTGTGGCGCTCGCGGGCGAGCTCTGGCCGGCGCTCAGGGGCTGAATGGCTGCCTCCAGCGCTGAGAGACGTTCGTCGAGGGCTTGGAACCGCGATTCTTGGCTAGCGCGGCGTGAGCTGTTGCGATTGGTCTCGGACATTGGTTTTGGACCTGGGTCGGGGGGGCTCACGCCAGAGGGATCGACCGAACCTGGTCGAGACCGCTAGGGAAAGTCCCTGTGATTCGCTCCGATTTCCTGCCTGAATCTCCGCCGCGGGACCCGCCCCGCGTCGGACGCTAGGGGCCGCCGAGCCTGGCCGGCCCGGATCCGCGCCGACAGGACGCCGCTGGACGCCGCTCTCAGCCGCCCGGCAGCGAGCTCCGAACGACCTGCCCAGGTCCCGTCACGCGATGTCGAGCAGCACGTGGTCCGGATTGAGCTGCGCGGCGAGGCGCTTCTCGTACTTGGACTGGAACAGGACCACCCGCCGGCCGCGGCGGTCGCGCGCCAGGAGCGACGTCGTCGGGGCGCGGAACGGCAGGGACTCGTCCTGGAGCCAGGCGCTGCACTCGTAGGGCAGCACGTCGAGGCGTGTCTCAACGCCGTACTCGTCTTGGAGGCGGTACTGCAGGACCTCGAACTGCAGCTTGCCCACCGCGCCGATCAGCGCGTCCGCCGGGCCGGTGTCGGGCCAGAGCTGCTGCACCGCGCCCTCGGCGATGAGGCTCTTGATGCCCTTGTCGAAGCGCTTGCGGTCCGACGTCGTCTTGGGCGCGACGCGGGCGAAGATCTCGGGCTGGAAGAGCGGCAGCGGCTTGTGCTCGAAGCCGCCTTGCAGCGAGAGCGTGTCGCCGATGTGGTAGAGGTCCTTGCCGATGAGGCCGACGACGTCGCCGGCGAAGGCCTCGTCGACCGTGTGCCGCTCGCGGGCGACGATGCTCTGCGGGCGCGCGAGGCGCACGATCTTCTTGAGGCGCTCGTGATAGACCTGCATCTCGGGCTCGTAGCGCCCCGAGCAGATGCGGATGAACGACACGGAGTCGCGGTGCCGCGGGTCCATGTTCGCTTGGATCTTGAACACAAACGCGCTGAACGGCTCGTCGACGGTCTGAAGGCGCTCGGTCCCGTCCGGCAGGTCGACGGTGCGCCCGGACGGACAGGGCGCGAGCTCGACGAACGCGTCGAAGAACGGCTCGAGGCCGAAGTTGGTCAAGGCCGAGCCGAAGAAGGTCGGGGTGACCTCGCCGCGCAGGTAGCGCTCGTGGTCGAACGGGTTGCCGGCGACCTCGAGGAGGTCGAGCTCGCCGCGCACTTCGTCTGCGCGCTCTTTGCCGAGGCGCGCCTCGAAGTCGGGCGAGTCGAGCGGGATACGCTCGAGCTCGGAGCGCTGTGCGCCGCCGGCCGCGGTCTTCTTGAAGAGGATCAGCTCCTTTGTGCGCCGATCGACGACGCCGATGAAGTCGCGGCCGGAGCCGACGGGCCAGTTCATGGGGCTCGCTTGGATGCCGAGCGCCTCTTCGACCTCGGTCATGAGGTCGAGCGGGTCGCGCCCGGGCATGTCGAGCTTGTTGATGAACGTCAGGATCGGAATGCCGCGCAGGCGGCAGACCTCGAACAGCTTGCGCGTCTGCGCTTCGACGCCTTTACCGGCGTCGAGCACCATGATCGCCGAGTCGGCGGCGGTGAGCGTGCGGTAGGTGTCCTCGCTGAAGTCCTCGTGGCCCGGCGTGTCGAGCACGTTGACCTGCTGCCCCTTGTAGGGGAACTGCATCGCCGAGGAGGTGATCGAGATGCCGCGCGCTTGCTCCATCCCCATCCAGTCGGAGGTGGCGAGGCGCCCCTTGCGGTTCTTGACGAGGCCGGCGTTTTGGATGACGCCGGAGTACAGCAGGAGCTTCTCGGTCAGGGTCGTCTTGCCCGCGTCGGGGTGCGAGATGATGGCGAACGTGCGCCGGCGGGCGATCTCTCGCTTGATGCGGGGGTCGGACATGGGGCGGAAGATGATACGGGGGCGGGGCCCGGGGGGACCAGGGCGATTGGCCGCGGCCCTGGCTCGGCCAGGGCTCGGCAGAGGCTCGGCAGTGGCTCGAACGGGGCCCGGCCAAGACCTCGGCCCTGGGTCGCGGCCCCAAGGTCGCGGCCGCGCTGGTCGATACCAGGGGCATGGTCTCGATCCTGCGCGCCGTGGCGCTCGTGTTTGTCCTGGCGGGCGGCCTGATGCTGAAGATCGGCCTCACGGACCCGACGGACCGGGCGCACCTCCTGACGTTGACGGCGCCGGTGGCGAGCGTCCAGTTCGACGCGGCGGCCAAGATCGGCCGCTTCGTCACGGTGTCGCTCGAGGGCAGCGAAGAGCGCTTTCGCTGCGCCCATCTGGGGAACGTGCCGGGCCTCGAGGAGCGCTTGCAGGCGCGCCTCGTCCCGGGCGTGGAGGCGACGGTGCGCTTTGTGGAGCGGCGCTCGGGCGGCTGGGGCGTGCCGGAGGGCCGAGCGCTGCCGATCTACGAGCTGTCGGTGGCCGGGGAGCGGTTGCTGTCGAACGAGCTGTTTGAGACGTCGTTCGGCCGCTTCCTGGGGGTCGCGGTGCCGGTCTTGGGCGCGTTGGGCGCGCTGTTCGGCGCGGCGCTGCTGGCCTTGACCTTCCGCAAGTAACGCCACGCTGCGAGCGCCACCGACCGCGCGGCGCGTGGCGAGGCTCACCACCGCGCCGCGTTGGAGCTCAGTTGAAGCTCACCGACACCGCGTCAGTGAAGTTCGACGTGGCCACGCCCGCAGCGATGTCGCGGTGCCAGGCCTGGAAGTTCCACGTGTCACCCGCCAGGACCGCGACGAGCCCAGACGGCGTCGGATGCTGGGTCAGGTTGAGGACAAGCGAGAAGGCGCCGGTGGTCCCGGAGTTCTTGATCTGTCCGGCGCCGACGTAGCGGCCGATGTTGCCGCCGAGGCACAGGACGCCTTGGCTGCCGCCGGGCTGGGCGATCATGCCTTGCGTGCGGCTCGTGAGGAAGAAGCCGAACGAGTTGAGGGGCATGGACGTCGCGTGCAGGGTCACGTCGTTGTCAGCGGCGACAGCGCTGCCAGTGGCGATGAGGACGCTCGCTGCGCCTGACGCGTTGATCACGCTCGGAGCGCAGTAGCGCGTGCCGATGCGCAGGAAGTCGAGGGGCGACAAGGCGCGTGTCGCGAGGGCGAGCGCGTCGGCGGCGCTGAGGGCGCCGCGGTAGAAGGCGAGGTCATCGAGGCCCATCGACTGCGCTTGCCCTGGCGCGGCGCCGCCGTTGATGGCGCCGATCTGCAGGTCTTGGGTGGCGAAGATGTTGCCGGTGAAGGCGGTGCCGGTCGGGCTGTTGACGAGGGTCGCGCTGGTGGCGAGGGCGCCGTCGACGTAGAGGCGCACTTGCCCGAGCGGCCGATCGACGACGCCGACGATGTGGACCCAGCGGTCTTGGGGCGGGGTGAACATCTGCGACTGGTCGAAGATGTGTGCGTCGCCGGAGTCGCTGTCGTTGCGCAGGTTCCAGAAGCCGGGCGTGTTGGTGGCGAGCTGGATGCCGACGGCGGTCCCGGACAGGTTGTCGAAGACCCGCGGGCCGTTGACGTCGCCGTCGCCGGCGAAGTCGTCCCAGACCCAGTAGCTGAAGGAGTAGCTGTCGGTGCCGTAGTCCATCGCGGTGGCGGGCCCGGTGAAGACGGCGGCTTCGAGGTAGCCGCTGCCGTTCGACGTGCCGCCGATGACGGGGTTGAGGCTCGCGCCGGCGCCTGGGTAGGCCTCGCCGTACGTCATGTGAACGGACAGGTCGGGCGTCCCGACGGCGACCGTCGGCACGCCGCCGACGAGGTCGTTCATCGACGAGAAGTCCCAGTAGTGCTCGACGGTCTGGGCCGCAGCCGCGGGGGCGAGGGCGAGGGCGAGGAGGGCGAGCGAGGAGAGCTGCATCTGCATGGATCGAGTCCGAAAGAGAGTGCCGAGAGACCACGCGCGGCCCCGCACGGGGCCAGCCACGCTTTCCGGGCATTTCACCAGGAAATCGCCGGTACGTCGCGACGTTGACCGGCGCGGGGCGCTTCCGCTCCGCGAGGTGCCCATCAAACAACCAGCAAGCAACCTGTCCCGTCGTAAGCCCTTGCTGCTGAAGTCCTTACGTCCAGATGGGCGGCGCTGAGGTGCCGCTCGGGGCGGTTGCCATCAAGCAACTTCCAGCCGGCCTCACCGATGCGCCGCGCCGTTGCATACGACGAACGCCAACGCGAGGAGCCTGCGCCACAGAACCCGATCCGCAGGGGCGCGGCCATGCGGAGCGGGTTCTGTTGCGCAGGCTCCGAGTGGTGTGATGCACGCCGCTAGGGCAAGCTTGGCGTCGTCGTCCCCTCGTTCAAGATCTCGAGGTATCGATCGTAGCTGAACGCCCGGTATCGCTGCTTGCCGGTCAGCTCTCGGACGATGCCCGCGCCCTCCAGGCTCTTCATCACCGCGGTGACCGTCGGGATGGAGAGGCCGGTTCGGTCCTTCGCCGAGTTGATCGTCTGGATCGGATGCTGTTGGAGCGCGAAGTGCACCCGCAGGGCCGATCCCGCGATTCGGCCGAGGTTCTGGATGCTGTCTCGGTCTTCCTTGAAGAGCCGGGCTAGGGCCTGTGCGGAGGTCACCGCCTGATCCGCGGTCTGGCGTACTCCGCGCACGAAGAACTCGAGCCACGACTCCCAGTCGCCGTCAGTGCGGACTCGCTGAAGGAGGTCGTAGTAGGTGTCCCGATGCGTCTTGAGATAGAGGCTCAAGTAGAGCAGCGGTTCGCGCAGCATGCCCTCGGACACCAGGAGGAGGGTCGTCAGAAGGCGCCCGAGACGGCCGTTGCCGTCAAGGAACGGGTGGATCGTCTCAAACTGGACGTGCGCCAAGGCCGCCTTCTGCAGGGTCGGCGTGCGCTCGGGCTGGTTGTGAAGGAACTTCTCCAGCTCCCCCATGCACTCGGCGACGAGCCCGGGCGGGGGCGGGACAAAGGTGGCCCTGCCCGGGCGCTCGCCACCAATCCAGTTCTGGGAGGTTCGGTAGTCACCCGGGCGTTTCTCACTCCCCCGGCCGGTGGACAACAACTCGGCGTGGATCTCGCGGAAGAGGCGGCCGGAGATCGGGAAGTCCTCGCGGATGCGCCGGACGCCGAGCTCCAGTGCTCGCACGTAGCTCGACACCTCGCTGACGTCGTCGAAGGGCACACCGGGGGCCTCGTCGATCTCGAAGAGCAGGAGGTCCGAGAGCGAGGACTGGGTGCCCTCGATCTGCGAGGAGAGGACAGCCTCCTTTCGGACGTACATGTAGAGGAACAGGGACGGGTCCGGCAGCAGGCTGGACACGCTGTCCAGGCGACCGAGAGCGACGAGCGCCTGGTCGATCTCCTCACGGAGCTCGGTCCCGATCTCGAGCGCGGGGTCCGGGGGGAGGGGCCGCGGGACGAAGGCGCGGACGGTCTCCCCAGCCAACGAGGGGCCCGCCACGATCGACCCGGTCGGGCCTCGGTTCATGCCCGACCCCGCTTATTCAAAGTTCCTTCGCTGGCTCCGAGGTAATTAAAGGTTGTGACCACATCGCTAATTTAGCGACCTCCGAGGAGCCAGGACAAGGGCGAGGGGGAACAAACTCCCGGCTGCCCAGCCCCCCTCCCATGCGACTCTCTGAGGGGCGTTTGGGGGGTAGCTGGGTTGCCGGCCGAGCCATCCGCCGTCCTCCGAGCAATCCTGGACGGACGCTTCGGACGGCTACAAGCCCGTCACCCGCCACCCCGTGAGGTTTCTGGGGGCCGAACCGGAGACCCGAGCCGCCTGCGGTGATCTTCGGACCCAGTGGGGGCCGACCACTCGCTCGCATCGACGGCCCTCGACGTGGTGGACCCGGAGGTGCACGAGAGAGCGATCGACCGCCCACCGGGAACCGAGCGTGGCCCGCCCGACGAGAGCCACGGCCAGCCGGCACTCCTGGCTGGGTTTGGCCGTGAAGGTCCCCGATGCTCCGCTGGAGATGGTCGCTCGGAGGACTAGCTCCAGCCTCTCGTCTTCGTGCGGAACCGCACCGGGACGTACCCTCGGAGTTGGAGCTCCAAGGGGCCGTCGCAGTCGGCCCTGAAGGCGAAGACGTAGCCCCCCGGCACTGCGACCGGCCGGCGACTTCCTAGTCAGGAGCTGGACCACCACTGGCTTCCCCTTGCGCTCCTCGATCTCCGGGCCTTCGGCCTGGATGAACTCGACCGCGCTGGACCCGTCGCCTCGCGCTCGATTCTGCGGCGGCTCCAACCCCTCGATCAGCAGGGCCTCCATCGTCGCGATGAGGCGCGCGATGTTGAACGCCTCGCTCGGCCGATCCAACGGTTTGCCTTCTGGGGTCACCGGCAAGTCCCCGAACCACGCGAGCCGCCCCACCCACCACACCGCCGGTCGCTTGTGCGTTGCCGGAAGCGCTGCCACATCGCCCGCTCGGTCGTGCGTCTGCAGGACACGGGGCCGGGGTGGGCGAAGGTGGTGCGCCCGGCAGGGTTCGAACCTGCGGCCCCCGCTTTAGGAAAGCGGTGCTCTATCCAGCTGAGCTACGGGCGCGCGCTCCGCGCCGGTACAGGGTACCTGGCGACGTGGCCGTTCGCACGCTCAAGGGCCATCGATCCCGGCATTCAAGCCAGCAAGACCCGCGCCAGGCTTGCTAGATCGTCCACACCCTGGTCCGAGCTGTCTCGGCGAGATGCCTGGCACGCTTCAGAATCGTCGCGTCACCCCACGACGCGGCCTTGCCGAGGATCGGATCAACCCAAACCTCTTTGGAATTCTTAAGAATCTTCCGCTTGTCCCCGAAGGGCTTGGTGCCCAACTCCTGATTGGTTTCGGGAGCAACAAAGACGAGGTTGCCAACGTTCGCGACGGACTCGGCACTAAGGGCCGTTGAGCTTTGCGGAATTAGGTGCTCTATCGTGAGTTCTCCATAGTCCATCGTGGCTCGACTCAACCCGACGCGCGCAATCCGCCCGAGCACATGCCGTATTAGCTTTCTATGTCGGGTCACCTCATTGGAGTAGGCCAACCCAAGGAAGCCTGCGTCAAAATCAAGAGGGGCCGGCAGCCGGTCTCTTAGCTTCTTGCGTAGAGCCCGGATTTCCTTCACCGCCTGCTGGGAGTTGGTGCAGTTTCGAATTGCCCGCCCCGCACTTGCATACATCTTCGACATCCCGCCCGACGACGACATCGAGGCGATTGCCGTGAACTGAAAGTGAAAAGCCTCGATGGCTGACACAGCGCCCTTTAAATGGGTGAGTCTTAGCACCTTAGCATCATAGGCTGCAAGCAGGGACAGCAGCAGTGGCGTGGGTTGAACCACTCGAAACGTAACCAGTGCTTCCAGGGCCTCCCGAACGGGCCGCTCCTCCTTACTCCATTTCCGGTACTCAGGCTCGAATAGAGTCCTGTAGAGGCCCGACTCGGAGACGAGCCCATCAAGGTAGTCCGAAGCCTGCGCCTTCTTGATGATGCGCTTGATTTCCTTATACGCAGACTTTTCGGAGACGTATGACCTCGCCGAAAGCCACTGGTGGTGAATAAACCCGTCGATCGAAATGTCTGCCGTTGACCCATCGATTAGGTCAAAGACTTGCGTCCAGCGCTCCTTGAGCGAGTCGACCGTCTTCGTGTCCTTCTTCAGATTGCGGGCCAGATGGTTCTTTACAAGGTCCGATAGGCGCAGGTCTTTACCCCGGGCATTTAGAGTCTCGAAGGTTATGTATGCGCTGTCCTCGTCTTCTAGCTCCACGAAGATCAACGTCAACCCGAGCAGCTTATCCCGGAGGGCCTCTAGCCCTTTCTTGACCTTGGCCTTCTTCGCGTCCGGCTTTAGCGAGGTATCGGACTGCACCGCCTCCGTCATCCCGCGCACTTGGCTGGAGAGGTATTGAAATGCCTTTGATAGGCACTGCTCCTCCTCCCCCATGCCCGCTTTGCAAGTCGGCTCGCCCCGCTTCTGGATGTGCTCCTGAAAGTGGCTCTCCTGCTGCTTTAGGGACGAAAATCAGGGCGTGAGAAGGCAGGTGTGACGTGAACGCCCCCGCAACAGAGGTGAATGAGTGCCATGAGTGCGAAGGCGTCATGGAAGCCGAATGCTCTGCGAGTGATGGTCCTGATCTTGCCATTGAGGCCCTCGGTCCTGGCATTCGTGAACCGCGTGCGGATGTACTCGACGACGCCCTCCAGATGTGTCTCGATCGTCTTCGCGACTCGGCCGAAGTGGCGTAGTCCAGTCGCCCGAGCGTCGGCAATCCACTTCTCGAGGCGAACCCGGCCGACATTGATCTGGCGCCCGCTAAGGATGTCGACAAACGACTCCTTGAGCAGGTAGGCCGTGTACAGCGGCTCGTTAGCGATTCGGGCTCGCTGAGCGTGAGTCGATCAGCGTCGGTGAGGTTCCAGGCGCTCTTCTGGGTGGGGACTCGCGTGCCCTTGAGCCGCGAGCGTTGATCTCGATCCTCCGCGGCCCGAACCTCATCACGGCGCGTCTCGTCCAGGGCGTCCTGCACGAGTCGTTGAACGTGGAAGCGGTCGAAGATCATGCATGCCCCGGGCACGTGCTCGTGGACTGCCTTGATGAACGCGCCCGACATGTCGATGGTGACGGATTCGAGCTTCGCGGCCCGTTCGGGGCCCAGAGCCTCGAAGAACGCGCGCAGCGTCTCTGCGCTCTTGCCCTTGCCTGTCCACACGACCGTACCGCGTTCGTGGTCGACGACGGTCGTGATGTACTCATGGTGCTTGCGATAGCTGAGGCTCGTCAATGCCGATGTGTCGGAGGCCGTTGAGGCGGGCCTCGTGCGTACCGAGGCGCTGCTGAACCACGCTCCGGACGATTCGCGCCACCGAGCGATAGGTCGTCCGGAGCGTCTGGCTGACGAAGGTCATGCTGGCATGCTTGGTGAAGTAGGCACACCGCTCCTCAAAGGCCAGCGTGAAGTGGCTGTCGTGTGCAGCCCAGGGGACCTTCTCAGTCGTGGTCTTCCGGCATCGCCTGCACTTGACGCGCCGCATCTCGTACTGGAGGTGGACCTTCCAGCCCAGACAGTCGAGGTGTCTCCACTTGCGGACCCGACGGTCATGGACCCTGCGGCACTTGCAGCCGCACAGCGAACATCGGGGCACTCGCCAGTGCGGTCGCACATCGGCGACGATGCCGTCGGCGTCGAGGGTGAACCCGTGACGAAGACGTGGTAGATGGCGAAGAGCAATCGGAGTAGAGTCGTGGCGCGCATGGGGTGGGTGGAGCTGAAGGCTTCGATACCCCCAGCATGCCGCTCACCTCACGCGCACTCACGCCCTTCTCCGGAAACATCGAGGAAAGGGTCCAATCGTCGATTCGAGGCCGAACCCGCCCATCGCACCGTCCCTAAAGCAGCAGGAGAGCCCTGAAAGTACGGGTGTGACGTCTCTGGCTGAAGCACGTACTCGGGAAGAGCCTCCTGCACGCTCGGCCTCTCGATCAGCTGATGCATTCCCTTGGCCACCGACTCATGCCCAGCTGACTCCATCTCATTCCGTATCGCGCACAGCAGCATCGTAATGGTCGTCAGCCGCTGCTGGCCGTCAACGACGCCGAAGACACCAGGGTCCTGCTTGTAGGCGACGACTGAGCCGATGAAGTAGGCGGCGTCTCCCTCCACGACAGCGTCGTTCCAGAAGTCTTCGAGTTCAGCACTCCCCCATGAGTACGGCCTCTGAAACCTCGGGACCTTGTACACACCAGATGCCAGGAGGGCGCGAAGGTCCTTGGGAACGCTTGAAAACCTCATGCGTGCCCCCCCGCCCAGGTTGAAGGGACGCCGTTACTCCGTTCTTCGGGGCTCTGCATACGGACAGCGTGGCTGCCGGCGCTGAGGGATTCAAGTGCGCCCTCCCTCCCGGAGTAGGCGCGGGGAGGGCGGCTGTAGGTTCCCTCCGCTTCAATTGACGGCGCCGGCAGCGCCTCATAGCGCTTCCAGGGCGGGCCGCCCGTCCTGTACCGTACCCAGCCGAATGGGCATCACGATCGTCCGCAGGGAAGCCGAGGAGGTGTTCCAGAAGGCTCTCCGCCTCGCCAGGAGCGACGCAGAGTTGCCCAAGGAGTGGATCGAGCGAACGGACAGGGTCGCCGCCTCGGGCAGCAAGACGCTGACCCCGGCGCTCGGAACTGCGCTGCTCGCGAAGGCGACGGATCGGCACATCGACGCCTTCTCCCTTCGCGAGGACAGCGGTCACAAGAGCTACTCGGCCCGCAGCGTCGCCAAGGACGTGTTCGTGCCCTGCTGCAAGATTGCGGACATCGACATCAGGACGACCGGCGCGGAGCCTCTCAACAACCAACCGTTCCTCCGTGCGACCCGCATCAGCATCGAGATGAAGGTCAGGCGCGGCACCGAGGATGATCTCGCCTACCTGTGCGAGTGCCTGGAGCGCGCCGACTTCTTAGAGAACGAGGCCGCCCTCGCGGCGCTCGCCGCGTTCCTCCGCGCGCGGATACGGGCCACGGGCGAGCTGGAAGAGGTCGGCATCGAGGGGAGACCGCTGGCGATGGCTCGCCTCGTCGATGCCACGGCTGCCTTCGTGGAAGAGCACAGCGAGGGGGGCAAGGTCGGGCAGGCAATCGTGGCCGCCATCCTCGACCTCGTGCACGCCGACGTTCGGACTCGAAAGATCAACGACCCGAGCCGTCGCTGGACGGGCGACGTGGGCGCATTCGTCGAAGGGAGGGTCAGCCTCTCCGTCGAAGTGAAGCAGCGCCCGTTTTCCGATAGCGAAGTCCTCCAGTTCCTTGACCGGCTCGGCACGGAGCGCATCCCGCGCGGCGTCGTGGCCGCGCTGGCCCAAGGCAACGCACCGCTGGAGGCAGATCGAGTCGCGGAAGGCGCGATGCGCTACGGAGTCGCGCTGGACATCGTGCTCGGCGTGCGCCGCTTGCTCCTCGACGTGATCCGCCACATCCCAGGCGACCCTCACGACACGATGGACCTCCTGCCCAAACTCGGTCTACAGCGGCTCAAGGAGATTGAGGCAAGCGAGGAGATCCAAAGCGCTTGGGTCAAGGCTACGACCGAGTAGCGGCGCGTCGGCTCGCGGAGGGCCCGAGGCCCGTGCCACCGTGCGGCGCGTACACCTTGACCTCGCGGCGCAGCGCAGCGGGGATCGTCTTGGTGGGCAGCTCCGGCTCCGGGATCGGGTCGCGTCGCTCGGGCAAGAGCTTCGGACGGCGGCGGACGCGATGCCCGAAGAACTGGCGACGGATCTCTAGTCCCAGCAGCTCGACAAGCGCGGAGGGGACGGCGTTCCCGAGCTGCTTGTGGGCCGAGCGGTTGTTCCCGACGATCCGGTAGCTGGCGGGGAACGTCTGGAGCGCGCCCAGCTCGGCGGCGGAGAGCCGCCGGTTCCGCCAGTGGAACGGCCCGATTGCGGGTCCGGGTTGCGCAGTGAGCGTCCAGGACGGGCGGCTCTTCTCCAGCTTAAGGAGCATCGACCAGTAGCGCGTCCGCCACCCAAACAGCTTCCGCGCCTCGCCGTCCTTGTCTGCGTGGAAGAGGTAGTTGCAGCCCTCGGGGATGGTCGGGAGCAGCTCGGCATACTTGCCCCGAACGCGGAGGTCATCGTCCTCGTTGAGTGCGGAGTCGTCGAGGTGCCCGATCGCATCCCAAGCCGTCATGTACGGATCCAGGCCATTGACCGGCTCGCGCATCGGCTCGTGCGGGCGCGGGTCTGTCATGTCCACGGGCGGCGGCTTGACATGCGTCGGCTTCGGGAACTCGAACTCGATCCCGTCGCGGTGGCCAATGACGAACACGCGCTCGCGGAGCTGTGGCACGCCGTACTCGGCGGCGTTCAGGCGCGCGGCGTGGAAGCTGTACGACGTGCCCGCGCGTCGGTTGATCGTGCGGATGCGGTCGCGCAAGAACGAGAGCCCCTCGCTCTTGTTGTTGAACGCGAGGCCAGGGACGTTCTCCAGCAGGAAGGCCCTCGGCTTCGCAAGCTCCAACGTGCGGAGGTACGACTCCAACGTGTCGGCGCGCGGGTCGTCGAGCCGGGCGGAGTCGCCGTTATGCCAGTACCCCGACTTGCTGAACGGCTGGCAAGGCGGGCCTCCGGCGAGTAGGTCAGCGTCGCCCCTCGACTCCGCAACGACCTCCTCGGGCGTGACGCCGACGAGGTTGCGAGACCCCTTCGGCGCGAGCTTCGCATGGATGACTGGCCACGAGGGCCGGTTCGCCCGGAGGGTCGTGACGGCTTCGCCGTCCATCTCGACGCAGGCCAGCGGCTCAAACCCAGCCGCCTCAAGGCCGAGGTCGAGGCCGCCTGCCCCGGTGTACAAGCTGATGACGTTGAGCTTCATGTGCGGGGCAGACGATCCGAAGGCCGCCAGATGGGCCAGTGGTGAGGAAAGCGATGCTCTATCCAGCTGAGCTACGGGCGCGTCCTTCGGGGCGCGCTGGGCGCGGGGCGTGCGCGCGGGCCCGTCGGGGGCGTGAGTCTAGCGGGGGCAGCGGCGCAGGGGCGGCCTCCGCAGGTGGTTTCCGGAGGTCGCGCAAGGACGACCCAGCGGGCGGCCAGAGGTGGCACCGCCGGCCCCCGCCCGCGTTGGCGCGCCGCGCCCCCAGCGGGCACCATGGGGCTCGCCCGCCCCCACTCGATCGCGCCACCATGAACCGCACCCTCCGCCATTCCGTCCTCGCCCCCTCCCGCCGCGCGGCTGCGTGCGCCCTCTTCGCTGGGCTCGCGCTCACAGGTTGCGCCAGCTCCAAGGCCGAGCGGACGCCCCAACCGGCGAAGCAAGGCGGGCCCGCCGAACAAGCCACAGACGAGCGCGCACAGGACAACCGCAAGGCCGAAGTGCTCCACCGCAAGATCGAGATCGGACAGCTCGAGCTCGCCGCCCTCGTCGACCGCAACGAAGCGGCCGTCGCCGCCGCACGCGTCGAGCTGGCCCTCGCCGAAGGCGAGCTCGCCACCTTCCGCGACCTCGGACGGCCCACCCGCCTCGGCCTCGCCGAGCTCGACCTGCGCGGCACCCGCGACCGCGCGCAAGAGGCCGCCGACGAGCTCGCACAGATCGAGCTCATGTACAAAGACCAAGACCTCGACGACGTCACCGCCGAGTTTGTCGTCGCGCGCGGACGCCGCAGCGCCGAACGCGCCGCACAACGCATCCAGCTCGAAGAGCAGAACCTCATCGCCCTCCGCGAGCGCACGCTGCCCGCCGAAGAGACCAAGCTCGCCCTCGACGTCGAACGCGCGCGCGGCGCCCTCGAGGCCGCCGAACACAGCGCCACCATCGAACGCCGCAACAAAGGCCTCGAGCTCGACGAGCTGCGCTACGAGCTCGAACAGCTCGAAGCAAAGCTCGCCAAACAGAGCCGCGAAGGGAAGCGGTCGTGAACACGCCCGCCGCCCGCCCCAGGCTCCCCGTCGGCCTCACGCTGCTCCTCTGCGCCGCCGCCACGCCCCTGAACGCCCAGGTCGTCGATCGCAAGGAGCGGGCACAAGCGCCCGCGGAAGAGGCCGCGCCGCTGCTCGACCGCGAGGCCATCGCGCGCACCATCAGCAAAGGCCTCGAGTACCTGCTCGCCAACCAGAACGCCGACGGGTCGTTTGGCGGCATCAAGAACGCGACCTTCACGACGTCGTTCGCGAACCCCGCGACCTTCAAGTGCTGGCAGATCGGCGCGAGCGCCCTCGCCGTCCGCTCGCTGCTCGAGCTCGGCCAGAGCGACGCCGCGCACGGGGCCGTCGAGCGCGGCCTCGACTTCCTCGTCGCCAACGCCGAGCCGCTGCGCCCCGCCGACTGGGACGTCGACAACAACTGGGCCATCATCTACGGCCTCGACGCCGTCGCGCGGGCCCTGCGCGACCCGCGCTACGCCGCCGGCACCGCGCGCCACGACGAGCTCCGCGCCGCCGCTGCCAAACAGATCCAAGGGCTCGCCAAGTACCAGTCGCCGCGCGGCGGCTGGGGCTACTACGCCGACCCCAACTCCGGCTGGCGGCCCGACTGGGCGACCTCGTTCACCACCGCCGCCGCCGTCCTCGCGCTCGTCGAAGCCAAACAATCAGGGCTCGAGGTCGACGAAAAGGTCTTCCGCGCCGGCGTCAAGGCAGTGCGCATGGCGCGGCTGCCCAACGGCGCCTACGACTACGAGGTCAGCGCCGTCCCCGGGCACTTGACCCTCGAGTCCATCAACCAGGTCAAGGGCTCGCTCGGGCGCATCCAAGTCTGCAACCTGGCCCTCTACCGCGCCGGCGACGACATCGGCACGGACCAGCTCGCGCGCGGCCTCCAAGACTTCGTCCGCGACCACAAGTTCCTCGCCGTCGCGCGCAACAAGCCGATCCCACACGAGGCCTACTACGCCAACGCCGCGTACTTCTACCTCTTCGCGCACTACTACGCGGCGCAGGTCCTAGAGCTCTTGCCCGCCGATCAACGCGCGCCGTTCGCCGAGTTCGTGCAGGCAGGGATCCTCGACGCGTCACAGCCCGACGGGTCGATGTGGGACTTCTACATCGCCTCGAACACCAAGGCGTACGGCACCGCGTTCGGGATCCTCGGGCTGCAGCGCACGCTCGACGCGACGAAGTGAGGGCCAGGCGCGGGCCGTCGCGCCGCCCCGCCGCGCGCGAGGGTCAATCGTCCCGCTCGACCGTGAAGGTCAGCGGGAAGCCCTCCGCGCGCGCCTTCGCGCGCGCGCGCTCGGCCCGCCGCTTCGCCGTCGACTCGGGCCACCGGCCCACCACTGCCGCGCCCGTGTGATGCACTAACAGCATCAGCTCGAACGCGCGCAGGGCCGGCACGCGGAAGACCTCCATCAGGACCTCGACCACGAAGTCCATCGTCGTCAACGGGTCGTCGTGGCAGATGACGCGCCACAGGGGCGCCAGCTCGTCGCGGGGGTCGGCGGCGGCCTCGACCTCCGGCGGCGCCGTCTGCGGCTGGGCCATACGGACGGCGGCCGCGCGCGACGACCCCGCGAGCGGCCCGCCGCGCGACACGGCGGACGTCGGCGCGATTGAGGACATGGACGTCAGGATGCCCGAAGACTCGCTCGAGTGCGAGCGGTTACCCTCTCCGCCCCGAAGCGCCTCCGCGCCCCTCTCGACACATCGCGCCATGCACATCCACGTCTACCAAGTCATGCACGTCCTCGCCGGCTTCCTGCTCACCGCGGTGACGTTCCAGGCCTTCGCGGCGCCCACGCCCGAGCGCCGCAAGCGCACGCTCATGTGGAGCGGGATCCTGAGCATTCTGATGCTCGTCGGCGGCTTCGGGCTCGCGGCGAAGCTCGGGCTCAACATCGCCAAGACCCCCTGGCTCCACGTCAAGATCCTGTGCTGGCTCGTCCTGTCAGCGATGGCCGGCGTCGCGTTCCGCGCGCCGTCGCTCGGCCGCGTGCTGTCGCTGATCACGACGCTGATCGTCGCCCTCGCCATCTACATGGTGTACGCCGGGCGCCCTGGCGTTTGAGCGCACGCTCACGCTTGGAGCAGTAGACGCGCAGGCCCGAGCGCGACGAAGCGCGCCGAGACGACGTCGCACGAGATTCGCCAGACAGGCCTGACCGCCGAGGTCCACCGCGCAAGCAGGTGGCCCTCGGCGGCGCTCTTTTTTCTCGCGGTTCCGTGAACCGTCGCAGAGGAAGCGCCGCCGTGTGGTTCTGCGCGGCGAGCTTGCCGCGCGCCCCGCGCACGGCCTGGCCCGCCCGCGCAGGGGAACGCCGCGAGGCCAGTCCATTGCACGTCATGAAGTTCTCTTTCCTCTTCCCCGCCCTCGTCGCGTCCTCGGCAGCGCTCTTCGCTGCCGCAGGCTCCGACGTGTCGACCGCCCGCATCAGCGCGAGCGACAGCGCTCCGCGCCTCGTCTCCGAAACACGCGCCTACGTCACCATGCCGCCGCGTTCGCTCGAGGCCTACGCAGGCCTCGCTGAGGCCCTCGTGCAAGCCGACGTCGTCGGCATGCGCACGATCGACGTCGCAGACCAGCCGCTGCGCACCGAGTACGAGCTGCGCGTCGCGCAGTGCTACTTCGGCGAGGTCGGCGCGACCGTGCGCGTGCAAGTCGCCGGCGGTCGGACCGAGACGCGCTCGTTCGTCGTCGAAGGCGCCCCGCGCCTCGCGCTCGGTGACCAGGGCCTCTTCTTCCTCGGCGGTCGCACCGAGGGCGACGCGCTGAGCTTCCTCGGCCTGTCGAACGGCTGCTACGCCGTGAAGTCCGTCGGCGGCGAGGTCTTCGTGCAAGGCGGCGAGCACGCGCAACAAGCGACGGAGCTCGACGCGTTTGTCGCCCGCTCGTTCGACGCCCGCGCGTCCTTCTTCGCCAAGGAGGCCCGCTGATGAAGCCCCAAGCCCTCATCGTCGCCGCCGCTTGCCTCGCGGCGTCCGCGGCCGTCTTCGCTGACGCCGAGCGCACGTGCCCCGGCGGCACCGCGATCCTCGAGCGTTGGCCCACCATCCCCGCGGGCGGCCTGCAGTTCGACCTCGCGCGCGGCATCGGCTCCGCCACCGCCGGCGGTGACACACGCCCCGCGCCGGGCCTGCCCAACAACGCCGTCATCGGCTTCAACTGCGGGATCCCGTCCACCGGGCGCCCCATCGAGCAGAGCGTCGCCGACGCCGCCGCGATCTGGAACTCGTCCACGATGCCCGGCACCACCGCGGACCCGAGCACCTTCGCGATCGCGCCCGTCGTCACACGGACAGGCACGTATCCCGACTGGATGACTTGGTCGACGAACCCGTTCGGCACGAGCCTCATCGGCCGCACGCCGGGCCGCAACCAGATCACGTTCTGGGAGCACCAAGCGGTGATGAACGCATTCGGCGGCGCGCTCGGGGTCGCGGTCGTCGACCTCGTGCCCGGCACGGGCTCGATCCGTGACGTCGACATCGCCTTCAACGCGCACTCCACCGGCGTCAGCGGCCGCCCCCTGTACCGCTTCATCGAGGACAACCGCGCGATGGGCGTGAGCGTCGGCACGATGGGCTGGGGCGAGCTGACCCCCACCGCGACCGACCCGATCGAGGCCTACGTCGACGTCCTCGGCGTCATGGTCCACGAGCTCGGGCACGGCGCTGGCCTCGCGCACTCGCTCGTCGACGGTCCGATGACGACCGCCGCGACGGAGACGCCCACGATGTTCGCGCAGCCGCAGCTCACGCCGTTCACCTCGAGCTTCGCGCTGCCCTTGACGGCCTGCCTCAACAGCCCCGTCGTGCAAGCGAACGGCGCGCTGACGATGGTCGGCGGGATGCTCGGCTTGCCGGCGCGGACCCTGGCCGCGGATGACGTCGCGGCCATCGCCGTCGGCTACCCAGGTCCGGGCCTCGCGCAGCTCGGCGCGATCGCTGGGCGCGTCGTCAACGCGGCGGGCGCCGCGGTGCGCGGCGCGCACGTCGTCGCGATCAACACGGCGACCCCCGAGGTCCACCGCATCGGCACGTTCAGCGACGCCCAAGGCAACTACTCGCTGGCGAGCCTCCCGGCCGGGTCGTACTTCGTCTTCTGCGAGAGCGTCGACGTGACTGGCTACTTCGCTGGCACCGGGCTGCCGGAGTTCGTCGACCCGACGGCTGGCTGCGGCGCGCTGACCTTCTTCGAGCCCGAGTTCCTCGACATGGCGGACTCCGCCAGCGAGGCCTCGGCCGAGGTCGCGGCGACGTTCACGGTCGCGGCGGGCTCGACCACCAGCGTCCCGAACGTCGTGATCGAAGCGGTCGCTGGCCCGACCCTGCGCGGCGCCGCATGCCGCGTGGTCGGCGCCTCGACCGTGTGCACGCCGAACTCGACGCGCGGCGCGGTCCAGGCGAACCTCGGCGCGACCTCTCCGACGCTGCGGATGACGCTCTCGGGCGGCTCGCCCAACGGCGTCGGCGCGATCGGGATCGGGATGGACCGGTTCTACGCGCCGCTCTTCGGGCAGCTGCTCGAGGTCAACGCGCTGCCGGGTGGCGTGCTGACGGTGCTCCTCGACGCGACGGGGACGGGCGTGCTCTCGCTGCCCGTCACGCCGGCCCTCGCGGGCTCGACGTTCTTCGCGCAGGGGCTCATCATCGACGCAGCGACGAGCGCTGTCACGATGACCAACACCATCACGCTGCGCCTCGACTCGTTCTAGCCCGGATGAGTCACGAGCGTTCGATCCAGCGCGAGCCATGGGGCTCGCGCTGGATCTCTGCACGTCCGCCACGCGCGCGTCTTCCAGCGGATCGTGCCACCGGGACCTTTCGGCGCGCTAGGCGAGCGCTCGCTTCAGCCACGCCCGCGCCAAGGTCCACTCGCGCGTCACAGTGCGCAGCGAAATGCCCATGAGGCCTGCGACCTCCTCGGCCGTCAACCCGCCAAAGAACTTGAGCTCGACGATCCGGACCCAGCGCTCGTCCGTCGCGCGCAAGCGGTCGAGCGCCTCGTCGAGCGCTAAGAGATCGACCGTCTCACCGGTCCCCTCCTGCGCGATCCCCGAGAGCGTGACGCGCTCCCCGGCTTGTCGCACGGCGAGGCGACGCACCTCGTTCACCGCGAGCCGCCGCATGATCGTCGCGCACAGCGCTAGGAAGTCCACGCGCGGCATATCACCGTACCTCTCAGAGAGTTGGAGCCACGCCTGATGCACCAGCTCGGTCGGATCGAACGCATTCGGCAACCTCCGTAGCGCCGCCTTGGCGAGGCCACGCAAGGTCGCATGGAGCTCGTCCGCGAGCTCGTTGACGTCTTGAATGGGGTCCGGCTCGTCACGCATCACTCGGGCCCCCGTGAATCGTGCGAGCCACCGATTGCCGGCCGCGAATTCCCATCAATCCGATCCCCTGAGCGCCCGCGCCGGTCGCAAGCCGGTCAACGCGTCGCCGCTGTCGAAGCGCTTGTCCCCGCGATTCAGAGCGTGCACCGTCCACGGCATCATCCCCGACCCGCACCCCCTACGCGAGACGTCCCCATCGGGCTCCGCCACGACGAGGCCATCGCCGGGCCGGTGCGGGAGCACGTGATAGTCGACCTTGTAGACGTCGAGGCAGAGCTCCCAGACGTTCCCAAGTACGTCGTGCAGCCCGAAGCCGTTCGCAGCGAGATCCCCGACCGGCCGGTGCGTGAAGTAGCCGTCGTTAGGCGCGGCCAGGCTCGGGTCGATGTCCTGGCGGTTGTGGGTGTTCCAGTTGGCAAAGCCCACCGCGTCGAGGTGCGAGGGGCCGCCGAGATAGGGAAATGGGCTGTCGCCCAGCGCCGCGCGCTCCCATTGGGCCTCGGTAGGGAGGGTCACCCCCACCCGCGGTAGCAGCTCCTGCGCCGACTTCCAGTTGACGGTCTCGACCGGATGGAGAGCGCTGATCAAGTTGCCGAAGAAGGCCGAGCCGACCTCCCAGTCGCTCGGGTTCGCCCCAAACCAGCGCGAGAATTGGTCCTGGGTGACCTCGAACTTGGAGATCAGGAACGGGTCCAGCCGCACGCGGAACGGCGGACCCAGGTGAGCCGCATACCATCGCACCCCCGCGGTGTATCCGGGTTCATCTGGTCGCTCGGGGCGCGTGGTCTGCATCCCGATCCAGGTCTCCCCGCCGGGCACGAGGACCAGCGTGAGCGCGTCGCCGACCCGCGGCCGCACCCGCCCGCATGGGTCGAGCCCGCGCTCTGGCAGCGCCCCTGTGCCATCCAGCGCGAACTCCTCGAGGCCGGACTCGGGGTCCGGGCCGAGCGGCACGAGGCCCTCCTGCGGCGTGAGCTCGAGCCCCGCAAAGCGCGCGTCGTCGCGGACGCGCGCCGCGGCCTCGCGCCACGCGTCAGCCATGGCTTGCACCGTGCGCGCCCGCAGGCTCGCCGCCTGCGCTTGGCGCGCCGAGACCTGCGCCAAGAGGCCGTCCTCGGCAGCGAACGACTCAATGTCGGCGACGAGCTCTTGACACTGTCGCGACAGCCAGTCGTCACCCGCTTCACGCCCTACGCTGGACGTGAACTCGCTGTCCGCCGCGCCGATCTCTTCCAGGAGCGCCATGTGACGCGGCAGGCGCGCGGCGAGCTGCCGGGCCGACCGAAGCCAACGATCGAACCCCGGGATGGTCGCCGAGGCCGTCGGCCAAAGCTCCGTCGCGAGCTCCTGGAGCTCGGTCAAGCGCGTGCGATCCGAAAGCAGCTGCGCGACGGCGCTCTCACGCTCGCGCTCGAAGGTCCGCTCCGCTGCGTACATGAGGAGGCTCCCGAGCATCAGGAGGGTCAGCGCAATGCCAGCGGCGACGAGCGCATTGCGGCGCACGAGGCGGACAAATTGCCCGATGCGCGACGGCGGCCGCGCATGGACTGGCAGGTCCGCGAGCCAGCGTTCGAGGTCCTCGGCGAACGCGCCGACGCTCGCATAGCGCCGATTTGGCTCGGGCGCGAGGGCCCCCGCGAGCACCGCTTCGAGGTCGCCACTGAGCGACGGATCGATGCGACTTGGGGGCGTCCAGATGCCGTCCGCCACCAGCCGCAGGACCTCATGCGGCAGCCGCCCGCGCACCGCGATCGGGAGCTGGCCGGTCAGCAGCTCGTACAGCATCGCGCCCAAGGCGTACTGGTCCGCGCGCGCGTCGACTGCGCCACCGCGCGCCTGCTCCGGCGCCATGTAAGCGAGCGTCCCCACAATGTGTCCTGTGGCGGTCAACGTCAGGAACGACGCCTCGCCGAGCGTGCCCGTCGCAACGCCGAAGTCCAGCACGCAGACGGCCCCGTCGCGGCGCACGAACACGTTCTCCGGTTTGAGGTCGCGGTGCACCACGCCGCGCGCGTGTGCGTGCTCGACGGCGCGCGCCGCCTGCAAGATGAGCTGCACGCGACCCCGCCGATCGAGCTGCTCGCGCGCGGCATAGGCCGCGAGCGCGACGCCGTCGACAAACTCCATCGCAAACCAGGGCTGATCGCCCGCGCCCAAGTCCGCCGAGCCGGCCTCCAGGATCGACGCGATCCCAGGGTGGGCGAGGCGCGCGAGGAGCTCGCACTCGCGCTCGAAGCGCTGACGCGCGGCAGGCGAGACACAGTCCTGGCGCAGCACTTTGAGGGCAACGTCGCGCGGCGGGGCGCTCTGGCGAGCGAGGTAGACCACGCCCATCGAACCCCAGCCGAGCACGCGCAGGATGCGGAAGCCTGCGATGCGCTCGGGGAGGGACGGGCTATAGCGCGCCAAGCCTGGGAAAGCCGGCGTTTCGAGGAAGCCGTCGAGCCCCTCCACTTCGCGGACGAGCTCAAGCACTTCGTCGCGCGTGGCCCCGGGCTCGAGGGTGGCCTCGATGAACTCCCCGCGCGCATTCGGCGGGAGATCGAGCGCCGCCTCGAGGAGCGCACGAACACGCGTCTGCTTCAGCGGGTCTGGCAGGTCGACGGTCATGCGCCGACGCTAACGAGGGCGCCGAAGATGCGCAATCGAGCGTCCCGCACTGCGACCGGGGTCGGCCATCCTCGCTCCGACGCCACGGGTCCGCGTCGGACCGCTGGCCGCCCCATCGGCATGGGCCCCCCTGCTTGGGGCCCTTCAGCGTTGTGCGGGCGCCGCAGAGGACGCGCGCTCCGCGCGTGCGCGCAAGGCCGCGAGCGGCGAGTCCCAGGCGGGGTCCGCTTCGGCGAGGTCCGGCTTCACGATCCAGTAGAAGAGCTCCTCCCCTCGAGCGCCGGTCAATGACCTGGGCGCCGCGGGCGACTCCGGCCAGGACCCGACGATCCGGGCGATCTCTTCGTGGTGGTCGACTGCGGCTTGGACGTTCGGCAGCTCGAACGGGAAGAGCTGCGCGAACTCGCCCTCCGGCCCGATGTCGATGCTGCTTGCGCCAAACTCAGAGAGAACGGGCTCGCCTGTCGCTGCCATGGAGTTGCCGAGGAAGCGCTCGCCGCGGACCCGGATCGCATGCGGGCCGACGGCGGCCAGGATCAAGTGCCCCGAGGTCGCGAAGGAGCGCTTGGAGAGCTCCGTCAACAGCAGCTCCGTCTTGCCCGCAACCTTGATCCGAGCGCAGATGTGCTCCATGCGGGGCAGGAACCTGACTTCGTCATCGACGACGCCGGTGAGCTCCAAGAGCTCGACCTGTGGGACCTTCGCGAGCTCGTCGCGGATCGCCTCGAGCGCGGCGTCTGGGCCCAAGTGCAGCCCCCGAGACCAGAGCAGCGCCGCGCCCAGGGCCAAGGACAGCGCGGCTACCGCCGCGGCTCGGGTTCGGATGGAGGACCGCATGTGCAGCGCCTGGAGCAACGGCCCCGCCCGGTCAGCGACGCTGCTCCGCGCCCTTGCCCTGCTCGCTCCGGTTAGTCTTCGCAGGCTTGCCGCGGAACGACGCGACCGCGCGCGCCTCGAAGTCGTCGCCGAGGTGCCGCGCGAGGATCTCCCGCTGCTGCTCGACGCTGGGCTCCCAGCCGACGATCAGCTCCCAGCGGCCGTCATCGAAGTGGCGCACACCCGCCGTCCGGCGCAGCTCCGCGAGGTCCGCCAGGATCGCGCCCAAGGCGCCGCCCGCCGGCGCCTCGCCGCGTTTCGAGCGATCGCGCAGGTCCGCGACGCGCCGCTGCTCGTCGAGCTCGGCGATGAAGCGCGCCAGGCCCCACGCTTCCTTGCCGCGGTCCGCGTCGAACGTCCCGCGCTTCCAACCGACGAGCCCTGCGAGGAACTCGGCGCGGCCGTCCTTGAAGAGCTGCTTCAACGCGGTCGGCCACGACGTGTGCTCGGTCGCCCAGACGAACTCGTTGCGGTAGGGGAAGCAGTACACGTCCTTGCACTGCTTGACCTCGACGTACCAGGACACACCGGCGAGCAGCCAATAGGGCACCTCGCCGAAGCGCCGCAGCACGAGCAGCGACGTCAAGCGGTGCACGACCTCGTTCTCGGGGTCCCACTCGACGCGGCCCTTGGCCTTGACTGCCCAGCCTGAGGCGAGCGGCTTCACGAGCGTGAAACCCGTCAGGCCCTTGCCGAAGGGCACCCAGCTCGCGAGCGACGGCTCGAGCGTCGCCGCGTGCTCGAGCGCCGTCCCGTACTCCGCGTCGTCGCGCGCGTGGATCATCACCGCGGGCGTCAGGACCCACGGCGCGTCGCGCGGGTCCTCGGCCCCGTCGCGGCCCTCGGCCGGGCGCGGCTCGTACCGCACCAGCGCCTCGACGACGTCGCAGGTCTTCGTCACGAGCGCGAGGTCCTTCGACTCGCCGCGCGCGTCGCTCGCGAGGAACAGCACGACGCGGCCCCGCTCCTCGACGTGGGCGACGTACCCGTGCTCTTCGGCCCACGGCGCCCACGCGGTGATCGCGGCGCTGACCGCCTCGCCGAACGCCTCGTCCAATTGATCCACCGTCGCCGGCCGGCCCTTCCAGCGCGCGAAGTCGTCGCTCTCGCGAGGCGATTGGGGCGCGCCAGGCGCGTGGGGCGAGCCCGAGACTTCGAAGGCCGTGGCCGCGAATGACAAAGCCCCAGAGGTCAGGACGATTGGGACCAAGCTGGGCACGCCGCAGGAGAGGACGAGCCCCGGCCAAGCACGGAAGAGGCGACGGATGGAGGTAGCAGGCATAGAATCCATGCGACGAAGACGCCGCAGACACGCAGGATCTTGTATCGGATGCGCGTGAATGAGGCGTGAGCACGACATGCGCAACCTCCAAACCACACTCCTTACGCTGGCGCTCCTGGCGCTCCTGGCGCTCGCGCTCACCCCGCTCGGCCTCGGGGCCGCTGCGGCCCACGATTCGGACGCCGGCGGGCCTGCGGACCCTTCAGGGGCCTCGGGCACCGAGGTGCGCGTGATGACCTACAACATCCGCTACGACGAGCCGAGGGACGGCGGTGACGCGTGGCCCGCCCGGCGCGCGGCGGTCGTCGCCCGCATCGAGGCGGCGCGGCCCGATGTCCTCGGCGTGCAGGAGGCGCTGGCCCATCAGGTCGAGGCGCTGCGGCTAGACCTCGCGCGCTACGGCGTCGTCTCGCGCGGCCGCGACGGCGAAGGCCCCGACGGCGACGGTGAGCGCTGCGCGATCTATTTCGACAAGGCGCGCTTCACGCTCGGCGCGACGGGCACGTTCTGGCTCTCGCCGACGCCCGCGGTCCCGAGCCGGGGCTGGGACGCCGCGCTGAATCGCATCGCGACGTGGGCGCAGCTCCTCGAGCGTGAGACCGGCCGGCCGCTGCTCGTCGTCAACACCCACTTCGACCACCGCGGCGAAGAGGCGCGCCGCGAGAGCGCGCGGCTGGTTGCCGCGCGGATGCGCGAGCTCGCCCGCGGCGGCCCCGCGGTGCTCTTGGGCGACTTCAACTTCGAGCCGACGTCGACGGGCTACGCGACGCTCGCGGAGTCGCTCGAGGACGCGGGCCGCGCGAGCGCGAGCGGCTCCGCCGGCCCGGTGGCGACGTTCACTGGCTTCGGGCAACCCTCGGCGGAGAAGCTCGCGGCCGAGCGCCCGCGCATCGACCACATCTTCGTGCCGCCGGGCACGGTGGTCCTGGCGCACGCGGTGCTCGCCGAAGAGGCGACCGACGCGCGCTTTGCCTCCGACCACCGCCCCGTGATTGCGACGCTCGCGCCGTGGCCCGTCGCGCGCGCGACCCCGGCCGCTGCGACGACGCAGGCAGCGGACGCGCGCCGCCCGAACATCGTCTTCCTCTTCAGCGACGACCACGCGCCGCACGCGATCGGCGCTTACGCGCGCGACCCGGAGATGCCGTTCGGCCAGTGGCTCGCGGGCGTCGATACGACGCCGCGCATCGACCAGCTCGCCGCGCAGGGCATGCGCTTTCGCCGCAGCTTCTGCACGAACTCGATCTGCGGCCCGAGCCGCGCCGTCATCCAGACGGGCAAGCACAGCCACTTGAACGGCTTCATGTCGAACGGCAACCGCTTCGACGGTGACCAGCAGACGTTCCCGAAGCTGCTGCAAGGCGCGGGCTATCGCACCGCGATGATCGGCAAGTGGCACCTCGGGTCGGACCCGCAGGGCTTCGATTACTGGGACGTCTTGCCGGGCCAGGGGCAGTACTACAACCCCGTCTTGATCAACGCGAACGGGCGGCGCACGGTCGAGGGCTATTGCACGGACGTCGTGACGGACCTGGCGCTCGATTGGCTCGCAGATCAAAAGGACTCGGGGCAGCCGTTCTTGCTGATGTGCCAGCACAAGGCCCCGCACCGGACGTGGATGCCGGCGCTGCGCCACCTGTCGCTCTATGACGACATGACGCTGCCGGAGCCGCCGACGCTGTTCGCGGACTACGCGCACCTCGGGCCAGCGGCGCGCTTCCAAGAGATGACGATCGCGCGCGACATGAACCTCGTCTACGACCTCTTTGTGTCGCCGAGCACCGACTGGGACCCGAAGGCGGGCACGGCGCTCGACCAGTCTGGCTATCAGAACCTGGCGCGCATGACGCCGGACCAACGGTCGGTCTGGGACGCCTACTGGAACCCGCTCAACGACGCGTTCCGGGCAGCGAACCTGGAGGGCGAGGCCCGCGTGCGCTGGATGCACCAGCGCTACCTCAAGAACTACCTGCGCTGCGTGCGCGGCGTCGACGAGAGCGTCGGCCGCGTGCTCGACTGGCTCGAGGCCGAGGGCCTCGCGGACAACACGATCGTCGTCTATTCGTCGGACCAGGGCTTCTACCTCGGCGACAACGGCTGGTACGACAAGCGCTGGATGTACGAGGAGTCGCTCTCGATGCCGCTCATCGTGCGCTGGCCGGGCGTCGTCGCGCCAGGCGCGGTCGACGATCACCTCGTGCAGAACCTCGACTACGCCGAGACGCTGCTCGAGGCCGCGGGCGTCGCCGTGCCGAGCGACATGCAGGGCCGCTCGCTGATGCCGCTCCTGCGCGGCGAAGCGCCCGACGACTGGCGCGAGTCGATCTACTACCACTACTACGAATACCCTGCCTCGCACATGGTGTCGCCGCACTGCGGCGTGCGCACCGAGCGCTGGAAGCTCGTGCACTACTACCCGTTCGACGAGTGGGAGCTGTTCGACCTGCAGGCGGACCCGGACGAGCAGCAGAACCTGTTCGGCCAGCCCGAGCATGCGGCGACCGCCGCGAAGCTCGCGGTCGAGCTCGGCCGGCTGCAGGCGCAGTTCGGCGACCAGACCGCCGTGGGGCCGCTGCCGGTGGAGGAGCAGACCAAGCTGCGGAGCAAGCGCTCGGACGGGTCCTAGGGCCGCTGGCGCCAGCCGCGCTGAGGCCGCGCGGCTGCGCTACGCTGACGGGATGGACATTGCTGCGACAGGCCGGGCCCTGCACCTCGCGCGCGAGCTGCTGGGCGTCACCGAACATTGGCGGCCGCGGACCCTCGCCGCGCTGAACGACCATGAGGTCAAGGTCGTGAAGTTCCAGGGGGAGTTCGTCTGGCACCTGCACGAGGAGGAGGACGAGCTCTTTGTGCCCTTGCGCGGCGCGTTCCGCGTCGAGTTCCGCGATCACGTCGAGCACCTCGAACCAGGCAAGGTGCTCGTCGTGCCCCGCGGCGTCGAGCACCGCCCCGTCGCAGACGCCGAGGTCGAGTGCTTGCTCGTGCAGCGCGCCGGCGTACGGAACACCGGCAACGTCGAGCACGCGACGTTGACGGCGCCGACCGCGCCGCGAGGCTGAGCGAGCGTTGCGGCGCGAACGCTGCAACGTGCGTGCGGCGCGAACGCCGCAACGTGCGTGCGGCGTTTGGGGCGTCTGGGGCGTCTGGGGCGTCTGTGGCGTCTGGGGCGTCTGGGGCGTCTGGGGCGCCCCTCAGCGCAGCGTCACGGGCGCGCTCAGCGCCAGCCCGCGAGCGTCGTCTCGATCACGGTCGGGCCGCTGGCGCGGAGCTCCAGCGCCCCGTCGGCCAGCGACAAGGTCGCCTCGGCGAGCGCGGTGACGCGCACGGTCGCCTCCAAGCGGGACAGCCCAAGGGCCTCGCACGCGCCAGCGCTCTCGAGGGCCGCGGTGTACGCGCGCTCGAGCTCGCGCGCCATCCGCTCGCGCCCGCGTGGCGTGTCGTGCAACACGATCGACCGGACCTCCGGTCCTGCGAGCAAGTCCGGCAGCTCCATCCAGGCCTCCCCGTGCAAGACAAACGTCGTCGGCACCGCGTCGAGCAGCGTCGTCGTGTGCTCGAACTCGAGGTCGAGGAGCGGGCGCATGCCATTGGTCGGAGACGGAGGCTCGTCGCCCGCCGTCAGCTTCAGCGTCACGGACTCCCCCTTCGCGGCCGACGGCGGCGCGTCGTCGACGACCTCTTGCACCTCCCCGAGCGCCCCATTGCGCGCCATCCGAGTCCGCCGCACCGAACGCTGTGCGACGAGCTTGAAGGCGTCGTTGGCGACGCGCTCGTAGCGCTCCGTGGTCTCGGTCAACGCCACCGTCGACTGGACGACGACGTCCGCGCCGAACACGTCCGAGAGCAGCACGCCGGCTTCATACACGTCTTTGGCGGTCAACAGCGCATCGACGCCGCCCAGGACATGCTCGAGCCCCTCGCCCGCGGAGAGCGCGTCCGCGGCGCCACCCAGACCGTCCACTCCGCGGACCGCCGCCGGCGGCGCCTCGAGGTGCCGCACGCCGCGCAGCGCGTCCAGCTCGTCGACGTGGCGCGCGACGTCATCGCCGAAGCGGGCCGCGATTACGCCGATGCCAGCGCCGAGCGCGATCAGCGGCCGCAACAGTCGCCCGCCCGACCCGCTGGCATGGGGCGCGCCGCCGGCGCGCGCGCGCTTCGCCCGCGCGCGCGACCGCAAGAGCGCGAGCCCGATGAGCCCCGCGACGAGCCCGAGCAAAGCCGCCGCGATGCCAAACGCTCGATCGCGGGGCCGCTCCCCCTCGAGCACGGCGAGGACCTGCCCGGGCGTGAAGCCGAGGCCGCGCTCGACCAGCGCGCGCGCCGGCTCAGGCCACGTCACGAGCGCCTCCACGCGCCCTCGCAACGTGAACGGACCGAGGTCATGGCTGTCGCTCCGCGCCGCGTTCTCGCGCGCGACGGTGCTGAGCTTCCAGCGGGACATCCGCGCCACGATGACGGTCGGCGCGGGGGCGATGGACAGCGGGGCGCGCGCGGCGTCCCTGGGCGCCAGCAGCAGCACAAAGGCCTCGTCGCCGATGATGTGCGCCGCCCGCGCGGCGCCGAGGACGAGGTGCCCGCCAGTCACGCGCACGAGCTCACCCACCGGCGGCAGCAGCGGCTCAGCGCTGAACGCGTCGACCGTCGTCTCTGGGACGGCATCGCCCCCGAGCGCGAGCGGCCGCGCGCCTTGGACGAAGAAGACGACCGCCAGACAGAGCGCTGCGAGACCGAGGATGAGGCGCATAGAGGACGCGGCAAGCTACCGCCGCCCCGCCCGCAGCCTTCAGGGGACTTGCTGGGAAATTCTGGGCCCGCGACGTAGTGGAAGCGGCCGACTTGCGCACAGCGCCGCGCTCGCTCCACCGCGGCCGACCGCGACGGTCGCCTACTGCTTGCGCTCCTGGATCTTCACCACGACGGGCTCGCCGCCGTCCGGGTTCGTCCGCAGCAGCTCGCCCTCGAAGCCGGCCTCCCAGTGGGTCACCTCGAACGAGTCCGGCGGGAGGCGCGTGGCCTCCCCCTCGACGCCGTTCGACTCGACCACGACCCACTTGCAGAGGCCTGCGCAACGCAGCGTGTTGAACAAAGGGCGCCCTTCAAAGAGCTGCGTGGTCGTACGCCGCGTCGCGTCGCCGTTGTCGTCGAGCTCGAGCTCACGCTCGGTCAGGACGACCAGGAACGTGCGCGCGTCGACGCAAGGGACGGAGCGCAGCGCCGCGACCTTCGGCACCCCGCCCGGCGCGGTGAGCAGGAGCTCGAACGATCCATTGAACCACTCCATCTGATCCTCGCGCAGCGCCGCAAGGTGCGGCACCTTCGTGGGCGGGATCAGCTCGCGCAGCGGCGTCTTCGCCACCGCGTCCGCCGCCAATGGCGGGAGCTCTGGGCATGACACGCCGTGGGTCCACTGATGGCGCAGGTCGAGCAAGGCGTGAGGCCCAGCGAGCGCCTCCGCGAGCTCCTGCTGGCCGTAGAGGAAGACCCGGCCGAACGTCTCCGCGTCCGAGCCCATGCGCCCGCCGCCGCCGACGCCCGTGACCTCGACCGCCGCGAGCGTGCCATCGGGCATGCCGATGACAGGGAAGCAGTGCCCAGGCACGACACACAAGTAAGCCGGGAGGCCCGCCGCGTGCACGAGCGACGCATAGAGCACGGCGAGGTCGATGCAGGTCCCCGAGCGGTCGCGCAGAACGTCGCGCGGGTACTTGATGTTCTGCACCATGTTGCTGTTGAAGCTCAGCGTCGAGTCCACGAGCGCCGGCGGGTGCTGGTACGTGATGTCGTTGGCGACGAGCGCCTCGTAGAGCCCCTTCAGCGTCGCGACCGCGCTGAAGAGGTCCTGGTTCGCGGGGGCGCCGCCGGCGCGCTTCGCGCCAAGGGCCGCGACCTCGCGCACGATCGAGTCATCGCGGCTGACCCAAGCCGCCAAGAGATCGACGTTGTCGTGCTGCTCCTCGAAGGTGGCCGCGTCGCTGGACCGCGCGGAGCGCGCGAAGATGAAGTCGTTGCCGCCGAGCAGCACGATCCGCGCGCCCTCAGCGTCCTCATGGGCGGCGCCGTCGCCATCGATGTAGCGCCACTCGACGAGCAGGTTCGCCGGCGTGTCGCTGCGCAGCGCCGCGGTGGACGCGGCGAGGATCGGATAGAGGCACAAGACCGCGGACTCGCCGGCAGCGACGTCCGAGAGCTTCGTCCATGGGCTCCACTCGGAGTACCCCTCGACGCGGTGCCGCAGCGCAAAGCGCTGGATCGCCCCAGGCCCGCTGTTGTCGATGCGCACGCGGCCGACCCAGTGCTCGCCGCCGAAGCCGTAAGCCTTGTAGGCGCCCGTCAGCAGGCGCTCGGTCGGCGTGAGCGACACGACGACCTTGGCCGCCGTCGCAGCGACGGCGGCTGACGCGGGGCGCCAACTCACGCTGTGGGTCGCTTTGTCGAACGTGACGTCGGTCGCGCCGCTCGGGGCGATGACACGCTGGTCGCCTTCGTAGGCGAGCCCGAAGAGCGCGCCGCGCTCGCGGAACTGGGCGACGGCGCGCCCGTTCGCCTCAGTGACCTCGACGAGCTCGAGCCCCTCCTCAACGTTGAACGTGCGCGCGCCATCGGCGCCCCAGCGCACCGCGCCGAGCTCGGAGCGCTCGAACACGATCGCGCCGCGCTCGTCGTCGTAGCGCACGCTCGGCGCCGCCTCTTCGATGCGCGTCGTCGAGCCGGGCAGCAGGCCGCGCGCGACACGGCGCGAGTCGCCTTCGATGGCGGCCCTGTACGCCGCGAACTCGAGGATCGAGAACGTCGCGGTGACCTCTGTGCGGACTGAGCCGGAGGCCGAGATCCAATGTTCGGTCGCGAGCTTCAGCTGTCCAACGGCAGGGCGATTCGAGGCGGGGCGCAGGCTGAGCTGAGCCGCGCCATGCGCCAAGGTGTCAAGCGTGCCTGGTGCGAGGAGCGCGAGGAAGACGAGGGCAGCGTTGAGGGAGTTGCGCATGCGAGACGACAGCGAGGGAGGCACGATCGGCGACGCCGACGCTCCATGTGCCAAGCCGCCATCGCTCGGTCCGCGGAGCTCGCGCGCATTCTTCACTGCCCGTGCAGCTCCAGCGAACCCTGAGCGGCATCTCCTGCGAACGATGAGCGGACGCTGAACACGGTGAAAAAAGAAATGAGCCCCCTGCACGCTCGCCTGCGCAGGGGGCCCGGCCGCGGGACAGCGCCCCGGGGCAGAAGCGAGCCCCACTCGCCTAGGGCTCTGCTCTGTCTATAGAATAGACCGCTTGTTCCATTTGCGTGGTTTTTTTGCGGACAAGTGGACATTCTGGGTGCAGATCGTGTAGGTGAATGCCCTTAGGTGCCAGGCTGGCAGGTGCACGGGCACCCGACCTCAGTGAGCGAGCCGCTGGCCCAGCTCCGTGGCGCCCCCTTGGTGCCCCCCCCCCCGCCGGTGCCCCTTCAGCGGGCCCTGCCGCGGCGATCCAGGCCTGGCGGAGCAGATTCAGCGGTCTTACCTGGCGCTGCGCCAGAGTGAGCGATCCTGGTCGATGGAAACCGTGTCCGTCAGACCGGAGCCGGAACCCTCACGATGAAGAAGTCACTCCTCGTCTCGCTGTTTTGCGATCACGCTCATCGGAGCCGCCCCCGCCGCGACGTCCCGCCCGGCGGTCCAGGACGACGGTGCCAAACCGCACCAGACCCCCAGGTCACGAAGCGGCGCGTCGCGACGCCCGCCCGGACGCCGGCGACGCCCAAGGCCGCGGCACAGCGGGCGCCAAGCAGGACGGCGCGCGAGGCGCCGAGCGCCAAGGTCCGGATGACGCCAAGCGGCGCGCCCCGGACGAGGCCACCCCTGACGAGGCCACCCCCGGTAAGGGCCCGGAAGCCGACCGAGCCGACGCCCAGGTCGCAGCGCTACGCGCAGCGTTCGCCGCAGAGTACTTCGCGCGGAAGGCCGCGGCCGGGGACGACCTCGACGCAGCGCGCGAGCGCGCGGGCCGCGACGAGGCCGCCTTCGCCGCAGCCCGCGCCGAGATCGCCCGCAAGTACCGCGGCGAGCTGGCTGCGCTCCGGACGGCGTACGCGGAGAAGGCCCAAGCGCTCGGCGTCCCCTTCGTGCTGCCCGCGGATGACGCGGGGCTCGAGAAGGAGGCGACCAGCGCGGACCCCGCCGCGGCGCTGCGGGCACAGTTCACGGCCCAGGTCGCCGACCTGGCGCGCGCCGCAGGCGCCGAGCTCGCAGACGCGGAGGCGACCACAGGCCGCGACGCGGGCGCGTTCGCCGCGAAGCGGACCGAGATCGCGCGCAAGTACCGCGGGCAAGTGCTCGCCCTGCAGCAAGCCTTCGCGCAGAAGGCCGCCGGGTTCGGCGTCGCCGTCGACACGACCGACGTTTCGAAGCTGATGGTCGCGCTCGCGTCGGATCGTCCGGCGCCGCCTGCGCCCGCAGCGCAGCCGCAGCCGCGCCCGGCCCAACCGACGCCAGGCCCGCAGCCCAAGGTCGGCGAGGTCGGCAAGCCGACGGATGCCAGCGCCCCGAAGGAAGCGCCGGCGGACACGCCCAAGGGCCCGGACGCCGCGCGGCCCGCTGGCAAACCGATCGACGCTGAGGTCCTTCGGACGGCCTTCACCAAGCAAGTGGAGGCGCTGCGGACGTCGCTCGCGAGTGAGCTCGCCACCGCAGACGCGACCTCGAAGGGTGACGAGCTCGCCGCAAAGCGGGCGGCGCTGCTCGAGAAGTACCGCGGACAGTTGAGCGCCTACCGCGCCACCGTCGCCGCGCGCGCGCAGGCAGCGGGCGTCGCGCTCTCCCTGCCCACCGACGCGGAGCTGGCGCCCGAGCTCGACGCCAAACCGGGGGAGGCGCCCCCCGAAACGCCGAAGCCCGAAACGCCGAAGCCCGAAACGCCGAAGCCCGAAACGCCGAAGCCCGACGCGCCGCAGCCGGGGACGCCGCAGGGCGGCGAGGGCACGACGCCGCCGAAGGCCGCGCCGCCCAAGGAGGCGCCGCCGCAGACCGGGCCGGGCGGCAAGCGCGGGCGCGGCCCGCGCTTCGGCGGCGGGAACGGCTGAGCCCGCTCGATCAGAGGCTGCTTGGGTTGGCGTACCATCCACGCCATGAAGCTCACCCATTCCATCCTTTCGACGCTGCTCTTGGCGCTCGTCCCGTGCGCCTTCGTCGCCCAGGACACGCCGCAGGTCAAGGCACCGGGCGCCGTCGTCGGCGCCGCGGCACAGCCCTTCCGCCTGAACGACCACAACGGCAAGATCGCAGCCGTCGGCGGCGCCGCCGAGCGCTGGTCGATCCTCGCATTCTTTCCCAAGGCCGCGACGCCTGGGTGAACCCGCGAGATGTGCTCGCTGCGGGACGCAGCGACCGAGCTCGGTGAGCTCGGAGTCAACGTCTACGGGATCAGCCGCGACAGCGTCGAGGACATGGGCAAGTTCGCGAAGGACCAGAAGCTGCCCTTCCCGCTGCTCTCCGACCCTGATGGCAGCGTGACCAAGAAGTTCGAGGTCGACATGGACGGGCGCCCGATGGCCAAGCGCGTGACGTTTGTCCTCGACCCGAAGGGCGTCATCCGCGCCCGCGACGAAGGCGTCAAGGTCGACGCCCACGGCAAGGACCTCATCGAGTTGATCCAGCGCCTCGCTGACGAGGGTCAGTGAACTTGGCTGGATCAGGGCCCGCGGGCCCCTGAAGCGCAGGTCCGGCGCTGCCCCGCCCGACCTGCATGCGCCGACGGCCCGAGGCTGACCCGGCAGAGCGTCCCGATATGAGCGCTGTGGTTCCTGCTGGCAAATCTGCGGCCGAACTCGCAGCGAGGTGTATCGTTTAGCAGGGCGTGGGGAACTGCTCCGCACGCGCTCCAGAACGGCCCTGCCTCAAATCTGCACTCCATATGCGACAACTCCTCTCTCGTAGCGCCATCGCGCTCTCCTTGACCGCCGCCGCATTCGGCCAGACCGCGACGATGGGCCCTCAGACGGGCACCTTCAGCGGCAACACGCGCGGCTACTGGTTCACCGCCCCCACGAACTTCACGATCACGGGCGTGCAGACGCTGCTCCAGACAGGCTCTGCGAACACGTTCCAGAACTTCTCGATCGTCCGCTTCGACGGCGCGGTGCCGCCGCCGACCTACTCGGCGACGACCAACGCGTTTGTCACGTTGGCGCTCGGCCTCGACCTCGACCAGAGCACGTTCCAGCCGGTCAACGTTCAAGTGAACGCCGGTGACGTGATCGGCATCTACGGCAACACGATGGCCAACGTCGGCGACACCACCGGCGCCAACTCCTACGCGGGGGTCACCCAGCAGCAGACGACGATCGGCGGCTTCACGGTCGACCTGGCACGCTCGGGCATGCAGTTCCACCTGGGCAGCGCCACGTCGCCGGCAGGCATGCACGACGTCTGGTCCGAGCCGGCGTCGTTCAACATCACGCGCGTCGAGTTCACCTACGTCCTCGGCGCGGGGACGCTCGGCACGACGTACTGCAGCCCGGCCGTCGCCAACTCGACGGGTCTGTCGGGCGAAATCGTCGCGACCGGCAGCGCCGTCGCCGCCGACAACGATGTCACCCTGACCGCGAACAACCTGCCGAACAACGCGTTCGGGTTCTTCCTGGCGAGCTTGATCCAAGGCAACGTCCCGCAGCCGGGCGGCAGCCAGGGTGTGCTCTGCCTCGGTGGCTCCATCGGTCGCTACGTCGGCGCAGGTCAGATCAAGAACTCCGGCACGACCGGCAGCTTCGACCTCGTCCTCGACCTGACGCAGACGCCGCAGCCGTCCGGCATCGTCTCGATCTCCATGGGTCAGACGTGGAACTTCCAGGCGTGGCACCGTGACGCCAGCGGCGGCGTCGCGACGTCCAACTTCACGAACGCGGTCTCGATCGACTTCCAGTGATTCGACCGTAGACAACGGCCCCGCAGCGGCGGCCGAGCTCGCGCCCCCGCGCTTCGCACGCTCTCTCGAGCTGCGTCGCGCGGGGGCGCGCGGCGTTTGCAAGCGATTCGGCGCCAACGTCGCGCGAACGCCACCGTAGGCACCCCATGCTCCTCCTGCTCTCCACGTTCGCCGTCGCTTGTGCGTCGGGCCCATCCATCTCGGGTCCGGACGCGCTGATCACCGCGCCGATTGGCACGACCTGGACGCTCGAAGGCACCGCGAAGCTCGAAGGACACTATGCGCGCCCCTACGAGACGCGCGCCTACCGCGCGCGTGTGCAGCACGTCGAGGTCGAGGGCGACGACGCGGAGGCCCTCCTGTGGACCACCTGGTGGACCGCCGCAGACGCGCCGCGCAGCACGACGAGGGTCGTGCGGCGCGGCGCGCGGCTCTGGATCGAGCGTGACGGGCGCGCGCGGGAAGCGCTCGACGCGGAGGATCGGCTCGCCGCCTCGACGTTGCTGCACCTAGGCGAGCGGTCCGGCGCGACGCGCATGGCGGAGCCCTTCACCCATGGGCGGCTCGGCGATGTGACAAACCTCGTCACGCGTACGTTCGAGGACGGCGCTTCGACGCCGAGCGCCACCACGGCAACGCTCTATGAGAGCGGCGTCGTGTGGACCCTCGAGCTCGGCGCGGCGGTGAGCGCGCCGAACGACGCGGAGAGCGCGCGCCACGTCGCGCCGCCAGCGCTCACCGAGCCCGCCGTGGGTGACGCGCAGGCCGCCGCGAGCGACACGATCGAGATCCGCCCGATCAGCGCGCACGTCTACGAAGTGCTCGTGCCGGCGTGGGATTCGCGCGTCCTGGCGGTGGAAGTCGGCGGCGCGCTCGCGGTGCTGCAGGCGCCCGGGGACTCGGCCACGAGCGAGGCGATCGTCGATGCGCTGGCGGCGCGCTGGCCCGAGCGCGCGTTGCGCTGGGTGTTACCCACCCACCACCACCCCTACTCGATGGGCGGCGTCCGCGCTTTTGTCGCCGCCGGCGCGACGGTCGTGACGACGCCGGAGATCGAGGCCTACGTGCGCACACGTTGCGCGCAGCCCTTCACGATGCCCCAGGACCGGCTCGCGCGACGCCGCGCAGCGGGCGCGCCCGTGCCGGTGCTCGTCGAGGTCGTTCACGGGCGCTGGACCCTCGACGACGGCACGGTGCGCCTCGAGGCCCACGACATCGGCGAGCGGTCACGGCACACCGCCGAGCACCTCGTCTTCGCGGTCTACGACCGCACGACACGTGAAGCCGCGGCAGCGGCCGGACCTGCCAGCGCGCCGCGCGACGGGATCCTCTTCCACGGCGACCTCGGCTGGCACCCCGACGGCATGGGCGGCGTGCGCATTGGCGCGCGTTCGCGCGGGCTCCTAGAGACGATCGACACGCCGAACCCGAACGCGGCGCCCCCAGCCAGTGAGCCGCTCGCGATCGCGCGCGTCTGGCAATCGTGGCCCGTCGCGGACGTGCCGGCCTCTTTTTCGGTGGCAGAGCTGCGCGCGCTCCTCGCAGGAGACTGAACGACCGCGATGCGGCCGAGGCAGCTCACTCGGGCCGCGCCAGGATCTGTCCGTCGGCGAGCAAACGCGCCGTCAGCCGCGCGCGATCGAGCGCCTGGACGTCCACGTCCTCCTCGATCGCGTGCACTGCGGCGGTGCCTGCGGATTGGCCCAGCACGAAGAACACGGGCTCCATGCGGATCGAGCCGAACGCCATGTGCGTCGCGGAGAGGCCGACCGGAACGATGAGGTTCGTGCACTCGTCACGCTGCGGCACGAGCGCACCGAACCCGATGGGATAGGGCCCGAAGCCGCCGACCTGAACGTCGCCTTCGTTCATCACTTGCAGCGCGCCGTCCGGGCCCGGCCGCACCGTGCGGCGGACGTTGTGCGAGTCCATCGTGTACGCCGCCATGCCGACGGGCCACTCCGCTACGCGCTTGCCGAGGCAATGCAGCTCGGTCATGACCTCCTCGCCGACCATGCGGCGCCCCTCGCGCACGTAGATGCGATCGGGCCAGTTGCCCGTCGCGGTGAACTCATCCTTGGCCAGGCCCCAGTCGGCGAATTGAGCGCGGACCTCGGCCGGCACGCGTTCGTGGTGCGCGAGCGTCCAGAGCAGACCCTCTTGGTAGCGCTTGTGCGCCGCGAAGAGCGCTTCGCGGCGCGCGTCGCTGGCCTCGGGCCATTCGTGCGAGAGGCCGATCGCGTCGGACGAGAACGGCCCATGGTTGTTGGTGTCCGTCTTGCGGTTGGGCACGCCCGAGAACGTGATCCACGGCTTCGTGTAGCCGGTCGCAATCAAGCGGAACAAGAGCTCGTAGTCGCGCTCGTCGTAGCCTGCGGGGCGCGCGAACGGCGCCCGATTCTCGGGGTGATTCGTCAGGCACAGCCGAAAGCAGAAGGCCTGCATACGCGCATCCCCCGCCCCATCGACGACGTCAGGCGCGTCGAGATCGAGGCCCGGCAAGAAGCCGGAGCTCGGGTCACCTTCGACCAAGTAGGGGTCGATGCCGTCCGGGAACTGGTGCTTCGTGGCGCGCGCGTGCTGGACGCCATTCAGCGTCTCTCCGTAGCGCGCATTGGGCTCCCGGCCGACAACATAGGACACACCGGCAGCCGCGAAGAGGTCGCCCTCGTAGGTCGCGTCGATGAAGACCCGACCCTCGACGCGGCGCCCGTCGACGAGCGTGATCGCGCGGACGCGCTGCGCCTCGACGTCCGTCGCGTCGCTCGCCCGATCCATTCGAGCGCGAACAACGGGGACGCCGGCCTCCGCGACGAGCGCGTCGACCACCGCCTGCGCCGCCGAAGGCTCGAAGACCCACACTGCGCCATCGTCTTGCCCGGCGGCGGCGTTGCCCGCGTGCTGGACCCGAAACGTGAAGCTCTCGCGGGCTTGCCAAGGCCACGCCTCGGGTTTGCGGTACCACGCGCCGAGCCGTCGATAGAACTCGCGCCCGAGGCCGCCGACGACCTCGCGCCGGCCGACATCAGTGAAGCCGAGGCCCGCCGTCGAGAGGCCGCCAAGCTGCGCATCGGGCGACACGAGCAGGACCTTCCGGCCCATGCGCGCGACCTGCACCGCAGCGGCGACGCCGGCGGAGGTGCCTCCGTAGACGACGACCTCAGCGCTCAAGGTCTCGGGGGCCTCGGGGGCCTCGGGGGTCTCGGGGCGGGGCAAACCTGCTTGCGGCGCGGCAGCGCTCGCGAGCGCGGGCAGCTGCAGGAGCAAGAGCAAGCCGGTGACAACACGGCGCAGCCCGTGGCGCCGGGCATGTGGCGCACGCGCGCGAGCCAAGGAGAACGCCAGAACGGAGCAGATCACGCCACGGGTTCGATCAGTCATCGTTCAACAGTCGTAGTCAGCGAGGGTCGTACGCTTGGCGGCGCCCGCGAGCTCCTCGAGCTTCTCGACCGTGCGCTCCAGCGCGGTGAAGAGCGCCGTGGGCAGGCGCCCAGCGGCACAGTGCCGGCGCATCGTCTCGACGATGGAGCCGTAATAGGCGAGCGTGCCGCGCTTCTGAGCGGCAAAGCGCTCGAACGTCGCGTCGCCGAGGTGCAGCTGATCGCCGACGACCGAGCGCGCGTTGTAGAGCTTGTCCGAACACGAGACGAGGACAATGTCCGCGTCGGCGCTCTCGAGGTGCTGGACGTAGCGCTGCTTGCGGGCGAACCAGTGCTCCCGAAGCCCCGCATCGTCCGGCAACCCGTCCGTGCAGCCGTCGACGATGCGCGCCACGCGCGCGCCGAAGCGCGCCTCGATATCACGCAGCGTCTCCGCACCCCCCTGGTCCTCGGGGCCGTCGTGCAAGAGCGCGGCGATCGCTTGGTCCTCGTCGCCGCCGTACTCCAGCACGAGCGAGCACACTCCGAGCAAATGGGACACGTACGGGATGCCGCTCCCCTTGCGGGTCTGCGTCGCGTGCAACTTCGTCGCGTAGACGAGCGCGGTCTCGAAGCGTTCGGTGAGCTCCATGGAGGTGACTGGCCGCTAGGATACGCGGGGCGAGCCTCGTTGTGGGACCACGAAGGTCGCGCATCCGAACGATTGCACGCAGCGGCTTCCGGTGCGGGAAATCGCTTCCGACGTCGCACGCCCCGGCGCCTCCCACTTGGGCGCGCGTGTTGCCTCGCGCGGGGACACAGGCGAGCACGCTGTCGGCACAGATCGCGCTCGCAGCCCGCACGCGGCGCCTCAGCAGGGGAAGCTTACGTAGGGAAGAGCTGCAGCAGCCGCACCGCTGCCTGCCTGGCACGCCGGGTGCTCCTGTCCCCATGCCGCCCCGGCTGCCATGTGCACACCGCCGGCCGCTCAACACCATGATGTTCTCCAACGACACCACCGAGCTCGACGCCATCATCCTCGTCGGTGACGATCCCGCGACCGCCGAGCGCTGCCTTGCCGCCCTCGTAGCCGCGTCGATCGACGTGCCGCTGCGGACGTGGGTCATCGAAGCTGCAGCCGACATCGACGGCGCGGCGGCCCTGCATCACCGGTGTGTCTGGACGCGCTCCGTCGACCCGATCGGAAACACCTCGGCGCGCATCAATCGCGCCCTTGCGCAGGGGCACGCGCCGCTCGTGCTCGTCATCGATGGCTCGCATGACCTCGATGCCGACTCGGTGCGCAGCCTCGTGCAGCACCTGCGCGACCACACCCAGGTGGTCGCGGCGGGCCTCGGCGTTCTGCCGGCCTTCGCCGAGACCCTCCGCCCGGGCACGGTCGGGCCGGCGTTCATCGTGCGCCGCGAGGCGTTGCAGGACGTGGGCGCGTTCGACGAACGCAGCTTCGCAGGCATGCAGGCCGAGGCCGAAGCCTGGTGCCGCCGCGCAGAGCGCAGCGGCGCAGAGGTCTGCCTGTCCCATCGGTCCAAGCTGAAGCTCGTGCCGAGCACGCAGCGGCTGGTCCTGTCGAAGCCGATCGACGACCCGCTGCTTGAGCGCCGCGCCTTCCGCGGCCGCTTTGCTAGCCCGGGCTTGGGGCACACGATGGCGACGCGTCCCGACTACGACGCTTGGTCCAGCTCGCTCCGGGGCACCTTGATCGAGCGCGTGAACGCTGCGTTCTCCTGAGCTCTCCCGGGCAGCGCGGGACGAGGGCACACCTCGCCCGGCGCCGCTGATGCGATGTCAACGCGCAGGGATCAAGCGGCGCTCATGAGCGCGCCAGCTGCCCCGCGCCATCGAGGCGCCCGCACACACGCGCGACCTCGTCCCAGAGCGCCTCGCGCGCTCCAAGCGCGCGTTCGGCGGCGCGCGCCGCTTCAGCGCGACGGTCGTCGCTGCCCTCGAAGAGCTCGTCCAACATGCGGCGCGCGAGCGGGCCATGGTCGCCCCCATCCACCTCGATGTGACGCTCGAGGTAGCTCACGAGCAGATCGCACGTCAAGCCCTGCTCGCGCAGAGACCGAACGAGCGGCAGGAACATGCGCGGAATGACGTCTTCGCGCCCGTGGAAGAACACCGCAGCCACGACGTGCAGCGGCCCCTCGGCGAGCCGGAACGTCGTCGACGCAAAGTCGATCGAGGCCTGCGGCAGGCCCGAGCCCGCGAGCGCATCGGCCCACGCGACGCCACGACGCAAGCGCGCCTCGACTTCGCGGATCGGCCCCGTGTCCGCGCCGACCTGATCCATGGCCGCGAGATACCACTCGTAGTGGCTCAGCGGGTGGTCGCCGAACGCCGCATCGGACTCCTCGTCGAGCACGATCTCGTTGATGAAGCGCGCGACCGTCGGGTTCGTGGGCGGCACCCACGGCGTACGCGCGCACGTCAGGCCGATCTGCAGCGTCTTCAAGAGCGTCATGAAGTCGAGCACGCACACGCAGTGATGTTGCATGAACGCGCGCAGGCCCTCGATGCCATGCACGGAGCGGTAAGCGGCGTGTTCTTCGAGGCGGCGCTTGGCGGCCTCGACGCGAGCGGGGATGAGGAGGTCAGTCACGGCTCTATGGGGTTGCAGGGTCCGGTGGATTCGATCCAAAGTACCCGCTCGGACGCGCTCGAAGCGGAATCGCGTCGAGACGACTCCCAGGGCGAGACCACGTCGCCTTGCCCGACGGATCGACGCAGGCCAGCGCGGGCCTCACCGCGCGTACGCGCCGGGCGGCCGACCGCCTCCGCGTCGATCCCATTGGCGCCAGAATTGGTCTCGCTGCGCCCAAGGCCAAGGGCGCTCGCCAGCCCGCGCGGGCGCAAAGTAGGGCCCGTACTCGGCAGGCACCGACGCCGCGAGCGCCGCGCGGGCGGCCTCCGCCTGCGACAGCGCCTTGTCATGCGCAACGCGACGCGCGCCGTCGGCCACAGGCGGCGCCGGGAGCCCGAGCTGGAACGCGAGGGTATTGCCGAGCGTATAGAGGACGACATCCGCTTCGACGGGGTCGCGCTCCGTAACGAGACGCCGCGCCGCCTCGACGAGCACCTCGGGGGAGTCGAGGCGGCGGTAGTAGAGCCAACGCCCGAGGCTCTCCAGGTTGCGCCCTGGCGCCTCGAAGGCGCGCGCGAGGTGCTGCGGCTCGAGGCGCGCCACCAGCGCGGCCGTGAGCGCGAGCGCGGCGACCGTGGCGACCGCAGTGACGCGTCGCGCGACCCGCGGTCCATGCGCGGCGAGCCGTGCGAGCGCGATGCCACCGAGCGCCCACGCGGCTGGATGCACGGCGAGCATGTAGCGATACCCCTGCGCCCACTTCGGATCACCGTGAAACTCACTGAAGGTGTATGCGGCCATCCAGAGCGGCGGCTGCAACACGAAGACGAGCTCTGCCCCGACCGCGCGCCGCGCGCGGAGCTTCGCGAGCGAGTGGCGCGCGACCCCTAACCAGGCCAGGACTGCGGCTGCCAAGCAGACGAAGCCGAGCGCGCGCCCGGATCCGGCGACGCCGGGCAGGTCCGGGAACCAGGTCGACCCGGGGAGGAACTCGCGCCAAAGGTCGCAGAACGCCGACCAGGCGGCGGCGCCGTCGAGCTGGACATGCTCGCTCGCCGAGCGACCGTAGAGGCCCAGGCCCGCCCAGTGGTACTGCAAGTTGTAGACGAACCAAGGCAGCAGCCCGACGAGCGCTCCAGCGACACGCCAAGCCATATCACGCGACACGATGCGACGGGGCGCGTGCATGGCTTCGACAACGAGCATCACGCCGAGCCAGAGCGCGATGCCGTAGTGGTACCAGAGCGCGAGCCCCGCCAACACGCCGAGCCCGAACGCGCGCCGCGGACCGCGCCCGCCGTAGAAGACGTGGTGGGCCCAAACGGCGAGCAGCACGAGCGCCTGCCCGTTGGACTCGACGTGCGAGGCCCAGGCGGCGGCACCGACGACCCAGTACCCGGGCGACGCGACCGCCGCGAAGGCGCCCGCGATCCAGGCCGCGCGGCGGCCGGCGCTGCGGTCGACGAGCCACACGAGCGCAAAGAGCCCAGAGAGATCGAACAAGAGGTTCGGGAGGCGCATCGCGAAGGGCGACGCCCCGAAGGCCGCGAACGACGCGGTCGCGAGCGCGATGGTGACGAGCGTCCCCCCCTGGAAATGCCCTTGCTGGTAGTCGAGCCAGGGCAGCAGGGGGCCGCGCAGCCACTCCTCGGCCGCCATTCCCCGCCGCCACTCCTCGAAGCCCGGTAAGCCGGGCACGCTCCCGGGCACGTGGACGGGCGACAACCCGAGCGGTGGGAGCGCGAGCACAGCGAGCTTCAGCGCGATGAGCACGAAGCCCAACGTCACGGCCGGCGTCCACCAGCGGCCCTCACTCGGCGTGGCGGGCGCAGCGCTGCAATGGAGGTCGCGGGCGTTCATGGGCGGAGCCAAACAAAGGGCGCGAGCTGCGCGCGTGATCGGAGCCTGGGCGCCTTGAGTCTGACCGGTCATGGGGCGGGACTTCCAGGGTGGGCCACGGTACCCTCGCGCGCATGGCTCCGGGCAGTCCTCTCTCCGATCGGCGCATCTTGGTGGTCGAAGACAACTTCGTCCTGGCGGAGTCGATGCGCTTCGCCCTCGAGGAGTTCGGGTGCACCGTCGTCGGGCCGGCGCCGACGTCCGAGCGAGCCCTGCAGCTCCTGGCGCGTGAGGCGGTCGACGGCGCGGTGCTGGACATCGACCTGCAAGGCAAGAGCTCTGCGCCCGTGGCCGAGGAGCTCACGCGGCGCCAGACGCCGTTTGTCTTCCTGACGGGCTATGAGTCCGCGGCGCTCCTGCCCGAGAAGTTTCATTCCTGGACAAGGCTGTCCAAGCCGGTCGATCCGGAGGAGCTCGCGCGGGTCCTCGCGCACGAGATCGCCCACGCGCCACGCTGACCGGGCGCGGGCGCCGAGCGGAGCGGCGCGCGGATCGGCTCAAGGGTTACGAGACCGAGATCCGATGGGACCGGAGTCCGAGCGACTTCGCCCCATGATGAGCCCCGCGCCGCGCCGCCAGCCCGCCATCGCCGCACGGCGCACTGGCTTCACGATCTTGGAGCTGACGATCGTGCTCGCGGTGCTCGCGATCCTGTCGAGCTTCACGATCCCAGCCTGGTTCGATCGCCCTGAGATCACCCTCGACAATGCGGCGCGGCTCGTCGCGCGCGACCTGCGAGACGTGCAAAACCGCGCTGCGCTCTATCAGACGACGCTCCTGATGCGCTTTGACGAGGACGGCGGCGGCTACGCCGCGATGAGCGAGGAGGGGACCGCCCTCGTCTCGCCCTACGGCGCCCACCCGTTCCTGCGCCGCTTCGATCGAGACGCAGTGTTCCGCGGCGTTCGCATCGAGTCCTTCGACCTCGGCGGCCTCGACGCGGTGGAGTTCACGCCAAAGGGCACGGCGCGCCAAGGCGCGCGGTTCGTCCTGACCTACCGCGGCGAACAACGGGTCCTGCGCATGCGCCCCTTCAGCGGCCTGATCGAGATCGACGGGCTGCGCGAGCCTTGGGTCGACGGCGGCTCTTGAGCGACGGAAAGAGCCGTCCCCGCAGAAGCAGGGACGGCTCTCGTGCGTCGCGCCGATACCGACGGGGAGGAACGGGCAGAGGGCCCGCCGCCGGCACCGCCTGGACCGCGCTCTGGGCTTGCGCCCGCGGCTGATCCAGGTCCGGCCATTCCAGAGGATCGACCGGACACCTCTCGAGGTCGTTCAGAATGGAGGCACTGATTGAGAATGGAGGTTCGTCGGAGGGAGCGGCAGGCCCCCCCGCGCGACCTTCGCGATGTCACCACGAAGCCACGGATTCCGAAAGGGGTCCGGGGCGGGATCGCCATGGCGACCCCCGGCGGACACATCACCCGGTCAGCAAGTCACCCGGTCACCAGGTCGCCAGGCCGCCCCGCAGCGCGTACACCGCGGTGAAGCCATGGCCGAGGAAGTAGCTCGCAACGTCGAGCGAACGGCCCCCGTCCGCGCACGCGAAGACGATGCGGCGGTCCTTGGGGAGCGACATGTACTTGTCGGACGCGTCGTAGTCGAGCGGCTCGGCGCCCACCTCGGGGTCGAGGGGCGTCGCCGCGCGCTCGTCCGGGAGCCGCACGTCGATGAAGGTGAACGCCTCGCCGGCGCTGCGCCACGCGCGCAAGTCGTCGGAGGTCACCTGCCGCTCGCGGTCCATCGTCTCGGCCCGCTGGATGGTCGCGATGACGTCCTTGATGTCGAGCAGGTTGTGGTCCTTCGCGACCTGCGCGAGGGTATCGCTGGGCTGGAAGCCGCAAGCGGAGCAGCCGCCGACGTGATAGCGCTGGAACAGCGCGCGCTGGGCAGAGGGCGCGACCGCGAGGATCGCCTCCATGGTCATGTCCGGCGTGATTTGGAGCGTAGCGTCAGTCATGGGGCGTCTCGAAGCGGCTTTCTAGGTCGCCCGGAGCGGCGATTCCACCCCTAAGGATAGCCGGTCGCCGTGCGCCAGGGACGCTGCTGGCGCCCGGCGCGGCGACGCGCTCACTGGGCGGGCAGCGTGAGGCGCAGTTCGCCGCGCTGGCCCGGCGCGAGCTGGAAGGCCTGCGTCTCGATCTCGTCCCCGGGGAGGGCATAGGCGCGCACGGTCAGGGCGCCCGGCGGCACGATCATGACGGTCTGGCCCGCGAGGCTGATCGTCTGGACGCGGACCGTCTTGCCCCCCTCTTCGACGACGAGGATGCGCGGCGAGTCGGCGTCGTTCGACACCCTCAGCGACGCTGCCGGACCGAGCGCGACCTGGACGTCCAGAGGCGCCTCTTTGGAGCCGATGTCCGTGACGTGCGCGTAGCCGATCTCGTCCTGGGTGTAGGCGGCGATCGAATGGGGCCCAGGAAGCAGGAAGTTCATGGAACGACCGATGACCGTCATCCGAGCGAGGGTCGCGAGCGTCCCGCCCTCGGGCGAGCACTCGACGCGCAAGCCCGGCCGCGGCCCGCCCTCGACCTGGACTCGCAGCGCGCCGATCGGCTCGAGCGTGAGTTCGAGACCCTGGGTGCCGGACGCGACGCCGTGGCGGCTGCGCGAAACAAAACCCGGGGCCGAAGCCACATAGAAGTACGTCTCGTCGAAGAGCGGCCCGATCACAAACGATCCATCGTCCGTCAAGGCCGAGAGGGCGCTGTGCCCCGACTGCTCGCCGATCGCGACCACGCGCACGTCTTTCGCGCGCAGGCCCGGCGCCGCGGCGAGGCTGACGACGCCAGCGGCCGTCTTGGACTCACGGACCCGCAGCTCGAGCGGGGTCCCCGCGGCCGCGGCGCTGAACTCGGCCCGGACCGGAGCGCCGAGCACCTGGTGGCGGACGTCGAGCTGCGCGAGCGGGCCGACCCACATGGAGCCTGGGTACGGCAGGCTCAGCTCAAAGCGGCCGTCTGCGTCCGTGACGGTGCGCGCGGGGAACTGCCCGCCGTCCGACATCGGGCCCCCGAGGCCCGCGGGGCGCATGACGACCGCCACGGAGAGCCCGCCGACGCCCTCGCCCGCCGCATCCACGACCCGACCGGAGCGGGTAAAGGCCGCGGCGCCGTCGGGCGCAGACGGCGTCGCCGCCGCGTTTGGCGCGGCTAGCTCTGAACGCCCGGCTAGCTCAGCAGGGAGGGCCGTCGAGCCTGCTTCACCGCCCCCACCTGGGGCCGAGGGCGGCGGTGAGGGCTCACGGTTCAGGAGCGCGAGGCCGAGGCCTAGCGCGGTGATCACTCCGATCGCGACCAGTGCACGCGTCATGGCCACGAGCATGGGTCGAAGGCACGCCGGGCGCAAGTCGCGCCCCATCGCGGGTATCCTCTTCGCCCCTCCGTTGTCCGCGGGCCCGAATGGGCGGGTCCGTGGACCGCGGGACCCCGCCGGGGCGCTGCTCGCCCTCGCCACACCCTCATCGGGAGCCAGCTCCATGTCGGAAGCCAGGATCACGACCCGCGCGAAGGACTACGCGCAGTGGTACCAAGACGTTATTCAAGAGGCCGATCTCGCGGAAGCCGCGGGCGTCGTGAAGGGCTGCATGGTCATCAAGCCGCACGGGTACGCCGTGTGGGAGAAGATCCAGGCAGCGCTCGACGTGCGCTTCAAGGCGACCGGGCACAAGAACGCGTGCTTCCCGCTGCTGATCCCGATGAGCTTCCTGCAGAAGGAGGCCGAGCACGTCGAGGGCTTCTCGCCCGAGCTCGCCGTCGTCACACACGCGGGCGGCAAGGAGCTCGAGGAGCCCTACGTCATCCGGCCGACGTCCGAGACGATCATCGGCCACTTCTTCTCGAAGTGGATCGACTCGCACCGCGACCTGCCGATGCTGATCAACCAGTGGGCGAACGTCATGCGCTGGGAGCTACGGACGCGCCTCTTCCTCCGCACGGGTGAGTTCCTCTGGCAAGAGGGACACACGGCGCACGCGACGCACGAGGAAGCAACCGAGGAGGTGCAGCGCATGCTCGACATCTACCGCGAGGTCCTGCACGACGTCCTTGCGGTGCCGGTGATCCAGGGCGTCAAGACGACCAACGAGCGCTTCGCGGGCGCGGTCGAGACGCGCTGCATCGAGGCGATGATGCAAGACGGCAAGGCGCTGCAGGCCGGCACGAGCCACGACCTGGGCCAGAACTTCGGCAAGGCGTTCAACGTGACGTTCCAGAGCGCGTCCGGCGAGCGCGAGTACGTCTGGCAGACGTCCTGGGGCGTCTCCACGCGCCTGATCGGGGCCGTGATCATGACGCACTCGGACGACGACGGCCTCGTGCTCCCGCCGAAGTTGGCGCCGATCCACGTCGTCATCGTCCCGATCTATCGCAAGGACGACGAGAAGGTCGCGGTGATGGAAGCCGCGGAGCGCATCGCGAAGACGCTGCGCGACGACGGCTTGACCGTCGAGCTCGACGCGCGCGAGGGTTTGAAGCCCGGCGCGAAGTACTACGACTGGGAGCGCAAGGGCGTGCCGATGCGCCTCGAGCTCGGCCCGCGCGACCTCCAGAGCCGCTCGGTGATGTGCAAGATGCGCATCGCCGACGTCGACGAGAACGGCAAGGCGGTCAAGGAGACCTTGTCGTGGGACGACCTCGGTGTGCAGGTCGGCCAGCGCCTCGACGCGTTCCAGCGCTTCCTCTTCGAGCGCGCGCTCGCCTTCCGCGAGGCGCGCACGAGCGAGGTCGACACTTGGGAGGAGTTCGTCGCGTGCTTCCGCGACGGCGAGTCGTCGTTCGTCTACGCCCACTGGGACGGCACGACGGAGACGGAGCTCGCGATCAAGGAGGCGACGAAGGCGACCATTCGCTGCCTGCCGCTCGAGGGCCAGGGCCCTGCACCGAGCCCGGGCCAATGCATCAAGACCGGCAAGCCGAGCGCGCGCCGCGTGCTCTTCGCGAAGAACTACTGAGCGAGTCCGACATACGGTGCGCCGGGTGCGCTGCGAGGGCTAGGTACGGTACCTAACCCTCGCAGCGCGCCTGGCGCGCAGTGCACCCGGTTCGCACAGCTCGCGCGGCGTGGACCGGGCGCCGCAGCGCGACCTAAATCACTGGAACAGGACCGAGCGCCCGTTCGTGAAGTTCGAGGTCGCAACGCCGCCGATCGAGTCGCGGTACCACGCCTGGTAGTTCCACGTGTCACCCGCTTGAACCGCCACAAAGCCGGTCGGTGTCGGGACTTGGGCCAAGTTCAGCGCAAGCGAGAACTCCCCTAGCGCGCCCGAGTTCTTGATCTGGCCCGCGCCGACGTACCGGCCGATCGAACCGCTCAAGCACAGCGTGCCCTGGCTGCCGCCCGGCATCACGACCGCACCCTGCGTACGGCTCGTCAAGAAGAAGCCGAAGGCGTTCAACGGCAGCGCGCTCGCCGTCAACGTCACGTTGTTCGCGGACGCAGCGACGCTGCCGTCCACCCGAATCGCCGCGGGCTGCCCCGTCGAGTTCGCGACCGCCGGCGAGCAATAGGCCGATCCAATGCCGTTGTTCCCGCCGATCGTGCTGCCCGGGTTGCTGTACAGCTGCTGGATCTCAGCGCCGCTCAACGCGCCGACGTAGACCTGCAGGTCATCGAGGTCGCCGTTGTAGAACTCCGGGATCGTGCCGGGCGGGTTCCAAGCACCGATGATGTAGGAGGGGTTCGGAACGCGCGCCTGGTTCGTGCCCGCGACCGCGCCGATGTTCACGCCATCCAGATAGAACGTCACGTCGTTCTGGAAGTCCATCGTGAGCGCCAAGTGGTACCACTGCCCCGCAACAAGCGTGGCGGCGATGTCATAGTCGAGCACCGCGTGCGTCGTAAAGCGGAAGCCCTGGTCGCCCTTGATGCCAAACGACCAGCTGCCGCCGGGCCCTTGGTTGCCGAAGATCCGGTTGATCGCGCCGCCCGGCGTGATCGTGGTTGCCTTGAACCAGACAGAGACGCTGAAGTCGTTCAGCAGCTGGTCGAGCACCGGATCACCGAAGACCTCAATGTGGTCGCCCGCGCCGTTGAAGCCAACAGACGTCCCCGTGCCAGCCGCCGCGCCCGGCCGGCTCTGCGTCCCGCCGGAGTAGACCCCGACCAGGTTGTTCCCAGACACGTCGACGGCGTTCGGGCCGGTGTCGTCGAGCGGGAAGTGCGCGACGAGGTCGACCGGGCGCGGCCCGACGTCCGTCGCCAGTAGCGTGCCGAAGCCCATCGAGGTGTTGCCGAAGCCGCCGACGCGCACATAGCGCACGTCGCCTGCGTTCAGGCTGATCGGCCCGATGCGGCTCGAGACGCCGCACGAGTCGTCGTTGCAGGACTCGAGCACAAGCGCGCCGCAGTTGCCGCTGAAGAGCTGCAGGGCCGTGTCGTACGTCGACCCACAGGTCTCGAACTGGTAGTACGTCGTCGTCGGCGCGGTGAAGGTGTACCAGATGTCGGGCGACATGTTCGCCCCCGCAGTGGTCGCGCAGGTCCAGAGCTCAGCGCTCGGGGTCGCCGAGAGCGTGTCGAACATGAGCGGGGCGCCCAAGGTCAACGGGAGCGAGGTGCTGCACTCGTCGTTCTGGGCGAGGGCGCTGCCTGCGCAGAGCGCGGCAGCCGAAAGCAGGTGAATGGTGCGGAGAGTTATGGAGAGGCGTGAATTCGAGTCAAGTCCTGAGAGGCGGGACCGGATGGCCCACCCACCGAAGCACTCTACCCTCATTCTCGACCCTGCATAGGTCGCACGCGGATCACGCCCCGCGGAGGCAGTGCCAGCCGCCGCCCGCCCTCCGCACTACACTGCGACCATGTCCAGCGCCCCCCATCAGCGACAGCACCTCTACGTCCGCGATACCGGAGTGGGGCAGACAGTGCTCTTCCTACACGGTTTCCCGCTCTCGCACACCATGTGGGACGACGCCATCGAGCGCCTCGCTCCCGCGTACCGATGCATCGCGCCCGACCTGCGGGGCTTCGGGCGCAGCGCGCCCGTCCACGGACCAGTCATGTCCATGGAGACGTACGCCGACGACATCGCGCGGACGCTCGACCGGCTCGACGTCACACACGCCCACGTCGTCGGGCTCTCCATGGGAGGCTACATCGCGCTCGCGTTCGCTGAGCGACACGCCGAGCGGCTGCGGACACTGACCCTCGTTGATACACGCGCCGAAGCCGAAGACGAGGCGGGTCGCGCGCGTCGGGTCCAAGCGGCGACCAGCTTGCTCGAGGTCGGACGCGCAGCCTTCGCGCGCGACATGATCACAAAGCTCGTCGCGCCCGGCGCGGCGCTCGAGCTGCGGGCGCGGCTCGCGACGCTGATCGAAGCCGCGCCATACGAATCGACCGTCGCCGCCCTGATGGGCATGAAGGTCCGCCCCGACCGCATGCACGTCCTGCGTGAGCTCGCCGTGCCGTACCTCGTCATGTGCGGGGAGCTCGATGCCTTGACGCCACCCGAGCTCAGCCGCGCGATGGCGGCAGCCAATGGGCGCTCCGAGCTGGCGCTGATCCCAGGCGCAGGCCACATGTCACCGATGGAGCAGCCTGACATGTTCGCGGCGCGGCTCGCAGGCTTCCTCGAACGCCATGCTTGAGCGTCACCAGCCGAGCCGCTCGCGCCACGCCTCGGGGACGAGCGCACACGGCACGACGTAGCCGATACCGCCGCCTTTGTCGTCGTCAGCGAGGCTCGCGACCGCGATCCCGATCAAGCGCCCCTCGACGTCCACGAACGGGCCCCCTGAGTCACCTGAGTGGACGATCGCATCGGTCTTCAACAGCAGGCCCTCGGGTTCACGCGAGAATCCAGAGCACCACCCGCTCGTCAGCGTCAACGTTACCATCGACGAAGTGCCGCCCGTGATCGGGTAGCCGAAGCCGACCATGCGCTCGCCCATCAACGGCGGCCGCGCTGCGAGCTCGAGCGTCGGGAAGGCCACGTTCGCGCCGAGCGGCGAGCGCGCCAATGGGCGCCCGAGGAGGTCACCTGTGATCCGCACGAGCGCGAGATCGAGGTCCTGACGGAGCTCGACGAGCTCTGCGCCGAACGCGGCCACCGGGATGACCTTCGGGTCCAGCGTGAAGCCGATCGCGATGGCAGGGAGCGCGCCCTCCGGGTCGCGCACACGCTCCGAGCCGACGAGCACGTGCGCGCAGCTCAGCACGTAGCCCGAGGGGTGGACGACGACGCCGGAGCCTGTGCCGTATGGGCCGTGCACGAGGACCGTCGCGCGCGCCGCCGAGTCAAACGGGGACGCGGCGAACGCGACCCCCGGGCCAGCGAGCGTCGGCACAGGGCAGATATCGAGGGCCGCGACGCTCTCGGGCGCCTCATCGCGTTGGACGAGCACGCGCACCGGCACGCGCGCCGCCCCTTCGCTGGCCTGGTACCCGAAGACCTCGAGGACCATCGAACGGCGGAAGCGCGGCACCTCGACATGAAAGCGCTCATAGCTGTGAAAGTTCCCGCCCCAACCATAGCGGTCCTCGAAGCCGCTCAAGAAGCCGCTCGCCGAGACGGACACGTCGACGTCGGCCGTCGGACTGAACACCTCGACGAGCCACCGCGTGGGGCCGGCGCCGCGGCTCGGACGGGGCACCGGCAGGTCGAGCGCGACGTTCGCGCGCAGGCCGTTGGCGCGCGCGAGCTCGAAGTCGAGGACCTCCCCGACGACGGCGCGGTGCGACGCCGGTCGCAGGAACTCTGCGCGCACGTTGCTGCGCGTCGTGCCCTCGTTCGCCGGAACGACCGCGATGTACCAGGCCCCGGCCTCGAGCGCGATCACGTCCGAGACCTCGATCACGAGCGCCTCTTCGAACCAGACGTTCTCGGCCGCGATGTCGTAGTCGCCGCGGTCGACATCCGGCGGCGCACCGAACGACACGTAGACCTCGACGTCGCCGTCCGAGTCAAAGGTCTGCAGCGCAAGGCCTGTGACATCTTCTGGGACGACGACACGACAGACCTGGGGCGCTCCATCCGAGAGGTCGAGCGCGACGGGCGTGCCTGGGACGAGGTCCTGGGGCGCCGCGGCCACGCCGGGCGCGACCCCGGCGACGGTGCGCGCCGACACACCTGTCGAGCGGGGCCGCAGCTCCGTGCGGGCGAGCGCCCCCCCCAACGCGAGCGACGCGAGGGCGAGGGACACGGCGCCGGCGCGGGTGCCGCGCCGCTCGGCCCAGCGCGAGGTGCAGGAGCGAGGTCGCATGGCGCCGAAGATACGCGAGCCCGGAGCGCCGTGTCGCGGCATGGGCCGCGCGTCGCTGTGCCTCGGGACCTGGCCCGAGGGGGGCGCCACGCTGTTTCTTCTGCGAACGGGAAGTTCTGCGTGCCCCGCGCATCCAAGGCGCGGAAGGAAGCGATTGGGAGAGCGGCGCGGGGGGACCCGCGCCAGGTCCTTTGACGGGACGGAGCGCGTCCGAAGCCAAAAGGCTGCCGGGTGGGCACGTGTCGGAGAGGGATGGCAGGAGACGATTGGGGGCGCCGGCCGGGCAGGGTCGGCGCCCCACTTTTGTCTCCGTGGGTCCCCGGCGGGTGACGCAGGCGCGTGCGCCCTCGGGCCTCGCCCGGGCGCCGCCGGGCGGCCGGCGACGACGCGCGGACGGGTGGCGCGTTAGGATCCCGGGCTCAGCCCCCCGCCGTGAATCCGTACCTCCTCGTTCCTGCTGCCCTCGCGCTCGCCGGCCTCTCGCTCGAGACCTGGCGCCGGGCCCGAGCCCGCGCCCTCTGGCAGGCCCCCGGCCAGCGGATCGACGTCGGCGGGCACAGCCTGCACGCAAAGAGCTACGGCGCAGGTCCCTCGTGCTCCTCTTCGAGGCCGACGAGGGCGTCGACCCAGTGGGGCACGCTCCCGGAGCGCTTCGCGGATGTCGCGCGCGTGATCGCCTACGACCGCGGCGGCCTCGGCTGGAGCGACCTCGGGCCCGCGCCACGCGACGCCGAGACGCTCGCGCGCGAGCTGCACCAGCTCCTCCGCAAGCTCGTGCCCGACCCCGCGCGTCGGACCCTCATCGTCGCCCACGGGACCGGCGCCCACATCGCGCGCATGTACGCGCACCGTTATCCCTTCGAGATGGTCGGGCTCGTGCTCGTCGACGGGCACCCAGACACTTTGATCGATCGCCTGCGCCGCGAACAGGTGCGCCCGCCGGTCGGCGCGCGCTGGCTGTCGGCGCTCGAGGGCGCCCTCGCGCGCTTTGGCCTCCTGCGGCTCCTGGCCCTGCGCGGGACATCGAACAACCTGCTCCCCTTGCCAGCGCGCCAGATCGCGCTGTTGGATGCCCTGGAGCTCGATCCACGTGTGCGCCGCGGCGCCGCAGAAGAGCTCGCCGCGGAGGAGCGCACGCTCGAGCAGATGGGGCGCCTGCGCGAGGCCACCGCCACCCCCACGCACGTCTTGGTCGCAGGCGCCACGCTCGATGAGCGGCGCGTTCCCCGGACGTTCCCGCGCAGCGACTACAATAAGATCTGGGCCGAGGAGGGCGCGAAGCTCGCGCGCACGTCGACCTGCGCCGAAGTGACGGTGCTCGAAGACGCGGACCACCTCCTCCAACTTCGAGCGCCCGACCTCGTAGAACAGGCGATCCGCGGCATTCTGGCGTCGAGCGAGCGCGCAGAAGAACCCAGGCCGAGGTGACGCGCCCCCCGGCACGGAACCCCATGATCGCGCGCGCCGCTGCCCCCTTCCGGGACGCCTTCTCCATCTTCCACCGCTAGGACGCGCGCCTGAGTTCGCGCCGAGACCACATGCGATTCCCCGTCGAAATGCCGCTCGCGGCGCTCCTCACGCTGCCGCTGACCTCCGAAGTGTGCGCGCGCCAAGGCGCCGGCACGGCCGACGCGCCGCAGGGCTTTGCGCCCGCGGTGCTCATCGACACGGCCAAGATGGACGCGAGCACCGTCGAGTTGCTGACGGAGCTCGCAGACGCAGTGCGCGCCGAGCCTGCGAACGGCACGCGGCACGCCGACCTCGGCCTCGCCTACGAAGCGAACACGATCTGGGCGCTCGCTGAGACGCAGTACGACCACGCGATCGCGCTGCTGCCGGACAAGCCCGAGTGGGTGTACCGACGCGGCCTCTTGCGCACGTACAACGGCGACTTCGACGGCGCGGTCGCGGACCTCGCGGACGCCGCGAGCCGCCTGCGCAACACGGCGGTGGTGCAGGCGCGCTATGGCGATGTGCTGCGCACGCTCGGCCGGCTCGAGGAGGCAGAGGCCGCCTGGACGCAGGCGATCGCGTCCGAGGCTGTCCAGCAACAGCCGATCCAATGGGCAGCGAGCCGCACGGGCCTCGCACAGACCTTGCTCGACTTGGGCGAGTTCGAGCGCGCGCTCCAATACGCCGACGAGGCGTTGGCCATCGACCCGACGTCGAAGTACGCGCGCTACACCCGCGGGCTCGCGCTGCGCGAGCTCGGAAGGGAAGACGAGGCGCGCGACGAGCTCGTGCGCGGGTTGGACGGCGCGCCCGAGTTCCCGCTCGACCCGCACTGGCAGCGGCTCGCGGAGTATGGGCGCGGCTACAACCGCCGGATGATGGGCATCGAGAACATGCTGCGCGCCGGTGACCTCGCCGGCGGCGGCGCTGCGCTCCAGGCGATGCTCGAAGAGCGGCCGGACGACCACTTCGTCCTGAACCTCGCCGCGCGCGCCGCTTTGATGAGCGGCGACCGCAACAGCGCGAAGTTCCTGCTCGACAAGAGCCTCGCTGCCAGCCCCGACGCGGCGAACACCTATATCGAGTACACGATCCTGCTGGTGGGCGAGATGGCCGAGCTGCAGCAGCAAGCGGCGGCCCTCGCCGGCCAGCCCGGCGCGGAAGAAGCGCAGGCGCGCCTCGCCGCGCTCGACACCGAAGCGCGCACCAAGATCTCGCGCGCACTGGAGCTGACGCCGCAGCTCGGGCGCGCGCACTACTACGCGGGCCTCATCCAGTTGCAGACGGCCGGGCAGGACCAACAGAAGCTGCAAGGCGCGATGCAGTCGATGCAGAACGCGCTGCGGCTCGGGTGCACCGAGCCTCGCTTCTACCAGCACCTCGCGCAGGTGTACGCGCTGACGGGGCGGCCGCGCGAGATGGTGCGCTACGCCGAGCTCGCCGCGGCGAACGCGCCGGACAGCATCGACGCGCTGAGCTTCCTCGTGCAAGCGTACGCCAGCGGCGGCCGCCAGGCCGACCTCGGGGGCGTCGCGAAGCGCCTCGTCGCGGCTGGGCCCAACAACCCGGACGCGCTCAGGATGGCGATCCTGGCCTACAACACGGTGGCGGACCTCGACGGCGCAGAGGCGGCCTTGGCGCTCCTGGAGCCGCTGACCGCGCAGCGCCCTGACCTCGCCCAATTCGTGCAGCAAGTGCGCGCGCACTTGGCCGCCCAGCGCGCACAGCAAGGCAATGCCGACGGCGGCGCACCCAAGGAAGGCGGCCGCTGATGCCTCGCTCAGCGCGCGCGCTCAGCCCCATCACGCTCTCTTCTGCACTCCAGATGGAACCTGTCTCGATGACCCACTCGCGCTACGTCCGCGTCTCCGTCGCTGCAGCGCTGGCCCTCGCAGCACCCACGATGCTCTGGGCGCAGGACACGCCGCCCGCCAACGCGCCTTGGTTCCAAGAGGTCGCAGAGGCCTCTGGCATCGACTGGACCTACGTCAGCGGCGCGACCGAGGACTTCTGGTTCCCCGAGATCATGGGCGGCGGCCTCGCGCTGCTCGACTACGACGGTGACGGCGACCTCGACGTGTACCTCGTCCAATCGGGTTCGCTGCACGATGCCGCGGGGGAGGGCCCGGGCAACAAGCTGTACCGCAACGATTGCGCCAACGGCGAGTGGCGCTTCACCGACGTGACGGACGCTGCGGGCGTCGGCGACACGGGCTACGGCATGGGCGCTGCGTGCGGCGACTTCGACCGCGACGGCGACGTCGACCTGTTCGTCACGAACGTCGGGGCGAACGTCCTGTACCAGAACAACGGCAACGGGACGTTCACGAATGCGACGGCGAAGATGAAGGTCGGCGATGAGCGCTGGGGCACGAGCGCCGCGTTCTTCGACGCCGACGGCAATGGCACGCTGGACCTCTACGTCGTGAACAACTTGGGCTGGTCGCCGGAGAACGAGACGCCGTGCTTCAACTACAAGAGCGAGCGCGACTACTGCAGCCCGAACAACTACAACGCGCCTGCGACGGACCTGCTCTACACCTATGGGCGGCTCGGCTTCACGGATAGCTCGACGCGCGCGGGGATCAACGTCGCTTTCGGCAACGGGCTCGGAGTCACGGTCGGCGACCACGACCAGGACGGCGACCTGGACGTCTACGTCGCGAACGATGCGACGGCGAACCTCCTGTGGCAGAACGACGGCAAGGGCGTCTTCACGAACGTCGCGCCCGAGGGCGGGTGCGCCGTGAACGCCAACGGGACGCCGGAGGCCGGCATGGGCGTGCAGTTCCTCGACCTCGACGAGGACGGCGACCTCGACCTGTTCATGACGCACCTGCGCCGCGAGAAGAACACGTTCTACGCGAACAACCGCGGGCGCTACCGCGACGCGAGCAACATGACGGGCATGGCGGGCGTCAGCGCAAAGTTCACCGGCTTCGGCATGGGCTTCCAGGACTTCGACCTCGACGGGGTGCGCGACCTCTTCGTCGCGAACGGCGCGGTGCAGCAATGGCCGGTCGAAGACCGCTTTGCGGACGATCCGTACGCAGAGCCGAACCACCTCTTCCGCGGCAAGCAGCAGGGCAAGCGGTTCGTCTTCGAGCTCGTCGACGACCCGAACCTGGCCGCCCTCGTCGGCACGAGCCGTGGCGCGGCGTTCGGCGACCTCGATAACGACGGCGCTGTGGACATCGTGTACGTCGATCGGGACGCGCGCGTGAAGGTGCTGCGCAACGTCGCGGCGCGCAAAGGCAGCTGGGTGGGCTTCGAGGTCGTCGACACGAAGGGCCGCGGCGTCCACTGCGCGACGGTCTCCGTCGCGCACGGCGCCGAGCGTCGCCTCTATCGGCAGGCGGACCCGTGCTACAGCTACCTGTCGAGCAACGATCCGCGGGCGCACTTCGGCCTCGGTGACATGACGGAAGCCAAGGAGGTCAAGGTGCAGTGGCCGAACGGTGTCACAGAGACCTTCGGTGACTTCGCGGCGGGCGCCTACCACACCCTGAAGCAGGGCGCCGGCAAGTGACAGACGCAGGCCGCGAACCAGGAGACGGGTCCCTCGCGGCGCCGGCGACGGCGCCGATGCGCGACGTCGACGCGCCGTTGTTGGCGGTCGTGCTGGCGCTCGGCCCGCTCGACGAGGCGAGCGTCCGCGCGGCGTGCCTCGACGCGTGGGATACGAAGCAGGGCGAGCTCACGCTCGAGGTCTTCGAGGCGCCTTGGGACGATGAGCGGCCGCGTGAGGTCGGCGTGGCGCCGCTCGCGCTCGAGCGGGCGGCTGCGCAGCCGCACCTTTGGCCGGCGGGCGCGAGCCTCGCGCGACGGCACCGATGCCACGTGCGGCTCCGCGTGCGCACGACGGAGCAAGACACGCTCGCGGCGCTCGCCGCCTTGTGCGACGTCGCTCGCGCCGTGCTCGCGGAGCCGAACGCGACGGCGGTGTTCTTTCCGCGCGGCGAGGCGCTGCGCGACGGGAACGTGCTCGGCGCGATCACCGCCGGCGCGCGGGAACAAGGCGCGCTGCCATTGCAAGCCTGGACCAACGGCCGCCTCGCGGACCCGGGCGAGGGCTGGAACATCGCCGACATCGTCGGCCTCGGCCAGGTCGGCGCGCCAGACCAGGAAGCGGCGTTCCCCGTGGGGCTCGCGCCGTCCTTCGAGGTCCTCGGCTTCCTCTACGACCTCGCGCACCACCTCGTCGCAGAGGGCGGCACCTTCGAGGACGGCCTGACCCTCGACGGCCCCGGCGGCAAGCGCTGGATGGCGCGGCGCGTGCTTGCGCCGCTGGTCGAACCCGAACGTCCCTGCGTGCGCTGGCTGCCGCTCGGGCTCACCAACGTCCCCGAAGCTCTGCTGCGTTGAACACTATGGACCCGGTCGCAATTGATCGATTCGGCGCGGCCGTCGCCGCCGCCGAAGAGGCGCTCGCTTGGCGCGAGCTCGAGCCGCTCTACTGTGAGGGAGACGCGCGCGGCTTCTTCGACGAAGACCGCATTGAGCACATGCGAGACACCGCGCTCGCAGTCTCGAGCGACCTCGCCGAGCTCTACGAGCGCCAGGCGAAGCAGGAGCGCCCGGCGCGTCGGACCCTGTTCATCGGCGCGGCCGTCGCGGAGCTCTGGATCGTGCTCTTTGAGCGCATCGTGCTGAAGCGACGCTATGCGTGGGTGAACCTGCCGGGCGTCGAAGCGCGCGCGCTCGACGCGGCGCTCGCGGCCGCTGAGCCGCACGCCGGCACCGACTTGCCGCGCCTCAAGACCGCCGCCTGGAACCGCGCCGAGATCGGCCCGGTGGACCACCTGTGGCTGTGCAGCGTCCTGACGGACCCAGAGCGCTTTCCGGCGCTGCATGACGAGCTCTACGGGCGCATCGGCTCACCCGAGGCCATCGGCGGGGGTCACCCCAAGCGCGAGCGAGGCTTCGCGCGCGACCTGGTGCTGCGCTCGTTCGAGTGCCTCGGCACGGAAGGGCTCGTCACGACGACGGACGAGGAGCTCGCGGTGCTGCGGCCCCTGGCGCGTGAGGTCGACGCGACGCTCGATGCGCCGCAGCACGGGCAGACGAGCGCGCTCGTCGGCGACGTCCTGCGTCACTGCGCCTGGCGCCGCGTCAGGAGCTGAGCCGCCCGCTATGCTCGGGCGCGCCATGATCCGCCTCAGCACCGAGCGCCTGACGCTCCGCGAGTTCGTCCCGGAGGACGCGCCCTTCGTCCTGGAGCTCCTGAACGAGCCTTCGTTCCTGCGCTTCATCGGCGATCGGGGCGCGCGGACCCTGGCGCAGGCGGAGGCGTACATCCAAGAGCGCCTGCGCGCGAGCTACGCCAAGCACGGCCACGGGCTCCTGCTCGTCGAGCGCAAGCGAGACCGCGCGCCTTTGGGCATGTGCGGGCTCGTGCGGCGCGCGGGGCTCGACGGGCCGGACCTCGGCTTCGCCTTCCTTGAACAACACACGGGCCACGGCTATGCGACGGAGGCTGCGTCGGCGGTCCTGTCCGAGTCCCGCTTCGAGGTCGTCCTCGCGATCACGTCGCAGGACAACGAGCGCTCGATCCGATTGCTCGAGAACCTCGATTTCCGCTTCGAACGCACGCTGACGCTCGCGCCGAGCGCGCAGGTGCTCGCGCTGTTTGCGTGGGAACCGCCAGCGACGGAGCGCGCCTCGACGGCCGCGGATCTGGAAGGAGACTACATTTGTCCGAGCTGCGGCGAGCGCATCGTCGTGCCGCTCGACGTCGCCGCAGGCGGGACGCAGGAGTACGTCGAGGATTGCCCCGTCTGCTGCAGCCCGAACGTGCTCGCCGTGCGCGTCGACGACGACGGCACGGTCGAGGTCAACGCGCAGGCGGAGTGACCGCGGGCGCTGCGCGCTCGCGCGCCAGGACCCGAGCGCAGGCGACGAAGAGCGCGAGCCCACCCAGGAAATAAGCGCCGTACGCTTCGGCGTAGTCCGCGCCGCGCTCGCCGAGCAGGCCCTCTCCGGAGAGCACGAAGCCGGCGCACGCGGCGGCGATCCCGAAGACGACGATGCGCGAGCGCTCGGCCAGCGCCAGATACGCGAGCGCAAAGGGCAACGACACGAAGTGGTGCTTCCAGCTGCGCTCCGACAGGAACAGCATCCCGAGCGCCAGCAGCGCGGCGGCGCCGAGCAGCGCGCGCTTCTCTCGCTGTGAGCGCGGTCCGAGCGCGGCGCCCCTCGCCTCAAGGGGCTCACGTAGGTCGCTTGCGCGCGGCGCGCGCCGCGGCGCCGCCCACCAGACCACGGTGACGACGACGAGCGACAGCGCGCGATGGGCCCACCGGAAGGCCTCCGGGGTGAGGCGCAACCATCCGATGACCACATCCGCGTCGTGAGCGCCTGGGCGCGCCTCGATCGCCACTGCACCTGTGAGGTAGCGCGCCATGACGCCGAGCAGCGACTGGTTGATGTGCTCGCTCTGCATCAAAGTCAGCTCGCGGCCAACGAGGTACGGCGCAATCATCTGCGCCCACCAAGCCGCGAGCAGGCTCTGGTTGTAGGCGAAGCCAAAGGCGAGCCCGGGGAGGAGCAGCGCCCAAACCAGGGCCGCGACAACGAAGCCAACAAAGCCGGGGAGGCTGCGCGCGCGGAGGACCCAGATGAAGGCGAGCGCCGGGGTCACCTTGAGGACCGCGCCTGTCCCGAACGCAAAGCCGGCCCAGAACTCGCGCCGCTCGCTCCACGCGAGGAGCCCGAGCGCCAGCGTCGCGGCGATGACGAGGTTCAGGTTGCCGTGCTGCAGCTCGGAATACAGGACCCGGCCCGCGATGAGGAGGACGACGAGCGCGCCCGCGCCCACGGGGCCGTCCCCGAGCGCCGGCTCCGGGGCGTTGGCCTCGGCTGGCGCCCCCGCTCCGCGCGGCGCGAGCCGCAGCGCGACGAGCACGAGACACCACGCGAGCATTGCGCTGAAGCCGGCCCACGCGACGGGCCCGACGCGCGGGCCGAGGGCGTGGAACGGGCGCAGCAGGAGCAGCGTCACGGGCAACGTCGGGTAGCCCTCCGCCGTCGGCCCCGGGGAGGCCGCTCCCTGGCCATAGAGCGGCTCGCCGTGCTGGACGGCCTCAATCGCCCAGCCCCACCGCAGCAGCGCGCTGCGGCCCTGCTTGGCGCGATGGTTGACCGCGATGAGCGCGACGACGGTCGCGAGGACGCCGATGACGAGCGCGGCGCGACGGAGGCGCCGTTCCCTCAGTGGCAAAGAGCGCTCGGACGACGAGGCCATCACGCGGTCTCCAGCTCCAAGTCGCGCGCGGGCGCCTTGCTCAAGGAGGCAGCGACGAGGCCGACCCAAAGCAGCTCGACGCCGATGAAGATGGAGTCGTAGGCCAAGCAGCGCAGCGCGGACTCCTGGCCGATCAAGGCGCGCGCGGTGCCGCCGATCGCGAGCGCGGCCAGGACGAGGGGCGCCCCGATGAGCGCGCGTTCGCGTCGTCCGCGGGCGGCGGCGAGGCGGGTGAGCAGCACGGCGAAGGCGAGCGCGGACCATGACATGTGCGCTTTGTGCACGAGCGGCGCGACGATCAACGCCGTGCACAAGATCAGCGCGCCGTCGACGTCCAGGCGGTCTGAGGCAGACGCCGAGCGCGCGCGCGCGAGGGCCGCGGAGCGGAGCAACAGCGCGCACAACGCGATGAGGTGCGCGGCGATCCAGAGGCGCACCAGCAGCTTTACGGTCGCCGGCGGGAGCAGCACGATCGTCGCGCGCAACTCAGCGTTTGTCGCCGAGACGAGCGTGCCTGAGAAGGCGCGGTGGAAGCTCGCGAGCGCGCTCTGCCCGGCCAAGCGCGGGTGGGCGGCCAGGAGCGCCTCGCCGCCTTCGACGTAGGGCCCAGCGAGCGTCGCATACCACTCTCGGTGCAGCTCCAGCGCGCCCCTTGCGCCGACGAGGGCCGCGGGCGCGCCGAGGAGCAGCCCCGCGCTGACGGCTGCGGTCGCAGCGAGCGCGCGCCAACGTCGCCGCGCGACGAGGACAGCGGCCGCGAGCAGCGGCACGATCTTGAACGCCGCCGCCGCGCCGACGAGCGCCCCCGCCCAGCCGTCTCGACCTCGCCGCAGCGCGTGGAGCGCGGCGATCAGCGCCGCGAAGGTGAACGCGTTCGCCTGGCCATAGGCGAAGTTGGAGTTCCAAAGGCGCAGGGTCAGGAAGAGCGTCGCAGGCGCCAACCACCAGCACACGCGGCGCGGATCGACCAGGCGCGCCGCGCCGACGATCCCTGCGAGCGCGCAGAGGACGCTGCACGCCTGCCAGATCCCCACCTGCCACGGCGCCGGGAGCAAAGTCAGCGGCGCGACGAGCGCCGCGAAGAACGGCAGATAGATGTAGTCGACGACCGCGTAGGGGCTCGCGCCGCGCAGCAGCGCCGCGCCCGCGTCGAGGTAGATCGTCAGATCGTTGCCGCGGTCGGTGAGCGCCTTCTCTGCGCCACGGACCGCAGTGTGGATCAAGACCAGCGCGAGGGCCGAGAAGAGCGCGCGACCTAGCGCTCGCTGGCGCGCGCTCCGTCGATCGGTCGAAGCGCTCAGAACGCCCAAGAGAGCCCCACGCCGACGGCGCCCCGCTCAGGATCGACCATCGGCACGAACGAATAGCTCGCGCGCACTTCACTGCGACGACGAGCGACCGAATGTCCGATGACAAACCCCAGCGTCCAGCCCGACACGACGGCGGCGACGTCGTGATTGTCGCTGTCAAGGCGCTGGATGCCGACGAGGCCGGCCAGGATGTAGGCAGGGATGCCGACGTAGTGGCCGTACTGCGCGTCGAGCGCCGCGGCCGCGGCCATGGACATGGACGAGTGCCCGCTGGGGTAGTCGCCGGCGCTGTTGTTCGGGCGTGTATCGGGCACCAGGAGCTTCACGGCGAGCGTCGCTGCTCCGGTGACCAAGAGCGATTCCCCGAGCACCTTGCCGGAGACGTACTCGCGCTCGCGGTCCGTCAGCGCGCCGAACGTCGTCAAACCCAACGCGCCCAACAGCAGGACGCCCCCATCACCGAGCTTCTCGAAGGAGCTGCTCGTGGTGTCGCCGTAGATGCCGACCTTGCTGAAGAAGCGCTTCTCCTCGCCGTCGAAGGCCTCGGCCAGGAGCGACAGGCCACCCACTGCGCCGAGGGCGTAGAGGTTCGTGCGATCGGTGAACGCTGCCTCCGTGTCCGCCCACAGGGCGGCCGGCGCCGAACGCAGGTCTCGACCCATCGTCGCGAACCCGATCGAGCCGTCGGCGGCCGGGGCGGACTGACAGCCGCAGGCGAGCAGCGCCCCGCAGAGAGCGACCGCACCCAAGGGCCCTGCGGACGGAGGGCGGCGGCTCGAGACGTGGGGCGCGGGCATGCGGCGGTGGGCGGGGTCCATGGCGGGTCTTAGGAGGCCACTTCGGCCCGCTCCGCCGGCCGGGATGGTGCAAAATGGTCCCTCGGTGTCATTTTGAGACACCCTCGGCGTGGCCTTCGAAATTAACACGGGTCCTGCCCCCGCCACCCCCCCCAATCCACCAGGATTTCGGCGCGCGCCTCCGCCGCACTCCGGTGATCGCGCAGAACGTTCGATGAAGGGGATGACCCACTCTCTGCCCGGGGCGGCACAGCCCGGCGATGCGGCGCGCGACGAGCGCGCCCAGACCAAGGTCCCAGCCGGGCCCACGCTGCTCCATTCCGTGGCCACGCCGGGTGACATGAACGCCGTTCGAATCGACGACCTCGACGCTCCGGAGCTCTTCTCAAACCGAGAGCTCTCCGTGATCTCGTTCAACGAACGAGTGATGGCGTTGTCCCTCGATCCGAGCGTGCCGCTGCTCGAGCGAGTGCGCTTCCTGACCATCTCTTGCTCGAACCTCGACGAGTTCTTCGAGGTCCGTAAGGCGTCGTACCAGGAGCTGCAGGTCACGAACGCCCTGAGCTTCGACGGACGCTCGACGAGCGAGGTCCTGCGGGACATCGCGCGCCAGGCGCATGCGCTCGTCGACGAGCAGTACCGGGTCGTCAACGATGTGATCTTGCCTGCCCTCGTCGCAGAGGGCATCCGCGTCCGACGGCGCGCAGACTGGTCCGAGGCCGAGGTCGCATGGGCGACGAAGTTCTTCGACGACGAGGTCGAGCCGGTCGTCACTCCGGTGGCGCTCGACCCCGCGCACCCGTTCCCGAAGATCCTGAACAAGTCGCTGAACTTCGCAGTATTGCTGCAAGGCGCCGACGCGTTTGGTCGGGACGCGAACATCGCGGTCGTGCAGATCCCGCGCACGCTGCCGCGTTTGATCAACATTCCGCCCGACATCTCGGGCGGGCGGCACGACTTCGTGATGTTGTCGTCGGTGGTCCACGCCAACGTGGACCAGCTGTTCCCTGGGATGACCGTCACTGGGTGCTACCAGTTCCGCGTCACGCGCAATAGCGAGCTCTGGGTCGACGAAGAAGAGGTCGAGGACATGCTCAAGGCCCTCGAGGGCGAGCTCCCCGACCGGCGCTTCGCGGAGGCGGTGCGCCTCGAGGTCGCGAAGGAGTGCCCGGAGGACGTCGCGCGTTTCCTGCTGGAGCGCTTCGGCTTGCCGGAGCAGGACCTCTACCGCGTCGACGGCCCGGTCAACCTCAACCGGCTCGGCGCGCTGTACACCAAGGTCGACCGGCCGGACCTGAAGTACGCGCCCTTCGTGCCCCGAGTACCGCGCTTCCTCCAGCGTGGGACCGACCTGTTCGAGGCGATCCGGGCGGGTGACATCGTCATGCACCAGCCGTTCGAGTCGTTCCAGCCCGTCGTCGAGCTGGTGCGGCGCGCGGCGGCCGACCCGAACGTCCTCGCGATCAAGCAGACGCTGTATCGCACTGAAGAGAACTCCCAGCTCGTCGCAGCGCTGCGCGACGCCGCGCGTGCTGGCAAGCAGGTGACGGCGGTCGTCGAGCTCCTGGCGCGCTTCGACGAGCAGGGGAACATCAACCTCGCGAACGAGCTGCAGGATGCAGGCGCGCAGGTCGTGTATGGCGTGTTCGGCTACAAGACGCACGCGAAGATGTTGATGATCGTGCGCCGCGAGTCGGACGGCCTGCGGAGGTATGTGCACCTCTCGACGGGCAACTACCACTCGGGCACGGCGCGCTCGTATACGGACCTGGGCTACTTGACGTCGAACCCTGTCTTTGGCGAGGACGTCCACAAGCTGTTCAACCGCTTGACTGGCCTCGGCGAAGCGCGCCGCCTGGGCGCTCTGCTCGACTCCCCGTTCACGCTGCGGCAGGAGATCTTGCGCTTGATCGACGCTGAGGCGGAGAACGCGCGCGCGGGCCGCCCGGCGCGCATCGTCGCGAAGATGAACGCAGTGACGGAGCTGCAAACGATGCGCGCGCTCTATCGCGCGTCGATGGCCGGGGTCGAGATCGACTTGATCGTGCGCGGCGCGTGCTGCCTTCGGCCGGGGATCCCTGGCGTCTCCGACCGCATCCGCGTGCGCTCGGTGCTGGGCCGCTTCTTGGAGCACAGCCGGCTCTACTACTTCGAAGCTGGCGGCGAGCGCAAGCTCTACGCGTCGAGCGCCGACTGGATGGGAAGGAACCTGTTCCAGCGCGTGGAGACGTGCTTCCCGATCATCGACGCGAAGATCAAGGAGCGCGTGCTCGAGGAGTGCGTCTTCATCTACCTCGAGGACGACGTCGCGTGTTGGCACCTGCGCGCGGACGGGACCTACGTCCGCCAGGGCCACCGCGACATCCACCGCGAGCTCGTGGACCGCATCACGTCCGTGCCGGACCCCACCCGCGTCGACGAGACCGGCTACCAAGAGATCGGCTGACGGCGGGGGTGGCGTGCGGTCCCCGCCGCGACCCTGCCGCCCGGCGCGGGCCGCGCCTCACCCTCGCCGCGCGCTCCGCCGCGTCGCCGTCAGCGGCAGTCGAGGATGATGCCCATCGGCGCAAGGAACTTGCGCTCCTCGTCGAGGTCCGTGCGGGTCAAGGGGTGAGCGCTCAACCAGCCCTCCGGGAACTGCAGGCGCACGCGCGAGCCCGAATAGCGCAGCTCCGGCACGACCGGATCACGCGGCGAACGATCGCGGTGCAGGCACAGCGCGACACGCAGCGGCGGCAAGAGCGAACGCATCGCCAACATCCGTTCGCCCGGCAACCCAGCCAAGAGCTCGGGCCTCAGCGTGTGGCGCTGGCAGCGGATCAAGAGCGCCAAGAGGTGTCGGTCCTGGCGCGAGAAGCCCGCCAGGTCCGCATTCTCCACGAGATAGGCGCCGTGCTTGTGGTAGCCACTGTACGACACCGACAACCCCACCCCGTGGAGCAACGCGGCCCAGCCGAGCAACAAGCGGTCCTCGCGGTCCGCATCGAGCGCGACCTCGACGCGCGACAAGAGCTGCAACGTCGTACGCCGCACCCGGTCCGCGTGGTCCATATCGGAGCTGAAGCGCTCGGCAAAGCGGCGCACACTCGCCTCGCGGACATCGTCGTCGTGCATGCGTCCGACGAGGTCGTACAGCACGCCCTCACGCAACGCGCCCTTTGACGGGCGCATCGAATCGATGCCGAGCTCCGTGAACACCGCCCGTAGGACCGCCACACCGCCCCCGATCACTCCACGCCGATCGGGCCGCAGCTCGGGCAAGTCGAAACGCTCGGGGCGACCGAGCTCCACCAGCTTCGCAGCGAGCTGGTCGAGCCCCTCGCGCGTCACGCTCCCGTCGGTCCAGCCCTGGGCCTCGAGGATCTTGGCGATCGTCCGGATCGTCCCGCTCGACCCCACGGCATGGTCCCAGCGCCCCGCGCGATAGCGGTCGACGACCGGCTCGAGCTCGCTGCGGGCGCCGAGCTCCGCGCGCTCCAGGAACTCGCGCGTCACGGCGCCGCCGGGGAAGAAGCGCCGCGTCCAAGTCACGCAGCCCATCGCGAGGCTGTCCTCGCGGTATGACGCGTACTCCTCGCCGAGGATGCACTCGGTGCTGCCGCCGCCAATATCGACCACGAGCCGCTTGCCGTCGACGTCGCCGAGCGCATGCGCCACGCCGAGGTAGATGAGCCGCGCCTCTTCGCGCCCTGGCAAGACCTCGATCGGCATACCGAGCGCGTGCTCGGCCCGCGCAAGGAACTCGCCGCCGTCGCGCAGCTTACGAAACGTCGCCGTCCCGACGGCGCGGCGACGCTCCTCAGGGACCGAGCCGAGCCGCTCACGAAAGCGCTCGAGGCACGCGAGGGCGCGCGCCTGCGCGACGGCATCGAGGCGCCCTCCCGGCGAGAGCCCCTCCGCGATCGCGACCCGATCACGCACCTTGTCCACGATGTTCGGCTGCCCCGCGAGCTCACGAGCGACCACCATGTGGAACGAATTCGACCCGAGGTCGACGGCAGCGAGGGCCGTCGGATCATGGCGTTGCTCGTCAGACACGGGCGCAGTCATCCGATCAGAGCGCGGAGGCGCTCGGCGCGTCCGGCGGCTTCGCCGGAGTCGATGGACTGTGTCGCTGCGTCAACGCCATCCGCTAAAGTCATGCAGCGGCCGGACGCCTTCAATAGGATCGCCGCAGCGAGGATCGAGGCGCTGCGCGCCGGGCACCGTTCACCGGCCAGGACCGCGCGTGTCATCTCCGCAGACGCCTGGCACAGCGCGGGGTTGTCTGCAGCGCCTTGCCCGTCCTCCGGCGGCCCGTACATCGGCAGCTCGGGCTCACGCGGCTCCTCGAGGCCGAAGTCCGCGGGCTCGACCGTGACCGCGACCAAGTGCCCGGCGTCGAGCTCGATCCCGCGCGTACGGCGCCGCACCGACGGGATGACGCCGCCGTCTGCGCCTTGGAGGGCGATCCCACGCGGGTGGCCAAGGCCCTGGATGACCTCGACCGCCGTCCCGAGGACCGGCCCGCCCTGGGCCCCCAGGACGATCGCGGCGCCGGGCGGCGCGACGAGCTTCTCCACCGTCGCCAGCGGCGTCCGGATCACGACCTCGCCGCGGACCCGGCGCAGCGCAGCCAACGGCGGGAGGATGCCTGAGAGCGCGACCACGGCGAAGCCAGCCTTCGCGACCCAATCCTCCGCCTCCGTCGGATCCCACGTCATCGAGAGCCCGAGGCCCTCGAGCACGTTGGCCGCCGTCAGGCCCCGCCGCGGCGGTACACAGCGATCGCTGACGATCAAGACCCTGGCGCCCGCGCCGGCCGCGATCAGGCCCGCGGCCACGTCAAGCGGCGGCACGGTCTCGTGCCCGTCGTGGGGTGGGCAAACACAGACGAGCCCGCTCATCCCCCGGCAGGGGATCCGCGCGTGGGCGCGGGCGGCCTGGGCCATCCCCATGAGCTCCTCGACGGTCACGCCCTTCCACCGGAGCGACACGAGGAACGCCGCGACCAGGGCATCACTCTCCGCGCCGGAGAGGATGGCTGTGAAGCCGCGGTACGCCTCTTCGGTCGTGAGATTGCGGGCGTCTCTCGGGTCGGACCCGAGGATGCGCATCAGGCTGCGAAGGACCATCTGTGCGCAGTGTAGCGCCGGGAAAGACTGAGCCGGACCCCCGAGCTTGTCGGAGGCCCGGCTCGAGCCGATTCTGTGAGGTCACGGCCTCCGATGAGCCTAGGTGCTCACTGGCCGCCGCCGCCCTCGGGCTGCTCCGCAGGCTTCTCCGCCTCCTCGGCCGGCGCCGGGGGCTCCGCCGGGTTCTCTTCGCCCGGATCGACGCGGACCTCAGGCGCGAGCGCCGCCTCCGGCCGCGGCCGGATGTGCGCGAAGTACATCTCCTCTTGCTTGTCGTAGGCGACCTTGCCGTCGACGATCGCCCACTGCACCCACGTCTGGTAGTGCATGAGGTCCCCGTCGGTCACGATCATGTCGGCGTCCTTGCCGGGCTCCAACGTGCCGACGCGCCAATCGACGCCGAGCATGCGCGCGGGAACGATCGTCAACGCGGCCAGCGCGGCGTCGTCGGGCAACCCACCCCGAATGGCGTAGGCGGCCTCGGTCGAATAGTGCAGGAGGTCGCGCCCGACGATGCCACCGAGGCTGATCCCCGGGCTCTGCGGGATAACCGACACCTGAACGCCGTGCTTGTAGAGGATCGCGGCGTTCTCAATGCTCGAGCCGCCCTCGCGGACGAGGTCCTCGCTGCGCGTGCGGCGCTCACGGGGGGTGATGACCGCCATCGCCCCAGCGCGCCCGAGCTCGTCGGCGACGACCCAACCTTCGCGGCAGCCGCGAATGATCGGGCGGAAGCCGAAGCGCTGCGCCAAGCGCGCGATCTCCAACAAGTCCGTGCGCTCGTCGGCGTTGAACGTCGGGAGCAAGCGCCCTTGCAGCACATCGAGGACCTTCTGGTCCACGCCCTTCTTGGCCGGCTCCTTGAGGTCCTTGTTCGAGCGAACGTCGTTCTCCCACTGGCGATAGTCGCGCAGGTACGCCGCGGCAGTCTCGAGCTTCTCGCGCAGCTGCGCCTTCGAAGACGGGCTCGACTTCGAATAGTTGAAGGACTCGAACGCCCCGTCCTTGATGACGACGCCTTCGATCTCGCCGCGCTTCAGCTTCGCGACCTGGCTGCCGTTGACCGCTGTCGTGACGCCAGCCGCGAGGGCCAGGATCATGTTCCGGTTGTACGGGTCGACCGAGTCGGCGAGCTCTCCGCCGCCGCCGAACAGCCCGAACGACGCGGAGGCAATGAGGCCGGGATACACCCGATTGCCGCTGACGTCCATGACCTCGGCACCGTCGGGGATGTCGAGGTCATAGCCGATCGCGCTGATCTTCTTGTCCTTGCACAGGACCGTCGCGCCGTGCAGCACAGCGCCAGTCCCGGTGTAGACGTCGCCGCCGGTGAGCGCGAACCACTTGACGTCCTTCTCGTCCGTGACCGCCGCAGCGGCGTCGTCCTCCGCGTCCTGGGCAAAGGCCGGCGCCTGCGCCGTCAGGACGAGCGCGACGGCCGCGAGGGCCTGCGCAGAGCGTGCCAGAGCGCCGAAGCGCCCACGTTGAAATCGAATCTGGGTGCTCACAGGCGGGTCTCCCCGTGCACGATCTGACCATCGAGCATGACCGCGTCGACTTCGGTGCCCGGCTCGAACGGATCGCCGGACAGGATCAAGAGGTTGGCGCGCTTGCCCTCGGCCAAAGTGCCGAGCTCCGCGCCGAGGCCGAGGAAGTCGGCGGCATATTGCGTGACACCGCGCACCGCGGCCTTGCGATCGAGGCCTGCGCCAATGAGAACGCCGACGTCCTCGAGCCAGCTCTCGAAGCCCGACGCGCTGTCGCTGCGGGGCAGCAGCACGACCTTCGCGCCGGCGCGATCGAACTCGGCGGGCAGGTTGCGCTGACGCATCGTGCCTGGGTGCAGCGTGATCTCCGGGTCGATCAGGACGTAGCAGCCCTGCTTGCCGATCTTCTCCTTGACGTAGAAGACGTCGATCTCGCGCGAGAGGCCGATGCGCAAGCTCCAATCGACGTCCTCCTTACCGAGCGCGTCGATGAAGTGATCGTAGGCCGCGGCGGAGTCGATCGTCACGAGCAGCGGGAGCTTCTTCTCGACGACCGCGAGCCACGGCGCGGTCTCCTCGTCCGGGGCCGGCGGAACAAACGGCGACTCCTTCTTCTTCGAGGAGCTCGACTTCGACTCCTCTTTCTTCTCGTCAGCCGCGTCGTCGCCCTTCTTGTCCGAGCTCGACTTGCTGGAGGGCTTGTTCTTCTTCTCCCACTTCTCGCGCTCCTTCTCGACCTTGTCGCGGTACTTCTCGACCGCTTCAAAGCCCTTCTTGAGGTTGCGCTTGTTCGAAGAGCTCGGGCGCATGACGACCTTCAGGTAGGCGCCATCCTTGACGATCATCTCCTCGGACGTCCCGCCCATTGGCCGGACGACGACGGCCTGGCCAGGGATCCCCGTGCCGGCGGGGTAGAGCCCGAGCGTCGTCACACCTGCCTCGAGCGCAGCGCGATAGCCAGACGGCGGATACAGCTCCGTCGAGGCCTTCACCTGCGCGCGTGAATCGTTGTAGCCGCCACCGGTCATGCCGAAGCGCGAGTAGGGGTTCACGAGGCCGGGCATGACAAGCTGGTCGTCGTCCAGCTCGAGGACCGGAATGCCGCGCTCGATCGGCAGGTCCTGCCCGATCGTCACGATCTTCCCGCCGTCGACGAGGATGACGGCGTGCTCGATCTCGGTGCCGTCACCGACGAGGACGCGGCGGGCCTTGATCGCCAGCAGATCCGGCGTTGCGCCGATCGCGCCCATGACGGGCGTCGCGGGCGCCGGCCCGCCTGGAACGAGGGCCCCAGGGACGAGCGCCCCAGGGACGAACACCCCTGTCACAAGTGTCAACGTGGCGAGAATCATCGGAGGGCCTTCACGTGGGAGGTCGGAACCATAGCTGTGCGCGCCACGCCGCAGGGCCGCGACGAAGCGCAATGGGAGTGACGTCGAGCGGGACGCGCGCGACGAGCGGACCAAGCCACCATCACCAACGCCTCCCGTCGCGACGTGCGTCGTAGCGCAACGCGCCATCGACGAAGACAGAGAAGATGGTCGTGCGGGGATCGATCGGATCGCCGTTTGCGACGAGGATGTCGGCGTCCTTGCCGACCTCGAGGCTCCCGACGCGGTGCGCGATACCGGCCGTCCGCGCGGGGACGATCGTCACGCCGCGCAGCCCTTGGCCGCGATCGTTGGACATGCCGAAGCACACTCCCATCGCGGCCTGCGTCGGCAGGTCCTCTTGCGGGACGACAGGCGCATCGGTGTTGAAGCCGAGCTCCGTGACGCCGGCCTGCTCCCAGCCCCACGCCGTGCCCTCGATGCGCCCGTCGGTGTCGAAGCGGGGCGGCGCAGGGATGTAGATCTCGCGCGGCCCGAGGATCACCCCGACGCCGAACTCCTGCGCGAGGGGCGCGGTCCGATAGCTGTCGAACGAGCCGTGGTCGATGTACGCCGGGAGGCCGAAGTCCCGCGCGAGCATCGTGATCGTCGTCAGCACCAGGTGGTAGTACTGCGTGTGCGTCGAGACCTGCGTGACGCCCGAGTACAGGGCGCGGAAGATGTCCAGGTCGAGCGCGCGCTCGGGGCGGGGGCTCGCTCCAGCTTCGAAGTCACGCCACGCGTTGGCATAGGCGCGGCCGCGCTGTAGGACGGTCGCGAGGTTCCACGCCATCAGGCCGCGGCGCATGCCGAACGCCCACCGCGTCGGGTTGTCGCCCTGAGCGATCTTGAGCGAGCCAGGATCGCGCACCAGCGCCTCTTCGTAGCGCTCGTGCCCGAGCTTCATCAAGACCCCCTGGCCGCCAATGTTGGTGCCGGAGCCAGGGATGTAGAGGATCGTCGTGACGCCGGCCGCGATCGGACAGGAGAGCGCGCTGTTCGCGGGGATGACCGTAGGCGCGACACGCAGACCGGAGTTGGTCTGCAGCACCATGTCGTTGATGTCGTTCCTCGCCCCACCGACGTGGCTGTGCAGATCGATGAGGCCCGGGGTCAGCCACGCGTCTCCCAGGTCGATCAGCGGCCAATCCGCGCCCCAATGCGCGGGCGGCTGGACGTCCCCGGCTGCGCCGATCGCCAAGATCTTGCCGCCCTCGACGAACACGATCGGCGACAGCACGACCCCCGCGCCAGCGTCCGCGCAGGTCAGCGCCTTCGCCGCGCGCAGCGCGAACCGCGGCGCGCCGTCAGCGACGATCGCGGACGGCTCCTCGGCCCCACCCACTTGGGTGGGCCAGGCAACGGGCGCGCAGGCGAAGAGTGCGTAGAGGGCCAGCATGGCGGGGCTCAGGAGATCACCAAAGGCGTCGATCGGCGGCGTTGTACGTGCGCACACCCTTCTGCCAAACCTGCTTGACCCAGCAGCGCGGGTCAGCCGGGTCGCCGGTGATGCGCAGCAGGTCCGCCGACTTGCCGGCTTCGATGCTGCCGACCTCGGCGTCGAGGCCGACCGCCATCGCAGGCACGATCGTCAGGCCCTTCACGGCCTGCATCGACTCGTTCTTGAAGCCGTAGCGCACGCCCATCGCGGCTTGCAGCGGCAGCTCCTCTTGCGGGATGACCGGCGAGTCCGTGTTGAAGCCGATGAGCTCGACGCCCTGCTCTTGGTAGCCCGCCGCGCAGCCCTGGATACGCTCCGGGTTCGAGCCGCTCCAACGGACCATGTTGGCCTCAGGGACGTCGATCGCGCGCGGGCCGAGGATCGCGAAGATCCCGCGCTCCTTCACCAGCTTGCCGGTGCGCCAGCCGTCGAACGTTCCGTGGTCGATGAACACGGGGATCCCGAGCGCATCGTGGATCGTGGTCAACGTCTGCAGCACGACCTGGTAGATCTGCGTGTGTGTCGAGACCTGAGCCTCGTTCTTGCGCAGCGCGCGGAAGATCTCCCACTGGGGGTCCTTCACCGGCGCGTCGCCGCCCTTGGCCTCGAACTGCTCCCACGCCTTCGCGTAGGTGATGCCGCGCACGAACGTGTCGCGCGTGTTCCAGTTCATCAGCGAGCGGTTCGGGCGGAGCATCCAGCGCTCTGGGTTGCCCGCTTGCGCGAGCTTGAGCGAGCCAGGGTTGCGGACCTCAGCGTCTTCGTAGTGGTCGAAGCCCGAGCGCAAGAGCACGCCCTGGCCGCCGACGTTCGTACCCGACCCCGGGATGTAGAGGACGGTCGTGACCCCCGCTGCCATCCCGACGTCGAGCGCCTCGTTGCCCGCGATCACGTCCGACGACGCGCGCAACCCAGGGTTCGTCAAGTAGACCGTGTCGTTCAGGCCAAACGCGCCCGCGATGTGGCAGTGCAGCTCGACGATGCCCGGCATGAGCCAGTCGTCACCCATGTCCTCGACCACCGCGCCAGCCGGAACGGCGAGCTCGGCGCGTCGCCCGACGGCGACGATGCGCCCGTCCTTGACGATCACCGCACCCTGGTCGATGAAGCCCGGCCCGCGCCATTCGGCGGTCAGGACCTTCGCCGCCGCGAGGTACAGCGTCGGCCCGCCCGGCTCACCGGGGACAGACGACGCGACCTCGCCGTGCGGCGTGGCAGACAGGAGCGCAAAGAGTGCGAGAGAGGTCAACATGGGTGTCGCTCAGAACCGGCGTCGATCGACGGCGGTGTCATAGATCACGCGTCCGCGCATGAGCACGAGCTCGACGGACGCGCGTGGATCGTTCGGGTCGCCCTTGGTCGCGATCAGGTCCGCGTCCTTGCCGGGCTCGATGCTCCCGACTCGCTTGTCGATGCCCGCCGCGATCGCAGGCACGATCGTGACGCCGCGCACGGCCGCGCCGTCGTCGTTGTTGAAGCCATAGCGCACGCCCATCGCAGCCTGCAGCGACAGCTCTTCTTGACCCGGGCCGTTGGAGCTCGGCGGGCCGACGGCGTCGGTGTTGAATCCGACCATCCGGTGCCCTGCAGCCTGATAGCGCTCGGCGACGCCATACAGCGCGCCGTCCTGGTCGATCGTGAAGCCAGGGCGGTTGTACGGCACCGAGATCTGGCGCGGCCCGAGGATCGCGATGATGCCGAGCTCGGCAGCGCGGCCAGCGACGCGATAGCCGTCGAATGTGCCGTGGTCGATGAACACCGGCAGCTTGAACTCCTCGGCCACCAGTGACAGCGTCATGCCGACGACCTGCGCCATCTGTGTGTGCGTCGAGACCTGCGCCTCGCGCTTCAGGAGGCTGATGAAGACGTCGAATTGGAGGTCGCGCTCGGGCTTCGGCGCGCCGCCCAGCTCGTGCGCGAGCCAGCGCTTCGCGTAGGCCACGCCCCGCCGGAACGTATCGCGCGTGTTCCAGTTCATCAGCGAGCGCTGGGGGAACCAAGGGCCGCGGCGCTCCGGGTTCCCCGCTTGCGCGAGCTTCAGCGAACCCGGGTCACGCACGAGCATGTCCTCGTACGTCGCCCCACCGGTGCGCAGGATCACGCCTGCGCCGCCCATGTTGGTCGCGGAGCCAGGGATGTGCAGCACCGTCGTCACGCCGCCGGCCACCGCGTCCTGCATGTGCACGTAGCCGGGCACGACGCCGACCGACGCGCGCATCCCCGGATTGGTCAAGAAGACCGTCTCCGAGAGGTCGTTCAGCCCCATCGCCACGTGGCTGTGCAAGTCGATCATCCCGGGCGACAGCCAAAGGTCGCCGAGGTCGCGGACGTCGTAGCCCGCGGGGATCTGCACCTCGTCGCGGTCACCGAGCGCGACGATGACGCCGTCGCGCACGAGCACGACCGCGTTGTCGACCGCCATCGGTCCCTCGAGCGAGCACACGAGCACTTTGGCCGCGAGCAGCGCGAGGCCCGGCTCGACCTTTGTCGCTGCCGCACCCTTCGACGCCGCTCGAGCCGCGACGCCGTCCGACGCGCCGCCGAGCCCCGCCGCGCGTTCGCCGAGACCCGCCGCGCGTTCGCCAGGCCCGGACAGCGCGATGAGCGCAAAAGCGATGCTCAGGCCTACCATCGACGCAGCTCCCGCGAATCGTCGTAGACGCGCTCGCCGTCCTGGAACGTGATCGAGATCGTGGTGCGCGGGTCCGCCGGGTCCCCATCACACACGATGAAGTCGGCGTCCTTGCCCGCCTCGAGGCTCCCGAGCCGGTCGCCGAGCCCAGCGGTCTTCGCAGGCACGATCGTCAGCCCGCGCACGTGGTCGACGTTCCTCGTATCGAAGCCATAACGCGAGGCCATCGCGGCCTGCAGCGGCAGCTCCTCTTGGGGGATCACGGGGGAGTCCGTGTTGAAGCCGATCTGGCCGTGGCCGGCGGCTTGGTAGCGCTCGGCCATGCCGTAGATGCGCCCGTCGTTGTCGTTGACGATGAACATCCCGGGCCGATACTCGATGTTCAAGCTGACCGAGACGGCCCGCGGTCCGAGGATCGCCGGCACGCCAGCGTCCCAGGCCTTCTGCGCGACCCGCCAGCCGTCGAACGAGCCGTGGTCGATGTAGACGTCGAGCCCGAGCTGCTCGCGCACCATCGTCACGGTCTGCAAGACGACCTGGTAGATCTGCGTGTGCGTCGAGACCTGCGTCCGCTTGGCCGCGAGGTCGCGGAAGACCTCCCACTGCGGGTCCTTCGCCGCGAGCTCGCCGCGCGCGAAGCTCGCGGCGTAGGCGAGCCCGTGCACAAACGTCGCGCGAGTGTTCCAGTTCATCAAGGCGCGCCCGACCCCCATGAGGAAGCTCTCGGGGTTGCCGGCCTGCGCGAGCTTCAACGAGCCGGGGTTGCGCAGCTCCATGCGCGCATAGTCCTCGTGCCCGGTCTTGAGCAGCACGCCCTGGCCACCGATGTTCGTGCCCGAACCCGGGATGTACAGCACGCCCGTGACGCCGGCAGCGACGGCGCGCCGGAAGTCGCCGTTGCCCGGGACGACGCTCGTCGACGCGCGTAGGCCCGGGTTCGTGAGGTACACCATGTCGTTCAAGTCGTTCACGAAGAACGACTTTGCCGCGACGTGGCAGTGCAGATCGATCATCCCGGGGGCGATCCAGCGCTCGCCCAGGTCGAGCACTTCATAACCCTCGGGAATCTCCACGTCCGCGGCGCGCCCGATCCGCTCGATGCGCCCGTTGCGCACGAGCATCACCGCGTCGTCGATCACTTGCTGGCCCTCGAAGGGCAGCGCCAGCGCCTTCGCCGAGCGCACGGCGAGGCCGCGCGGCGCCCCCACAGCCCCCGCGTCCGCGCGCTCCACCGCCGCCGCGCCCGTCGCCGTCGCGCCCGACGGCGCAGACAGCGACGCAGCCGCGTCGGAGCAGAGCGCAGCGAGCGCAAAGACCAGGGAGGCGCCAGCGATCATCAGCGGATCTCCTCGCCGTTCACCCAAACGCGCTGCACCGTCGTGGCGAGCTCGTAGGGGCTGCCGTCCAAGAGGAGGACGTCCGCGTCGAGGCCCGTCGTGAGCATCCCGACGTGGCCCTGCAGGCCCAGCATCTTGGCGGCGCCGGAGGTCAGCGCGATGAGGGCAGCCTGGGGGCTGAGCCCATCGACGACCGCGCGCAACGCAAACGTCCCGAGCTCCGCTGCGCCCTCTTCCGCCGCGCTATGGAACGCGATCGGGAGGCCGACGCTCGCGAGCTCCGCGTAGCGGTTCACGCTGCGCGTCGCGGAGAGGTTGCGCGTGATCTGACGGGACGGAAGGACACCCGCGACTCGACCGCGCAGGCGACCCGCGAGGGCCTCTGCGCCGTCCGCGCCGACGAGCACGGGCTTGATCCCCGCGGCCTCGAAGGCGTCGACACACGCCAGGATCTGATCCGCGCGCTCGACCTCGACCAGCACCGCGGCTTGGCGGCCCATGGCCCGTCGGAGGATCTCGAGGTCAGGGTCGACGCTCGGGGCCTTCGGCTTGCCCTTCGGCTCCTTCGCGGCCTCGGCCTTCGCCGTCACCAAGGCCGGGCGTCGCGCCACCTTGTACTCGGTCGAGGTCTGCTTGACGTCGAGCGTCCCGACGACGACGTCGCCGAGGGAGATCTCGCCGCGGAGAGACACCTCGATCGGCGCCTCTTCCTCCTTCTTGTCGTCCTTCTTGTCGTCCTTCTTGTCGTCCTTCTTGTCATCGCCGGCGGGCTCGTCGAAGGCCGCCGCCATGCCGCTGCCCGACTTCTCCGCAGGCTTGTCGCCTTCCGCGGGCTTCTCGTCGGACTTCGAGCCCTTCTTCGCCTTCTTCTCGTCCTTCGGATCGTTCGAGAAGAACTGCGCCAGCTTCATCGAGTACGTGCGGTCGATGCTCTCGGCGGTCAGCGTGATGTCGTAGCCGTCGCGGCGACCGGTGACGGGCAGCACGTCGGGGTGGTGCACCGTGCGTACGAAGCCCTCGATCGCGCCGTCCGTGTGCTCGAGGAGCTGGAAGCGCACCGGCTGGTCGACGTCACCTGCGCGCGTGGAGCCCTCGAAGACGCCGGTGACGGGCCGCGCGGCCTCACGCTCGCCCTTCTTCTTCTTGTCCTTCTTCTCGTCGGACTTCTCATCGTCCGCGCCGGCCTTCGCCTCGTCCTTCGACTCGGCTTCGTCGCCAGCATCGTCTGCTTCGTCGGCAGGGGGCGTCCACTTCGCGAGGTCCGCGTTGTACTTGTCCCACTTCTCCTTGTATTCGACCGCCTTCGCGAGGGTCTGCCGCACAGCGTTCCCCGACTCCGCGATGATGTCCTCGTTCCACGACATGCGCACAGCGGCGGCGCCGTCGACGACGAGCCCCTCGAAGGTCGAGGCCGCCGGCTTGTAGGCGACCGTCGGCGTCGTCGCGCCAGAGATGTTGCGCGAGCCCAAGTGCACCGTCGTGACCCCGTGCTGCGCGACCTTGCGGTCGACGCGGTCGCCGGGCGTCAGGATGCGCGTGTTGTCCGCGCGGCTGGAGAACGGGCGCGAGGAGCCCTCGAGCCCGAGGAACCCGAGCGCGTCGATCATGCCTGGCATCGCGGCCGCGCCGCTGACGACGACCGCGCCGGCGGGGCGGCCGACGCGCGTCCCGACCTCGAGGATCTTGCCGTCGCGCATCAAGAGCTCGCCCGGCGCGAGCACGTGCCCGTCGCCGAGGTGCAGCTCACCGACCGACAGGACGGTGGCGGGGACGACCCGAGCCGAGCTCGCGTCGCGCCCCGCGCGCTCGGCGCGGAAGGCGGCCAGCCGCTCCGCGTCGCTGCGCGCGTTCCAGGCCTCAGCGCCGTCGATCCACGTCGCGATCGGCACGGTGCCCGCGGTCATCGGCGCGCCCGAGAGCACGACGAGGTCCGCGTCCTTGCCCGGCGCGAGGCTGCCGACACGATCGGCGACGCCGAGCGCCTCCGCGGCGCTGAGCGTGATCGCCCGCAGCGCGGCAGTGGTCGAGAGACCGCCGCGCATGGCCAGCGCGGCAGCGAACAGCAAGTCGTCGCTCCCCGCGCTCGACGGCGCCGCGACCGCGACTTTGACGCCCGCAGCGGCCAGCGCTGCGACGAGGCCGCTCTCCGGCCACTCAGAGTCCAGGTCCTTGCCCTGGTCTGCGCCGCCGGCGTAGCCCGGTCGCACGATCACGGGCACGCCCGCGGCCGCGATCTCCGCTGCGAGCTCGCGAGCGCCGCTGGCGCCGTCGAGCACGAGGGGCAGCTTGTGTTCGCGGCAGAAGTCGAGCAGCGCGTGGACCTCGCCGATGGACTCGGCGCCCATGCGCCACGTCGCGCCGGCCTTCAGCGCCGCCGCGAGCTCGCGCCCGACGACTGCGCTGTACTCGATGTCGAGCGACGTGTCCCCCGCCGCGAGACGCAGGAGCTCATCGAGCGCCATCACGGCGCCCATCGTCGTGCGCGGCAGCTGCGGACGCTCGACGCCGAGGCCGACGTCGACGGTCGCGGGCAGCTGGGGCTCCCAATAGCCCGGGGTCTGGCGCGCCTCTCTGGAGATGGAGCCGTGCAGGATCCCGCTCTCCTTGACGATGCGCCCGGCGCCTTCACCGGCGCTCTTGACCACGGCGCCCTGGCCCGCGATCAATCGCCCGCGCGCCGGCGCCATGTAGAGGGTCGTCACGCCGCCCGTCACTGCGCCGTAGAGCGTGGTGTACGGGTCGAAGTTGTCGACCGCGCGGACGCCCGGGTCCGCGGTGCGGCCCGAGGCGAGCTGCGAGCCGTAGCGGCTGTCGGCCGCGACGAAACCCGGGACGACGACGGCGAACTCGCCGTAGTCCACCGTGCGCGCGCCCGGGGGCACGACGACGTCCGAGGTGCGGCCCACGGCGACGATCTTGCCGTCGCGCGTGAGGACCGTGGCCCCGCCTTCGATGACCTCACCGGCCACGGTGTGGACCGTGCCGGCGCGCACCGCGACGAGGTCGCCCGCGGCGAAGCTCGAGGCGGCGACCACCACAGAGGCGGCCGCCGCGGCGAGCGTCGCCGCGCGCGGGAAGAACGAACCGACGCGCATCACTTGCCGCCTTCCTTCTGGCCAGCCTTGGCCTCTTCAGCGTGGATGTCGATCGACTCGACATCGTCAGCAGCGGTGCCGGAGGGCTGGACGCCCTCGAGCAAGAACTTGGCGCGGACGTCCTTCGAGCGGTCGTAGACGTGCTCGCCGCGCATGATCACGTGCTCGACGCGCGTGGTCATCCCGAGCGGGTCACCCGACATCAGCACGAGGTTGCCGTCCATGCCGGCGCTGAGCTTGCCGACGCGCTCGCCTAGGCCGAGCATGTTGGCCGCCGTGGTCGTCACCGTGGCGAGCGCAGCGTCGCGCGACATGCCGTGGGCCACACACTGCGCGGCCTGGTACCAGAGCGAGCGATTGGAGTCCCCCGTCGAGCTGAGCGCGAACGTGATGCCGTGGTCGGCGTACACCTTGGGGACGAAGGTCTCGATCTCATCGTTCGTGACCGGGTCGCGCTCCATGTGCGTCAGGTTGGGTTCGAGGACGACTGCGACACCCGCCTCCTTGATCGCCGCGGCGGCCTTCCAGCACGAGTTGCCGAGGACGAGCGTGGTCGTCTTCAAGAAGCCGTTCTCCTTGGCGATCGCGAGCGCCGTGTGCACTTCGGCGGGCGAGTCGCACGCGAACCAAACCGGGAGGCGCCCCTCGACGACCCGCAACAGCGGCTCTTGCTTCTCGTCGACCTCGCCGCGGGGGACGAGCTCGAAGCCCGCGACCTTCCAACCTTCGCCCTGCATCGCCTTGCCCTTGGCGGCGTCACCCTCGAGGGTGCGGCCCTGGTACAGCGCCTGGCGCCGATCGAAGTCATTGCCGTCCTTCTTGCGCTGCACCATCTCTTCGAGGTACGCGCGCAGCCCGGAGAACGCGCCGCGCAGCGCCTGCGCCTGCGTCGCGCGTGACTTGCCGCTCTTGGGGTCGGCGCTCATCTTGAGGCCGGAGTTCGGCTTGACGAGCATCTCCTCGACCGTCATCCCGAAGGGCCGCACGACCATGCCTTGACCGGCGATGACCGTTTGATTGCCCTGCTGAACGTTGATCGTCAGGATCCCGTTGCGCAGGCACTCCTCGAAGTAGAAGTTCACCGGGTCGACCGAGTCGCGCACGTTGAGGAACGGCGCGACGTCGATGCTCTCGTTCGGGCGGTCCATGCCGTTCGACGAATGCGCCTCGACGAAGCCCGGGAAGGCGACGAGCGACGGCTGGTCGATGACCCGCGCGTCCCAGGGCACCTGGACCTCGTTCGCCTTACCGACAGCCGTGATGCGACCGCCCTCGATGACGACGACGCCGTCCTCGATGGTCTCGCCGTTCAAGGTGATGACCTTGCCCGCTTTGACGGCGAGCTTGTCGACCTGGACGGCTGCCGTCGCCGTGGCGGACGAGCCGACAACGATGGCCGCCGCGAGGGCGGCGCTGGACACGGTGCGCCCCAAGGTGGACGCGGTGCGAAGAAGGAGAGCGTTCATCGGACGAAGTGCAACGAGGGGGGAGCGTTCGGTGAGGGAGCCGCAGGAGGAGGTGCCGCGCATCATGGGCGGGGGTCCTTGACGAGGGCTCCGCCGACGAGAACGCCGACGATGCCTGAGGTGGCTTCGAACGGCGCGCCGTTCCAGAGCACGAGGTCGGCGTCCTTGCCGACCTCGATCGAGCCGACGCGGGCGTCGATGCCGAGGATGCGCGCCGGGGTAAGGGTGACCGCGACGAGCGCTTGCTCGCGCGTGAGGCCGCCGCGCATCGCGAAGCCGGCCTGCGCTGCCATGCGCGCGCCCGGGTCCCGCGCGTCTTGCGCTGAGAGCGCAAACGGCACGCCGAGGTCGGCGACCTGCTTCGCGGCGTCGAGCGGCATGAAGGACTGGTCCTGCGTGCGCCCTTGATCGGGGAACGGCGGCAGGATCACCGCGGCGCCGCTGCGGACGAGCAGCTTCGGCTCTTTCCACGCTTCAGCGGCGGCTTCGATGACGAGCTGCACAGTGCCGAAGCCTTCGCGCGCGAGCTCTTCCTTCAGGAAGATCGCGGTGCGAATGTCCTGGGTCGCCCAGGCCGTGATGTACAGGCCGAGCTCGCCGGCGAGGACCTGGCGCAGCTGCGCCGCGCCGTCGAACTCGCGCTCGGGGATCCGCTTGGCTGCGACGGCGTCGAAGAACGCCTTGCGCCACTCCCACTCGACGCCCATGCGGGTCGTCGGGCGGCGGTTGTAGAACGACGTCGGGCGCCCGAACGCGGGGCTGTTGCCCGAGCTCGGCAGCGAGCCGATGACGCCGGTGACATAGCCGCGGCCCGGCACGGTGCGCGCCGCGACGGTCGGCTCGCCGGCGGTCTTCACCGCGAGGCCCTGGCCGCCGATCACGTTGCGCTCGAGGGGCGCGACATACGCGGTCGTGACGCCGCTGTCCGCGAGCCGCTTCCAGCGCACATCGAACGGGTCGAGCGAGTCGGCGATCGCGCGCTGGGGCTGGACCTCAGTCGATTGCTCGACCGAGAAGAAGCCGTCGTGGATGCGCGAGCCGGCCTCGACGAAGCCCGCGGTCACCGCCTCGACCTCGAGCGCGCCGCGCGGCGCGACGATGCCCGGCGTGATCGCGCGGATCTTGCCGTCCTGGACGACCACGGCGGCGTTCTCGAGCACCTGCCCCGTCGACGTGTAGACCGCCTTGGCGTGCACGGTCCACGAGGTGCCGTCCGCACCGGGCGCGGCGCCTTCGGCGGGGAGGGGCGATGCGAGCGCCGCGATGGCGAGCGCGGCAACGAACTGCGACATGATGGGGAGCGTGAAGATCACTCTTGCCCTCCTTGCGAGGATGCGTTCGGGGCGGCTTCGAAGACGAGCTGACCGTCGCTCCAAACCTTCAAAATGCGACTCGTGAGGTCCGTGGGCGCGCCGCTCCAGAGTACGAGGTCCGCCTCGAGCCCTGCCGCGACGCGTCCGGTTCGATCGGCGACGCCGGCGATGGACGCAGCGTCCCCCGTCAGCGCGCGCACCGCCGCGCCAGGCGCCATGCCCGCGCGCACACACTGTGCTGCGGTCGCGCGCAAGAGCGCCGGGTGGTTGTCGGGCGAGTCGGCCGCGAAGCCGATCTTCACGCCGGCCTGGGCGGCGCGCACGGCCTCGGCGGCCGCGGGGCCGAAGCCGCCGATCTGGATCGGGCCGACGACGATCGCGAGGCCTGCATCCTTCACAGCGGCCGCGACGTCACCCCAGCGGATCGCGCCGACGAGCGCGCCTTTGAGGCCGTGGCGCTTCGCGAAGGCCGCCGCGCGCTGCACGTCCGCGCGGTCGGTGACATCGATGAGGAGCGGCAGCCCGCCCTGCTTCGCTTGGCCGTAGACCGACTCGCCGGCGCCAAAGAGCTCGTCGAGCTCGGCGTACTGCGCCGCCGTGCTCGTCGGATAGCGATTGAACGAGAGCGCGCGGGTGCCCGCGCCGATGCACAAGAGCGCTTTGCGCTTGGTGACCTCGCCGGAGCCTGGGTCGACGACCGCCGCGAGGCCGCCGACGAGCTCGCTGCCCGGCGCCGCCAGCACGACGCTGGTGATGCCTTCGGCGGAGAGCGCGGCTACGTCGCGGTGGCGCTTGTCGAACGCGAGCGCGAGGTCCGCGGTCGGCATGATGTTGCGCGTCGAATCGACGTTCTCGCCGCGCGCAGTGGAGAAGTCGCGCAGCGCGATGAGGCCAGGCGACAGCTCACCTTCGAGCTCGACGAGCAGCGCGCCCTCGGGCGGCGGCACGTTCTCGCCCACGCTGACGACCTTGCCGCCGCGCACGACGACCGTCGCATTGGTGAGCACCGTGCCGTCCCCGACGTGCACGCGCGCGACATGCAGCGCGAGCGTCGGCGCGTCGACGCTCGCAGGCGACGTCGACAGAGGAGACAGGGGCGTCAGGGGCGTCAGGGGGGTGGCTACGCGCGGCTGACCGACGCCGCTGAGCAGCGCGAGCAAGCCGGGCCCGAACCCGGAGAGGAGGAGGTTGTTCAGCATCACTCTGGATCTCTGGCTGGGTCGCTGCGCTCAGCGCGAGGTGGTTTCGTGGACGACGCGGCCGGCGGAGATCGCGGCGCGGACGCGACCAGCGCTCGTGAGCGGGTCGCCATCGAGGAGGAGCAGCTCAGCGCGCTTGCCGACCTCGACCGTGCCGACTTCGCCGGCGACGTCGAGCGCGCGGGCGGCGCCGACCGTGAGCGCGTGGAACGCGACCTGGGCGTCGAACCCGTGGCCGACCGCGAGGGCTGCCATCAAGGGCAGATCGCGGGAGGGGCCGCCCGAGCCGAGCAGCACGTCGACGCCGCGGGCAGCGAGGCGCGCGGCGAGGCCGAGGTCGTGGCCTTCGGGCCGCTCGCCATCCAATTCGCTGAACGGCGTCGGCTGGACGACAACGGCGATGTGCCGCGTCGCGAGGTCCTGTGCGACGAGCTCGGCGCCCGTGCCGCCGACGATCCACATGCGCAAGCGCGGGAACTCGGCCGTACCCGCGAGGAGCGCGCGGAGCTCGGCGCTGCCTTCGCAGCGGACGACGAGCGGCAGCTCACCGGCGACCACGCGCGCGAGCACCTCTTTCTCTTCGTCGTACTTGGGCGCGCGCGGGCGCTTGTCCTCCTTGTACTCCTTCTCCTTGTGCTCTTCGCCCTTCTTCTTGGCGTCCTCGATGTCCTTGTCGCGGGCCTTCTGCGCCTTCTTGAAGTCCTTGTCGAGGTCCTTCTCCTTGGCGGCGATCGCCGCCTCCCATTCCGCGAGCTTCGTCTCGTACTCCGTCCAGTCGGCGCGATAGTCGCGCCCGCCTGCGAGCTTGGAGGCGAGCTTGTCGGCTTCGCCGATGCGGTCGAACGGGTCCTTCGCGCGCCCGCGCGCCGCGAGGCCGACCGCGGCTGCGACGTTCGCGTCCGCGAGCAGCACGAGGTCGTCACCTTCGGCCCCGTTGCGTACGACGGCGCCGATTCCGCCGAGCTCCGTGGACGTGCCGGCCTGCGCGCGGGTGAGCAACACACCTGCGGCGACGGCCTCGCGGCGCGCGTAGGCCGACCCCCAAGGGTCGAGCGCGTCGGTCACGCGGGTCGCGGCATCGGTGCGGCCGTCCCCCATCGACGCGGCGTCGACGCCCAGGTCGGACCAGGGGTCGATGAAGCCCGCGCACACCACTTCGCCCTCGAGCACGCGCGCGCCCTCGGGGACCGCCACGTCCGCTCCGACGGCGACGATGCGCCCGCGCTTCACGAGCACGACGCCGTCCTCGATGACCTTGCCTGGCGCGACGAGGACGCGCTTCGCGCGCAGCGCGAGCGGCGCCTCCTCGGCCGCGGGCGCTTCCTGTTGGTCCTGCAGAGAGACCGCCGTGACGGTCACGCCGACGGGATCAGCCGCGAGCGCCGCGCCCGAGAGCGCGAGGGCGCAGGCGAGCATCCCCGGCGCGGGCCCCACCAAGGGTCGACGAAGGGCGCCTCGCAGGGCGCTGGACGGGGCGAAGGTACGCATGTTCCGCTCGAAGATCTGTGCCAGATAAGGGCCCCGACCCAGGGGGCCGACCCGGAGACACACGCCGGTGGTCCGGCGCGAGCCCGTCGGGCGTGCTGGTTGGGGGGAGGTGACGACGCGCGCGCCGCTGGGCGCGGAGGGGAGCCCGGGGGAAACGCGCGAAGGCCACGGCGCGAGGCGCGGCAGCGAGATGATAGGAACATCCCACGCCGCGCCAACCAATCCATGGGTCCTTACTTGTGATGTGACAGGGGTTTACGCGCCCCGTACGCCTCGCTCCCGGTCCCTAGGGGCGCCGCGCCGAGGCCTGTCCCGCTTCGCTGAAGGGCGCTGTTTCGTCCCGGGACACGCCCTCGGTGCAGGGACCTGGCCCGCCAGCGCCTAACTTCTGCTGACTCCCGCGTTCGCTCCTGGGGCAGCTCTCGGCTCCTCCCCGTTGCATGTCGGAGCGCCGTAGCGTCCACCCCCTGTTGCTCGAGCCAACCTATTGGCGCGAGCGCCTGCGCTGCCTCGAGGGCGACGACCAGGGGCTGTTCTTCACACCGAAGCCGGACCTCTCGGCCGCCGGCACAGAGGTGGTCGCGTTCCGAATCCGAGCCCACGACGGAGAGATCCTGCGCGGGCTCCTCGCCCGTCCCACTTGGCAGCAAGGGGTGCGGCCGGCCGTCGTGCGCTCCGTGCCTGCGGGCCGCGAAGTGACAGTGGACCTGGAGACGGTGCGGGGCGGTTCGGCCGAGCTCGTCTTCGAAGCGCCCCGCGGGCGGGCCCTCCCCGACCGTGTCCTCGACGTGGTTCGGGTGTCCCAAATCGCGTTGCGCGCGCCCGGCATCGATCGCCTGCAGATCCACTTCGGCTGCCTGGAGGACGACGAGGACGACGGCCTGGCGGACGAGTACCTGATCGCCGACCGCCTGCTGGAGCGGACCTTGAACTTCGGCACGCTGCCTTGATTTGAGACATCCTATCGAGGGCCTCAACGGCGGCGCTGCGCAGCCCAAGCCGAGGCCTACAGCGCCTCGCGGGCGGCGCAGCCGACCCTCATCGTCGGGCGCGCGAGAGAACGAGCGGGCGCAGCTGTGAGAGCGACGCCACCCGCAGCGAACCGCTTGGGACGGCACGCGCGCCCGAAGGGTCGACCAGGACCGCCTCGATGCCCGCCTGGATCGCGCCGATGACGTCGTTGGCGACGTCGTTCCCGACGAACAACGCGGCGTGCGGCGCGACGTCCAGGGGCCGCAGCGCGGCCTCGAAGGACGCCGCGTCCGGCTTCTCGGCGCCGAGCACGGCGCTCGAGATCACGACGTCGAGGAGCTCCAGGAGACCCAGCGCGGCGAGGAGCTCTGCGAGGTGCTCGCTCCAATTCGAAACGACCGCCGTCCGGAGCCCGTGCGCGCGCGCGTCCAGCAAGAGCTCGCGCGCGCCGGGCAAGACCTCGAACGAGCGGGCGTCGGAGAAGCGCTCGAACAGCTCGCGCGTCACCTCGGAGATCACCTCCAACGGCAGCCCGAGGCGCCCCCGGAAGACGCGGTCGATGAAGCGCTCGAACCACGGGTCTGAGTACCGCGGCCGCCCCGCGACGGTGCGCGGCAGCTCGCCGTGAACTTCGCCCATCAGGCGCCCCATCGCGTCGCCGTCGATCGCGACGCCGCGGGCGCGCGCGCTGCGTGCGTACAGCTCGCCGCGCGACGGCACCTCGCGCGCGAGCGTGCCGCCGAAGTCCAACAGGAGCGCGCGCAGCACCACGTCAGGGCGTGAACGTCACGCCGAGCGCGTTCGAGACGTTGTAGCCGGTCCCGCACGCGCCGCCGTCGCGGTACCAGAGCTGGAAGTTCCAGCGCTGCCCGACCATCGCGTGCCCGAAGGCGGGGAACGCGGCCTCGGTGAACGCCGCGATCCCGGGGCCTTCATGCACGCTGCCGGCGCTGCCCGCGGGCCGCGGCGGGAAGCGCAAGAGCTGCACAGGGTCGTCGATGCAACGCCGGCCGTTGCCGAAGAACACAGGCGCGGTCGCGTCCCGGCCCATGAAGTACATGCCGAACGTATTCGGGCCCGCGTTCTCTGCGGTGAGCACGAGGTCGTCACGCGACACGCTCGTCGTGCCACACGCCGTCAGCCGACAGCCGGCCCCCGTGCCATTCGCGCAGCCCGCGGTCGCGTCGGAGTTGTGGCACCCAGACGCGGTGCAGAAACAGAACGGCTCGACCTCAAAGCCGGCGAACGGGATGAGGTGCGCGCGACCGGACGTCGACGCTCCGAGGTAGGCCTGGTCCGCAGCCAGGAGCCGTCCGTTGGCCATCGCGAGCGAGTTGCCGAAGTGATCCGCGTCGTATGCGGTGCGCTCCGAGACCTCGTCCCAGCCATTCGCGCCGCGGCGATAGAGGTGCACGCGTCCGCCGCCAAAGGGCGCGGCGAGCGCGGTCGGCGCCGCGACGACGAGGTCATCGCCGTCGAGCGCGACGGCGTCACCGAAGCGGTCGTTCCCGGGCGTCGGATGCAAGTACGCGGCGCGGATCCAGGCGCCGCCTATGAGCTCCCAGACATAAGCACCACCCGGATAGGGGCCGCCGAAGCCGACCGTCCCGAAGGGCGCGCCGGCGACGATCGTGTCACCGCTCAGCGCGACTGCGCGGCCCAGCGTCGTGTGCGGCGCGTCGCCGGTGAGGCGCGCGGTGCGCGCCCAAGCGCCGCCGATGTCCTCGAAGACGTACGCGGCGCCGCGGCGCTCGGACGGGGTGTGGCGGTCCTCGGGGCATCTGACGACCGCGCGCCCGCCTGCGAGCGCCACCGCGGTCCCGAAGGCGTCGTACGACTCGGGGGTCTCTTGCGCGAGGCGCGCGACCTGCGCCCAACCGCTCCCGCCGCGCGCGAAGACGTACGCGGCGCCGCGGTGCAGGTCGCTCCCGAGCCCCGCGTTGGGCGCGCCGACGACGATGCGATCGCCAGCGAGCGCCACGGAGAGCCCGAAGCGGTCGTCGGGCACGCCGTCCTGCGGCGTGAGCTCGGCGACCTCTCGCCAGCCCGCTGCGCTGCGTTCGAACACGAGGACGCGCCCCGCGAGCCCGGCGGCAGATGGCGGGCCCGGCGCGCCGACGACCGCCCGATCACCTTCGATGGCGACCGAGGTGCCAAACCGCTCGAGCGCACGTGGCGCAAGCGGCGCGAGCCGCTCGCCGCTGGACCACTGCCCCGCAGCCTCTTCGAAGAGATACGCAGCGCCGCCGCTCGAGACGGACAGCGCGTCGTGCGGCGCACCCACGAGCGCGCGCGAGGCGTCGAGCGCCACGACGTGTCCATTGAAGTCGTAGCCGTATGCGTCCCCGGGGACGGACGCCGAGGGGCGCAACACGAGGTCGCTGCAATCCGCTTGGGCGACGGCGGGCGGGCAGGCGAGCAAAGCGCACACAGCGCTGAGCACAGGCAGAGTGTTCGAGACTTCGAGCATGGCAAACGATCCGCGCAGCGGCGCGGGACCCCAACGATCCGCGCAGCGGCGCGGGACCCCGTCGAGAACGTAGCACGAGGACCTCAAACCCGCCTTGCCTCGCGCACCGAGACGCCGCGCTGCGCGCTCGTTGCTGCGGGGGGCGTCGCCGAACGGCCGCCCGAACGGCCTCGAGGATGGACGCGATCGACAATGGACCGCGACGACGTGCTTCAAGCCCAGGCGAGGTCAGTCCACGAGCGGCACCAGCGCGACCGGCGCTTCGACGTCCCAGCCGACGACCTGGGCGCGCAAAACCTGGCCGCGGGCCAGCGCTGCGCGCCAATCCCCGCCTGCGTCCTCGAGCGGGAGCGCAAAGGTCCAGCCGTCGATGCGGAACGCGTCGCCGTCGCCCTCCAGCGCGCCGCGCGCTACGAGGCGCAGCTCGCTCGGCGCGAAGCCGGCTTCACGCACGGCGCGCGGCACGGACGCGAGATCGACGGCCACGTGCGGGCCGCAGCGCAGCGTCACCCAGCCGGTCGCCAGGTCCACTCGGATGTCGTTGACGCCTCCCAGGCGTCCAAGGCCGTCTTCGACGGCCTTGATTCACGGGCTTCACTCCATGCCGAGCGCTCGCACGCTCACCGACTCGAGGCCGCAGCGACCGCAGGTGTCGTGCCCCACGAGGGGCGGGCGCTGCGCCGCGCACGCGGCGAGCCCGAGGACTCCGACCAGCGGCTGGGCCGCAGCGAGGACGCCGGCGCGCAGGGCGGCGCGGAGAGCGGGGCGAGCATGAGGGCGCATGATCACAGGTAATACCGCACGGACAGCAAGGCTGCCCAATTTCGGTCCCCAAGCGGGTCATCGACCCCAGCGACGATCGGGACCGCGACGCTCGCCTGCAGGAGGAGGTCGCGCCGGGCGTAGACCTGGAGCCCCGGGACGAACCAGACGAGCGCGCCGTCGTCGCCCAGGCCGACGTCGTCCTGGCTCGCCTCGGTGCGCCAGGTCGCGAGGCACTCGAGGACGCCGCGCCACTCCGTGACGTGCGGCCCCGGCTGGAAGACGGCGGGCGCGAGCCGATACCAGTACGACAGCCCGAGCGACACGGACTCCCCCGCGTCGAAGCCCTCGTCCTCCGCGCGCGCGCGCAGCATGCACTCCGACGCAAAGCGATGGCGATCGCGAATGCGCGTGTACGCGAGGCCGAGCCCCAGCCCGAACGCGCCGCCGCCCGGCTGCAGCGCCCGCGGCCAGCGGACCCCGCCGGCCTCGAGGTCGTCTGCGCCGGTGGGCGCGAGCAGCTCTGCGACGGCGCCGAACCGCGTCGAGGCGAGGACGCCCTCGCTGCGCCAGAGCTGCCGCTTGTAGCGCACCCGTACATCCCCGAGCCCGAGCGCCTCGTCGCGCCGCGCCGCGAACTCGACCTCACGCGAGAGCAACGGCAGGACGACCTTGAGCTCGTCCACCAAGGTCGGAGCCCAGGTGAACTGGTGCGTCCAAGCGACCTCGCGCAAGTGCGCGCTGTCGAGCGCGGCAAACGACTGCTCGTACGTAGGGACCTCGGGTGAGCCTACGCCCGCGTTCTCGACCAAAATCTGGGCACGCGCGGGCGCGGCGAGCATCCCGACACACAGGACGAGGCAGGGACGGCGGGCGCACGTCATGCCCGCACTGTATCGCGCTCGCGACTCCGCGTCGCCCCCGCCGCCCCGCCGGCCCGCCGGCCCCTACGACAGCAAGAACTGCAGGTCTTCGGGACCGAGCTCCGACAGCGCTGAGGTCGCGCCGCCCAAGACCGCCGCCGCGAGGTCGCGCTTCGAGTCCTGCAGCTCGAGCACGCGCTCCTCGATCGTCGCGCGCGCGACGAGGCGATAGACGTGCACCGGCCGCTCGCGCCCGATGCGGTGCGCGCGGTCGATCGCCTGCGCCTCCGCGGCCGGGTTCCACCACGGGTCGAGCAGGATCACGAAGTCCGCGGCGGTGAGGTTCAGGCCGCTGCCGCCCGCCTTCAGGCTGACGAGGAAGAGCGGCGTCGTCGGGTCCTCCTGGAACGTCTTGACCTCGCGCTCGCGGTCCTTGGTCTGGCCATCGAGGTACGCATAGCGCCAGCCGCGCTCGTCGAGCGCCGCGCGCACGATCGCGAGGAACGACGTGAACTGCGAGAACACGAGCGCCTTGTTGCCGCCCTCGACGACGTCCTCCAAGAGCGCCAGCACCGTGTCGAGCTTCGCCGACTTCTCGCCGACACGCGCCTTGTCGATGAGGCCCGGGTGGCACGCCATCTGGCGCAGCCGCAGCAGCCCTTGAATGACCTGCACGCCCATCTTCGTCTGTCCGGCGAGCGCAGAGCGATAGTAGTCGCGCAGCTCGCGGTACTCGGTCGCCTGGGCGTCGCGCAGCTCGCACTCGATCGTCTGCTCGGTCCGCGGCGGCAGCTCGCGCGCGACGTCTGCCTTCGTGCGACGCAGGAAGAACGGCCGGAGGGCGCGCGCGAGCAGCACACGCTGCTCCTCGTCGAGGTCCTTCAACGTGCGGGCGCGCCCGAGCTTGCGGAACGCGCTCGAGGCGTGGCTGAAGCCAGGGTTCAAGAACTCCATCATCGACCAGAGCTCGCCGAGGTGGTTCTCGATCGGCGTACCGGTCAACACGATGCGCTGGTTCGCGCGCAGGAGCCGCGCCGCCTTCGACGTTTGGCTCATGCGATTCTTGATCGCCTGGCCTTCATCGAGGACGACGACGTCGAACTGCCGATCGACGAGCAGCGGCGCGTCACGGCGCAGCGTCCCGTAGGTCGTCACGATCACGTCGAAGCCGTCCGCCGGCAGCGGGCCTCGCCCGGCGCCCGTGTGGTCGGCGACTCGGAGCTCGGGCACGAAGCGGCGCGCCTCGCTGATCCAGTTGAAAACGAGCGAGCGCGGCGCGACGACGAGCGACGGGACGCCGTTGCCGAGCCTGCGCTTCAGGTGCGCGAGGAGCTGCACCGTCTTGCCGAGGCCCATCTCGTCCGCGAGGCAGCCGCCGAGCCCGAGCCGGTCCAAGAGGTCGAGCCAGCCGAGGCCCTCGCGCTGGTACTCCCGCAGCTCGCCTTTGAACCCCTCCGGCTCCGCGAGGGGCCGCGGCGCCTGCATGCGCGAGACCTCCTCGCGCAGCCGCATGAAGGGCGCGTCGAACTCGGCTTCGCGCCCCTCGAGCAACGCCGAGAGGAGCCAGCCCGTCGAGCGATCGAAGCGGACGACGTCGCCTTCGATCCGGCCGAGCGCGGCGCCGCGCCAGCTCTCCACCCAGTCGCGCGGCAAGAGGCCGCGCGAGCCGTCGCCGAGCGCGACGAAGCGCGAGCCCGACTCGATCGCCTGGAGTAAGGTCGGCAACGCGACCTCTTGGTCGCCGAACCGGACGCCGGCCTGCAGGTCGAACCAGTCGATGCCCGAGCGCACGGCGATCGAAGTGCCAGAGGAGGTGCGCAAGGTGCGCCCCTCGACCTCGACGGCCCAGCCGAAGCCCATGAGCTGCTCGGCGGCCTCTTCGAACGCGAGGCGCGGGAACGAGGCGTCGTGCTCGCCCTCGACGTCGCCCGAGGTCCGCGCGCCGCCGGCGGCGAGGAACTCGTCGATGTGCTGGCGCTCCACGGCTGCGTTGCGGCGACCGAGGCCGACGCCCTCGATGACCACAAACGGGTCGCGCGAGCTGCTCGGGACGAGGCGCTTGCCGTAGTCGAAGAGCACGGTCGCCTCGAGGCGGCTGCCGGTCCCGCGGCGCAGCTCGGGCCGCTCGATGCGCAGGATCGGGATCGGCGCCGCGGCCACCGGCGCCGAGTCGTCGCCGCCAGCGGTCACGCGGCGCGCGAGCTCGACCGTCGCCCGCGGCACGTCCTCTTCAGGCACCTCGAGCGGTCCGCGCCGCAACACGTCGCGCAGGAGCCCGACGGCGTCGCGCGGCGCGATCGTGGTGAGCTCGCGCTCGACGATGACAATGCCGTTCGAGAGCGCCAACTTGATCGCGTGCAAGCCGAGCTCGCGGTCGGCGCGCGCGAGGATGTGCTCGAACACGACTCGCCCGTCGCGCGCCGCGCCGGGCGTCGCGCGCAGGGTCCAAGGCGAACCCAACGCGTCCTCGAGCGGCGCTGGGTCCATGTCCGTCGCGGTCGAGAGGTGCAAGCGGCCGGTGCGCACCGCGCGCCCGAGCACGAGCTCGGCGCTGCGCGCGTCGATCTTCCACGCCCCGTCCGAGGTGCGCGCCGTGCGCCAATCGACGCCGAAGCTCGGCTCGAGGCCCGGCAGCACCGCTAGGAGCAGCGTGTCGTGCTCATCGAGCACCGCGTCGCCGAGCAGCGCGGCTTCGCGCGTACGGATCGGCCGCGGGCGGCCCCACTCGCCGCTCGCGAGTCGGCGCTGGATGACGACCGCGATGTCGACGCGAGCGCCGAGCGCGCCGCCCTCGACGCGCATCAGGTACAGGAGCCGCTGGGCTTCGGTCGGCGCCTCGCCCCACACGTCGAACGTCGGCGGGGGCGCATCGGCGGCAGCCTCCTCGAGGCGCTCGAGCCACGCAGGGGCCGCAGGCTCAGGCGCCTCCTCCTCGACGTCGGCCGTCGCGCAGCGCAGCGTCGCGAGGATGTGCTCGCACGCCATGTCGCGCGAGAAGCGCGGGCAGCTACAGGACCAATCGCCGCCGGCCGCGCCGATCCGCACGCGGAACGCGCCGCCTGCGCGCACGCGCGCCTCTTGGAGGTCTTCGGTCGAGACCACCATCTCGACGGCCTCTTCGATCGTGGTGTCGATCGGTTGCCGCGCGACCGTGCGGCCGAGGAGGTTGAGTACTCGTGACTCCTGTTCGCGGAGAAACGTAACCCGCCGAGCGCTCAAGGACATCCCAGCATTGCGACGCGCGCGGCGCCCTGCGTCAAGGGCAATCCGTGGGTGCGGTCCGGGGGGGCTGCCGTGCGGCACGCTGGACTGGCGCATTGTCGCGCCTGGGGCGGCGTCAGCGGCGCTCCTCGGGCGCTTCGTATGCCGGCGACGGGTGCGCGCCACCGTACGCCAAAGGAGCGCGGGCGGCCCGCCGGAGCGAGCCGCCCGCTGGACGCATGTCACCTCTCACCAGATGACACGCGCGGGACCTTTGCAATCAGAAGCCCCAGATCGCGGAGAACGTCCAGCGGTAGCCAAAGAGGTCCTCGTTCGACGTCAGCGGCGACTCGTAGGCGAGGCGGAGGCCGACGCCCTGCGTGGGGCGGAACTCGCCGCCGATCGCGCCCGTGATCACGTCCTCGCCGTCGCCGCCGCCGAAGTTCGCGACGTCGACGCCGTTGAACGGCAGCGGCGTGTTGTCACCTTCGCTCAGCGTCGAATAGCCGTTCAGCTCGACGACCGGGCTGAACGCCTCATTGAGGTAATAGTCCGCGTGCAAGTGCCAGGAGAGCCGGTCGCTGTCGCCGAGGGCGTCCTCCGTGCCCGCTGCGAACGTGAAGTTGACGTTGGCGCCGAAGTGCCAGCGATCGACGCCCTTGTTGAACGAGCCCCAGACGCGGAACTCGTCGTCCTCTTGCAGGACCTCCTCGTCGCCGATGCCGAGCTCGTAGCCGACGCCCAGGGCGGCGTGCGTGTCTCGCTCCCAATCCTGGAGGAAGGCCCACTTCAGGCCCGCCGCGAGGTCGTTCATGCCCGAGTCCTCGATGAGACCCGACTCGAAGTCGACGAAGCCGTCCTTGTAGGCGACGAACTGCAGGCTCTCCGTGAGCGCTGCGCGGATCTGAAGGGCGTACACGCTGGCGCTGCCGCCGCCGATGAGGCTCGGGTTCGGGAAGGGGGTGTACCCTACCTTCTGTAAATTCGATGGAGACCTGACAGCTGCCTCGCACCCGCCAACATCTCGGCGGGCACGAGGAGTCGGCCTGGCCCCTTCGTGGGCTGGTCGTTCAGCTTGACGGTTGCGTGGCGGGCCATCGATTGGTCTCGTGGTGAATACCTCTAACCACCAGAGCCACCGATGACCCACCACTCCTCCGAGCCTACCAACCTCAGCCTCGCCCTGGAACTCCTGAACGAGCACGGTTTCGACAGCATGGCCAACGTCCTGCAGATCCTCTTCAACGAGGCCATGAAGATCGAGCGCACCAAGTATCTCGGCGCGTCCCCGTACGAACGTTCCGACGACCGGCGCGCCCAGGCCAACGGCTTCAAGCCAAAGACCCTCACGACCCGCATGGGCACGTTCAAGGTCGACGTTCCCCAGGTTCGCCAGGCTGGCGAGAACGGTGAGCGCTTCTACCCCAACGCTCTCGAGCGCGGCACTCGCTCTGAGCGCGCGCTCAAGGCCGCCATCGCCGAGATGTACATCCAGGGGGTCTCCACTCGTCGAGTCAAGGCGATCACCGAGGAACTCTGCGGGACAGAGGTTTCCTCCTCCCAAGTCTCTCGAGCTACGGCCCTCCTCGACGAGGAGCTCGCCGCGTGGCGCCAACGCCCGATTGAACCCTGCCCCTACCTCGTCCTCGACGCCCGCTACGAGAAAGTGCGCATCGGCGGCGTCGTCGTCAGCGCCGCCGTTCTCGTGGCCATGGGCGTTAGGCAGGACGGCAAGCGTGTCCTCCTGGGCATCAGTGTCGCCACCTCCGAGGCGGAGGTTCACTGGAGAGCGTTCATCGACAGCCTCATCCTCCGCGGACTGCGCGGTGTCCAGCTCGTCACCAGCGACGACCACGCCGGAATCAAGGCCGCCCTTCGCGCCTCCTTCCCTGGCGTGGCCTGGCAGCGGTGCCAGTTCCACCTGCAACGCAACGCTCAGGCATACGTCAGCAAGCTCGACCTTCGTAGTTCTGTGGCCGACGACATCCGCGCGATCTTCAACGCGCCGGACCTCGCGCACGCAGAGGCCCTCGTCCGCGTCACCGTCGAACGCTACGCCAAGTCCGAGCCCAAGCTCGCCGCGTGGCTCGACGAGAACATCCGCGAGGGGCTCGCCGTCTTCTCCGTCTGCTCCGATCACCGGCGACGCCTTCGCACTTCCAACTCCGTCGAGCGTGTCAACCGCGAACTAAAGCGGCGCACTCGAGTCGCATCCCTCTTCCCAAACACCGAGTCACTCCTAAGACTGGCCACCGCTCTCGCCGTCGAGATCTCTGACGACTGGGAGTCCGGCCGCACCTACCTCACCTTCAAGACCAACTGATCCCGAACACGCCGCGAATTTACAGAAATGGGGTTGCATCACCTTCGGGAACTGGTGGTTCACGTACCAGAAGCGCAGGTCGCTCGTGACAAACGCGTCTTCGTTGTAGTAGGGCGCCGTCAGTGGGTGCACCGCCACGCGCTCAGCGGGCAGCGCCAAGCCAGCGGCGTTGGGCTCGCCGAAGAGGACCGTCTCAGCGTGCTGCGCTTGGGCTGCGCCCGCCAGCGCGCCCGTCAATGCGACTGCGGCCGCAAACGGAGCCGACCAAGCGAACGAGGGGCGGCGGTGAGAGAGGCGCTCGGTCACGGGCGAGGGGGATGCTCCGCGGTTGGACATGGGAGGCTCTGAATGAATGGGGGTTCGGGGCTGCGCTGGAGCGCATTGCTCAGCGCCACGCGCAAAAACTAACCAGGATGTTTTGGAAAAGAAATGTGACAGTTCTCCACGCGGATGAGTGCTTAGCAACGCGTGAGCACAATGGATCCGCCGCGCTACGCAACAGTTCGTAGGGGCCTGAGACAAGACGCCGCGCGGGGGCGTCGCGGTCAGGCTCGGAGCGGGCGTCGCGGCCTCTCCGGGGACCTCGATTACGATCGTGAGTGATGTTCGCGGCGCTCCTCCTCATGCTCTGCCCGGCCCTGCACGCGCCCGGTCCACCGCCGGCTGCGCCTATTTCGGCTGAGCCGGTCTCGGTGCCGCAGAGCGACGCGCGTGGCGCGCTCGAGACGTTTGTCGTCGACGCCCACGGCGAGCTCCTGGTCGACGGGTGGACGCTGGAAGCGGTGCCGATTGCGCCGTGGAACCTCGCCCTGCAGGACGCGGCTGTGTCGACCCGCAGCGCGCGCGCCCTCGCCGCGACGACCTCGATCGACCCTCAGCGCGGCGTCGGGCGCATGCGCGCGCTCGCGGCGGGCCTCTATCGAGTCCAAGCGCGCCACACGACCGGCGAGCGCACCGAGGCCGTTCAGGTGGAGGTCCATGCCGGCGCCGTCACGTCCTGCGCCTTGCACCTCGACGGGCCTGCGCCGCGCAAGAACCTCTACGTCAACATCGGCGGGCGCTACGCCTTCGAGGACGTGCGGCTCGTCGCGCGCTCTGGGCACGGCCCGCCCATCGCGCTCGAGCGCCGCAGGGGCTCGACCTTTTGGGCGCGCGACGTCGACGCAGGTGTGTACACAGTCTCCATCGAGGACCCGCGCTTCAAGCCTTCCGAGCTGCGCGGCCTCGCCCGAGGCGCGGTCGGCAGCCTCACCGTCGTCGGGAGCGCGAGCTTGATCGTGGTGCTGCGCGACGCGAGCGACGGCCGCGCGCTCCGCGCGAGCGACGCCTCTGTCACGCAGGTCCACGCCGATGGACGCCAAACGGTCACCCGGATGCAGCGCGCGCTCGCGCCGGACGAGCTCGTCGCGGCGGACCTGAGCCCGAGCGCTGCGCGGGTCCGCGTCACGTTCGCCGAGCGGCCGCCGTTCGAGCTCGAGGTGCAGGAGCTTGCGCCCGGCGAGCCACAGCGGGTCGTGGCGCGCGCGCCGCGGGGCGCGGACCTCGAGGTACGGGTCCACGGCGCGGAGGCGTGTTTGCTCGCAGGGCTCGCAGTGACCGTGCAGCCGCGAGGGCCTGACGGGCGCGCGCTGAGTCGCTCTGGACCGGTCTCACAGCGCGCGCTGCGCGGCGCGCCCAATCCAACCGCGCTGGGCCCCGAGGCCGGCGCGCTCGACGGGCGCGTCGGCACGACGGACGAGCGCGGGCTCTGCGCGCTCCGTGGCTTCGCGCCAGGTCCCCACGAGGTCCGAATGTACCTGACGCCATGGACCTCGGAGGCGCGTCACTGGGACGTCCCCCCTACGCTGCCGCCGAGCGACCAAGCAGCGTCGGCGCTCGACTTCGCGCTGCCGCAGGGCTGCGGCGCGGACCTTTGGTTCCAGTTGGCAGCGGACAGCGGGGGCAACGGGGGCAGCGGCGGCGCGGGTGACGCGGAAGGCACTGGCAGCCTCGACGCGCGCTTGCGCGCATACGACGGGGCGCTGCAGATCAACGGCGCGCCATGGCAGCGGTTCGCGCACGCGAGCGGGCCGCTCGTCGACGAGCGCGGACGGATGGCGCTGCGCGGCTTACGACCGGGGCCGTGCACCCTCGTGATCACGGCGCCGAGTCCCGAGCCAGCGCTGCCCGGCGACCGGGAGCGCCGCCGCACCCTGCGCGTCGAGTTCACGGCCGCGCCCGGCCCTCCCACCCAGGTCCGCGTCGATCTACGCAGCTCGAGCGAGGCACCGTGATGCGCCCCAACGTTCCGCAACGAGGCCGCGCCACGCGGTCGCTCCTGCCGTCAGCGGTCGCGCTCGCAGCGCTCGGCGCAGGCGCGGTGCCACCCGCCGGCGCGCTGCAGCAGGACGCCGTGGGCGCCGCGAGCCCTGCCGTCGAGCGCCAGCGCGCGTACCTCGAGCGCAACCCGTTCCACGGGCCGGTCTTCGACGAGCTCCTGGCCTCCCTCGAGCTCGAGGCGGTCGAAGGCGGCGCGCTCGCGCGCTTCGTCCGCGAGCTGGAAGCTCGCTGCACCGCTGAGCCCGACGCCGTCGCGCCGCGGGTGCTGCTCGCGCGGGTCGTCGCGAGGCAAGGTGACCTCGAGCGCGCGCACTCCGTGCTGACGGACCTCGTCGCGCGCGGGGCGAGCGGCGCGGCCAAGGAGAGCGATCAGAGCGCGCTCCAGCGGCTCATCGCGCAGCTCGAGCTCGAAGCCGGCGACTTCGACGCCGCGCGGGCGCGCCTCCAGTCCGTCGTCGACGCGAGCCCTGGCGCGGGGCGCATGACGCTCTTTCAGCGCGACGGCATGGAGCAAACGCTCGAAGAGCTCGCCGAAGCCCACGACCTCGCAGGCGACACCTCCGGATTGCGCGCGACGCTCGACGCGCTGGGGGCGCTCGTCGGCGCAGACGTCGCCGCCCGCATCGCGGTCGCAGAGCGCTTCGAACGCTACGGGTTCACGGCAGAGGCGCTCGACAACCTGCGCCTCGCGCGCGACGCGGCCGGCACGGACGCTGCGCGGCGCTGCGACGCGCTGGCGGCGCTCGGCGGCCTGCTCGAGCGCTGCCGACGGGGCGCGGAAGCGCTCGCGGTGTACGACGAGGCGCTCACGCTCCTCGCGCCTGGACATTGGCTGCGTGTCGCGCTCTTTGACCGCGCGCTCACGCTGCGCACGAGCGGCGGCACGCTCGACGCCTGGCTCGCCGTGCGCGAGGCCGACCGCGCGCGGGAGCCACGCACAGCGGCGCTGGACATTGCGCGGGCGCTGGAGCGCTCGGGCCGCGGCGTCGAGGCCACGCAGCTGCTCGCGCAGCTCGCAGGCGACGCCCCGCGCGACCGCGAGCTCGCAGAGCGCCTCATCGCCGCTGCGCGCGCGTCCGAGCGCTTGGACCTCGCGCTCGACGCGCTGCAGCGCCGCGCCGACGAGCGCCAGAGCGGCCCTGACGCGATCCGCGCGCAATTGGACCTCGCAGAGGCGCTGACGGTGGCTGGCGCGGCGGACGGCGCGCGCCTCGCGCTGTCGCGCGCCGAGGCGAGCGCGGTCGCGAACGAGGACACAGGCGCGCTCATGACCATCGCGCAGCGGCGCGCGGCAGCGAACGACCTCGCCGGCGCGCGCGCGACGCTAGAGTCCGCCGCCACCGTCGCTCCGACCTCCATCGCGGCGCTCCTCGAGCTCGCGACGCTCGCCGAGCAGCAGGGCGATCGAGCCGCCTACAGCGCTGCGCTGGATCGGGCGGCAGCGCGCGCAGACGGCCCGGCGCTCATCGACCTCGCGCAGCGCTGGCTCTCGAGCGACGACCCAGGGCGCGCCGAGGGGCTGCTGCAGCGCGCGCTCGAGCTGCCAAGCGCGCGCCGTCCCGCGCTGGAGCTGCTCGCGCAGCGCGCGGGTGAGCGCGCTGAAGTCGAGCGAGCGCGTGCGCTGTGGTGGACGCTCGCGCGTGAATCCTCGGGCCAGGTGCGGGCGCGCGCGCTCGATGCGGTCGCGCGGTCGCTCGACCCCTCGCTCCTACAGGCGTGGCTGGCCGAGGGCACTTCGAGCGACGAGCCGCTCTTGCGGGCGCTGGTCGAGGGTCGTGTGCTGACGACCGCCGACGAGCATGGACGCGCGGCCGCGGCGCTCGCGCAGGCTGCGTCCCTCGACCCAAGGGACCTCACGCTGCAGGCCGACCACGCGCGCGCGCTCACGAACGCGGGGCGCCTGAGCGAAGCGCTCGAGGTCTACGCGATGCTCGCGCGAGCGCAGCCGAGGCAACGCGCGGAGCACCTCTTGAGCTGCGCCAAGCTGCAGAGCGAGCTGCGCAGGCGGGATGACGCGGCAGCGACCCTGCGCCGGACGGCGGCGCTGGCGCGCAACGCGCCCGACGTCCTGCGGCAGGTCGCAGCGCGCTACCAAGCGATCGGCGACGAGCGCGAGGCGTGCAACGTCCTGGCGCGGGTGCTGCGGCTCGACGCAGGAGATACGCGCACAGTGCGAACGCTCGCGCGGCTCGAGGTGCGCCTCGGCCGACGAGAGCCCGCGTGTGCGCGCCTGGCCGAGGCGTGGGAGCGCGCTACGGACACTCAGGAACGGGCGGCGCTGCTCGTCGAGCTCGTGCATGCGCTCGGCAGCGGACCCGAGCGCGACACCTTCCTGAACACGCTCGTCATGCGCGTGCGCGAGGACCGCTTCGACCCTGCTGCCGTCGGGCTCGCGCTCGAGCTCTTGCCGCGCACGAAGCGCTTCCACGACCTCGCCGCACTCTCGGCGATCCTGCTCGCGCGTGACCCCGACGATCCGCGGGGCGCCGCGGCGCGGCTGGTGAGCGCCGTCGCGACAGGTGACCGAGCGTACGCTCTCAGCGGGATCGACGCACGCATCGCGCGCGGCGACGCCCCTGACGACGTGATCGCGGGGCTCCTTGACGCGCTACGCGCGGCGCAGGACCTCGACCTCGCGCGGGAGCTCGGCGCCCGAGCCGACGACGCGGCGGCGCTGGCACGCGCGCTGCGCGCGTCGCCCGCCGACGTCCTGCACCTGCAATTCCTGCGCGGCTACGTCGACGCACATGGCCTCGAGGAGGACAGCGTCCTGACCGCGCTCGGGGACTCTGAGAGCGCGCTCGAACCGCCCGAGTTTGCGCTGCGTGTGCTGCTCGCGTTGGAGGCGCGCGACGGCACGACGATCGTCCGCAACCACCGTGTCGGCAAGCTCTACTGGACGCTCGGCGATCGCGCCAATTGCCTCGCGCGCGGCGCGCGGCTCTTCGAGCTCGACGCGCCGCTGCGCATGATCGAGGGCTACTTCAAGTCCTCGCAGCTCGAAGATGAGTTCGAGGCCCTGCGGAGCGACGCGGCGTCAAGGCCCCTCGATCGCGACAAGTGACCGACGGTTCGTCCAGCGCGGACGATTTGGACTCCCGCGCGCTCAACGCGCGAGCGAATCGAGCTGCAGGTGAAGCTCCCCGCTCTGCTGCGCGATGAGCGGCCGCCGCAGCGTCGTGTCGCCGATCCGGATGACGAGCTCCGACTCACCGGCCGGCGCGTCATCGAGCCGATAGCGCCCGCCCCCGAGGTGCTTCGCGCGTCGCGGCGCCTGGCCTGGCCATTCCGCCTCGAGCGCCGCGTCTACGACCGCGGCGCCCATCGGATCCGACAAGACGAGCACGAGATCGAGCGCCCGCGGCAGCACGAGCTCGAGGGTCTCGCCGACGTTGGGCATCGGGACCTGAGGCCAGCGCGTCGACACGTAGCCGCGCTTGACGGCCTCGACCTCGACCGTCGACGTCCCGGACGCGACCCCCTCGAACACGGTGAATCCGTCCAGCCCCATCCGGCGATAGAGCCCCGTCCGCCCGGGCTGGCCTAGCTTCACGACTCCCCCGAGGAGCAGCTCACCGCCCTCGTCGCGGACGCGCACGGACAGCGCGCGCAGCTCCTCGTCGAAGACCATTCGAGCCGTCAGCGCGGCGGGGTCCCCGCTCGTTGAGAGCCGGCGTTGGACGAGCGCGCGCCCGGTCGCGTCCTCGAGCGTGCAGTCCACGACATTGCCTGGCGCGAGCGCCGGCACGGAGACCTTGCCGTCAGCGCCGACGGCATACACCGCGAACAGAATCTGCTTCGGGGTCGGCCCGAGGAGCATGGCCGGGGGGACGCATCCCAGGGCGCTTCCGTGCTCGAAGAGCGCGGCCTCGGCAGTGAGCCGGAGGTACATCCCGCCGACCGCGGCCGCCTCACGGTCGACGACGGTGACCTCGAGCGCCCACGACGGCGGCGCGGGTCCCCGTGCGACTGGAACCACAAGATCACCGAGGCGCCCATCATCGGCGACCGCGTCGAAGCGCGCCTGCGTCGGCGCGCCTTGATCCGGCGGCGTCACTTCGACGACGATCGCGCGCGCGGCGCCGATCTTCGCGCGAAAGACGCCGTCACGCTCCGATGCCACGACGATCGGCGACGCGAGGCCAGGGACGAAGATCTTGATGGGCGCGCCGACGACCGCGGCGCCTTCGTCGTCGATGATGCGCCCCGTCACGAGGCCGCGTGATTCGAGCGTCACGAGCACATCGGACGCGGCCGCGGTCAAGTAAACGGACTCGTCGCTGTACGCGCCCGTCCGCTCAGCGACGACGCGGTGACTCGGCGGCACCCAGAGCACGCCGCTCCAGTCGGGCGCGAGGCCGGTGAACTCGAAGCGACCGTCGCGGTCAGTGCTCGCGCGGGCCCGACGCCCGTTGCCAAGGTGCTGCGCGACCTCATCTGGCATCGGGCGACCGTCCCAAAGGTGCCGATCGCTGTCGAGCTCGAGCAGGAGCGGCTCGGTCGGCGCGCGGCCGTCGACGACGACACGACCACGCAGCGCGCCTCCGGGCTGGAGCACCAGGCGGACGACCTCTGGCGCGGCGCCGTCGTCGAGCGGCGCCGGTCGCACGTCGTCGAAGCGCGCGATGAACGCGGCGGCGCGCGCCAAGAAGACGTCGGCGCGCTCGAACTCCGACGGGAGCTCGAAGCTGCCCTGCGCGTCCGTGCGACCATGCTCGACCCGTGCCCGAGGTGAGTCATGCGCGAGCGCGACCCATTCCGTGTTCGAGAGAGGCGCCTCGCTCTCTCCGTCGATGGCTTGGAGGCGCCAAGGCGCCGAGGGCCCAGACGGTGCCGGCAACCCACCTGGGGCTGTCGCGCTGCTGGCCGCGCGCGCGCTCGGCGCGGTGAGCTCCAGACGCGCCCCGAGGCCGCTCGTGCGCGGCGCGCCGCTCGCGTCGAGGGTCAACGCGCCCGCCACGCCCTCGGGCTGCGGCGCCGCGCGGCACGCGCCGCCCGGGCCGAGCGTCAAGAACCCGACCACCGAGGCAGCGAACACCATCAAGAGAGCCCACATGCCCGTCGAGGAGCCCACGGCGTTCGCGCCCAACACGCTGGCGCTCGGCTGCACGCGCGCAAAGGCCGCGAGCGCCCCGAGCCATGACGTGCGCCCACCGAAGCGCTCGTCGAGCTCGACGCGCAGCTGGTCGATGCCGCGCTTGAGGCGCCACCGCACCGTGCCCGCGGGCACACCTTGACGACGGGCGATCTCAGCCGACGACAGCCCTTCCTGGTAGCGCAGCAGCACCGTCGTGCGCACGGGCTCTGCGAGGTTGGCGACCAGCTTGGAGAGGTCTCGCTGGAGGTCGAGCTCGGCGATCAGCTCGGCGGTCGACGGCAAACCCTCCGCGCGCGCGACGCGCGCCTCACGCGCCGCGCGCCGACTGTCCCCGCGGAACTGCATGAGCGCGAGCCGCCGTGCGACGCCCGCGAGCCACGGGCGCACAGGCAGCGTGTCATCGGGCGGCGCCTTGAGCGCCGCGAGCCACGTCTCCTGGACGAGGTCCTCTGCCGCCGACGCGTCTCGCACAAGGCGCCGCGCGAGCGCGCGCAGCCAGTCCGTGTGAGCGAACAAGCGCTCGATTTGTTCCTGCGAGAGGCTCGTATCCATGGTCGCAGGTGGTTTGCCGCGACCACCACGAGTGTTGGAGCTTAGATCAACGTGCGCATGGGTGCCCCGCTTCGAGAGCGCAACGCGCCGCGCAGATGTATCCAGGCAGTGGCGGACCCGCGGCCAACGCGCGTCGCGGCGCGAGAATCCCGCGCGCGAGCGTGACAAGGGCCCGCCGGTCGGGTTCTACGTCACATGCCACGTACGACGCCACCCGCCTCGACACTGGTCCTGATCATCGTGCTCGCGATCGCGCTCTTTGCGTTCGCGGCCTGGCCGCACTGAGTTCGCTCGGCGCGCCGCGCTGGCCCCCCTGCGTCGTGTTGGCCACCGCGCGGTGGGCCCGTACCCGGAGCGCGCGCGGCGCGCGCCACGCGCCTCGGCCGGCCGATCAGTAGCCCGGCGCCGCGGCTTGCCCGCCGGGCCGGACGATCGCAACGGACGCGGACGCGCCGATACGCGTCGCGCCCGCGGCGATGAGCGCCTGGGCGCCCGCCTGGTCGCGCACGCCGCCTGACGCCTTGACGCCCATCACAGGCCCGACGGTGCGGCGCATCAACTCGATGTGCTCGACGGTCGCCCCGCCCGTCGAGAACCCCGTCGAGGTCTTCACGAAGTCCGCGCCAGCGGCCTTCGCGAGCTCGCAGGCGCGCACGATCTCGGGGCGCGTCAAGAGGCATGTCTCAAGGATCACCTTGAGGCGCGCGCCGAGGCCGTGACAGGTCTGCGCGACCATCGCGATGTCGCGCTGCACGTAGGCATGGTCGCCGGACTTCAACGCGCCCACGTTCAGCACCATGTCGACCTCACACGCGCCGTCTTCGATCGCGCGCCGCGCCTCATAGGCCTTGACCTCGGACGCGCCCGCCCCGAGGGGGAAGCCGACGACGGTGCACACGAGCACCCGCGAGCCCAAGAGGATCTCGGCGCAGCGCCGGACCCACATGCCGTTGATGCAAACGGAGGCGAAGCTGTGCTGGAGCGCCTCTGCGCAGAGCTTGTCGACATCGGCCGCGGTCGCGTCCGCCTTCAAGAGCGTGTGGTCGATGTGGCTCGCCAGGTCGCCGATGCGCGCCGGGTCGGGGCCACACACGCCGAGGCGGCACGCGCCTGCGGAGACGATGTCACGGACGCTGCCGGCCGAGACCTCGACGGCGACGTTGGCGGTGCCCCAAGGCGCGAGGCTCGTGAGCGAACGGCCAGCGAGGAGCTGCCGCCCGACCTCGGTCAGGATGTCCTCGAGGGCGCGGGCGTCGAGGCCGGCGCTGGCGGCGTCAGGCGGGTGCATGGCGTAGGCGGGGTGCGGGGGGCGGGCGCCCGTGGGGCTTCGGGCGTGCCTCGATTGACCAGGTAAAGAGAATAGGGTGCAAAGACCAAGCCGACCGAAGCGTCAAGGACCCGTCAGCGGCCCGTCAGCGGCCCGTCAGCGGCCCGTCAGCGGGTCGGGTCGAAGGCGTCGCTGCGGCGCGGAGCGCGCGCGAACTCGCGCTCGAGCGCGTGGATCTTGGCGACCCGCCGCGCGTGCCGCTCCGGCCCGATCGGTGTGCCCAAGAATGCGACGAGGACCGCGCGGGCCGCGGCCAGGTCCAAGTGACCTGCGCCGAGCGTCAGGACGTTGGCGTGGTTGTGCTCGCGGGCGTTGCGCGCGCTCCGCTCATCCCAGCAGTTCGCCGCGAGGACCCCGGGGACCTTGTTCGCGGCCATCGCTGACCCGATCCCGGCGCCGTCGATCACGACGCCGAGGTCCGCGCGCCCCTCGGCCACCGCGAGGCCCACGGCGCGGGCGTAGTCCGGGTAGTCGCAGGCCATGTCCGTAGGGGGCCCGAGGTCCTCCGGCGCGTGCCCGAGCTCACGCAGCAGGGCCGAGACCTCGCCCTTGAGCCGGAAGCCCCCGTGATCGCTGGCGAGGGCGATGCGCCAGGTCCCGGTCGGCGCGAGCTGCGCGGCGCGGCCCGCGACAAAGCGGATCCCGCGCCGCTGCGCCTCTTCCTCGGCGAGGGGCGTGATGCGCGCGCCCGGCTCGACAAGGTACCGGCCGCCGTCGGGCACCTGCTTGAGCGCGTCCCCCGTGACGATCGCCCGATCGACGCGCGGCCGTGAGGGCTCGAACATGCGCGCGCCCGCGCCAGGGCCGGCGTCTTGGCTGAAACCGACTTCTTGCGCGGGGCCCGGCCCAAGGTCATGGGGGGCCGCGACGCCGGGCCCCACCAGGGCAGCATGAATGCCGCGCGCGCGCTGCGCTGCGTCCTCCGCTGTGCAGTCCGCTGTGCCCTCCGCTGGGCCCTCCGCCCCGCGCGCTCGCTCCGCGACCGCGCGCTGCGCTGCGCGCCGCGCGATCACGCGCACGGCGTCGATGTCGACGTCGAGCGGCGTGCGAGGCGCGACGCTCGGCTGCGGGTTCGGTGACTTGGGCGTCATGGGAGCTCGGCTCGCAGGCGCAGTGTAAGCGCCGGACGCCCGCCCTGGGGCATGCCGGACACACGACCCCCGCGACCCCCGGCGCCCCAGGGATCGAAGACCAGGGGTGACGAATCCGCCGAGATTGGTATCGTGGGCCTGGGGCACGCACGCCCCCACCGCACCGCACCCCACACCGCCCGTCCATGCGAACGTTGCTCGGACAATTTTGCGAAGCGTTCGACGAAGTCGTACGCCCGCTCCTGGAGCCGCTCGCCAGCGCCTCCGACGCCCTTGGAAGCTCCAAGGACCCCGCGCGCTCGCGTACGGTCCGCGCCGAGCTGATGGACCTGAAGCACCAGCTCACCGGCCTCGCCGACAAGGTGGCGGAGCAGCAGGCCTACGTCCTGCTGTTCGGTCCGCTGAAGAGCGGGAAGTCCACGCTGATGAACGCCCTCGCGGGGGCCTACGTCAGCGAGGTCTCCAGCCTCCCGGCGTACCCTTGCATGGTGTACCTGTCTCACGCGGACGAGCGCGTCTTCTACGTGACGCGCTACGACGGCCGGACCGAACGGTTCACCGACCCGTCCGCGCTGTACGTCCACGTCAGCCGGGCCCACGGCGAGCTCGCCGAGCGCATCCGCGCGGCGGAGGAGCGCGGCGAGGCGTTCGACCCGTCGCTGCACTTCCCCGAGGCGATCCGCAAGGTCGACGTCCGCATCCCCGCGGGCGAGCTCGAAGAGTCCGGCGCCGTCCTCGTCGACACGCCCGGCCTCTACAGCCGGATGAAGTTCGGCTACGACCGGATGACCCGCGAGTTCCGCAACGCGGCCTCGTGCGCGATCTTCATCGTCAAGTCCGACAACCTCTTCCTCGAGCAAGTGTTCGCGGAGTTCGAGGACCTGCTCGACCTGTTCAGCCGCATCTTCCTGGTCGTCAACCTCGACACCTCGAAGCGCGACCTGTCGCCCGACGGCACGCTGGTGCCGAGCCTCGAGCAAGAGGACCCGCTGCGGATCATCGATGCGTTCGAGAACCTCGCGATGAGCGCCCCGCTGAAGGAAGCGGCGGAGCAGGGTCGCCTGCGGATCTACCCCGTGGACATCCTGCGCGCCGCGAGCCACCGCCTCGGCGGCGAGGATGAGTCCGCGCAGCCCGCCCGCGGGCAGGCGAACTTCGACGCGTTCTTGCGCGACCTCACGGAGTACCTGAACAGCACCGACTACCTCGTCGCGTTCCTCGGGGACAGCCTGCGCCGCGCGCACACGCTGGTCGAGGACCTCTCGGGGGCGCTCGATCACGAAGAGGTCGAGAAGCTCCGCGCCCGCGCCGATGAGCTCGACGCGCAGCGCCAAGACGTGCAGCGCCGCCGCGCCGCCGCGCAGCGCCTCGTCGCCTTTGATTGGCGCGCGTCGTTCGCCGAGCTCGACGAGAAGCTCGCCCCGACGATCCGCGAGAAGTCACGCGCTGTCAGCGCCCAGACCGAGCGCGACCTCGACCAGGTGATCGAGCGCTGGTTCGGCACCGATGCGAGCTTCGAGACGCTCGTCGAGGACGACCTCGTCCCGCGCCTCGCGCGGTACCAGGAAGAGCTCGCGAACTTCGTGCAGGCCACCCTCGAGGAAGAGGTGCAGCCGGGCACAGCGGGGCTCTTGCTGCCGACGGACGTCTCGGCCGACCTCTACGCCGCGGGGCTGGACATGAGCCAGGTCGGAGCGAGCTCCCTCGCGGCGCTCGATCGCACTTCGTTGCACACGAAGGTGCCGCGTCCGATCACGATCGACCAGGTCCCGGTCAAGCGCGCGCTGCTCGATTGGCTGTTCTTCCGCAGCGTCGCAAAGGTGCGTCGGAACCTGTTCGGCGACGCCGCGACGCCGTCTGCGCGCATCCCTGTCGAGCTGAAGCACTCGCGCCTCGGCGCGGACGCCAAGGAGGCGATGCGCCGCGAGCTCGACCTCTTCAAGGGCCGCTTCTTCCACTCGACCGTGCAGCGCGTGCACCAGCACTTGATCGGCCGCTACGCGGACGCCGCCGTCGATCGGATGCGGCGCCTCGTGGCCGAGCGAGAGTCGCTGCTCGGTGACGAGCTCGACGTCGCGGTCGCCTCGCTCATGGAGCACCGCCGACTGCTGGCGCACCTTTCGTCGCTGCGCACGCTCGCCGTGCGGACGCGCGCGGGGGTCGACGAGCTGCAGGAGCGCTACGCGAAGACGAAGCCGAACGAGCTGATCGAGCTCGCGCCGGACGGCACGATCCCGACCCCCGCGGCGGTCACCGCGCCCATGGTAGACCTGCGTGAGGTCGAGCTCGCGCCGGCGCCGCGCGGCGAGGAGTTCCCGACCTTCCCGGGGCAGGTCCGCGACGAAGCCTTCGCGGAGTGACCTGCCGCGTCACCTGACGGCGGGCGCGGCTGTGCGCCCGCCCACCGAACACGCCGGACACCGCTCGCCCCGCGAACGGTGTCCGGTTTGTTTTGAGCGAGCCTCAACCCGCCCGTCGCGCGGAGAGTGGCACGTGGCGCCCGCGCGGTCAGGTGACCAGGTGCGCGCCCGCCACGCACGCGGTCCACCGAACGTCACTGGGTCGCAGCTGGTACCGTACCGCGAATGGGTGTGGTCCAGGCGAAGACGCACGGCATCGACCGTTTGGCTGCGCGCATCGCACGGGCCCCCGCGCTCGGCGGCTTGCTGCTCGGGGCATTGACGGTCATGGCCGCGCTCGGGCTGACGCTCAGCGCGCCGATCGGGCGCTACGACGAGGGGCCGGCTTGGGACCGCGCCGAGGAGACGAACGCACAGTTCGACCTTGACGATGTCCTCGCGATCGTCGCAGTGAACGGACCTGTGCTCGACGCCACGGACGGACCTCGGCACGCCGAGACCGTGCGCGCGCTCGAACGTGCGATGGAAGCGCTCCCGTGGCAGCTCGACCTCGTCACCCCGTGGGACGTGCCAGGCCTCGCAGCCGCGCCGTTGGCGCGCGCGGCCGAGCACCCGCTGGTACGGGACACGCTCGTCGACCAAGCCGGCCGCGGCCTCTTGCTGCCGCTCCGCTGGCAGGACAAGGACACGAGATCGACCCTCGCGGGGAACCCCTTCGACGCCGCGCAGGGCGCCATCGACGAGGCGCTCAGCCGCCAAGCGGCGTCGCTGTTGCGCACGCCGGCTGCGACAAAGCTCGACATCGGGCTCACCGGCCGCTGGCCGATCGCGCGCGCCCAAGCCCGCGCGTTCAGCAGCGAGCGCTGGCGCTTTCAGCTGCTCGGCGCGCTCCTCGGCTTTGTGATCGCCTCGCTCGCGTTCCGCGACGTGCGCGCGACGCTGCTCGCTGGGCTGCCGCCGGTGCTCGGCGTGGGCCTCGCGATTGGGATGACGCGCCTCTTCGGGTTCGGGGCGACCGGGTTCACGTCCATCGTCCTGCCGCTGCTCGTGCTGACGATCGGGTTCACCGATTCGCTGCACATCGTCGTGCAGGCTGCGCGGTGCAAGCGCGCGGCGCCAGAAAGCTCGGGCGGGGAAGCGACCGCGCGCGCGCTCGCCGAGCTCGCGTGGCCGTGCTCCTTGACCTCGCTGACGACCGCGATCGGGTTCGCGTCGCTGGCGGTGACGGGCAGCCCCATCGTGCGCGAGTTCGGGCTCTCGTGCGCGCTGGCGACGTTGATCACGTTCTTGTGCGTGATGCTCACGACGCCGCTCCTGGCGCGCACGCCGCTGGGCAGCGCGCTCGAGCGTGTGCGCCCTCCGCGCTTCGACGCGGACCCGAATGTGGCCGGGTCCGGCTTGACGCGCTGGATCGCAGCTGGGCTCGATGCGACGCTGCGGCGGCCGCGCCTCTGCGCGGCTGGCGCCTTGGTCGCGACGTGCGCGCTCATCGGCCTGGCCGGAACGCTGCAGATCGATCGACGCACTGCGACGGACCTCGCCGGAAGCAGCCCGGCCGCGCGGACCCTCGCCCGTGTCGATAAAGAGCTCGGCGGCGCCTTTCCCATCCAGGTCCGCCTCGATTGGGACGCGTCGACCAGCGGCGCCGCGGTCCTCGCAGTCGCGCGGGACGCTCGGCTCGCGCTGCGCGCGGAGCCCATGGTCACGGTCTCGATCGGTCCGGATTCGTTCGCCGAGGGCGTGGACGCGCGCGACCCGTTCGCCTGGGCTGCGCTCGCCGCGTTGCCCAAACAGTGGACCGCACCCGTCATCGACCTCGACGCGCGGCGCGCGCTGCTGCACGCGCGCATCCCAGACGCAGGGAGCGCCGCGCTCGCGCCCGTCTTCGAGCGCCTCCGCGTCGCGCTCGCGAGCGCCGAGCGCCAAGGCGTGCGCGCGACGCTCGTCGGCGCACAGATCGCGTACCTCGAGACGGTGACCCGCGTCGCGCGCGACCTGGCACAGAGCCTGGTCCTCGCCGCCGCGTTGATCCTCGTCACGCTCGCCATCGCGTTTCGTTCCTGGCGGCTTGGGCTCGCGAGCGTCGTGCCGAACCTCTTGCCGCTCGCAGCCTCTGCGGGGGGCCTCGCCCTCGTGGGCGGCAACGTGGACATCTCGACGTTGACCGCGTTGACGCTGTCGCTCGGCATCGCGACGGACGACACGATCCACGTCTTGGCGCGCTGGCGACGCGCCCGCGCGACAGGTCAGGCCCCGCGCGCCGCGGCCCGGGACGCTGTGCTTCGGACGCTGCCGGCCCTCGCGCTGACGACGCTCACCTTGACCGCCGCGTTCGCGCAGCTCTTGACGTCGGACCTCGAGACGATCCGCCAGTTCGGGCTCCTTGCGGCGACGACCCTGGCGGCCGCGTTTGTCGCTGACGTGTGGGTGCTGCCTGCGTTCCTCGTCGTGCTCGCGCGCCCCGCCGTGCACCCAGCGATGCCCCCAGCGATGCCCCCATCGGTGCCCCCAGCGACGTGCGCGTAGGTGCCCGCGTAGGCGCCCGCGGAGGCACCTCTGAGGCGCTGAGCCGCTCCTCGTCCGCCGGCGCCGCCGCGGCCCCCCGAACGCGACGCTGCAGTCCAGGGACCCAGGGCCCGAGGCATGATTTGAAGCGCTCACTACAGTGTTTGCATGTCGATCGCAGCCTCGCTCTTGGCGCTGATGGCGCCCGCACTGGCCGCCCCTACGGACCGCCTGATCCAGGTCGAGGACCTCGGCGGCGCGTGGAAGCGCCAGACGAACATCTCGGGCTACCTCGGGCTCGGGTTCTGCACATCGAACGCCAATCCGCGCTGTGCGAGCTCCGTCATGGAGGGTCGCGTCGACCTGCCCGAGGGCGGGCGTTGGCGGATTTGGGCGCGCGGCCTGTGCGGCAACGACGCCGCACAAGCCATGGAGCGCCGCGCGTTTGCGCTGTCGGTGGTCGCTGCGAACGACGCCGCGCACGACCTCCCGCCGACGCACATGGGCGCCAGCGGCGGCTGGGCGTGGGAGCTCGCGGGCGAGCTCGAGCTCGGCGCGGGCGTCGTGACCCTGCGCGTGCGCGACGCTGACGTCGGCTTCGAGAGCGCGGACGCCGTGCTCTTCACGCGCGACTTCGAGCTCGACGCCGAGCGCCTCGAAGCGCGCTTCCCGACGCCCGAGGACCCGCGCGCGGCCCTGCGCGAAGCGTGGGGCACGGCGGGGCTGCGCGGCGACCCAGGCGCGCTCCCGAGCGGCGAATGGGCCGGCGCCGCGCACTTGGCGCGGCTCGCGCTGCAGACCCCGACGCGCGCTGCGTTCGAGGCGCGGGCGGCGATCGTTCGCGGCGAGGTCGCGCGCGCGCTGGACCTCGACCTTGCAGCGCCGAGGCCGCCGATCGCCGCGCAGGTCACACAGCGCCGCGAGCTCGACGGGTACTCCGTCGAGGACGTCGCGTTCGAAGCCGCGCCTGGACAGTTCGTCACCGGCAATCTCTACCGGCCGCTAGGGAAGGCCGGTCCCTTTGCGGGCGTGCTGTCCGCACACGGGCACTTGAGCTGGGGCTATTCGGGCGGCTACGGGCGCTTCGCCCCCGAGTCGCAGCAGCGCGCCGCCACCTTGGCCCGCATGGGCGCCGTCGTCTTCGCCTACGACATGGTCGGCTTCGGTGACTCCGCGGAGGCGGGGTGGACCCACGAGGACTGGCACCGTGGCGTCGAGGCCTTCCATGTCGGCGAGGAGCGCCCCGAGTCTCCGGACGCGCCGGACACGCTGCGTCGGCAAACGCTCAACTCAGTACGCGCCCTCGACTTCCTATTGGCACAGGACGGCGTCGACCCCGAGCGCATCGGCATGACCGGCTCGTCCGGCGGTGGCACCCAGACCTTCGTGTTGGCGGCGCTCGATCCGCGGGTCAAGGTCAGCGCGCCCGTCGTGATGGTCTCGGCGACGTTCCAAGGCGGCTGCGTCTGCGAGACGGGCATACCCATCCGGCGCGGCCCGCGGCACGAGACATCGAGCGCCGATCTCGCGGCCCTCGCCGCGCCGCGCCCGCAGCTCGTGGTCTCGTGCGGCGGCGATTGGACGAAGCACACGCCGGACCTGGAGCTGCCGTACTTGGAGCATGTGTACGGCCTGTACGGCGCACACGCTGCGCTGGAGAGCGCGCACTTCGCCGACGAAGGGCACGACTTCGGGCCGTCGAAGCGGCGCGCGGTCTACGCGTTCTTCGCGCAGCACCTGGCGCTCGAGCGCGCAGCGGCGCTCGACGCAGACGGCGCGTTGTGCGAAGCGGCCGTGACCCTCTTGGACCGCCGCGACCTCTCCGTCTTCGACGCCGCGCATCCCTTTCCTGCCGCGATGCGGCGCCCGAGCATCGAGCCGCCACCCGCGATCGTGCTGATCGTCGTCGACGACCTGGGCTGGGCGGACCTCGGCGTCGACATCCCAGGCATGCCCGGCGTCGCGCAGCACCGCACGCCGAACATCGCAGCGTTCGCGCGCGAGTCGCTGGTCCTCACGAACGGGTACGCGGCGGCGCCGAACTGCGCGCCGAGCCGCGCTTGCCTGCAGACGGGGCGCTACACGCCGCGGCACGGGGTCTACACGGTGGGGTCCTCGGCCCGCGGCAAGGCGCGCGACCGCGCCCTCGTGCCGATCGAGAACACGACGACGCTCGCAGACGATGAGCTGACGCTCGCTGAGGTGCTCGGCGGAGGGCGCTACACGACGATCCACGTCGGCAAGTGGCACCTCGGCGCGGACCCGCGGACCCAGGGCTACGACCTGAACTACGGCGGCGACGAGAGCGGTCATCCGAAGAGCTACTTCGGGCCGTTCGAGCAGCCCGGGCTTGCTGGAGGACCGCAGGGCGAGTACCTGCCGACGCGGCTCACGAGCGAAGCGATCGCGCGCGTCGGCGTCGAGGAGCGACCGTTCCTCCACCTCGCCTACTACACGGTCCACACGCCGCTGCAGGCCCAGAAGGAGCGGGTCGCGGAGCGCCGCGCTGCCGGCGCGCCGCACGCGACCTACGCGGCGATGGTCGAAGCGCTCGACGCCGAGCTCGGGCGGCTCTTTGCCGCGCTCGACGAGCAGCGGGTCGAGGACGGTGACCTACATTCGCTGTCGGACGCGCTCGTGATCCTGACGTCGGACAACGGCGGCCTGGGCTCGGTGACAAACCGCGCTGCGCTGCGCGGCTGCAAGGGCACGCTGGACGAAGGCGGGATCCGGGTGCCGTGGATCGTGCGTTGGCGCGGGCATATCACGCCCGGGGTCAATGCGACCCCTGTGCACCACGTCGATCTGTTGCCGACCCTCGCGGCGCTCACGTCCACGCCCGTCCCCGAGCGGATCGCGCTCGATGGCGTCGACCTTACGCAGCTCTGGCTGAAGGGGACCCCGCCGAAGCGCGAGGCGTTGTACTGGCACTTCCCGGCCTATCTCGAAGGCGAGAGCGATCGCTTCGCGGCCTTCCGCACCACGCCGGGAGGCGCAGTCAGGATGGGCGACTGGAAGCTGATCGAATACTTCGAGCCGACCGCGAGCGGCGCGCCGCGCGTCGAGCTGTATGACCTGGCGCACGATGTGCGCGAAGCGCGCGACCTCGCCGAAGCAGAGCCCGAGCGCCGCGACGCGCTGCTGGCCGCGCTGCGGGCGTGGCGCGCCGCGGTCCAAGCCCCCGTCCCGACGCGACCTGAGCCGGCTTACTCCGAGCGCGCGCGAGGAGATTGAGGCGCGCGGACCGCGGCCTATCGGCCGCGCGCGGCGACGCGCGGCGCGCGCAGGGCGAGGTCCGCTGCGAACTGCGCCGAGAAGCGCCGCGCGGCGCCCGCGGTGAGGTGCGACCCGTCCGTCGTCGCAAAGTCCGCGGTCCAGTAGTCGAGGTACGGCACGCCGAGGCGCTCGCACAGCGCGGTGAGACGCTGCGCGGGGAGCGCGGCCTCTTCGATCTCCTGCAGCACCCGGCCCGCGGGCAAGCGCACACACGCGACCTGCCAGCCGTCATCGAGGAGCCGCCGCAGGTCCGCCTCCAGCTCGACGAGGCGCGCGGCGCGTGCCTCGTACGTGTCGGGCGCGAGCAGCGTCCGATAGTACGGCTGGTCGTCGCCTGCCGTCGAACGCTCGAACCAACCGGTGCGCCAATGCCAGAGCTCCAGCGGCCGGACGACGTCATGGCGGAGCGCCGCGAACTCGCGACCTGCGTACACATCGAAGCGCGAGGTGGCGCTGCGTCGGAGCTCGCGCAGGCGCCGGAACTCGGACTCCGACGTCGGCGGCGCGTAGACCGACAGCGGCGACAAGCCCAGCACGAGGCGGCGCATCGGCAAGGTGCGCGCGACCGCGAGCGAGTCACAGAGCTGCCCGATCGGGCCCATCAACACCATGGCGTCGGAGTGGCCTTGGCGCGCGAGCTCGTCGACCAGGAACGCGCCGCTCACGCGGCTGTCGCCCGCGATGAGCAGCCCGCCCTCGTGCGGCGCCCCGTAGCGCCAGAGCGGCGTCAGCGCGTCCGAGCGCTCAATGTAAACCGGGACGACCCGCTGCCCGCCCGACAGCTGCTCCGGCATGCGCGGCTGGACGAACATCCGCCACGCGGCGAGGCCCAGCGCGAACAGGGCTGCGCCGAGGACGATCGGTCCGTAGCTGTTGCGGGAGAGGTTCATCGGGTGGTGATCCAGGGTGGGCGGCGCGCTCAGAACTGGAAGTACAGGAAGGGCTGATCGCTCGCGCGCTCGCAGAGCATCAAGGCCAGCGCGCACGCGACCGCGACCCACATCCGGCGCGCGGCGGTCTTGCGCAGGCCGTGGCGCTCGTGGGCCCACTGCGCGGCGTGCAGCGCGATCAACGGCAGCAGCAGCAACACGTGCCGCACGGAGCCGAGGCATTCGAGCCCAAACCAAGGCGCTGTCGCGGGGCCGCCAGCGAGCGCCTCGACCGGCGCGATGAACATTGTGTGCAGGATCGTGAGCGCCGCGCCGACGGACTGTGCGCGGAAGAAGACCCACGCGACGTGCACGACGAGGAACACGGTGAGCATGCGCGCGGCGCCGGCGAGCGCGCTCGAAGGTGCAGTCGACGAACCAGCGCGAGGGCGGCCGCCGTCGAGGGCGCGCTCGACCGCGAGCGCGACGCCGTGCAGCGCGCCCCAGACGATGTACGTCCAGGCCGCGCCGTGCCACACCCCGCCCAGCAGCATCGTGATGAGCAGGTTGGCGTAGGTGCGGCCGCTGCTCCCTCGGTTCCCGCCGAGTGGGATGTAGAGGTAGTCGCGCAGCCAACGCGACAGCGTGATGTGCCAGCGGGTCCAGAACTCCGAGAGGCTCTGGGCCAGGTAGGGGTAGCGAAAGTTCTCGGGAAAGCGCAGCCCCATCAGATACGCGATGCCGATCGCGATGCGCGAGTACCCCGCGAAGTCCGCGAAGATCTGCGCGCCAAAGTAGAACGTCCCGAGCCAGGCCTCGAACGGCGACAAGCGTACGCCGCCGGAGCGCTCGAAGACGCTCTGGACCTGCGGCGCGAGGTTGTCGGCGATGACGACCTTCAAGAAGAGCCCCTGCAACACGCAATAGAGGCCAGTCTGCACGCCCGCGACCGTCAGGCTGCGCCGCCGCGCGAGCTGGGGCAGCAGCTCGGAGGCGCGCACGATCGGGCCGGCGACGAGCTGCGGGAAGAACGTGACGTAGAGCAGGAAGTCACGGAAGCGCGCCACTGGCGCGAAGCTGCCGCGGTAGATGTCGAGCGAATAGCTGAGCGTCTGGAACGTGTAGAACGAGATGCCGACGGGCACGACCCATGCGCCGAGCTCGAACATCCGCGCGTCGCCGCCGACGCGCCACGCGACGCTCGCGAGCGTCTCCATCACAAGCGGCGTGTACTTAAAGAAGCCCAGCAGGCCGAGGTTGACCGTCAAGCTGACCGCGAGCCATGCGCGCCGGACGCGCTGGGTCGTCGCGCCGTAGATCCGCTTGGCCGCGACGAAGTCGACGACCGCCGACAGCAGGATCAAGAGGACGTATTCGGGGCGCCACCACGCGTAGAACACGTGGCTGAGCAGCAGGACGACCCCCTTTGCCGCCTGGAACGGCAGCCAACGCCAGGCCCCGAAGGCCACGGCGAAGAGCATCCAGAAGGTGACCTGATCGAAGCGCATCGGCGGGGGCCGGTCACAGTACCGAAGGCGCGGCCCCTGACGCTACCGCGCATGGTCACCGCAGTGAGCCGGTGACAGCCTCCGAGATGTTGGACCTCGGACGGCCACTGACGAGGCCTCGGCGCCACGCCTGGAGGCGCCGGGTCGCGCCGAGACGGCCATTGCCGCCGTTCGAGTTGAGCGCCGCATCGCAGCACGCCGGCCCGACCCCACCACAGTCCGGACCGGGCACGTGGGTGATACCCGTGACCGGGGACACGGGTATCACCTTGGGTCTGCCGCCGAGCGGCCTCCAGCGCGTCCCGCCCCAACGGGCGACGTCCCGCTCGAACGTCCTGCCACGCGGGCCCGCGTCGCGGGCGCCGCGGATTGCGCGGACGGGCTGGTCGCTGTTGAGCCTAGCCAGTTGGACGTGCGCTTCGGGCATGGGATGGGCCGCTCCCTCGAGACCGTCGGCTCGGCGCTCCAACGCCACCATGTTGCAGTCCACCTGATTGACCTGGCCAGAACAACCAGGTCAGATCAGAAGCGCGAATGCCCTCCAATACGTCCGCTGACGTAGGTGTCGTAACGATCCGGCCACTGGCTATCGGCTGGGCGCGCTGCGGGCGTGCTCCTTGCACCTCGTTCGCAGCGCCTACTGGAACAGCACCGCCGTCGCGTCGGTGAAGTTCGACGTCGCTGTGCCGCCAACGCTGTCACGGTGCCAAGCCTGGAAACGCCAAGTCTGGCCGACGAGCACCGGGACCGAGCTGGTCGGCGTCGGCATCGAGTCGAGGTCGATCGTCACCTTGAAGCGCCCTGTGACGCCTGTAAATCGAATTTCGTTCTGGTAGCGACCGATCGACCCGCCAAGGCACAGCACGCCTTGCGAGCCAGCCGGGTTGGAGACCATATCAGCCGTGCGCGACGTGATGAAGAAGCCGAATGTGCTGAGCGGCAAGTCGCTCGCATTGAGCGTGATCGCGTTGAGGGACGACGTGGCCGTGCCCGTCACACGGAGCTGGCCGTTCACGCCCGTTGAATTCGGGTTGCTAGTGCAATAGACGCTGCCGAGGTCAGACTCGCTCGGCGTCCAGCCTGTGGCGTAGACGAAGTCGACGTCGGAGTCGTCGTCCGCGTCGTAGACCGCGATCTCGCCGGAGGCTGAGAGGTTCGCCGCCACGAGCTGCCCGGCACCGAAGAACCCGAAGCCAATGTTCTGGTGCCACTGAATGTCCATTCCACCCGACCCGACGCCACTGGCATAGATATCGAGGAGGCCGTCCATGTCGATGTCCGCCGCGCCGACCTTGTTCGTCGTCCCAGTCGTAAGTCCCACGATCTGCTGCGAGGCAAAGGTGCCGCCACCCAGGTTCCGATACCAAGCGACTTCGCTGTCGTTCTGCGACGCCGACAAGACATCTAGCCGGCCGTCGCCGTCGAGGTCCGCGACCGCGACGTCGACCGGCCCGTCGGCGCCCGAGGAGATCACGCGCTGCGACCCGAACGTCCCGCCACCCAGGTTCGGGTACCAGGCGACCTTGTCCTCGAAGAACACCACGGTCACGAGGTCGAGGTCGCCATCGCCGTCTAGGTCAGCGGCCTCGACCGCCTGGGGCGCGTTCAGGGCCGAGGACACGAAGACGTTGGCGCCGAAGACGCCGCCGCCTTGGTTCTCGATCCACAGGAGGTCATCCCCAGACTCGCTGACAAGCGCGATATCGAGGTCGCCGTCTCCGTCGAGGTCGGCCACGTCGAGCTCGCTCGCGCCGCCCGAGACGGAGCCGATGGTCTGGGCGGGGCCGTACGAGGTCGGGCCGAGGTACTCGTACCAAGCGACCGTCCCACTCGCCTCCGCGACGATGGCGTCCGGGACGCCGTCACCGCTCAGGTCGCCGAGCTCGATGTGACCATAGTAGATATCGAAAGGGCTCAATGCCTGGGCCGTGCCGTACGTCCCGTCACCGAGGTTCTCGATTGACTCGAGCACGCCGGAGCTCGACGCGGTCGTCCCGAGCACGTCCAAGTCGCCATCCTGGTCCACGTCGAAGACGACGAAGTCGTAGAGCGCCCCGCTCGTAAACGGCTGGCCAGAGCCGAACTGGGCGTTCGCCAGCCCCGCGGTGGCGGCGAAGGTGGCAAGGTAGAACAGAGGGGAGTTCGTGCGCTGCTGCATGGCAATCGGCGGCTCGACGCCGCGGTCATACGTAGGGTTCGTGAAGGGGAAGCTGCCTCGGGACGCGCCCGATGGCAGGGGAGCCGTCGCCGGAGGTCTCCGGCAACGCTCCCACCGGCACGACGCAGCCGCGCGACTCGGCTGTACAAGAATCGCCGAGAAGAACGCGGCGCTGCGGCCGACTCTCCGACGCCCGCATCTTTTTCGGAGTTCGCCGTACAGCCCACCGCCCGGGATACGTTCACCTCGCGGAGCACCGCGCCACCGTCGGCGCTCTCACCGTCACCACCGCCAACGAGGAATGGACGACCCCACACGCTTGATCCGCCGCGCTGCAAGCGGCGACCGCGAAGCCCACGACGAGGTGTTCCTCGTCCTCCGGCCGGAGATGGAGCGCATAGCAATCGGCTTGATGCGGCGCGAGTCGCGCGAGGTGACCATGCAGGCGGGGGTGCTGATCTCGGAGCTCTATCTCAAGCTCCGCACCGCGTTCGAGGGGCGCTCCCTCGCCTTACCCGGCGGTGAACCCGAGGACTGGGAGAGCCGCGAGCAGTTTCTGCGCTATGCGACCACGGCGATGAAGAGCATCCTGCTCGACTCGGCGCGACGCCGCGCTGCCACGAAGCGCGGCGGCGACGCGCTCGGCGCGGTCGTGACTGACAAGGCCCTTGAGCTCGAATCACCGCCCGAGCTGCTGCTGTTCTTCGACGAGGCGGTGGAGCGGCTCCGCGACGGTCACCCTGAGCAGGCGGACCTGCTCGAGATGGTGCGCTTCGGCGGCCTCAGTCCGAGGTCCGCCGGCGCGGCGCTCGGCTTGTCTCGCCGCAAGACAGAAGAGGTCTGGACCTACTTGCAGGCTTGGCTGGCGCGCGAGTGGGGCCTGTCGGCCAGGGACAGCGACATCAACGGATAGTCTCGCCCGCGGGCTCCAGCTTTGCCGCGTACTCAGCGGCGAGGACGTCGTAACCCGCTTCAGGGTGGAGCTCATGCCGACTCGCATTGAACTGCGACGCTACGGCATACGCGAGCTGTAAGCGTGGGTGGCCGACGGAGAGAACTCGCTCGAAGACTGCAATCGAGCTCTGCAGCGTTTCCCAGCATTCATCGATCCGCGCGAGCCCCCCGAGCGCGGTCGCCCGCTGTAGCAACAGCTCGCCGACGACGACGTGGTTGGGCGTGAGCGCTGTGCGAGCCAATGGGAGCTCCTCCGTGAGGATCGCCTCGACCTCCTCGAACCGACTCAAGACGTTCATGATCTTGACCCGGTTGGCGAGCAGTCGGAGGGTCTCCGGGTGGGTGCGCGTCGCGAGCCCTCGCTGGGCTTCATACACGATCGTCGCGGCCTCGAGCGCGCCTTGGTGGTCCCCCGCGTTGAAGCGTGCGACTGACCATGCGGCCACGGCGGCGAGCGTGGTGCTATGTGCGTCGCCGTACTTCTCGCGCAGCGGCGGCACGACCTCATCGAGGAGCGTCAGCGCCTCGACCGGCTGCCCCTGGCTGGCTCGGACACGCGCCAGGCTGATCTCCACGGCGTAATCCGGGAGCGCGTCGCCGGCATGCCCCGCGGTGACAAGCGCGCGCGCACGCTCGAACGTGGCCGCCGCGTCACCGAGGTGCAGCGCGCGCTCCTGACACTGCCCTAGGCTCAGCAAGACCTGCGCCATCAACGGCGTCTCGGCGCGGCCCGCGGCCTCGAGCCGCCCGACGATCTCCAAGAGCGATGCTTCGGCGCCCGCATAGTCGTTCCGGATCGTCGCTTGCGATGCGAGCCCATGTTCGCATCGCAGCGCCTGATCGGACTCAGGACCGAAGAGCGCGCGGCTGCGTTCCAGCGCTTGACGGTACGAATCCTCCGCCTCATCGATCCGCCCCTGCCGACTCGCGACGTTGGCGATCTCCAGCAGGATCTCGACCGCCTCGGACGAATCGTCGCCGTAGACCTCGGACGTCAGCTCGTGGATCGTCGTCGCCGTCCGACCGCGGCTGTCCAGCAGCCCTTGCCGCCGCCGCACTTCGAGGATCACATTGGCGAGCGTCAGGCGCGTCTCCTTGTCACCGCCGAGCTGCTGCTCGAGCGCTGCCTCTGCGGGATCGAGCACGTTGCGCGCGATGACGCCCCGGGCCAGGGTCGTGAAGTCCACGTGCTCGGCGACCTTCGCCAGCGTCGCTTCTCGATCGTCGCCGGCGTCGATCCCTGCGCCGAGCTGCCTGAGGACCTCCTCGCGCAGCGTCCGACCGATCGCGGCCACGTCGAGGCCCTCGATCAGCCCGGACTGGACCTCGATCGTCTGCGTGAGCCGCTCATTGGCTCTCACCGTCCGATGGCGCGCCCCTGCGACGTAGGCGAGCGAGCCTCCTAGGACGGCAATGAGCAGGGCGGCGGGCGCGAGGACGGGCCGGTGCTTGCGAACGAAGCGGCCCGCGCGCTCCATCACGCCAGGCGTCCGCGCGAGCACGGGCTCGCCGCGCAGATAGCGCAGGAGGTCTTCGCGCAGCTTCGTAACAGAGTCATAGCGCTGCGAGAGCTCGACGGCCGTAGCAGCCAGAATCACGCGATCGAGATCCGGCGCCACCGCCGGGCGACCAGCCGCTCGCGCGGCCGCGAGGGGGCTCGGCGATCCGCGGTCGAACGCAGCCTCGAGCTGGCGCAACGCCTGCGCTGGCGTCGAGTGATCGAGGGTGACCGCCGGCGCGCCAACGACGAGCTCGTAGAGGATGCGCCCGAGGCTGAACACGTCCCCCCGCTCGTCAACGGCGACGGACTGTCCTGCGCTGCGATATCCCGCCTGCTCGGGGCTCATGTAGGGCGGTGAGCCGACGACGCGACCGTCGTCCGTCGCCGTCGGGCCGGTGCGCTCGTCCGAAGTCAACATCGAGGCGATTCCGAAGTCGATGACCTTCGGCTGCGGGCGCCCGTCCTCCTCGGCGACGAGGATGTTCGACGGCTTGAGGTCGCGGTGCAACACGCCCTGCCCGTGCGCGTACTCGACCGCTCGACAGACCGCGACCATGAGCTCAATCGACGCGCGGATGTCCAGCCCGCGATCCGCGACAAACTGCGTGATCGGGACGCCTGGAACGAGCTGCATCACGATGAACGGGCGCCCGGATTCTGTGCGGCCGGCGTCCTGAATCGCCGCAATGCCCGTGTGCTCCAGCTTTGACAGGACGTCCTTCTCACGGCCGAAGCGCTTCAGAACCCACCGAGTGTCGACGCCCTCCTTGACCAGCTTCAGCGCCACGTCGCGCAGCCCTTCCTTGCGCGCTTTCGCCCGCCAAACGCGGCCAAACCCCCCCTCGCCAAGCAGCGCAACGAGCTCGTAGCCATCGACAAGGGCGCCAACGTCGGGCTCAGGCGCGGGACGCCACGACGACGTAAGGCTGTCGGCGGCCTGCTGCCCCCAATACGCGAGCTCGCGCACCTCGGCGGCTTCCGCGGCGTGCGAGAGCTCAAGGCTGCGCAGGTACTCCTCGCGCTCCTGCTCGTTGCTGCGGGAGAGCGCCTCGAGGAGGAGACGGCCGATCAGGTCGCGGTCGCTGGTCATGGCGTAGGTGCAGGTGAAGGTCGGGGGCGCGGAGCCTCAAGGGAGGTGCGGGGCGCGCCGACCGTCATGTGTCGCGCCTCGACTACGCGGCCGACACGAGGCTCTTCACTCCAATCCGATGGTCCAACTCATGTTGCCCCGGACCCGGTCCTTGGCCAGCGCGATCGCGTCCAAATCCACAAGGGTACGTCCCGCCCCAGAGAATCGGGGGGCGCTGGCGAACGCGAGGCGCGACAGGCATACAAACGTGCATTCGAGGCCCCGACCCGCTTCAGCCTGACGAGCTGACGCCAGCCCATCGAACTGAGCTCCAGATTCAACGTCGCAGCGGGGCGTCAGATGGAGCGGTTCAAGAGTCAAGTCACCCTTGAAGCGCGCCAGAGAATGGCGTCCTGGCGCAGTCGCATCTGAGGCTCAGCGCGCAGCATTCGCGGTCACTCACATCAACTGCGATTCCGCGTGCTCCGAACGATCCGCCGTCGAGTCGGGATGGGCCGATCCTTGACTCCGACTGCCAATCGCACACTGGGCAAGGCCAGCAGCACGAGCAGCGCGACCCCGACGACAATCGGGAGTCCAAAGTACAGCAGCAACGTGGAGAGCACCTCGGTCACTCTCGGATGGTCCCAGTTCAGCGCCAGCAGGAGAGGGGTGAGCAGCTTCAGGTTCAAGAACACGCTCAAGGACATCGCGATGACCCCCGTCCACCAGCCCCACGGACGAAGCAGCCAGAGCCCGACCATGGCCAAGACGCAGCCAGCGCCGACGGCCAACGAAACAAGCGCGAGAACCGGCGCCGTCGTCACGATAGGGAGGCGCCCGCCCCCGATTTGGCCGATGGCAGAGATCACCTGCAGCAGCGCGCCGGCGCCGAAGAGCGCGGTCACGAGGATGAGGAGCGAGTGTCGCCGTGAGCCCTTTGCAGCCGCGACCGCATCCCCGATCTCCGAAGAGGTCAATTGGGCGCCGCAGCGGCGACATTCAACGCCAACAAGAGCGCGCGCCGGGACGACACGCAGCTCGGCGTCACAGGAAGGGCATCTCAGCAGCATGCGAGCGTACGCAGCGGTGTGACTCACGCCATTAGTTCAGAGTCAGCCAAACCATCTTCAATGGGTGATGGCCGTCGAAGCTGACAAAGTCCGCCTCCGGCTCGATGATCTCCAAGCCCTCGACCACCCTCCCTGCCTTCTCAACGGTCCGGCGCACGACACGGAGCCAGTCGTCCAGCGAGACCGACGGCACGTGGTTGGTGGCGAGGATATTCCCGCCTGGGTTGCACACCGCGACGCAGGGCTTGAGGAGCGAGGGGTAGTCGACGACGACGTCGACCGTCCCGAAGCGGCCCTTGCTCAAGCGCGGCGGGTCGAGGACCACGATGTCGAACTGGCGGGGCTCGATCGGCGCAGTGCGGGCGCGGCGCCGCGGCAGTGTCTTGCCTCCTAGCTGCCAGAGGGCCGGCAAGCAGTCGCTCTCGAAGAAATCGAGGCCGCCAGGCATTCTGTCATTGCGCGCAACATTCGCCCGGCCGACATCGAGCGACGAGCGCGCGAAGTCGACATTCAAGACATAGGAAGCGCCGTTCGAATGCGCGATCTGCCCCATTGTGCAGGTGTACGAGAAGAGGTTGAGGACGCTGCGCCCGCGGGCCTCCAAGCGGACGCGCCGCCTTGCCGCGCGGAAGTCCAAGAAGAGCAGCGGGTCCTGACCTCGGTGGCGCGGACTGACGTCGTAAGTCATCCCGAGCTCGGTGCCGACAGCCTCGAACGGCTCGATGGGAAAGTGACGAGCGAAGTCGACCGGCTTCTCGCGGTGGTTGTAGACCGGCGTGAGCTCTCCCGCAGCCTCCATGAACACAGCCATCTCGCTCTCGCTGAGCAGATCGCCCCAGGTCTGCGCGAGCAGGACGCTCCCGTAGCGGTCGATGGTCAACCCGGGCCGCCCCTCCGCAGCGCCGTGGAAGACGCGGTAGCAGTCCGTGAGCTCCGAGGCGAGGTCGGCGACGAGCGGGACACGCTTCTGAATCGCCGTGTCAAGGAGCAACGAGGTGAGGACCATGGGAGGCACCGTATTCGGTTCCGGTCGGGGTTGGCCGCAGCTTAGAGGATGGCGCCCCCGAGCGCGTCCTCCGGGGCCGTCGTTCGTCCGGGGTCGCAGAGCTGCGCTTTGCGGTCCGTGGTGAGACAGCGCGACCCGCAGCGCTGCTTCACCACGGGCGTATCGACCCGACCTGCACGCGCAACCACGTGCGCGCTCCAGGTAGGCTGGCGCTCAGGATCCCCTCTGGCGCAAACGGGCCGATCATCGCTCATGAGTGATCCCATGAAACTCGATCGACTCACGCCTACACTTCTGGCCCTCGAAGCGCTCGGGCGGCGGCGCAGCGGCCGGCGCTCGCGGCGGAGCAGGGCGCACCCGAGCCGCTGGTGAGCCACGTGACGCGCCCGCGGCGTTGGGGCTGGTAGAGCGCCGCTCCCATTCCTCGATGTCCACTCGATGTCCACTCGATGTCCCCTCGATGCTTCCTCGATGCTCCCTCGATGCAAACTCCGTTCGAACCTCTGCCCGAGCGCACCGCTCATGTCTGGCTCGTCGAGCCCGAGCGTATCGTCGACGGGGCGCTACTCGCCGAGTACGAGGCGCTGCTCTCGGCCGCCGAGCGCGAGCGCCGCGCGCGCTTTCGCAGCGCGCGCCTGCGACACGACTTCTTGATCGCGCGCGCGCTCGTGCGCACGACCCTCGCGCGTTATACGGGCGTCGATCCGCGCGCCTTGACCTTCGACGTCGGAGCCCACGGCCGACCTGACCTCGCGGCGGTGCACGGCTCGACGGTGAGCTTCAACCTGTCCCACACACGCGGCCTGATCGCCTGCGCGCTGGTCGACGGACACGCGGTCGGCGTCGACGTCGAGGACCGGGAGCGCAAGACGAAGACCAGCGAGGTCGCGGAGCGCTTCTTCTCGACGAAGGAGGTCGCCGCGCTGCGCGCGCTGCCAGCCAGCCAGCAACAGGCGCGCTTCTTCGAGTACTGGACCTTGAAGGAGGCGTACATCAAAGCGCGCGGCATGGGGCTCGCGATCCCCCTGGGGCACTTCTCGTTCGAGGTCGACGCGCCGGGCGGCATCACGATCGCGTTCGATCCGGCGCTGGACGACGACCCGGGGCGCTGGCAGTTCATGCAGCGCTGGTTGACCCCCCGGCACAGCATCGCGCTCGCCATCTCGCGCACGGGCGACGACGTCGCGGTGGACCTGCGCCGAGGCCTGCCGCCGGCGCCTTGAGCGCATTCGCCGACCCGCACGAGCGGCGGCGCAACGGAAGATCACAGCGACAGGGCGCCCCACGGTTGGCGCGGCACGCCTATCCTCGTGCTATGCGCCGCCCAATGCTCCGCGTCCTGGTCGCCATTCTCAGCTTGTCCCCCACCGCCGCCGCGCAGGACAAGGTCCTGCCGCAGCCGGGGGAGACGTTCACCGTCGACGGCTGCGCTGCGTTTGTCATCGAGCCCCAGGTCGCCGCGCTGCGCGAAGGGCCGCAGCCCTGGATTTGGTACGCGCCGACGCTCCGTGGCTTGCCGGGCCCGGAGGAGGCGTGGATGTTCGAGCGCTTCCTCGCCGCTGGCGTCGCGATCGCCGGCATCGATGTCGGCGAGTCCTACGGCAGCCCCGACGGCACGCGGCGCTTCCAAGCGTTGTACGAGCACCTCACCGCGACGCGGGGCTATTCCGCGCGCCCGGTCCTCCTCGCGCGGAGCCGGGGCGGGCTGATGCTCTACAACTGGGCGACCGTCCACCCGCGCCGCGTCGCGGCGATCGCTGGCATCTACCCCGTCTGCGACCTCGCGAGCTATCCCGGGCTCGAGCGCGCGGCGCCCGCCTACGGGATGAGCGCAGAAGCGCTCGCGGCGGACCTCGCCGCGCACAACCCGGTCGACCGCCTCGCGCCGCTCGCGGCGGCGGGTGTGCCGATCTTGCACCTGCATGGCGATCGGGACGGGACCGTGCCGCTGGAGGCGAACTCCGGCGCGCTCCGCGCGCGCTACGCGGCGCTCGGCGGCCCGGTCGAGGTCTCCGTGCTCGAGGGCCGCGGGCACGACATGTGGAGCGGCTGGTTCCAATCGGATGCGCTCGTGGCGTTTGCCATCCAGCACGCGCTCGCAGGCGCCGAGCGCGCCGCGCCGACGGACGACCTCGCGCCGGTCAAGGTGTACATCCTGTCCGGCCAATCCAACATGGTCGGCATCGGTCAAGTCGGCGCGAACAAGGCGCGCCAAAGCAAAGGTGCAACAGAGGGCGCGCCCGAGGAGCGCGCCGAGGCGCCAGGCACGCTGACGACCGTCGTGAAGTTGGAGGGTAAGTTCCCCCACCTCGTCAATGCGGCAGGCCAATGGGTCGTGCGCGACGACGTGCGCTACAAGGGCCTCATCACGGCGACCGCCGACACAGGGTTGACCGTCGGCTGCGGCGCCAACGCTAACTCGATCGGCCCCGAGCTGCAGTTCGGCCACGTCGTCGGTGACTACCACGCGGAGCCCGTGCTGTTGATCAAGGCGTCCCAGGGCAATCGCAGCCTGGGCTGGGACTTCCTGCCGCCCGGCGGCGAGCGGTTCACCTACGAGGGCCGGACGTACGCTGGGTTCGGCGACCGCATCCCCTCTTGGACGGCGGAGGACCCCGGCAAGGAGGTCGATTGGTACGCAGGCAAGCAGTACGACGACTGCGTGCGCGCGGTGCACGCGCTGCTGGACGGCTTCGGCGAGCGCTTCCCGCAGTACGCCTCGCGCGGCTACGAGCTCGCAGGCTTCGTCTGGTGGCAAGGGCACAAGGACGGCAACGCGGCGCACGCGAGCCGCTACGAGGAGAACCTCGTGCGCCTGATCCGCAGCTTGCGCGCCGAGTTCACGGCGCCCGAAGCGCCCTTTGTCATCGGCACCATCGGCTTCGGCGGCTGGGCGATGTCTGGGCCGCACGCAACAATCGCCGAGGCACAGCTCGCGGTGAGCGGCGAGACCGGGCGCTACCCCGAGTTCGCCGGCAACGTCAAGACCGTCGAGACACGCGACTTTTGGCGGGACGCGTCAGTCTCTCCGCGCAACCAGGACTTCCACTACAACGGCAACGCCGAGACGTACCTGCTCGTCGGCGAGGCCCTCGGGCGCGCGATGCTCGAGCTGCAGCGGGGCCGGTGAGCGCGTGCCGCGCGGGGGCGCGTCGAGATCGCTCGACGCGCTTCGGCCACGTGCGCGCTCAGTCCTTGGCTCGGCTTGATCCCGACTCGGCAGCCTCAGGGTGCTGGGCCAGGAACGCGCGCGCCTCGGCCGCGCGGCGGCGGACGTCCTCGGCGCGCAGCGCGGTCAGGACGCGGCTCTGTTGCGCGCGCGAGAGCTTGCCGTCGATCTCGCTGTCGAGGACGCCGAGCGGGACCGTGCCCATGTCCCAGTCGTCGCTGCGCTGCGTGGCAAACGGCAGGTCCTTGTTCCCAGTCACTTGCAGGTTCGCGAGCGGATTGCGTGCCCACGCGTAGCGAAAGTGCACCGGCGCCGGGACGAGCGGGCTCGTCAAGACGAGCTGCTTCCGGTCGTAGCGCGGTTGGCCGCGGTCGTCGACGCCGACCTGCGCGTAGGCGACGTCCGCGAGCTGGAAGCGCCGGTCCTCGCCCGCGATCAAGAAGCCCTCGATCGCGCCGTCCTCGGGGTCGCTGACGTCCGCGTCGAGGCGCAGGACGAGCGCCCCGTCCGCCACCTCGATGCCAAGGAGTCGCGGCGGCGTCCACTGCAGCTCCCGCGCGAAGCCGTACTGCGTCGCGAGGGCCCAGCGCGCGATGCGCTCGCCCGCCGGGACCTTGACCTGCGGGTGGTACCAGCGCCGCCGCAGGTCGAATGTGCTCGCAAAGCCGATGTTCTCATCGCCCTGCTCGCGGAGCGCCAAGAAGGCCTGGTACTGCGCGGCCCGGATGTGGATGCCCGCGTTGAGCATGCGCTCGAGGGCGTTGTCTCGCGTCTGCGGGTCACCGTCCGTGCAAAGCGAGAGGACGCCGAAGGGCAGCGTTGGATCGCCGAACGCGCGCCTCCAAGACTCGATCATCCGCGGGAAGACCGCTTCGTAGAGCCGCACGCCGCGCGTCCCATCGAGCGCGTTGTTGTAACCCTGGTGGAAGATCACGCCCTTGACTTGGAGCCCGAGCAGCGGACCCAGCATCCCTGCAAAGCTGTTGCCGGGGAAGTTCGCATCGGCGCTCGGGCCAGGCTGCGCCTCAGCGGGCGGCACCCAGTCCTTCACGCGCTGGTCCCAGCCCGCGAGCATCGCTTGGACGACGGGCGCCTCCATCTGGCGCAGCACGCCGAGCGGGGTCCACGTCTCGACGGAGGTGCCGCCACGCGACGCGTCGATCACGCCGATCGGGACGCCGCTCGCCATGTGGACACGACGCGCGAAGACGAAGCCGATGGCAGAGAGCTCGCGCGCGACCTCTGGCGTGCAGACGTCCCAATCGCCCTTCCGGAAGTGCCGGCCGAACCAGTCGCTCCATTCGTGCAGGCGCGCGAAGCCTCGGATGGGCTCCGGGCCGACGCCGTAGGGCACGGTCAGGATCCGGATCCCTGGATAGTTGGCCGAGGCGATCTCCAGCGCGCCGTTCTCGACCTTCGCCAGCTCGAACTCCATGTTGCTCTGGCCCCCGAGGACCCAGACATCACCGACGAGGATATTGTCGAGGGTCAGCGTGGCGCTCGCGCCTTCGATCGTCATCCGCTGCGGCGTCGCGCTGGCCGGCATCGGCGGCAGCGTCACGCGCCAGCGCCGCTCGGGGTCCGCGATGGCGGCCTCGCGCGAGCCACCGAGCGACACGCTCACCGCTTCATTTGCGGCGGCCCAGCCCCAGATGGCGATGGGCTTGTCCCGCTGCAGCACCATGTTCGACTGAAAGAAGTTGCTGACGCAGAGGCCCTCGCCGATCGCCTGGACATCGACGACATCAGCCTTCGGCATCTGTGCGCGCGCTAGAGCGTACGGTGAGCCGAAGAGCACGGCCAAAGCGGCGAGGCTGCGCACAGCGCTCGCAAGGGACGTGCTCGCGACCCGTAGTTGGTGCATTCGTAAGCGTCTCATTGGCAAGTCTCGATCATCATGTGTTCCGCGGCGCAGCGACAAGGTGGCAGGATCGTACCTGTTACCGTACCTGACCTGCGCAGCGCACACAGCCGGCGGCACACAGCCGAGGGCTCCCAGGATCCGCTCTGCCCCCCTCCCTTGCCCATGAACGACTCCAAACAGTCGCCCACGCGCAGGCCGTCGCACCTCGCTTGCTCCTCGGCATCGCTCGCGCTCGCGCTGCTCGGCCTCGCTAGCTCGACCGACGCGTCGCAAGCGCTGCCGAACATCATCATCGTCTATGCGGATGACCTGGGCTACGGCGACCTCTCGTGCTACAACCCGAGCGCCGCGTACACGACCCCACGGCTCGATCGTATGGCCGCCGAGGGCATCCGCTTCACCGACGCGCACAGCCCGTCGACGATCTGCTCGCCTTCGCGCTACGGCCTCTATTCCGGTCAACAAGTCGGCCGTACGGGTCGTAGGTCCGTCGCCTTTGAGGGCCCCGGCGGCCCCAGCTACATCAATGACGCCGACCTGACGATCGCTGAGCTCGTCCAACGGAAGGGCTACCGCACCGCCGTGTTCGGCAAGTGGCACCTGGGCCTCTCCTGGTACGACAAGGCTGGCAAGCGGCTCAACGGCGGCTTCGAGACGTCGCTGCTCATCGACTACGAGCGCAGCACACCTCTGGTCGACGGCCCGAACGCGATGGGCTTCGACGAGTCGTTCATCACGCCGAACTGCCCGACCACCGACCCGCTCTACGTCTACATCGAGAACGGCCTCGTCCCGGTCCCTGCGAGCGAGCGGCACCTGCGCGACAGCCTGCCGAACCCCGGCGGCAAGTGGCGCTGGGACAATGACGAGGGCTGGAAGTCGCCGGGCTACCGCTTTGTCGACGCCGACGTGTTGTTCTGCGACAAGGCGCTCGACTTCATGCAGCGGCACCGCGCAGCGCACGCGGATCGGCCGTTCTTCCTCGTCCTCGCGACGCAGATCGCGCATGCGCCGGTGCTCCCTGCGCCCGGCTTCGAAGGCCAAACCGAGGCCGGCGCCCGCGGTGACTTCGTGCGCGAGCTCGACACACTCACCGGCCGAATCCTCGACCAGGTCGCCGCGCTCGGCATCGACGAGGACACGCTCGTCCTCTTCAATTCCGATAACGGCCCCGAGACGCTGCACACCGTCTGGATGCGGCAGGATCACGAGCACGACGCTGCCGGCGGCTTGCGCGGGATGAAGCGCGACGGCTGGGAGGGCGGGCACCACGTCCCCTTCATCGCGCGTTGGCCCGGGCACATCCCCGCGGGACAAGTCTCCGCGCAGCTAACGAACACCACCGACATCTTCGCGACGGTGGCCTCGCTGATCGGCGAGGCGCTGCCGGACGACGTCGCCGTCGACAGCTTCGACATGGCCCCAGTCCTCCTCGGGCTGCAGCCCCCCGAGGTCCCCGTGCGCCCGCACCTCCTGACGCAGAGCTTTCGAGGCGAGTACCAGCTGCGCTGCGGCGCCTGGAAGTACCTCGACCATACGGGGTCCGGCGGCAACGACTACACGCAAGGCGCGCTGGCGCAGTACGCGCTCCCGGAGCTCGCGCCGGAGGCCACGGGGCAGCTCTACGACCTCGCGACGGACCCGCGGGAGACGCACAACCTCTATTTCCTCGAGCCAGAGCGGCGTGACGCGATGAAGGCGCTCCTGGCGGAGCTGACGCTCGGCGTGGGCGCCCGCAGCGCGCCTCGCGATCGGCGACCGATCGCGCGGCACGCCAACGGCGCCGGCGTGTGGGACTTCGCTCAGCGCCCCGCAGAGGGTGTCGTGCTCGTCGGCGACACCGGGCACTGCATGCTGCCCGAGTCCGACGGTCCGAGCCAGTGGACCTTCAATGACGGCGTGCTCACCGCGTCACCTGGTTGGGACAGCGTCGTGACCCCAGCGCCCTACCAGGACTTTCGTATGCACCTGGAGTTCAACGTCAACGCGGCCGCGAATGAGGACCGCGAGGCCAACGGCAACTCAGGCGTCTACATCCAACAGCGCTACGAGCTGCAGATCCTCGACTCCTTCGGGGTCACCTCAGCGCGCTACGAAGCCTGGGATTGCGGCAGCCTCTATCGCCTGAAGAAGCCTGATCGCCTCGCGTGCAAACCCGCCGGCGAATGGCAGAGCTTCGACATCGTGTTCCGCGCGGCGCGCTTCGACGGAGCGCAGAAGCTCGAGCCCGCGAGGATCACCGTCCTGCAGAACCAGACGTTGATCCACGACAACGTCGAGCTGCCGCGCAAGACGGGGGCAGGGCAGCCCGAGGGGCCCGACGCGCGGCCGATCAAGCTGCAGGGCCACCACAACCAGGTCAGGTTCCGCAACGTCTGGATCCAGCCCCTCGCGCTCGACGCCATGCCGGAGCTCCCGGCGAACGATGCGCGCCGCCGCCCGGCGCCGAACGAAGAGTGATCGAGGCGCGCGACCTCCCCGCGAGGTCGCGCGCCCTTGGACAGCTCAAGCGGGCGCGTCCACGCCGTAGAACGTGCCTGGATAGAGCGCTCCCGTGGAGCCACCGGCGGGGGCGTCAGTCGCCGCCTCCGCGACAGGGCGGACCTCGGCCGCGCAGACCTTGTACTCGGCCGTCTGCGTGACGGCGTCGCCCGCGTCGTTGGTCACGATATTGGCGCGCGCCTCCGCGAAGTGCATCGGCATCCAGATGCAGCCTGACTGGACCTGCCGCGAGTAGAGCGCGCGCACGCGCACGGAGCCGCGGCGCGTGACCACGTCCACGAGCGCCCGGTCCGCGATGCCGCGCTTCTTCGCGTCCCGCGGCGAGATCTCGATGAACGCCTCGGACTGCTTCGCGTCGAGGCCCGACTCGCGCCGTGTCTGTGTCGCGCAGTTGTAGTGATAGAGCGTGCGCCCTGTCGACAGCACGAGGCCGTACTCCTCGTCCGGCAGCTCCTCCGAGGGCCTGTATTCGACCGCCTGGAAGAGCCCCTTGCCGCGCAGCACGCCGCCCTCGTGCAGGAACGTCGTGCCGGGGTGCTCGGGGCTCGGGCACGGCCACTGCAGGCCGGTGCGCGTGCGCTCGACCACAGGACCAGCCTCGAGCGCAGCGAGGCGCGCTTCGTACTGTTCATCGAGGCGCGCGTGGCTGATGCCGCGGAAGCGCTCGACGTCGCGCGCCATCTCATCGTAGACCGCTGCGGCGCTGTCGAAGCGCCAGCTCGCGCCGCACGCGTTCGCGAGGTCGATGAGGATCTTCCAGTCCTCGCGCGCCTGCCCGGGCGGCTCGACCGCCTTGCGCACGCGCTGCACGCGGCGCTCGGAGTTGGTGAACACGCCCTCCTTCTCGGCGAAGACCGAGGCCGGGAACACGACGTCCGCGAAGCGCGCCGTCTCGTTCATGAACGCGTCCTGGAAGACGAGGAACTCGGCCTTGTTGAGCCCCTTCTCGAGCTCCATGCAGTTGGGCTCGGACAAGACGATGTCCTCGCCCATGACAAAGAGGCCGAAGATCGACTTCCCGACCGCCTTCATCATCACGTTCAGGTTCAGGCCGGGCTCTGGCGACAGCGGGACGCCCCATGAGCGCTCGTACTTGGCGTGCACGTCCGGGTCATCGACGCGCTGGTAGCCCGGGTAGAAGATCGGCGTCGCGCCGGCATCGTTCGCGCCCTGGACGTTGTTCTGACCGCGCAGCGGGTTCATCCCCGCCGAGGGCTTGCCCAGGTGCCCCGTCATCAGGACCAAGTTCGCCAGGGCATACACGTTGTCCGTCCCGTGCGTGTGCTCGGTGATGCCCAGCGTGTAGTAGATGCCGGCTCGCTCGGTCGTTGCGTACTTGCGCGCGGTCCAGCGGATGTCCTCCGCCGGCACCCCGGTGACCTTCTCGGCCTCTTCGGGCGTGTACTTGGCCACGGTCGCACGGACGGCTTCGAAGCCCTCCGTGTGCTCGCGTATGAAGGCCTCGTCGACGAGCCCCTCCGCGCAGATCACGTGCGCCATCGCGTTCAAGAGCCACACATCGGTGCCGGGCCGCAGCTGCAGGTGCTTCTCGGCGATCGTCGACATCCAAATCTTGCGCGGGTCGGCGACGACCATCGTCGCGCCGCTCCGCACCGCCCGCTTCATCTCCATGGCGATGATCGGGTGCGCCTCACTCGTATTGCTCCCGATCACGAGCAAGAAGTCCGCGTCGCGGATCTCCCCGATCGAGTTCGTCATCGCGCCTGCACCAAAGGTTGTGACCAGACCGGCCACGGTGGGCGCGTGTCATGTCGCAGCACACTGGTGCACGTTGTTCGAGCGGAACACGGCCCGCGCGAGCTTCTGCACGAGGTAGTTCTCCTCCACTGTGCAGCGGGACGAGCTCACGAAGCCCAGCGAGTTGGTGCCGTGCTTGGCTGCGACGCCAAGGAGCCCCTTGGCCGCCACGCTGAGCGCGTGGTCCCACGTCGTCTCGACGAGCGCGCCGCTGGCGTCGCGCACCATCGGCGCCTGGATGCGCTCTTCGTGGTGGATGAAGTCGTAGGCGAAGCGGCCTTTGACGCACAGGTTGCCGTCGTTGGTCGTCGTGCCGGGCGGCGGGCTCGTGACCTTGACGACGCGCCCCCTCCCGCCGTCGGCGTCCGGGTCGACGTTCAAATCGAGCTGGCAGCCGACGCCGCAGAAGTTGCATGTTGAGCGCACCTTCGTCAGCGCGCGCTCGGGCTTCGCCGCGCGCGCCAGCGGCATCTTCTCGCCCATCGCGCCCGTCGGGCAGACGTCGACGCAGCCGCCGCACATCTCGCACGTCGTGTCGAGCAGCGACAGGCCATCGACCGTCGAGATCGTCGTCGCCGCGCCTCGCCCGGTGAGCGTGATCGCGGTGACGCCCTCGACCTCGTCGCAATAACGCGTGCAGCGCGCGCAAGCGATGCACGTCGCAGCGTCGAAGTGGATGTAAGGGTTTCGGTCGCCGTCGCGCGCCTCGCGCTTGGGCGTCATCTGGCCCCAGTCGCGCGGCGCGTCGTAGCGCGCGGCCATGTCCAAGAGCTCATTGGGCGCGCCGCGTTCGGCGCGCGCCCGATCGTGCGGGTGATCGGTCAGGTAAAGGCCGAGCAGCGTCTTGCGATGGCGCTCGACGCGCTCGTTGCCCGCGGCGACCTTCATCCCGTCCGCCGCGCGCGTCGCGCACGCCGGCACGAGGCGGCGCTGGCCGCTGACCTCGACGAGGCACGTACGACAGGCCCCCGCCGGCTCGAGGCGAGGGTCGTGACAGAGCGTCGGGATCTCGACGCCCGCGCGGCGCGCCACTTCCAGGAGCGTGTCACCACGCTCGAACGCCACGCTGCGCCCGTCGAGTTCCAGCGTATGGCGCGCTGCGGCGACCGCGGGCGCGTCATCGGGTTCAGTTCGTTCGATCATCGCCTCGCCTCATGTCCTGCGTGCGTCAGCGGGGAAGTCCGCGGGGAAGTACTTGAGCGCGCTCGTCAGCGGCAGCGGCGCCGCTTGCCCGAGCCCGCAGATCGAGCCCTCGTTCATCTGCCACGCGACGTCCGCGACGTGCGTGAGCGGCCCGTCGAGCACCTCGCCGCGGGCGTGGCGGTCGACGGACTCGCGCAGATAGCGCGTGCCGATCCGACACGGCGCGCATTGGCCGCAGGACTCGTCCTCGAAGAACCGCAGCTGCTGCGCCGCGGCCCAGCGCATGTCGACCGTGTCGTTCAGCACGACGACCCCAGCCGAGCCGAGCATCGACCCGAGCTTGCCGAGCCCGCCGAAGTCCAGCGGCACGTCGCGCATGGTCGCGGGCAGGAAGCCCGAGCTCGCGCCGCCGGGGCTGAACGCCTTCAAGGTCCCGATGTAGCCGCCGGCCTCGGCGACGAGCTCGTCCAGCGTGACCCCGAGCGGCAACTCGTAAGTGCCTGGCCGCGCGACGTGCCCGCTGACGCAGTACAGCTTCGTCCCGGGCTCCGTGCGGCCGAGCGCGCGGAACCACGCGCCGCCGCGCTGCACGATGCCGGGGACGCACGAGATCGTCTCGACGTTGTGGATCAACGTCGGCTTGTTCCAGAGCCCGACCTCCACCGGGAACGGCGGCTTCAAGCGCGGCATGCCGCGCTTGCCCTCGAGCGCCTCGAGCAGCGCCGTCTCCTCGCCGCAGATGTATGCGCCGTTGCCGGCGTGCATGTGGAAGCGGATGTCGCCGTAGACGCCTGAGGCATGCGCGGCGTCGATCGCGCGTTGCACGATGCCCCACGGGACCTCGAACTCGCCGCGCAGGTAGAGGTAACACTCCTGCGCGCCGACCGCGAAGGCCGCGATCGCGAGGCCCTCGAGCAAGAGGTCGGGGCGGCGCAACATGCACTCGCGGTCCTTGAACGTGCCGGGCTCGCCTTCGTCGGCGTTGAGCACGACGTAGCGCTCCGTGACGGGCTGGCTGCGCACGCCCTTCCACTTGATGTGCGCCGGGAAGCCCGCGCCGCCGCGGCCCTGGAGCCCCGCCGCCTCGAGCGCTGCGATCACTCCCTCGGGGCCGAGCTCGCGCGCGCGGTGGAACGCGGCGCCGAGCGCCTGCTGCGCGCCGCAGAGGTCCAGCGCGAGCGCGCCGTCCGCGGCGTCGGCGGGCCCGACCGCGCCCTTCCACTCCACCTCGGGTTGGGCGACGTCCGCAGCGACCGCAACGCCGGCAACGTCCAGGGAGCCCGACGCGCCGATCGCGGCCGATCGCAGCAGGCGCCAGTCCGCGCCCGCGCGTTGCACATCCTCGACGGTGACCAGCGGCAGCGTGCGGCGGTCGCGCAGGACCGCGGGCGGGACATCGCACCCGGCCAAGCAAGAGGCGCCCTCGACCGGCAGCCCCGCGGCGCGCGCGGCGTCGAGCACCGCTTGCGCGCCGCCCAAGAGGCACGAGAGCCCCGTGCAGACGCGCACTTTGGCGTCTGGGCGCGCGAGCAAGTGGTAGAAGCTGCCGACGCCATACACGTCGGCCTCAGGCACGCCCGCCTCACGCGCGACTTGACGCGCGACGCCAGCGAGGAGGCCGCCGGCTTCACGCAAGCGATCGGGGACGGAGGCTGCGTCGTGTTTCGACATGGTGACGGGGGCGCTCAGCGCTCAGGCGCGCGGGCTTGGAGGTTAGCCGAAACGCCGCCAGGGGGCGAGCCGATGGCCCCGATCACGCGCTGCGCCGAGCCACGAAACGAGGCGAGCCGCGGCGCATGCCACGGCTCACCTATGGGTCACAGAGCCGAGGGCCGACGCTCAGCGCTTGTCGCGGCGTCCACGCCCTCTGCGCGCCTCACGCGAAGACGGACTCTTTACCGAGCGCCTTGACGAGCAGGTAGTAGTAGACCGGGCGCAGCTTGTTCGGGTTCGACTTCCCGATCTGCTCCGTCGCCGCCGCGATCGCCGCGTCCACTTCGGGGCCGTCCGCGCAGCCGAGCTTCCCGTTGACGAAGTTCTTGCGCACGGTCTCCATCTCGCCCTTGTCGGCGGTGGCGACGGTGCCCGAGTCCTTGTTGTAGATCGACGGGCCGAGCGACTTCGCGATCTTCGTCAAGAGCGCCTCGTCGCACTCGATGTTCTGGGTCGTCATCAGCGCTTTGCAGTTCGCGATGACATCGTCGAATTGGCTCATGGTGTGTCCTGAATCTCGTTCGAGAGAAGTGTCTGGAGGGTGAGGGCCGGCTTGGGGACGGGCCCGGGGCAGCGCTCGACGTTCCTCGAAGCGCGACCCCGAGAGGCCGCCAGAATGGCAAGCCCCGGGGACCCGAGGTACCCCAGAAGTGCGCAATTCTCGCTTCGGGGCCGAATCATGAAGGTCCCGTCAGCCGGCCCCGCCCGACGCGCCGGCCCTACCCATCTCGCCGCTGGAACCGAAGGGGCCGGCGGAACTCCTGCTCGAGCTCCCCCATGCGCGCGAGGAAGGTCGGCATGCCCTCGGGCGCGACCTCGAGCCCGCGCATGAGGTAGAGCTGCTCCAGCGCGTACGGCCCAGGCGCCGCCCCTTCGAGCGACGTCGAGACCGTCAGGCCCCGGCGCTCTTCCCGCATCGGCGTCGGCCCGCCGAGGAGCTCCCACGCGGCGCCGAGATCGAGCGTCGCACGGACGCGGATGCGGCTCGAGTCGCGCACGACGAGCGGCCAAGTGCGCTCCGCCGGCCCGAAGCTCTTGTCGAGGCCGAGCGGCAAGAACGGCGGATCCGCGACGAACTCCCCGCCGCGTGCGGTGACGAAGCGTGGCATCCGGCCCTCGAATTCGAGGATCGTGCCAGGCTCATCTGAGTCGAGGAGCACCGAGACGCGCGTGAGGTCGAGCCCGCGCGCGACAGCGTTGACCCGCTGTCGCGCGAACGCGTCACGCTGCTTGGCGGTCGCCTCGCCGAGCTGCCGGCGGAGCACGTTGCCCTGGGCCGTGCTCATGACGAAGCGCCCGCGGACGTCAGCGCTGCCGTCCTGCGCCAGCGTGTAGCGCAGCTCGACGTCGGCGTCCCAGCTCTCGGCGAGCTGACTGCGAGGCAGGGTCTCCCGCCGCCAACCTCCCGCACCATGCACCCACGCGACGGCGCCCGCCATTTCGTTCGGGATCGCGCCGAACGCAAAGCCGGGCGCTCCGGTGGGGATGACCCACACGGGCTCACCGTCAGCGCTGGAGGCGCCGAGGCGCAGCGCCGCGCGCTCGAGCGGACGCTGGTTGGCGAACGCAGTCACCGGCTCCGGATCCAGCTCCGGCGCAATGCCACGCTCCAGCGCCGCCCACTCGAACGGGACCCCTGCCCGCTCATAGAGCGCGCCGAGGAGGAAGAGCGTCAAGCCGCGCTGGGAGAGCCAAACGAGGCTCGCCTGCGCTTCCCCGCGCTGGTCGCGAACGCGCTCGTCGAGCGCGACGAAGAGCGCCTCCGCGGTGGCCGCCGGCGTGGCCTGTGCGTGCGCCGCGACAAAAGCGTCCACATCGGCGACGAGATCGTCGCTGAGCTCCGAGAGGCGCGCCACGAGCGACTCCCAGGCGAGCAGCTCGTCCGCTCGCTCCAGGTCCCCGCCGTATGCGGCGCAGGGCAGGACCTCGATGTCCGACGGGCGCAGAGGCTCCTCGATCTGGCGCGGCTGCGAGGTCACGAGGACGTGCACCGTCCCGTTCTCCCACCGCGTCGTCTCATGGGTCCCGTCGAAGTTCCGCACGTCGAGCCGCCCCGGCAGGCCGTCCGGAACGAACACGACCCAACGCGACGTCGGGAACGCCTTCTCGAACGAGCTGAAGCGCCAGCCGCGCTCCGGCGGCGGCGCGCCAGGCACGCCGGAAGCGAACGAATCCCAGACAAACTCGACGACGTCACCCGGCTCCAAGGCGGGCAAGGTCCAGTCCCCGTCGACCTCGATCGGCTCCAGCTCGCGTCCGTCACGGGCGAGGATGCGCGCGCGCCGCGTGCCCGCCTCGATCGGGTGGACGTGCAATGCCTCAGTGCCCGTGCGATCACGCGGCACCGACAAGGTGTGGAAGCGCGAGGCCGCTGAGCCATCGGGGAAGAAGTAGACGAGGCCGGAATCGAGCGCGTCGACGACCGAGGCATCCACCACGCTCTCCGCCCGCGCCAGCGCAGCCTCCACGTTCGGCGCGAAGGCCTCGAAGAAGCGCTCGGTGGGGTCCACCTCGCCGAGCAGCCGCACCGTCGTGCGCGTCGTCGGGTCGGCGGGATCGAGCGCCAGCTCGCGCTGGAACGAACGCCGGGCTCCATCGACGTTGCCTCGGCCGAGGAGCCGCTCGCCGACGATCCAATGCTGGTCGGGGTCGATACCGGCGTGGTCGCGGTGGCCTTCGACGAGGGCGAGCGCCTCGTCGCCCCGCCCGAGCACGTCGAGCAGGCTCAGCTCCAGGTCTCGAGCGACGGCGTCGTCGGGGTTCCGCGAGCGCCACTCTCGGGTGCGTTGCAGCAGAAACTCGACACGCGCGACATCGCCGCAGCGCTCCGTCAGTCGCAGCACCAAGGCGAGCGCGTCCTCGTTGGTCGCGTCGAGGCGCAGCACCTCCCACGCGTCAAGGTACGCGCCGACTTCGTCGCCTGCGCTCTCGCGAGCGCTGGCGAGCGCCATGCGCGCGGCGGCATGCCGAGGGAAGTCCCGAACGAGGTCCGACAGCGCCATCCGTCGGAGCACGCCCGCGCGATCGATCTGCCCGAGGCACGCGGCGCGATACAGGCGCGGCTCGACCGCGAGGGGCGCGTCCGCGCTCCAGGCCTCGGCCAAGGCGAGCGCCTCGAGCGGTCGGTCCTCGCGCTGGAACTGGCGGATTCGCATCGCGCGCGCGAGCTCCGTGGGCACACCCTCGGCCTCGATCGCGTCCAAGAGCTCCAACGTCAGCCGCCGTTCGACCTCTTCGGGCAGGTGCGTCGAGGCGTTGAGCGCCCGGAGGCGCACGCCGCGCCACGCCGCGCGAGCTGCGGGCTCCGTCGGCCCCGACACCGCGAGCGCGCGATCAGGTCGCCGATCGATGAGGCCGCGCATGCAGGCGAGCGCGGCCGCGTAGGGATCGCTCGCCGGACCGGCAGCGTCGGCGTCGCTCAGCAGCGAGCGCTGCGTCGACCTCGGCGCCGGCGCCGCGACCTGCGTCGACCGAGCGTTCGGCGCCAGCGCGAGCGGCGGGACAGGCGCGGCCGCGGCCTCGCCGCTCTCAGCGGGCGCATGAGTCGGCGGCATGTCCATGAACCTGAGCTGACGGCCCTGCACGTCGAGCAGCCGCGCACCGAGCTCGGCGCGCTCGGACGTCACGACGCGCACCATGAGCACGTTCCAGCCGGGTTGGACGTCGACCTCGCTCAGGAAGCGGACCGCGTTATCTGCCGCCTTAGCCCGCGTGACATCGTGCAGCGGCGCTCCGTTCCACCACGCGCGGAACGCGCCCCCCGTGCGCAGCTCGACGAGGGCGCGGCGGTCCTCGTCGTCCGCGACCTTCAGGTAGGCCGCCGCGTACGTCACACCGCCCGTCGGATAGACGAGGTCGGCCGGCACGAACGACCACGCGACGGCGTCGAGGCGATCGTAGCGCTGCCACTGCCGCTCACGCCCGTCCATGCACATGTAGCTGGCTGCGTCAGGGACGCCGCTCAGTTCGGGCGATGAGGCCGGCGCCTCCATCGATCGAGGCGCGCGGTGATCCAACGCGCCGAGCGGCCCGACGACATACCAGTTGCCCACGAAGCCCGCGCCGAACGGCACCTCTGGGCTGATGGGCGCGTCGGAGAAGCGCAGCCGCGCGGCTTCGCGTTCGGCCATGCGCCGCGCCTGGAACGAGGCCTCAGCGTCCGGCAAGCTCCACGCGAGGCCCAGCAGGCGCGCGACCTCGTCCGGGGACATCGCGTCGGCGTGCCAATCCAGGAGGTGCACTGCCTCGAGCGCGAGCGCGCCGCCAGGGTCCGCCTCCAGCGCCGCGAAGAGGTCTGCGCGGAGCGCCGTATCGTCGCCGGTGATCAGCGCTGGGTGCGCGAAGAGGAGCGCCGAGTCGAGCTTCGGCGCGCGCGCCTCCGGCGCCACGACCGGGGTCCCTTTGGACGAGCCGGTCGAGGGCGGCGCCTCGCGCACTGCGGCCTGCGACGCGGTCGCCTGGAGCGACCAGCCGAGCGCAAGGCCGATCTGGCAAAGGAGCAGCAAGGGCGCCCGCTGCGGGCGCTTCGTTGTGTTCGAAACCATCACCGCGTCACCTCCACGTCGATCATCTCGCGCTGCGCCTCGTCGATCTCACGCGACAGCGCCCGGAACGCCGCATAGCGTCCCACGGGCACACGGTGCGTGCGCAGCTCGAAGCGCTCGCGCACGACCACGCGCGCGCCGCCGTCCGCGCTCTGGACCTCGACCGTGCGCTCGAAGCCGAGGTCCTCGTTGCCGAGCGAGCGCGCGGCCGGCAGCGACCGCGCGCGCGCGCCGCTCGGCAGCTCGTAGACGATCTCGCGCTCACTCATCCACGGGACATCCAAGAGCAGGTCCGTCGTCCGCTCGCTCTCGCTCGCCAAGGACGACAAGAGCCGCATGGGATCGAACGTCGTCGGGAGCTCGAGCCCGCCCGGCGCCTCGCGACCGACGCGTTCGACGCCCGCGCTCAAGGTGACCTCGACGGGCTGCGTGAGGTCCTCGTACTCTGCATGCTTCGCCGTCGGCTCACCGACCAGGGCGCCGAACCGCTCCGTCAGGACACGCTCGACCGCGTCTTTGCGCGCCTCGTCCGTACCGGTGAACGTGTGGCGTTCACGCGGATCGAAGCGGCCGCTCGGCGCGCGCCACAGCGTGACCTGCGGCGCCCCGTCCTGGCGCAGGTCGACGACCGTGCGCTCGCGCATGACGTTGTCCGTGACCGCCGGGAACGGGATGCGCACGGTCTCGACGCCGTCGTCGCGCACGATGACGACCCGCGCGCCGCGGTCGGAGTCGGGCAGCACCTCCAGCGGGTGCAGCCGCGCCGTGCCGTCGAGGAACATCTCGGAGAGGCCCACCTGCGCTGGGATGTAGGCGATGCAGTGATTGAAGTGCGCGATCAACGCGGCAGCGTGGTCCTCTTCGAAGCGGCGCCCCTCGGAGCGAATGATGACGGGCCAAGCCTCGATACCGACGACGCTCAACAGCGCGCGCATCAGGATCGCCTTGTCCTTGCAGTCGCCGAAGCGGCGGCTGAAGATGACGGGGGCGCTATAGGGGCGATAGCTATTGATGCCGAACTCCCACGCGTTGTACCGGATATCCGTCACGACGAAGTCGTAGACGGCGCGCAGGCGCTCCAGAGGGGTCGCGCAATCGGCCGTGAGCTCGGCGACCTTCTCGCGCATCTCCGGGCTCACCGCGAGCTCCTCGCGGATGAGGCTCCACCACCAGCGGCCGAACTCATCCCAGCTCGCGTAGGTGCTCGCTTGAACGCGCGGCAGCCACTCTGCCGTCGGCGGCTCCAGCGGCTCGGCGCGCCGCGGGACGATGGGCGCGCTGCTCCACGTGTATTGCACGCTCCCGTCTGCGAGCGAACGCTCGGTCGCGGCGACGTCCCGGGTCCCGCTCACCTCGCCGGCGAGGTGAAAGGACAACGCGACGCCTGGGCGCGCGATCACGATCACCTGGCTCTCGCGCACTTCGAGGCGCGTGTCCGGAGTGAACGCGACATCGAGCCCAAAGTAGGTCCCGAAGATGGATGGCTGCAGGTCGTCGTGGCGCCACTCGAGGTCCACGACGTCCCCGGGCACGAGGGGCGGCAGGTCGAGGACAAACGAGCCGCGCGCGCCGGTGCGCCCCGTTCGCGCGCGCTCGACGACGCCGTCGGCGTGCCGCACGTCGGCGGTCAGGACTCGGATTTCGTCCATCCCAGGGAACGCGCGAAACGCGCGCCGGTCGAGCTCTTTGGCGCCGGCCTCGGTCAGCACGCGCTCGACGACGCGCTGGTAGCGCTGCGCCGTGCCATCGGGCGCGACCTCGACGACGGTGCGCGTCAACAGGACCTCGCGCGGCGCGGTCGGGTCCTGGATCGGCGCGTCGTTCGCGCGGCGCGCGAGCAGCGCTTCGAGCGGCTCCTGATACCGCGTGTGAAACTGCGCCTCCGCGCGATCGGCTAAGGCGTCACCCGTCGTGTCCTGCCGGAGATACTCCAACAGCCGCTGCTCGTCCGCGTTGGAGCGGTCGAGCTCGGCCGCGCGCTCCAAGGCGCTGCGCGCTGCGGCGCGGTCGCCGCGCGCGAGCAACGTCCTAGCGCGTCCGCTGTGCAGCTCCGGCGCCTCCGGGCAGAGCTCGATGGCCTCGTCCAGGAGCGCCAACGCGGCCTCGTAGCCTCCGAGCGCGGTCAGCTTCGTCGCGCCTAGGAGCCGCGACTCGACGTCCCAAGGGTCGCGGGCGAGGTCCTGGGCCAGGACCGCGACGACCTCGCGGGGATCACGCGAGCTGCGCGCGAGGCGCTCGTCGAGCACGCGTTGGCGCTCGGCGACTGGGTCACCGTCGGCGAGCGCGACCGCGCGGAGCCGTCCACGCATGGGATGCTCCATGGGGAGCCCGAGGCTCAGCGCATGGCACGCGACGGGCCACTCCAGCAGCCCCGGGTCCGCGAGCAGGCGCTCGCGCTCGAGGTCAGCGAGCCCGTCCTGCCCGAGCGCGGTGAGGAGCTCGATGCGCTCGCGGCGGCACAGCACGGACGTCGGTACGACGGCGAGCGCGCGGTCGATCAGCTCCAACGCCCGCGCGGTGAGCCCTTGGCCGCTCCGGGCGTGGTCCGCGTAGGAGCGCATGAAGAGCGGGCGGTCACCAAAGCGCGTGCACGCCGCGCGCAGCGCTTGCAGCCAGGGATTGATGTCCTCCTCGACCTGCAAGGCCCCAGAGACCCGCGCGGTCATGAGGTCGACGACGGTGGCCGACAAGAGCGCGCTCGGGTCCGCGTGCTTGGTGCGAGGGTCGTTGACCCGCGCAGGGTCCTCGATCGAAGCCAGCGCCGCGGTGAGCGCGGCGACGGCCTCGCGTGCGCCGGGGCGCTCCTTGCGCGGCGTCGGACGGGCGTCCGACAGGAGCAGCGCCGAGGCGACGAGCGCCTCGACGTCCGTCTGTCCAGCGTAGAAGGCGACCGCACCAGGGCGCGCCACCGTGGGCGGCGAGACGCCGCCGTCACCGAGCAGAGCGAGCGCCCGCGGCGCGGCACCCTCCGGCGGCGTGGCCGAAGACCGCAAGGAGAGCGGAGCGCCCGTCGCGGGGTCGACGAGCCGCGCGCAGAACGCGAGCGCGCCGTCCTGGGCCCCGACTTTGAGCGCGAGCTCGTTCCACCCGGCGCTGAGCGCGAGGGGCACACAGTGGGCGTCGGGCCCGAACTCGTGCTCGCCTAGGGCCCGCAAGCACAGCGCGCCGTTCCACCAAGCCACGACCTCCTCGGAGGCGCCGAGCAGCAGCAGCGCCTCACTGGGAGCGTCTGAGTAGATCCAGGTCCGCGCGACGACACACGCTTGCTGCTCCGGGTGGATGAGGCGGCCGAGATACGCGACGCCGTCTGGGCCGAGCGGCGGCGCGACGCGCCAGGCGACCTCGCGCAGCTTGCCCTTGTAGCGCGCCAGCCCGGGCTCACGCTCGGCGCCCGTCGGGCGATCCATGCCGCGCCCGCGATCATTGTCGAAGGGCCCGACGAAGGACCACGCGCCGAGCGGGTCGAGGTCGCCGCCGCGCTGGGTCATCCACGCCAGCCGCGCGCGTACGGGGGCTTCACTTGGCGCGAGCTCGACCCCTGCGAACATCCGCGCGAACGTTTCACCGTGAGCAAACTCGTGGAGCGCGAGGTCCGCCAACACGAGCGCGACCTCGAGCCGCGCCGCGTGCAGCCGATCCGGTTGCTGGACCCGCGCTGCGAGCAAACGCTCTACCTCGCGCGCGAGCTCCGGCAGCTCGTCATCGACCCACAATCGGATCAATGCATCGACCGGCGCTGCACCCTCGGCGCCAGTCGGACCCGCGGCCGCGAGCTGGGGCGTCGTCGCCGCGCAAGTGCGCGCGACGCTCGCGCTCGCAGCGGGAACAGCGAGCGCCACGAGCGTAAGGGTCGCGAGGTTCATCGGGGGTCCGTGTGATTCAGATGCGGCGGATGGGAACGTAAGCAGGGTAGCCGCGAAGCCACTCGAGAGGTGCCGCCCACATGGGCGATCCATTAGGCTCTCCCCATGGTCCGCCCAAGCTCGATAGCGCTCTGGAGGTCGGTCGTCGCCAGCGCATTGCTCGTCGGCGCGAGCGCGCTGGGGAGCGCCATGGACCCCAGCGGCGCGCGAACCGGCGACCCCGAGGCCACAGGGCCGGACGACGACGTGCTCGGGCTCCTGGAGAGCTGGCGCTGGCGCGCCTTCGATGCACAAGCGGGCCTCCCCGACTTGCGCGTGCGCGAGATCGAGGAGAGCGCCGACGGGACGCTATGGGTCGCGACGGACGGAGGGCTGCACTGGTATGACAGCTACCGGTTCCACGACGCACTTGGCGCGCCCGCCAAAGCGCCGAGCTCATTGGCGGCGCTCCACGATGGGACCCTGGTGGCCAACTTCGCAGATGGCCCCTGGAGGGGCGACCGTGGCCGCTGGCAACGGATCGATCCGGCGGCGCTCAAGCGTGACCTCACGCACCCGGACGGCAGCATCATCCGCCGCGTTTGCGCGACGAGCGACGGCCAGTTGCAGGTCGAGGTCTCATGGCCCAACGGTGTCACACAGCTCTATTGCGGCGCCCCGGACCAGCTGCATGAGGTGCGCTTCGAAGGCAGCTTGAAGCAACGCCCGTCGACCTACATCGACCCTCACCGCGGCCAGTCGGATGTCGTTCGTGTCACCGGGGGACTGCTGCGCACCGAGGACGCAGGTCGCATCTGGCCCGTCCCCGACGACTGGATCTTCAGCGCGCTGTTCCCCGACCCCGCGCACGGTGGCGCCATCGGCGCCATCGTGCTGCCTTGGGAAGCGCGCGGCATCTGGGAGTGCGGCCCAGACGGCTACCGTCGCGTGCCCGGGACGGACGGCGAAGCGCTCCTGACGATGGACGTGGGCCCACGCGGCGAGGCGCTGATTCTGCTAGTTGGCGGCGCCTTCATCGCGCGCGGCGAGGACGGGCGCTGGCGCGCGCCGCTCCGCGCGCCCTTGGACCTGCGCGAGGCCTCGATCCTGCGCTTCAGTCGATCCGGAGACCTGCTCGTCGGCGGCCGCGACGGCCTGCGCTGGATGCAGCGCTCACGCTCTGCGTGGCGCGCATTGGCGGAGCCGCCCGCGCGCAGCGGGGCCTCATCGGTGCTGACCTTCCTGACGGCGCGCTCCGGTGAGATATGGATCGGGACATCAGCTGGACTCGAACGGCATCGACTCGACGGCTCGGTGGAGTTCTTCGGCGAGGCGCTTGGACAGCAGCTCCAGGACATCACGGCGCTCTGCGAGGACGGGGACGGCAAGCTGTGGTTCGGCAGCGGCTCGGGGAGCATTGGCGGGGCTTGGACCTTCGACGGCGCGCGCTTCGAGCAGCTCGTCGGGCCGGGCCTCCCTGTCGCGATCCATCGCTTGAAGACGGATGAGTTCGGCCGGATCTGGCTCGCAGCGCTGCCGTGGTCCGGGGCGCCAGGTGGCCTTTGGATGAGCCATGGCGCGCCGCTGGAGCAGGTACCGATCTGCGCTGACGCCGACGACGACGCCAAGCTTCGGGTCTACGACCTCGAGCTCGCCCCTGACGGCACGCTGTACGTGGCGACGCAGATGGGGCTGATGCGTCGTCGACAGCACACCTGGGAGCAGATGATCCCGGAGGTCGTGCGTGTGGGCAGGCGGGTCACGCGCCTCGCCCCCGATGGGGAGGACGGCGTGTGGTTCGGTCACGGCGCCACTGCGGCAGGGCTTGGCCGGGTCGACTCAGAAGGTCGGGTGACTTACCTCGCGCCGCTCGATGGTCGCCGTGAGCCACGCACGCTCGACCTCGCACGTGATGACTTGGGCCGCGTCTGGGTCGGCGACGAAGACGGCTTGCAGATCATCGACGAGGGTGGACTGCGCAGGATCGGTGGCCGCTCGCTGCCACTCCAGTGCATCGGGCTGGCGTCCGGTGAAGTGCTCGTCGGCACGCGCGGCCAGGGCGTGGCGGTCTATGCTCCGGACGGGATGCAAGCCACCTCGGCACAGCTCGAGCTGACTGTGGACACCATCGATCGGCGAGCGATCGTCGCGCGCTGGACGCCTCGCATGCACTGGAACGAGCGCCCGTCCGCCCAGCTCCTGACGCGCTACAGGCTGGACGCGACGCCCTGGTCCCCGTGGTCCACGGCGCGCGAAGCCCGCATCTCGGACCTTGCCGCCGGGGACCACCTGGTGTCCGTGGAGTTGCTCGATACACCGACCCGGAGCGGGCCGGTGCACGCGAGCCGCGCGATCACGATTCAGCCGTCGCTCTGGGCACGGCCGGCGTTGGTGCTGCCGGCGATCGCGCTCACCTTGACGCTCTTCGGGACCTTGACCTGGTCGACGCTGCGATGGCTGCGTGAAGCCCGCGCCCATCGCGAGGCGACTGCGCGGTTCACTCAATTCGCGGACCATGTGCGCGACGTCTTTTGGCTCGTCGACTGGCGCCTCGGTAAGGCGTTGTATGTGAACCCGGCATACGAGACCGTGGTCGGCGTCTCGGTCGCGTCCGCCTACGCCAATCCGACATTGTGGCGCAGCCGCATTCACCCGGCCGACCGCGACGCGGTCGTAAACGGGTATCAGGCGGACATTGCGCAGAAGGGCGAATGGAGCGCAGAGTTCCGCTTCCTGAGGCCTGACGGTGGTGTGAGCTGGGTGCACGCCCGTGCGTTCGCAATCCGTGACGCAGACGGCACGATCGCGCGCGTCGCGGGCATCGCCGAAGAGATCTCGGAGCGGCGCGATGCCGAGGTCCGCCAGCAGCGGCTCTCGCTCGAGCTCGACCACCGCGTCAAGAACATCCTGGCTCAAGTCGCCGCGATCGCGGAACAGACGCTCGCGCGCGCTTCGGACCTGAGCACGTTCTCGACCTCGTTCCTGGGGCGAATTCGATCCATGGCGCGGACGCATGAAGCGCTGGCGGCGAGTCGCTGGGCAGGCGTGCCGCTGCGCGAGGTCATCGAGACTTCGCTCGGGCCGGCGATGCTGGGCGGACGCTGCTCCCTCTCCGGTCCCGAGATCGTGCTGACGCCGCGCGCTTCGACCTCCCTAGGGCTCGCGTTGCACGAGCTTGGGACCAACGCCGCGAAGTACGGCGCGTTGCGCGGTGCGCGGGGCGAAGTGCACCTGAGCTGGTGGGTCACGGAGCTCGACGACCTCGCGCTCGAATGGCGAGAGACAGGCGCGGAGCCGGTCCTAGTGCCTCACAGCCCGGGGCTCGGGTTGACCTTGGTCCGCGGCCTGATCGAGCACGACCTCGGGGGCGTCGTAGACGTCTCGTTCGACACGGCAGGGCTCAAATGCCTCGTGACCGTGCCGCACGCTCTCGAGCGCGAGGTGCGCGGCCCCATCGCCGACGAGGTGCGCGAGCGCGCCGCGACATGACCGAGCGCTTCAAGACACTGAGCGAGCCGAGCGGGTTCGAGCCGCCGTCCATCAAGGGCTCGCGCTTCATCGCGCGGTTGTCGCCCGCGTCGGACGAGAGCGCCGCCAGAGCGTTCATCCAAGGCGTCGCGCTCGAGTTTGATGATGCGCGCCACGTGTGCTACGCCTGGCGGATCGGCCCCGATGGGCGGCAGACTCGGGCGTACGACGCGGGCGAGCCCGGGAACTCCGCAGGGCGGCCGATCCTTGCTCAGCTCGAAGGGCACGAGGTGACCGACGTGGTCGCGGTCGTCGTCCGCTATTTCGGCGGGACGAAGCTGGGAGTAGGCGGGCTAATGCGCGCCTACGGCGGCGCCGCAGGTCAAGCGCTCGACCGGGCCAAGATCGTCGAGGTCGAGGTGCGGGAAGCCTTGGAGTGCCGACATGACTACCGCGCGTCTGGCGCGGTCCAGGCCGCGCTCGCGGCGTTCCAGCTCACGCCAGAGGGTGCCGCGTACGATGCGAGCGTGCGCTTCATCGTGCACGTCCCGCGCGGGTCACGCGCGGCCTTTGAGAGCGCGTTCCGAGACGCGACGCATGGCGAGGGCACGCTCTGCGACCCGCGCGCCGAGCCGCCCGTGACCTCCGAATGAGCAGAAGATGACCGAGGCACGAATTTGCTCGAGCTGAACCACGCGCTGCGTCACCGCAGCGGGCATGACAGACTATGACCCCCATGCAGCACGCACTCTCTCCCAGCAGACACCAGTGCTCGAGCCGCAATCGTCTGCGCGCGGTGGCCACATCGCTCGTGACATTGGGCCTCCTCGGTGCGGTCGGGGCGGCGACTGGCGCGGCGCCGCTCGTGGGTGCTCCGCGCGCCTTCAACCTGCAGGACGGCGCCTTGGAGCGGATCACCGGCGTCGTCGTACAGGAGCTGAGTCAGCTCGCCGAGTGGTGCGAAGCGCAGCGCCTGAACGCGTCGCGGCTCGCGGCATACGAGGCCGTGCTCGAATGGTCACCAGACGACAGCGACGCGCGCCGGATCCTCGGCTGGAAGCGCGACAAGTCGGGCGCTTGGGTGCGCTCACGCCCTGCGGCGACGGTCCGCGATCGCGGCGGCCTCGAGGCCGAACTGGCGGCGAGACGGAGCTCGATCGCCGGCCTGGCGCTCGCTGAGTGCGAGGGCCTCGAAGGGGCCGCCCGCGCGCAGCTGCTGCGCGCCCTGCGCGGTCGCCTGATCGCGATCGCGCCCGACTCCGATGAGGTGCGGGCCGCGCTAGGACAGGCGCGCCATCCGGATGGGGGCTGGGTCCGGGCAGACGCAGCGCGCGCGCTCGCAGCGGCCGGGTACAAGGAGCTGGTCGCCTCGCTCCGGGCCACGTCGCCCGAACCGGAGCGCCTGGAGGTGACCGCGCTCGACGCCGCCGCGCGCGACGCCTCCGTGAAGTGGCTCGGTGTCGCCCGCACGCCGGGGGCGTTGGTCGCAAGCTCCGTGTCCTTCGCCGAGGCCGCTGCGATCGCGAGCGCCGTCGACGTCGCGCCGCAGCTCGCCCGCTTGCTCTTGCCGCCTACGACCTCGTTTGCGGGCGCCAAGGGCCGCCCTCCTGTCGGTGACGACGGCGGCGGACACCCAGGCTGGTGGTCGCAGCCGCGCTTCTATGTCGTCCAGTCCAACCGCGACCGCGACGCCCTCATCAGCGCCCTGGGCAAGGACCTCGAACCAAAGAAGGCGGCGCTGCTGCGCGCGGTCAATACGGGGTACCTCGATCGCCAGAACTCGATCGGGGTCTGGTCCGCAGGCGCCGCGGACCGGGTCGAAGCCGCCGTGCGGCAGCGCGTCGGCCTCTATCTGCAGCGCGCTTTCGGTGTCACCGCGGAGCGAGGCTGGATCTGGGAAGGCATCGGGCTCCTCCTGTCCAGCTCGATCGTCGGCACGAAGAACCTCGTCTACGTCCGGCTCGAGGCGAGCGATCGCACGGTCGCGGGATCGAAGGGCAAGAAGTACGAGGCGAACCTCTTCGGGCCGGGCGCGGACTGGCTCTTGATGGCGCGCGACCTCGCGCGGCTGCCGACGGCGCCTAAGCTCGGGATCTTGCTCGGCAAGGACGTCAACAAGATGAACAAGGAGGACTTGTTGATGGCGTTCGCGCTGGGCACCTGGCTCGTCGACGGCCACCCAGAGCTCGTCTCGCGGGTGCTGGGCCGGATCGGAGCGGGTCAGCCGCCCGTCGAGGTGCTGGAGGCCGAGTTCGGCATGCCGCTGCCGGAGCTCGAGCTGACGCTGCGCGAGTGGCTCGAGGACATGCGGCGCGCGCCGTGAGCGGCGGCGGCGACCGCGCGGATCGCGGCGCCCGCGCGCGCGGGGTCATCGAAGCCACGGGTGAGGACAACGAGCACGTAGGGCGGCTCACCGTCCGGCAAGACGATCGCTGCGTCGTGCAGGATCCTGGTGATGGAGCCGGTCTTGTGCGCGACGCGCGTCCCTGGCGGGAGGCCCGCGGGGATCAGCTCGTTGAACTCTTGTCCCTCTAACACGGCGAGCATCTCCGTCGACTGCTCGGGGCTGACCGCGGCGCCCGAAACGATCGCCTCCAAGAGCACGGCGAGGTCGTTGGCCGTCGCAGTGTTGGAGAGGCCCGCAGCGTACGCCTTGTTGTCTTCGACGCCGCGCAAGACGCTCATGCGACGGGTGCCGAGGCCCTCGATCGTCCGCTGGATCTCACCCGCCCCAAGCCGCGCCACCAAGAGGTTCGTCGCGAGGTTGCTGGAGCGGACGATCATGCGCCGCGCCAGCTCCGCGAGCTCCAGTTGGGCGCCGACCAGCCCGTAGAGCTCCGGGTCAGAGTCGTCCTCGGGCGACAGCGCGTACGGCGAGCCGTCGACGATGCTGGCGAACTCGTTCCGGACGGTCATGCGGTCCGTGAGGTCGAGCTCCCCGCGATGCGCAGCGCGGTGCAGCGCGACGAGCACGGGCACCTTCATGGTGCTGGCCGCGTGCAGGACGTCGTCGCCGCGATGCGCGTACCAAACCCCCGTCGCGCGCGAGCGGAATGCGACGGTCACTTCACCGTCCGTGAAGCCCGCCAGCGCCGCCGCGACGGCGGGCGGCACCGGGCCCTCGCGCCACCCTTCGAGCTGAGCCGACTGCGCACCGCCGGCGCCGTCGACCGCGCGACATGCCGTGAGCAACAGAGCCATCACGATGGGCACAACATGGGCGAGGGTCAGCGGAGCCATGGCCCCACGATAACGACTTGATCAATCCGAGACGCCGGGCCCCAGGCGAGACATCGAGCCCCCATTCGACCCCCAGGCGACGGCCAATTGGGGCACTCGGTCGCGGTGACCGTGGGGCCGGGTCCGGCCTAGGACACGGACGGCCATCGAACCTCGACAAGCGCCGCAGGCGCGCCCATCATCGGGCCGATCACAGGGCTACGCCGCCGCACAGGGCGGGAGCCTGCCAAGAGCGAAACACATGGCCCAACATCCGCCCGACGACCTCCGCAACGCAGTCCGAGCCTTTGCCATCGAGGGCTCGCTCGAACGGGCGGACCCCTTGCACCGGGGGCACATCCATGACACCTTCGTCTCGACCTGGGCGACGCCGTCCGGGCCGCGGCGGTTCCTGCACCAGCGCATGAACGACCAGGTGTTCAAGGACGTCGAAGGGCTGATGCACAACGTGGCGCGCATCACGCAGCACCTCTCGGAGACGGCGCCTTCGGCCGGCAGCGACCTCGTCGCGCTGGAGCTGGTCCCGACCCGCGAGGGCGCGCCCTATCTGCGCTGGCAGGACGGGCCGTGGCGGACCTACCACTACATCGCGAATACGACCTCCTTCGATCGCCCGACCGACGCGGGCATGGCGCACGACGCGGCGCGCGCCTTCGGCGACTTCCTGGCGCGCCTCGAGTCGCTGCCTGCGACGGAGCTCCGCGAGACCATCCCGCGCTTCTTCAGCTCGCCCTACCGCCTCGAGCAGCTCGACGCGGCGCGCACCGCGGACGCCGCAGGGCGCGCCGGCAGCGTCGAAGCAGAACTGGCGTTCGTGGCAGAACGCCGCGCCTTCGTGCCGGTGATGGCCGAGGGTTTGGCGAACGGAAAGATCCCGGCCCGCATCGTGCACGGCGACACGAAGCTGAACAATGTGCTCTTCGACGATGCGACGCACCGGCCGCGCTGCATCGTGGACCTGGACACGTGCATGCCTGGGTACGCGCTGTACGATTTTGGCGACCTCGCGCGGTTCACCGCGGCGACGGCGGCCGAGGACGAACAGGACCTCTCTAAGGTCAGCGTCGATCTCGAGCTCTACGGCGCCCTCTCGGAGGGCTACCTGACGGGCGCGGGCGCGGCGCTCACGCCCTACGAGCGTGACCTCATGCCGGCCGCTGCGCGCCTCGTGACGTTGACGATCGGGATGCGCTTCCTCGCGGACTACCTGAACGGCGACGTGTACTTCAAGACCGACTACGACGATCACAACCTCGTGCGCGCGCGCGTCCAGTTCGCGCTCGTGCGCGAGATGGAGCGGCGCCTGCCCTAACTCCTGGGCGCCTTCACCGCGCGTGAGCCACCATCACGCGCGGGCCTAGACAGCACTACCTCTCCTGACATCCCATGCAGACCGTGAACCAATTGTCCGAGGCCCAGAAGCAGAAGTTCGCCGAAGATGGCTACATCGTCTTCGACCTGGGCCTCCCCATGGACGTCATCGACGGGGCGCTGAAGGACCTCGACGGTAAGTACCCGCCGAGCCCCGTGCCCAAGCACGAGGGTCCGCCCTACCCGACGCGCTTCCAGGACGCCTGGAAGACAAGCCGCAACGTCCACCGGATCGCGGTAGCGCCGCGCGTGCTCGACGCCTTGCGCGAGCTGTACAACCGCGAGCCGATGCCGTTCCAGACGCTGAACTTCCCGGTCGGGACGCAGCAGTTCCCTCACTCCGACACGATCCACTTCAACTCAGGCCCGTCGAACATGATGGCGGGTGTATGGGTCGCGCTCGAAGACATCGACATGGACAACGGTCCGCTCGTGTACTACCCGGGCAGCCACAAGCTGCCGGAGTACACGATGGCGCACGTCGGCGTCCCTGCAGTCGCCTCGAACTATCCGAAGTACGAGGAGTTCATGCAGAAGGTGATCCGCGACTTCGACCTGAAGCCGGACTATGGGACGATCAAGAAGGGCCAAGCGTTGATCTGGGCCGCCAACCTGATCCACGGCGGCGCGCTGATGCGCGACCCGCTTCGCACGCGCCACAGCCAAGTGACGCACTTCTATTTTGAGGGCTGCCGCTACTTCACTCCGCTCGACTCCGAGGGTACGAACGTGCTGTGGCGCCACCCGGAGTGGATCCCGAAGCAGTGACCTCGAGAGGGGGCGTCGATCGAGAGCGCGGCCCCGCCTGCAGGAAAGAGCATTCCATGCAACGAACTCCGGACCTGTGCTCCAGCCTGTTACGCCGCAGTCTGATTGGGGCCTGAGAGGTCATCCCGCAGCACACTGCTCCAGGGTCAACGGCCCGGAGCGGTGGCCGAGCCCCTGGGCCAACGTGCGGAGTGCGCGCGCTGGGGTCGTGGCGGTGGCCTGCGCCATCGCATGACGGTCGCAGGCTCGGCACAGGAGGTCCTCAGCGAGGACGCCGTGCTCGCGATCCGGTAAGCGACGGGCGGCGTGCTGCGCAAGGGCAACGTGCGGGCGGTGACGTGGCCGTTGACGTGACTCCCAAGTGAGCCGGTCACCCTGGGCCAATAGGATGCGATCGGCGTGGATCAGCGTGCCGCGCAACAAGCCACGAGAGGCGCACTACCTCAGGTGGCGGCGCGCATTCACGCCGCGTTGCGTGACGGCGGGGCGCTGCGCTGCGAGGGCAATGATTCCGCCGACGGAGGGACGTCGCGGGTGATGGGGCCAAGGCACGGATCTCCTCTGAAGTGACCGAGAATCGCATGCGGACGTTCGGTCGGGTCCCAAGTCCCGCTCCGAATCACATCAGCTTGCCTCGTCCAGATACGTGAGCTGATGGACCGAGCTCGACGACGCACCGTCTGGCTGCAATGAAGTGACGTTCCCCCGCACTTCCACGACAGCCACTCACACCAGCCCCGCGTCGATCGAAGCGGCCGCTCACCTGCCCGAGCGTTGCGTATCTGGAACTGGTCAGGTGCCCCCACCTCACCGAACGGAGATAAACCATGCCGAAGAGCTTCCTCATCCTGAGCGTCGTGCTGCTTTCGACGACGCCCGCCGCCAAATCCGAGCAACAGCGCTCTTTCCCCATCGATGCGGACGCGGTCTCGAGCGCGCATCCCGTCGTCACGAACGCGGACCTCGACGACACCTTGCAACGCATCTGCGACGCTGACCTGGGCAGCGTCGAGGCCTACGAGGAGCTCCTGATCCTGCAGTCGCAAGTGGCGCAGTGGGTCGCCGACCAGGCCGAGCTGGCCCCAGACCCGACGACGGTCGGATCCAACCTTCAGAGCGCCATCGAAGCGGTCATTGCGAGCGCCCGCGCCGGATTCATGACGCACTTTGAAGCGGCCTTCCTCCGCGAGCAGGTGATCGAAGCGCGCCTCGACGTGTTGCTCGAACAGTTGGTGCAACGCGCGCGCTCCTCGGGCCTCGATGCGGACGTCTTCTCGAGCATCGTCGCGCAGCTAGAGACGCGCGCGAGAGCGGCGATCGGCTACCCGGACCCCGAGGCAGCCCGTGCGCGACTGCAAGCGATCGTGCGGCAGATGCAGAGCGCCCAGCAGCTCCGTGCGGCCGACGTCGACGCGCTCCGACTGGAGCTCTTGCGGAACCGCATGTCGAGCTACTTCGAGTTCCTGGGCCGGCGCGCCCGATCGCTGGGCGTGTCCCGCGAGGAAGCGATGCCGGTCATCCAGATGGCGTACGAGCGCGCACACCTGAGCGCTCGCTCCCTCTAGAGCGCCAGGGAGGGTCCGTTCGCTCGAACGGCGCCACCAAACAGGCCCCGCTCGGCACGTGTGCCGGCGGGGCCCGCTCGATGAGTGAGGACACGGCCCGGTCCAGTCGGAGCTCCAGATGGGCGGTGTGTCAGCCGTGCAGTTCGGGACCAGCACGCGCTGCACCGTGCACGTGCCCGTGCCCGTGAGGCGCTCGACGCCCGCATTCACACCTCTCACGGTGGCGCGACCACCTCTGGGCTCCACTTCGTCACGCCCTGACCGTCTGGAGGTCCGTCGCAGGGGGTCCTCGCGAACCGGGCGGCAGCGGCCGCGGCCGTTAGGCCCTGGAGCCTCCTCGCATGGCGCCGAGCGCACACGCCAGCGTGCTCTGGCCCGGGAAGACCGAATCGCCCACAAGAGTCAGGCCGTGCGCCCCAGTACGGGCAAAGAGCTCGCGATAGAGCGCAACGCCCGCGCGGCGCGGCACGCCGCCGACCCAGCCTCCCAGAGGGCCTTTCAGAGGGCCTCCCGTGTGGCCTCCGACCCAGCCGCCGGTCGCGGCGCCGATCGCGGCGGCGGCCGTGCCCTGCGGAGCCTCATCGCCGCGACCGACCCAGCGCGCGTACGTGCGCGGTGACGCGGTCAGCTCGCGCACGCATTGCGTCCACTCCGGCGCGCGGCGCGCGATCGTCTCGCGCATGCGCGCGTGCACCGCGTCGACCGCACGGCGCTGCCCGTCCTCATCGAGGGCCCGCAAGGCGTTCAGGTCGACGTGCGTCGAAGCGGTGGCGCGGCGCAGCGCAGGGTCGCGCACGCCCTCACCTGCCGCGCCGATCGATAGGAACACGTGGTTGCCAGCGACAAACGGCTGCGCGACGTCATCGACGAGCTCGAGGTGCAGCGGCCCCGGTGGCGCGTCCAGGGGCGGCGCGAGCACGCGGAACAACGCCGCGGCGCCCCAGCCCGTCCGCACGCGGGCCGCTGCGCGCTCGAAGGGCGCGACGTCGACGCCGCGCACGATGCGCTGCGCGACCTGCGGCAGCACGTTCAAGAACACCGCGCGCGCGCGGTGTGTCATGCCGCGCGCCGTTACGCGCCACTCCCCGCCGTGGCGCTCCACCGATGACACGGCGCTGCGCATCTGAAGGCGACCGCCAGCGCGCTCGAACGCCCGCCCGAGCTCGCTCGCGAGCACCCCTATTCCCCCGCGGACATGGGCGGCGCCACGGTGGTGATAGTCCAACGCCGCGAACGCAAAGAGCGCGTCGGCCTCCCGCGCCGAGCACTGGACGGTGATCTGACACTGCGCGTCGAGCCAGTGCACCAGGGGCGCAAATCGCGTCAGCCCGTGCCGCGCCAACACCGACCAAAGCGTGCGGCCGAGCAGCGGCAACAGCTTCACATAACGCGGCGAGCGCGCGACGTGTCGCAGCGCGCTCTGGAGCGTCAGCGGCGGCAAGAGGCTCGGCTCGTCGAAGAGCGCCCAGAGGCGCTCCGCGACCGCCGCCTGCAGCGCAAAAAAGCGCTGAAGCGCCGCGACAGGCGCGCCAGGGAGCGCGGTGAGTCCGGCGACGAACTGCGCCCGGTCGCGGTGCGCGCTGACCCGGACCGCCGCGCCCGCGCGGAGCTCGACCGGGCGCTCGAGCCGCTCGAACGGTACGTCGAGGCCGTACCGCGCGATCCAGCGGCCAAAGAGCTCGCCTTCGCCGAGCCCAGCAAAGAGGGTCGCGCCGCCCTCGAAGTGATCGCCCTCGTGCTCGAACGTGCACGCGCAACCGCCGAGGTACCCGACACGCTCCAGCAAGAGCACGCTGCGCCCGGCCTCGACGAGCCGCAGCGCGGCGCCGAGGCCGCCGAAGCCGCCGCCGACGACGATCGCGTCCCAGCTGCGCTCGGCAGCGCTCATGGGTTGGCTCCAGGTGCCAGGCGAAATCTCTCCATCGGAGTAGCATTCGTAGCCTCCACGACCTGGGACGCGACGAAAGACCGAGCACACAATGGAGACGACTCCGAGACCAAGGGCGGCCCCCACGCTCGACGACGCGGCGCTGGCGCTCCCGGTCCGCGGGCGAAACCTGGCCGGCGCGACGCTCGGCGCGTTGTGCGCCGCGGACGACGAGCGCCCGCAGCTGCTCGTCTTCCTGCGCCACTTCGGGTGACTGTTCTGCCGCGAGCAGATCGCGCTCTTGCGCCGTGCGCGCGAGGGAGACCCGACCTTCCCCAATGTGGTGCTCGTACACCCGGCGACGCCAGGCGAAGCCGACACGTTCTTCGGCGAGCGCTGGCCAGAGGTCCCGGCGATCGCCGACCCCGAGCACACGCTCTACCACGCGTTTGGCCTCGGGCGCGGGACCTTGTGGCAGCTGCTCGGGCCCAAAGTCTGGGGCGCCGGCCTGCGCGCCCTCAGCGCCGGCAACAGCGTCGGCGTCCCGAAGGGCGACCCCGCGATCATGTCCGGCGCGTTCCTGATCGTCGGCCGACGCATCACGTGGCGGCATGTCTCGGAGCACTCCGGGGACATCGTCAGCGCGGACATGGTCCCCCGCCCGAGCGGAGGCGCGGCGTGAGCCGCGGGCCCCTCTTCCTCGGCGGGCTCGGGCACGCGCTGTGCCGCCTGTCCCCCGCGCGCGCCGCGGCACGCGAGTTCGGCTTCGACGTCAAGGAGGTGCTCTACCCCGGCTTCGAGGGGCGCGCGCCGACGCCCGACATGGAGGCCTTCCTCGACTCGGTCGAGCTGCAGGTGGACATCTACCGCCTGAGCCACAAGCGGCGCTTGATGTACGCGACCGGCTTCGGCGCGCTCATCGCTCTGGCCTTGCGCGCGCGCGGGCGCTTCGTGGAGCTGCCGCTCGTGTTCCAGGGCGCGGTGCCATGGCGCACGGCGCGCGCGCTCGCCGGCCGCCGCGACACGGCGGCGGCGCTGCGCGCGCACCTCCGCCAACCGGACTACCAGCGCCGCTACACGGAGCGCCACTTTCAACGCACGCTGGAGGAGTCCGAGGCGCGCGCGTTCTTCTCGGGCTTCTCGACGTGCGACCTGCACGAGACCCTGTTCGAGTGGATCACCCCCGGGTGGCTCGCCGACCTCGAGGGTCGCCTGGCGGCCCGACCGCGCGCCCTCACCGGCGTCACGGTCTGGCTCGGCGGCCGCGACACGCTGGTGGACCCTGGCGAGCTCGACGCCGCGGAGGCAGCGCTCGGGACGCGTTGGCCGCGGGTCACCCTGGAGGACTGGGGGCACTTCCCCTACCTCGACGACCCGCTCGGCTGGATCGAGGCGATCGACCGCGCGATGTAGCCGTTCCCGGCGAGTATCCTCGGCGCATGTTCATCGGCCGCACCCGCGAGCTCGCCGTCCTCGAAGAGCTCGCCGACTCGGGCAAGCCCGAGCTGTTCGTCCTGTACGGCCGCCGCCGCGTCGGCAAGACAGAGCTCCTCCAACGCCTGAGCGAGGGCCGGCGCGCCGTGTATTTCCTCGCCGCCCAGGTCCGCGAGAAGGACAGCCTGCGCGGCTTCCGCGAGGCGCTGAAGGAGGGCCTCGGCGGCGACCCCTTGCTCGATGGGATCGAGTTCCCCGAATGGTCCACCGCCCTCGGCTTTGCGGCCGAGCGCGCCGGCGAGGAGCGCCTGATCGTCGTGCTCGACGAGTTTCCGTACCTCTGCGACTCCAGCAAGGGCCTGCCGAGCCAGATCCAGCAGTTCTGGGACACCCGCGGGAAGCGCAGCCAGCTCATGCTGGTGCTGTGCGGCAGCCAGGTGTCGTTCATGGAGAAGGAGGTGCTGGCGGAGCGCTCGCCCCTCTTCGGGCGGCGCACGGGCCAGCGCCGCCTGGAGCCGCTGCGGCCGACCGAGGCGCTGGAGTTCTTCCCCGATTGGCCGATGCGCGAGCGCGTGCTCGCCTACGCGTGCGTCGGCGGCATGCCCGCCTACCTGCGGCGCTTCGACACGCGCCGCACCCTGCTCGAGAACATCGGCCGCGAGATCATGCGGCCCGAGGGGTACCTCTTCGACGAGGTCCAGTTCCTCCTGCGCTCCGAGCTGACCACCCCCCACACCTACAACTCGATCCTGGCGGCCGTCGCCGCAGGGGCGGACAAGGCCGGCGACATCGCGCTGCACGTCGGGGTCGACTCGCCGACGGCGGCCAAGTACCTGCACGTGCTGCGCGAGCTGCGCTTGATCGACCGCGAAGTGCCGGTGACGGAGGACCCCCTGCGCTCACGCAAGGGCCGCTACCGGATCGCCGACCGCTTCCTGGCGTTCCACTTCCGCCACCTGCAGCCGAACCTTTCGCTGGTGCACGCCGGGCGAGGCGGGCGGGTGCTGGAAGAGTTCGTCGAGCCCGACCTCGAGCGCCTGTACGACGACGCCCGCGTCGACTTCATCCTGGATCACCTGCGCACCGAGGCCGCCGAGCTGGTCGGCGACGAGCTCATCGAGATCGGCCGCCACGACGGCCAGTGGGTCCGCGCGGTGGCCCGCACCTCGGGCGGGCGCACCGTCGCAGCAGTGGTCGTCCCGGACGGCGTGCGCGGCACGGGCGCGCTCGAGGCCGAGCTCGATGCGCTCCAACGCGCTTTTGGGGTCGCGCCGGTCAAGCTCGTCTACGGCTTGACGAGCAAGCCCGAACGACCGCTCGAGGTCGAACGCGTCCCGGAGGGAGAGCTGCTGTGAGCCTGGAACGGAACTTCCATCGCTATTTCGGCGCGATCGAGCGCGCGGGCGGCGTCGACCGCTGCTGGCTCTGTCGCCGCACGCCAGCCGCGGTGAAGGCGTTCTTCGGCTTCCACGAGGACGGGCATCCGATCGACGCGGAGCGCTACGGCATCGAAGACATCGTCCTCGAGCCGATGGACGTCATGAGCTACCTCGGCCCGCGCCCCGTATGCGCGGTGTGCCAGCTCAACATGGACGCGATCGGGCTCGCGGACGAGGGCGCGGTGCTCGCGGAGCTGCTGCGCCTCATGCGTGACCAGCGCGACCGACTGTGGCCGCCGGACGCGCCAGAACACAGCAGCGCTCCTGGTTGACGCTGGTATCCTCTCCAGGGCATGGCCGACACACCGGAGATCCGCACCACCGCGACCCGCGCCCGCGAGGCGCGCCGCTGGCTGCAGCAGGCCAGCGAGTGGCTCGAGCTCCGGACGTTCGCCAAGTGGGTCGGCCTCGCGGCGATCATCGGCGTGGCGGCGGGCATCGCCGCGGTGGTCTTCCGTTGGATGATCACCAACGCGACGACGCACCTCTTTCGCGCCGCGACAGGCGTCGCGCACGACGGCGTCGCGGGCGTCCAAGGGCGCTGGTGGCTCGTGCTGTTCGTGCCTGCCGCAGGCGGCCTGTTGGTCGGCTGGCTGATCCAACGCTTCGCGCCCGAAGCCGAAGGCCACGGCACCGACTCCGTCATCCGTGCGTATCACCGCATGAAGGGCGTCGTGCGCAGCCGCGTCATCGTCATGAAGTCGCTGACGAGCGCGCTGACGATCGGCACGGGCGGCTCGGCCGGTCAAGAGGGCCCGGTCGCACAGGTCGGCGCCGGCGTCGGCAGCTCCATCGCGACGGCGCTCGGCTTCAGCGACCGCGACCGGCGGCTCTTCTTGACCGCGGGCGGCTCGGCGGGCGTCGGCGCGATGTTCTGCTCGCCCCTCGGCGGGGCGCTGTTCATGCCGGAGGTGCTCTATCGCAAGCCCGAGTTCGAGGGCGAGGCGCTCGTGCCGTGCATCGTGGCGTCGACGGTCGCCTACGCGACGTTCGTCGCGATCTCGGGCGAACACCGCGCGGTGCACATCGACCCCGAACGCCTCGCCGCGCTGCAGTTCGGCGGCCTCAGCGAGATCATCCCGTACCTCGCGCTCGGCATCACCTGCGCGGTCTTCGGCTGGATCTACGTCAAGGTCTTCTACGGCGTCGAGGCGCTGTTCAAGCGCCTCGTGTCGATCCCGAAGTGGACGCGGCCAGGCATCGGCGGCTTGCTCGTCGGCGCGCTCGCGCTCGCGCTCGCGCCGATCACGGGCGACTTCGGCGTGCTGTTCGGCGGCTACCACCTGATGGAGGCGTCCGTCGCGAACCAGCTGACCGTCGGGACGGCGCTGCTGCTCGTCCTGGCAAAGATCGCGGCGACGTCCTTGACGATCTCGTCGGGCGGCTCGGGCGGCGTTTTCGCGCCGGCGCTGGCGATCGGCGCGCTCATCGGCGCCGCCGTCGGCCGCGCGGCCGAGGCGCTGATGCCGGGCCTCGACCTGCAGCCGGAGGCGTTTGCGCTCGTCGGCATGGGCGGCTTCTTCGCGGGCGTCGCGAAGGTGCCGATCGCGTCCGTTGTGATGGTGTCCGAGATGACGGGCAGCTATGCGCTGCTCGCGCCGCTGATGCTCGTCTCGGTCGTGCACGTGCTGCTGTCAGGCCGCTGGTCGCTGTACCAGGCGCAGGTCGGCTCACCGATCGACTCCCCCGCCCACACGGGCGAGTACGTCATCGACGTGCTGCAGAGCGTGCGCGTCTCGGACGTCGTCGACCCCGCGAAGTCGAGCGCGCGCCTCGTCAACGAGGACATCACGCTGCGCGCCGCGCTGAAGATCGTGTCCGAGAGCCACGAGACGCACTTTCCGGTCGTCGACGACGACGAGCGCCTCGTCGGGATCTTCTCGCTGACGGACGTCCGGCGCATCTTCCTCGAGGACGGCATCGGGAACTTCGTCATCGTGCGCGACTTCATGCGCGAGCAGGTCGCGACCGTCCGCATGGATGACACCCTGCACGACGTCCTGCGCCTCTTCACGCGGCGCGCGGTCAGCGCGCTGCCTGTCGTCGATCCCGACGATCCCCGCAAGGTCATCGCGATGCTGCGGCGGAACGACATCGGCCGCGCGTACTCGGACCGCCTGAAGGCCCTCAAGGAGGGCTGAGAGCGGGCTCGCGCAGCCCTGCGCAAATCGGACCCGATCGTCCGTTGACCTGCACGCTGGCGGCGCGCGTCCCAAGCCGCGATCACAGCGAACCAAAGGGATGCACGACGCACCCCCGGAGCCTAGGATCTCTGCGACTTCCGGCCCCGTAGCCCCTCGATTGCACCCATGTACGATCCCCGACTGGTCCAACCTTTCCGCGACGAGCTGACCTCCATCGGCGTCAAGGAGCTGCTGACCGCCGATGACGTCGACGCTGCGCTCAAGCAGCCCGGCACGACGCTCGTGTTCGTGAACTCGGTCTGCGGCTGCGCCGCCGGCTCGGCCCGCCCTGGCCTGCGCCTCAGCATCATGGGCGAGAAGAAGCCTGCGCAGATCGTGACGGTCTTCGCGGGTATGGAGCGCGAGGCGACGCAGCGCGCCCGCGAGTACTTCCGCCCGTACCAGCCCAGCTCGCCGCAGATCGCCCTGATGAAGGACGGCCAGCTCGTCCACATGATCCAGCGCCACGAGATCGAAGGCAAACAAGCTGCGCAGGTCGCGGCGGTGCTGAACGCTGCGTACGAGCAGCACTGCTGAGCATTGTGGCGGCTGCTGCGAAGGGCGGCCCGCCGCCCGCCGCTCCTCCGCCCGCCGCTCCTCCGCCCGCCTCTCCTCCGCCCGCCGCTCCTCCGGGCGCCGCGCGCGCCGCGGACACCGCGCGATGACGACCTTTGAGCCTTCCATCGATCCCCGGCGCTTGGCGCTGGCCCAAGAGCTCCTGCAAGAGGCGGTCTACCGCTCCAGGGGTGAACAGGCCGGCGCCGCGCTCTTGCGCGCGCGACCGCCAGGCACGGCTGGTGTCGGCAACTGCGGGCTCGGTGAGAAGGCGGCGGTCGTCCTCGACCTCACGCCCCGCGCAGAGGTGGTGTACGCAGAGCTCTTCCCCGCGGGCCTCGACGCGGCTGCTGTCGCGAAGCTGGAGTCAGTGCTCGCCGCATGGGTCAAGCGCCAAGACGCGCTGGACCGGCGGCGCAATCACTTCCTGAAGGACTTCCGCAACACGCACGGCTACAACCGCGCGGTGTACGACGCGGCGCAGCTCGAGCTGTTCGAAGGCGGGCTCGAGCGGGTCAACGCGGACGCGCGCGAGGAGCTGGGCGCTGCGGCGTTGAACCTGCTGCAAGTCGTAGGCTGAGCCGCTGCCGCTGCCGCTGCCGCCGCGCGCGCGGCGCTGACCACAGGGCGACTACACGCCGATCCAGAGGATCAGGAAGCAGAGCCCGAAGAGCACGATCTCGGGCAGAACGAGCGAACGGCCGCGGCGGCCACGAGCGATGTGGGAGGTGTGAAACACGGTGCTGGTCATGGAGACGCGGAATTCTGCCCGCCTCTGACGAGAAAGCACGTGACGATGCGATCAAGTTTCGCTCATGTGCAACCTGTCGCATGCGCGTCTGCGCGCGCTCACTCTGAAGGCGGCGCGCTGTCCCCGCTTGCGACACGCTCATCGAGCGCCACCCACGGGCAGTGCCGGCATCCGTTGTTGCAACACGGGCGCTCCCAGAGCTTCGCGGCGGTCATCACCCAGAGGCCGCTCGCCGGGTCGATGTAGAACGCCGCTCCGTCCTCGATGGCGGCCTCATGGCGCGCGAGGATCGCACGGTATTGCGGGTGAGACGGAGAGAGCCGCGACCCGTGGGGTCGATGGAGGGCCTCGGGGAGCGGGGGGCGGCGCGACATCGCTGCTCTCTATTTCGCCGATGAACCGGTCGAAGCCGCGAGAATCCCGAGGAACCCGGCGCCCGTCCGGGGACTTCCCACAGCAGTCACCCCAGCCGCACCCTCCGTCGAGCTATCCTCCTGGATGCCTCCTTCCGCGACGAAACGTCGCGTGACCACCCACCCGAGGGTCCCCGAATGACCGTGAAGAGCGCCCACCCCGCCCACGCGCCCGTCCCGCCCTACACGCCCACGCATCCGATCCGCATCGTGACGGCTGCGTCGCTGTTCGACGGCCACGACGCAGCGATCAACGTGATGCGGCGCATCTTGCAAGGCTCGGGCGCCGAGGTGATCCACCTTGGGCACAACCGATCCGTGCGCGAGATCGTGGACTGCGCGATCCAAGAGGACGCGCAGGCGATCGCGATCACGTCCTACCAGGGCGGGCACGTCGAGTACTTCGAATACATGGTCCAGCTGCTGCGCGAGCGCGGCGCGCACATCAAGGTCTTCGGCGGCGGCGGCGGCACGATCTTGCCGACCGAGATCGAGCGCCTGCACGCAGCGGGCGTCGCGCGGATCTATTCGCCGGATGACGGCCGCGCGCTGGGCCTGCAGGGGATGATCAACGACCTCTTGCAGCGGTGCGACTACGCGGCGGGCCACGGCTCGGTCCAGCAGCACGTAGCGCGCCTGAGAGAGCGCGCGCCGGACGCAATCGCGTCGCTCGTGACGATCGGAGACGCGGCCGGACGGGCGAGCGCCCTCGCGCCGGCGCTCGCAGGGCTCCGACTCAGGTCATCCCGGTGCTGGGCGTGACGAGGCACAGGCGGCGCAGGCAAGTCGACCTCGTCGGCAGGCTCGTGCAGCGGTTCTTGGCGGACCACCCGGAGGGCACGCTCGCGATCCTCTCCGTTGACCCGTCGAAGCGCCGCACAGGCGGCGCGCGCCAACGGCGATCGGATCCGGATGAACGCGATCGACGACCCGCGTGTCTACATGCGCTCGTTGGCGACGCGCCAAGCGAACCTGGCGCTCTCGAAGCGTGCAGACCGCGATCGACGTTTGCAAGGCGGCGGCGTACGACCTGATCATCGTCGAGACGAAGCGGCATCGGCCAGTCGGACGCAGGATCGTCGACTGCTGCGACACGTGTCGCTCTATGTGATGACGTCCGAAGTACGGCGCGGCGACGCAGCTCGAGAAGATCGACATGCTCGACGCTGCGCGGACATCGTCGCGATCAATAAGTTCGACAAGCGCGGCTTTCGCTCGACGCGCTGCGCGATGCGCAAGCAAGAGTGAAGCGCGCGCGGGGTCTCTTTGAGGCTCGTGACGAGGAGATAGGTCTATGGCACGATCGCGTCGCAGTTCAACGACCCGGGGATGAACCGGCTCTATCTGGCGGTCATGGACGCGCTCATCGAGAAGACGAGCGCGGGCTTGAAGACGGGCTGCGACCTCGCGACCCGGTGACTCCGGCTGAAGCGCTACGTGATCCCGCCGGGCGCGTGCGTTACCTCGACGAGATCCGCGAGTCCGCGGCGCGTTATGACGTGGGCGCGGCAGCAAGCGTCGGTCGCGCGACGCTGTTATCGAAGCTCTTTGGCGCGCTGCAAGCGCTGCGCAGGAGCCGCAGCGGACGCAGCGACGGCCAGCAGGTCCTGCCAGAGCCTCGGCGCAACCGACCGACTCGCTGGCGGCTGCGGAGGTCCTCGCGCATTACTCCGAGCTGCGGGACCGCATGGATCACCGCGCGCAGGCGTTAAGGTAGCCGGCGGTGATCATGCCGCTATTCAGGCGACACGTACGGCTACGACGTCCGCGGCAGACCCTGGAGCAGCCGTTGACGAGCCTGTCGCTGTCGGGCACGAAGATGCGCAAGGTGGCGCTGCCGCGGTATGTCGACTGGGGCGACATCCTCGCCTAGCCAGGAGAACATGCCGAGGTGAGTTCCGTTTACGCGGGAGTGTTCCTTGAGCGCCAGGGCGAGGACCCGGCGCGCATGTTCTCGGCGAGGGCGGCCCGGAGCGCACGAACCGGCGCTTTCCGCATCTCCTTGCGGAATGCCGGCAGCGCGCCTTTCAGCGGCGTTTGACTCGGTGACGCTCTACGGCGAAGACCCGGACCGGCGCCCGGACATCTACGGCAAGGTCGGGAACTCTGGCGTGTCCATCTGCACCGTGGACGACGCGAAGAAGCTGTATAGCGGCTTCGACCTCGCGGACCCAAAGACCAGCGTCTCGATGACGATCAACGGCCCGGCGCCGATGATCTTGGCGTTCTTCATGAACGCTGCGATCGACCAGCAGTGCGAGCGCTATATCCGCGAGCGCGGCCTCGAGGCCGAGGTCGAGAAGGTGCTGCGCGCAAAGTACGACGATCGGGGCCTCGCGCGGCCGGTCTATCACGGCGCGTCGGGCCCGGGCGACCTCCCCGAGGGCAACGACGGCTTGGGCCTGCTGCTGTTGGGCCTCTCCGGCGAGGACGTGCTGCCGACCGAGGTCTATCAGTCGATCCGCGCGAGGACGCTCTCGGCGGTGCGCGGGACGGTCCAGGCCGACATCTTGAAGGAGGATCAGGCGCAGAACACCTGCATCTTCTCGACCGAGTTCGCGCTGCGCATGATGGGCGACATCCAGGAGTCGTTCGTGCGTCAGGACGTGCGCAACTTCTACTCGGTCTCGATCAGCGGGTACCACATCGCCGAGGCGGGCGCGAACCCGATCTCGCAGCTGGCGTTCACGCTCGCGAACGGCTTCACATTCGTGGAGTACTACATCTCGCGCGGGATGCACGTCGACTCGTTCGCGCCGAACCTGTCGTTCTTCTTCTCGAACGGGACGGACCCGGAGTACACAGTGATCGGGCGGGTCGCGCGCCGCATTTGGGCGAAGGCGATGCGCGACAAGTACGGCGCGAACGACCGCAGTCAGAAGCTGAAGTACCACATCCAGACGTCGGGCCGTTCCCTGCACGCGCAGGAGATCGCGTTCAACGACATCCGGACGACGCTGCAGGCCCTCTATGCGCTGTTCGACAACTGCAACAGCCTGCACACAAACGCGTACGATGAGGCGATCACGACGCCGACCGAGGAGAGCGTGCGCCGCGCGCTGGCGATCCAGCTGATCATCGACAAGGAGCTGGGCCTCTCGCGCAACGAGAACCCGTGGCAGGGGTCGTTCATCGTCGAGGAGCTGACGGACTTGGTCGAGGCGGCGGTGATGGCGGAGTTTCACTCGCTCTCGGAGCGCGGCGGCGTCCTGGGCGCGATGGAGCGCCAGTACCAGCGCTCCAAGATCCAGGAGGAGTCGCTCCTGTACGAGTCGAAGAAGCACACGGGCGAGCTGCCGATCGTGGGCGTGAACACGTTCCTGTCGAACGAGGGGTCGCCGACGATCGTCCCGGCGGAGGTCATCCGTTCGGGCGAGGACGAGAAGGAGCGCGCGATCGCGAACCGCGAGGCGTTCCAGCGCCGCAATGCGGCGACAGCGCCTCTGGCCCTCGAGCGCCTGCAACGTGCCGCCCTCGCGGGCGAGAACACGTTCGACGCGCTCCTCGAGGTCTCGAAGGTCGCGTCCCTCGGCCAAATGTCCGCCGCGCTGTACAAGGTCGGCGGCCAATACCGCCGCAACATGTAACCGCGCGGGTCGAGGGCGACATCTAGGATGTCTGCGCCACAGAACGCGGTTCGCAGAGTGGTGCTCCCGTGCGTTGGAGCAAGGCGCAGCAAGTTCCTCATAGCTTGATGCTTTTGGGACCTTGCTGCAACGCCGCTCCGGCGCGCGGGAGCGCCGCGATGCGAATCGCGTTCTGTGGCGCAGGCTCCTGGGGCCGCCCGATCACAAACACCGGATGCACTGGGCGCACCGGGTGATCGTGGGTCAGAACGACAGGCGGACCGAGACGCCGACCGAGTCGTCGTCCTCGATCTTCGTATAGGCCCCCGCGACGCTCAACGCGCCCAAGACGTGGACGCGCAGGCCGGCGTCGAAGCCCGTCGAGCTGTCATCGCTGTAAAAGCTGTCGTCCAGGTTGATCGCCAAGCCACGGCCAAAGAGCTCTAGGCCGAGCGCGTCCGTGTTCAGCAGCATCCAACGGCCGCCGACGCGGACCTGCGTGCCGTTCGAGCTCTCGTCCAGCGTGTCGCTGTCGATCTTGCTGAACAGCCACGCGACATCGCCCGTCAGGTCGAGCGCGTCCGTCACGCTGAAGTGCAGGCCGGCGCCCAAGCGCCAGATGTCCGTATCGATGTTGCCAATGTCGACCGAGAGGTTCTCGTAGTTCGCAAACAGGTTTACGATCCCGAGGACATCGAACGAGACCTCCGCGTAGTACGTGTCCGCCTCATCGTCGATGTTCTCGGTGTCAAGGCGCGTCGCCCCGACCTCGATGTAGCTGTACTTGAACGTGTCGCTGTCGAGCAGCCGCGGGGCGAGAGCGCCCGGGACCATGAGCGACGTCGTGGCCACGAGGTCGAGGTCCGCCACAGACGGCACGGGACCGACGGGGACGACCGAGAGGAGACTAGGGAGTAGCGCTGCGTGGAGCATGGGGGTCGGGGATTCTCTGGATCAGAACGGAGGATGGTCCAGAGATAGTAGCCCACACCCGCCCTACCTGTGCGGCGGCCGGATCGGGGTCGGCCCAGGCGCCGGCGGCACGTTCGGTGCCGGGCGAACGGTCCGCCTAGGCGGCGCGAAGGCCCGCGCATGCTCGCGCCCGTCCGGGTGACATTGGTAACACGCGCTGCTCTGCCAGACGTAGTTCTGCACGCCCTGGTGCTCGCCGGCCATCGATGACTGCCGGTGCTCGTGGCAGTGGGTGCAGCTAAACGTGCTGGTGTTGTTCGGCACCAGGTGACACTCGTTGCATGCAAAGTTGCGGTGGTCGCCGCTCGTGATCGGGAACCACGTGTGATTGAACGTCGCGCCCTCCCACATTGTCGTGCCGTGGCAGTCCTGGCAGCTCGTCGGATACCCGAGCGAAGTGTGGTTCGGGCTCGTCGTCCCGTTGAACTCGCTCTGGTGGCACGCGACACAGGCCGAGGGCGTGCCAGAGAACACCCCGCCGCCGTGGCACGAGGCACAGGTCGCCGTGGCGTGCGCGCCCGTCAGCTCGAACGACGAGTGATCGAACTCTGCGCCGTCCCACGTCGTCGTCGAGTGGCAGTCCTGACACGACGTGGGGAACCCCGCCGTGGTGTGGTTCGGGTCCGTCGTGTTGTTGTACTCCGCCTGGTGACACGCGACGCACGTCGTCGGGGTCCCGGCGTAGACACCGCCACCGTGGCACGCGTTGCAGCTCGTTGCCGCGTGCGCGCCCGTCAACGCCCAAGACGAGTGATCGAACGCAGCTCCTTGCCAGGTCGTCGTGCCGTGACACTGATCACACGACGTCGGGAAGCCCATCGCCGTATGGTTCGGATTGGTCGTCCCCTGGAAGTCTCCCAGGTGACACCCGACACAGGTCGAGGGCGTACCCGAGAACACCCCCCCGCCGTGGCACGCGTTGCAGCTCGCCGCGCCGTGCGCGCCTGTGAGCGCGAAGGACGAGTGCGCGAACGTCGACGGCGTCCACCCCGTCGTCGTGTGGCAGTCCTGACACGTGGTCGCGAACCCCGCCGTCCCGTGGCTCGGATCCGAGGTCTGATTGAAGTCCGTCTGGTGACAGCCCACACAGGTCGCAGGCGTCCCCTGGAAGACACCGCCGCTGTGGCACTCGTTGCAGCTCGTCTGCCGGTGTGCACCAGTCAGCGGCCAGTTGGAGTGGTCGAACGCTGCGCCGCTCCACGTCGACGTCGTGTGACACTGCTGGCACGTCATCGGGAAGCTCAGAGACGCGTGCGAGGGGTTTGTCGTCGCTTGATAGTCCGCCGTGTGGCAGCCGGCGCAGTCCGATCGGGTCCCTGCGAACTGATTGCCGACGTGGCACTGGCTGCAATCGAGGCCCGCGTGTCCGCCCTCGAGCGGGAACCCCGCGTGCACAAAGCCCGCCGCGCCAAACGTCGAGACCTGGTGACAGTCATCGCAGCTCGCCGTCCAGCCGAGCGCGACGTGGTTCGGCTCCAACGCGCGCGAGAGGTCCTTCGTGTGGCAGCTCGCGCAGGACGTGTCGAGCGGCTCCATCACACCCGCCTCAATCCCGACATGGCAATCACGGCAGGCCGCGGCCGCGTGCGGGCCGAGCAGAGGGAACCGCGTCGCCGCGTGCGCCAAGATCTCTTCGTCGACGCGCCAATCCTGCTGGCCGTGGCAATCGCCGCAGTTCGTGCCGCGCGCGCCCTGGTGCACGTCGTTGTGGCAGCCGATGCAGCCGCGCTGCGAGAACGCCTGCACCGGGCCACGGTCGTTGTGACAGCGCAGGCACTGCGCCGCTGCGTGCGCGCCCTCGAGCGGGACGCCAGTCTCCGCCGCGTGATCAAACGTAAAGTCTGCACGCAGCTCCGACCAAGCGCCTTCGACGTGACAGAGCCGACAGTCCGCCGGGAACGACGCGTGCGGGATGACGAGGCCGCGCTCGCTCCACCAGCCGTTCTGCGAGCCCTGCTGGTCGCGCCAAGCGTCCTCGACCCCGCTCCCGGCCCGCTCCGCGACCTGACCACCCACACACGCTGCTGCGACGAGCGCGAACAGCACCGCGAGGCGGGCGCGCAGGTTCGGTCGTTCTTCCCGTTCGTTGATTCGTGCCATGACGTCAGAAGCTCCGTTGCAGCGTGAAATCGAGCGAGATCGCGTCCTGGTCGTCTCCGAAGCGCTGTGCGCCATCGAGGTAGAGGTACCAGCCGTCGCCGAAGGCGCCGCTCCAACCGGCGCGCAGCGCGCCCTGTTGCAACTGGTCCGTGCCACCGTTGGTGTCGAGCCGATCGTAGAGGCCGAAGTCGAGGCCCGCCGACCAACGCCCGCCGAGGCCGGGCCCGCTCACGCGTGTCCGCACACCGACGATGTTCCCGTCGCGATTGTCCGAATAGAAGAGGGCGCCCGAACCGCGATCGATCACGTCGCCGTCGAAGCGCCGGTCGTAGCCGACATCGGCCCACCCGCCGTCGGCCTCGTCATCGGTCCATACGCCGATGCGCCCGTTCCAAGTCCCGCGGTCGCCGTGCGGGACCCACGTCGAGAACGATGCCGTGGTCGTGTTGGCGTCGCGCAGCTCCTCGGCGGTGAAGTCCTGCGCGCGATAGCGCCGCAGCGACGGGAACTTCACCTGGGAGAGATCGAGGCGCGCCCCCGCGCCGCTCTCGAACGTCCGGGTCAAGCTCGCGCGCGCTTCGGTCAGCTCTGCACCGCTCGACTTTCCGACGTCGTCCGAGCGATACAGATCGATCCACGTGGTCGCGTCCGCGCGCCACGCGAGCCCGTCCGTCCAGCGCGCGCGCGCGAGGAAGAGGTCGCGGTCCTGCTGTCCGTCGAACCACGTCTCTTGGAGCGCGAGGCCGAGCTCACCGCGGCGCTCCTCGGCGAAGGGGATCAGAGCCCAGAGCGCGACCTGCGGCGCGTTCTCGACGCTGCGCTCGCGATCGAGGGCGGGCTGCGAACCGACCGACGCGCCGATCCGCACGCCGTTGTCGAGGCGCTGGGACGCCTCCACCCCGTCGAGCAACCCGAGCTCCGGGAACGCGTACTGCAGGAAGCGCCCGACCTCATAGCGGCGCGGCTCGTCGCGGGTGCCGCCCCACTCGTACGACAGCTCGTCGACGCGCAAGAACGTGTTGGAGTCGTCCTCGAGCGCCGGGTCCGAGAAGTCCGTGCGCTCTGCCCGCAGCTCGACGCCGACGTGCATGCGCCCGCCGCGCCCGAACGGGTTCTGCCCCTCCAACGCGAGCCCGACTCGTCCGACCGCGTCATCGCGCGGCAGCGCGCCGTCGTCCTTCAAGAAGTAGCCGCCGAGCGTCCCCCGGCCGGTCCAGGTGCTGGGCCGCTCGTCAGGGCGCGGACCCGTGACCTCCGCCAACAGGGGCAGGCCGTCCTCCCACTGGTCGTCGGGGTTGTGCCATACCGGCGGCGGCAGACCCTCGACGCGCGCCGCGTTCGGGTCAGGGAAACGGTCCGCGGGGAGCCGGAGGATCCCGGGCGCGCCCGGCGCGAGGTCCGACACTGCCGCGCTGAGGACGACGGTCGCCGCGTCCGCCGAGACAGAGCGCACGGTCCCCCGGACCTCGGGCTGCCCGAGCGGTCGCAGAACGACGACGTCCCCGGGCTCGGCCCCGGCGTTGGTGCCGCGGTCGATCTCGACGACATTGCCCCGCACAGCCAGGACCCGAACCTCGACCTCGACGTCCTGCAACGGCGCGACACATGCCGCCGGCGCGGCGCAGGTCAGGAGCGAGAGTGAAAACGCGAACATAGGGGTCAGCGGCACATGCCGTGCCGGGCTCTACTTCAGTGTCGACTGCGGCGCCACGGCGCAGGCGTGACCCCAATGAAATGGTTGTGTCCAAGCTCCGTCAGTGGCATGCACGCGCTGCTTTGGGCCGCCTCCACGCTCACTTGCGCTCACGCCCAGTCGTGCCGTGGCAATCGGCGCACGCGGTCCCGAGCGGGCGATAGCGCACGAGCTCTCGTCCGTCCCTCGTGCGCGCAGGGCGGTGACACGCCGCGCAGGCCAGCGGCGCGTGTGTCTCGTCCAGAGGGAAGCGCGTATCGGTCGCGTGGTCGAACTCGAGCTCCTTGAACGACGCCTCCGGCGTATGGCAACGCGCGCAGTCGGTCGCCCCAGCCACCTGGAACTGGCCGCCGTGCGGGTCCTGGTGACACGCCGCGCAGCTCAAACCGAGCACCGGACCATGCGACCGGCCCGTCGCGTTGGGCGCGAGCGGCGCATGGCACTTCGCACAGGCAAGGTCAGCGTGGCGCCCGACGAGCGTGAAGCCGGTCCAGTCGTGGTCGAACGTCCGCGGGACGCGGAAGCTCACCTCAGCATGGCAGCGGGCGCAGCCGACGCGGCCTTCGACGAGCGCCGGCGCATGGACGTCGTAGCGCTCGCCGTGCGGGTTCTCGTGGCACGTCGCGCAGCGGTCGAGCGGCCCGGAGAAGTGCTCGGCGACGACCCCGAGGCGACGCGCGACGCGGCCATCGCGGATCGATTCTTGGTTGGGCGCGACCCCCTCGCCGTGGCAACGGATACAGGGCGTCTCACCGTGCGCGCCGCGCAGCTCGAAGCCCGTCCAACTGCCATGGTCGAAGCGCGAGGGCGGCACCTCCGCGAAGTCCGTCGTCGTGTGGCACCGCGCACACCCGACGCGACCGTCGACGAGGGAGGCCACCTGAACCGCCTCGAAGCGCCCGTCGTGGGGATCGCCGTGGCACGCGGTGCAGGCGGCCAGCTCCGCCCGCGACGCGCCAGGGCGGAACGAGGCCGCGACGGGGCCGAGACGTCGGCCGCCGTTTGGCTCGGGCAAGTGGCAGACCTGGCACGCGACCGCGGCATGCGCACCGGCGAGGGCGTACCCCGTCCACCGTGCATGCTCGAAGCCCTCGGCTGGGCCGCGGAATGAGGTCGTATCGTGACACCGCGCGCAGCCCGCTGGTTCTTGCGCGACGTTCGCCGCGACGCCGCGACCTGCCGCCGGTGCTGGGCCGGTGGCCGGTACCGTGGCCGTGGCCGCCGCACGGTCGAACGTGCCCCCGTGGACGTCCTCGTGGCAGCTAGCGCAGGCGCGAGGCGTCCCCGCGAAGCGCGCGCTGGCGACGGCACCGGGCGCTGCCGCAGGGTCCGCCGGGTGACATTGGTTGCACGCCACGTCCGTGTGCGCGCCGTCGAGCGCAAAGCCCGCCGCAGCGTGCGCGGCAGCGTCGAAGGTGTGCGCCGCGAAGGTCGTCACCGTGTGGCACTGCGCGCACAGCCCTGGCTGTGCGAGCGCGTCGCCGAACTGGCCTCGATGGGGATCGTCGTGGCACGTCGCGCACGCGCTCGCCGCGCGCGCCGTCGCCGACTTGGAGTGACGCTCGTCGAACGGCAAGCTCGGGTCGTGGCACCCTTCGCAAGCGACCGCGGCGTGTGCGTCGACGAGGGCGAACCCGACCGCCGCGTGCGCGGCCCGCGTGTGCGCCTCCTCGGCCGCAGCAAAGCCCCGCAGCTCTGGCGAGTGACACGTCGCACAGGTCGAACCCTGCGCGGCCACAAACGCGACGCCGTGCGGCGAGTCGTGACACTCCGCGCAGCTTCGGACCGCCGTCGGCGCGCCGTTCGTCTGCCGCGCGAGAGGGACCGAGGCGCCGGACGGCGCGGCAGCCGCTTCAGCTTCGATCGCATGCGCGCTGCCGGGGACGTGGCAATCGACGCAGGCGTGCCCAGCGTGCGCGCCTGCCAGCGGGAAGGCGGCGGTGTGCTCGAACAGGGCAGCCTCCGCGAACGGACGCTCTTGCCCGTGGCAGTCGGCGCACGAAGCGCCGAAGCGCCCCTCATGGGGGTCTCGGTGGCACGTCGCGCACGCCTGTTGGAGGCCGATGAAGCGCCCGTGCTTCACGGCGTGATCGTCGGGCAATTCGAGGCCCTGCGCGAGCGTCCCGACCGCCGCATCCGCCTTCTTGTGACATGCGACGCACGCGAGGTCCGAGTGCGCCCCCACCAGGTTGAACGACAGGCTCTGGTGGTCGTATGCCTCGCGCGTCGCGAAGCCAGCGAGCTCGAACGTCTCGGCCGAGAACGGCGCGACGTCGCGGCCCAGGTGCTCGCCATGGCAGCGCCCGCAGTCCGATGCGTTCTCGAGGGTCCCGTGGAAGCCCTTGGTCGCAGCCAGCTGTTCACCAATCGGCGTGTGACAATGGACACACGCGCGCTGCATCGCCTCGATGCCGCCCTGCGCGCTCTCGCCGTGGCAACCGGCGCAGCCCGACGCGCCAGCGAGCTCCGGCTGCGCGGCATGGACCTGCGAGATTGGCCCTGGTCCTGGCGCGTGCTGGGCAGTGTGGATGGCGAACCAAGTGACCAGCGATGCGCTCACGATCCCGAACCACAGGCGCGGGTCCGCGACTCGAGCCCCGAACGAGCGCTTCTCAGGTGCAGGAGACTTCATCGGGCGACCTCGAATCCAATGCGACCGTAACGAACCGCCATCACGATGTGCACGACAACGAGCAGGACCATCAAGAGCGCCACCCAGCGGTGAAGATAGCGCCACGACGCCATCAGCGCGCGCAGCTCGTCGAACCACGTCGCGGCGAGGGCGGCGCGGTGACTGCGACGCGCGAGCACGAGCAGCGAGCTCACGCGCCCAGGCGGGACACCCTCTCGCGCTCCAAGCGCGCGCAGCTCGCGGACCGCGCGCCTCAGCGCGAAGCCCGACGAGATGACACCGCGCACCCGCGCCGGCAGGCTGCGCGAGAAGTGCGTGGCCGCGACGAGCTCTGCGACGCGCGCGCGCACACGATCGCGGAACTCGGGGTGGTCACCCTCCCATTCCTGATCCAGCGCGGCGAGCCGCGATTGCACCTCTTCCAACGCGAGCTCACGCCCCGAAGCGGCGCGGGGGACAAACGCGTAGAGGTAGCGCCCAATGGCGCCGGTGACGACCAAGACCCCGAGCGAGATGAGCGCCCGACCGCCCGTCGTTACGCGTGGCTGAAAGCCGCCGTGCACGAGCGCGAGCAAGAGCGCCGTGACACCGGTCGCCACGTGCACCGTCATCCAGATTCGCAGCGAGCCCCACTCGAAGCGCATGTTGCGGCGCACGAGATACGCGAGGTTCAGCACGATCGCGAGGGCCGCCCCGATGCCCAGCCCGAGCCCGACCGCGCGAGCGGGACGCAGCCAGCCGTGATCGACATGGCGCGCGCGCGCGACCGCGCTCAATGTGTAGTAGTCCTGGTGCGCGTACGCCCAGGCCGTTGCAGCGGCCGCGATCAAGGCGGCGCCGAAGAGCGCCGGGACGATCCCTGTGCCGCGCTCGCCAGGCAGCTCGACGGGCGCGCGCAGCGCGGGGTCGAAGCTCACGCCGCAGCGCGCCAGGAGCTCGAACGGAGCCTCGCCCCCAGCGAAGACAAAGACGTCGTCGTTGCGAATGCTCTGGGCTGCGCCCTGCGCGTCGCGCAAGACGACGCGGTCGGGCGTGATCTCCGCGACCTCAGAGCCGAAGAGCGCGCTGAGCTTGCCATCAGCGAGGGCTGCGTGGATGCGGCTCTCGTTCGCGGCTTTCAGGCGGAAGAACGCGGTCTTGCGGTAGGACAGCGTCACGGTCGTTCCAGGCTGAGCCGAGAGCCCGAGCGCCGCCTCGACCGCGCTGTCCCCGCCGCCGACGACGAGCACGTGCTTGCCTGCGTAGCTGCGCGCGTCGAGCAGCGAATAGGAGACCTTCGCGAGCTCCTCGCCAGGCACGCCGAGCTTGCGGGGCGAGCCGCGGCGCCCAAGCGCCAAGCAGACGTTGCGGGCCCGATAGGCCCCGTCGCTCGTCGCCACAGTCAGGACATCGCCGGCGTCGGAGCGCTCGCGGGTGACGCCCTCCAGCCTCCCGCCGAGGCGCAGGGGCAGCGCGTACTCCTTTACGAGGCCGTCCCAAAGCTCGATGAGCTGCTCCTTCTCGTACGTGGCCTCGGTCAGGGTGCCGTACAGCGGGAGCTGCATCGGCTGCGTCATGACGAGCTTCTGACGCGGATAGCTCGCCACCGTGCCGCCGAGCCGCGGCGCTTGCTCGAGCAGGAGGAAGTCGAGGCCCGCCTCGCGCGCGGCGAGGGCGCACGCGATCCCCGCGGGGCCAGCGCCGACGATGACGAGGTCGTGCACGCCCGACGCCCGCGAGCCGGGCGACGCGTGCGAGCGGCGCGCGACCTCGCGTCCGACGCTGCTGCCTTGGGTGACCGCCGTGCGCACGAGGGCGAAGCCGGTCACTTCGCCGGCGAGGAACACCCCCTGGTTCCCGACGGCCTCCAGGTCGTCGCCGAGCGCGGGCAGGTCCGTGCGCACCTTGACGTCGTTCATCGTCAACGCGATGGCGTCGACGGGGCACGCCGTAGCGCAGCGCCCATGGCCGACACAGCGCGCACCGTGGACCACTCTGGCCTGGCCGAGCAGCACTTCGAGCACGCCCTCCTCTGGACACGCGCTCACGCAGAGGCCGCAGCCCAAGCAGCGCGACAGGTCGACGTGCGGGTACTGCAAGCGCGCGCGGTCGCTGCCGCGCTCGCGCGCCACGGCGACCTCCGCGGAGACCTTCTCGCGGACGGACTGCTCGCGCGCGCGGGCCCACCAAGCGAGGCCCGCGAGCACGACCGCGAAGGCGGCAGGGATCAGGAGACCGGACAAGGCAGCGAGCGCCTCGGCGGAGCGCCGGCGCGGAGGGTGATGCGAGGGGGAGAGACGAACATGGGGCGGTCGCGTGGCGTCCAGATCCTGGACGTCCGTCCAGGTCCGGGACGGGGGTGCGGACGAGGGCCTGCGGGCTGGGGGCTGCCGTGGCACCCAGGGGTGACCCTCGCACGGGCTATGCCACAGGTGTCCGACAGCGGTGCAGTGCGATCATCGACACGCCGCGCACGATCCTGAGGTGACCTCCGAGCCATCCCGGCCGAGCGGGCGCGCTCTCCCAGCGCACGACACGTCCAGGACACCTCCGCGCCCCGGGGTCTGAGGGGGCAAAGCCAGCTCCGGCGACGAGCGCGCCCGCAACGCAAGAGGGGCGCCCCCCGGCGCCCCTCCCCATGGTCCGTCTGGCCTGCCGCAGCTCGCTCAGTGCTGCTGCGACAGGGCGGCGGTCGAGACGCTCAGCGCTCGCTTGGCGGGCTCCTTGTGCTTCAGGGCGCTCAGGGGCCCCTGGGACTTGCCACCAGGACCCAGCGGCGCTGGACCCGCTGTGACGTTGGCTCCCTCGCCCTCAACGGCAGAGGGCGCAGACGGGAGCGGGACGAGCGCCGCTGTGACCGCGACTCGAGCGCCCGCACAGACGTTCCCGTAGTGCGTGAGGTGCACGCCATCGCGTTGCAAGCCGTCCGTCCGGGCCGGGAGCTGATCGAGGTTGACGACGACGTAGCCGCTGGCATCGATCGCGGACCTTGAATTCACATTGAGCGCACAATAACTACGCAACATCAGGGTCCGAGGCGCGTTCGGGAGCTGCGCGAGGAGGCCCTCCCAGGTCGCGCCCAGGTCGGACTGAAATTGAGACCAATCTGGAACGACGTTATTGCCCGCGCTGCCGCACACAAGCTCCACCCGAGGCGCCGCGAGGCTCGCGAGCGCCGGCCGCAAGCTGCGCGACACGAAGCGGTGGAAGGCGCTGCCCGCGACGTTCGGGGACCAGCTCGCATGGTTGCGGGACATCATGGGCGTCACATCGGCCCCCGGGATCCCGAGGGCGACGACAAACAGAGGGCCCGAGCTGCGGTGCATCGCGCGCCAGCCGGCGGCGACGCCATAGGCGGGGTCCGCGCCGGTGCCCTGGTGGTTCTGCAGCGGGGTCAGCTCGATCCAGCGCTGGCCGGCCTCGTCCCAGCGCCAGGCGTCGGGGATCGGATCGCCGAAGGGCGACGGCCCATAGGGCGTGCTCGTGCACGCATCGGCGCCAAAGCCACAGACCACGGAGTCACCCCAAAGGACCAGCACGGACTGGGCCTGGGCCAAGGAACCGATCCACAAGGCCCCGAGGCCCACGATGGCGAGAGAGACGCGACGCAGCATGTATTTGATCCAGCGAGACCCACGGGTCCGGGGGCGCCCAAGACGCACCTGAACCGGCTCGCAGCGACCCTCGACCGATCCAGCGGGCGACCTTGACCCCTCTCGCATCGCGACGCGCCAACGCGGGACGCGGCGCACCAAGGCGGGATCGCGCGCCCGAGCGCGCACCAGGCCAGCCCGACTCAGATCCGGCCACAGCGCCGGGTCCCGCCCCCCGCAGCGCTTAGAATCCCGCGTCGTATGACCTTCCCTGCAGCTGATCAGCGGGCCTGGCGCCAGCGCGTCGAGGCGGAGCTCGCGGGCGAGGGCTTCGAGCGGAGCCTCGTGACCCGCACCCTCGAGGGGCTCCTCATCCAGCCCCTCTACGGCCCCGACGACCGGCCGAAGATGGACCTCGGGGTCTCGGGGTCGTCGCCGTTCGTGCGCGGTGGCCGACCCGCCAATGGGCAGCGCTGGCGCATCGCCGCGGAGATCGGCGCCGCCGACCCTGCGGTGGCCGCGACCGAGGTCCAGGAGGCGCTCGGCCTCGGCGCGGACGCGCTGCACCTGTCGCTCGACCGCGCGGGGCGCCTCGGGTTCGCGCACCACACGGCGTCCAACATGGTCGGGGTCGGCGGCACCGCGCTGGTCGATCGCCAGGACTTCGCCGAGGTGCTCGCGGGGGTCGACCTCGAGCGCACGCCAGTGGCCCTCGATGCGGGCGCCAACGCGCTCCCCGCGGCAGCGCTGTTCGTGTCCGAGCTCTGGGCGCGCGACCTGCCGAGCCCGCGTTCGCGCGGGCACCTCGGCGCGGACGTCCATGCGGCGCTCGCGACCGACGGCGCGCTGCCGGGCGACCTCGCCGATGCGCGGCGCGAGCTCGTCGACCTGACGGTCTACAGCCGCATGCACTTCGAGCATCTGCGCGCGCTCGCCGTCGACGCGCGGCCTTGGCAGCGCGCGGGCGGGCACGCGGTGCAAGAGCTCGGCCTCGCGCTCGCGGGCTTCGTCGAGACGCTGCGCTGGCTCGAGAGCGAGCTGCCGCCCGCCGCCGCAGCCGGAGAGTTGGTGTTCCGGATCGACGTCGGGCAAGACCTCTTGACCGAGGTCGCGAAGCTGCGCGCGCTGCGCCTCCTGTACGCGAAGGTCATGTCCGCGGCGAGCGTCCCCGTGCCGCCGGCGCCCGTCATTCACGCGTTCTCGTCGCAGCGCATGCTGACGTCACGCGACGCCGAGACGAACCTGTTGCGCGTCACGCTGAGCGCGTTCGCTGCCGCGAGCGGCGGCGCGGATTGGATCACCACCAGCGCGTTCGACGCCGAGCTCGCAGGGCGCAGCGCTCAGAGAGAGGGCGCCGGCCCGTCGCGCGCGCTCGCTCGCCGCCTGGCGCTGACGACGCAGCTCGTGCTAGCGGAAGAGTGCCACCTCGGCCATGTCACCGACCCGTTCGGCGGCGCCTACGCGATCGAAGCCCGCACGGTGGAGCTCGCGCGCGGCGCCTTCGCGTTGATGCAGGACATCGAGCGCCGCGGCGGGCTCGCCGCGTGCCTGACGGACGGCTACGTCACCGACCTGCTCGGCGCGAGCCACGCCGCACGCGCCACCGCCGTCGCGGCCCGCGCGCGGCCCATCACGGGCGTCTCGGAGTTCCCGTTGGCGGGCGAACGATTCGGGGCTGGCGCCGCAGCGGACACCTCGCTCGCGAGCGCGCGGGCGCGAACGGCCGCGCGCCAGGAAGAGCGCACCCGAACCCGCGGGCGCATGGTGCTCGGCGACCTGACCAGCGTCGAGCACGCCATCCTCGCGGCCGAACGCGGCGCGACATTGGCCGAGCTCGGCGGCGCGCTCGTGCGCGGTGTGCCGCTCGAGCGGGCGCCGCTCCTGAAGCAGCGCGACGCAGCCCCCTTCGAAGCGCTGCGCGACGCAGCGGACCTCGCGGCCGCGGCGCAGGGCGCGCCGCGCGTCCTCTTGGCGTGCCTCGGCGACCTCGCCGCGCACGCGCCGCGCGCGAGCTTCGCGCAGAACCTCTTTGTCGCCGGCGGCTTCGACGTCGTCCAAGGCGAAGGCACCGGGGCGCAGCCCCCCGCGGCCGCCGCGGCCGCGCTCGTCGCTCAGCTCGAGCGCTCGACCGCGCGCGTCGTGTGCCTGTGCGGCAGCGACGCCGCCTACACGACGCACGCGACCGCTGCGATCAGCGCCTTGCATGCCGCAGGCGCGCGCTTGGTCCTGTACGCCGGCCGGCCGCGGCACACTGAGCACGAAGCCGAGCTGCGCGACGCAGGCGTCGGGCGCTTCGTGCACGCCGGCTGCGACGCGGTCGCGGCCCTCACCGCCGCGCTCCACGCTGCCGGCGTCGACGTCGCGGCCTGCGCGCAGGGAGCGACCCAATGAGCAGCAAGCTGCCTGACTTCACCGAGTTCGACTTCGACGACCTCGTCCTCGCGCAGGAGATGATGGACCGACCGGTCGACGCGCCGACGTGGAAGACGCCGGAGGGCATCGACGTCGCGACGCTGTACCGCGCCGCCGACCTCGGGCGCCTGCGCTATCCCGCAGGGGCGCCTGGCTTCCCGCCTTACACGCGCGGCCCGTACCCGACGATGTACGTAAAGCAGCCGTGGACGATCCGCCAGTACGCGGGGTTCTCGACCGCTGAGGCGTCCAACGCCTTCTATCGCCGCAACCTCGGCGCGGGCCAGCGCGGCCTGTCGATCGCGTTCGACCTCGCGACGCACCGCGGCTACGACTCCGACCACCCGCGCGTGGTCGGCGACGTAGGCATGGCCGGCGTCGCGATCGACTCGCTGCTCGACATGCGCATCCTGTTCGACGGCATCCCGCTGGATCGCATGTCGGTCTCGATGACCATGAACGGCGCAGTGCTGCCGATCCTGGCGCTGTTCGTCGTCGCGGCAGAAGAGCAGGGCGTCGCGCCCGAGCAGCTCACCGGCACGATCCAGAACGACGTGCTGAAGGAGTTCATGGTCCGCAACACGTACATCTATCCGCCGGCCGCGTCGATGCGGATCGTAGCGGACGTGTTTCGGTACACCTCGGCGCACATGCCGAAGTTCAATTCGATCTCGATCTCCGGCTACCACATGCAGGAGGCCGGGGCGACGCTCGACCTGGAGCTCGCTTATACGCTCGCCGACGGGATCGAGTACGTGCGGACCGGCGTCGAGGCGGGGCTCGCTGTGGACGCATTCGCGCCGCGGCTGAGCTTCTTCTTCGCCATCGGGATGAACCCGTTCATGGAGGTCGCGAAGCTGCGTGCGGCGCGCCTCCTCTGGGCGGAGGCGATGCAGAAGCTCGGCGCGCAGCACCCGAAGTCGCTGGCGTTGCGGACGCACTGCCAGACCTCGGGTTGGTCGCTCACCGCGCAGGACGTCTACAACAACGCGACCCGCACGTGCGTCGAGGCGCTCGCCGCGGCCCTCGGCGGCACGCAGAGCTTGCACACCAACAGCCTCGACGAGGCGCTGGCGCTGCCGACCGACTACAGCGCCCGCATCGCGCGCAACACGCAGCTCCTCCTGCAACAGGAGTCCGGGATCACCCAGACTGTCGACCCGTTAGGCGGCTCGTGGTACGTCGAGCACCTCACGCACGCGCTCGCCGAGCGCGCGCGCGCCCACATGCGCGAGGTCGAAGAGGCCGGCGGCATGACACGGGCGATCGAGCAAGGCTTGCCGAAGCTGCGCATCGAAGAGGCCGCTGCGCGGACGCAGGCGCGGATCGACTCGGGCGGCCAGCGCATCGTCGGCGTCAACTGCTTCAAGCCGACGCAACAAGAGGCCGTGCCGGTCCTGTCGATCGACAACGCCGAGGTCCGCGCCGCACAGATCGCGCGGCTCGAGAAGCTGCGCGCCGAGCGGGACGCTCCGCGGGTCGAGGCCGCGCTCGAAGCGCTCTCGCGCTGCGCCGCCGACGGCGCTGCGTCGGGCAACTTGCTCGCGCTCAGCATCGATGCTGCGCGCGCGGGCGCGACCGTCGGCGAGATGTCCTACGCGCTCGAGCGCGTGTTCGGTCGCCACGCAGCGACGCTCCAGTCCATCAGCGGCGTGTACGCCTCCGAGATGCCCGACGACGCAACTGAGATGCTCGCGGCGCGCAGCGCAGCCGAGCGCTTCCTAGAGGCCAACGGCCGCCGCCCGCGCATCCTCGTCGCGAAGGTCGGGCAGGACGGCCACGACCGCGGGCAAAAGGTGGTCGCGACGGCGTTCGCAGACCTCGGCTGGGACGTCGACGTCGGCTCCTTGTTCCAAACCCCCGAGGAGGTCGCGCGGCAGGCGGTCGAGAACGACGTCCACGTCGTCGGGCTGTCCTCGCTCGCCGCCGGGCACCTGACGCTGACGCCGGCGCTGCGCGCGGCGCTCGCGGCCGCTGGGCGCCCCGACATCCAGGTCGTCGTCGGCGGGGTGATCCCGCCGCAGGACGTGCCGCGCCTGCTCGAAATGGGCGCCGTGGCCGTGTTCGGCCCTGGCACCGTGATCTCTACCGCTGCGACGCAGCTCCTCTCGATCCTCTAGAACGGCTCCCCACCATGGGCAAAGACAAAGACAAGAAGCACAAGCACGACGACGAGTGCCCGACGACAGCGGACGCCGAGGTCGTCATCAAGCTGTACGACCTCCGCCGCGAAGCCGTGATGCGCGCTTCGCGCGATGTGATGATCCGTTGGCAACCGAAGTCGTACGCCGACTTGGCCGCGATCACCGAGTTCGGCAGCGAGAACAACGCCGCGTTCCGCCAGGTCTCGAGCTACTTCGAGATGGCATTTGGGCTCGCGCGCCGCGGCGCGGTGAACGCGGAGCTGCTCGCGGAGTGGTGCGGCGAGGGCATGTTGCTCTTCGCGAAGGTGCACCCGTTCCTGGCCGAGTTCCGCGAGAAGGGCTCGCCGACGGCGTTCTCGAACGCCGAGTGGGTCGCCGAGAACACGGAGGCAGGCGGCGCGCGCTTCAACATGTTCCTGAAGCGCTTCGCCGCGCAGAAGTGAGCGCGTGAGCGACCCGCGGGCGGCGACGACCCGGGAGCGCCTGGTGATCTACCAGCTGCTCCCGAGGCTCTTCGGGAACCGGCGCGCGCCGAAGCGCGTCGGCGGAACCCTCGCAGAGAACGGGGTCGGGCGCTTCGCCGACCTCGATGCGCGCGCGCTCAACGCGCTGCGCGCGCTCGGCGTCAACACACTGTGGCTGACCGGCGTCCTCGAGCACGCGACGTCGACGGCCTATCCGGGCATCCCGGCGGACGACCCCGACATCGTCAAAGGCAGCGCAGGGAGCCCATACGCGGTGCGCGACCTCTTCGACGTCAGCGCCGACCTGGCCCACAACCCTGCGCAGCGGCTCGAGGAGTTCCGTGCGCTCGTCGATCGGTGCCACGCGCACGGCTTGCGCGTCCTGATCGATTGTGTGCCGAACCACGTGGCGCGCAGCCATCGCTCGGACGTTCGCCCCGAGCACTCGCTCGGGGACGACGACGACCGCGCGTGCTTCTTTGCGCGCGACAACCACTTCTTCTACCTGCAGCGGCATCACCCGGGCGACGGGCCGCCGCTGCGGCTGCCGAACACAGGCGCGCCGGGCTGTGACGGGCGCTTCGCGCCCGAGACGGACTTCGGTCGCGTGACGGGCAACAACGCGATCACATGGGCGCCATCGCTCGGCGATTGGTACGAGACGGTCAAGCTGAACTTCGGGCACGATTTCACGCAGGGCCGCGATACGTCGCACCTGCGCACCGACGACGCGCATGGCCCAGACGGGCCAGACGACGCGGTGCCGCGGACGTGGCGCACGCTCGACGCCGCCCTCGCGCACTGGCAGGCGCTGGGTGTGGATGGCTTCCGGGTGGATATGGCCCACCTCGTGCCGATGGAGTTCTGGGCCTGGGCGCTGCGCCGGGCGCGGCAGCGCTCGGCCGAGGTCTTCTTTTGCGCCGAGGCGTACGACAACGACCCCGCCAAGCTCACGGACGGGCACGTCCTCGACGCGCTCTTGGAGGCGGGCTTTGACGCGGTCTACGACGACCCGATCTATGACGCGCTCGAGGGGCTCTACGAGGAAGGCAAGTGGTGCAATGACCTCGACGCGCTCGTCACGCCGAGCGCGCGCTTCGAGCGCTCGCTGCGCTACGGCGAGAACCATGACGAGGTGCGCTTGGCGCACCCGCGCACGTGGGGCGGGCTCGGCATGGAGGTCGGGCGGCCGGTATGCGCGACGCTGTACGGGCTCGGGCGCGGGCCGCTGATGCTGTACATGGGCCAGGAGGTCGGCGAGGCGGCGCTGGGCGACCAAGGCTTCGGCGGCGACAACGCGCGCACGTCGATCTTCGACTACGGGCGTTGCCCGGAGCTCGCGAAGTGGTTCAACGAGGGCGCGTGTGATGGGGGCGGCCTGGCGCCCGCGCAGCGCGCGCTGCGGGCCTGGTACCAACGCCTCCTAGCGCTGACGCGTGACCCGGTCTTCCAACACGGCGACACGTGGCCGTTGAACGCCCGCAACCTCGACAACATCGCGTTCGGGCGCCTCGGCGGCGAGGGTGCGAGCGGGCACTGGTTGTATGCGTTCGCGCGCACGTTCGAGGGCCGCGTGTATGTCGTCGCCGCCAACTTCCACCCCGCCGAGACGCTGCGCGGGGCGCGTGTGCTGCTGGGCGATGAGGTCCAAGCGCGCTTGCAGGGCGCGGGGGCGTCCTTGGCTTGGCGCGCCACGGAGCGCCTCGCCGACACGCGCGGCGCCACGGAGCACATCTCACACGCGGACTTGCTGGAGCGGGGGCTCCCGCTGCCGGCCCTCGCGCCGCTCTCGGCGGTGTTCATCGAGCTCGAGCGAGGGTAGGCGCAGCACCCCATGACGTCTGCGCGGCCCCCACGCCAAGAGGAGTTGCACGCCGCAGGGCCGAGCGCGAATGCGGCGTCCGTGCGCATCGACGTCGCGGCGCTCCAGGCCATCCTGACCGCGGCCTCAGCGGCTGCGCCGCGTGAGGCATGCGGGTTGTTGCTCGGCGGGCGCGAGGGCGAGGCCGCGGTCGTCGTAGCGGCCCCTGAGACGGGGAACGTCGCTGCCAACCCGGCCCGAGCGTTCGAGATGGACCCAGGCGAGGTCGTCGCGCTGCACGGCGTCGCGGCGGCGCGCGGCCTCGCAGTCATCGGCGCGTGGCACTCCCATCCCGCGGGCCAAGCCTCGCCGTCTGCAGAGGACCTCGCGGCGGCTTGGCCGGGGCACGCGCTCCTGATCGTCGCGGGGGGCCGCGCGCGTGCGTTCGTCCCGACACCTGAGGGCGCGCGCGTGCTGCCCATGACTGAGGCGGACGTCGCAGGTTGGGCTCCGCCGCCTCCGTCCCGTACGCTCTCGGCCATGGGGCAGGCACCTTCGGACCCGAGCGACATCGCAGCGCTCGCGCGCGGCGTCGTCGGCGGCGAGCGCGCGTCGTTGGCGCGCGCGATCACCTTGGTCGAGAGCGTCCGCCCCGCCGACGCCGCGCGCGCGCGCGACCTCCTGGCCGCCGTCGCAGCGCTGCGCGTTGCCGCCGGGAACGGCGCGCCAGCGCCGGCGCATCGCGTCGGGATCAGCGGCGTACCTGGGGTCGGGAAGAGCACGCTGATCGATGCGCTCGGCAGCCGGCTCGTCGAGCGCGGGCACCGCGTCGCCGTGCTCGCCGTGGACCCGTCCAGCACGTTGTCCGGCGGCAGCATCTTGGGCGACAAGAGCCGCATGGCGCGCCTCGCGCGCTCGGACGCCGCGTTCATTCGCCCGTCGCCGAACGCCGCGAGCCTCGGCGGCGTCGCGCGGAGAACGCGCGAGACGATGGCCCTCGTCGAGGCCGCGGGCTACGACGTCGTGCTCGTCGAGACCGTCGGCGTCGGCCAGAGCGAGGTCGCGGTCGCGGGCATGGTCGACACGTTTGTCGTCTTGCTGCTGCCGGGCGCAGGTGACGAGCTGCAGGGCATCAAGAAGGGCATCCTGGAGCTCGCCGACGTCCTCGCCGTGAACAAGTGCGACGGCGACAACCTGGCGCGCGCACGCGCCGCGGTCAGCGATCACGCGGCGGCGCTGCGGTACCTGCGCGCGCGCGACGAGGCGTGGACGCCGCGCGCGCTCGCGGTCTCGGCTGCGACGGGCGAGGGGCTCGACGCGCTTTGGGACGCGGTCGAGGCGCACCGCGCGGCGCTGCTCGAGAGCGGGCTCTTCGACGCGCGCCGCGAAGAGCAGCAGGTGCGCTGGGTGTGGGCGCGGATTGAAGAAGGCCTCTTGGACGCCTTCCGCCGCGACGCCGTGGTGCAGGCGACGCTGCCGGCGCTCTTGGCGCGCGTCAAGCGCGGGGAAGAGCCGGCGTCACACGCAGCGGATGAGCTGCTGCGGCGCTTCTTGCGCACGGACTGAGGGCGCTCAGTCGCAGCCGGTGACGCCGCACGCTGCGCCAGCATCAGTAGCGCCGGCCGCGGAGGCTTCGGGCGCGGACGCCTGCGACTTCGGCAGCTCAACCCAAGCCGCGGTGAGCGCGCGCAAGAGCATGTCCGGGTGCTGCGCGCCGGACAGACCATGGCGCGCGCCGATCCGGAAGTGAGGCACACCTTGAATGCCGAGCGCGCGCGCCGCGTCCTCGTCTGCGCGCACGTCCGCGGCGTAGCGCTCGCCGGCGAGGACCTCCCCGACCTCGGACGCGTCGAGCCCGACCTGCTGCGCGAGCCGCGCGAGCGTCGTCACGTCGCCGATGGGTTCGCCTTCGGTCATGTAGGCGCGCAGGAAGCGCTCTTTCAGCGCATCGCCGAGCCCCTTGGCCGCGGCAAGGTGCAACAAGCGGTGCGCGTCAAACGTGTTGCCCGGGCGCACGCGGTCGAAGCGCAGCTCGAGCCCCTCCGCCGCCGCCGTCTGGGTCATGTCGCGGAGCATGCCCTCGGCCTCGGGCAGCGTGCGGCGGTACTTGCGCGCGAGGCGCTCGGCGTAGGGCACGGCCGGCTCAAGCACACGCGGCGCAGCGGTGTCGAGCTCGAACGAACGCCAGTGCACGTCGACCGAGCCTCGCTCCGGAAAGCGCGCCAGCGCAGCCTCGAAGCGCCGCTTGCCGACGTAGCACCAAGGGCAGGCGATATCGGACCAGATATCGACGGTCAGGCGGGACATGAGTGATCGGTTTGGAGCTCGAGCAAGCGAGGGTGCCCTGGGCAAGCGCGAGGGCGCGGCGATCGCGGACCGCGTGTGAGGTGTGGCTCACACGCGGTCCGCGCCGCGGGCTGGGCGCGCTGCGCGCCCGCGAAGTGAATCACGAGCGGACGTGCAGCGCGCATGCGGAGCTCAATTGAACGTAATCGAGCGACCGTTGGTGAAGTTCGAGGTCGCAACGCCGTTGACCGCGTCCCGGTACCAAGCCTGGAAGTTCCAGTTCTGGCCCGCGACGACGCTGACGATGCCCGTCGGCGTCGGGTGCTGCGTCAGGTCGAGCTGCAACGAGAACTCGCCGATCATGCCCGAGTTCTGGATCTGACCCGGACCCACATAACGCCCGATCGACCCGCTCAGGCAGAGGTCCCCCTGGCTGCCGCCGGGGTTCGTCACAAAGCCCTGGGTCAAGCTCGTCAGGAAGAAGCCGAACGAGTTGTTCGGCAGTTGGAACGCGCGGATGCGCACGTTGTTGGCCGCGACCGCGCTCGAGCCGTCGGCGCCGATCAGCCCCGGCTGCCCCGTCGAGTTCGGGTTCGAAGTGCAGTAGCCACAGCAGATGGGGTTGGCGCCGCCGCTGAGCGTCGTGCCCGGGTTCTGGAAGAGCGCCAGCGCCTCCGTCGCGCTGAGCGCGCCGCCGTACACCTGGACATCGTCGATCTTGCCGTTCGTGAACTGAGGCACCGTCGCGGACGTCGACCACCACGCGCCGATGTTGTAGGTCCCGTTGGGGGTGTTCGCAGCGTTCGTCCCCATCACGGTGCCGAGCGACACACCGTCCAAGTACATCGTCACGTCGTTGTCCCAGTCCATCACCGCCACGATGTGATACCAGCGGTTGAGCTGGATCGGCGCGGTGAAGATGTAGTCGAGCACGCCGTGCGTCGTGAAGACGACCTGGCCGTTCGTGTCATCGACACCAAAGGACCACGAGCCATTCGGACCGTTGTTCCCGAACAGACGATGGAGGCGCGAGGTGTTCGTATTGCTGATCGACGGACCATCCAGGTAGAACCAGCACGAAGCGGAGAGATCGTTGAGGAGCTCGTCGAGGGGCTGCTGCGCCGTGATCTCCACATACTCAGCGAGGCCGTCGAAATCGACCGCCGTCCCGGTCCCGGCCGCCGCGCCGGAGACGCCCTGAACCCCGCCGAGGTACGACCCGCTGAGGTTGTTGCCGGACGAGTCCGCGCAGGTGCCGTTCGTATCGTCCATCGTGTAGTGCGCGACGAGGTTGACCGGGCGCTGGACCACCTCGGTCACCGTCAGCGTCCCGAAGCCGGTCGCGCCGTTGTACCCGCCGATGCGGAGGAAGTACGACATGCCAGATTGCCCGTCGACGACCACGCGGCTCGAGACGCCGCAGGCGTCGTCGTTGCAGGCGATCAACGCAAGCGTGCCGCATGTCCCGCCGAAGATCTCGAGCGACGTGTCGTAGGACGAGCCGCACGTCTCGAAGGTGTAGCGCGCATTCTGCGGCGCCGTAAATTCGTACCAGACGTCCGGACCGCCGCCGAGGGCACAGGCCCAGGCAGGGGCACTCGGCGTCGCTGCGGTCGTGTCGAACGCGATCGAGCCGAGCGCCAGGGGCGCGGCAGTCGCGCACTCATCGTTCTGTGCGAACGCGGAGGCCGCGAGCGCGGAAGCGACGAAGCAGTGCAGTGTCAGTCGGTGAGTCATGGTGGAGACCAAGTGTTGAAGCAGGAGAAGTCGACCGAGAGGGGCGGACCCGAAGTGACCCGCCGCGCCCTCTGCCGCTCCATTGTGCCCGGACTCGGCGATTCGTGAGCGCGGCCCACGGCGCACCGCGTCCAGGAAACGCGGCGTCCCGGCCCGAGCTGAGACTACCTCGCCAGGACCGGAGCCGGCCCGCGACGCGCGTCGAGGAGCAGGCGCGCTGCAAAGTGAGCCACGGCAGGGGTCGCGCCTGGCCCGCGGCCCGCGCAGGGCCCCGCGGCGCGCCTCTCGCGCGCTATCCCTCGACCTTGCGCGCCTTGGGCGTCTCAGCGAGGCGCTTCTCCAGGAACTCGATCACATCGCCGGCGACGTCGACCTTCGTGGACTCCTCGATGCCCTCGAGGCCAGGGGACGAGTTGACCTCCATGACGAGCGGGCCGTGGTTCGAACGCAGCATATCGACGCCGGCGACCTTGAGGCCGAGCGCCTTCGCGGCGCGCTTGGCGCTCGTGCGCTCCTCCGGGGTCAGCTTGATGGCGGTCGCCGTGCCGCCGCGGTGCAGGTTAGAGCGGAACTCACCGGGCGGCCCCTGGCGCATCATCGACGCGACGACGCGGTCGCCGACGACAAAGGCACGGATGTCGGCGCCCGCGGCCTCCTTGATGAACTCTTGAACGAGGATGTTCGCGTCCAAGTTGCGGAACGCCGAGATCACGGACTCCGACGCTTTCTCTGTCTCAGCCAGGACGACACCGACGCCTTGGGTGCCCTCGAGGAGCTTCACCACGAGCGGCGCCCCTCCGACGAGGTCGATCAAGCCGCGGCTGTCCTTCGGCGAGTGCGCGAAGCCCGTCACCGGCATGCCAACGCCCTCGCGGGCGAGGATCTGCAGCGCGCGCAGCTTGTCGCGCGAGCGCGAGATCGCGACGGACGAGTTCGCGCTCATCACGCCCATCATCTCGAACTGCCGCACGACCGCGGTGCCGTAGAACGTGTTCGAAGCGCCGATGCGCGGGATGATCGCGTCGAACTCCAGGGCCTCGCCCTGGTAGACGACGTGCGGGTGATGCGACGTGATGTTCATCACGCAGCGCAGATAGTCGATCACGCGCACGGTGTGTCCTCGCTGACGAGCAGCCTCGACGAGGCGCGCGGTCGAGTAGAGGGAGGACTTCCGGGACAGAATACCGAGCTTCACGGACTGACCTTCTTGCGGCGGGGACGGTGTTCGCGGTCGTAGAACGAGCCGCGCGGATCGACCAAGAATCGATCGCGGATGGCCTCTCGGCCGAGCAGCATGCGGAACCCCATATGATCGCGACGGGCGATGAACAGCTCGATGGGCCACGTGGTCCCGAGCAGAGTCAAGTTCGTGACGATGACGAAGCGCTGTTCTGTGTGACCCATCGAGCTGCGCACGTCGCGCACGTCGATGAGCTCGGCTTCGGTGTCGAGGTGGGGTTCGGAGCGACGCTGGAGCGGATGGAGAGAGAATCGTACGAGGTCTCGACCGCCACGACGGACACGCTCCGGCGAGAACGCGTGGATCGCTGAGGAACGCGCCCCGGTATCGACCTTCACCTTGATGCGCTCCACGCCGAGGTCCGGCAACGCGACCCACTCTCGCCATCCGACAATGGGCAGGGTTCGGGGATCGCGTCGCGGTGGCATGCCTCAGCATGGCACATCGGTCGACGCCTCGCCGCAAGCGCCGAGTCGGGATAGATTCTGAATGCCATGGCCCTCGCCCCGCTCCCCACGCTCGCCTACCACCCGCTGCGGCTCGTCTTCCTCGCCGCGTTCTGGTGGTCGAGCGCCCTCGCCTTCCTGACGCGCCTCGAGCGCTTCTCGACGCTCTTCGCGTGCGTGACTGCGCTCCTGCTCGGCCTCGGCCTCGGTGTCGTCGTCGTGCTGGCAGCTGCCCCGACGGCGGCCGCCCGGAGCCGCCCTCGCTGAGCGCCGCCCCGCGCGCGGCCGATCGCCGCTGCGTCAAGTCAGCCCAGGAATCGGCTCCGCACCCTCGACCCCCACCAGGCGCTGCTCGAGCCCTTGGTAGCGGTAGGTCAGGCCGTTCGGGTCGAGGCCGAGTTGAGACAGGATCGTGGCGTGCAGGCTCTTCACGTGCATCCGATCGACCACAGCCGCCGCGCCGAGCTCGTCCGTCGCGCCGACGGACGTCCCGCCCTTGATCCCGCCTCCGGCGAGCCAAACGGTGAAGCCGTAGGAGTTGTGGTCGCGCCCGGTCCCCTTGGCGTACTCCGCGGTCGGCTGCCGGCCGAACTCGCCGCCCCATACAACCAGCGTCTCGTCCAGGAGCCCGCGCCGCGCGAGGTCCTCCAAGAGCCCTGCGATCGGCTTGTCGGTCTCGCCCGCGTGCAGGTTGTGGTTGTGCTCGAGGTCCCCGTGCGCGTCCCAGTTCTGGTCGTTGTGCGCGCCGCCCGAGTAGATCTGCACGAAGCGCACGCCGCTCTCCATCATCCGGCGCGCCATGAGGCACTTGCGACCGAAGTCAAACGTCTCTTTGCGGTCGAGGCCGTACAGCGCCTGGGTCTCAGCCGACTCCGACTGCCAGTCCAGCACCGTCGGCGCCGCGGACTGCATCCGAAACGCCAGCTCGTAGCTCGCGATGCGCGCGGCGAGCTCCGTGTTGTCACGCCGCTGCTCGAGGTGCAGCTCGTTGCGCTTGCGTAGCTGGTCGAGGATGCGCCGCTGCACGCGGATCGGCATGTCCTCCGGCGGCGCGAGATCGAGGATCGGTGTCGCGTTCGACGCGTCGACGACGGTCCCCTGGAACGTCGCCGGCATGTAGCCGCTCGACCAGTTCTTGGCGCCGCTGATCGGGCCGCCGGATTGGTCGAGCATGACGACAAAGCCGGGCATGTCCTGGTTCTCGGAGCCGAGGCCGTAGGAGACCCACGACCCGAGGCACGGCTTGCCGCTGAAGAGGTGCCCCGAGTTCATCATCAGCATGGCTGAGCCATGGATCGGACTGTCCGCGTACATCGAGTGCACGAACCCCATGCGATCCACGTGCTGCGCCAGGTTCGGAAAGAGGTCGCTGACCCACTTGCCGCACTCGCCGTACTGCTTGAACTGCCACTTCGGGCCGACGACGCGCCCTTCGCTCCGCGCGCCGCCGCGGCCGCGCGTCTTGACCTGGATCGTCTTTCCATCCAAGGGGTAGAGGTCCGGCTTGTAGTCGAACGTGTCGACTTGGCTCGGGCCGCCGTACATGTACAGGAAGATCACGCGCTTCGCCTTCGGCGCGAAGTGCGGCGCCTTGGGCGCCAGCGGATTGACGAACTCCTGCACGTCCCCGGCCGAGGCGAGCCCCAACGCGCCAGCCGCGCCGAGGGTGCCGCGCAACAGTGCGCGCCGCGAGAGCTCGAGGTGCGATGAAGCGTCCGCGACAGTGAAGCGATTCGATTCCATGGTGGGCTCGGGATCAGTCGACCGGGGTCAATCGACCGAGATCAATCAACAAAGACAAATTCGTTCAGGTTCAACACGGTCAGGCAGAACAGCTCCAACGCGCGGCGCGGCGTCAGCGCTTCATCCGCGGCGAGCGCGGTCAAGAAGGCGGCGTAGTCGCTGACCTCCGCGTCGGCGACGGGGCGCGCGAGCGCGAGCTCGAGCCCGCGCCGGACGCGACCGGCCAACAGGTCGCCGGTGGCGCCGGACCCGCGCCCGGCTTGCGCGTCGGGGCCGGGCAACTCCGCCTCCAAGCGGTCTGCAAACCTCTGCGCGACTTCGTGCGGGAAGTCGCCGTTCAGGAGCTGCAGGGCCTGGGTCGGCAGGATCGTCGTGAAACGTGCGGGACAGCTCGAGTCGACGTCGGGCATGTCATGCGCGACGAGCAGCGGCGTCAACAGCGAGCGCTTGACCTTGATGTACAACGTCCGTCGGTTCTGCTGCGCCTCGGGCGACTCACCCCAGACGCTGCCTGGCGTCGAGGACGTCGCCAGCGCCGCCTTCGGCATGCGACCGAAGACGCTCGGGCCGCCGCGTTCGAGGCGCAGCATCCCGGCGACGGCGAGCATCCCATCGCGCACCTCCTCCGCGCTCATGCGCCGAGGAGACATGCGCCAAAGGCAATCGTTCTCAGGGTCGACGACGAGCGCCTCCGGCCGTCCCGCGGCGCTCTGGCGCCACGTCTCGGAGCTGAGGATGAGCCGGTGCAGCGCCTTGACGCTCCAGCCGCGCGCGACGAACTCATGGGCGAGCCAATCCAAGAGCGGCAGGTTGCTCGGTCGGTCCCCGAGCTCGCCGAAGTCGTTGGTGCTGGGGACGATGCCGCGCCCAAAGTGATGCTGCCAGACGCGGTTGACCATGACGCGCGCCGTCAGCGGGTTCTCGGGCGCCGTGATCCACCGCGCCAGGGCCGCGCGCCGTCCGCTGCTGCTGCCGTCCGGGAGCGCCTGCGGCACGGGCCGCGCGAAGTCGCCCAGGAACGCGGGCACGGCTGGCTCGACCGGCTCGCCGAGGAGGTTCGCGTTGCCGCGCACGTGGATCGCGAGCGGCGGGACTTCGCCGCCACGTTCACGGGCGGCGAACGCCATCGCGCGCGGCACTGGACGCTCGCGGGTGCGCCGGATGCGCTCGGAGAGCGCGCGATAGCGCTCGAGCGTGCCCTCGCCCAGCAGCGCATCACCGCGCGCCTCGACGAGCCGCGTGAGCTCCTCTTCCGTCGCGGCAGGCTGCGCCGCGCTGAGCGGTGCGCGTCCGAGGGCGACGTCGCGCAGCGTTCGGCCGTCCATCGTCGCCGCGCGCGGGACGATCGCAACGTCGACGTACTGGCCGCCGCCCGTCTGCCGGCAATGCACCGCCAACAGGTTCTCGCCGGCGCGCAGCGCGGCCCTGCCCTCGGAGGACAGCTCGTAGGTCGCGTACTCCGACGCGAACCCGTCGCGCTCCAAGGCGAGGACCCCGTTGACGTAGACCTCGACGTCTTCGTCGTGGTGCAGGACGACACACGGATCGCCGCCGGAGGCAGCGTCCCAGTCGAACGTGCGGCGCAGCCAGATCTCGGCCTCGTGCCACTCGGTGCGCACGTCTGCGCCAGGGGTCCCGGGCGCGCCGAAGCCGCCCTCGCCGACCGACCAGGCGCTGTCGTCGAAGGTCGCCGAGGTCCATGCCGCCGGCGCGCCGCCGGGCGCTGCGGTCGCATAGCGCCAACGCGCGTCCTCGACGCGGCGCCAATCGAGCTCGAGGGTGGGCGCGCCGCGCGCGTTGAACCACTCGACTCGCATGGGCACCGCGCCCGCTTGCAGCGTGCGGCGCGCGTCCGCGCTGCGCGGCTCATCACCGAGGCCGTCGATCTCGAGGACGCTCGACCGATCGAGGCTCACGCGCGCGCCATCGTCGGCGCGCGCGCGGAACTCGTACTCGCCGTCGCGCGGCACACGGAGGAGCCCCTCGAACACGAAGCCGATCGCGTTGTCGCGCGTGCGCCGCGCCAGGTCGACGAAGCCGGCCTCGAGCTCGCCCATGTCTTCGGGCCGGAACATCTCGAAGTCGGGCAGCACCGCCCAGGTATCGCGGTAGAAGCGATAGCGGAGGCGCTCGAGCGGACCGCGTACGGTCCCTGCGGTCGAAGTCCGCGCCTGGAGCGCGTCCACGATCGCGCGCCGCTCCGCCTGGAGGGCTGCGAGCTCCGCGTCCTTCTCGCGCTGCGCCTCGTCTGCGACCGCGGCCTCCTCGGGCGACGACACATCGACGAGCGTGCCGCCCGTCGACATGTCGGTCAGGCCGTGGAAGAACGCCATGAACTGGTAATAGTGCTCGGCGTCGAAGGGGTCCGCCTTGTGATCATGGCAGCGCGCGCAGCCGATCGTCGAGCCGAGGAACGCCTGGCTCGTCGTCGAGACGATGTCGTCGAGGACGTCGTAGCGCCCCTGCAGCGCGCCGGCGCCGGGCTCGTCATCCCACTGTGACAAGCGCAAGTACCCCGAACCG